>CABQNT010000007.1:0-132575 GCA_902465605.1 uncultured Prevotella sp.
GCGCCGATGGTACTGCAATGCAATGCGGGAGAGTAGGTAGCCGCCTTTTTTCAAATAGAAACCTTCAGGACAGAAATTGTCCTGGAGGCTTTTTTGGTATTAGGCCAATTGGGCCAATAAGGCTTATTGGGCTAATTGGCCTAATGATACCATACAATATTTATTTGATTCATCGGCGCATCTTTGAAGTTAGCCATTACCAACCGTTGATTTGAAAGAATAATCCGATGCTTATGCCTATGCTACTGATAATCTTGTTAGTGTATGCTTTTTGCTTGTCATTATAGACTTTAAGAAGGGCATTCTCATTCGTGATTGAGGTCATGAGTCCGATGTGAGATGACAAGTGGAGTTTCATGCCGATGCTTGGCGACATCAACAGATTGAAATCTGTGTTTTTAAGAGTAGTAGAAAATTTGATGTTTGTATCTATGTTGCCCTTCCTTATGACCCCATAGGAACCCACCCGGACGTTGACGAAGGGTGCACATCGTGTATTGGTGAAAAAGAATGTACTGCTGGCGAATACCGGCACAATCGCCAATCTGTATTGGTGATGATAATTGTAGCCAATGCCACCTCCGATACTCCATTGTTCGTTGATGAACCTTTCATGTTGGTAGTTCATGCTAAAGGTGTTGTCTCCGTACTCACCTGTTCCTTTGGTGACAGTTGTGTTGACAACATTGAGGCATCCCTCTCTTTCATCGAATGATGATTGTGCATTGATGCGGTTAGTCGAGAAAGACAACAACAGTGCTATAAAGACAGTACCTGTTATGCGCAATTTAGATTTCCTCATTCATTATTTTCCGCACTGGATGGAAGTTTAGCGGGGCTTTTGTTCAGCAGCCCCACTCTTCTATCATTGTTGACTATGTGAATTTTTCAGTATTAGTATTCGTCTTCATCCGAAACATCTGCGGCCTCTAAGTCTAAATCTTCCGGATTTGTGTCGAAAGTGGTGCGATAGCTTTCTTCCGTCAGTTTGTCGTCATCGTAAGAGTCGTCATCGTCTTTCCCGTCATCCGTGTTTTCCAATTCTTGCAAATCTTCATCCTCCTCGTTAAAGTCTTCATCAAGTGCTGCTTTTCCTCTGGATAGCTTGTTTTTACTGAGTTCCGTCTTTGGCTTTTCCTTTGCAAAAATGGCCTCAACCCATGATCCTTTTGGAATCTCCAGCACTTCAAATCCGTCGTTTACCTTCTTTTCGTACATGCCACCAGGGTTATGGAGCCTGTTTTGCGGAAGTGTTGTCGTGCTGATGTCAAAGCCGCTTTCAATAATGTCTTTGATGCTCTGCGACAGTGAGTCCCAGCCACCGCCGAAGTTCCTGTCCAGCACTTCAATGAGTTTTGTCGCAGAGATGTGCCGGATGTTCTCGTATGTAAGGTCGGTTACACGAGCGATGGGCTTCTTCTTAACAGCCCATTTTTGCTTTGAGGCGTCGTCAGTACGCAGTTTACCCACCTTAAAGCCTCGTTCTTCGTATTTCTTGATTACTTCAGGTTTGTCAACTTTGATTTCCTCGGTCTCGAAAGCACTTTTAATAATGTCAAGATAATGACGCATGTTATCCTTGAGGTCAGCATCTTTCTGAGCCGCTTCCCATAGCCTGAAAACATCATTTTCCTGTAATTCCCAAACACTACTCTTGGTCAATGTCTTGAGGGATAAAGCGTTTTTTTGTTTCATATTTTTTTAGTGGTCATTTATCTTTGATTGAATTGCAATGCGCTTGCGCAAATAACGTCAACAATTTGGATACCAGTGCCCATTTCTATGAGATGCCGTTTATCCATTTGTTGGCTGATTGTAGCAGTCAAAGAACAGTGTTGTCTTATCCTGTTTGTTTGGCTGCAAAAATAAATACTTAATTCTTAATTGACAAACTTTTTTGCAAATATTTGAGGTAAACTAAAAAACGTGTTAATCCCGCATGGGGATTACAAACTTTGCGAGTTATAGAGATGATGCAAAACCAGAATGTCTTTGTCCTTTTTTAGTCAACATTCACATGCCTGTGTGGGTGATAGAAATCTTGCTCATTCATCACAGCAACCTCACTTGTTAACAGTGTATGGGCAAGCAAGCATCCAAAAATAATGAAACATTTTTCTTGACAAACTACTCTTTATCCTTCGCATATTCTCCACCAACCTTCCTATTTTTTCAAATTTCGCAAGTATCTGCGATGTTCGTATCTTGTTGCTGTGTAGGTTGTTCTGCGTTTCATGCAAGTTCATGACGCCCGTTTCCCTTAACTTTTCCTGGTAAAAGCATGCTTTTAACGCTGTTATTGATATGACTTTAGTGCTCAATTACATGTTTGTTGAGAGTGAAAAGCATGTCCTTTGACCGCTTAACTCATAGTGTTTGTCCAGACAGTGCTATTTCTGTTCTCCAATGAGGGTGTGATGCACCTCATTTACCTATTATTTTTTTTCTATTTTACAAATTTACAAGTGCTCTTTTTTTGTCATTTATTCGGACAAATAGCTAGACCGTGACAGGTGGATAGTGCGATGACTTGCCAATGCAAGCAGCCATTCGTTCCTCCCACATAGATACGCTCTTAGGGCGGATGGAATAGATTTAAAAAAACAGCAGGTGCACCGTTGGTTCACGAAACTTTTATTATCTTTGCATGTACACAGAGCGCTTTGAATTCGCAGCATAAGGACGATTTTCGAGTATGTGTGTTTGTTGACAATGGATTATGAGTGAACCTTTAGCAGAAAGAATGCGTCCTCGTACGCTCGACGAATATGTGGGCCAGCAACACTTGGTAGGAGAGGGTGCTGTGTTGCGCAAGATGATTGAGGCTGGCAGAATTTCTTCGTTCATCCTGTGGGGACCACCGGGCGTAGGAAAAACCACCTTGGCTCACATCATTGCCAACATGTTGCAAACGCCGTTCTATACGTTAAGTGCCGTCACCAGCGGGGTGAAAGATGTACGCGAGGTGATTGAACGGGCCAAAAACAGTAGTTTTTTCAATTCGGCTTCGCCTATTTTGTTCATCGATGAGATTCACCGGTTCAGCAAGTCGCAGCAAGACTCGCTGTTGGGTGCTGTAGAAAAAGGCGTTGTCACGCTCATCGGTGCCACCACGGAGAATCCCTCATTCGAGGTCATCCGCCCATTGCTGTCACGGTGTCAGCTGTATGTGCTCAAGTCTTTGGAAAAAGAAGACCTGTTGGAACTGCTTCATCGCGCCATCCATGAGGACGTAGAACTCAAACAGCGTCACATCACGTTGCAAGAAACGGGCGCCATTTTGCGATATAGTGGTGGCGATGCCCGTAAATTACTCAATATCTTGGATTTAGTCATTGGTGCTTCGGCTACCGAAGAGGTGGTCATTACCGACGAATTGGTTGAGACTCAGCTGCAACAAAACCCACTGGCTTACGACAAAGGTGGCGAGATGCACTATGACATCATTTCGGCCTTCATCAAGAGCATCCGTGGGAGTGACCCTGATGCGGCGCTCTATTGGATGGCGAGGATGATAGAAGGTGGCGAGGATCCACAATTTATTGCCCGCCGACTGGTTATCAGTGCGGCCGAAGATGTGGGACTGGCCAATCCCAATGCACTATTGCTGGCCAATGCAGCTTTTGACGCTGTCATGAAGTTGGGATGGCCCGAAGGCCGAATACCGCTGGCCGAAGCGGCTGTGTATCTGGCTGCCAGTCCGAAAAGCAATTCCAGTTATTTGGGAATCGATGCCGCACTGGCGTTGGTCAAGGAAACTGGTAATTTACCGGTTCCCCTGCACTTGCGCAATGCGCCCACACAGTTGATGAAGCAATTGGGCTATCATGACGGCTATCTGTACAGTCATGATTATCCCGGACACTTTGTCGAACAACAATATCTGCCTGATGCCGTGATGGACAGGCGTATGTGGCATGCGCAGCATAGTGCGGCTGAAGAAAAATTATATCAATGGATGCGTCAGTGCTGGGGATCGCGTTATGACGAGACTTCCACGTCGCAAAAAGAATCATAGAAAGGAGAATGTTTATGGAAACAAACGAGAAGAAACCCACTGTCAACATTGTTGTTCTGGACGGTCATTGTGCCAATCCCGGTGATTTGTCGTGGGATGGATTCAAAGAGCTGGGAAGTCTCACCGTTTACGAACGTACGAAAGCCGAAGAAGTTGTAGAACGTGCGAAGGATGCGCAGATTGTTTTGGTGAACAAGGTGTCCATGAAGGCCGACATCATTGCGCAATTACCCAAGCTGAAATATATCGGTGTGTTGGCAACAGGCTTCAATCACATTGATGTGAAGGCTGCCCAAGAACATGGCGTGACGGTGTGCAACATTCCATCGTACAGTACATATAGTGTGGCTCAGATGGTGTTTGCCAGCATTTTTACCATCACGAACCGGGTAGAACACTATGCCCAGCAGACACGCGAGGGGCAGTGGTCAAAGCGTAGTGATTTCTGTTACTGGGACACGCCTTTGCTTGAATTGGCCGGAAAGACGATGGGAATTGTCGGATTGGGTAACATCGGTATGAAGGTCGCACGCATCGCTCGTGAGTTTGGCATGGAGGTATATGCCTATACTAGTAAAAATTCGGTTGATCTTCCATCGGGCATCCAAAAGACAACCCTTGACGGCTTGTTCTCGGTGAGTGACATCCTGTCTTTACATTGTCCTTTGTCAGAGCGCACGCGTGAACTCATCAAGGCCGATAACTTACGCAAAATGAAGCATGGTGCCATCTTGATCAATACCGGAAGAGGCCCCTTGGTCAACGAAGCTGATGTTGCCGCAGCCTTGGAAAGCGGTCAGTTGGCTGCATACGGAGCTGATGTGATGTGCTCGGAACCACCCGCAGCCGACAATCCGTTGTTGAAACAACCCAATGCCTTCATCACTCCTCATATTGCATGGGCTACCGTTGAAGCGCGCAGCAGACTGATGAACATTGCTTTGAACAACGTGAAGTGTTTCCTGGAAGGAGCTGCACAAAACGTAGTGAACTGTTGATGGGTGCGCAAGAGATTGCTGTAATCCTTTTTAGTAAGTATTATGAAAATCGCATCTAAGTGCGTTTTAAAAGAATATGTTCTATCAAAATCCGGAAATAGTCCACTCTATACAGCAGGGTATAGAGTTTGTTGGGACGTTTGCTTTTGCGATATCTGGCATTCGACACGCAGCAGCCAAGAATTTTGATTGGTTCGGTGGTTTTGTATGTGGTATCGCCGTTGCCATCGGTGGCGGAACCATTCGTGATGTCATGATTGGGGTAACGCCGTTTTGGATGACGTCGAGCATTTACATCATTTGTACAGTATTGGCTCAACTGTTCGTCATTGTTTTTTCAAAGTTTTTGAAGCGGTTGGACAACACCTGGTTTGTATTCGACACATTGGGCTTGGCCCTGTTTACCATTGCCGGCATCCAGAAGTCTTTGGCCTATGATTTCCCCTTTTGGGTAGCTATCATCATGGGGTGCATGACGGGTTCGGCTGGAGGCGTGATACGTGATGTGTTGCTCAATAACGTACCCATCATCTTCCAAAAAGAAATTTATGCCATGGCCAGTATCATCGGCGGAATTGTTTATTGGGTACTCATCAGTTTAGATGTGGATGTGAGCATCACGGTGGTTTCTTCCTTCTTAGTGGTGTGTGTCATCCGATTTTTGGCTGTAAGGTATCATCTTTCCTTGCCTCGTTTGCGCTTAGAAGAATAGGTGTGTGCGTGCAGGCAATCAGGAAACGCTTGGCAATTGTCATTAGAAAACCCTGAACCTGTAGCCAAGCGTGAGGATGATGGAGGAGTTTCTGCTGTTTCCCATGATGGCCTTTGCTTTGTCAGTCTTGGCAAGTTTTCTGAAAGGATATTGGTAACGGGCATCCAAACATACGTTGTGCCATACGAAGCAGGCACCCACGGGAATGGTAAAGTCACCCTTGTATAATTCTCTTTTAATGCTTTTTCCGTTGCACTCCATCGTGACAGCGTATGCTGCATGAATACCGGCGTATAGTCCCAGTCTGTCTGCGATGTATTGCTTGAATAAAAAGTCGGTATTGATATAGTTCAATCGATAGTCGAATGTGGCCCCTGCCTCTGGTGAAGCTAAGGAGATGGCATTGTGGCTGCCATGATGAGAAAAGGTCAACTCGGTTTGGATGGCAAACGATTTGGTAAGGAAGGCTTCGGTATATATTCCTCCCATCCCGGTGATTTTGGCTTCACCACGCAAAGCTGTCAGATTAGAATAGATGGCGCCACCTTTCACTCCCACGTAGGTATCCCATGGTTGGCGTTCGAATTTGGGCTTGAAAGTGCTTTGTCCCCAGCAGGTAACAGCAGCAAAGGCTACAAGAAAAAGTGCCAAAAAACCTTTTTTCATATCGTTTTACAATTGTGCTGTAAAAATACAATTATTTTATGATATGACAAAGTGTTTTGTTATTTTAGCATAAAAATAAGCGGGAATGCACGTTCTTTATTTTTGTAGGTGGTCAAGTTTTGCGGTATGATTGATTCGATGATTGGTCTTCACCCGTGCCAAATGGCGGTCTCGGGCCTATCCACTATTTTTTTAAGTGATACATGTTCAGTGCGTTGACAATGGTTTTTACCTCATCATTCGTGAGCGTTTGGTTCAATGGAATGCTCACTTCGTGGTGATGAATCTTTTCGGCAATGGGGTAGGAGCGGTCGTTCCACTCTTTGTATGCCTGCTGTTTGTGTGGAGGTATGGGGTAGTGGATATTGGTTTGTATGCCCATGCTGTTTAAGTGTCTTTGCAGTTCGTCCGGATGTTGTGTCAGCACGGGGAATACATGCCACACGTTTCCGGTTGAGTCGTGTGGGGGAAGTGTGATTTCTGCGTTGTGAACGTGCGTGAGATAGTAGTGGGCTATCTCTTGTCTTCTTGCGTTTTCCTCATTCAGATACTTGAGTTTTACGCTCAATACGGCAGCCTGCAGCTCGTCCATCCTGCTGTTTCTTCCTTTATAGTCAAAGACATATTTTCGTGATGAGCCGTAATTGCCCAACGCTCTGATGACGTTTGCCAGTTTGGCATCAGAGGTTGTCACCGCTCCGGCATCACCCAATGCGCCCAAGTTCTTGCTGGGGTAAAAGCTGTGAGCCGCCGCGTCACCCAACGAACCTGTGCGTTGGTTGCCATTGTAGCGACATCCGTGTGCCTGTGCGTTGTCTTCCAGCAGTTTCAGGTGATGTTTTTGACAGAGCTTACCTATCTTTTCTGTGTACGCACAACGTCCATAGAGGTGTACCAGTATGATACCTTTGGTGCGTTCGGTGATAGCTTGCTCTATCAAGTTGTCGTCAATTTCAAGGGTGTCTATGCGCGGTTCAACCAGTACGGGTACCAGATGGTTGGCCGTAATCGATAGGATGGTGGCGATGTAGGTGTTGGATGGAACGATGATTTCATCGCCTTCATGCATCTCGCCCAGCTCCATGTAAGCTCTGAGTATGAGTGTGAGCGCATCCAGTCCGTTGGCACAACTCACGCAATGTTGCGTGCCAATGTATTCGGCATACCGTTTTTCAAACGTGTGTACCGCTTGCCCTTGCAGATACCAACCACTCTCAATTACCTTATTGACAGCTTGTTGTATCTCTGTCAGATGTTCATTGGTTACTCGTTGTAAAGATAAATAGGGTATCATATATCCCACTGATAAGTGTCATAACATATAGCACGACCGCCAAACCCCTCCTTTTGATGAATGAGTGAGGCGTTGAGCAGGTGCCCGTCTTGCAGAGTAGACGTGCCGAAATCAAAATATTGTTGTTCGTCCCACGATTGATGGAGTAAGAAATGAAACAGCCCATCGATGACACGCAGTTGCTTTCCTTCGGGCGATGCCGAGATGTATTGCGTATGCACCACGTTGGGAGTGAGATAAAGAACGGTTCCTCCTAACACCATGTTATCTTTGCATGCCACATACAACTGGATGTGATGTGGGAAACGTTGGTGCAACAGTTCTATTTCCTGCAAGCTATGAACGGGTTTCGCACCGTATTTATTCATTAAATTGTCATCCAACACTTGCCAAAAAGCGGCAAAATCTGTACTCTGTTTTATCTCTATGCCATTTCTTGCACATCGGTTAATGCCGTATTTTCGGTCTCTACTCCACTTCAGTGGATGTGCCAAATGGATGGCGGAAGAAATGTTGCGTGCCACTAATTGGGCATTGCAGATTTTGAAGAGTGCGTACAAATCCTCTTCGGCAGGTATTAGGTGATAGATAGAAGGTGTGGGACGGTACACCACTCGCTTGATGTGCTGTGTGCGAAGATATGTGTTAAGTTCCTCGAAAAGGCACAACGTATCGGAAGCTGTAACCCGATAATCCATGACAAGACCACCGTATGTCAATCCTAAGTGTGTATATAAGGTGTCGTTTGCAATGTGGGCAGGCAACAACGCATACAGCCTACCCTCCTTGTAAAAGAGTAGTGAAGCGTCCGCAAACCTGTCTTGATGATAGTCCATATAGGCTCTGTCAAGCAGAAAGGTGGCATTTTTTGCCTCCCTCACATAGCTATTCCAACGCTCCTTGTCGGTTGGTACATATCGTTTTATCTCAAACATCAGGTTTGTTCTTGATATATTCCATGAACGAGTGATAATCGCGAATGTAATCTTCTTCGTCGAAAGGCTCAGATGCCAATACCAAACATACTGCTCCCGACGAGAAATCATCTAACGTCCGCCATGTATCAGTATCGACAAACAGGCCTTGATAAGGGTGGTTCAGCAGTATAGAAGTCTTTTCCTTGCCGTTGTCGAGCGTTACGTGGAAGCTGCCACTCAATGCAATTAAAAACTCTTTGCACCGTTTGTGGGCATGTCCGCCTCGACTTTCTCCTGCTGGCACGTCGTACACCCAGTACACCCGTTTCACATCAAAGGGCACATCTTTGCAACTTTCGGCAACGGTAAGGTTTCCTCTGGGGTCAACGATCTTAACTAAGTCAATGATGTTCGCTTCCAACTGCTCGTGTTTCTTAGCGGTTACCGTACATTTGTTCGTAGTATTTTTGATAGTCTCCAGAGGTTACCTCGTTGATCCAATCCTGATGTTGTAGGTTCCATTTGATGGTTTTTACGATTCCATCGGCAAACATAGTTTCAGGATACCACCCTAAATCGTTCTTTATCTTTGTAGGATCAATAGCGTAACGCTGGTCGTGTCCCAATCTATCAGCAACAAAAGTAATCAAGTTGTCGTTGATCCAATCAATCTTAATGTTGCCTTGTTCATCTACTTCTTGCTTCTTCAGCACCTTTCTCAGGTCTTTATCCTGCTGCATCATGTCGTGAATGGTCTTGATAGTGAGCTTCACAATGTCGATGTTCTTCATTTCGTTATGTCCACCTACATTGTACACCTCGCCTTCTTTGCCCTCTCGCACCACCATGTCAATGGCTTTGCAGTGGTCTTCTACATAGAGCCAGTCGCGCACATTGTCGCCTTTTCCGTATACAGGAAGTTGCTTACCCTCAAGGATATTTTTGATAATGAGCGGTATCAACTTCTCTGGAAAGTGATAAGGACCGTAGTTGTTAGAGCATCGTGTGATGCTAACGGGCATACGATAGGTGTCGCGATAAGCCATAACAATCATGTCGGCACTGGTCTTTGACGCACTATAAGGGCTGTGCGGACACAGCGGAGTTTGTTCTGTAAAGTATCCTTCTGTGCCCAATGAACCATATACCTCATCGGTAGAAACCTGATGATAGCGCTTGCCAGCTTTCCAAGTGGGATAACCTTGTGCATCTTTGCCCGTGACCCAAGCCCTTCGGGCAGCGTCCATGAGGTTTTGAGTGCCAAGTATATTCACCGAAAGAAACAATTGTGGGTCCTCGATACTGCGGTCCACATGACTCTCAGCAGCAAAGTTTACGACAAAGTCTATATCATGTTCAGCAAACAACTTGTCTGCCAAATCCTTGTCTCTGATGTCGCCTTTCACGAAGAAACAACGTTTGTTGTCAATATTATTCTTGATAGTACCGAGATTGCCAGCGTAGGTCAGCGCATCCAGTATAATCACCTTGATGTCTTCGTTCTTGTACTTTTTGTCAAGCAAATACTTGATGAAGTTGGCTCCGATGAAGCCTGCGGCTCCTGTAACTAGGTATGTTTTCATATTTCTTGTTGTTTTTTATAATCTTTGTCTTTAACCACTTTATCGTAAGTTTCCAAATATTCCTGATTCTTTTCCTTTCGTTTTTTCTGTTCACTGTAGTCAGAATAGATGTTGAACAACATCATGATCATTCCAAAAAAGGCACTCTCAATCATCAAATTTTGCCAATGATATTCACTACCCCAATCGAACAGGAGTTCTATACCATAATAAACGCCTGTCAGTACGATAAATTGAAATAAATAGGTATGTGCTTTTTTCATCTGAGTGCTATGGATGAGTGTTCTTATCACTTAATGTAATAACTTCACAATCGGTGAATTTATTGCCTTCTATGGTTAATCTTATCAGCGTTCTTTCACGATGCCAGCCTTGTAAGCCTGCCGCACCGGGATTGATGTGCAACAAGTTGAGTGTTTTGTCGTATTGCACTTTCAGGATATGCGAGTGTCCACAAACGAATAATTGAGGTGGCGAAGCAAAAAGCAAACTGCGTATTTGTGGGGCGTAATTACCGGGATAGCCGCCGATATGTGTCAGCAATACATCCACATCTTCACACTTAAAACGCAGTTTGTCGCGATACATCCGTCGCAAGTCACCACCGTCACAGTTGCCACAAACAGCCCTTAACGGCTTGATGGCAGCCAATTTTTGTGCCACCTCCAATGAGCCAATGTCGCCGGCATGCCATATCTCGTCGCATTCGGCAAAATACTTCTCGTACTTGTCATCCCAATAGGCATGCGTGTCGCTGATGATACCAATTCTTTTCATGGCTTCCTTCTCTTTTCTGTGTTGTCGAGTTCAAAGCGTCGACGAATGAAACAGCCTATGATATCTGCTGTTTTATCCAGTCCCATGATGCTCGAATTCACACAAAGATCGTAGCTACTGCTATGTCCCCACTTCTTTCCTGTGTAATAATTGTAGTACGAAGACCTGTCGCTCTCCTTGTTGATAATCAGTTTTCTGGCAGCCTCTTCGTCACATTTCTGCCGTTCACAAACCAGTCGGATGCGGTCTTTCATGTCAGCAGTGATGAAGATATTTACCACGTTTGGATAAGTTCGCAGCACATAGTCGGCAGCTCGTCCCACAAAAACGCAACTACCTTCATCGGCAGCCTTCATGATGGCTTCGCTTTGGAACTGAAAAAGACTTTCTTGCGAGAACTTATTGTCGTAGAAGTTATTATCACTTAATAAGGGTGCATGCGTGTGAAAGAGGGTTTGGAAAAACCCTTTGTGCTCATCATTCTGCTCAAAAAACTTCTCGCTGAACCCACTTTCCTTAGCAGCTAAATTGAGTATTTCTTTGTCATAAAACTGACATCCAAATTCATCGGCAAGCAGTTTGGCGATAATGCGTCCACCGCTGCCCACTTGTCGGCCAATGTTAATGATTATCTTCTTTTTGTGTTCCATTGGTAGATTCTTTATGTTGTATTTTGAATTTCTTCATATAAATCGTCATCATCGTCACAGCCACGATGACAGCAACAAGGTCTGAAGCAGGTAGTGAGGCCCATACGCCATCTATTCCAAACATGGGAGGTAAGATAGCCAGCAGAGGTAACAGGAAAAGTAGCTGTCGAGATAAAGACAAGAATATGCTGATTTTTACTTTTCCGATACACTGAAAAAAGTTGGTAATAACCATCTGCGCCCCGACAACAGGAAACATCAGCAGGTCAATGCGCACACCTTTGATAGACATCTCAATGAGTGTCGGGTCGTTTGTAAAGAGACGCACACAATAGTACGGTATGAACATGGCGATAGCCCAACCAACGGTCATGATAACTGTGGCAGCTATAATGGATAACTCTAAAACCCTCATCACCCGATCCAGCTGCATTGCACCGTAATTGTAGCCAGCAATTGGCTGCATTCCTTGATTGATGCCCATAACAAACATGATGAAAACCACGGCGATACTATTGGCGATGCCATAAGCTCCTACTGCCATGTCACCTCCATAGCGCACAAACTGATTGTTCATGAAAATAACAATGATACAAGCGCAAGCGTTCATCAAGAAAGGAGAGATGCCAATGCCGATGATATTTTTCACCAAATCGGACTTAAGGCGATAGATACCTCTTTTTAGATGCAACAACTCATTGGGGTTGCTAAACAACTTGAGCTGCCAAACCAATGCCATGGCTTGTGAAATAATCGTTGCGAAAGCGGCTCCTCGAATACCCCAGCCCCACCAAAGGATAAAAATGGCATCGAGGATAATATTCATAACCACCGTAAACATGGTGGCGTACATGGCGTGCCTGGGCTTGCTGGCTGCCCGCAGCACGTTGTTCATGCCAAAATACATGTGCGATATGATGTTACCAATTAAGATAACTTGCATATAGTCTCGTGCATAAGGCAAGGTGTTTTCACTGGCTCCGAAAAATAAAATGATGGGATCTAAAAAGATTAAGCAGATAATTCCGAAGGCAAGTCCAATAATAATATTTAATGTAACAGAGTTGCCCAATACATTCTCGGCAATATCGTAGTCCTTCTGTCCCAACTTCACAGAAATAGCAGTAGACGATCCTACACCTACAGCAGCACCAAAAGCAGCAGACAAGTTCATGAGTGGAAAGGTAATAGCTAATCCTGAAATAGCTAACGGACCCACCACCTGACCGATGAAAATGCGATCTATCATATTATATAGCGATGATGCTGTCATGGCAATCACGGCCGGCATGGCGTATTGCATCAGTAGAGCGCCAACAGGTTTGGTTCCTAATTCTAATGTCGCTGATTTATTATCCATGAACATCTCCTTATTATCTTTGCAAAAGTACGAAAATATTCTATACTTTAGACATTAATATAAAGATAAAACTAACCACCTGTTGTCCTTTCATTTCAAAACTGTAGCAGTTAGGGCGATAGATATCATGTAAAAATTGATGTGTGTTTATCCGAATAAAGAGAGTCGGTATTAAAAAATGGAAGTAAGAAACGTTCCGTCAGAAAGTTTCCTACTTCCAAGGGGTCATAAAGAGTTGTTTCATTATTATTTGAAACAGCTTTTATTATTTGGTTTCTACCAAGATAGGTCTGATACAGTTACCATTATTAGCATCGCCACCATTTTGATTAATGTAGAATCCATCGCGGTCGAACGATACTTCAAAAGCATAATTATCTGTTTTATTGAACAGTTGGCTTGTCCAATAATAACCACCATATCCAGCATTTTTTATCTTGTTTTCAAAGCGATACCCTGCTAATGGCAAAAAGAGATTTTTCTCTACTTCAGCTTTCGAGAACTCTTTAGCTATGGTATTTGTTTCACCAAAATCTCCTGCGGCTTCTGTAATCAGACAGCCATAAAGTTGCTTGCCGTTATCTAATGTAATATAACCTAACTGCCAATCGCACCCATCTTTTAAGTAATTCCAGTCGGCTTTAGACGGCATGCGCCATTTACCTTTCGTAGCCCAAAATGCCAAATCACCATATTTTGCTTCATCGAAATTCTTGGTCTCATCTTTACAATCAATATCTTTATACATTTTTCCAGAGATGTTGTAAATATCCCAAGATCCATTATCAAAGGCTTTTACAACGTCTGACCCCTGTGTTATGGCTGCATTGCCTAATACTCCCCATCTGAAATGATCTACTTGCGTATCACTGAGTTTACATTTGGTATTTCCTTCGCCAGCTCTTCCATAGACAGCATTGAAGTACTCCCATTGGTTGGCAGCAATTCGCCACTTTCCATTATCATAAACAAGGTTCCCCATTGCCCATTTTTTACCACCCATGGTAATAAAGCGTGGTTCATCTTGTGGCTCTTCCTCCTTGCCTTTTATCTCTTCAAACATGACATCTTTGATTTCGCTTGTTGCAATAGTAAGTACTTCACCGTTTACTTTGTTTATCTTCATGTTGTACTCTTGAGCATTGATGCTTATCACAATAGCTGATAAAACAAACGAGAGAATGATTTTTCTTTTCATATTTCTTGTGAATTATGGTTTATATTGTTTTCTATAAAAGTTATTTATTTACAATTTTAATTACATTTTTATTTGAATGGAAAATGTAAACGCCATGTGGCATGGTTGAGACATCAATATCCACACAACCTTGCGAATCGGCTTTGTAATGTGCTACTTCTACTCCGTTGAGGGTGAAAACTCTTACGACAGATGATGATGTAAGCCCTTGGTACATCACATGTCCATTGAGAACAAATGGTTTCTGCGCAACTGTTCGTTCTTCATCAATGTTTGTCGTGGGTTGTTGTTTTGAGAAATAATAGCGTACGATTTGATTGGTGACCATTTCTTTTGTTTCATTGAAATTGTCAGTAATCACCAAATTTCCTCCTTTAAAAGAAATGACGGGTTGTTTGTCCATACCAAAGGTAACAAAACTTTTGTCCTTAAACTCAACGATCAAATATTCTGTTGCCATTGTTCGGAAAGGCGTAATCATGAACAACACGCATGACAGTACGAGCTTGTAATTGATTTTCATTTTATACGTTGTTTATTTTATTATAATTGTTTATCTAATATGTATTTGTCATATCCTCCGGCACACAAAGATAATAATCTGCTAATCCCTTGTATGTATCATCTAAAAATGTAATATCTTCTTGTCGCACAGTACGTAGAGTAATTATTTTTTTCTTGGGGGCATATTTCCTTAGGTAGGTGATAATGCCACTGTTGCCATCAGTGTGGATATTTCCATTTATATGCAACATCTTAGGTTTGGAGGTTTGTGCGATATGCCATGCCATTGTTGCATCTTTAAGTGCCTGTGCTTCAGAAAGGTGGCTGTTATCTTTATTTGATTTTCCACCACCCAACATTCTCATCATGGCAAATCCTTGTTCCGCTTGTGGGTTTGGTTCGTAGGGAATGGGTAATGGAGGGAAATACTGCTTTGCTTCTTTAGAAAGTGAATCAATGAATGCTAACCCGTGTTCTTTAACCATTGACGCATATCTTCTTGGTACATTTGTTGCCACAGTTGGTATCTTGTTTTCACGAGCGAAGTTGACAATTGGCGCATAATCTGTAACGTAATTGGGCCATATACGCGCCTCTTCTTCGAATCTGTCAGAGAAAATAAGTCCTTGCAAATATTCATTAAAAATGAGTTGATTGTCGGCTTCGAACATCTCCATACCTAATGCCAAATTTTTTCCATGTACCAAATAGAGTGATTGCAGAATGCGTAACTCTAACCAGTGAGTAATGGCACAATTATGTATCTCGCCTAAAAATACGACGTCTGCCTTTGATAGTTGTCGCACCATTTGTTGATAATCGATAGCTTTGCCATTGTTGTCGTATAATCGATACGCATCATAAGTTTTCTGTTGCGCATTTGCGAACATGGATCCTGCTGCTACTATAACAAGTAGAAAGGATAGAAATTTATTTGTTTGTTTCATCTGTCTTTATTAGTACTATTCGTTTGTTTAATTTGATATGTTGCTTAAACATTTGTTGTATTTCCTGTGGTGTGATTTGTTGCAAGATAGATTCGTAATGGTTGAAGTCAGCAATGCTCTCATCATTTTTTATCAATAATGTGAGTGCATTTTTCCACTCTATGGGTGTGTCGTTGGATAGAGCTTGCTGCTTAGCTACCAAAAACGATCGCTTCATTTTTTCAAGATTAGCTGTGCTTACTGCAGTGTCTTGAAATTGTGTGACGATGTTGCAGAGAGTTTGTTCAACCTTTTCCAGATTGTTCTTTTCTGCATCAATGGTAAGTTGTAAATATGCTCGTTGTTGTGGGTATCCATCGTAAAATAGGTCGACGTAAGGTGAATATACGATGTGAAGCTTTTCTCGCAGGATATCAATAACGCGTTCTTGCAACAAGTCACGCATTAGTTTCATGCAGAGAGACGTTCTCAACCCAGGATGATAGTTGAAGGGAAGTACCATATAGAGTGTTCCCTTTTGATGACTATCATTGTCTATGAATACTTTTCGTACCTCATTGTGCGGTAAGCTTATAGATCGATTGTCCAAAGGCATGGCATCTTGTTGAGGCATTTCAGAAAAGATAGCGACAGCTTGCGGTATAATTTTTGTCAAATCAAATCCCCCTGCGAGGATGATTGTTGTATTGCGCAAATCACCAAATGTACGCTTATAGTAGGTTGCCAACGTATCTAAATCAAGCCGTTGCCAATCTGCTTTATTCATTAAAAAAGTTTTATCTCTTCCGTTTCCAACCAATGAATCAATGCAAATATCTATGAGTCGGTTGGTATCTCGTTTCATCATACGCTGTAACAAGGTCTCTTTTCCATTATTTGTTATTTCTGATTGTTTCAGATTTTCGAATAGTGGATAATCTAAACCTGGATGCATTATTTTTTCTCTGATCAAACGAAATAAAGAAGAACTATAGTAGACTGGTCCAGAAGCTAATAATTGATGCCAATATTGGTCTACTCCTAAAGCCATTGAGAGTGATTTTTGCATCATGATGTCAGACAGCGTGTCGTTTGGCAATCCTTGTATACCACCCAGATCCACATAAGCAATAGCATCGTAGTAGCGCTTTTGTTGTAGAGTTGTAAGGTCTGCCATTCCGCCACGTCCTATCCATGCAATGTAAATGGTAGAGTCGGCGGTATTGGTAGGTTTGAGCAATAAGCGTATTCCATTGGAAAGCTTTATATCAGTTACACCCAACTTTTCATGGATGTTTTGGTTTGTTATTGCCCCATTTGTAATCTCGTACGTTTTCAGATCCCTTTCGGGGCGTTGTATGGCAGCACATGGAGAACTTGGATGAGGTGGATGGAATGTGTATCTTTCCATGTTTTGCCGCTGTCCTTGTTGCCATGCTTGTATGATTGCTTGCTTGGACAATGAATTGTCACTATGACTATTGTAAGCTATTAGGCTTGATTTTCGCATTTGTTTCAACAGGAAGCTTAAACGCTTTACGATATCTTTGCTCGTAGTTTTACTTAATAGCACTTTCAGTTGGTTGGCTTCTTGATTAGAGTAAATTCGTCTTTCCCCAAAAATAACATAATCAATTAGATCATCGCAAATCTCAGTAGCAGTTTTGTCTTCTTTTTCAACAATCATTTTTTCTTGTTGCTTTTTGATGAGATGTTGAAGTTCTATGGAGCAGATACCTTGCTTGACAATACGTCTACATTCTGCTGAGGCAGCTCTTATGGATTGTAGCAATGTGCTGTTATGCGTTGATGAAAATGAGAATGTAAAATGATTTTTATTTGCTAAATACCACGAGTCATAGACTTCGCACCTTGTTCCGCTTTCCTTTAATCTGTTGTTGAGTAAAGAACACACAATGTCCATACGTTTACGTTCAAGCATGTTGTGCAGATTGGTGGTAAAAGGCATGACATGTGGAATTATCCAATCAATTTTTTGAGTGGTTTGTAAACTATCGGTTAACACCATGTAATTGGTGCCTTTGCTGTAAGTTAAAGGATAGGCGGGAGGTGGACTTTGCTTGTTTGTTTTTGGAAGATGTCCCAATGTTGTTGATATCAAATGTTTAGCCTCCTTAACGTCTACATCACCAACAATAATAATAGTTGCATTATAAGGTTTGTACCATTTGTTGTAATATTGTAGTAATGCTTTAGGCGTTACAGCTTTAATTTCTTGTTCTGAACCCAAAGGCATACGCTTAGAATATCTTCCTGTTCCTATTTTTAGCGTATAAAAATCATCAGGCAGGGTATAACTGCGAAGTTCTTCTATAATGGTGCCTTTCTCATTTTCAACATGAGATGTTGATATTTCAATAGCACCAAGCCAATCGCTTGTCGAATGAAGTGCTAATTGCAGTATTTCAGAACGTTGTTGGGCGCTGGTGATCGGTAGAGATAAGGAATAAATGGTACGGTCGAATCCTGTAAACGCATTAATATCTCGCCCATATTTCATTCCTTGCGCCTCGAAAGCCTGTATCATAGTGCGATTGGGAAAATGTTTAGTTCCCTCAAACGCTAAATGTTCCAAGAAGTGTGCGCATCCTCTTTGTTCTTCATCTTCAACCAACGAACCTATTCGCATAATCATCCGCATTTCTATTTTATGCGATTGGTTTGTAGTAGGTACAAGGATGTAACGTAAGCCATTGGTGAATTTCCCCTCAACAGCATTGGGAGAAAGGGGAGGGAACGTTGTGTCCCTCGCCCTTGCTATAGAAATAGAAAAAACAAGTAGAAGTGATAATAAGCTTATTCTACAAGTTGTTAGTTTTATGTGCATATACCTTTAGGGTATGATATTGTGAATTTTTTATTGTTTACACTTGTCACCGCTTCTTAATAGAAGAGGAGATGATTCTGTTCTTTAACCAATATTAAAAGGTATATTCTACATTTATTTGTGTGTAGCCATTCGCCTCATCAAAGTCCCATGGGAATGTAAAAGACATCTTCCCTCCCTTGAAGTCAAGAACAGAGGTAGGCTTGATGTAGTCAGACGGATCGTTCTTATATGAATCCTTGTCTATGGTGCTATATCCGAGCCATTTATTTGGGGAAATACTTCCACCTGCATCAATTACATCTTGGTTAATTAATATCGTTTGCTCATGGTCTTCATAAGGCAATTTGATGGTAACGGAGACATTTCCTTGCTTTACAATGTTCTGCAAACGGTCCCATGCAGAGAACTTGTATGAAAAAGGCACCACAGTTATTTCGTCTCCATATACATCCTTTCCCGTTCCTAAGAAATTGATTTTTCCATCTTTAATATTGAGTTCAATATTGTCAAGAGCTGTCGTGAATGTATCTTCCTTAGGATCAAACTTTACTGCTTTCACAACAGCCAAGCCATTAGGTTGTTGTTGGAAGAATTCTGTATCCTCAACTGTCTTCTTTTTAAGTACCATGTAGAAAAAGTCGTTAAGTCCCATTGCATTGGATATCATCTTTAAAACGGGTTTGTCGGCAGTGGCTTTTTCGCTGAGTGTAATAATGGTGTAACCGTTGAATGTTTCTTTCTCTTTACCTCCAAAGTATTGTTCTTTGTCACTGGCATTATAACTAACAGTTGCTTTTACCTTTATTTTACCAAGGATGCTTGTGAGGTCAACTCCAAACTTTTCTTTATAACCCTTGATTAAAGATTGTTGTGCTTCTGTTAAGACTGGAATATCACTATCTTGTCGAACATTAATAGTCACAGGCTTTAATAATTTTACGTTATCATTGTTTATGTGATCCACATTGATGGTAATAGAACGAACTCCTTTAACTAAATGTTTGTTGTTGGATTTGATAGTAAAGGTTTGAACCTTTTCACCTTTCTTGAAAACAAGATTTTGCGTAGAAAGTTCTACAATCTTGTCATCGTTTCCTGTGACCATCAAATTGGCAGTAATGTCTTCCTCTGGTGTAAAGGACAGACTTGCCTTAATCGTGATAGTCGTATTATCATCTTCTGCAATTTCATGAACTCCTTGCAGTTCAAGATTTAGATGATTTGTCATTTGCTCATTCTTATCCTCTGTACAAGAGGGTATAAGCAAAAGTGCCAAAAGGGCTGCTAATGTAAATTTAATGGTTTTCATTGTGTAATTGTTATAAAAAATTGAGTTATTTTTATGAGATATTTGCCAGTTCCGTGTGATGTCTTTTAGGGTGATGTCATGTTAGACGATATCACCTACTTTTCATTTGTCATTTGTATAATACCAGCCTTTGTTTTGGTTGATTTCGGCAAGATTAAAGCGGTATTCTGCTTTTGGTATAGGGAAAGTCCACCGATAGTCGTCTTCAGATATATAAGCGGAATGTCCCTCGCCCCATAAAGTTAAGCGAGCAAGCGGTTTGTTATGTGTACGTTTTAAATCAAAGTAATTAGTGCCTTCTCCAACAAACTCTTGGTATTTGTCGTAAAGGATAGAATCGACTAAATCTTTGCCATTCAAATTTTCTGTGAGCATGTTCTTTCCAGTTAATTTTCGATAACTGTTTATCGTTGCAATAGCCTTGTGATTATTTCCTATTTGTGCATAAGCTTCAGCCACCATGAAGATAAGACCTGCCCGCCGCATTTTGTTAAGGTAGGAAACGATCATGTTGTCTTTTTGTAACTTGTTATATTTACCCAAGAGCATGACCTGTTTGTTGTACATCTTTTTGGGTATAATCGCCATGTCATAACGTTTGTCTGATTTGTCAATCGCAAAGTTTGGGTTGATGGCAAATAAATCTCCTTTGTTTCTATCGTATTCCAAATTAGTGAAAACAGGACTATCCATATAAAAAGCAAAAATACGTTCTGTTGAGTTCTTGTCAGTCCATAAAGAATTGTATTCTTTTTCATAGGAGTCCGACTCTGCCTTTGGCATTGTAGAAAGCAGCGGGACAGCATACTCGAGAACTTTATCCCACTGTCCCATATAAAGGTAGAGATCGGCTAATAAGTAATTAGCTGCATCGTTCGACATCCACATCTGATTTTTATTGTTAAAAGGATGTTGTGCTGTTTGCAGTAATAAATTCTCGATATAACTCGTACATTCTTTGATAGAACTACGCTGTTTGTTTTCTATTCCGAGTGTCGACTTTAGTATGATTCCCATGTCGTCTGGGTTTCTGTCGTAAGCTGGAGCATATATCTTGAGTAATTGCAAATAGCACCAAGTCTTTAGTAGTTTGCTTTCCGAGGAAATATTGATGATTTCCTGCTTGTCACCTTCTTTTTCTATCTGCACTTGTGGCAGTCGTTCATCTAAAGCATCACAGATAGCAATAACATTATAATATCCAAGCCAAAGATTCGTGGAAAGTTGTGTGATTTCTTTAGGACGCCACGCATACAGGTTTGTTAATTCAACATTGCTGTGAGAGAGTGACGTAGGGCAAAAGTCATTGCCTAAGATTGAAAACTCCAATTCGTAATGAGGGTATGCCCTATATGCTGAAGTTAAGAGTGAACGTGCATTTTGAACATTGGTAATCGCATCGGGGTCTGAAAACATATCCATTGGCGGAATGTTGAGCGAACACGATGTAAATATCATCGCAGAAATGATATAATGAAACAATAATATATTTTTGCGTGTTATCTTAAACATAATTTCAAAATGTTAGGTTCATATTAAATGTGAACACAGGTTGAAGTGTTCCAGAAAGTTTTCCGCTTTCCGGATCCGACTCCTTAAAGGATGTCCATGTATAGAGATTTGAACCTTGAAATCCCACTGAGGCGAATTGTAAAAAAGGTAAATGCTTTTCTAACCATTTTCCTGCAATGCGGTATCTCAATGACACCATGGATAATTTTAACATATTGCTTGAGCCAACCGTGCGAGAGGTTGCATACAAAGCCATGTTTTCTTCAGCCACACTGTTTGCGTAATAGGGTGTGGGATAAATTTTGTGCTCATCCCCTTGCGTAAACCACATGTGCTCAGTAAGTCCAGCAATAGCATTCTTGTTTGCATTGTCTTTATTACGTACGTACTTGTAATCAAATTGACGAATACCCGAAAGCGTGTAGTAAAAGCCAACATTCATTTCAAATTCTTTGTATTGAAAATCAACGTTCAGTCCTCCGTTGTATGGTGGTGTGAGATGACCTAAGGATTGGAAATCAGACTTCGTAAGAAATTCGCTTGCTTGTTTTTCCTTGTTATCAGGAGTCTTGAATACTGGATAACCAGTAAGAGGATTGATGCCTAATGAATGAAGCCCATACAGCATGTCGTACGATTTACCCACCTCGTAAGTTGGCAGTATATCATCTTCGTTCGTATATAATCGATTGCCGTCATATAAATCAATAACTTTGTTGCGATTATAGCAAAAGTTGGCACGCAAATTTAACCTGCTGTCATAATTATCAATAATCCTAACGTTAAAGCCTAACTCTATACCATTATTTTGTAGAATTCCAACGTTGCGTTTCATCAATTGAAATCCTGTGCTTGTTGCAATAGGTACATCCAACAGGGCTTCTTCTGTAATGCGATTATACCAATTCGCATCAAATGTAATACGGTGAAATAGTTCAAGGGTTAGACCAGCATCCATTGATTTATTTTGCTCTGCTTTCAAGTCTTTATTATAAAGCATAAGTAGTTCCAAAGGTCTTACCTCATCATAGCCTCTATTGGAGAATGAGAATGTGCCAATAGTCTGTGATACGGAAACACCATTTAGATTAGCAGTTACGCCATACGATGCTTTTAGGTTCAGTGAAGATATTATCTTATTGCCCTTCAAAAATGAATAATTGGTTGGCGTCCACCCTATTCCCGTTGCCCAAGCAGAGTTCCAACGCTTCTCTTTAGGAAGAACGGATGACGCATCCGCTTTGAAGGTAGCGTAAAAGTCGTATATGTTTTTAAGGGAATAGCCACCTACCACTCCTATACCCAATTGTGCGTTTCTGTCATGTGGGTTTCGTATCTCAGGTTGCCTAAGCCCTTGCAGCGAATGGTTTATGGCAGAAGGTGAGTCTATATTACCCACACCATATCCCGTGATGCCTACTCCTTCATTGTCGTAAAAGTAATAATCTATATTCGCACCAAGAGTAAGGTCGTGTATGTCATTGATTACTTGATTATATGTTGCTCTAAAGTTGCTCGAGATGTTTGTTGTCGCATTTTGAGATTTGCTGTATATCCCGCGCCTTAGGATAGGGATACCTTGATGCTGTTCACTGTAAGAGGTAGCAGGAGTAAATCGATGATTGTTGCCAAAGCTCAAGTCAGCACCTGCAATATAGGCCAATGTTAGTCCTGCAAAGGGTGTAAGAGTGAGGTTGGCGGAAAACCCCACGTCTTTATCTGTATGGTCTTGTTGGAATTGGTAAAGTAAGTCATTGAACCTTTGTCCTGGATATGAATAAAGTTGTGATGAAGTTGTTTCGTAAGGATTAAGGTTATACACCAATGAAGTTGGGTCGAAGGTTGTGCCAGTTGGCGTATTCGTTTTTGCATATCCACCATTGACTCCCAACATCATATAACCAATCTTTCCTAAACGTTGGTCTAAGCTAAGACGTACACTATAACGTTGTTTGTCGTTTCCTTTCATTCTTCCACCTTGATTGGCATAGTTCGCAGAAACATAATATGTCGTTGAATTGTTCCCGCCTTTCAAGCTGAAGCTGTGGCGTTGGTATATATTATTATGTATCAGTTCGTTAAACCAGTCTGTGTCAATTTTCCGTAATTCATTGAGATATACTTCTCCTTCTTTGATAAGTTGAGCCTTATCAGGATTATCTGCCTCATACTTGTTGTAATAGTCGGCACTAAACCGATAGCCTGGTGTGGCAGGATTTTGTAAAAGTCGTTCAAATTCCAATTTTTCACTGGAATTCATTAACCGAACTCCTCGCTTTCCGCGTCCCGTAATTCCGATATTGTTGCTGTACGATATGGTAAGTTTGCCACTATACCCACGTTGTGACGTTATTTCCAAAACCCCATTAGCAGCTTTAACGCCGTATAAGGCACATGCTGATGCGTTCTTAAGTACCTTAATACTTGCAATATCTTGTGGGGGAAGGTTATAAAAGGTTTCGGCAGCTATTATTTTTCCGTCTAAAACATACAATGGTTCATTGGTCATATTCCCCTTTCTAAACGAAGAGTTTCCACGAATGCGTATTTCAGGGGCTTTACCCAGTTCCCCAGTATTAGAAACCATTAATCCTGGCACCATTCCTTGCAGAGCCAATCCCATGTCAATCATTGGCTTATCGTTGAGTGCTCTCATGTCTACGTTAACTACTGCACCCGATTTAGCTCGCAAGTCAATCGCGTTAATATTGCTTTTCGCACGTATTACAACTTCATTTATTTGATTTACATCTTCTGACAACTTCACGTTTAGGCATGGTGTGTTATCTTTACATCTCACTTTTTTTGTGGCATATCCCACATATGAGAATGTTACAGTAAATGAGTTTTGTCGTGGAATACTTAATAAAAAACGTCCTTCGTTATTTGTAACAGTCATCGTATTAGTGCCATCCACTTTCACTGACACGCCTATTAGAGGCTCGTTATTTGTGTCAGTAACATAACCGAAAACCTTACTTGTTTGAGCATGAGTATTGAGAATGCCCCCTATCATACAGAGCAAGACAAAAATACTTTTCTTGCATGATGTGTTCCCAAATAGCAGCAAAGTCATCTGTAAGTTTTTGGTTGTTGTTGCTGTGTGTTTTGGCTTAATTCTTAACATGTATGCACTATTTTACTAACGGATAAGATTGAAGAGCTATTTCTTGCTCTTCAACCATTGTGTCGTTTCTTCTATTACCCAATTGGCAATTAAATCGGATGATGCTGGCAAAATTCCCTCATTGCTGTAAACTATTTCTACGCCATCTCGGGTTAGCTCCGCTTGTTTTTCCTGCATTTTGTGCCTATCTGCCATACGTTTCACGTCTGAAGTAAGATAAATGCCCTGTACCAATATTCGCTTTTTGTGTTGTGCGGCACGTTTTAATATAGGTAGTAGTTCATTTGCGAAGTCATGTCCCATCTCTATCTGTCGTGCATCAGTATAAGTTATCTTGCTGTTGTCTTTGATGTATTTTTGTACATGTTCTAACATCATGTTCCAAAATCCAATACGTTCTGGGTCGCCATGTGCAAGAAATACTACGGCTTCGTTTGCCTCATCTTTCGACATCGCTTTTATTCGTTGTAACATCGTCTTTTCTAACACGTAGCTATAATAGAATGTTGGTCCCATGACAATAGGAACATTGGTCTGAACCATCTCGGTATTTTCCTCTGCTAACTCTTCGCGTACATATCTATTATACTTCATGCCAAGAATATTGGGTAAATCTTCTTCCGTGTGACTTGATGGGGCTATGAACAAAGGTAACGCAAAGATGGTATCGGCTCCTTGTTTCAAACAATCCTTTACTACATTGGCTATCGAAGGTTCTGTATATTCCATGAGTGCCACACGCATATAGTCGATGCCTTTTACGGGATGAGTTGCTAATTTTTGCCGTACGATTGGTTCTAAGTCTAAGACCGGTTTGCGCCAACTGGGCATAGGTGAACCATGCGCTATTACAATTAACGCATTTTTGGCTTGCATGCTACCAACTATTGTCAATATAAATGTTAATGCTAAAAGTTTTTTTCTTAAATTTTTCATTTTCAAAGATGATATATAAATTAGTTATTTTATTTTCCCTTCAATGGCATGCTTATGCATGTATTTTTGAATTTGCAAAGATAACAGCTCCTAATTGTTAAGGCAATACCTAAATATGATGATTTTTCTCTAAATCATTGTTGGTTAGTTTCTCCTGTATCTCCAGCAGTAAGGTCATTTAAGAAATGTAACTTTCGAAACTATCTGCCAGTGCATTTTTATTACCATGCATCGCCTTTCAAAATAAAATTGTATTTTTGTATCGAAAAGGTAAAACATATTTTCACATGAAGCAAGCACTAACCTTGTATGAACTCAACGAACTGGTGCGCGAAACCCTCCAAACCACCATGCCCGATGAATATTGGGTGGAGGCCGAATTGTCTGAGGTACGCGAGGTAAGGGGGCATTGTTACATGGAACTGGTGCAGAAAGATGAGCGAACCAACACGCCCGTGGCCAAGGCATCGGCTAAATGTTGGAAGAACAAGTGGATGCTGATGCGCCCTTACTTTGAACGCACAACCGGACAAGTGCTACGCGCCGGCATGAAAGTCTTGCTGAAGGTGTACGCCAATTTCCACGAGGCTTACGGCTTTTCTTGGATTGTTACCGACATCGACCCCGTTTATACGATGGGTGATATGGCAAGGAAAAGACAAGAAATCATTGCCCAATTAAAGGCAGAGGGCGTCTTTGATTTGCAAAAAGACTTGCACCTATCCATGTTTGCGCGCCGCGTTGCCGTCATTTCCAGTGAGCAGGCGGCCGGCTATGGCGACTTTTTACGCCAGTTGAAAGATTGCGAGCAGGGGTTCAACTTTGAGGTTCAGCTCTTTCCTGCCGTTATGCAAGGCGAACGAGTGGAGCCCAGCGTCATCGAAGCCTTGAACCACATCAATGCGCAAGTCGATGACTTTGACGTGGTGGTCATCATCCGTGGCGGCGGTGCGACAAGCGATTTGAGTGGTTTCGACACCCTTTCGCTGGCTGAGAACGTGGCCAATTTTCCCTTGCCCATCATCACTGGAATTGGACATGAGCGCGATGAGAGCGTGTTGGACATGGTTTCGTTCCGTCGGGTCAAAACTCCTACGGCTGCAGCGGCATATCTCATCGATAACCTGGCTGACACCTTGGCTCGGATAGACGATGCGCAAAGTGAGATGGTGCAAATCGTGCGACACTGCATGGAACAACAGAAGAATCGATTCGTGCGCGTTTCAAGCAAAATACCGGTACTTTTCTCGCATGTCAGAGTGCGGCAGGAAGAGCGTTTGCAACAATATTTTTTGCAGCTCACCGCCAGGGCTTCCCGCAAAATCTCTGATGCCCAGCATCACGTACTGGTGCTTTCAAACAGTTTGAAACCGATGGCCGAGCGCAAAATCGTGACGGAAGGGCATCGCCTGGACATGCTCCAGCAGCGATGCAAGTCGCTGGATCCCCAACTGCTGCTAAGCCGTGGCTACAGCATCACGCTGCACCAAGGACGCGCGGTGCGCCATGCCGGTGAGCTGAAGACGGGCGACGAGATAGAAACGCGCGTGGAGCATGGAACATTCAAATCAATCATTAAATAATATGACCAAAGAAATAAATTATGAAGAAGCTGTTCGCCAGCTGGAAAACATTGTGCAGCGGATGGAAAACGAGGAACTCGATATCGACGAATTGACCACCGAACTGAAGAACGCTCAAAAGCTCATCAAACTTTGTAAGGCGCGCCTGACAAAGGTAGATGCTGACATTAAGAAGATTTTGGAAGAAGATTAAGTGTGTTCTGCACTGCAAAAAATATGTTACAATCGTTGTGCTTGCGCGATATTTTGCCTATTTTTGCGAAACACATGATGTGATTATAAACCTTTTAAACAGATAAGATGATGAAAAATATTGATTGGGCTAACCTGTCCTTCGGTTACGTGAAGACCGATTATAACGTGCGTTGCTACTATCGTGACGGTCAATGGGGCGAGATTGAAGTCTGCTCCGACGAGTACCTTAATATGCACATGGCCGCCGCTTGCCTGCACTATGGACAAGAGGCCTTCGAGGGTTTGAAGGCCTATCGCTGTCCGGATGGGAAGATACGCGTGTTCAGAATGAACGAGAATGCGGCTCGTTTGCAGAGTACTTGCCGCGGTATCGTGATGCCTGAGCTGCCTACCGAACGTTTTGAAGAGATGGTTAAGATGGTGGTGAGGCTCAACCAGGCGTACATACCACCATACGAGAGCGGGGCTACGCTTTACATTCGCCCGCTGCTCATAGGCACGTCGGCGCAGGTGGGCGTGAATGCGGCGCGCGAATACGCATTCATCATCTTTGTAACCCCTGTGGGACCTTATTTCAAAGGTGGATTTTCCAGCAACCCATACGTCATCATGCGCGGCTACGACCGCTCGGCTCCTCTGGGAACAGGTAAGTACAAGGTGGGCGGCAACTATGCCGCATCGCTCTACGCACACAGCATCGCCCACGAAAAAGGGTACGCCAGTGAGTTTTATCTCGATGCCAAGGAGAAGAAATACATCGACGAATGTGGGGCTGCAAACTTCTTCGGCATTAAGAACAATACGTATATCACGCCCAAGTCGACCAGCATCCTGCCTTCCATCACCAATAAGAGCCTTATGCAGTTGGCCGAAGACATGGGATTGAAGGTAGAACGTCGCCCCATTCCCGAAGAGGAGTTGGAAACATTTGAGGAGGCCGGAGCCTGCGGAACAGCTGCCGTCATCAGCCCCATCAGCTACATCGACGACCTTGATACGGGCAAGCGATATAGCTTTGGTGACAAACCCGGCCCTATCTCCACAAAGCTGTACAACAAGTTGCGTGGTGTACAGTATGGCACAGAGCCAGATGTTCATGGCTGGACTACTGTGGTGGTAGAGTAATAGTGGATAATATTAAAGAGCGACAATCTTGCCGCTCTTTTCTGATTTTGAGCGGCATGAAAGTCGCCCTTTTATGTCTCCAATCGTTGGTGTTTCATCATACAAATATGATGTGTTATGAAAGTCATGTTCAATCTCATTGACTTTACCCTCCAAACTCATTGACTTTGTCTTGTAATCCCATTGACTTTGACCTCCAAACTCATTGACTTTTGAAGATCAAACGATAGTTTCTGAAAATCAATTAGTTACAAAGATACCTTTGTGTCTTTTGCGTATGTTTCAAAGATGAGAATCGAAGATGACGAAACGTGCGTCAGGCGGGATGATATTTCGGCCGATTAAAGCCTGCGTGGGTTTGGCTGAAAATAAATAATTGATTATCTTTGCAAACACAAAAAACACTTTATGGGCAAAGGAAAATTAGAGAAATTTGCTGAAATGGAGACATTCAAGAATGTCTTTCAATATCCCTTTTCCGTGCTTGAGAATGTTCCTTTCGATATGAAAGGGCACTGGTGCGACGATTATTTCAAAAACACCCATCCCATTGTGCTGGAGCTGGGATGTGGCAAGGGCGAGTATACCGTGGGGCTGGCCAGGCTTTTCCCCGACGTGAACTTCATTGGCGTGGACATCAAGGGCGCACGCATGTGGACCGGTGCCAAGCAGGCTTTGACCGAAGGGTTGGACAATGTGGCTTTTCTGCGCACGAACATCGAGATGATTGACCGTTTTTTTGCCACGGATGAGGTGCGGGAAATATGGCTCACTTTCTCTGATCCGCAGATGAAGAATGCCCGAAAACGACTCTCCAGCACCTATTTCATGAACCGCTATCGCCGTTTCTTGGTGGACGGTGGGGTGGTGCATCTCAAGACCGACTCTAACTTTTTGTTCACCTACACATCGCTCATGGTGGAGAAAAACCAGCTGCCGTTGCTCCAAAAGACAGCCGACCTGTATCACACCGCTGACGTTGATGAGGCCACCCGGCGCATCTTGTCCATCCAGACGTATTATGAAAGTATGTGGATGGAACGAGGATTGAACATCAAGTACATCAAATTCCGACTGCCGCGTGAAGGCCAGTTGGAAGAACCCGACGTGGAAATACCGCTCGACGACTATCGCAGTTACCACCGTAGCAAGCGCAGTGGCAAGGCTACCGGTAAGTAAACCCATCAAAAACAAAATCAGATGAAAAAAACAGTGTTGCATCGGTAGGGGATGAACCTGTAATCTATCTGTAGAAAATCCCTCCAAAAAGAAGGGATGATAACGCTAAAGGGCGGTTCTATAAATTAGCTTTGACAGATTGTGAGACTATTTTTTGATGTCAATTTGTTTGTGAGTGAAGGAGTATAGCGGGCTATACGACTGAACGAACAAGCAAATTGAACCAAAAAGAGTCCACAAGATGACAAAACGTACAAAGACTGACATAAAAAAACTTTACGGTGGTAATTTGTAGAACCACCCTAAATACAAAACATGAGAAGATGACTTTATATCCAAAACTAATTACTGAGGCATTGGCAACGGTGATGTATCCCGGAACCAAGAAGAATCTCATCGAGAGCGACATGCTGGCAGACGACATCCGAATAGATGGGATGAGGGTTGAGTTCACCTTGATATTTCCCCGTGAAACCGATCCTTTTCTGCGGTCAACGCTTAAGGCTGCCGAGGCTGCCATCCACTTCCATGTAGGAAAAGAGATAGAGGTGAACATCAAAACCGAGTTCAAGACCGCACCAAGACCAGAGGTAGACAAGTTGCTTCCGCAAGTGAAGAACATCATTGCCGTAAGCTCCGGCAAGGGGGGAGTGGGCAAGTCGACCATCTCTTCCAACCTGGCTATAGCCTTGGCACAACTGGGTTACAAGGTGGGATTATTGGATGCTGACATCTTCGGACCATCCATGCCCAAGATGTTCGGCGTAGAAAACGAGCGAGTTTACGCCATCGAGAAAGAGGGCAGACAACTCATTGTGCCGATAGAGAAATATGGTGTGAAGTTGTTGAGCGTGGGTTTCTTTGTTAATCCCCAGACCGCAACGCTCTGGCGAGGCAGCATGGCGTCGAATGCGCTAAAGCAATTGATTGCTGATGCTGATTGGGGTGAGCTGGATTACTTCATCCTTGACACGCCACCCGGTACAAGTGACATTCATTTAACATTGCTCCAGACGCTTGCCATCACGGGATCGGTCATCGTGAGCACGCCGCAGAAGGTGGCTTTGGCTGATGCCAGGAAGGGTATTGATATGTATCAGAACGACAAGGTGAACGTGCCGATTCTGGGATTGGTGGAAAATATGGCTTGGTTCACACCTGCTGAACTGCCTGAAAACAAATATTTCATCTTTGGAAAGGATGGATGCAAGCAGCTGGCAGACGAGATGAAGCTGCCATTGTTGGCGCAGATTCCCATCGTGCAGAGCATCTGTGAGAACGGTGATGGTGGCGAACCGTCGGCTGTTCACACTGATACGATGACGGGACAGGCCTTTCTCAACCTGGCACAAGCAGTGGTCACCGTGACCAACAGACGAAACAAAGAGCAACAACCCACAAAGATTGTCAAGGTAAACAAATAGGGTTACCCCAACAAGCAACCTTCATTTTCAGCGTCGTTGGCATGGCTAGCCAGCGAAACGGTGCTGTAAAATTGTGGCAAACATGAGGCACGGAGAAACCTTCCGCTTTCGTGTTTGCCATTTACTTTCAATCACTCTGCCGAGAAGTCGGCCACCGTCTTGCGGTACATGGAATACAGTCGGGTGCGTTCTATAAAGCCAGTAAGCTGTCCGTTCACGTCAACCACTGGCAAATAGTCGGCGTTGGTCTTGTCAAACTTCTCCATTACCTCTTCCATCGAGTCTTTAATACCCAGTGTAGCTTTCGGGGGTATCAAGATTTGCTGCACGGTGAAGCGGTGATACAGTTCGGTTCTGAACATCACATGCCTAATCTTGTTAATGTCAATGATACCCAATAAAATGCCTGCTGCGTTAACGACGGGGATAAAACTGGTGTGACTCCTGCTAATCACACTCACCAACTTCCCTAACGGCATGTCTGGGTCAACGGTCGTATAGTCGTGGTCAATCACGCTATCCAGACTCATGAGCGTTAGGATTGACCTGTCTGTATGATGGGTGAGCAGCCTACCTTGGCGTGCCAGACGCATGGCATAGATGCTGTGGGGCTCGAAGATGCTGATGACCATCACCGATACAATGCTCACCATGATGAGCGGTAAGAACAGCGAATAGCCGCCCGTGAGTTCGGCAATGAGGAACACTCCGGTCAAAGGGGCATGCATCACCCCAGCCATCACTCCAGCCATTCCCAGCAGTGTGAAGTTCTTTTCGGGGATGTAGGTTCCCACTTGATTCATGTTCCACACACGCGCAAAGAGAAAACCGCCGAACCCTCCGACGAACAGGGATGGCGCAAAGGTTCCTCCTACGCCACCCGCTCCGTTGGTAGCCGATGTGGCAAAGATTTTGGTGAGTAACACCAAAGCGATGTAGATGACTAGCAAGCCCGAACTGCCTGCGAACAACGAGTTGTTCATTACAGCGTTCCAATCGGCTTCCGTATTTCCGTTAAGCAAGATATTCAGCGAATTGTAGCCCTCACCATATAGTGAAGGAAAGAAGAATATCAGTGAACTCAGCAGGATGGCTCCTAAGAAAAGTTTGGCGAATGGGTAGTCTTTGAGTTGTTCGAACACACCTTCGCATTTGCTCATCATGCGGATGAAGTACAGGCTTACCATGCCACAGAACAGTCCCAGCAGGATACTTGCCGGTATGCGGTCGATGTTCCAAGCACTGTCGAGCGTAAAATCGAACAGCGAGCGGTTACCCACGAAGATATAAGTGAAGACGGTTGCCGTGACGGTAGAGGTGAGGATAGGCAGCAGTGCAGCCATGCTGAGGTCTACCATGAGTACCTCCAGCGTGAACACCAGGCCGGCTATCGGGGCTTTAAAGATGCCTGCGATGGCGGCGGATGCGCCACAACCCACGAGCAGCATCAGCGTTTTGTTGTCCATTTTGAACAACTGTCCGAGGTTACTGCCTATCGCCGATCCCGTCAGCACGATGGGAGCCTCGGCACCTACCGAACCGCCAAAGCCGATGGTGATGGCCGATGAGATGACCGATGTCCAACAGTTGTGCGCCTTCAGCCTTGACTGCTTGGTTGATATGGCATACAGCACCTGCGTGATGCCGTGTGAGATGTTATCTTTCACCACATATCTCACGAAGAGTGATGTGATGTAAATGCCGATAACGGGGAATAGTAGGTACAGCCAGTTGTAGGTGGTGGCATCGAAACCGGCCGTGAGTAAATGTTGAATCTGTCTGATGATGAAGTGCAACACATAGGCGGCTACCGAGGCGAAGATACCTATGAAAAAGGCCAGGATGGTCGCCATCTGACGATTGGTCAGATGTGTCAGTCTCCACTTGTGAAGTTTGTTGATATAGGTTGTTGGTTGCATCGTTTATCCTGTTGTCGCCTGTTTTGTGAAAACGTGTGGGGTGGCCGTGGCGACAAATATCAAGAGCGTGTGTTTTATTTTCTGATGATGGTTACTTCTCCATCTTCTGCCAGCTTAATGATGCTGCTGGGCGTGTGGGGTTTGTGCTCCTGTCTGCGCGAATGGCAAACATAGTCAACCGCATCGAGTATCTCCTGACTGATGTCGCAGTAGTTGGCTGCTGCTGGTTCACCGCTGACATTGGCGCTGGTACTTACCAAAGCCTTCTGAAAACGGTAGCACAGTTCGTGTGAAAAGGGTTCTTTGGTAATGCGTAGTGCGATGCTTCCGTCTTCTGCTATCAGGTTGGGAGCCAGGTTGATGGCACCATCCAGGATGATGGTCGTTGGCTTCACGGCCACGTCCAGCAAGTCCCAAGCCACATTAGGTACCTGCCTCACATAGCGTTGCAAACGCGCATCGGAATCGACCAGACAGATAAGAGCCTTCGAGTCGTCGCGCTTTTTGATTTTGTACACTTTGGCCACGGCGTCGGCATTGGTTGCGTCGCAACCTATTCCCCACACGGTATCGGTGGGATAAAGTATCACGCCACCCTGTTTCATCACCTCTATGGCGTTCTTGATGTCTTCTTGTATGGTCATTTTGAGTTCGTGAGTTTTTGAGATTTTTAAGTTTTTAAGATTCTCTGGTTGCTGGTTATTAGGCCAATTAGGCCAATTGGGCTTATTAGTCTAATTAGCTTTATTAGCCCAATTGGCTTTATTCCCTCCACCCATTCAGGAAGTCTTTCGCCCTCATGCGCTTCTTGCCAGCCATCTGCAGCTCAGTGATTTCAAGCCAGTTGTCTTCGGTTGCGAAATACAGTTTCTTGTTTTCCACCCACATCGTACCCGGTGTTTCATCAGCCGCAAGGTCGGTTTTGCTTGATTTGTAAATCTTCAGCGTCTGCTGTTTGCCGTTGCCGTCGGTGGCGATGGTCCATGCAGCCGGATACGGACTTAGTCCGCGGATGAAATCGTACACCCGTTTAGCCGGCTGATGCCAATTGATTTGGCACGTTTCCTTGAAGATTTTCGGTGCCGGATGCAGGTTGGCTTCGTCCATCGCATAGTGTTCTTGCGGTGTCGACGGAATCTCTCCGCCGTTCTCAATCAATTGGTCAATGGTTTCAAGGCATAGCTGTGCCCCCAGCACCATGAGATGATTGTAGACATACTCCACGTCAGCATCATCGGGAATCGGCATCGTTTTTTGCAGGATGATGCGCCCGGTGTCGATTTGATGGTCTAGGAAGAACGTGGTGACTCCCGTGGTTGTCTCGCCGTTGATGACGGCCCAGTTGATGGGTGCGGCCCCCCGATACTGAGGTAAGAGCGCCGCATGCACGTTAAAGGTGCCCAATGGGGGCATGGTCCACACCACCTCGGGCAGCATGCGAAAGGCCACAACCACCTGAAGGTCGGCTTTATAGCCAGCCAACTGCTCCACAAAGGCGGGGTCTTTCATCTTCTGGGGCTGCAAAACGGGCAATCCTTGCGCCAAGGCGTACTTCTTCACCTCGGATGCCTGTAATGTGTCGTGATGTCGACCTACGGGCTTGTCGGGTTGTGTGACCACGGCCACAACGTTGTAACCTCCCTCCACGAGTGCGCGGAGCGAACCTACGGCAAACTCTGGGGTGCCCATGAAGACGATTCGTAGATTCTCTTTCGTGAGTTGTTTCTTATGCATCTGTTCGAGATGGATTTGTAGTTCGAGATACAAAGATAGGACAATTCGATAGGATAGCAAATATTTTGGACTTTTTTCTTTTTATTTTGCTGTATTTTCCTTGTTTTTCTACCGTTCCAAAGTCTTTGAGTTTGGCGTGCAAAGTCAATGAGTTTGGAGGTCAAAGTCAATGGGTTTGGAGGGTAAAGTCAATGAGTTTGGAAAAGACGCTCTATAGACGCGGTGAAAATAAGGTAAATGGACTGGGCTACGGGTGTTGAATGATGGCACCGAAGTATTTTGCTTTCTGATTTTCATGCCTACAATAATAGATGTAAAAATTGCAGCATTGAAGAAAAATATTTAACTTTGCATCTTGAACTAGATACGCTATGTTTTGAGTGCTCTGCGGGTGATATGATTGCCCTACGGTGGAGTTGAGAAACGGAGAAGAGTAAGCGCGCTTGCCTGTCAGCTGGATGGGTGAGGAGAAGATGGTTTATCCTTTTTCGTTCTATGCTTTATAGAGCATTCAATTCCTTTTTCAGCAGTGTGTACCTATTCATCCTTTGTATAGAAAACTTCAGATGAATTCCTACAGTCGGCACTGTGTATCGTGCGCAGAATCGATGATACATTTTATCTCACTCCTTCCCCTTTTTTACGTATATTATGGTTTTGAGCACCCAAAAATATGATTTTCTCATTGTAGGCGCAGGGCTCTTTGGTTGTATGTTCGCCCACATGGCAACCCAGCGAGGCAAGAAGTGTCTGGTGATAGACAAGCGGCCTCACCTGGGCGGCAATCTTTATTGCGAACACCTGGAGGGCATTCACGTGCATCGGTATGGTGCTCACATCTTCCATACGAACAGCAAGCGGGTGTGGGATTTTGTTAATTCCATCGTGGAGTTCAATCGCTACACCAATTCGCCGGTGGCCAACTACAAGGGACAGCTCTACAATCTGCCGTTCAATATGAACACTTTCTATCAGATGTGGGGCGTCAGAACTCCGACAGAGGCGCAGGCTAAGCTTGACGAGCAGCGTGCCGAAGCTGTGGCTAAGATGAAAGCCGAAGGCATTGACGAGCCTCGCAACTTGGAAGAGCAGGCCTTGGTGCTCATCGGCTGCGACATCTACGAACGGCTCATCAAGGGGTACACCGAAAAACAGTGGGGGAGGAAGTGCACCGAGCTACCCGCATTCATCATCAAGCGGTTGCCTGTGAGGTTGGTTTTTGACAACAACTACTTCAACAACACCTATCAAGGTATTCCCATAGGAGGATATAACAAGCTGATAGACGGACTGTTGGATGGTGTTGAGACCCAGGTGAACACTGACTTCTTTGACGATCGGGACAAGTGGAAGGGGGTGGCCGACAAGATTGTATATACTGGGAAAATCGATGAATATTTCGACTATGCTCTGGGCAAGCTTGAGTATCGCACCGTGCGTTTCGAAACCGAGGTACTCAACACGGCCAACTACCAGGGTAATGCGGTGGTGAACTACACGGAGGCTGAGGTGCCCTACACGCGTATTATTGAGCACAAGCACTTCGAGACGTTCGGTTCGGATGTGGATAAAAATCCCAAGACTGTCATCTCGCGTGAATATTCTACGGAGTGGGCACCCGGCATGGAACCCTACTATCCCGTGAACGATAGTCGCAACAGCGAACTGTATGCCCGCTACAAGGCGTTGGCTGACAAGGAGGAAAACGTGATCTTCGGTGGGCGTTTGGCAGAATATAAATATTACGACATGGCACCGATTGTAGACAAGGTGCTGAGCATGTTTGATTAAGATAAGAATAATGACAAGTTCAAAAGTAGCTTTAATCACCGGTATCACCGGACAGGACGGCAGTTATTTGGCCGAATTTCTCATTGATAAAGGATATGAAGTGCACGGACTGCTGCGTCGCAGTTCGTCGTTCAATACGGGACGCATTGAACACTTGTATTTAGACGAGTGGGTGCGCGATATGAAGAAAGACCGGTTGGTGAAGCTTCATTGGGCCGACATGACCGACTCTTCGTCATTGATTAGAATTATTGGCGAGATTCATCCTACAGAAATATACAACCTGGCGGCACAGAGCCATGTGAAAGTGAGTTTCGACGTGCCCGAATACACAGCCGATACTGATGCTATTGGTGTGCTTCGATTGTTGGAAGCAGTACGTATTTGCGGATTGGAAAAGAGTTGTCGCATCTATCAGGCCAGCACGTCAGAGCTGTTTGGCAAGGTACAGGAAGTGCCACAGAAGGAAACCACGCCGTTTTATCCGCGTTCTCCCTATGCCGTGGCCAAACTCTATGGCTTTTGGATTATGAAGAATTATCGCGAAAGCTATGGCATGTACTGCTGCAACGGCATTCTGTTTAATCATGAGAGCGAGCGAAGGGGCGAGAATTTCGTCACCCGCAAGATTACCTTGGCTGCTGCACGTATCGCACATGGGTTGCAAGACAAACTTTATCTGGGTAACTTAGATGCCCGCCGTGACTGGGGCTATGCACCCGATTATGTGCAGTGCATGTGGCTGATGTTGCAGCAAGAGCAGCCTGATGATTTCGTCATTGCCACGGGTGAATATTATAGTGTGCGCGATTTTGCCACCTTGGCTTTTCATCATGCGGGCATTGAGCTTGAATGGAAGGATAAGGGGATGAATGAAAAGGGCGTTGACAAGGCGACGGGCAAGGTGCTGGTTGAGGTGGATCCCAAGTACTTCCGCCCCGCTGACGTAGAGCAGTTGCTCGGTGATCCAACAAAGGCGAAAGAAAAATTGGGCTGGAATCCTCGCCAAACTAGCTTTGAAGAACTGGTTAAGAGGATGACGGAGTACGATTTGAAGCATGTAAAATAATAAGGTAAACAGCTTTTTTTTTCTAGATTATCTAGTTTTCTTAGATTACCTAGTATTCCTAGTATGCCTAGTGTTCCTAGAATTCCTAGGAAATCTTAAAACCCTATTCATCAATCATGGCATTATCAAAAACATCTAAAATATACATCGCTGGACACCATGGCTTAGTGGGTTCTGCCATTTGGAAGAATCTTGAAGCAAGGGGGTACAGCCAGCTAATAGGGCGCAGTCATAGTGAGTTAGATTTAACCAATCAGCAAGCCGTTGATAACTTTTTCAAGACGGAACGTCCCGATGCGGTGGTGTTAGCCGCTGCCTTTGTGGGAGGCATCATGGCGAATAGTTTGTACCGAGCCGATTTCATCATGCAAAACATGATGATGCAATGCAACGTGATTTCGTCAGCATATAAATATGGTGTGAAAAAACTACTCTTCTTGGGTTCCACCTGCATCTATCCAAAGAATGCACCACAACCCATGAAAGAGGATGTGTTGTTGACCTCGCCTTTAGAGTACACCAACGAAGAATATGCCATTGCCAAGATTGCCGGACTGAAGATGTGCGAGAGCTACAACCTGCAATACGGCACGAATTATATTGCGGTGATGCCCACCAATCTATATGGTCCCAACGACAACTTTCACTTGGAGAACAGTCATGTGATGCCTGCCATGATGCGCAAAATATATTTGGCAAAACTGATTCACGAAGATGACTGGGAAGCCATTCGGGTGGACATGAACAAGCGACCTATTAACCCCGTTAAAGCTTTGGCAGAGCAGATAGGAAAAGACAATGTTGATGGCGCGTGTAGTAAAGAACGCATCTTGCAAGCATTGAAGTTTTATGGCATAGAAAACAATAAGGTAACCCTTTGGGGAACAGGTTCGCCACTGCGCGAGTTTCTTTGGAGTGAGGATATGGCAGATGCTTCGGTACACATCCTCCTCAACGTAGATTTTAAGGATATTATCGGCATTGAGAAATATTCGAGCGTGTTTTACGGCACTGCGACCGATGGTGAGGTAAATCGCAACAATAGCGAGGGGCGTGGCGGTGCTATTCCCTCTCTTGGCGAGATACGCAACTGTCATATTAATATAGGTACGGGAAAGGAACTGACCATCAAGGAACTCTCCGAACTCATTGTACGAACCGTAGGCTTCACGGGAACCGTTGAGTGGGACGAAAGCAAGCCCGACGGTACTCCGCGCAAACTCATTGATGTGTCGAAGCTGCACTCTTTGGGTTGGACGCACAAAGTGGAAATTGAAGACGGCGTGCAAAAGTTATACGATTGGTATAGGCAGTCGCTGCAAGCGTAAGGTGTAAACAATAGAGATTACACCTATTATATATAGGTTTATTTGTGGCGGACAGCCGTTTGGATTATAATTTAAAATTACACCGAATAGCATGAATGAAGTTGACAAGCAGTTAACCATTGCCGTTGCGGGTACGGGCTATGTAGGCTTAAGCATCGCCACGTTGCTCAGTCAGCATCATCATGTGTTGGCTGTAGATGTGGTGCAAGAGAAGGTAGACAAGATTAACAGACGGGAATCTCCCATCAGCGATGAATACATAGAAAAGTTCTTTGCCGAGAAACAACTGGACCTGCAAGCCACGCTTGACGGAGAGACGGCTTATAAGCAAGCTGACTTTGTGGTGATTGCCACGCCAACCAATTACGACCCCGTGAAAAACTTCTTCGACACGTCACATGTGGAAGAGGTCATCGAGTTGGTGATGAAGGTAAATCCTCATGCCATCATGGTTATCAAGAGTACGGTGCCTGTAGGATATACGGAGAGCGTCAGTGAGAAATACAATTGTGGAAACATCCTCTTTGCTCCAGAGTTCTTGCGCGAAAGCAAGGCTCTATATGATAATCTCTATCCCAGCAGAATCATCATGGGGCGACCTGCGGGGAATGAAAAGTTAGGGCAGGCAGCCAACGATTTTGCCTCGCTGCTACGGCAAGGCGCAATGAAAGAGAATATTGACACGCTGTTCATGGGAACCACCGAGGCTGAGGCGGTGAAACTGTTTGCCAATACTTATTTGGCACTTCGCGTGAGTTTCTTCAACGAGCTGGATACATACGCAGAGATGAAAAACCTCTCCACCAAGGATATTATCCAAGGGGTAGGACTTGACCCACGCATAGGTTCGTTCTACAACAATCCCTCGTTTGGTTATGGAGGTTACTGTCTGCCTAAAGACACCAAACAACTTTTGGCGAACTACGAGGATGTTCCCGAGAATCTGATAGAAGCTATCGTGCAGAGCAATCGCACGCGCAAGGACTTCATCGCTGACCGTGTTTTACGCAAAGCAGGTTATTACGATTATTTCAATCGGGGAGCCTTTGACACCTCCAAAGAGAAAAAATGCGTCATCGGTATCTACCGCCTCACGATGAAGAGCAACAGTGACAACTTTAGGCAGAGCAGCATTCAAGGTGTAATGAAACGCATTAAAGCCAAAGGTGCCGAGGTGATTGTTTACGAGCCTTCGCTCAAGGACGGCACCACTTTCTTTGGCAGTAGGGTAGTCAATGATTTGGAAATATTCAAACAACAGTCGCAAGCCATTGTTGCCAATCGATACGACAGTTGTTTAGATGATGTGGAAGAGAAGGTATATACTCGAGATATCTTCAAGCGGGATTGAAGAATTGAAGGTTGTATGATGAGTTATCGAAAAACGCTTGTTAAAGATAATAAGTATACGATGAAAACACTCACTTTTCGTTGGCTGATATGCCTCTCATTGTTATTTTTAGTGACTCCTTCCCTGTATGCCCAGAGATTTATGCTTTCTGACATGTTTAGAGGATGGGGAAAGGATGCCAAAGAAGGTGTTTTAAAAAAATATACATCTGAAGAGCAAAACGGTCATCAATGGATTCTTGAAACGGATGGGAAAAATGGAGATCACATGAATAAGAGAAGGATGTTACACATCGGAACATCCAGTTGGCCCGTCACCAAAACTGTTTTAACTAGTTGTAATGAATTTGACAATGTCGATACCATACTTGTTTGTACAGATTCCAAAGCCTCCTATACCGTGAGTTTGTCAATAGACAACAAACCAGTAGAATCTAAAAAAGTAGCCAAAAATGCAGATAAACGTGTTCTAGGTTTTTCTGCAAAAGGTGCAAGTGGCAAAGTCGAAGTGCTGATGAAATATGATGAGAGTTTGAAACAAGCAATGTGTATTTATTACATAGAAGTTATCTCTCGATTGTCAGATATAGTTGCGCTGTCTTCGCAACACATCAAACTTGGAGAGATTTATTCATATCATGTGCAACGTACGTTCGCATCTAACCATTGGAATACCATCTGTTTGCCGTTTGATGTAGACGCCGAAACTCTGAAACAGGCATTTGGTGAAAATTGTAAGGTAAGACAATTCACGAAGGAGGTTGAAAACAACGTGTTGAAGTTTGAGAATGCAGTTGCAATTGAAGCTGGTGTTCCTTATCTCATCAAACCTGCGGACAAGGTCAAAAATCCTATCTTCTCAAACGTAGTTTATAAAAAGGATGTCACGCCGCAGACAGTTCAAGATGAAACCGGGCAATATGCTTTCGTCGGCACATTCGACCCTGTCAACTTAAGCGTTGATGGTTCCGATTTATTCTTGTTGTCCAATGGCAACCTTGCCAAACCTAAATCTGATAAGGTGAGCGAAATGTATGGCTTGCGGGCCTACTTCAAAATAAACGAGCAAAACAGCAGCTCGGCAAAGCAGATTACTTATGCTATTGATTGTGGTAGCGACATAGTGAATGGAATACAATCACTGCGCTCACATCCTTCAACACACAGCCAGCATATTTACAATTTACAAGGTGTAGATGTAGGAGCGGACATCCATCACTTGCCAGCAGGTGTGTATGTGATGGGTGGGAAGAAAATAATGAAAAGGTGAGAATCAAGACAAACCCCATTCACCAACTCATTCTTTAATAATCATGAAACATCAACAATATACCGCTCCTGAACTGACGACCATTCATTTGGATGAGGCTGTATACACTCTTTTATCTGCCTCCCCGGTGAAGCAAGTCAATGAAGAGAATAATGTCAATATCATCGGCAGCACCGAAGAAGATGATGCTCATAATGCCTGTACCAAGGAGTTTATGTTTCAGGACGAAGATGACTTTGACGATTGGGAATGATTACTTTCAATTTAGATGTAGATAAGATTATTTTCAGATGACAAACAAGAAAGAAAAAATTATTAAGTTGCTATCATCTGAATCGGCTTCCGATTTTCAATCGCAAGATACCGATGCGTTGATGGATTCGGTGGCCTCACTCGTCGAAGATAACAAGTTGAAGGCACGTAAGCCAGTGGCAAGTCGAAGAGTTAAGAAAGGACCCAAATTTACCTATCAGTTCAAGATTAAATTGAGAGGCATCACCAATCCACCCGTATGGCGACGCGTGTTAGTACCTGCCAACTTCACTTTCTCAGGATTCCACGCCGTGATTCAAGAAGCATTCGGATGGTGGAACGAACATCTGTATTGTTTCGGTGATAAGCCATACAGTCAGTCGCTGTATATTGCAGAGGAGGATAAAGATGATTGGTATCGACCCGACTATGATGCCCGAGAGTTCACACTGGGAGAGTTATTCGGTGACGGAGGCATCATTAAGAAATTTTGCTATGTCTATGATTTCGGAGACGACTGGATTCACGATATCACGCTCGAGAAGGTATTCGCAGAGTATTCTGACCATGCCACCTGCATCAAAGGTAAGGGAGCCTGTCCCGAAGAAGACAGTGGCGGTGTATGGGAATACGAAGATATGAAAGAGGATGGAGAGATTGAGGATTCTGCATTCATTGATTTGGAAGAGATTAACAAACATGTGGAAGCCGTAAAACCAACGGGGTTTGAACCGTGGTGATACAATAGTACGTTAATCAAAAAAAATGTGGGATAGGTTTACAGGCATGGAAACCAAATACCTCCTACACACAAACTGACGGCTTGTATTTTTTTTCATAAACAGCTGAGACAGCTTTATAAACCCCGACGTTTTATAGTAGATTCGTCAAACAATAATATCGACACCAATGGAAGCCCCACCGAAGGAGATGCCAGCGGCGCCCACTCCAAATCCTTCGAGCTTGATATAGAAGAAGTGTGGGAGACGGATGGGAGGAAAACGTTCTTGGGTGAACCAAAAGAGGAATCAAGAAAGAGCAGAAGAATGCAACTCGGTATCCGATTATACAGTAAAATGTCGAGAGAAAGAGTGGTATGTCTGAAGAATATAGTGTCGGCATATTACATTTAGTTGTATAATCAGAAATAGTCGTAAACTTCTCTCACCTATAATTCATAGCATATAAAAAATGAATCATCAAAGCCCAACTGGGAATAGGACTATTGCAAAAAATGCAATAATGCTATACTTACGGATGTTTGTAAGTATGATAATAGGCTTTTACACTTCACGTGTAGTGCTGAAAGCTCTTGGTGTTTCTGATTATGGAATATACAATTTAGTCGGTGGATTCGTTGTTTTAGTGAATATGGTAAGCACAGCTCTTAATGGTGCCACATCCAGATTTCTTACCTATAGTTTAGGACAAGGTGTTTTCAAGGAGTTACAAAAGACGTTTTCTACTGCAGTTTTTATTCACATAGGTTTATCCTTGTTATTTTTAATATTAGCTGAGACAATAGGTTTGTGGTTCGTTAATTATCAGTTGGTGATACCTCTTGAGAGATTAACTGCAGCCAATTGGGTCTATCAAGCTGCTGTAATTTCAACTATTTTGGGTATACTTCAAGTCCCTTATAATTCGTTGATTATTTCACATGAGCGATTTGGTGTTTTTGCTACTATTGACATTTTAACATCATGTTTGAAATTGCTCATAGCCATTATCGTGTTATATTCTTCATACGACCATCTGATCCTTTATAGTCTTCTTTATGCATTCATAACGGTTGCCGTTATTATATTCTATCGTTTTTATTCAACCCATCATTTTCAAGAAAGTAAACTCATATTCCAAATAGATTGGACCATATTCCGTGAGATGATAAGATTTTCCGGATGGACTCTATTTGGCAGCACGTCTTTGACATTGTCGCAGCAAGGGACAAATATAATATTTAATAATTTTTACGGTACAATTATAAATGCTGCGGTTGGAGTGGCTAATCAGGTTCAGGCCATTCTCTATTCATTTATAGGAAACATTTCAGCAGCATTTAATCCACAGATTATAAAGGAATATGCACAACAAAATTTTGAACGTGTAGATTTTCTCATTAATTTGGGCGCAAAATTTTCATCATTGATGATATTGTTGGTTTCTGTACCAGTGATTTGCGAAATGGAAACATTAATGGGATGGTGGCTTGTAGAGATACCGGAAGGAGCTGTTGCTATTTGTCAGATAGCATTGATATCAAATTTTTTTAATAGTTTTACTCCTTTGGTATATACTGCAATAACTGCGAGCGGATATGTTCGCTATGTAAATGTTGCCAATGGTATATTGTTCTTACTTCGTTTACCAATTGCCTATTTTTTGCTGTTATACTTTCATTCTTATACATTAGTTTTGATGGTTTGTTTGTACATACCAATAGCTTCAGGTATAATCAATTTAATCAATTTGAATCAATGTATGCCGATGCTTTCGATTAGGCGTTTTATCTGTAAAACCTATCTCCCAATTACTCTTATAGGTTTTTTTTCTTTAATGATAGGATTAATGCTTATGAATCAAATTGTTAGTCCTACATGTCGGTTTATCAGTGTATTTATTTTTCCCGCATGTTTTGTTTTTTTATCTGCTTACACTTTTATCCTAAACGAGGGTGAGAGAAATACAATCAAACATTTAATTAACGTTATTATACACAGATGAAGAACGTATCTGATGTAAAAGATTGTTTTGGCTGTGGGGTATGTGCAACTGCGTGTCCCATGAGTACAATATCCATCAAATTAAATAAAAACGGATTTTACGAGCCTCAGGTTGATGAAAGCCGATGTATTGATTGTGCAATATGTCGAAATGTATGCAGCTTTGTCAATCCCGGATTAAGTCTGGAGAATCCGAAAACCGCAAGTTATGCTTCGTGGAGCAATGATGACAATATAAGACAGCAAGCCTCCTCCGGCGGGGTTGGTTTTGAAATCGGTAGATATTTAATAGGTAAGGGATATAAAGCATGTGGCGTTAGGTATAACGTAGAAAAGAGACGGGCAGAGCATTATATAGCTGACAATATTGAAGATTACAAGGCATCGATAGGCTCTAAATATATTCAAAGTTATACTTTTGAAGGTTTAAAGGCTATAAATCTGAAGGAAAAATATTTGGTTACCGGAACACCCTGCCAGATAGATTCTTTTCGACGTTATGTTCGAAAATTCAGAAAGGAAGACAATTTTGTATTGGTGGACTTCTTCTGTCATGGTGTCCCGTCCATGTGGATGTGGTATAACTATCTACGCATCAATCAACCTAAAGTGGACGGGTTGCGCTCGGTTACCTGGCGAAACAAACGTACCGGTTGGCATGATTCATGGGCAATGAACTTACAAGGAAAGACCCAGGAAGTTTATAGTTTAATGTCGAAAGGTGATTTGTTTTACAGACTCTTTTTAGGCGATTGGTGTATGAATCCGGCCTGTGTGAAGGATTGCAAGTTTAAGTATAAAGCATCTTCTGCAGATATTCGGATAGGAGATTTGTGGGGAAATACCTATAAAGACGATGAGAAAGGCGTCAGTGCAGCCATAGCCTTTACGGAAAAAGGTAACCAAATTTTAAGGGAATTGGAGTATTGTACTTTAAGATCACATTCTTTTGAAGTTGTCGCAGAGGGGCAAATGAAGCAGAATGCGCGAAATACGTTATTATATCCTGTCATAAAAGCATTATTGAATCGAAGTCAGAGACATTCCCAAGCAACATGGGATATGCTTACAAAAGTTCAGTTTTATTTGAGCATTCCATCAATATTGAAGTATAAAATAAAACAAAAACTGGGAAAGTGAAAATAGGAATCATTACAATGCACCGAGTACTCAATTTCGGGTCTGCCTTACAAGCGTATGCTCTTCAGCAGGCCCTATTGAAATTGGGTTATGACAATGAAATTATCGACTATGTCTTTCCTCATAAAACAGATGTCCCTCTTTTGATGAGGGCAAACCTCTTTCTTAGGAAGAAAATATATGAAATGAGGACCGGAGCTTTTTTCGCAAAAAAGAAAGAAGGCTATTTCAAAGCATTTCGTAAACAGTTCTTGGCGTTATCAGACAAGACATATACCAGAGACTCAATTCTGTCGGATCCTCCTGCATACGATCTCTATATGACCGGAAGCGACCAAGTTTGGAACCCTCAATGGATGAAAGACGATACTAATTTTTTACTTTCCTTTGTGAAAGAAAAGAAGAAAATATCCTATGCGTCAAGTTTTGCCGTAGATGCAATTCCGGAGGAAAGCAAACCTATCTATAAGAAATACTTACAAGAATACAAACATATAACAGTCCGTGAAAACTCCGGAGAGAAGATTGTTAAGGAATTGCTTGACGGACGGATGGCACCCGTTGTCTGTGACCCAACGCTTTTGCTGGATCAGGAAGACTATATCAAAATAGCAAAGAAACCTCCACTTGATATTCATGGTCCATATCTTTTAGTTTATATCCTGGACTACATGTTCAATCCGTTTCCTGAAGTGAATAATATTGTAAGGAATATTGCTGAAACCTTAGGATTACCGGTTGTTTATATTGGTGGTAAATATACAGTCTACGATTCACATTGTCTGTTTATAGAGCATATTGGACCATGCGAGTTTATTTGGCTGTTTCAGCATGCCAAGTTCGTGATAACAACGTCTTTTCATGGAACGGCATTTGCAACTGTATTTGAGAAGCCGTTGTTAGCCGTTGTCAAGACGGCTAATGATAAGGATGGACGTGTCACAACCCTAATGAAGAATGTTGGTAATGAAAAAGCTATAACATCTTTCACAAGTCATATAAACTATGATAGAAGAAAATTATACCAGTTTAAAGCTAACACATTGAAGTATAAAAAACATAGAGTGATGTCTTTGCGGCAATTGGATGTTATGGTAGAGCAGGTTACTAATTAAAAAAAATGGATTTAAATTTAAATGCAACAAGTTACATGGACACGCACAATTTACAGAAGCGTTTAATCAATTTTGATTTGCTTAGAGTAGCTGCAATGTTTGGAATTGTGGTGTTCATTACTTTACTCATGGTTTGTATAAACATTTTGAGATTTACTCGGGAGGGGCAATGTGGTGGTCTTTGTCTACGTATAATTTCATTATGTCAGAAATTGTATATGAGATATGCCATATTGCTGTGAATTGTTATGTTATGATAACAGGCTATTTTATGATAACAAAACCTTTTAATCTGAACAGGTTGACAGTATTATGGGTTGAGGTAATGTTTTATGCTGTGGGGTTGTATGCGGTCTTGTGTTGTATGGGCTTTCAAACGTTCCGTGTAAAAGAGCTGATAAACGCAGTATTTCCTATCACTTTTAAGGAATATTGGTTTATGACCAATTATATGGGTTTGCTCATTTTTGCTCCAGTCTTGAATGTCTTTGTTCATCATGTTAGTAAAAGCAAGTATTTGTTGACATTAATAGGATTGGGAGGAATAAGCTTAACTTTATTAGTGAAGTTCCCTTTAGGTGACACTTTTGGTGGAAGTTATGGGTTATTGTGGTTTATTTTTTTGTATTTGGTTGCTGGTTATGTTAGACTATATGCAAAAAGTATGAATCATTATGGTAGAAAAGCCATTGTCGCTGCGGTTATAACTTTTACATATCATGGCTTGATGGCTATACTTATTTCTGTATTTCATGGTACTAATATTACACCTTTTGGTTTTAGTTATAATGGATTTTTGTTTTTTTTCTCGCTCTATGTCTTTCTTTGGGTTAGAGGTTTAACCATAAAAGAAAATGTTTTGACAAGATGCCTCGTTAAGATAGCTCCTTATACACTTGCAGTCTATCTGATAAGTGATAATGTGATGGTGAGGAAAATATTATGGGAGGAGATATTCGTATGTCAAGGAATGCTTAATGATAGTTTGTTTATATTCAAAATGTTAACGAGTTGCTTTATAATTTTCACAATATGTATAAGCATCGATTGGTGCAGAAAAAAAATATTTGAAATATCAGGAATAAATTACATCATACGTTTAATATCTGAAAAGATAGAGTGCGTGTTAAAACGCGCCGTTATTACATTTGATTCATAATAATATTGAGAATATAAACATATGTGTACTTCTGAATGGTATTGTAAGACGATGTATGGTTCGCCACGCATCGTTAACTATTACGAGAAGTCGTTGTTAGCCGTTGTCAAGAAAGCTAATGATGAAGATGGCCGGCTCACAACCCTATTGAAGAAAGTTGGGAATGAAAAAGCCATAACGTCATATATACCTATCAAGACCAGCAATAATACCAGCTTAGGGCTGATAACGAAAAGTATAAAGAATATAAACGAGAATCTTTAGTGCAGCTAAGGCCAATGGTAAACTAAGTTCATATAGAAGAATGGTAAGGATAAACGGACATATTCATGGGTTGTGCCATCGGTTGCTGAAGTATCCTCGACTATGGTATCATAAACATAAATCGAGACGACTTGTCAATCAAGATTTTTCTCTATTTTGCAATAACTGTACGGGTGGAGTTATATTGCATGACTTAAGTCTGCGATTTAATTCGCCTACGATTAATCTCAATATTCAACCAAAGGACTTTATAAAATTTGTCAGAAATCAGAAAGATTATATGCGTTGCGAGTTGGAGGAAATTCATGACGCTTCAGTAGATTGCCCCGTGGGCCGTCTTTCATTGCCAAATGGGGGAGACGTGTGTATTAAATTCGTACACTACAACTCTTTTAAATGTGCTAAGGAGAAATGGGAGGAGCGTAAAAACAGAATTGACTGGAACAACGTTTTTGTTTTGTTAGAGGGACCATCTTTTAGTTCTGAACTACTGGATATGTGTGCAGAGGTAGAATATCCACTTTCTGTGATGGGCCAAAAAATGCAGAATTCGAATCTGCTTACCCATTCTACCATGGATTTAAGTGGTACAACAACTGGCGTTCCGGCAAATCTTTGGATTATAAGCACATCTTTAGTTTGAAACGTTATTTGGATGATTTCGATTATATCGGTTTTTTGAATGGAAATAAAAGTTAGCATTGTCATACCAGTATATAAGGTAGAAAAATACATAAAGCGTTGTTTGCGGTCGGTGTTCAATCAAACTTATGCGAATATAGAATGTGTTATCGTTAATGATTGTACACCTGATAACAGTTTTATTATTGCAAAAAATATAGTAGAATCTTATCAGGGTAGTATCGATTTTAAATTTGTCGAACATGAAAAAAACATGGGGTTGTCCGAAGCTCGGAATACAGGTATTAAAATGGCAACCGGACGTTATTATTTTTTCTTGGACAGCGATGATGCCATACCACCTACATCTATTGAGAAATTGGTTGAGACGGCATTATTAAATGATTGCCCCGAAATAGTTATGGGAGTAACCAAGGGCGTGGATGCCAATGGAAACAATGTAGAGGTGAGTTCTGCCCAAACAAGAAGTTTCCATGGCAATTCAGAAGTCTTTCAAGGTTATCTTAACAATCTTTGGTATGTAATTGCATGTAACAAATTGGTTAGGAAAGATGTTTTTGCTGATCATAAAACTTTTTTTTTGCCGGGAATCACGCATGAAGATGTGATGTGGAGTTTTGAAATATCGACCTATGTAAATACATTAATTTTATGTAATGATGTAACATATCATTATTATATTGGCGATTCCAATTCTATTAGTAGGTCACCCTGGAATACAAAGCGTATTAATGATAGCATCTTGATTCTTGAAAAGAAAGCGACTTATATCGGAATGGTATCAGATGATAGACTGTTAACACAGCATATTGAAGAAGAGGGTATTAACTTGGTTTATTCTTTGTTTAGAAATGACGTGTCTTCAAATGACATGAAAGAATATATTAAACGTATAAAGAAAATAACATCTAACAATCCTACGAAAAAAAAACACGATGTAAATGTTCCATTGTACAGAAAGCTAGTATACTATTTTTATATGGTTATTTATTCTTAGTCTTATATTCTGCAGTTTGAATTATACTTAATAATAGATTGTATGAATAGTATTATACAAAAAGACTTATATAGATATATTGGTAATGCAAGCAATTCTTGGCTACAGAAAATACGTTATGTTTTTTTTGTGCCAGGATTTCAATATATATATATATATCGTAAATGTCAGCTATCAAAAATTCGAATTATAAAATTTTTTTGGTTGATCTTATTAAAGTTATGTTCCTTTTGGACAAAAATACAGATTCCTTATTCAACAGTAATCGCCGAGGGGTTTAGAATAGTTCATTTTGGGAATATAGTGATTAACCCTGATGCAAAAATTGGAAAGAATTTTAATATAGCGCAGGGATGTTTGGTTGGCAATTCAAAGGGCAAGGTTGCAGGTGTGCCTGTAATAGGTAATAATGTATGCATGAATGCTAATAGTATAGTGATAGGAGGAATCAGAATAGGTGATGATGTTTTAATAGCCCCGGGTGCGTTTGTTAATTTTGATGTACCTGATAACAGTATAGTTATTGGTAACCCTGGAAAGATAATAAACAGGAACTCTTCTCCAACCCAAAAATATATTGTATATCCTATATAGCATATAAGAGCTAATAGTATATTCACCATATAAATATAGTATAATATGAGTAAATTACTTTCTATTCTAATTCCTGTGTATAATGGAGAAGCATATATTAATAGATGTTTGAATAGCATTGTACGGCAAGGTGGTTTTAACGAGGAGGTTGAGATAGTCATAATTAATGATGGCTCCAAGGATAATTCTTTAAGTATTTTAAAAGAATATGAAACTAAATATGATAACATACGTTTAATTTCTCGTGAAAATAAGGGTATTGGTCCAACCAGAAATGAATTGCTTGACAATGTTTCAGGGAATTTCTTCTGGTTTATAGATGTTGACGACTATATTTCCACAAATTCATTGTCGTATATCATGCCTTTATTACATAATGACGAATATGATGTTTTAATGCTTAGTTACTATTGGGGAAATCAAGAAAGAGGAAGGCATGTAAAATATGCAGGTGAATACACTTCCGGATTATCTCTGACGGCAAGTGGAATATATAATAACTCTTTATGGACAAGAGTGTATAGAACATCTATTGTTCATAATAATGATATTCGTTTTGATGATCTGTCAATGGGAGAGGATTTTGATTTTATTTTTCGTCTTATACCTTTAACTGGTAGAGTAAAATGTATTGACCATCAGTTATACTATTACATGGAAAATCCTGTATCGGCAGTTTTTAATCCTAATATCGAACATAGACTAAACTCTTCTAAAGATACGATGAAATGTCTATTGAGTGCAAAGCAAATGATAGATAGGATTGATGATGTTAATACACAGAATGTTTTGTCAAAGCCTTATAGTATGTTTATAAAGGGATATATTCATTCAATTCTTACTTATTCATTTCCTAAATCTTATAAAAGAGATGTTTTTAATAAAATGAGAACCTTAGCTTTGTTTAAGTATGCTAAGTTTCCTAATGATTTAAAGATGTCTTTAATCTGTGAAATGATAAAGAATAAAAAGTTTACAGCTTTATTATTATATTTGGATTCGGTGTATATGAGATTACACGAAAATTAACAGTTTTTACATCTAACAGATCTTATCAATATATTTTTGCATGTGGATTTATTTAATAATATTTTGTATTCCTGTTGTTTTTTTCTTCGGAAATAAGAAAACAATCAATAGGAGTAATCATTTTCTTTTTTTGTATTTGTTATTTCTTGCCTTGTTTGTTGGATTTTCTGATATGCTTGGTGGGTATGATAGATACATATATGGTGAAGTATTTGATACTATAGCTGATGTAACCACCAATCAGAGGAGCTATTTAAATAATAATGTTTTTCTTCTTTTCCCGAGTGAGCCTGGGTATATTATCCTAAATATATTGCTCTCATATATAACAGAAAACCGATATATTTTCATTTTTATTTATACGCTTATTATTTATACACTTTTATTCATCTCCTTAAAAAGATATGCTCAAAACTATCCATTAACACTTGCTATATTTTTAGGATTGTGGTTTTTCTTTACGTTTACATACCTGCGTCAGGTTTTAGGAGCTACAATAGCATGGCTCGGTATAGTATATGTAATAGAGCGAAGGTTTTGGAAGTTTTTACTGGTTCTTCTTATAGCGTGGTCTATACATAAATCGGCTATCATTTTTTTCCCAATTTATTTTATTCCGATAAAAAAATATCCTGCTCGAATTGTTTTACTTGTTATGGCTATTGCTCTTCTTATAGGGCTCTCACCTATACCAAATGCACTATTTAATGCATATGGAGATAGTTCTATAGTGGAGCAACAAGATGATTATAGCTCATCTGGTAGTATACGAATCGCGTATTTATTTGAAGCTTTTGTCTTCTTATACATTATCCTATCTCAATATAAAGCAATAAGGAAAGAAAAAAGTGAAATTGTTTTGCTCAACATTGCTTTAATATTTTGTGCAATTTTGTTGATTTTTGCACGTTCGGAAAATGGCGGTAGACTTTCATGGTATTATATAATAGGCTTGATTTTAACACTTTCTAATATTGGTAGTAGATATAGAAAAAAGAGTATGCTGAGTTTAGGATTAGTCTTTTTGAGTTTGTTATTATATGTTCGTATATATACTAGTTGGCAATCATTTTACTATCTTTATCCTTATAAAACTTTTTTTTCAAACGGATATAGAAAGATGGATACGGTGCATGACATGTACGAATATGATGAGAAGTATGACGTAGAGAAGTTATACCGGCGACCCATAAGATGGAGTGTTAATTTAAAATAATAACAAATCTCATGCTTATTACAGTTTTTACACCTTCATATAATAGAGCTTTTTTTTTAAGAAATATATTTGAGAGTCTCACTCGACAGACTTTTCATGACTTTGAGTGGATAGTCGTAGATGATGGTAGCACTGATAGTACAAAAGAAGTTATGAAAAAGATTGTTGCAGAACCTCATACTTTTCCCATTAAGTATATTTACAAAGCAAATGGAGGAAAGCACACTGCTATCAATATTGGTGCAAGAGAGGCAGACGGTGAGCTATTCTTTATTTTGGATAGCGACGATAGACTACCAATCGATTCACTCGAAACAGTAGCTAAATATTATTCTCAGATTCAAAACAATCCGAATTTTGGTGGTGTTTCAGGAATAGATGGATTAACAGATGGAGATGTTCTTGGCAGTGGCTTGCCTTCACCTATTATTGATGCTTCTACTATTGATATACGCTTTAAATATAAAGTAAAAGGAGATATGGCAGAAGTTTTTAGGACGGAGGTTATGAGAGAATTTCCTTTTCCGGAAATAAGTGGAGAAAAATTTTGCCCAGAAGCTTTGGTTTGGAACCGTATAGCAAAGAAATATAAGCTAAGATTTTTTAATAAAATTATTTATTTAGCAGACTATCAAAATGATGGTTTGACAGCAAATATTGTCAAAATGAGAATGAAAAGCCCCGTTGGTTCCATGATGACTTATTCTGAAATGTTAGGTTTAGATATTCCTTTATTACAAAAAATCAAAGCAAGCATAAACTTTTGGCGTTTTAGTTTTTGTTCTGACCAAGTCGACATACGTACTATACCTATTAAGTGGTTATGGATGTATCCGTTAGGACTGTTGATGCACCTTAAGGATAGTTTATAAAATATTATGTGATGAAAATACTCCATATTATAACTTCTCTGCATATTGGAGGTGCTGAAAAATTAATGGTAGATTTACTTCCAATGTTTAAAAAAGAAGGTTTGAATGTAGAGCTACTGTTGTTTGATGGAACAAGAACAGCATTTTACAATAAATTAATTGATCAGGGCTTAATAATCCATTCTTTAAATGAAAGAGGTCAAATATACTCTCCTTTAAATATAATCAAACTTAAAAATTATATTTCACGTTTTGACATTATACACACTCATAATACGGCTTGCCAGCTCTTCGTACCGTTAGCAAAACACATATATGGCGGAAAAGCGAGACTGGTTACAACTGAACATAACACTACAAATAGAAGAAGAAAAATATTTTTTTGGAAACCAATAGATCGCTGGATGTATAAGCAGTATATTAAGGTTATTGCAATTTCTGATAAAACATCTGAAATTTTGAGGTCTTATATTCATCTTAATAATATTGTCACTATATATAACGGAATTGATGTCTCTAAATTTAGTGCTGCTCAACCTGTTGTAAGAAACAATTTGGTGCCCGAATATACTGATGATGACATAATTATAACTATGGTAGCAGCATTTAGAAAGCAAAAAAATCATTTGTGTGTATTAAAAGCTGCCCAAATTTTACCAAAACATTTCAAGTTTTGTTTTGTTGGTGATGGTGAGTTGCGAACTAAAATATCATCTCAGATAAAAAGATTAAATTTGCAGGATCGCGTGTCTATATTGGGAAATAGAAATGATGTTGACAGTATTATGGCTGCAAGCGATATTATTGTATTGTCTTCACATTGGGAAGGCTTTGGTTTAGTTGCAGTTGAAGGAATGGCAGTTGGTAAGCCTGTTATTGCAAGTAATGTTGATGGCTTAAAACAAGTTGTAGAGGGATATGGTCTTTTATTTGAGGATGACGATTATAAAGAACTGGCTTCAAAAATAAAAAAGCTTGAAAGTGATAAGATATTTTATAATAAGATATCAACTCTGTGCTGTAAAAGAGCACAATATTTTGATATTACCAATATGGCAAATCGATATATGGCTGTTTATCATGAAGTTGATAAGGAATAAACTAAATTGTTTTTAGTTTAAATCTACGTAAAATGGTTAAGAAGAAACTAATTCGAGTCACCACGGCTGACATCAGTCTGAACTCGCTGCTAAGGGGGCAACTCAAATACCTCAATCAATATTATGAGGTGGTGGGAGTAGCCAAGGATACTGGCGTGCTCGATGAGGTGGCCGCGCGAGAGGGCATACGAGTGATTGATGCTCCTTTGGAACGACCAATCAGCATAGGCAAGGATATCAAGGCCTTGTGGTTTTTGTGGCGACTCTTTAGGCGCGAAAAGCCGTGGTGCGTACATGCCAACACGCCCAAAGGGTCATTGTTGGCTATGGTGGCTGCATGGGCCGCGCGCGTGCCGAATCGTATATACACCGTGACGGGTCTGCGCTACCAAGCCACGACCGGCATGCTGCGGACCATATTGAAGACGATGGAACGCGTGACATGCTGCTGCGCAAACCATGTCATACCCGAAGGCGAGGGCGTGAAACGAGCGTTGAGGGAGGACAGAATTACGGGGAAGCAACTGCAAGTTGTACATCATGGCAACATCAATGGGAAAGACACTTCTTATCTGTCACGCGAGGCCACGAGCGAATTGTTGCGAGCGGAGAACGAGGAGACGCGGTTGATGGAAGATGCCACACCCTTTGACGGGCGCCGGTATATGCACCAAAAGTTGGGATATACAGACCATGATTTCGTTTTTATCCTTATAGCCCGCATGGTGAGAGACAAGGGCATTAACGAGTTGGCGGAGGTAATGCGTCGATTGGTGGAGTATTCCGCTGACCTGCCACGGCAACCCAAACTCCTGATTGTGGGAGAAAAGGAGGTGCAGAGCGGTGGACACATTACTATGGAGGCGCAACGATTTTTGAGCGACTCCGTTGCTGTGTTCTATGCAGGACTTCAAAAAGACGTGCGGCCGTACCTGATAGCGGCCGACGCATTGGTGTTTCCGAGTTACAGAGAGGGTTTCCCCAATGTGCCTATGGAGGCAGGAGCGATGGAGTTGCCTTGTATTGTCACCAACATCAATGGCAGCAACGAGATCATCATTGATGGCGAGAATGGGGTCATCATCCCGGCGCCGGTCGATCGCCATGGCCATCTCATACAGTTTGCTTCGGATGACCCGCAAGCAGACGGTTTCTCCTCGCCCATGGCCAAGGCCCTCTACCAGTCGATGTGCGATTTGATCAACAACGCCGACAACACCAACAGGATGGCCGCCAACAGTAGGAGGTTAATCCAAGAACGCTATGAGCAGCGTGATTTGTGGGAGGCATTGAGGCAAATGTATGCTGAACTATGATTAAGAAAATCCCTGTGTGAGGGACGAAACTATATAAAACTTTCCCTCATACAGGGATTATTAGATGCTTGGAAAGCCCTCACTCTTTAAAGAGTTTTATTGGTACGAACAAGTGGTGATATCACATGAAAATACGTAATGAGTATGGTCTTCACCATTTTGGAGATTTCGTGGCAGAAGCTTTTGCCTATAGCATGCCCATGCCATCAAAATCATAAAATAAAAACATATAATATTTAGTAAGCAATCGAAACGTTTAAATCAAAATAATTATGAAGACAGTAGTTGTTTTTGGTGCTACAGGCAATTTGGGAGCATACGTAAGCATGAAATTAAAAGACGACGGATATAATGTCGTTGCAGTAGGAGGAAGAAAAAACGACAATGGCTTTTTTGTTGAGCATGGAATGAGCTATTATTCTGTTAATATCAAGGAAAAAACTTCTTTTGACGTGCTTAAGGAGATTGGAGATGTGCACGCTGTATGTCATTTTGCAGGTAGCCTGCCATCTCGCTATGAGTATGATCCAAGAGATTTATTGGATTCTATAACAATCGGTACGCTTAATGTTCTCACGTTTATGAGGGAACATAATTGTAAGAAGATCATATTTCCACAGACGCCTTACGATCTTGCAGAGCATTTTGAAATGATGAAGAACGGTGGTAAGTTAGCAGCTGATTTACAGCGCGGTTTTCCAAAGACAGGAGACCATGCAGTGTATGTAATAGCAAAAAATGCTGCAGTAGACTTGATAGAATATTTTCATCACACGTATGGTTTTTCACGCTTTGTACTTCGATTCTTTACCATCTACGAATATCACCCCAATGCTTATCACTACGCAAATTATAAACGAAGGATGATGCCATACAGGATGCTTATGGACAGAGCGGCTCATAGTCTGCCTATAGAGATATGGGGAGATGCTTCTAAGAAAAAGGAGATGGTTTATATCAAAGATTTTGTAGAACTCGTTTCAAACTGCGTAAAATCTGATATCGAGGGTGGAATCTACAATGTAGGAAATGGATGGCAAGTATCATTGGAGGAACAAATTAGAGGAATCGTAGAAGTTTTTTCTCCAAAAGATCATCCATCTAAGATAACTTATGTACCAGAAAAGCCAGATCCGCTTGAAAATGCGTTTGATGCGAGCAAGACTTTTAACGAGTTGAACTGGAAGCCTAAATATTCTTACATTGACCAACTTCGAGATTTCAAGCACGAGACGGAAACGGAGCCTTTTGCAAAATTGTGGGGAACGAAAAACGATTATCACGAATAATGTACAGGAACTTTTTTAAAAGGGTATTTGATTTCATACTCGCTTTATTGGCCATCATTTGTCTCTGTCCGATACTCTTGTTAGTATATCTTTTGCTACTCATTGCTAATGAGGGAGCGGGGGCCATCTTTCTGCAAGAGCGCCCAGGTAGATATGGCAAAATATTCAAGGTTATCAAGTTTAAAACAATGAATGATAAGCGAGGACCTGATGGAAAATTATTATTAGATACACTACGCATAACTAAAGTGGGACGATTTGTGCGCAACACGTCATTGGACGAGTTGCCGCAGTTGTTTAATGTTTTAAAGGGAGACATGTCGTTTATAGGACCACGCCCATTGTTGGTGAAGTATCTTCCACTTTATTCTGAAGAACAAATGCGAAGACATGAGGTCAGACCTGGAATTACGGGTTGGGCACAATGTCACGGACGAAATAACTTGTCATGGACGGAAAGATTCAAATATGATGTTTGGTATGTCGATCATCTGTCTATATGGACAGATATACGAGTAATTCTAATTTCAATCAAGTCGGTACTGACGAGACAGGGGATAACAACCAATAATACTAATGTAAAAGCTACAATGGAGGAGTTTAATGGTAATAACTAAAAATGATGTTCAGCATCTCAAAACTCCATGTTTTGTCCTGGATAAAGACGAGTTGACAAAATGTATTAATGACTTCCAAAAGGCTTTAGACACTCGGTTTGATGATAGTATAATAGGATATTCCGTCAAAACGAACGCATTACCATATTGTTTAAAGGTGGCTAAAGACAGTGGCTGTTTTGCCGAGGTAGTGTCTTTTCAAGAGTACGAATTGGCATTAAAGATAGGTTATGATAAAAGACGTATTATTTATAATGGGCCTTTAAAATCAAAAGAAACGTTTCTTGATGCCATGCAGCATGACGCTATCGTAAACATTGAGACGTGGCGGGAGATAGACTGGTTGGACGACTTGCCTAAGAATCAGAAATATGAGATAGGTATCAGGCTGAACATCAACACCACAGCTATTTCTCCGGAAGATGCTTTTGGTGAGAATGACGACAGTCGCTTTGGCTTTTCCTATGAGTCGGGCGATTTTCAAAAAGCGGTGAAGCTGATCAGTGCGAAAGAGCATGTGCGGTTGGTGGGTATACACACGCACAAGGAACCAAAGACACGCAGCGTGCGGTTCTATCAACGGGTGATAGCGTACGTGTTGACTATACTGACCGACCTTCGTTTGCAACTTGAATATTGGGACGTTGGTGGAGGTTTCTTTGGTCCGATGCCCAGTAAACCCACGTTTGATGATTACGCGCGATATTTTCGCACTGCCCTCGATGGCTCAACTTACGCGAATGTACGCCTTGTAGTGGAACCTGGCAACGCATTGCTTTCATCGCCTTTCAGCTATGTATGCAGCGTCATTGACGTGAAACAGCATGATGGCAAACGATTCGTAACGACAGATGGCACGCGAAACGACGTGGACCCATTTTTTCACAAGGAAGATTATTTCAAGCGGTTTGTTTTTACAGACATTCCGCAGCTTTGCCATCAGTCGCAAGTGATTGGCGGTTTGACGTGCCTGGAATATGACCGGCTTTTCACCTTGCCCGAGGGTGCCGAAACGTTGAATGTGGGCGACCGCGTGATTTTTGACAGAGTGGGCGCATACACGATGGCTTTGACACCACTCTTTATACATTATCTGCCCACGGTCTATCTAAAAGGGAACGATGGAGATTATACTATCATCAGGAAAGAGTGGGGAGTGGACGAATTTATTAGAAAATCAATTTATTAAGAATCATGAATACAATTCTTTTTTGCAGTTGCGGCCGCAGGGTTCAATTGCTCAAATTCTTGAAACAATCATTGGGTGACGATTGCAGGATTATTTGTGCGGACAACTCACCAATAGCCCCCGCACTGTACGTGGCTGACAAACACTATGTTGTTCCTCGTATCACAGATGAACATTATATTGATACAATCCTAAAAATATGCGCAGACAATAGTGTTAAAGCCATAACCACATTGATAGACCCAGAGATAGAATTGCTGTCCAAAAACCGAGAGTTGTTTTTACAGCACGGCATCTTGCCACTTTGTCCTGAGCGCAAAACAGCAGCACGTTGTTTTGACAAATTTGAATTTTATAAATATCTTACCAGTAATGGTATACGCACGGTTCTAACCTATGATAGCGTAACCTCTTTTGAAGAAGGACTGAAGAAAGGAGACATTAGTTTCCCTGTATTCATCAAACCCATATCGGGTAGTGGCAGCGTGGGAATCCACAAGGTGCAGTCATTGGAGGAGCTTCGGGAATATTTTGACGAGGGAGCGTACACCTATATCATTCAAGAATTTATGGATTGCGACGACTGTGACGCGGATGTATATATCGACACCATCTCGCATGAGCCCGTGGCCGTTTTTTCCAAGCGTAAACTTGAGACGAAGATTGGTGGGGCCAGCAAGACGATATCATTTAAGGATGAGCAGTTGTTTAACTTTGTTCGGGAAATTTGCAAAGTGTTGGAGTTTAATGGTCCTGTCGATATGGACTTTTGGTACAAGGATGGCGAGTATTATCTCTCGGAGGTGAATCCTCGGTTTGGAGGGGCGTATCTGCATGCGTATGGCGCAGGGGTAGACTTCTTCAAACTTATCGCAAACAACGTGAAAGGTGTCAGAAATCAGAGCATTATTGGACAATACAATGAAGACGTGTTGATGATGATGTATGACGGGGTAGTGATTGTGGATAAAAAAGATTTGGCTAAATAAGAAATACCATGGTGATTATCTTTTGTCTTAAAAATTGACAATAAAACAGGGTGTCGCCAAGAGGTGAAATAGAAAATTTTGATAGGCAAGGAGTAGGTATTACTGGGTTTGTTTGGCACGAAAAATCATTTTATCAGGTAAAACTTGGGAAATAATGCTGCTATTTGGTGTGTTTTGTGATGCAATAAGCATGGGATATGGGTATTAATGCATGTAGATTGCGTGATTAAAGCAATGGGTTAATGGTAGAAATGGGGGATAAACGGCGTTCTTTATTGGCGCTTTCTTCACAATGCCTTGTGTAACAAATTGTTATAAAACAAGCTCATAGTTCGCGTATTTGCAAGCAAGGATTGGTTTGTTTGTAAAGACGTGAATTATAAAGCGGTTGTTGTAAAAGATTTTAACCAAAGTGTGTTACTGGCGAAAACAACCATGTGTTTTTATTTCGACAACGAATGAAAACGCAATGGAACAAATGAACTGAACAATACAATGAACGCCAGCGTGCTGCGAATGACATGAATTCGGTTGGATCGGTTGTTGAACAATGTCGCCCTTCAATGATAGTGGCGCGTGTGGTGGATTGTTGTTGAAAAATCAAATGATTATTTTCAGACCAATTCAATTTATTATTGTATTTTTGCAATGATAAGATAGAAAACGCTGCTAGATGAAACTATGGGATATTGTAATAAAAAGACTTGTAACAGCTAATGACTTGTATGATGGCTGTTGTTGTGTCACATTATGAAATTGAATGAGTTTATATGAATAAGAGAATTTATTTGTGTCTTGCCCACATGAGTGGCAATGAAATGAAATATATCCAAGAGGCTTTTGATACTAATTGGGTGGTTCCGTTGGGACCGAATGTGAACGCGTTTGAAGAGGAGTTGAAGCGATTCATTGCCTCAACCGATTGCTCAAGAGGGAGGGGAGAGTGCGACCGAGACAAACAACGGAGGGAGCAATACCCGCAAAGCATTGAGCCGCATGAAAACGACCCAGAAAAGCTGTGGATGAAGGGTGACGAACGATTGAAGGACAAGCAGGTGGTAGCCTTGGCATCGGGTACGTCGGCCATTCATCTGGCACTCGTTGCTTTAGGCGTTAAAGCCGGAGATGAGGTGATATGTCAGAGCTTTACTTTCTGTGCCAGTTCGCATCCTGTTACTTATCAGGAAGCGACACCCGTGTTTGTGGATTCGGAAAAAGATTCATGGAACATGGATCCAGACCTTTTGGAAGAAGCTATTAAAGACAGGATAGAAAAGACGGGACGAAAGCCGAAAGCCATCATCGTGGTTTACCTATATGGCATGCCTGCCAAGATACAAGAGATTCAGGCTGTTGCTCAAAAATATGACATTCCTTTGATAGAGGATGCAGCAGAAGGATTGGGTTCGCGTTATAAGGGGCAGGTTGTTGGAACCTTTGGACGGTTTGGCGTGTTGAGTTTCAATGGTAACAAGATGATCACTACTTCTGGAGGGGGTGCGTTGATATGTCCCGATGAGGAAACTAAAAACAGAGTGATGTTTTTTGCCACACAGGCTCGTGAAGCGTTTCCATACTACGAACATGAGGAAATTGGATACAACTATCGCCTTAGCAATGTTTGTGCGGGTATTGGGCGTGGACAACTTACCGTGCTTGACGAACATATTGCGCACCACAGACATCTTGCCGACTTGTACGAAGAGGCATTCAAGGATGTAGAAGGCATTACGTTCCATGCAAATCCATCTACCGATTTTGATTCAAATTATTGGCTCAACACCATTACTCTGGATTCCGAATTACAAGTGAAAGGGCAGGAGCATGCGTATGAACAGGCTGTTAAAGGCGCTGTAGGCGGTGCTGCTGGTGTGGTACATGCTACAGGGAAGGTGCATACATCTTGTGAACCCAATGCGAATGTAGAAGCCATGCGCGTAGCGTTGGACAAAATGGGTATAGAAAGCAGGCCGTTATGGAAGCCCATGCACTTGCAGCCTGTCTATAAAAACTGCCCCGCTTATACCAATGGTGTGAGTGAACAATTATTTAAGATAGGAATGTGCTTACCGTCAGGACCGTATGTGTCAGAGAATGACGCACGTTACATTGTTCAATCTATTATAGACCAAATAAAATAGTGGTTTTTAATTTTTAGTGATTCACAAATCTTGATGCGCTTTGTAGAGTCATTATCCAAAAACAACAACATCGTATGAATTGGTTTAATAAGCTGGTAAATTGGTACTTTAAGAGAGATTCTTTACCGTATTGGTGTGTAATTTTAATAGATTGTATAATATGCTATCTATCAGGTTTATTTGTATTTTGGCTATTCTTTAGAGGAGCAGCCACTTTAGGCAATATAAAACCTATTACGCTTACTCTTTTATTATACCTCTTTTTTAATGTCATTTCGTTCCGAATATTCCATACCTATGCGGGCATTATACGTTATTCGTCTTTTGTAGACTTGCAACGTGTGGCGCTTGCCATGGGTGTAGCTTTCTTTTTTGTTTTTCTTATTCATTATCCTATCTTATTTTGGGAGGATAATCGTTGGTTAGTTCCACTCCACACAAGACATATTATCTCTATCTATTTGGTTTCCACAATTTTGATGTGGACATTTAGAATCGTAGTAAAAATGATTTATGACACGATGTTTGAGAACGAGATGGCTCAGCGAACCCTAATCTATGGAGTGAAAGAAGGGGGAATAGGATTGGCAAAGCATATCAACAACCAAAAGCCACAGCACTTTAGATTAATGGGATTTATTGCAAACGAGGGCGATCCTACTCCTGGCTATTTGATGGGAAAAAAGGTTTATCGTGTTAATCAAAAATTATCTGAAGATATCCGATTAAAGAAAATAAAAAATGTATTGGTTTCGCCTCTACGTAATAAAGAGTTTAGAGATGATGTCCAGTTACAAGACCTTTTGATTAATGCTGGTGTGACAATCTACATGACCAAAGGGTTACAAGAGTGGGATAATCAAAACGCCACGAGTGTGGTGAACTCTCTAAAAGAAATTAGTGTCGAAGATCTGCTACCCAGAGACCAGATTCAGATAGATATGACGAGCATTGAACACCTGTTAAGAGGAAAGAAAATACTTATTACGGGGTCTGCAGGCAGTATTGGTTCGGAGATGGTTAAACAAATCGGTAAGTTTAACCCCGCACAGATGATACTGATAGACCAAGCAGAAACGCCACAGCATGATGTTCGTTTATTGATGGGAAAAGAATTTCCTAACGTTAGCACCGAGACGATAGTAGCATCTATAGAAAACTATGAACGAATGGAAAAACTTTTTGCTACTTATCAGCCCGACTATGTCTTCCATGCTGCTGCTTACAAACATGTGCCAATGATGGAGGATAATCCCAGTGAGAGCATTCAGAATAATATTTGGGGTACAAAGATTATTGCTGATTTGAGCGTCAAATATGGTGTGAAGAAGTTTGTCATGATTTCTACCGATAAAGCTGTTAATCCTACCAATGTTATGGGATGCTCCAAACGTATCTGCGAGATCTATGTACAAAGTTTGGACAAGGCTGAAAAGGAGGGAAAGGTAAAGGGGAACACACAATTTGTGACAACTCGTTTTGGTAATGTCCTGGGATCAAATGGTTCTGTCATTCCTTTGTTTCAAAAGCAAATTAAAGCTGGGGGACCAGTCACTGTTACAGATCCCAATATTATTAGATACTTTATGTTAATACCAGAGGCGTGTAAGTTGGTGCTCGAGGCTGGTACTCAAGGAAATGGTGGTGAAATATTTGTATTTGACATGGGTAGCCCAGTGAAGATAGCCGACCTTGCTAAGCGCATGATTAAATTATCAGGGGCCGAAAATGTTGAAATTAAATACACAGGACTTCGAGCTGGTGAGAAGCTCTATGAAGAAGTATTGAACGATGAAGAAAGTACGTTACCATCGTTTAATCCTAAAATACGAATTGCGAAGGTTCGCGAATATGATTATCATCAGATTGAGCAAAATATTCAGCAGCTCTTGGAAATATCTAAAACGTACGATGATTTGGAGATAGTACGCAAAATGAAACAAATTGTACCTGAGTTTAAGAGTAGAAATTCTGTTTATGAGAAGTTAGATCAATAAACAAATACCTTTCTTCTTCTAATTAACGAGATGATGTCACCAGTACAAATGCTGTTTTTAATCATAAGATCCTCATTTTTTAATGAGCCCTTGCCATTTACTCAATTATCACATCAAGAATATAAACGTTTGATGTATGTAGCTTCCAGGCAGACTATTGAGGGAATTGTGGCTGGTGTACTTATGCGATCTAATATCCAGTTAGATAGACAAGACGCACTACATGTGTTCTCTGTGAATAAATCCATAGAACAGTCTAATCATCGAGTTAATGCTGTGATTGTTAGGCTAAGTAGTATTCTCAAAAACAATAATATTGATTATATCGTATTTAAAGGACAAACCTTTTCAAAAATTTATCCACATCCTTTAGAACGTGTACCTGGAGATATTGATTTCTTTTGTGATAAAGAACATTTCGAAGAGGCAAAAAAAGTGCTTGAAAAAGAATGGGGTATTGCGTTCTCCGGCTCTGAATCGGAACAACATTTAGAATTTAAACATGGTCAAGTCCCGTTAGAGATGCATTATAACATGATAAAGTTTAATCATCGTCAAATTCAGGAGTATTGGGACAATATCTTAAAATCTGCCAATAAAGATAGTTTGACTATTGAAGGTTGTCAAGTGGCTACTTTAGAACCTACTCTAAATGTACTTTATACTTTTCTCCACTTGTATCACCATTTAGTAGAGCTTGGCGTTGGACTCCGACAGTTTTGTGATGTTTTGTGTCTCTTGCATTCCTATCATCAGGTGATTGATAAAAAATCTTTAGAGAAACATTTGGTGACGATGGGCTTTATGCGTGCATTTTGCGCTATAGGGTGGGTGTTGATTCACCAAATGGGATTGCCAATCAATGAATTCCCATTTAAGATTCAAGAACGCGATAAAAAAAAGGAGAAAGATATTTTAGATATTGTTCTTCGGGGTGGTAACTTTGGTAAGTATATATCAAGTACACCAGTGCGGTCGGGCATGAAATATAATATCGAAGCAACTTTTCGAAAATTTAGACACTACTATTTGTTTTGGAATCTATCGAGCAAAGAGATACGTGCCACAATTCTAAAAGAAATTCCAAAGAAAATTTGTTTCGCTTTAAGACTGCATGGTCTGAATAAAAAATATAAACGGTAATTTATTTCAAAAACTTCTCGTGTGAGGAGATAATATTGTATTTATATAAAATATAACAGAAAAGTTATGAAAGCATTTGTATTTCCCGGTCAGGGATCCCAGTTTGTAGGAATGGGAAAAGAACTTTATGATAATAACCAAACAGCAAAGGAGTTGTTTGACAAAGCCAACGAGGTGTTGGGTTATCGCATTACCGACATCATGTTTGCTGGTACCGATGAGCAACTCAAGGAAACCAAGGTGACGCAACCTGCCGTGTTCTTGCACAGTGTCATTTCAGCACTCTGTATGGGCGATGCGTTCAAGCCCGATATGGTGGCAGGACACTCTTTGGGCGAGTTCTCTGCGTTGGTAGCAGCTGGTGCGTTGAGTTTTGAAGATGGTCTCAAATTGGTTTATGCTCGTGCCATGGCGATGCAGAAGGCATGTGAGGTGGCACCGGGTACCATGGCAGCAATCATTGGTTTGCCAGATGAAAAGGTAGAAGAGATATGTCAAGAGGTGAGCAAAGAAGGCAAAGTAGTCATTCCAGCTAATTATAACTGTCCTGGACAATTGGTGATTTCTGGAGATAAGGAAGGCATTGAGGAGGCTTGCGAAAAACTAAAGGCTGCGGGAGCCAAGCGTGCGTTGCCTTTGAAGGTGGGAGGTGCATTCCACTCGCCATTGATGCAGCCTGCCAAGGACGAGTTGCAAAAGGCGATAGAGGCTACCACGGTGAATACGCCTCAATGTCCTGTGTACCAGAATGTAGACGGGAAACCTTATACCGATGCAGCTAAGATTAAGGCAAACCTTATTGCCCAACTGACCAGTAGCGTTCGTTGGACAACAACGGTGCAGAACATGATTGCCGATGGTGCTACCGACTTTACTGAATGTGGACCAGGCAAGGCTTTGCAGGGCATGATAGGGCGCATCAGCAAGGAAGTTGCAGTCCACGGCATATAAATTCCCGTTGGGAGTACATAGTAGTCAATAGGAGTAATGTGGGAATTAATAGACAAATGTCATTTAATCGCAAGTATTAAATTAGGTGTTGTTTGTTAACTCCCATTTTATATCTTATGAATTTCCTTTTAACTTCCATAGAAAGAACTGCTATCGTCCGTTAACTCCCTATTAACTCCTATCTAACTCCCTATTAACTCCTTATAAAAATGACCATCTATCAAATCTTTACTCGCCTTTTTGGTAATCAAAACATGACCCGCATGCCTCATGGAACGATGCAGGAGAATGGAGTGGGGAAGATGAATGACATCACCACGACCGTGCTCAATCGTATTCACGACATGGGGTTCACGCATGTGTGGTTCACGGGTATTGTTCGCCATGCAACGACAACCGATTACTCTACCTACGGCATCCCTCGTCAACATCCAGCCATTGTGAAGGGAAAGGCTGGGTCGCCATACGCTATTACCGATTATTATGATGTCGACCCCGATCTTGCCGTGCAGGTGCCGAAGCGTATGAACGAGTTCGAAGCTTTGGTGAAACGAACGCACGAGGCAGGCATGAAGGTGATTGTTGATTTCGTCCCCAATCATGTGGCTCGGCAATATCACTCCATTTGCAAACCTCAGGGTGTGAGAGACTTGGGGGAGAACGATGATGTAAACAAGCACTTTGACATTCACAACAATTTTTATTATTGCCCAGGCTATCCCTTTGAACCTGCCATTGATTTGTGCAAGGATGCCAGCGAACCTTATCGTGAATATCCTGCCAAATGCACGGGTAACGATTGTTTTAATGCTTCGCCCTCAGCTAATGATTGGTACGAGACCGTCAAACTGAACTATGGCATTGATTACACTGATGCTGGTGGACGCAGCGATCATTTCGACCCCATGCCCGACACATGGCGACAGATGACAGACATTCTGCTGTTTTGGGCTTCCAAGGGTGTGGACGGCTTCCGTTGTGACATGGCAGAGATGGTGCCAACGGCATTTTGGCATTACGCTATTGGTAAGCTCAAGGCAACCTATCCTCACGTCATCATCATTGGCGAGGTGTACAATCCCACCCTTTATCGGGCGTATATCGCTTCGGGATTTGATTACTTATATGATAAGGTGGGCATGTACGACTGTTTGCGCGACATCGTGTGTGGCAAACGTCCAGCCCATCACATTACCCGCCAATGGCAATCCGTGGATGATATTTTGCCAAAGATGCTCTATTTCTTGGAAAACCACGACGAGCAACGCATCGCCAGCGACTTCTTTTGTGGCAGTGCCGAACGTGCTTTGCCAGCTTTCATGGTATGCGCATGGCTGCACACCAATCCTGTCATGGTGTATGCCGGACAGGAATTTGGCGAACGAGGTATGGATGCAGAAGGATTCAGTGGTCTTGATGGTAGGACAACCATATTCGACTATTGGGCGGTAAAGTCCGTCATCGAAGGATATTATCAAAGAAGAAAAATGGATAACCACAGTAAAACGTTATCCGAAACTTATCGACAAATACTCAATTTGCGTAACCTGCCTGCCATTGCGCACGGTCAGTTCTTCGATTTGATGTATGCCAATAGTCAGCACTCGGCATTGTTCAATCCCGATGAGCAGTATGTCTTCTTGCGTAGATCGGCTGAGCAAATCTTGTTGATTGTCGTGAATTTCTCGCCCAATCAGCAAACAGTGCACATCAACATTCCAGAACATGCCTTCAACTATTTACAAATGTCGCAAGGTAATTGCAAAGCCATTGACTTGATGACCAACAAAGAACAAACCGTAGCGTGGCAAGTTGGTCGGCCTTTTGTAACACAGGTGATGGGCTATGGCGGTAAAATTTATGAAATAAAACGTCATGAAGTATGATTTTTCAGCTCTAATCTACTCGAAAATTCCCCATTCTCGTCAAATGACAGAGGATGGGGAGTTTTCGTTTAGGGTTCTTTTGTTCGTTTCTACATTTATGGCTATCTTTGTCTGTTCATAAAATAACAAGATTGTGTTGGAAATTCAAGAGCGGGAAGTGTCATTCCCACCAGCCCATACTGCAGAGCATTTACTCAATCAATTGATGCATAGAATGTTTGGATGTGAGCGTTCAAACAATGCACACATTGAGCGAAAGAAAAGTAAAATGACGTTTATTCTTGATCATAAACCGGACAAACGTGACGAGAAAGAGATTGAGACTCTCATGAACGAGTTGATACAACAAGATATGCCCGTTACGTTTGAAGTGGTTGACAGGCAGCATCTTCCCGAAGGAATCAGCTTAGACCGCCTGCCTGCCGATGCTTCCGAAGCGATTCGCATTTGCCGCATTGGTGATTACGACGCTTGTCCGTGTATCGGAAAACATGTGCGTTCAACCTCGCAAATAGGACGGTTCGAACTGTTGGGAACCAACTGGGACGAACATAAAAAAACTTTTAGAGTTCGGTTCAAAATCATTCCATAGGGCTACTTTCTCATAGCTACCCACTTCTTTTAAAACTCATTTTCATTGTGATGGAACAAAATATGGATTCTTTAGATCACGAACATGTTTCTCCCAAACATTTTAATCGTGCCCCTTTGCTGGCTCACCTGAGCATGTTCTCAGCCTGTGCCATTTGGGGACTCATGGCTCCTATTGGCAAAGATGCCATGCTGCATGGGGTGAATGGCGTGAGTATGGTTTCGTTTAGAGTGCTGGGCGGAGCCATCTTGTTTTGGGTGAGTTCGCTTTTTGTCAAGCGCGAGCATGTACCCCTACGGGATGTGTTGTGGTTTATTGGTGCTGCCGTTTTCGGATTGGTCTGCAACCAATGTTGTTTTACCATCGGCTTAAGCTACACTTCTCCCATCAATGCCAGCATCGTCACAACCTCTATGCCTATATTTGCCATGGTGTTGGCGGCACTCATTTTGAAAGAACCCATCACGGGTAAAAAGGCAATGGGCGTGTTGATAGGATGTTGCGGCGCGCTGATTTTGATATTAACCAGCATGACCGCAGGCGATGCCAAGGTTGGTGACATTCGCGGCGACCTGATGGTCATGGGGGCGCAGCTGTCTTATGCGTTTTATTTATCCACATTCAACAAGTTGGTGAAGCGGTATTCGGTCTTTACCGTCAACAAATGGATGTTTCTATGGGCCACCTGTCTCATCTGGCCGTTTTCTTTCCGTGAAGTCATGGATATTCCTTGGACGGCTGTTTCTACTAAAACCTGGTTGGAAACCGCCTATGTTGTTTTCTTTGGTACGTTTGTCGGATACATCCTCGTCATTTCAGCCCAACGCGTGTTGCGCCCAACGGTGGTCAGTTCCTACAACTATGTACAGCCCATTGTGGCCGTGGTCGTAACGGTACTCACGGGAATGGGTATTTTCAAATGGACGCATGGCCTTGCTGTTCTCATGGTGTTTGTGGGCGTTTGGATGGTCACCAAGTCAAGGTCGCGTCACGACATGGTAGACAATAAGGGCGAGTTGACACGTGATTCGGCTTAGCACTCTGCAAAAAATGTCAGTAAGGTCTGTGAAGAAAAGCAACTTTTTTCGATAAACAAATAGAACAAAAAAGATATTTATTTTTGTAAAATTTGGTTTTTTTGTTATCTTTGTACATCAATTTAAAGCTAACCAATATGAAGCGAACACTTTTATGGGCCTTCTGCAGTCTCTTTGCAATCTTCGTGAGTGCTCAGCAGCCTGTTGATACTGCTGTGAAACTAGACCGCACAGAGGCGCTGCCGAACATGATTCGACTGAATTACGGGCTTGGCATCATGACATCCAAGTTTGAGGATGTGAGAGAAACTTACAATTCAAGCTCTGTCGTAACACTGAGCCTTGACTATGAGCATTTGTGGGACAATGGGCTGGGCTTTGGCATTCATGCCAGTCAAAACCACTTCTGCAAGCCCAACTGCAATGTACTCTTTGTGGGAGGCAGCTTTGTCGCCACATGGACAACCGACAAAGGCTGGCGATGGGAAGGTGCGGTAGGCATGGGCTTTGCCCGCAATGATCTGGAACAGCGGGACCAGGAAAACGGGCTTGGACTTCTTACCATTCTTGGTTGCACTTATAAGTTGTCATACCATTGGGGCATCGGAGCCGACCTCAGGCAGCTCACTTCCATCTATCGTAAGCCCGCCGGATGGGAGGGTCGGTATGGGTTCAACCATTATCAGTTAGGCATCGGCCTGGCTTATTTGTTTTAACCGCTTTCACTGTTGTCACATTCTGACGGAAACAAGGACAAACACTATTAATCTCAGTTAGATATGAAAAAGATTCAAACAAGCACTGCCGCCGTAGCTATAAGCCTGCTGCTGGCCACGGCCTCTTTCGTTCCAGGCTATGCTCAAAATGAGACGGAACAGGTTGAAAAAGAACATACGCACAAGTGTGTGACCATTAAATACTGCAACAATAACGAGGAATTGGCCGCAGGCGAATGGAAAACTGCCGACAGCGTGACCGTGATCACCAAGACGCGCAACCAACAGATGTGGTGGGGCGGAAACGATTTCAGGTTCGACTCGCACGGCAAGCAGGTCAAGAAGCTGCTCAAGAAGGATGCTTTCGCCATTATGTATGGCGACACCCTCTTGCTGAACACCCGTCCGTACAAGGATCGTGGATGTGCTTTCGGCAATGGATATGCCCGAGCCTTCAAGATGAGCGACGGCCATCTGCTGCTCACCTACCTCAATGTGAAAGAAATGACCAGCCGCGCTACCATTGGTGGAATGTTCGGCCTCATTGGTGCGTTGGCCACGGCTGCCGCCTCCAAGAAAGTAGCCAGTCAGAATGTGTGCTACGTCATCACGCCTGGCAACAAGAAAGCCTTGATAGTTGACGAGAAGCTCATGGCGGTTTTGCTCAACGATCATCAGTCCCTACTCGATGAATACCGTTCTGTAGAAAAGAAGAAACGACTCCATGCCGAGACCGTCATGCCCTTGTTGAAGAAGGCCGGTCTGCTGTAAGTGAAAAAAGGTCGTGATTTTTTGGAATAGACAAATCAGCAGGTGTGCTGTTTCCCCGTTTCCTCATCATAGAGATTGTCGAATTGTTGTCGTAGTTTTTCTGGATTCTCTATGATGCTGCGGATGGTTTTCAGGTGCTGTTCGTTGGGCGAGTTGGGAATCCATAGCTTGATGTAGCCTGTGTTGGAATATTTCTCTTGCAGGTGAGCCAGAAAGCGATGCCACTGTTCTTCACGATTCTTTCCCGGCTCGTTTTCCAACCCAAACTGTACCGCGCGGCGAAAAACATGCTCTGGGTCGAGGTCTCTGTCAGCCTCGGCCACAATCTTTCCATAGATGCTGCGTGGCGAATGGGATGCGCTGGCACGGTGATCTTCAACGGCTTCGCGCATGATGCGTATCTGTTCTGGTGAGAACCATCGCTTCAATCGTGCGTCAGTGGCAAGTATTTTTCCTCCGGTGATGTGATGAATGGCCCTCGGTCCAGACATGCCGATGTCATGGTACGCCGCTACGGTGTATGCCATGTTTACGTCTGCCCCCATCCTTTTGGCCAGCTCGAGGCTTCCTTTGATGACATGCTGCACATGCCCCAATCCATGCGAAAGACCAAATTCATTGTATTTCGGGAGGATGTTTTGCTCGATGAAAGCCATTAAATCAAGGTTTACATTGTTTTCTATCATGCCCATGGGAGTTTGTTGCAAATGTAAGAATAATTGTTTATTTTTGCAAAACAATCTCAAGAAAATTCAACGAAAAACTATTTGTATGCATGCACCTCGTGTTCAACGCAACTCTCTTCAAGCTTGGCTCTTGGCCATGCGACCAAAAACTTTGTCGGGTTCGGCTGTTCCCGTGATGATTGCCACGGCGTTGGCACTGGCGATGACCAATTGGAACGTTCGCATTATGCCTGTACTTCTGTGTTTTCTGTTTGCGTTCATCATGCAGATAGATGCCAATTTTATCAACGACTATCTTGATTTCAAGCGTGGAAATGACGATGAAACCCGACTGGGACCACGTCGTGCTTGTGCGCAAGGGTGGATTTCTCCGCAAGCCATGCGCATGGGTATTGTCGTAACAACCTTGCTGGCTTGCGTGGTTGGACTGCCTTTGGTTTGCTATGGCGGTGTCGAAATGATTGGGGTGGGACTTCTCTGTGTCTTGTTTTGTTTTCTCTACACCACGCATCTGTCTTATCTCGGATTGGGTGATCTCCTGGTACTTCTCTTCTTTGGCCTTATTCCTGTTTGTGTAACCTACTATTTGGCGATGCCGTCCACGATGAATCACGTTACTTGGGAAGTGGTGTTGAGTTCGCTGGCCTGTGGAATTATCATTGATACCTTGTTGATTGTCAACAACTATCGTGATTTGGAGAACGATCGACGGGCGCGCAAGATGACCTTGGTAGTAAGGATGGGTGAATCCTTATCACGCAAAGTTTATCTCATGCTGGGATGGTTGGGGTGCCTGTTGGGTATTGTGTTTTTGTTCAATGGGCATCCTTGGGCTTTTGTATTCCCAATAATTTATTTGGTTTTGCATACGCGTACTTACCGTCGCATGCAAGTTAAACAAGGCAAGGCGCTGAATCAAATCCTTGGTGAGACAGGGCGGAACATCTTTATTTATGGTGTTCTGGTTTCTCTCGGGCTACTTGTTTAAGGGCGGTTCTATAAATTACCGCCGTAAAGTTTTTTATGTCAGCCTTTTTACGTTTTGTCATCTTGTGGCCTCTTTTTGGTTCAATTTGCTTGTTCGTTCAGTCGTATAGCTCGCTATACTCCTTCACTCACAAACAAGTTGACCTCAAATATAGTCTCACAATCTGTCAAAGCTAATTTCTAGAACCGCCCTTAATTGAAGAAGTTCCAGCTCAACCCAAAGCGGATGATGCTGCCGTTGAGCGGATAGTGAGGAACAAGGAAACTTGCCTTTGTGCCACTGCCCGCGTTGGCATGACTGTACATCACGAAGAAGCGTGTTTGTTGCAAGTGGAAGTTCGCATACGCGTTCACGATAGGGTAGTTGCCTATCTCAATGCGGTCGGTGTTTTCCTGCACAACAAACTGACCTAAGGCCGGACTGTAGTCAGGTGCATAGTACTTGGTGAAGTAACGTACGTCTGCACCCACATCACATTTCAGTACCTTGGCTATCTTCAATCTGAAAAAAAGATTCGAGTAAATGTTGAGTTTTGGTAATGGCAAAGCCGTTTGACTGGAAGAGTTTTGGAAGGTAATGACCGATTCCCAGTGCAAAGGTCCCCATGCTACATCCTGCGATAGTGAGGCTGTCAGCACGTTGATGGCTTCACTGCTTTGCCGAACGCCAACCTCTGTGCCGATACGCTGATACTGATTGTTGATGGTATAGGCTTGCGCCAGGTAGGTATAATTGGTCAATTCGTCCACGGCAATGCGCAGTGAAGTCTTGGTTTTGGCATAACTCAACAAGCCTTGAATACGCGTGTGTGTGGTGCTACTCAAGTCATCATTATCCCAAAGGAAATGACGTCCGTGGTAATGACGGTAGTAAAAGGTGGGTTGATAGCGATGGAAGAAGCCGCTCGCAGCCAACTGTACGGTGTCGCCAAACAGCTTGAAGTTGAGGTCGGCGGTGGCGTTGATGTCTATCTTGCCCGCATCTCGCCCTGCAACTCCCACCTCACCAGTCACTTCGTAGTGGAATGTTTTGCCTTGTGTCTTGCTCAATTGCCCGCCGACGTATACGGAGTTCTCGTTATAAGTCGCCATTCCAACGGTGTCGGGGAGCGTGAAATGCCGCAGTTCATGACTGACAAAAGCTTTCAATCCCGATTTGGCCCATTTGTTAAACCCTTCCAAGAGCGATAGTGCAAACGTGTTGTGCACACGGGAGTGCTTGGTCTTGTCATAAATAGAGTCACCTCGCAGCCATTCATCCATCTTGTATGTGTTGGCATAGTAGTTGTCTGGCGTCTGGTATGCTTGATAAATGCGGGTGTAATTGTCGAACTTCAGTGTGTGTATGAAGCTGGTTACGGGCACATATTCGTTCTTTACCCAAGCCGTATCCTTATTTTCTTTCTTTTGTTTGGCCAACAAACTGTCTGCTGCCTGTTGACCGTTCACGACAATACGGCCGCTGTCTTGCGCTGCAGGAGTTGTAGACTCAACGCCCGCGATGACCGCGTCATCAGGCCTACCGGCCAACGGTTCTGTTTTTTTCAGGTCGTCATCGTTCAGTGTTCTGCCATCTTTCTTGGCCTGTTTCCTGGCCTTTTGCTTGGCTTTCTTCGCGTCATTTTCTTTCTTCGCCTCCATGGCAAACTTCTTTGCCTTAATCTCTTCAGCCGTCATGGGTACTTTTCGATTGAAGCCAACGTTGTATCTATGACTGAAAAAGACGTGCTGATTATCGTTACGGTTCCAGTTCTGCTGTAATACCGTCGGTATTTCTGATGTTTGGTAGTTATCGTCAAAGCTCTCTGGGTTGGTGATGAATTTGTCATCAGTAATTCCTCCATTCTCTGTATTCTTCTGATGATTGGTCGATAAGAGCAGGTGTGCTTGATACCGTTCGCCGAGATAGGAACCGTACAGGGTGTAGTTGAAATGTGAAGACGCTTGGTTAGAATAATATCCACGGCCGTATAGATAATCAAATTTAAATCCAAGTCCTATCTTATTGCCCGCATTTACGGCAAACTTAGCTGTGAAATGATCCTCCCCGTTGGTGCGGTTTCCAGCCGTATTGTATGTCAAGTTGGTGATGGGCGACAGCGTATTGGTGAAATGAAAATCGCCCGGAGCAACAATGAAGTAGTCATAAGGTTGCGTAAAGATAAACTGTTGATCAGCACGTTGGCGATCAACGAACAGCCTGTTGATGCGTGGTGCCCCCAGATTGCCCGTAGAATTGTATTCACCGCGCATGCCCGTTGTAAAGATGCTGTTGGGATACATGTGCGACAAGGTATCGGGAATGGCCGGAACGATGTCACCAAAACGTTCGTTGACCGTCCAAACCTTCAACCCTTTCGGTATCTCTTTGTTCTCATGAGTCGAGTCGTTGGCCATGCCATCTCGGCGCGTGATGTTACCACTTGGATCTATTTGATTATAGTCGTCTATCTGAGCGACCACGGTCAAGGACGATAGTAAAAGGAATACGGATAATAAAAATCGAGTCATTTGTGGAATATGCGAATGCTGCATTCGGCCATTTTGAAGAACATGGCGGTTAGGATGATGATGATTCCAAGCGTTTCTTTTTGTGTAAAGAAATAGAAGATGACGCCTACCACGGCACCAATCATGAAGATGATGTTGAGTATGTTTCGAATCCAAAAGATTCTATCGCGTGGCGTTTCGCCAGTTCCTCTTTGTCGTCTTGGGTATTTTGCACTCATATAGATGTCGTGTTATCGCTTGAAAAAATAGTTTTTATTAGTGTTTCTGCCTGTCTGTTGATGCTCAGCCTGGTATGGTTTGTCAGCGAAGTCGATAGGAAATCTGACTAAATATCTCATCTTTGCGGTCGATGGTATTGCGGCGAAATTTTGATGACAGTGGACGCAGGCTGTTCTTTTTCTTGTTGATGGCCACCTCGTCGGTTATCCATTCGTCTGCACTGACCGACATGTGTGTGGGCCGTCCCTTCTCATAGTCGTAGTGTATGCGGCTCATCGTGAGTTCCAAGTGGTTGTCTGTGCACTTGGCAATCAGCGTATAATCGAATTCTGTCCGGTCTAATGACAGGAATGACTTACTGAATTCCAACCACTCTGTGTATCGGGCGGCAATGATGTTTTGTTCTTGATTGACCAGCGCGATGTGGCTATTGATTTGATTTTCGCCTTTTGTCAGTTCATCAAGATATTGATAGGTGATGTCGTAAATCTGCTTGGCCGTTTTCCCAGGGGCTTTTAAATCGAGGGTGAATACCACTTTGCCATCGGCATCTTGCGGTACACCTCCCTCCAAATACTTGGAATCATATTTGTCTATCTTCGGCATAGTGACCTTTGAACTAACCGATTGCTGCTGCGAGCCACTTCTTTGATTGCTCTCGTTCGTGCTGTTGTCTGGGATAGACCAGCCCGATGGGGTACCCGCAACAGCTTTCTGCGCATCTTCAACAGTCTGTCTTGCCTCCTTCTTAATCCTCTCTGCTTCCATCTTGTATCGAGCAGCCTCCTTGTTAGCACGCTCTATTTCTGCTTCGATTCGTGCTTTCTCGGCCTGTTTAGCTTTGTCTTTGGCAGCTTTCTTGGCCTCCGCAGCAGCTCGTTTTGCAGCTTTCCTTGCCTCTATGACGGCTTTCTTGGCAGCCTGCGCTTCTTGTTTGGCCTTTTCCAATTGTTGCTCCGGCGTCAAAACAGTCTGTGCTTGCATTATCAAAGGCATGGCTAAGAGGATGGCGATGACAAACTTTCTCATAATTCAATCGGTTGATTCAGTCTACAAATGTATATATTTTCTGCGTAAATGGCGCACAATTTGAGAAGATTAACGAAAAAGGAAGAAATCAATTCCTTGCACTACAACCGCTGCAAGGTATACTTTCTCACTGTTAGAAGAATATAAATTACCTTATCCTATTTTGCCTGTTTCTAGTTCCTGTTGCAAATATGAGAACACATATTTAGCGCTTTGATAATACAGGCGTGTCTCATCTTCAAGCACTTTTTGATAGATTTCTGAGTTGAACACCAAGCTCAGAGCTTGCTCCATGCTTAGGTTTGGCCTTTGTTCCATCAGCAGACTGGCAAGACATTTTACCATGTCGCTTTTCATTTCATCTTTTTCGTTCATCGTTTTATAAGGTGTTTGATGGCCTCCTCTGTGCCAAAGAAATATTGCATGGTGATGCCTTTCATATATTGCAGATTCCTAATCAGTGTAGGCATGTCAATATCTTGATTATGGTAACGCCACAGTTGGCGTCCTACGCGATCGTTGGCGATGGGACCAATCACCACATCATAATTGTGGACAGCCCCAACCTCACTGTTCCTGTTCAGGAGAACAAAGTTAGCCCACTCCTCCGAATAACCCTCAAAACACTTCACTTTCAGCGTTCCGTTTTCAAGCAATCTTTCATCAAAGTCATATTCGATGACGATGGGTTCACCGCCAACCAACGCAACACGTGCAGCTGCCAATTCTTCCGCCTGTGACCTGTTGTCAGACAGGTAGAAGCCTTGTCCGAAATCTTTATTGGGTTTCGACTTTTTAAGGTCAATATTGTCGAATTTCACATTGGTCCCATGATAGAGCCTCATCCCAACTGTCCTCCCATTCTTTTGCACAGACTGGCGATGTCATCTACCATACTTTCGAACGATTGCGTATGTACAAAGCCATAGTGCTTGTCTATAAAGTCAATACCCTTGAAACGACTCAGATAGCCGAAAGCCTCTTTCATGGTAAGGCCGAACCGCTTTCCAAACTCATGAATGAAAATCATCGTCCATTCTAATTTGTCTTCATTACTGTATTCCATGAAGTGTCCTCCTTTTTATATTGACTACGGAAGAAAGCTGCCCGCTGCCCGCCATGTCGTGCGTGTTCTTGATGCTGCATTTGCTGTACATGCTTGGCCTCTCTGTGAGTGTTCTTGTCAGCCTTCACCTCCTGTTTACCCTTTTCCAACTGCTACTTCAGAGCCAAGACGGGCTGAGGGTGTCCCATCAAAGAAATGACTAAGAAGGTGACTGAACCAAACTTTTTCGTCATCCAATTGATTGATTTATTTCACAAATGTATATATTTTCTGCGTAAATGACACACAATTTGAGAAGATTAACGAAAGGAATGATTCCAACATTAATGATACTACCGTTACAAATTATCCTTTCAGTCTGTAAGCGGAAGTAATATGATAATGGTATGCGCGTATGATTTTTCTTGACAAACTACCCCTTCATATTTCACGTATTTACCATCAATCAGTCTTTTGGTTGTAAATACGCCAAAATTTAGCTGTTTTTATATGTTGTTGATAGCTAATAATTTATGAGAATCTTGCGTCGGGTGAGCTGGAAGTTCGTATCTTCCTATGGCAAATATCATTGCATTTAGAGGGCAATTTGCATGCTTTTGCCCCACAATACCATACAGATTGGACACCAAAAGGATGCTTTTAATTGGGAAAAAACCATGCTTTTAGGGTGAAAACCGATTTTTCTTGCCAAAAAAACTCAAGTTTACATCCTGTTTGCCTATCGTTTTTTTCTAGATTGGAAGTATGATAGTGCCGTTTTTAGGATATTTTTTGGTAAAAAAAGAAGACGATATACTTGTTACTATATGTAGCGATTCAGTTTCCCTCATGCAAATCTTGAGCTTTGAAGGGTGAAGTTATTTTTGTTCCAACATCGCCTGCAACCTTACGATTTCATCTCTGTACTGGGCGGCTTGCAGGAAATCCAAGTCTTTGGCTGCTTGTTTCATCAAGGCAGTGGTGTTGGCAATGCTCTTCTCAAGTTGTTCGCGTGTCATTCGCAATACAATCGGGTCGGCTGCAAAGGCGCCACTCTCTGCCTCCATATACGCCTGTTGGGCGGCAAGGGTGGGGTAGCGTCGGTCTTTCTCATCCTCTTTCGAAGTGGGCAATGCGTTCTTGATTTCCTTAACAATCTGCTGTGGCGTGATGTGGTGCTCCTCGTTGTATTTCAGCTGAATGGAGCGGCGGCGAGCGGTTTCGTCGATGGTGCGCTGCATGCTTTCGGTGATGGTGTCGGCATACATAATTACTTTTCCATTCACATTGCGTGCGGCGCGTCCTGCCGTCTGTGTCAAACTGCGGTGGCTTCGCAGGAACCCTTCCTTGTCAGCGTCAAGGATGGCCACGAGCGATACCTCTGGTAAGTCCAAGCCCTCACGCAGCAAGTTGACTCCAACCAAAACATCAAAAACGCCAGCACGCAGGTCGGTCATGATTTTGACGCGGTCGAGTGTGGCCACGTCGCTGTGGATGTAGTTGGCTCGCACGTCATGATTTAGCAGGTATTCGGTTAGCTCCTCAGCCATACGTTTGGTCAGCGTGGTGACCAGTACACGTTCTCCGCGTTCGGTGCGTTGCAGGATTTCGTCCAAAAGGTCATCAATTTGGTTTTCGCTGGGACGCACATCGATTTCCGGATCGAGCAGTCCCGTGGGACGAATGATTTGTTCCACCACGACTCCTTCGGCCTCTTGTAGCTCATAGTCGGCTGGGGTGGCCGAAACGTAGATGGTTTGATAGAGCATGTCGTGGAACTCTTCAAAGCGCAGTGGACGATTGTCAAACGCCGCTGGCAGGCGGAATCCGTACTCTACGAGATTCTGCTTGCGGGCCCTGTCGCCACCGTACATGGCACTGATTTGCGGCACGCTGACATGACTCTCGTCGACAACGAGTAGAAACTCTTTTGGAAAGAAGTCTAAGAGGCAGTAAGGCCGCTGTCCGGCTTCACGTCCGTCAAAGTAGCGCGAATAGTTCTCAATGCCGCTGCAGTGGCCCAGTTCCTTGATCATCTCCATGTCGTATTCCACACGTTCCTTGATGCGTTGTGCCTTGATGGTGTCACCCAGGTCGTTGAAGTAGTCAATTTGCTTCAACAAGTCGTCCTGAATGGCGCGGATGGCATGCTCGGTCTGTTCTTTTGTCGTAACAAAGAGATTAGCGGGGTAAATGTGATATTCCTCAAATTCTTCCAATCGGTGGAAAGTCACGCTGTCCACTTCCTCGATGCTGTCAATCTCTTCGTCCCACCAGGTGATGCGAAGAATGTTGTTAGAGTAGGCCATCGCAATGTCTACCGTATCGCCCTTGACGCGAAAATTGCCACGTTGCAGGTCGATGTCATTGCGGACATACAGCGCTTCCACCAACTTCCGTAAAAAATCATTACGATCTAATCGCTCGCCTTTCTTCACCGTAATGATGCTATTAGTCATGGCCGAGGGACCGCCCATGCCGTAAATGCACGAAACGGAAGACACGACGATAACGTCTTTTCTTCCTGATAACAAAGCACTTACCGCACTCAATCGCAGGCGGTCTATCTCGTCGTTGATGGCCAAGTCTTTCTCAATATACAGGTCGGTTGTAGGAAGATAAGCCTCAGGCTGATAATAGTCATAATAAGATACATAATACTCTACTGCGTTCTCTGGGAAAAAGCCCTTCATCTCTTCGTAGAGTTGGGCTGCCAGCGTCTTGTTGTGACTTAAAATCAGCGTTGGCTTTTGTACGTTGTTGATGACGTTGGCCACCGTGAAGGTCTTGCCCGATCCGGTTACACCGAGCAACACTTGAGCCGAATCACCCCGATGAATGCCATCGGTGAGTTGCTGAATGGCTTCAGGTTGGTCGCCCGTAGGTTTGTATTTTGACGTGAGTTTGAAATTCATCCTGAATGTGTTGAAGGATTGCCTCTAAGCATGCAAATGGCTACCCAGACATGCAAAAGTACAAAAATATCCGTTATAAAGGTTAATTATTTGCGAAAAAGCATTCTCTTTACTTTGTAAATCGATGGATTATATGTACTTTTGCACACCAAAGATCATGTCAATGAAGAAACTGTTTTTCATTTCCACTATATGCGTCGCATTGTTGTTCAGCAGTTGTGCCAATGAGTTCAATGCGGTTTACAAGTCGACCAACACGAACTACCGCTATGAATATGCGAAGGAGTGCTTTTTTAAAGGTAAGTATACTCGGGCCATTACCTTGCTGAACGATTTGATTGTTGTTCAGAAAGGAACCGAGAATGCGCAGGAAAGCCTTTACATGTTGGCCATGGCGCAGTACAAAAGTGGTGACTATGAGAGTGCTGCCCAAGCGTTCAAGCGATATGTCCAAAGTTATCCGAAGGGGAAATACGCTGAGTTGGCGAGCTACTATGTGGGCGAAAGTCTGTATATGTGTACGCCGGAGCCACGTTTAGATCAGTCGCAAACGGTTTCGGCCATCGCCTCTTTCCAGGAGTTTTTGGATCTTTATCCTGATGCCAAACTGAAAAACAGCGCGCAGAACAGGCTCTTTGAGTTGCAAGACAAGCTGGTGAAGAAAGAGTTGTATTCGGCACAGTTGTATTATGATCTTGGCCCTTATTTCGGCAACTGCACCAGCGGCGGCAACAATTACGAAGCATGTATCATTACAGCAGAGAATGCATTGAAGGATTATCCCTATTCATCCCTGCGTGAGAAATTTGCCGTGTTGGTGATGAAGAGCAAGTTTGAGTTGGCAGAACAGAGTGTCGAGGAGAAGCGGTTGGAACGCTACCAGGATGCAGAAGATGAGTGTTACGGATTTATCAACGAGTATCCCGACTCGAAGCAACGCGCCTTGGCGGAGAAGTTTATCAAGAAATGCAAGGAGGTTACGAAGACTGGAGAGTCTAACTCGTAGAAATTAAAGGAGATACTGCCTCTTATACTGGCAATACAACGAGCGTAAAATCATCAACTATATATTTTGAATAAGTCATTGTCCGGTAAGATGACAATGCCCAACAGATAAGGATTTATAAAAAATGGATTACAAAAAGTCAAACGCACCCGTCAACACGACTACCCGCAACATCATGGATTTGTGTGAAGAAACGGGAAACATCTATGAAAGTGTGGCAATCATTGCGAAGCGTTCTAATCAGATTGCAGCAGAGATTAAACAGGATTTGAATAAAAAATTGACAGAGTTCGCTTCTTACAACGACTCTTTGGAAGAGGTGTTTGAGAATCGTGAACAAATAGAAATTTCGCGTTATTACGAGAAGTTGCCCAAACCTACTTTGCTGGCAACACAGGAATTTATAGAAGGTAATGTTTATTACCGTGACCCTTCTTTGGATAATAACGACAGTCAGGCATGATTCAACGAAAACAAACGCTGTACCTGCTCTTGTCTTTGATTGTGACGGTGGCGTGTCTGTGCATGCCTGTCGCCATGCTCGAACCACAAGGAATGGGGCTGTCAACCTTGATTTACAATCTGGGAACAGTAGTACCCGATCAAGGAATCAATTTTAGCAGCTGGCCTCTTTTCGCCCTGTTGGTGGTGACTATCCCTTTGGAAGCCTGCGCTATTTTTTTATACCGCAAACGACCTTTGCAGGCTAAACTTTGCGCATGGAGCATTGTTTTCTGTCTGGCATGGTATGTTTATTATGCATTTGCCCTGCTGAATGGTTTTGGTCATGAGTATACCTTCCATCTTCAGTTTGCGGCATGTTTACCTTTGGTTGCCATCATCGCATTAGTTTTGGCGCGCCGGGGTATCATTCACGATGAAAAATTGGTGAGGTCTGCTGACCGAATCAGGTAAAGTAGCAACTCCACATGGCTCTTTATAGCAACGAAATTGCACGGAACGACAAGAACGTTTCGTGCAATTTCGTTGTGACAGACATCACAATAGTGAGTGAAGCAAGAATACTTACAGTTTAGTTGTAGTTTTGGCAACAAGTCAAACAACAAATGATTAAAGAGAATCGGCTGTGTGGTCTTGGGACCATACAGCCGATTTTGGCTTATTGTGCTCTGCATGAGCTGTGGAATAGAAGGGAGATGCTTGGAATGATTTTCCTAGTCATTCGGGATTGTTTTGCAGGTCAGAAATTACTTACTAGCATGTTTTCTACATGCTTGGAAAGCACTGCCATGCTTTTTACTTCTCATTTTCTTTTACTTCTTCTAAGCAATTTCAATGAGTTCGTTGAAGCATCTCCGATCTTTTTAAAGTTCGCTACATCAAACTTACTTTCCACACCATTACACCTCCGTTGGTATAAAGGAAAGCCACAATGACAGACTTCTTGTCGGGTGCGATTTGTGTGACGACATCTGCCGTGGTGTTGACGTTGGCACCGTATGCGGGATCAAGAGGGAACTCAAGCCACCCATTCCATTTGCGGGTATGTGCCAATAGTTGCGTATTAGTTGTAGTTCCAGCAGGGTCTTTCATCACCAATCGGACATTATAAATCTCTCTCATCCAGTTATTCACATCTCCTTCGATGTAAAACATGTATTTTGCTCCCATCAAATCGACGTAATCGAATGCAGTTCCTCCGCCAAGCCATTGGTGGAAAATGCCTTGCACATGATGTGACGAGGAATAAAGAGGTTTGTTGGTATGGCCGTCCATGTACGTGATGGCTACCTTCGGTTGTTTATCTACATAGCGTGAAATGAAATAGTTGCTATTTTCACCAAGCTCTATAGGCACGATTTGGGGCATCATACCCATTTGGTAACCTGGGTCATATTGTATCTTTTCAGGTTGTTGCGATACTGGTTTCCCGTTTTTGATTTCCCATCTGAGGAAAACGTTCTGGAACGAGACACCCATGTACAAGAATGCATGCTCCTTGATGTTGCCTTTGACGTAGAATTTTCTTCCTACGTCTTTGTTTCCTGCAAATTCATCTAAGTTAACATCATACGAAAACAGCAGTTTGGGTTTGGCGTTTACACCCTCCCACCAAAACATGTGTATGGTGCTGGTTCCGTCTTTGGGCATCCATCTATTCATGTAGAAGTTGGTTGAAACAATGTTTCCTGCTTCATCGTTGGCTATAAATAAGGGTACGGTGCGGGTAAGTGTATTCCAGTCAACCCCCTCCATAGACAAAGTGCCTGCCTTTGTTCCGTCCTTCAGATTGTAATAGTCAAACTTTGTACGTTCGTGTATAACCAAATAATCTCCACTGATGGCCAAGCCGCCGTTATTGTGCTTGACGAAATTGAGTTGGGATCCAGTCTTTCGCCACAGTTCGTCTACTTGGATGGCTGTTGGGACTACTTTCAAATCAACTGTATATGTTTTCTTGTCCCCATTGGCTGCAATGACATCAAAGCTCACAGGCTTTGTAAAATCCATGTATTGCCCAAGTGGTATGCTTGATTCTACTATCGCGTTGTTAGGAGCGTTTACTGACATTCTGATTTTTGTCAGGTCAGTCTTGATGCTTCCGTCCATTTCGAGTTTAATCATGTTGTTGGCATCAGGAGCAACGGTGAAATCTGATTTTGTGCCATCTGGTAACATAATCGTTATGCCACTAATGTCATTGCCCGTTGTGGGTACCAATGTATCTGCTTCTTGGCACGAAAACATGAGCAGTAGGCCAAGAACTGACACCGTAATTTTATCTATTGTTTTCATTGTTCTGCTTGATTAATTTTACCATTTATCTATTTGCTTGCATTTCGGATTATTTTTGATTTCCGATGCCGGTATTGGGAATTGATAATATCGTTCTTCAAAATGTCGGTCTTTACCGTCGCAGTCAATTATCTGGTAATTGAAGGTTCCGTCTGCTTGTTTGGTTATCTTCATGCCGTGCATACGTTTGCCTCCTAAGACGTTAAGAGCCATGTGCCATCGTCTCAAGTCCCAATAACGTTGGCCTTCAAAGGCAAGTTCTATTTTCCGCTCTTCGCGAATAATGTTCCGCAGACTCTCTTGACTCGTAGGTAAAACAGCAGGCAACTTTGCCCTACTTCTTACTTTGTTCAATGGTACAAGAGCTTCAGCAGTCTTACCCATCTCGTTGAGCGCTTCAGCTTGGTTCAATAGTACTTCTGCATAACGTACTTCGTTCCAGCAGGTAGTGCCTTTAACGGTCATGTCCTTGACGCTTTCGTTAAGCAATTTGCGTATATAGTAGCCAGTAGTAGTGGCGTTTGGGTACGCCTCAACGTCAAACGGCTTAAATCCATCTTTACCTCCAACGAACGTTTCAATGGTTCTTCCTTTCCAGGTAGCGCCATTATATAGAATAGAAGCGTAAAAGCGAGGCTCCCTGTTCTTATATGGGTTGGCTGCATGTGTCGAGTTGTTCCAATCGAAGTTGCTTCCATCAGCCATTCGATAGGAGTCTACAAGCTCTTGTGTTGGAACAGCTAAACACTTTCCGTCCGTATTGGTTTCAGGAAAGTCACCTTTCGGACTATATTGCTTGTCAAATAGCGTTGAATGCGTTAGCTGACCATGGAAACGATAGCCTAAAACAGTTTCCTTGCAAAAGTCGGGTTGATTGAATACGTCTGCATAATTCGGCATGAGGTCATATAGCTCGCCCTCTTTCGCTACTACCTTTGCAGCGGCATCAGCAGCCTTGTCCCAGCGCTTGGCATACAACATGGCACGCGACTTAAATCCAGAAACAGCACCCTTTGTGATGCGTCCTAAGTCCTTCTTGGGCCAAGTGTCGGGCAAGTTCTCTGCGGCAAAATCAAGGTCGCTTTCAATAAAATCCCAGCATGCGGACTCGGGACTTCTTTCCTTGAATGCCTCATTGGGGCCGTCAATGTTATCGCGGATTACAACGCTGCCATGCCCCCTTACCAGCATGAAATAAAGGTAAGCCCTGAAGAAACGTGCTTGTGCCTCCATTATCAGTTTCTCCTGGTCACCGTATTTTGCATAGGTCTTTAATCCGTACAAAAATTCGTTAATGCGCCTGATGCGGTTATATTCGTATGTATAATCACTCAGGGGATTGCCTTGCGGACTGATACCTCCGGTGTAGACCACCTTGTTGACATCACCTCCGGAGCCGCCCATGACATTTGCGCTGTACCGAAGAATGTCAGAGAAACCATCAGTAAGACTTACTCCAGCATACTTCACGCCATAAGGTCCGTATTCGTAAATAGGTTTGTAAAAGCCATTGATGTACAAATAGGTATTGTCTACGGAACTCCACGCATCCATCTCGGTATATTGTGCTCTTGGTTCAGGATCTAAAAAATCAGAACAACCTGATAAAATGAATGCGGATACCAAGATTGTCAAGATATTGTTAATAGTTTTCATAGTCTTGAAATAATATATTAGAATGTGAAATTGATGCCAAACTCATAAGTACGCTGTTGAGGATAATAACCATTGGTTATTTCAGGAGTTTCGGGGTCAATGTTGTATTTCGTCAGTTTTGACCATGTAAACAGATTTCCTCCTGTGAGCGTAAGACGAATATTGTCTAAGCCAATACGGTGAACGAAACTGTTTTTCAGCGTATATCCTAATTGGATATTCTTCAGTCGAAGATAACTGCCATCTCTTATCCACCAGTCAGAAGCCCATCCGTTGCAGTTGCCCATTTCGGCAGCATTGGTAGACAAACGGGTAAATTCGGCATTACGATTTTCGGGTGTCCAACTATTTTCAATTAAGAAATAGGGTGAGTTGCCCAAACCATGGAATGGTCTGGTGAAAATGGTAGCATCAACGGATCCATTTCCATATACTCCGCTTAAGAAAACATCTGTAATGGCTGCCCCTTGGAACAACATGGAGAAGTCGAAACCTTTCCACGACGCTCCAATGCTCAAACCGTAAAACAGTTCAGGGAGATTGCTGTTACCAATGAACGTATAATCCTGAAGTCTATCAATTTTTCCGTCATGATTTAAGTCCCTATATTGGATGTCTCCAGGACGGATTTGGCTTTTGCTTAAGTGACTCAGTGTAGGAGAGTTGATGATATCCTCTTCGTTTTGATACAAGCCTTCGGTGATAAATCCCATTTTCTCACCCATTTTTCTTCCCGTGCGTCTTTGATAGTCTGGTACATTTGGACTTTCGTTCATTCGCAAGACTTTGTTTCTTGACCAGCTCACATTGCCTCTGAGGTTATAGTGGAATTGATTAATGTTGTTTTGATGGGTCAATACAAGCTCAAAGCCTCTGTTGCTCACTTTTCCACCATTAATTATGCTGGGGAAGTTGCCTCCCAATGAAGGAGGATAGATACCACCACTGGAGATTAAGATGTCATTTGTAAGTTTATAGAAATAGTCAAATTCCATTCCAAAAATTCCCTTGTTCAACAACAGGTCGAAACCAATATTGTAGGTTCCGGTCTTCTCCCATGTAATGTTTCGGTTTACGTTACCTTTCGAGTAAATAGAGATGTACTCTCTATCGCCAACGTAGAGCGTAGGCGGATTTGGGACCATGAGATTCAGATATTTAAAGTCACCGATACGATCATTACCAAGCACACCTGCCGAGCCTCTGATCTTCAAATTCTCTACAACGCCCTTGAGCGGTTCGAAGAATGACTCCTCTGATATTCTCCATCCAAACGATGCTGCTGGGAAGAAGCCCCACCTGTTTTCTTTTGGGAAGCGAACAGATCCATCGTAACGTGCAGCTAATTCAAGCAGGTATTTGCCATCGTATGCATAGTTAACACGGCCAACAAATCCAGCCCGGTTAAAGATATAACTTCCACCATTGATGGCCTTCTTCTTTTCTTTGCCCATGATATCTTTACCCAGACTTAATTCATGTAGTGATGTCAAGTCAAAACCTTGTACGCCGGCACCGAATGATTCAGTTTCATAAGATGACTGCTCGTACAGTAACAAGCCAGAAATGTCATGTTTGTCAAAGGTGCGGTGGTAACTGATGGAGGGCTGAAGCGTCAGTCGGCTTGCCTGTGCAGAAGTGTTACGCAATTGTGCCACATCGTCTTTGTTCATTCCGTGATCACAGATGATGACACTGTATTTCTCTGTGAATGGATCATAACTGTTCAACTCAACAATTTCAGCCCACGACTTAGACGTCGTGTAATCTTTGTCGTAAGAAGCTTTAAACTTCAAATTCAACCCTTTAACAAAAGGTACGTCCCACGATAATGTTGCCGTCGTCGTAAGAGCGTTCATGACAGAATTGTTGTATCCTGTTTGGTTATTGAAAGCGATAGGATTGAATTTGGCGTTTGAGCTAATGTTCGCTGCGGTAGGCATGCCTTTGTAGGTTGTAGGAACGATAGGCATCATACGTTGAGCCAAGTTGATGGGGTTGTTCCAGGACTGGTTCGTTACAGAGAAGTAACCTGAGTTGCGCCGCTCTTGGCGAGCCCCTAAATCTAATCCTAACTTGAATCCCATGCCTAATGAGATGTCCAAATTAGAGCGTAGGTTATATCTCTTGAAAGAAAACTTGTCTACGATGCCACCTTGGTCGAAGTAGCCCAATGAAACAAAATACTTGGCTGTCTCGTTGCCACCATTCACGGATATGTTGTGATGGGTAGTGGTGGCACCGTTCTTCATTAATTCAGAGAACCAATCCGTGTTGGCGTATTTGCCTTCCGGATCTCCATTTAAGACCTTGTTGTACACCTCTTCTGTGAACAAAGGTTCTTTGCCATCCATCTCAAGTGCTTTGTTAAACCATTTGATAAAGTCTGGACCATTCAGGAATTTAGGGTAATTGGTGTTCTGGCTGTATAATAATTTCCCTGAATATGTAATTCGAGGGCGTTGCATGGAGCCACGTTTGGTTTTCACGAGAATTACGCCACCAGCTGCTTGCATACCGTAGACAGCCGCTGAAGATGCATCTTTCAGGATGGTAATACTTTCAATTTCGTTAGGGTCAAGATTGTTAAAGCTTCGCTGGACATCGTCTACAATGACCATTGGTGCTGCAGTGCCCAGTGTGCTTACGCCACGAATCAGCAAGTTGGATCCATCGGCACCAGGCTGTCCTGACTTCTGTTGGGCAACCAATCCTGGCATTCGTCCAACAAGCATGCCTGACACATTGCCTGATGGTGCCTTTAGGATCTCGTCCGCATTCAACTGCGCAACAGATCCTGTCACATGCTGTTTCTTCTGGGAGCCATAGCCCACAACAACAACTTCGTCCAATGCTTTCGCGTCCTCTTCAAGCATCACGTTAACATTCGTTTTGCCATTAAGAGCTACCGAATGGTTTTTGTATCCCACATAGCGAAATGTCAATACGGCATTTCGATTGGACACAGCGATGTTGAATTTTCCGTTCGCATCTGTACTTACACCTTGTTTCGCTCCTTTCTCCTGTACTTGGACCCCGATGAGGTACTCGCCGTTAGCGTCGGTTACCACACCTCTGACCGTTGTTTGGGCCGATGCTTCTATACTACAGAGCAGAAACAAGAAGCAACTCAGTGCACGTAACATGTGCATGGCGCTTTTTTTCAAAAAGAAGGTTCGCTTTGTTTCCATAGATAATAAATTTAAGTGTATCTAATATAAAATATAAATAAGGTACAAAGATATTTTCACTTTTCTTAATCGATTCTCCTCAAGGCATGTTGTTCTCTTCTGCCATAATATCGATGATTACTTTGCAATGAGTTTCACCAGTCGTTTATATAGCGTTTGATCTGCTGGATGATCCGACTTCGCTAATTTGTAAAAGGTGTCATTCCCTTGATAGTAGGCGATTTTCAAGGAATTAAACGCACCATTTTTCTCAAATACATCCAGATAGTCTCTTAAACGATAGCCCCAATTCTTTTGGGAAGCCAACGCTCTGTCATCAAACTCCACTTCCAAGTTCATGCCGTATTTGGCCGCCCTGTCACAAGTTTCTTGTAACCTGCTGTAAGGATGCTTTTCGTCGAAGAAATAGTTTGGTTGATAATAGGGCACGTTGAATCCCAGGTGTTGCCATTCATTATACCCATCAGCATAAAAGTAAGGTATCCAATAAAAGTCATATCCTTTCTTGTCAAGGTATTCAGATACTTGATTCACCAGGTGGCGTGTGTTAGTTGCCTCCTCAGCCAACCAATAAAACCCAACCAATTCCAATTCGGTTAAGTGGCTGTCCTTAAACAACTGCTCTGCGCGATCAATGTACCACTTGCACGCAGACAAACGATCGTTTTGGTCCGTGAAAACTACTTTCTTACCATTAATCTCACCCCAATCAGTTTGATTAGGGATGGGCTCTGGAATTACCAATATTATTTTCCGTTTTCCAGCCTTGCTTGCTCCTATCCGTTCTTTAACCGCCTTTGCCTGTTCGTTCAACGCCGCAATGGCATTACCTTTCTTAAAATAGCCACTCAACAACTTCTCCCATTCTTCTTTCCTCGCTGCTTGTTTCTGATAGCCAGAAGCAAATCCGCGCCCATGGCCGTCCAATATTTCTAAAAATAAAAACCCATCGAACAGCCATTTTTCTTTACCATCAACCTTGCCGGCTAGATAAGGATCAAAATGTTCCGCATCCCATTGGAAAGGACGATGGGCTCCACCACTATATATTAAGACCGTGTGCTGAGGTACAGCATGGTGAAATACGTTCTTTTCGCGTTCAAATGGCTTGGTTTTGAAACTGATGTTCCTGTCATTCTTGTCGTTTGAAGGATCTGGTGATGCGCAAGATGTGAGTGTACTTGCAAGCAGTAAAATGATACCTACCGAAAGAAATCTCTTGTTTTTTAACAGGATATTTGTTCTCATGCTTATCAATCTGATTTAAGGATTAAATTTTAAATGTTTATTCGTTAGTAATAGTTGTTTGAGATAATAAAAATATTTATATATTAATGTTATCTTATTAAGATATATAGTTATTATTGTTTTAATATATAATAAAATCTTTTATTTTTCCTTGGTATATTAATAGTATTATTTTTATTGTGCAAATATAAATAAATTAAGTGTTTAAAGCAAATAATAAAGTGAATAGTTTCGTTCAATCCACATATTTAACATATTCGGTTTGATTACTTTACATGTAGCAAACCTACGATTGGTTGTTATCTCATTCACTTGATGACCAACCGAGAAAGTTGAACAAAACGTTTCCGATAACACGGAATATGCGGTGAACACAAGTTAGCTAACAAATCCTTTTCCATCAACGATGATAAACAATGAGAGGAGAATGTCAGCTTGATACATTCTCCTCTCATCTTCATCATCCTCTGTTCATCGTCACAATAGACGGTTTGAGGGATGGAATCTCTTGGGTGTCACCCATTCGTTTATTTCTTTCCGAGCGACTTGAGCCATTTTAGTGGTTTCTTGATGATGGCTGAAATGCCACTCTCTGATTTGGCCTCGGTCTTTGCAGGCTCAAACTTTCTTCTGCCATTGTGTGGGTCTTCGCGTTGCGTTTTACGGTTGTTGTTTGGTTTTCTGCGACGCTTGTTCTTCGTATTGGCCTGCGGTTGTACCTGTTTGTCTCCAGTTTTGTTGTCAATCGCTTGTCGTTTGTCATTGTGTTGCTTGTTACGTTGCGTTCCAGCTCCGTCAGTGTTGTTTTGCTGTTTACGCCTATTGTTCTTGCGTTTGTTACTCTTTTGGCGATTCTTTGCAGGCTGCTTATCCGCTGTCTTACTGCGTTCTTGCGCTTGCTTTTCGTTTGTTTGCTCACTTTTGGCATCTACCTCCTTGGGGCGTTGCTCGTTTTTATTCCGACGCGGCTTGCGCTTGTGTGCCGTTTGGTCACGGTTTTTCCGGCGAACTGATTTGGCAGAAGAGCGTTTGCGCTGTGGCTTTCCATCGGCAGTATAGTCAGGTGCCTCGCCCAGTTCTTCAGGCAGTTCAACCTTTTCCACCTCTTTTTCAAGGAACTTTTCTATCTGTTGGAAGTAGTAGATGTCGTCTTTGCTCACCAGCGTGATAGCTGCACCATCACGGTCTGCACGGGCTGTACGACCAATGCGGTGTACATAGTCTTCAGCGTCGTGTGGCACGTCGTAATTGATGACCATGGCAATGTCATCGATGTCAATGCCTCTTGACAAAATATCCGTGGCTACAAGCACGTCAATCTGTCCACTCTTGAATTGGAACATCACCTCGTCGCGCTGAGCCTGGTCCAAATCGGAGTGCATCTCGCCACAATTGATTCTCATGCGCTGCAGCGCTTGGCTCACTTGCTTCACCTTTTGTTTGGCTCCACAGAAGATGATGACGCGCTTCAAGTCACCTTGTTTGAAGATATTCTTGATGATGCCCAGCTTCTGAGTCTCATGACATACATAGGCAGTTTGTTTGATTTTCTCGGCTGGTTTGCTCACAGCCAGTTTCACTTCAACGGGATTTTTAAGCAATGTTCTTGCCAGTTCGTTAATCTTGTCAGGCATAGTTGCAGAGAACATAATGGTCTGGCATGTCTTCGGCAAGCCCTTGGCAATGGTCATGATGTCTTCCGAAAAGCCCATGTCCAGCATGCGGTCGGCCTCATCCAATACAAAGAAGCTCACCTTGCTCAGGTCTACGTTGCCCAAACTCATGTGACTGATGAAGCGCCCCGGCGTTGCAATCACCACGTCGGCACCCATGCGGAGGCTCTTCAGTTCCTGGTCGTACCGGTTTCCATCGTTCCCGCCATACACAGCCACGCTGCTTACGCCTTGCAGATAATAGCCAAAGCCCTGCATGGCTTGGTCTATTTGCTGAGCAAGTTCGCGCGTTGGTGACATGATAAGGCAGTTGATGGCGTCTTCCGGGTAGTTGCCACTGTCTATCTTGCTCATGATGGGCAGCAGATAAGCCGCCGTCTTTCCGGTTCCGGTCTGTGCTACACCCAACACGTCACGTCCTTTAAGTATTTCGGGTATACACTTTTCTTGTACGGGTGTGCAAGTGTCAAAGCGCATGTCGTATAATGCGTCTAATACATTATTGTTTAATTCTAATTCTTCAAACTTCATTTTTTCTGATTTTCAATTTGTCCTTTGTCATTCACATCATTCAGGGTGAATGCAAGACGGTTCATTTCTTTGTGTAGATTCGCCGTGCCAAGGGCGCGTGTCCTGTTATCGCTCACTCACTTTTACCCTCATCAATTCGGTGCATTGCGGTAACAGAAGTAGGCCACTAAGGCAAAGATGATGTTCGGTATCCACGCAGCCAAGATGGGAGGTGCATTGGCATTGATGGCGAAGGTGGCCGAAACGGTTTGCAGCATGATGTACAAAGAGCTCAGTGCCAGTCCCAGACCGAGGTACAGTCCCATGCCTCCTTTTCGCTTCCTGGCCGACAGTGAAAAACCGATGATGGTGAGGATGAACGATGCAAACGACGAGGCGATGCGCTTATGGTACTCCACTTGGTATTGTACCACGTTGCTCGAGCCTCTGTCCACCTGTTTGGTAATGTAATCTTTCAGTTCCGGACTGGTAAACGTTTCTTGCTGTCCCTTGGAGTACACCAAGTCAGTTGGCTCCATCTGGATGAGGGTGTCAAGGTCGGCTCCACTGGTGATGTGTTCGCGAAGACCCTTTAGTTGTCTGATTTTCCATCCGGTTACGTTCCAGTGATACTTCGAATCGGCAATGGTGTCGTACTGAATTTCCATCGCTGTCATGTGGCTCACCAGCTTCTTGTTCTCAAACTTGTCCAACGAGAAGCCATATCCGCGCTTGGTTTTGTTGTCGTAGTGCTGTATGTAGGCAATGACTCCTTTGCCCACTTGCAGCTGAACATTGTCGGCTGCCGTACGTTTCTTGCTGTTTCGGTACATGCTCTCAAAGTTCTGCCGTATCACGGTGCCGTGCGGAATGACGTAAGCGCTGAGGTAATAAGACAGTGATGCGATGAGCACGCACGAGAGCATGTAGGGCCGCATCAGTCGCTTGAACGAGATGCCCGATGCCAACATGGCGATAATCTCCGAGTTGCCGGCCAGCTTGGAGGTGAAGAAAATCACCGCAATGAACACGAACAGCGGACTGAACAGGTTGGAGTAATACGGGATGAAGTTGGCATAAAAGTCAAAGATGATGGCTCTTGCCGGCGCATGGTATTCGGTGAACTTTGACAAGTTCTCGTTGAAGTCGAACACAATGGCGATGGCGATGATCAGCGCAATAGAGTAGATGTAAGTTCCAATGAATTTCCTGATGATGTACCAGTCTATCCTTCGGATGTACTTGTTTGGGTTCAGAATGCGCAAAAAACTCAGTTTTCTGCCCAGCCATGCCATCCATGGGGTGAGCCATGCAAAGTGCCGTCTCATCCATCTGCCTGCCTTGAGCAATCGCCGGTGTCGTCTGCGGGTCTTGAAACTCTTCATCTCGTCTTAAATTCTTCGTCCTAACTGCTCAATGATGCCCCGCTTCCATGTGCTGAAGTCGCCTTGCTGGATGTGCTGCCGCGCATCGGTCACCAACCTAAGATAGAAGGCCAGATTATGAATGGACGCTATCTGCAGTGCCAAATACTCCTTCGCCTTGAACAAATGGTGCAGGTAGGCCTTGGTACAAAGCTGGTCGGTGTCGCATCCGTTGGGGTCAATGGGGGTGAAATCGTTTTCCCATTTCTTGTTGCGCATGTTCATGGTGCCCTCGTAGGTAAACAACATGGCGTTGCGTCCGTTGCGGGTGGGCATCACGCAGTCGAACATGTCGACGCCTCGCTCGATGCCTTCAAGGATGTTCTGTGGCGTGCCCACACCCATGAGGTAGCGCGGCTTGTCTTTGGGCAGGATGGCGTTCACCACCTCAATCATCTCGTACATCACCTCCGTGGGTTCGCCTACGGCCAGGCCACCGATGGCGTTGCCGTCTGCTCCCTTGTCTGCAATGTATTTTGCCGACTCCTCTCTGAGATCCTTGTACGCCGCTCCCTGCACGATGGGGAAGAGGCACTGGTCGTAACCATACAGCGGTTGGGTCTCGTTGAACCGCTTGATGCAGCGATCCAGCCAGCGGTGTGTCATGGCCAGACTTGTCTTGGCGTATTGGTATTCGCAGTCGCCGGGCGGGCATTCATCAAACGCCATCATGATGTCGGCGCCGATGATGCGCTCGGTGTCCATCACGCTTTCGGGCGAAAAGAAATGCTTGGAGCCATCAATGTGCGACCTAAATTCGCAACCTTCCTCCCGGAGTTTGCGGATGCCGGTGAGCGAGAACACCTGAAACCCTCCCGAGTCGGTCAGGATGGGGCGATCCCAGCCATTGAACTTGTGCAATCCTCCTGCGGCCTTCAGTATGTCCAGTCCCGGTCGAAGATACAGGTGATACGTGTTGCCCAGAATGATTTGCGCGTTGATTTGTTCTTTCAGTTCCCTGAAGTGTACCGCTTTTACCGTTCCTGCCGTTCCCACAGGCATGAAGATAGGTGTTTTTATCTGCCCGTGCGCCGTGGTAATCAGGCCTGCCCGTGCATCCGATGATGGGTCTGTATGTTGCAGTTCAAATGTCATGTTGCCCTCTCTTTACAGCAGAACGGTGTGCGGATCGCTGGCGGTCTTGTCGGGAACTTCCTGGATGGTCAGGTCCACGGGATGCTCCACGCGCTCGTTGGTCAGGGCAAAGTCCCATACCTGCTGCACGTTTTCCACATAGTGAAATTCTACACCTTTTAGGTATTTCTCCGGAATCTCGTCAATATCCTTCTTGTTCTCCCTGCACATCACGATGTCGGTGATGCCTGCGCGCTTGGCAGCCAGTATCTTCTCCTTGATGCCACCCACAGGCAGAACCTTGCCACGGAGGGTGATTTCACCCGTCATGGCCGTGTTCTTGCGCACCTTGCGCTGTGTGAGTGCCGAGGCGATGGATGTGGCGATGGTGATTCCAGCCGACGGACCGTCCTTCGGCGTGGCTCCTTCCGGCACGTGGATGTGTATGTTCCACTGTTCAAACAGTCGGTAATCAATGCCCAGGGCGTCTACATGCGCCTTGACATATTCAAGCGCAATCACGGCCGACTCTTTCATCACGTCACCCAGGTTGCCCGTCAAAGTGAGCTTGCCGGGCTTTCCTTTGCTCAGCGAGGTTTCGATGAAGAGAATCTCTCCGCCCACACTGGTCCATGCCAAGCCTGTCACCACGCCGGCATAGTCGTTGCCCTGATAAATGTCGCGATAGAAAGGCGGCTTGCCAAGCAGCGATTCTAACTTCTCTGGCGTAATGTCTGTGTAGGCCAGCTCACCGTCCATGGCCTTGTTGAACGCCATCTTCCGCAGGGCCTTGTTCACTTGCTTCTCCAACTGTCGCACGCCACTTTCGCGGGTATATTGCTCGATAATCTTCTCCAGTGATGCCTTGTTGAACTTGATTTTGGGTTCGTTGGCTTCCAGTCCGGTGTTCTTGAGCTCCCTTGGCACCAGATGTCGCTTGGCAATCTCAATCTTTTCTTCCGTGATGTAGCCGCTCACCTCGATAATCTCCATGCGGTCCAACAAGGGACGGGGAATGGTGTTGAGGTCGTTGGCCGTGGCGATGAACATCACGTGCGACAGGTCATAGTCTACATCCAGGTAGTTGTCGTGGAAGGCGTTGTTCTGTTCGGGATCCAAAACCTCGAGCAGTGCCGAGGATGGGTCACCGTTGATGGTGTTCTGTGTCACCTTGTCAATCTCATCGAGGATGAACACAGGGTTGGAAGAACCCGCCTTCTGCAAGCTCTTGATGATGCGGCCGGGCATCGCGCCGATATACGTTCGGCGGTGTCCGCGTATCTCAGATTCGTCGTGGACGCCTCCTAACGAGATGCGCACATATTTGCGTTTCATGGCCGAGGCGATGCTCTTTCCCAGACTGGTCTTGCCCACGCCCGGTGGTCCGTACAGACACAGGATGGGCGACTTGAGGTTACCGCGCAATTGCAGCACCGCCATGTATTCTAAAATACGCTCCTTCACTTTTTCCATGCCATAGTGGTCACGGTCCAAGGTGCGCTGCGCGCGCTTCAAGTTGAGATTGTCAGCCGTGTATTCTCCCCAGGGTAGGTTGACCATGGTTTGCAGGTAATTCAGCTGTACGCTGTACTCCGGACTTTGTGGATTGTACATCTCCAGCTTCTCCAGCTCTTTGTAAAAGGTGTCGCGCACCTCGGTCGTCCATTTTTTCTTCTTGGCTTTCGCTTCCAAATCACGGCGTTCGGGCGAACCCTCGCCGTTGCCCAGTTCCTCTTTGATGTTCTTGATTTGCTGTTGCAGGAAGTATTCGCGCTGCTGTTCATCCAAGTCCTCACGCGTTTTCGTGCGAATTTGTTTTTTCAGTTCAAGCAGCTGCATCTCCTTGTTCAGCACTTTCAGCGAAATCATGATGCGCTCGTTCATCGAGTTGGCCTCCAACATGCTCATCTTGTCCTCGTTGGTGAAGGGCAGGTTGGTGCACATGTAGTTGATGCTCAGAATGTTGTTCTGGATGTTGTTCAAGGCAAACTGTGCCTCGTCGGCGATATCATCGTTCTCTTTGATGTACTCGATGGTTTGCTTGCGGAAGTCCTCTGCGGCCGTCTGGTATTCCTCATCGTTCGGCTCGGGCAATACTTCAGGGGCAATGGTCGTCAATCCCTGCAAGAAAGGTTTGGTCTTGGTGACCTTTTCCAGCTTACAGCGTCCCATCGCTTGAATAATGGCCGTGACGTTCTGTCCATGTCCCGGCATTTCCAGCACGCGCACCAGTCGGGCGTATACACCGTATGCGTACAAGTCTTTCTGATGCGGTTCTTCCACGTCTGCATCTCTTTGGCAGAATATGGCGAATATGGTATTGGGGGCTTTCTTGGCTTTTTCAATCAGCTTCAGGCTGTTTTCGCGACCAATGAGAATGGGGCAGAGCACGCCAGGGAACATCACCATGTTGCGTGTTGCTAAGATAGGCACGTCGCCTTCTGTTTCTACATGAAAGAGATTTGAGATGTCTCCTTCGAAATCGGCAATCATCTGAATAGATGGATTGTTCTTTTTACTCATATTTGTCTTTTCGTTATCGGTGTGCAAAGTTACTACTTTTTATTGACATGAGGGTCTTTGCACCGCCACATTTTATATTACTCATGTATAATATATGGTAAAATGCAAATATCATGCCAAGTCGTTGGCGGTAGCCCTTGCCATCCTGAATTGATGATGAGTTTGAGGGCGTTAAATCAAGCGCATAACATGAGCTTTTCAATAGCATAGAGTTTGCCTGCCAAAGTCAATGGGATTGGGCATCAAAGTCAATGGGTTTGGGCGGCAAAGTCAATGGGTTTGAGATTCTTTTTACAGGTTGTTGATAATCAAGGTGTTATCACGTTAGATGGCTTTAGGATGTTTGACGATGATTTCCAAACATGAGAAGTCTTCTTTTTCATCTTTTTTGTGTAAATTTGCAACATGAGTAACGAGTGGTTTCAGTTCAAACAATTTACCATCCGGCAAGACCAGTGCGCCATGAAAGTGGGTACGGATGGCGTGTTGTTGGGTGCCTGGGCCAAGGGAGGACAGCGCATTCTTGATGTCGGGACGGGTACCGGACTCATTGCTTTGATGATGGCGCAGCGTTATGCTGCTTGCTTTGTTGAGGCTTTGGAGATTGACCGTGACGCCTGTCGGCAGGCAAAAGTCAATGTAGAGGCTTCCCCATTTGCCGATAGGGTGAGGGTTCGGGAGGTGGCTTTGCAGCAGTTTGAAACGGTAAAACAATTTGACAGCATCGTTTCTAATCCACCTTACTTCGTGGAAGGCCTTCGTAGTCCGGATGCGAAGCGTTCCATGGCTCGTCACAGTGACACGCTTCCCTATGAAGCATTGTGCCAATCTGCCTACCGATTGCTTGCCAATGAGGGTGAAATGAGCGTGGTGCTGCCGGTTGAATCGGTTGAGCAATTCAGTACTACAGCCGTGATTGCGGGATTTTATCTTCGAAAAAAATATTTGATAAAGACGGTTGCCCGCAAATCGCCCAAACGCTGTTTGATGGCATGGATGAAGCGTCGTCCCGAAAAGCTGGATGAGCAGACGCTGACATTGTTTGACGATGCGGGAGAAATGTCTGAATGGTATGCGAAATTAATGAACAATTTTTATTTGTAAAGAACGACTGTGACGGAACGAAGGCGCATGCCATACTTTAGTCATTTGAAACAAAAACGGCATCAACCTGCGGGTTGATGCCGTATTGGTTGGATGGCGTTCATGAGCATGTGGCCATGGTAACGGCCGCATGTGGTCATCATAGGTTTAATTTCTTCTGCAACACTTTGCTTAAGGCCTGTATGTGGCGTGTTTGTATAGAGATATCTTCGCGCACCACGTTGATTTCGTTGAACAGCTCGGCAGCGGCACTCTGAATGGCGTTGGGCTGTCGTTGACTCTTGTCAGCATCGGGGTTGATGATGATTTTGATACCCTTTTCCACCAGTTCGATGTCAATATCTCTGTCCGTCATCACTGGGTCGCCATCGTAGTGGATTACCCCTGGCTTACTGCGGTGTATGTGGAGTTTCTTTGAGGTGAAAGTCTTGATTTTAGAATTCTTGTCCAACGTTTTGTTGAACATGTCGATGCTGATTTGTGGAGCCTCGATAATATCGAAGGGTTCCATGATAATCACGTTCATCAGTCCGTCGCTCATCGATGCCTGTGGTGCGATGAAGGCATTGTTGCCATATTGCGATGCGTTGGCACAAGAGATGAGAAAGGCTTTGTATTTGCTCACACCATTCTCGGTGGTGATTTCGTAAGTCTCAGGTTTGTATTTGAGGCCTTCTTCCAACACCTTCTGAACATAGGTGATGGGACCGCGCTTTCCGCACTCAGCAAACTTCTGACTGACATAGGCATCGAATCCCATGCCGCAGGTACAGAAGAACGGGTAGCCGTTGATTATGCCGTAGTCGAAGTCATGGATGACGCATTTGTTGATGATTTCGATGGACTTCTTCACACTCATGGGAATGAGCATGTGGCGCGCTAGCCCATTACCTGAACCGCAGGGGATGATGCCCAATGCCGTGTCTGAATGCACAATGGCGCGCGCCACCTCATTGATGGTGCCATCACCGCCCACAGCCACGACAATATCCACATGAGAATCTTTGGCTTCTGTAGCCAATTCAGAGGCATGACCGGCATGATTGGTCGTAATGATTTCGTACTCAAACTGCTCATGGTCGAGCTTTGCGTCAATCATTTTGGGTATGCCGTCCTTGTCACTGGTTCCCGATATGGGGTTCATGATGAATCTTATCTTCTTCATCTTGTGTATTGTCTGTTATTTTAACGCTGTTGTTCCGAAAGACTTTTTCATTCATGCGAACATGATTCGCAAATGTACGACAATTCCAGTGATATATCCATTTAAATCTGGTAAAAAACTTAAATTTGGCGTTTTTAGTTGAGAAAGGAACAATTTATGTTATTATTTTTATATCTTTGCAGCCTATATTATTCATTATGGGTGGGACACCTATTTAAATATAATGGGACAATTACAAGAAAGATACAAAAATTATCGAGATCCTCAGAAATACATGGATGCTGGCGTGTATCCTTATTTCAGGGAAATAACCAGTAAACAAGGAACGGAAGTAGAGATGGGCGGGCATCGAGTGTTGATGTTTGGCTCTAACGCTTATACGGGATTGACGGGCGATGAACGTGTCATCCGTGCGGCCAAGGAGGCCTTGGATAAATATGGTTCGGGCTGTGCAGGAAGCCGATTCCTCAATGGTACGCTTGACCTGCATGTGCAATTGGAGAAAGAATTGGCCACCTTCGTGGGAAAAGATGAAACACTGTGTTTCCCTACGGGGTTCTCTGTCAACCAAGGTGTGTTGGCTATGGTGGTGGGTCGCAACGACTATATCCTCTGTGATGACCGTGACCATGCCAGTATCGTGGATGGACGCCGCTTGTCGTTCGCCACACAACTGCGCTATAAGCATAACGACATGGCCGACTTGGAACGGTTGTTGCAAAAGCTTCCTTACGATGCTGTGAAGCTGATAGTGGTGGATGGAGTGTTCTCTATGGAGGGAGATTTGGCCAATTTGCCCGCTATTGTTGAATTGAAACGTAAGTATAATTGTTCCATCATGGTTGATGAGGCGCACGGATTGGGAGTTTTTGGCCGTGAAGGACGTGGTGTTTGTGACCATTTTGGATTGACCCACGAGGTTGACCTCATCATGGGAACCTTCTCAAAGAGTTTGGCTTCTATCGGCGGTTTCATCGCATCGGACAGCGACACCATCAACTATCTGCGCCATACCTGTCGCACCTATATATTTAGTGCATCCGATACGCCTGCCGCAACAGCTGCCGCACGCGAAGCCCTGCGTATCATTCAGGCTGAACCAGAGCGGATAGAGCATCTTTGGCAAGTCACTCGCTACGCCTTGAAACGCTTTAAGGAAGAAGGTTTTGAGATTGGTGAAACGGAGAGTCCGATTATTCCGCTGTATGTGAGAGACATTGATAAGACCTTTATGGTGACTAAGTTGGCTTTTGACAACGGTGTGTTCATCAACCCAGTGATACCTCCAGCCTGTGCGCCGCAAGACACATTGGTTCGTTTTGCATTGATGGCCACGCATACTGAAGAACAAGTAGAGCGGGGTGTTCAGGCGTTGAAAAAAGTGTTTGTGGACCAAGGTATCATCAAGAAGTAGCACTTTTGCACCTAAATAATAACAGGGAAAGTAGATTATGCTTTCCCTGTTTTGGTTTACAGAGATTGATTGTAGCGTGCATGAGCCGTGTTAACAAACAATGTGTCGGGAACGTTCATTCTCAGAATTGTCACATTAATGACGCTAACAAGCGCAAGTTTTCCCGTGATTCATACGTTCATGTGCGGTTTGTGAAATAATTGTTGAAAAAATTTTGGGAATATAAAAATATATCTTACCTTTGCACTCGCAATTCAACAATGAACTGCAAGCGGGGTGTAGCGCAGCCCGGTAGCGCTCCTGTTTTGGGAACAGGCGGTCGCAGGTTCGAATCCTGTCGCCCCGACAAAAATATAAAATACAATGTATTGGTCATCAATACATTGTATTTTTATTTATAGACGATTCTTTTATCCAAAAAGATTGGGAAATGAATGCTCAACTTAGCTCCACAGCATGTTTGAACATACAACGGATAGTTGTTATTGAATGCCTCGCTGGTTCAATGCTGCGGTGTATTTGGCTGCATTGGCCTTGTGTTCAGTGTATGTCCGTGCAAAGTTGTGTGTTCCACTGAAGTCTTCTTTAGCACACATGTAAAGGTAGTCGTGATGCGTCATGTTGAGCACAGCCTCTATGCCGGCAATCGAGGCGATGCGTATGGGGCCTGGTGGCAAGCCTGTGTTCACGTATGTGTTGTAGGGACTTTTGATGGTTAACAGCTTATTGTATATGCGCCTCAAACCAAAGTCTTTCCACGCAAATTTTATGGTAGGGTCAGCTTGCAGTGGCATTCCGTTGGGATATTCGGCATTGCGCAACATCAGTCGGTTATAGTACATGCCAGCAATCATGGGCTTCTCTCCATTGTTAGCCGTTTCCTCATCAACGATGCTGGCCAAGGTAATCACTTCGTTTGGAGATAATTTCAGTTGTTGTGCTTTTGCCTTTCTATCGGTGTTCCAGAAGTTGTTGCTCTCTTTTTTCATCCGATCCAACAGCTTGTTAATGTTTACATTCCAATAAATATCGTAGGTGTTTGGAATAAACATGCACGCTATGGTGGTGGTGTCATAACCGTATTTTTGGCATACGGTGTCGTTTTTCAAAGCGCTGGCCAGCGTTGTACTGTCCAGCATCAGATGCTTTGCCAGTTCGGCCGACAAGCGTTCAACGGTCCTGACCGTAGGAATGGTAAGATTAACAGGCTCTTGCATGCCATTTTTCAGGTGCCTCAAAACCGTGAAAGCCCCTTCTCCCGACCTGATGGCATACCTACCTGTGCGAACGTGGTCGGCATACTTGGTGTGCCTCATCAACGTGGTAAAGCCATGGAGGCTGTGCTGACGGGCTATGGGAGTGAGCTTGGCCACTACCGAGTCGGCATTATCATCCGTGTCTATGTAGATATAGCTGGTGGTTTCTGAGGTTGAAAAAGCACTGAAGAAATAGTAAAAGGTCAATCCGCATACCAGAAGAACGCAGATGGCCGCAGCAAGTAGATAGTAGTTTTTATGCTGTTTGTCCATGTTTTCAATTGAAAATGTGATTCGGGTGCAAAGGTAGTTGAAGTTGAAGACAAGGCAAAATAATTGCGCATATATTTTGGTTTCTCATTCATGAACCCTGACTGCTATACACAACCGTTCACGGCACGTCTTGCAATAGCATTGAGTTTGGGCTTCAAAGTCATGCAAATTGGCCACCAAAGTCATTGAGTTTAACCTCCAAAGTCATGTGAATTGATTTGTAATCTTTTTAACACGGAAGTTCCGTTTGGTTACTTTCTTTCGTATTCGACTGATATCTTGTGAGTTAGCATAATTCCTCCTACGCAATAACAAGTCGTTTTTCGTCATATTTTCAATGAAATAATAAGGTTGAAGGATGTTGAAAAAAAGAAGATTAGTTGGTTTGCTTCATCCCTTACAATCGTCTATTGAAGCCAGGACAGGTGCCATGAAAAACGTTCATTTGTTTGTCAGTGCAACAAACAAATGCTACCTTTGCAGATAGAAACAGGGTTGACACAGATAATATACGCCCAGTCGTTGATTAACGAATGGTTTTTCCTTCAGAAAGAAAAGGAAACCGCAATGGGAGTCAGCCAACAGAATAAATTAAACACTCATAGGCTCATGAAAGAATACAGTACATATATTTTTGATTTAGATGGTACCTTGCTTGATTCGCTTCAAGACTTATACATTAGTTGCAATGCGGCTTTGAAGATGCATGGCATGCCTGAACGAACCATCGGTGAGGTGAGAAAGTTTGTGGGTAATGGTGTGAAAAAACTCATGGAGCGCGCCATACCCAATGGATTAGACAATCCCGACTTTGAGGTTACATACGCTGATTTTCGTCAACACTATTTGGTTCATAATCTTGACAATACCAAGCCCTACCCGGGGATACTTGAGCTTTTGGCCAATTTGCAGGCCCATGGCAAGAAGTTGGCTGTGGTCAGTAACAAGTTCTACGATGCCACGCAAGACCTTTGTCGACACTTTTTTAGCGACTATGTCACGGTAGCGATTGGTGAACGAGAAAACATTAAGAAAAAGCCGGCACCTGACACGGTGTTAGAAGCCTTGCGCCAGTTGGACGATGATGGCCAGGATGTTGTTTACATTGGTGACAGTGATGTAGACATAGCCACGGCACGCAACAGCAACATGCCTTGCATCAGTGTGTTATGGGGATTTAGAGATAAAGAATTTTTGTTGGAACATGGAGCCACCACCTTGGTTTCCTCGCCAAAAGAGTTGATGCTTTAGGCCGTAACACGCACCCTTTATTCCATCAAACCCGTTTGGTAGAATTTCAATAAGCCAATATTCAAAATCGCAAGGTACTTGGCTTGCAGTTCGTTTTGTTCTGCTGTCATGAGCTTGTTTTTGCCGTCTGTGAGTTCAACGATGTTGATGAGCTGCTCGTCAAACTTGGCTTTAAGCAGCCTGAAACTTTCTTCTGCGCTCTGTGTACTCACCTTGGCAGCCTTAAATCGGTTTTGGTTGTTAACGGCTTGCAGCCAATAGTCTTCGATGTTTGAATACAAGGTAGTTTGCTTGTCTTTCAAGTCAAGCATGTAGTTTTGTTTTTGCAACATGGCTTTGTTCACGGCAGTCTTTGCCTGTCTGTTGTCAAACAGCGGAATGCTCAATGAGATGCCTGCGCCGATGTCAAAGTTGTTTTTCAGTTGGTTTCCCCATTGATAGTCGCTCATCGAAGTGGTGCTGGTACCAACACCAGCGTTGATTCCGATAACGGGCAGTCTGCTGGCCTTTGCAATCTTCACACTCAGATTGCTGCTCTCGATACCTAACTGTGCATTTTGTATTTCAGGCCGATAGTTCAGCGCTGCCGAATAAACCGCTTTCACAGTGGGAATCGGTTGAAGGGCCATGGCATCGGTTGTGTGCGGTACGTCTATTTCAAACGTTTCTTCATCAACCAGTTGCAGAAGCTGTTTCAGCTGTCGCTTGTAGTTGCGCAAGTTGCTCTCAGCTTCAACCACATTATATTCGTCTTGAGCACGTTGGGCGGTAAGTTGCGCCATGTCGGCACGACTCATTTTCTGCACTTTCATAAATTCTTCGCCACGCTTTTCGTTTTGCACACTCGAGGCCAACATAGATTTATTCACTGCGATGGCCTCACTGGAATAGAGTATTTGTACATACAACTGTGCGATTTGCTCAATCAGTTGATTGACCATGGTTGCCGAATCGAGTGCGGCTTGTTTCTCCGTCAGCTTGTTCAGTTTCACCGTGTTGGTGTTTCTTCCACCGTTCCATACCGTCCAACTACCGTTCACACTGTAAGTTCCGTTGTAATACACCTTGTCAATTGAAGTCTGAACATAGCCTTCAGCGGCGATACCTGTTTGTGGCCATGGCCGATAAGTCGCATTTTGAGAGGTGGCAGCGTTCAGCGATGGCAATAGCGCAGCCTGGCTCTGCTTGGTGTCTTCAATGGCACTGAGGTGTTTGAGCGAGGTCTTTTTCAGCGAGATGTTGTTGGATAGGGCGTAGTGGATGCAGTCTTTCAATGACCACTTTCGCGCCTCAATAGGTGTTGACGATGACAAGAAGATGATTGCCAGGAGGCAAGTTGTACAAATATTTTTCATACCGTGTTCGTTATGTTTTATCAGATTGCTCGGGAAGATGGGGTACTTGTACCCAACTCCCATTGTTGTCTGTTAGACGACAAAAGTAATGAAAAAGTTTAGCAATTCTGTGATTTCATGTAAAATCAAACAGAAAACAGGTTGTAAAATTTGCTCGTTTCGTGCGAAAAATGTATCTTTGCAATAACAAACATGATACAACATGGGGGTTGTGTCGGTTTGATCGGGATACTCATCAATAAAAAAATGAAACCGAGAAGACTTCTCTTGCTAATGGCGGGCCACATAAATCCTTAGGGACTAAGCTGTAAAGCCGGTGGATTACAAAGGCGGAGAGCTCTCAAATCTTATCAAGTACGGAGTTTCATCACATCATCGAGCAACCCCTTTTTATGATACAAAGGCAGGTGCATTCCTGCCTTTTTAATTCTATTTTAGCTTATGTTTTCCGGAATCGTAGAAGAAATGGCCACACTGGTTGCCATCGATCGAGATCAAGACAATATTGATTTCACTTTTAAATGCTCGTTTGTAGATTATCTCAAGATAGACCAAAGCATCAGTCACAATGGTGTTTGCCTGACAGTTGTACGTTTGACTGACGACACCTACACGGTTACAGCCATGAGGGAAACCCTCATCAGAAGCAACTTGGGGCTGTTGAAAGTGGGCGACAGGGTGAATGTAGAGCGGTCGATGTTGATGAATGGCCGTCTGGATGGACACATCGTGCAAGGTCATGTCGACGGAACGGCGACGTGTGTGAACATGGAAGATGCCGATGGGTCAACCTATTTCACCTTTGAATATCCATTCGACAAGACGATGGCCAAGCGTGGTTACATGACCGTAGACAAGGGTAGCGTCACCGTGAACGGCGTTTCACTGACCGTATGTGAGCCTACGGACAATAGTTTTAAGGTGGCCATCATTCCTTATACCCGAGAGAATACTAATTTCTGTGATATCAAGATTGGGTCTGTCGTTAACATCGAGTTCGACATCTTGGGCAAGTACATGGCCCGTCTCCTTCATTTCGACGCGTGAACATGGGGCTTTCCATCTTTGATGAGCAACAGAAAAATGTTCGGCTTTTATCGCATATTTCATTCAATACATATTTTATATAATGGCAACAGTAGACGACAAGAAAGTTATCTTCTCTATGGTGGGTGTCTCAAAGATTATCCCACAAAACCAAAAACAAGTACTCAAGGACATTTACCTGTCATTCTTCTATGGTGCGAAGATAGGCATCATAGGTCTGAATGGTGCGGGTAAGTCAACACTGATGAAGATCATTGCCGGGCTGGAACAACCCACTCAAGGCGATGTGGTGTGGAGTCCTGGCTACTCTGTTGGTTATCTTCCGCAGGATCCTCCCCTCGATGCAGATAAAACAGTGAAGCAAAATGTGCAAGAGGGCGTGCAGCATGTGTATGACGCACTGAAAGAATACGATGAAATCAATGTCAAATTTGGCATGGAAGAGTATTATAGTGATCCTGATAAGATGGACAAGCTGATGCAACGGCAGGCTGAAATACAAGATATCATCGATGCCACGGATGCATGGAACATGGATTCTAAACTGGATAGGGCCATGGCAGCCCTGCGTTGTCCTGCGGGTGACCTGCCCGTGACCAACCTTTCTGGTGGCGAACGGCGTAGGGTAGCACTGTGTAAGTTGTTGCTGCAAAAGCCTGATGTCTTGTTACTGGATGAGCCAACCAACCACCTTGACGCCGAAAGCATCGACTGGTTGGAGCAGCATTTGCAACAGTATGAGGGTACGGTGATTGCCGTTACACACGACAGATACTTCCTGGATGATGTCAGTGAGTGGATTCTTGAGCTGGATAGAGGAGAAGGCATTCCATGGAAAGGCAACTATTCCTCTTGGTTGGAGCAGAAGACCAAGCGCATGGATCAAGAAGAAAAGACGGCATCGAAGCGACGTAAGACGCTTGAACGTGAGCTTGAATGGGTTCGAATGGCTCCAAAAGCTCGCCAAGCTAAAGGTAAAGCTCGTTTGAACTCCTATGAGCAGATGTTGAATGAGGAGCAGAAGACCAGGGAAGAGAAACTGGAAATCTTCATTCCTAACGGCCCACGATTGGGTAACAAGGTGATTGAGGCGCAGCATGTGAAAAAAGCTTTTGGCGAAAAAGTGTTGTTCAACGATCTCAACTTCATGCTGCCGCCGAATGGTATCGTAGGTGTTATCGGGCCCAATGGTGCTGGTAAGACCACGCTTTTCCGCCTGATTATGGGATTGGAACAGCCCGATGCCGGTACGTTTGAGGTGGGTGAAACCGTGAAACTGGTTTACGTTGACCAGCAACACAAGGACATTGATCCCAATAAGACGGTGTACGAAGTGGTTTCGCAGGGCAATGAAACCCTCCGAATGGGTGGCCGTGACGTCAACGCTCGTGCCTACTTGTCGCGTTTCAACTTCTCCGGAACCGACCAAAACAAAATGTGTTCAGTGCTTTCGGGTGGTGAACGCAACCGTTTGCAGCTGGCTTTGGCGCTGAAACAAGAAGGAAACGTGCTACTGCTGGATGAGCCTACCAATGATATTGACGTAAATACGCTCCGTGCTTTGGAAGAAGGTTTGGAGTCGTTTGCAGGCTGTGCGGTAGTCATCAGTCATGACAGATGGTTCTTAGACCGTATCTGTACGCACATTTTGTCATTCGAAGGCGATGGTGAAGTGTTCTACTTTGAGGGATCTTATTCTGAATATGAAATCAACAAGGCCCGTAGATTGGGTGATGAAGAAATTAAAAAAGGCCGATACAGAAAGCTGATGGAAGACTAAAATCTCTATCCATACAACAAGCCACGATAGCATCTTGCAAGTGATGTTATCGTGGCTTTTTCTTTTAGCACTTATCTTCGGGTGCGCTTAATCGTTGGTTGGCTGCAGAAATCCCCAAAATTCGTTGGTGATTTTATCATAATCATCCAGCGTTACACGTCCTCCACATGACATGATGTTGTAGGTAATTCCCGGCCATGTTTTACGCAATCCGTAGTCAACGAATCCCATTCGCTTATAAAACTCGTATCGTTTCTTACGCTGTAGGCTGTTGTCAGCGGGCTGATCAACGTCTTCAATGTCAATCATCAGTCGCTCATCTTTATACCTTTCTAATAACCGTTGGAGGATTTTCGTACCGATTCCTTTGCCTCGCTCACTGGGCATGACCGCGAAATAAAACAGCCAACTCAAATCATCATGATGATAAGTATAGATCAGTCCCTTAAATTGACCGTTTTCATCATAAAATCCGAGGAATTTGATATCTGCTCTTTCTTGTAACAATAGCAATGCGTCGAAGGGTATTCGCTCTACTTTTGGAAATGCCTCAACGTACAACTGCTTGACAAGCTCGATATCCTTTGAATTTTTGTTTAACTCTTTGATTTCCATCATACAATACACAAAGATACAAAATATTTGCAACAATAGCACTGACAGACCTCATTTTTTGGGACTTTTATATGATTTTTGGCGACAAAAAACAAGGGTAGGACTTCAATAGATCTTTTTACTATACCGAAAAATGCCATCCACTCTGCGTGTATTTCGTGCATTTAGTTATATAGTTGGTAGGGCAGAGGCTATAAAAACGACAATGAGTTCGGCGAAACACCGAACTCATTATCGTTTAACAGACATATTTCATGTGAGGAAAGTCAAAACCAACGTCAATCGTAAAACATGAAATGTCTTGCGTTTTTGTATCGCTGGAACCTACTGACAGCCTCACCTGTCTGCATAAAATTGCTGTCTTATTCTGCAGCAGCAGGAGCCTCTTCTGTAGTAGCTTCTGCCTCAGCAGTGGTAGCCTCAGCCTCTTCTTCGGCAGCAGCTTTTGCTTCTTCAGCCTGTGCGGCAGCCTTCTTCTCAGCTACCTTCTTAGCTATTTCAGCATTAATCTTCTTTTCTGCTTCGAGTTCTTTTGCTAATGCATCCTTCTTAGTCTGAGTTTCAATCTCGGCTCTTGTCTGCAATCCCTTGTCCTTGTCTTGCTTCCAAGCGTCGAATTTGCTTTGCATAGCAGCCTCGTCGAATGCTCCCTTCTTTACACCGCCACGCAGGTGCTTCATAAGATACACACCCTCGCGCTTGAGAATGTTACGAGCTGTGTCTGTAGGTTGTGCGCCAACCTCAAGCCAATAAAGAGCTCTGTCAAAATTCAAATCTACAGCTGCTGGATTCGTATTAGGATTATACGTTCCAATCTTTTCAATAAATTTACCATCTCGTGGTGCTCTTGAGTCAGCGATCACGATGCTATAAAAAGCATAGCCTTTGCGTCCGCCGCGCTGCAATCTAATCTTTGTTGCCATTTTTTTGTTTTATTATTTTTAGGTTTGAATTAATGCCGTCAACTCGTGACAGCGGGTGCAAATTTACGATAAAAAGCTTATCTGTCGAAATATCAACTCCTTGAAAGGTGCTTTGTTAAACAATATTAACAAAATTATACGTAACCAGCCAGTCATCCTGCTTCATACATGGGACAACTGGCTGATAGATTGTACGGTTAGATGTTGCCTCGTACCCTCTCTAGAAGGGTTGATAAGGGTTTACATCACTCCGTCTTCACGCAATTTCTTCTGCCATTTCCAGGCTGATGCCAGCACGTCTTCAATGGGTGTGTCGGCCTTCCAACCCAACACTTGGTTGGCTTTGTCCACGTTGCCCCATACTTTTTCGATGTCGCCTTCACGCCGTGGGCCGAACTTCCAATTGAGTTTTACCCCCGTTGCTTTCTCAAATCCCTCAACGATTTCAAGCGTAGACTCGCCTCTTCCCGTGCCGATGTTGAAAATTTCCATGCGATCGGCGTCTTCTTCCAGCACCCTTTTCATGGCAGCGACGTGCGCCTTGGCCAGGTCTACTACATAGATATAATCGCGAATGCACGTTCCGTCGGGTGTGTCGTAATCGTTTCCGAAGATGGTTAGTTGCTTGCGGATGCCCATGGCCGTTTGCGTTACGTATGGAATCAAATTGTTTGGCACGCCGTTGGGCAACTCGCCAATAAGGGCAGATGGATGCGCTCCAATGGGATTGAAGTATCTCAAGATGATGCTCTTGATGGCTGCACCGCTGTGAATATAGTCTTGTATGATTTCTTCGTTAATCTGTTTGGTGTTACCGTAGGGCGAAAGTGCCTTTTGGATAGGGGCTTCCTCCGTCACGGGGAGGTTCTCCTTGGTGGGCTGACCGTATACGGTACAACTGCTTGAGAAGATGATTCCCTTGACGTGATACTTGGGCATCAGCTCCAGCAGGTTGATTAAAGAGGTGATGTTGTTTCTGTAATACATCAAAGGTTTCTCCACACTCTCACCAACGGCCTTGGAGGCAGCGAAGTGGATGATGCCGGCAATGTTGTCATATTTCTTGAAAACAGCTTCCGTTTCTTCTTCATTGCACAGGTCTATCTTCTCAAAGCAGGGGCGAGTTCCCGTGATTTTTTCGATGCCATCAAGGACTTCAATCTTTGAATTGGAAAGATTGTCTACAATAACAACGTTGTAGCCCGCCTGTTGTAGTTCAACCGTTGTGTGTGAACCGATAAAGCCAGTTCCGCCAGTGACAAGAATCGTCTGTTTCATCTCTAATGCTAAATTTGAGTCGTTTATAAATATGTGTCTTGCAAAGGTAGAAAAAAATCCCGAAACATAGACTGGATGTACTAAAAAATCGAAAGAGAATAATTGTTGTCAAGATGAAAATCACGCTGATACCTGCAAATGATTTTTCTTGACACCCAACCTCTTCATGCTTGGCTTATTTGTCAACAACCCTACACCTTGTTGCAAATACGCCAGATATGAGCGGGTTTTGGATGTGGTTGATGGTCAGGATGTTATGGTTTTGTTGGCTTGTTTTGTGCCCATTTTACACGGTTTTTCAAGCCAAAAGCAATGCTCTAAAGGTGTTATTTGCATGCTTTTACACGGCAAAGTCATGTGAATTGGCCGCTAAAGTGATGCATCTTCAGAGGCAAACACATTGACTTTGCGCCAAAATGCCATTTTTCTTGCACGATGAACTCCTGTATGCATCCTCCAGGCCTATTGATTTTTTCTAGATTGAAGATTTACAAGTGCCGTTTTAGTGGCGAAATTTGATAAAAAATATCAACAATAGGTGCGACTTTCATGCTTCATTGTTCACTTAATTTTATTCCACCTAAATGAGGCATGAACATTTCTTTATAAATATGTGTCACCAGCAATGGAGGGGTTAGCGCATAAGCTGACAAATTTGGCAAATAACAGATTTGACAGCCAGCAGACTGACAAAAGTGGCAGACAGCAGACTGACAAAAATGACATGCGACTGAGTTGGCACGTTTTTCGCATGGAAAGGGTGAGTCTTGTAGTTTGATGTTCTGAAGATATTGAACATCTCTCAAGATACATGAATAGAATATAGAAGAACTTAAAAATTATTATTATGAAAGTTAAACCATTAGCAGACAGAGTGTTGGTTGCTCCAGCGCCAGCAGAAGAGAAAGTAGGTGGAATTATTATTCCCGACACCGCAAAAGAAAAACCATTGCATGGTAAGGTGGTAGCCGTGGGTAACGGTACGAAAGACGAAGAGATGGTTCTCAAGGAAGGAGATGAGGTGCTATACGGAAAATATAGTGGCACGGAATTAGAATTTGACGGTGACACCTATTTGATTATGCGTCAGAGCGATGTTCTTGCTGTGGTCAAGTAAATTTCGCACAGGTGCATTTTTTACGATTAACATACTATAGAACCAATATAAATACAGAATATAAAAATTATGGCAAAAGATATTAAATTCGATGTTGAAGCAAGAGACTTGCTCAAGCAGGGCGTTGACAAGTTGGCGAATGCAGTAAAAATCACACTGGGGCCTAAAGGTCGCAACGTTGTGATTGAGAAAAAGTTCGGTGCTCCGCAGATTACCAAGGACGGAGTGACCGTAGCAAAAGAAATAGAGCTGGAGGATGCTTTTGAAAACACCGGTGCACAGCTTGTGAAGAGCGTTGCATCCAAGACGGGTGACGATGCTGGTGACGGTACCACAACGGCAACCATCTTGACGCAGGCCATTGTGTCTGAAGGTTTGAAGAATGTTACCGCTGGTGCCAACCCCATGGATTTGAAGCGTGGTATCGACAAGGCTGTTAGTGCAGTGGTTGAATATATCAAGGCGCATGCTGAGCAAGTGGGTGACAATTACGACAAGATAGAACAAGTGGCTACCGTGTCTGCTAACAACGACGCAGAGATTGGTAAACTCTTGGCCGACGCTATGCGTAAGGTGAGCAAGAACGGTGTAATCACCATCGAGGAGAGTAAGAGCCGCGATACCAACATCGGCGTGGTAGAGGGTATGCAGTTTGACCGCGGATATCTGTCAAGTTACTTCGTGACTGACACGGACAAGATGGAGAGTGTGATGGAAAATCCATACATCTTGATTTACGAAAAGAAGATATCCAACATTAAAGAATTCTTACCTATCTTGCAGAATGCAGCCGAAAGTGGCCGCCCATTGTTGGTCATCGCAGAGGATGTAGATTCTGAGGCATTGACAACGTTGGTTGTGAACCGCCTTCGTGCCGGTTTGAAGATATGCGCTGTTAAGGCTCCTGGCTTTGGCGATCGCCGCAAGGCCATGTTGGAAGACATCGCTATCTTGACAGGTGGTGTGGTCATCAGCGAGGAAAAGGGCTTGAAACTCGAGCAGGCTACCCTTGAAATGTTGGGTTCTGCTGAGAAAGTTACGGTCAACAAGGACTACACAACCGTTGTTAACGGTGGTGGACAGAGCGAGAATATCCAGGCTCGTATCAATCAAATTAAGGCCGAGATTGAAAATACCACAAGCTCATACGATAAGGAGAAGTTGCAAGAGCGCTTGGCCAAACTCTCTGGTGGCGTAGCCGTTCTTTATGTAGGTGCTAACAGCGAGGTTGAAATGAAGGAGAAGAAAGATCGCGTTGACGATGCTCTTTGTGCAACTCGCGCAGCCATTGAAGAAGGTGTTGTGGCCGGTGGTGGCATCACTTACATCCGTGCGCTCGACGCATTGAAGGGTGTGAAGGGTGTGAATACTGACGAACAGACTGGTATCAACATCGTAGAGCGCGCTATTGAGGAGCCACTTCGACAGATTGTTACCAACGCTGGTGGCGAAGGTGCTGTTGTTGTTGACAAGGTACGTCAGGGCAAAGATGACTACGGATACAATGCTCGTACCGATTCTTACGAGGACTTGCGCAAAGAGGGTATCGTAGATCCAGCGAAAGTTGCTCGTGTGGCACTGGAGAATGCCGCGTCGATTGCAGGCATGTTCTTAACCACTGAATGTCTTATTGTTGACAAACCAGAGGAAAAACCTGCCATGCCAGCAGCGCCAGGTATGGGCGGCATGATGTAAAAATCAATTTGATTAAAATAAACGAGAGGGTGTGTCTATTTGTAGGCACACCCTCTTATTTTATACATATTGTATAAAAAATGCGTTATTTTATATCAAAAAATTTTGAAATCAAAACTAAAACATATATCTTTGCAACCTAAATACGAAAATATTGATTAAAGTGTTAAGTAAAAAAGATATTTTTGATTTGTTTTAGTAGATTAGTTTTTAAGTAGTTTGTTTTTTTTAATCGGATGTCGGGATGACATCCGATTCTTTTTTAGGTAGACCTTTCCGCATGCTTGGGGCTGTTGTTGAGGGCGGATATATTTTTCTTTTCCTGCTCGTTCATCCGTTTTTTCACTAAAAAATGCTTAATTTTGTCTTGTCATTCTGTCTATATCACCTTTCATCAACGAGCGTGTTACGGTTCAATGTGCTGTAAACCTGTGGAGCAAAGGGAAGAAGAATTGAAATATATGGAGAAACTTATAGAACTTTATGCGCAATGGGCGGGTGAGAAACCTTCCACTATAGAGAAGTTGGAAGGGGCTGGCAGCAATCGTGTTTATTATCGTTTTGGCAACAAATCAGGCCAATCGGTGATCGCAGTGATAGGTACCAGTCGTGATGAAAATCATGCGTTCATTTATCTCACGGAGCATTTTACGGTCAAACAGCTTCCGGTTCCTCAGATTTTGGCTGTTAGTGACGATGAACTGAGGTATCTTCAGACCGATTTGGGGCATACTTCGCTGTTTGATATGCTGAAAAGTGCCCGTGATGCAGGCGGCCGATACACGCAGAAAGAAAAGCAGCTGTTGACCAAAACGCTTCAGGCATTGCCCGAAATGCAAGTGAGGGGAGCCGTTGGACTCGACTTTCAACAATGTTATCCCCAACCCGAATTCAATGTAGAAAGCGTGTTGTTTGACCTGAATTATTTCAAGTATTGCTTTCTGAAAGCGACAGGAATCGATTTCCACGAGCTGATGTTAGAGGCCAATTTTCGTATGTTTGCCAAAGATTTGACATCAGAGCCAGCGGAATGTTTCTTGTATCGCGATTTTCAAGCACGCAATGTGATGCTTGACAACGATGGTAATCCCTATTTTATTGACTATCAAGGAGGCAGAAAAGGACCGTTCTATTATGACTTAGCGTCTTTCTTGTGGCAAGCATCAGCTAAATATCCTTTTAAATTGCGTCGTGATTTGGTTTCTGCTTATTACGAGTCTTTGAAACAATATACGGAAGTTCCGTCGAGTAGACACTTCGTAGAGCGATTGAATCTCTTTGTGTTGTTTCGCACGTTACAGGTCTTGGGCGCATACGGCTTTCGTGGATATTTCGAGCGGAAGAAGCATTTTATTCAATCAATTCCAGCAGCCATGCAGAATCTTCGTGAGCTTATAAAGCTTGGCGAGCATGTTTTTCCCTATCCATACATGATGAGCGTCCTCAAAGAGATGACGGAATTGCCTCAATTTGCTAACAAGGAGGAGCGAAAAGTGAAAAGAACTGACGGCTTCAAGATTACGGATAACAATATATTTAAGGCCAATCCGGTGGATGGACCCGCCACTTTTTCCAAATATGATGATAGAGGTGAGCTGATAGTTCGTGTGAACAGTTTTTCTTATCACAAAGGAATTCCCGAAGATCCCTCAGGAAATGGGGGCGGATATGTGTTTGATTGTCGGTCAACTCACAACCCCGGACGATACGAACCTTATAAGAATTTGACAGGTTTGGATGAGCCCGTGATTCGTTTCTTGGAAGATGATGGCGAGATACTCGTCTTCCTTGAAAGCGTATACCAATTGGCCGATCGTCACGTGGCACGATACATTGAGCGGGGATTTACCAGTTTGATATTCTCATTTGGTTGCACAGGCGGACAACACCGCAGCGTATATTGCGCGCAACATTTGGCAGAACACATTCATGATAAGTTCGGAATTGAGGTAAAAATCAATCACCGTGAACAGAAAATAGAGCAAACGTTGGAGGCAAAGTAGCTTTTTTTAGGACGACAAGTTAAATACCTGCTGGTTTTGACAGCGGTGAGTGAGAGAGATAAGTAGCGATGAAAGAAGATAAAGAAATGATGCAAGCAATGATTTTAGCAGCGGGATTGGGAACCCGACTCAAACCGCTGACCGACCATGTGCCTAAGGCTTTGGTGGAAGTTGGTGGTGAACCTTTGCTCAAACAGGTGATATTCAAGTTAAAAGATGCGGGTTTCAGTCGTATTATTGTCAATGTACATCATTTCTCCGAGCAAATTATTCAATACTTAGAGGCAAATCATTATTTTGGTTTAGATATCCGTATCAGCGACGAAACCAACCAGTTGCTCGATACGGGAGGTGGTATTAAGGCTGCAAAGCGTTTGTTTGGAGACACCAGAATATTGATTCATAACGTTGATATACTAAGCAACATCAACCTTCAACGCTTTTATTTCGCTCATACGGAGGCTGCGGCAACCTTGCTGGTCAGCGAGCGTAACACCAATCGTTACCTGCTTTTTGATGACGACATGCGCTTGGTTGGTTGGACGAACGTGAACACTGGTGAGGTTCGTTCGCCCTATCCAAACTTAAATGTGGCACAGTACAAGAAGTTTGCCTTCGCCGGTATTCACACCTTTTCACCACAGTTGTTTCCATGGATGGATTCTTTTCCCGACCGTTTTGGCGTGATTGATTTCTATTTAAGCGTGTGCAATCAGGTTCCCATCATTGGACATGTAGAGTCAAACCTTAAGCTGATGGATGTTGGCAAGCAAGAAACGCTGCATGCAGCTGAACAGTTTATGCATCAATTGTGAGCTGACGTTTCACTCCAGTCAACTCTCATTACCTATAATGGAAGTACGGTAGTAAAGCAATCGTTGAACAACTGACTGATTCCTTGTGGTTCTTTTTTGAAAATACCATAGATGGTACTGCCGCTTCCACTCATGGCTGCATACACAGCCCCTTGCTGGTAGAGCTGCTCTTTGATGTGCTTCAGCTTCGGATACAACTTGAATACTGGTATTTCAAAGTCATTCATCAGTTCGTCTTTCCACGTTTCTATGGGCTGACCGATGATGTCACGGCAGCATTTGGCAGGTTGTTTCACCTCAATTTTGGCATAAGCATCTTTGGTTGAAACGGCTATGTCGGGTTTAATCAGTGCGAGATAACACCCTTCAAGACCCCTTTTTGGCAGTTCTGTTGGCACGAGTTGGTCACCAATTCCCGTAGCAAATGAAGGCTTAGCGGTGATGAAGAAAGCGCAATCAGCACCCAGTTGGGCAGCATATTGCTCCATGTCAGCGGTGGTAAGATTGAGTTTGAATTGCTCATTGAGCAGTCTAATCATGAATGCTGCATCACTTGATCCGCCTCCTAAGCCCGCTTGTGAGGGGATTTTCTTGTAAAGATGAGCGTGAACGCGTGGTAGTGGGAAGTCTTTGGCCAGTAAATGATAAGCCTGGATGACGAGATTGTTGTCTTCGTGAACATCGACTGCCATCCCTGTTATCTTCAAATCGCACGGATTATCGGATGGAAACTGTTCATCCATGCGTGTTATTTCAAGCGTGTCGTGCAACGGAATGGGGAAGAACACAGTTTCTACGTTGTGGTAACCATCTGGCCGAACGCCTACTACGTTAAGGCCTAAATTGATTTTGGCACATGGAAATGTAATCATGTAGCAATGGGTTGATAGACAAAATGCAAATGCCAACAAACAGCATAAACTGCGTTGTTGGCACTTTTATAGTTGAATTTATTTTTTTGAATTCTTGATTTTCTCCACGTATGCATCGATGGCAGCCACGGCAGTGATGTTTACAATGTCGCGCACAGAACATTCGAAGTCGGTAAAATGGATTGGTTTTTTCAATCCCATTTGTATCGGACCAATGATTTCTGCATCCGAATTGAGGGCTTGCAGCAATTTGTAACTGCCGTTGGCACTGCTCATGTTTGAGAAAACCAGCGTGTTGACGTTCTTTCCCTTCAAGCGAGTGAATGGATATTTGTCATCGCGTAATTTTTTGTCCATGGCAAAATTAACCTGCATTTCTCCATCGATAGCCAAGTCAGGGAACTCTTGTTGCATTCTTTCTACGGCCGCATGAACCTTTTGCGGACTTCCAATCGTGTCTGTTCCAAAGTTGGAATAGCTAATCATCGCCATGACTGGCTTGTCATTGAAGAATCTTACTGCGTCAGCACTGAGGCGCGCAATGTCATACAACACATTCTCGTCTGGGTGCCTGTTGATTAAGGTGTCAGAAATGTAGTAGATGCCTTTTTTGGTGTCAAGGATGTGCATGGTGGCAAAAGTTTTGTATCCAGGACGAATACCAATCACTTCTTTTGCCACCTTAATGGTGTTCGAGTATTTTGTGTAGAGACCTGTGATGAACCCATCTGCATCACCATGTTCAACCATCGACATGCCAAAATAGTTGCGCTCGTACATTTTGTCGTAAGCTTCTTCAAAGGTATATCCTTGACGTTCAAGCTTTTCTGACAGGTGTTTGGCAAACTTCGCACGCTTTCCTTGTTCCTTATCTGCGCGCATGTCTATGATTTTGATCCCCGTGAGGTCGAGTTTCAGTCGGTTAGCCAGTCGGTTAAGTCTGTCTGGATTTCCTAACAGAATAGGGAAGCAAATGCCTTCTTGCTTTGCCTGCACGGCAGCTTTCATCATGGTGTGGTGGCCTCCTTCTGCAAACACAATGCGCTGTGGATGGCGAGCGGCCGTGGCATGCAGGGTTCTCGTAAACTTAGACTCCTGTCCGAGCAACTCCTTCAAATGCTCTTTGTACTTATCCCAGTCCTTGATAGGTGTTCTGGCAACGCCACTGTCTACGGCTGCTTTGGCTACAGCCGCACTCACTGCTGTGATGAGGCGCGGGTCAATGGGCTTTGGAATGAAATACTTGGGACCGAAACTCAAGTCGTTGATGTGGTAAACTTCATTGACCACATCCGGAATGGGTTGTTTGGCCAGGTCGGCTATGGCATGTACGGCGGCCATTTTCATTTCCTCATTGATGGCCTTGGCGTGTACATCCAGCGCACCACGGAAGATGTATGGGAAGCCAATGACATTGTTAATCTGATTAGGATAATCGCTGCGACCAGTCGACATGATGACGTCTGGCCGACTGTCAAGGGCATCTTCGTAGCTAATTTCAGGCACGGGATTGGCCAATGCGAACACGATAGGATTGGAAGCCATCGAACGAATCATGTCTTTGGATAGAATATTGCCTCTTGACAAACCCACAAAGACGTCGGCATCCTTAACGGCTTCCTCCAACGTGTGTACGTCCTTCCGGTCGGTGGCGAACATTTCTTTTTGTGGGTTCAGGTCTGTACGGTCTTTTGTAATCACTCCGTGCGAGTCCAGCATCAGGATATTTTCTTTCTTTACCCCCAAGGCTACATACAATTTGGTACAGCTGATGGCAGCGGCTCCAGCGCCATTAATAACCAGTTTGGCCTTCTTAATGTCTTTGCCGGCAACCTCTAAAGCGTTCTTCAGGCCTGCGGCAGATATGATGGCCGTGCCATGCTGGTCGTCGTGCATCACGGGGATGTCGAGCGTTTTCTTCAGCCTTTCCTCAATATAGAAACATTCCGGTGCTTTGATGTCTTCCAGATTGATGCCGCCAAACGACGGTGCAATCCTTTCAACGGTCTCACAAAACTTTACGGGGTCTTTCTCGTCTACCTCAATGTCGAATACGTCGATGCCGCCATATATCTTGAACAGCAAGCCTTTGCCTTCCATCACGGGCTTGCCACTCATGGCACCAATGTCCCCCAAGCCCAGCACTGCCGTGCCGTTGGAGATCACTGCGACCAAGTTTCCCTTGTTGGTGTATTTGTAAGTGTCATTTTCATTATTCTGAATCTCAAGACACGGATAGGCCACACCTGGTGAATAGGCCAGACTGAGGTCGGTTTGAGTCCTGTAAGGCTTGGTCGGTTTCACTTCGATTTTGCCGGGACGTTCTCCCTCATGGTAAGCAAGAGCTGCTTCTTTGGTGATTTTTAACATTGGATTATAGTACTAAATGGAGGGCGAAAAGGGCATGAATTTAATAAAAATCTACCCAGCTATCTCTCCCAATGATTAAACGTTTTATTAGTTGATAACGGAACAAAGTTAAGAAAAAACCATTAAAGAATAACAAGTTTTTATGCTTTTTTGCATCTTTGCGCTGTTATGGTAAAAGGAATGAATAGAGTGATCGGTCAAACGCCTTATCGACAAGAGTTGCGTGAGCGTATTTTGAAAGCAGCCATGAGTGAGTTTTTCGAGAAAGGTATCAAGGCGGTCAAGATGGATGACATCGCCAGAAGATTATCCATATCTAAGCGCACGGTGTACGAGATATACAACAACAAGGAGGAACTGCTGCTGGAAGGCATGAAAGCTGCCGAGCAAGACTTTGATGAGCACATGAAAAATTTCAGTGAACAGGACAACCATCATGTCATGGATACGTTGATTGAATTCTACAATTGTCAGGCCCAGCGTTTGTCAAAGATTTCTCCGTTATTTTTAGACGAAGTGCAAAAATACAAGCGTGTGCAAGCTTATCTTGAGAACAAGCATAAGAAACGGGATGAAGATGCGTATAACTTTATTGACAGAGGCGTGAAAGAGGGCTTCTTTAGGCCAGACACTAATTATCACATCGTTGTGGAAGTAGCGCGTGAAGCTGTTCGTTTTGCAATGACCAGTCAGCTGTATAAGGAACATGGCCTACAGATAGTCTTTCGTAACATCATTTTATTATTCATCCGTGGAATATGCACGCTCAACGGATTAAAGATGCTAGAACGCATTGAATGATAGGTAGGAGAGGCCGCTGTCATTTCTCAATAAGGCGTTTGTCATGCCTGCCATAATGTCATTGAACCCTTTGGTAAGCAGGTGGTTGATGATGAATTTATCTTGACAACAGCCCACTTATATTTCGTTTATTGATGAATCAACCTTCCATTGCTTCGAAATACGGCCAAAATCAGAGAGATTTGTAGTTGGTTGATAATGAATGATTTGCAGTTATTGATAAGCATCTTTGCTCCTTCTGAAGTTCATCTCGGCCGCAAAAGCAATGCTCTATGCCTCCAATCTCCATGCTTTTGTCAGCTTAGATCATGAAGATTGACCGCCAATATGGTGCAACAAAATGCTGTTTTTGCATCGTTTATGCCAAAAATTCGTTTTTTCTAACCATGCAATTCAAATTTTGCATACCATCGGCCTATTAATTTTTTCTAGATTAGATATTTTTCATAACCGTTTTATTGTCATTTTATAGGACAAAAATAACGAACGAACTTTTTGAGTAGCAGCAGATTGAGAGTAGTGTGAGGTTCGCCATCAAATGACCAATCGTGTTTGTTAAAAAATACTAACTTCTACTGAAACAAGCCGTTTCATCGCCTTACTCTCAATCAAAATGATTACTTTTGCAGTCGATTATCGGTTCCGTAGCTCAGTTGGATTAGAGCAACAGCCTTCTAAGCTGTGGGTCTTGGGTTCGAACCCCAACGGAATCACAACCTAAGAAAAAGAGGATTTTGACAACAAAATCCTTTTTTTTGTTTAGAATGAGCCACTTGTAGGCTAATTAGCACATTTAGAGGTGTTTATACTTAATGTTTAACCCCGTGGAAATGGGAAGTAATGAGAGCAAAAAGGAGCTCTCGGGAATAAAATGTGTTACCAATTTGTGTTACCAGAATACACAATGTGTTACCACTTTTTCCACCAACCTCCCTTCTCCACAAAAATGATGCTAATATGGCAAAACAGGAAGTTGTGGTCATCTTTGACCGAAAAAAGGTAGCCGACAAACGCGGCAAAGGAAAAGTCGAAGTACGAGTCTATATCAGTAGAACCGAGAGAAAATATATTTCTCTTGGTGATGTAGCTCCTGATGAACTGGAGACTTTCATAAGTTCTCCTAAGGTATGTGCTATCAAGAAAAGATGTGAGCAGATTTTGGCTGCAATGAGTGTTCTTGACGATAAGCTATCCGTTGAGAAGTTTGACTCCTATTATTACGAAACAGAAGACAATCCATTTGCCAAAAGTAAAGGTGCTGTGAATTTCTTGCTGTATATGGAACAATCCATAAAACAAGAAAACATACGTGAGGGTACACGCAAACACAAGATTTGCACATTGGAAGCTATCAAGCGTTTTGGTCAGATAAAAACCACGAAGGACTTAACGCGGGAAAATTTGGTAGCCTTTGACCAATGGCTTAGAGATGGCACTCGTTCTGATGTGGCAATCAATAACTATCACAAGAACTTTCGTATTTATACAAAGAGGCTTGCTTCAGAAAATGTCATAAACGTTGACCCTTACGATTTGGTTAAATTTAAGCGAGGTAAATGTAAAGAACGTGAGCCGCTTTCTGAAGCAGAATTGAAGAAACTCCGAACAATAAAATTGGAGGGGAAACTGGATAAGGTCAGAGATTTGTTTGTGTTTGCCGCCTACACAGGTATGGCTTACTGTGATGTTCAATCATTTAACTTTGATACGATGACGGAACAACAGGGAACATTATATTATATTGACGGTAGCAGATTAAAGACTGGTTCTAAATTCTTCACTCCCATTCTCAAACCGGCAATGGAAGTGCTCAAGAAGTATGATTTCAAGTTGCCGAGAATATCCAATCAGAAGGCGAACGACTACCTACATCTCATCCAGGCAGCCATGAAACTCAACAAGAACCTGACCTTCCACATTGCCAGACACTCGTTTGCGACGCTGGCCCTTGCTCACGATGTGCCTATTGAAAATGTGGCACGTATGTTGGGACATCAGAATATCCGGACCACGCAGATTTATGCAAAGGTGCTGAAATCGACTATCGAGCGACATGCAGTGAACCTACAGAAAGCAATCAGGTAATCTATCAATACACCCACATAGAGCCGTACCTCCCACTTCGAGGTATGGCTTTATGTTTTACACTCCATCAGATAATTTACCAAGTAGGCAATACCGCCAAAGAGCAGCCACAAGACATACAAAAAGCCTTGAATCATCCAACCTATCAGCTGGAAGATGGCTCTGAACAGGATATATACGAAGAGAAATACTTGCATCTTAAAACATTATTAGCCATACCAAAGATACGAAAAATATCTGAGTAAAGCAAATAATATAGCACCTAAAGCATTGACAATCAGTAAGTATTTCGCGATTTAACAATCTCGTAATATCACTACCTCACGGCTTCGGTTCTTCGTCTTTTCTTGAAGAAGCGGACTCGTAACTTCGGTTTTTCCTTATATCGCTAAATCGGGTTTTCATTATCCCGATTTCACGATAATTTTTTCTTGAATTAGTTATCGAAGGACACCACAGTCCATCATTTCTTGCTAACTTTATGTCAGACAAGCAAGTGGCAGGACTACATTTCCCTTACGAAGTTTGGGTAGCAAGTTGTACTTTTGTGCGGACAAAAGTGACTTGCCAACTCTGTCAAGTTGGGGATTATTCTTCGCAACTCAGAATATAAACAGAAGAATATGGAACGGAAAACGAAAAGACTCTGGATAAGGATTTCAGCACAGGATGCCGAACTGATTAAGCAGAAAGCGGTCAACTACAAGACGGTCAGCAGTATGATATGGGATGCCATCAAACAATTTGACGACACGGGAACAAAGCGGAAGATAGCCGCGCTCAACGAGATGACGGCTCTTTACAAAAAGTATCAGCAGGACTTGGCATGGATGGGCGGCAACTTCAATCAGGTGGTCAAGCGTGCCAACGAACTGGCGATAGCTAATGAGCTGACACTTCACTATTTTGAGAAAGTGCTTTACCCTCAAATCATGGAGCTGCAAAAGCTCTTAACAGCGGTAAAACAGGAACAGCATCAAATAGTCAAACGATTAACACGATAAAGCGAAAAACCGTCATCGGTAATTACCGATTTACCGTTTTCATCTTCTCACGATAACGCAAAAACACAAGAAAACAATGATAGCAACCATACTTCCCTCCAGCACAAATTTCCATGCCGTCGAGTACAACGAGCGAAAAGTTGCCAAAGGCCAGGCAGTACTCCTTGAGATGAAGAACTTCGGTTATGTGGGAGCTGCTGATGGCTACACTCCCGAACAGCTGCAACAATACCTGATTGATTATTCGGTAAGAAACGAGCATATCCGCAAGGCTCAGTTCCATGTGGCCATCTCCTGCCGGGGACATGAATATTCTCAAGAGCAACTTTTGGATATTGCCCACCAGTATCTTCACGAAATGGACTATGATGATGAGGGGCAGCCGCTTCTTATCTATGCGCACAATGACACCGACAACAATCACCTGCACATCATCACCAGCCGGGTGAATCCCAATGGCCAGAAAATAGACCACAACCACGAGCGCATCCGATCGCAGGAGGCCATCAACAAAATTGTTGGCGAAGATGAGGAATTGCGTGCTGATTTGTTTTTGAAGGAGGCCCTTAGTTACAAGTTCAATTCGCTTACACAATTCAAAGCCATCATGGAGGCATCTGGCTATGAATGTTTCGAGCGTGACAGCAACCTCGAAATTGCACGTGGCGGACGGGTACGAACAAAAATCGGAATGGAAGATTTGACCGCAAAATTCTCTGTTATTGATGAAAAGAAAACCTACAAACGTCGTAGGCAACTGGGGGCTGTTATGAAAAAGTATCGCAACATGGTTGCCAGCCGCAGTGAACTGTCAGACATCTTGCAAAAGAAGTTTGGTGTATCGCTCGTTTTCTTTGGTTCAAAGGACAAACCATACGGTTACATGATAGTAGATCACTCCAAACAAACGGTGTATAAAGGTGGCAGTGTGCTCTCTATCAAACAACTGCAACACTTCATGAGCGAAAAAGAACGAATCAATAAGGTAGAGCTCTACGTGGATGCCATGCTGGAGGATAATCCCCGGATGATTGCTTACGAACTCAACAGAATGTTATGGCGACAGTATGGTACTCGCATTTCCAAAGGACGTTTCAGGCTACTCAATGGCAGAGAGGTCGCCCTGAGCGATAGTGTGCAAAAGGTGTTAAAATTCAACTTTATGTTGCACTGTGTCCAGGCCTTTTGCCCCACCAACGAGGTGGAGCGTGATATACTCTGTCGTATCTGGAAGATTGAAAATCCCTACCTTATTTATATAGATCCTCACAGCAAACTCAACAATGGATTTGCCGTAGAAGTGCTGAACAATCTGGCTGCATCAACCGAGGAGCAAGACTTGTGGGCAGCATTAAAAGAAAATCATCTTGCCATTTTCAGACAAGGTGACGAATACTATTGTGTCGATTTCTCGCACAAGTGCATTTTTAACTTGGCTTCAGAAGGTATTAACTTCAAAGCCTTGCTCCCAGTTCTGCAAGTGCTCCAACCTATTCCTATCCACGACACTCATCTTTCTAATAGCATCCTGAAAAATATTCTTTCATACCAGACATCGGCTTCCGAAAGAAATGCAGAATGGGAAGTGGGTAGTAAAAATAGCTATGAGGTTGATGACGAACGAAGCCTGAAACGATAGACTTGTAAGCCCATAGACCAAGAAGAGCCGGTCAAGTCGTCCAGCTCATGTTCTATCAATAAATTTTAGATGACTTGTAAGCCGAGGTCTGATACCAGTTGGTATCATGTTTATACCTTGAAACTGCTATAGTCGGACTGATTCCATACTTTTCAGCTTCTTTTGCAATAGCCTTCACTACAATATGCGGCGATAGGCTACTGCTTTTACCTGAAAGAATTTTATTCCAAACTTCACATGGAATTAAATGCTCTTTAGCAAAGTCGTTCGCCTCTTTTTCCCTTGGATCTTTTGAGTAGATAGTTCCTTCGATAGAGATGAACGATGTGTGCTCTTCTGAGAAGTGCTTTTCGATATGACACAATTCATGAAGAACATCAAATGCTAATTTATCAATATCATTATACCGATAGGTAACCGTCACTATAGGATGTTGGTTTACATAAGTAGAGAAAGCATCAACAGGGGTTTTATCCAACTTTTCCACTACAACATAACCTATACCGTTTTGATAAAGACAATCCTTGATAGCCTTGGCTGTAAGTTTGCGCTCATTAGACAATTTCGCGATTGTATCGGCGGCCTTTATTCCATTGCCATGTACATAAGTCCTTTCTACTTTTTCACGTGAAGTTGCCAGCCAGTTCAGCAGAAGCCAAGTCTGCATATTTTTTTCGTCAATCTGAACCTTGTCGCTGTGCTTATATAATCCTGCTACTTGCTTACTCATCTCTGCAGATGATAGCAGGTCAAAGGAGAAAAGCGATTTTATTTCTTTCACCCGTTCAAGGAGGGGAAGAACTGCTAAATTCAATTTCTTATAAAGAAGTTTAAGATTGAACACACGAGCACATGCGTCCTCAAACGAACGTGCATTTTGTTCTTCCGATTGTTGCTTGCTGACAGCTTTGCTGTCATACATATAACCATTGTGCAAGCTCATCCAGGTTTTATAGGGAATCCCTAAATGGTTTTCCAGCTTCATGGCCAGATCGTCGTTCAGATTGCGTTTGCCACGAATAAACTCACTCAGATGGGTAGCTTGCATACCTATCTGCTTTGCAAAGTCCTTTTGCTTGATACCACGTTCCCGCAACTCTTCACGCAAGATTTCTCCTGGGTGGATTGCCCTAACAGGAACCAATCTGTTACTTCTTGTTGCCATAATGTGTACTATCAATTTCAATTAGTTCTACTTCGATGCCATCCTTTATCTCCTTGAACAACAGGCGTTCTACCAAACCGTTTACAAGTCGAACAGAGCTTAGAGGCTCTTTCTGCTGATATCTCAATTTCTCATAGTGTAAGAAGCTGAAATTCTTTAGTTCATCTGTACACTCTACATCATAAATGATTCCTACTGCCCGGAAGTAGCCATCTACCAAACGTTTATTCTTGCATATCTGCTTGTATTTCTTGTCTTTGGTTTTGCCTGTTCATACAGCTCAGATAAGGCTTCTTCCTTGAAGATTATATTCATGCGGTGAAATGTATCTTAGCCTTTATGCTGCAAAGATAAGGGAGAAATTCCCAAATATGGTAATTTTTTTAATGCTGTTATTGTTCACTATATAAATATTTAACTTTTCTACATCTTTTTATAAACCCTTAATTCCGCAATACTATTATAAAATAAACTTTTTAAGTACCTGAGCAACAAAAAGTTGCTCAGGATTTTGCCGTGTCAAAATTTTCACTTATCTTAGTGTTGCAAAAAAAACAAGAGAATCTGACGATAGACATGGTGAAGATACAAATTAAATCTGAGAGTCTCACTCCTTTTGGGGGATTATTTTCAATCATGGAGCAATTTGACTCCACAATATCTTATAGAAATTCTGAATTATTATCTAATAACTTCCTATCTCCTTTGTTAAGTCAAGAATGCAATAAGGGAGATAAGCTATTCACCCATAAGTAGTCCATAACAAAATATGAGTCAATACAGATAATATATACACTTGACAAAACAAGCAGGAAAGTATAGTGTGATACGGATGTTAAAAAGAGACTTTGTTCTTCTGATTCTTATCTGTAATATCTTGGAAGCCTTAAACATCTCGATAAGTTTATTAGCGCAGTTTATTAGGAACTTGCAATCAGATATAAGATATAATATGTTAGGATTACATAAATTGTATAACAAAGAATACCAGCTATATGCCTTCCTCTACTCATAGAGGCATATCTCTCTATGGTCTTATTTAATTTAACAATATTGAAATATCTTTTATAGTTAAACCAAAGGAATGGTGATATAAGTATTAAGCCAATAAACCAACTGAAAGGATCGTATCTGCTTCCAATCCTAATACAGCCAAGTATATTATACCCGAAGTAATACCCAACGAGTTGTATTATACAGGCAATATTAGTATATTCATGAATGGATGTAAACATTAGAGATACAAATGTAACAGTACCCTCCCTAACTAAGTATTTATTCTTGGAACAAAGGTAATATGTCCAATAGGCTATTTCACAAAACATAGATTAACGTGAGTTCGACGAATTATAAGTGTCTATAAATTTGGTGATTAGCGAAATTTGTTGTAACTTTAAGATATTGATTTACAAACAATTACAAACAAAAATCGCTATGATCACCGAGGACAAAGTTACTGAAATATTTTGTATGGCAGATGATTTCTGCAAGTTTTTTGATGCAATGGTGGCAAAATATACGCTAAAGCCTACTGGAAAAAGAAAGTATCATCGAGATTCCACGATATCAAAGGCAGAAGTCATGCTAATAATGATTCTTTTTCACGACTCTGGTTATCGCTGCTTTAAACATTTCTATCTTGAAAAAGTATGTAAGCACCTGCGTAATTTGTTTCCTAAAGTTGTCTCATACAACCGTATAGTAGAATTGGAAAGGGAGGTTGTCATTCCACTCGCTTTGTTTATCAAAAAGTCTTGTTGGGAAAATGCACGGGCATAAGTTTTGTTGACAGCACACCACTGCGTGTCTGCAAGAACCAAAGAATACATATTCACAAGGTTTTCAAAGGTATAGCCCAAAGAGGAAAATGCTCCATGGGTTGGTTCTTCGGTTTCAAATTACATTTGATTTGTAATGAGAAAGGAGAACTTCTCAACTTTATGATAACACCGGGAGATGTTGATGATCGTAAGCCATTGGAATACAACTTATTACCAAGCTGAAAAGCAACATGAAAGGAGCTTTGATGAGCGTTTCTGACAGACTCTTACTCAGAAAAAGAGCCATTATAGAAACTGTGAATGATGAGCTCAATAATATTGCGCAGGTGGAGCACTCCAGACATAGATGCTTTGACAATTTTATCGTCAATTTATTAGGCACTATTGCAGCCTATTGCCTGTTCCCCAAAAAGTCGTGTGTCAATGTATAGAGGACTATTGACACACAGCCTGCTCTGTTCTAAATTCGTCGAACTCACGTTAATATATAGTCTGAAACCTATTTTGATAGCTTCATTATCACTCGCATCATCAAAAGCTGCTAAAAAATCTGCATCCCAAAGTTCTCTAATCCGATTTTGAATGTATTGAGAAACCCATGCCCCCAAATTTCGATTATTATCTTTCAATTGCTGTCGCTGATACGGCTCAGTAGGCGTACTTTCTTATAGGAGGTGTCGGTAAAATGGTAGAACAGGTCTTCGCCGATGTCCCAGATATAATACCTTCCATCCTCACCAAAGCGGGATACATCACTCTCTATTTAGATGAACAACCCTATTGGGTATAAAGACCGTTGCTTCATCTCCGATAGTTTCAAATACCCACTCATTCCATTGTTTATCTTTCCAACACTGTTTTTTGAGTTTTCTGAATAGGGATTGCACTTCTTTTTTAAACTCTGGGAACTCATTACCAGCAAAATAAGCTAAACGACCTTGAACGTATACATTTTCGTCTCTGATTTTTGAAAGTGTGTATTCAACAACAGGGCTATCATAAATAGAAATGGACAATTTACCAGACAAAGTATTTATTTGAGTAGCCAATTTTTCACAAGTTAAATAAATTTCAAAAGGCATTTTAGGAAAGTCTTCTGTTTCTTTTATTATACTTTTATTCTCTCCGAAATAATCCCTTGCATAAAGAGAGCCAAACCTATCTAAAAGCTCTTGCCTTATAATTTGCTCCCCTTTTTCATCTGCAAAATAATTAAATTGTATTGAACTCATAATTAACCATAACTATTTTTCTATGTTTTTTACTTGGCACTTTCCAGTCATCGGCTTTATCGGGGTCTATAAGTGTTACCCGTCCCTTTTTATCGTGGAAAACTATCCTTACATCATCGCCCAAAGCCTCCCTAATATCCATAATCGCTCCTCGCTCTCTTGAAGACGGTCTAAATCCTCCACGAGTACGCATATCTCCGATTTGATGTACTTCAATTATATCTCCTACATCATTCCTTACTACTAAATCACCAAATCTTGATTGTCCATTTTTTAATTTTATCTGCCCTTCTGCTTCTACACTTTTGCCTAAACCTTTTAAATCATCTCGTAATTGGTCTTGAATACTCCTGTGTAGAGTACCACCACGACCGCTTAACCCAAACGGGTCTATCCAACTATTGGAATCGTGAATGTATGCGTAAAGTTGCATACCTCCTTGTAAATCTATGGGGTCTTGGCATATGTAATTTCCTGTATTCGGGTCATAGTATCTGAACCTGTTGTACGCCAGTTTGACTTCCCCGTCATAGTACTGTCCTTGGAAAAGGAACGGTATCTTGATGTAATCCTTGTAGGAAGTATAGAGCATGGACCGCTCCTCGATGACCTTCCCGTTCATGTCAAGCCTGCGGTACCACACTTCTTCGCCCTTCTCGTTGTACGCCTCCACGGGCGTGCCCAGATATCCTTAAATTATTGCCCCTTGGAATAGCTCAAGTCCTACTTATAAAAGAGGAACTATTCAACTATGTCTATCTCAGCAAGAGCCTTTTGGATATAACTCTCAAGATTGGGTGCATATACAATCGGGCAATTACCTTCATCTGAGAATAAGAGAATCTCTCCAGATGGAGATAAGACGAAATAGCTTCCATCGTAATCCACTCCAATCACGATTCCTTGAGTATTAAACGTTTCTCGGAATTCTTGAGTTAGCTCAACCACATCATAGTCATCAAGCATAGTACTATTGTAACCTGAAATCCCAACGACTTCTATTGTGCCTATTACTGAGCCTCCAAACAAAGTTTGAAATAACTTGTACTGTTCATCTAGTTCTACACCCAGTGTTTGAGCCACTTCGTACAATTTTGAGGTGGGTGTTTCGATACCACGGGCAATAGGCTCCTCTAAAAAGAACTTCTCGAGCCTTTTAATTATATCCTTATCCATAATTACGTGTATGTTCCTTTCTTTTTTCTTGCTTCAAGCTCTACTGAGGCTCGATGCTTCCAATATTCTTTTCTCCAACTATTAAAATCTAGGCGAAGCTCTCCTCCACCAACTCCTTTGCCTTTTCTCCCTGCTCATTGCATATCTGCTTTGACATACCTCAATATGATATCTCATAATTTTGAAGATTCCATTTTTTATCTGTGAGAATATATTTTGCTGAAAGTTTAGTATCTTCTTCTACCGCCCATACTAAATCTTGAGCTTTTTGCCCTTTCTCATTTTCAGAGAATACTTTTTGTTTAGGATTTCCAAACAACCCCATTGCCCGCTCATAAGATACGGTTTCTATAATCGATAGTTTTAATTTGCCATCTTCAGCAGGTAACCAAAGATTTTCAATTAGGAATAAACGCATATCCTCGATTAAATCTTCTGCGACAGGCTTTAACGTAGGTAGTTTACTCTTATACTTTTTGATATTCTCTACAAAGAACGGAAAAAAATGCTTGCCCATAATTAGACGTTGCATAGATACATTGGTCTTATATGAATTGAACTCATTCAATGCCATTATGAGATCCATGCCTAGCCATCGATCTTCTTCATAGAATCTGACTTTTGACCTAATCCCCCGTGTAGTGTACAATGCCCTAAAGCAGAAACCAAAATCAAAATCTATTTGATTATATTTAGTTTCTATTGTTGAAGAAAATTTCAAAAGTTCTTCGCTAATCTCGGAAACCTTTACGTAGCCGGGTGAATCAATTTGAATACTTATTCTTTCCATTTTTAATTATAGCGTGTTCATTTCTGGCTTCCGCCAGTGCCATGCCCGCCTTCATGCCCGTATCCACGGCGCTCACGCCCGCAGAGATGCCCTGTGAGGCGTTGGCGGAGGAATTGCCGGCAACACCCTCAAACGAGGAGCCCACACTCAGGGACAACTGGGTGCTGACGCTTTCAATGTAACCGTGGGAGGTGGAAGACAAAGACATAGGCGCATTATTTATAAAGAATATTCATTTTACCTTTAAAATCAGATCTCCCTCTTGAAGTCTTATACTGCCCCCTTCCACTGTAGTTTCTATCCAAAGTGACATATCTTCGGTATCGCAATCATCCATAAGCCTGATTTCAGAACTACTAGTAATTGTTTCATCAATATGATAAAACTTGGCATTTAGTATTTCTGAATGCCTACTCATAAATAGAATTTCTTGCTTAATTCTTTCCAATTCTCGTCGTTTTGCAACCAACTCCTGATTATTTGGAGAGTTTCTTAAACCTAACCTTAGGTCGAGTATAAGTTTTTCGATATATGATAAGATAATATCTCTCATTGTTTAACTATAATAATAGATGATTTTTCCCCTCTTCAGTAAAATGTTAATATGAGGATTTGCCCTATGAGGGTGTCCCACGGGAACTTGGCTATGTCCCCAAACAACCCCTTGAGAGTCTTTTAAGTAATCCTTTTTATACACTGGAGTCCTATCTTTGTCGAGTTTAAAATCTTTGCGTTTTTTGAGACAATGGCTTACTCTTGGGCTTGCCCCCTTAGACTTTCTCGCATTTGGGAATGCCATGTTAAGCAAACTATTGGCTTCTCTAAATGATGATACTATAACATCTCCTCCTTCTTGTAGAATCTTAACTTTTTCCTTTTTACCCTTAATTCCGCAACACTATTATAAATTAAACTTTTTAAGTACCTAAGCAACAAAAAGTTCTTGAACAAGTCAAGCGGCAGAGCCGAGCGGCTCAGGATTTTGCCCTGTCAGAATTTTCACTTATCTTAGTGTTGCAAAAAAACAAGAGAATCCGACGATAGACATGGCGAAGATACAAATTAAATCTGAG
>CABQNT010000008.1:0-129456 GCA_902465605.1 uncultured Prevotella sp.
TGAGCGGTTCTGATCAAACAGAATGGGCTTTTGTTGAGCAAGACGAGTTGGTTGATTTGCAAAAAACCGAAGGCCTGAATCCGTATTTTCAAACCCGCAGAGAGATGAGCAGGAACATTCGGTTGGGTTTGGGCGAAGCCTACTTCAAGCGAAAGTTAGGTCACGTCTATTTTTATGGGGCTGGCTGTAATGGCGAGGATCGAAAGAAAATGGTGGGGCAGTCCTTGGTTGCACAGTTTAAGACACCGGTAACGGTGGAGAGCGACTTGCTGGGTGCCACCCGTTCCATGTGCATGGATTCGGCGGGTATCGTGTGTATTTTAGGTACGGGGTCCAACTCGTGCTTCTATGATGGTGCTCAAATCGTTAAGAACGTGCGTGCCGGTGGTTATATCTTAGGTGATGAAGGCAGCGCATCGTCTATTGGACGCGCTTTTCTTTCGGATGTATTGAAAGAGTTGGCACCTGCTGACCTGATCTCATCTTTTTATTTTCAGCATCAAACGACAGCCCATGAAGTGATGCGCACTGTTTATGATAAGCCACTTCCACATTATTATTTATCCTCGATAGCAACCTTTTTGACCGATTACCAACACACGGAATATGTGCGAGATTTGGTGACTGATAATTTTAAACTTTTCTTAACGCGCAATTTGTTCCAGTATGCGTACCATCAATATCCCGTGTATTTTACAGGAAAAACGGCTGTGGCCTTTGCGCCCTTGTTGCGAGCAGTTTGTCGTGAGGCAGGTTTTGAGCCTGAAATGGTTAGCGATCACGTGGTTGAGGGACTGATGAAATATCATGCCACGCATCTCTTTCCCGACCAGTGAACTTGATGCATCATGTCGCTTGTACCATCTATTTGATAACGAAGAAAAGTCACATCTAATGTTCCCGTGTTGACATTTTTCTTGACAAACATCCCTTCATGTTTCGCGTATTGGTCAGCAAGGCTCCGTATCTTCCAAATAATGAAAATATAGAGCAAAAACGTTCTCTTCTGATAGACAGGTAGTTGCGGGTTTTGTGCGTTTCTTCGGCACCTCATGTTCCTTTGATTTCACGTTTAAAGCATGCTTTTAGCTGCCCTAACAGCATGCTATAAGGCTCTTAACCCATGTGTTTTTCCTGGCAAAAGCATGTTGATAACCACCTTTACTCCATGCTATTGCTCAAATGGGCCATTTACATTGCATTCGTAGGGAATGATTGTTGCATGTTTACCTATTGTTTCTTTCTATTTCATCGATTTGTAAGTTCACTGTTTTTGTCATTTATATTGACAAGTCAACATTTGCTCATGAAGAATTAGGCGTATTATCTTGCCCTTTTAGTACGATATTAAACGTTATTTATAAGTTAGAAACATAAATTAATCTAAATAAAGTTTGTATTTTAAAGATATATCACTATATTTGTCCCGCAGAAGTAATTACTATGATTAGATGAGCCAGATTAACCTCTCTACCACTTCTAAGCTAGAGCCTTTTTTGCGAACAATATTCAAGTAGAAATATATTATTAACTTAAATTTTGGGTCTATGAAAACAAAAAATTATCTATGTGCGATACTTACGGTCGCAGGTAGTGCTTTTGCGTCCCAACCGATGTTGGCATCAGCGAGTGATTTGAACTTGCCTGGTGTGATGATGCAACAGCAAGCCGTTCGTGGTGTTGTAACCGATGCCCATGGTGAGCCGATTGTAGGTGCCACGATTGTTGTGGTTGGTAAAACCACAGGTGCCATTACAGACACAAACGGTCGTTTTACACTTTCTGTAGATGCTGGTACTCAACTTAAAATTTCTTACGTTGGGTACAAAACGATAACGCTTCGCGCAAAAGACAACATGCGGGTATCACTTGAGGAAGATGCTGGACAGCTCTCTGAAGTAGTGGTTGTAGGTTATGGCACGCAGAAGAAAGCCAACCTGACGGGTGCCGTCTCAACGGTTGACTTGAGCAAAACCATGGCAGGTCGTCCTCAGCAAGATGTGACGAAAGCCCTGCAAGGTGCAGTGCCAGGACTTACTATTACCTCATCGAGTGGTAGTATTAACGAACAGGCATCTATGCGTATTAGAGGTGTAGGTACCTTGAGTAACAAGGCAGTGAGCAATCCGCTGATAGTCGTAGATGGCGTGCCTATGGATGACATCTCGTTCCTAAATACACAGGACATTGAGAGCATTTCTGTGTTGAAAGATGCTGCATCCACTTCTATCTACGGAACACGTGCTGCTTTCGGTGTTATCTTGATTCAAACTAAGGGAACACGCCCCTCAGAACGTACGACGGTGACGTATAACAACAACTTTTCTTGGGATCAAGCAACCTATTTGCCAGACTATCCCGATGTGCCGACGCAGCTTAAAATGGCTTTGGAAGGCAAAGCCAACGCTGGTCAGTACGAAGTAGAATTGTTTGGTATGTACTTCGACAAACTTCTGCCTTACGCTGAAAAATGGAAAGCACAGAATGGTGGCAAGATAGGTTATGGCGAGATGAGAAAATATGTCAGTGACGATAATGTGGGTGATTATGTTATGAAAGGTGCTACACCTTATTATTATGCAGACTGGGATATCAATAAAATCTTTTTTAACAATGCTGCTCCCTCACAGAGTCATATACTCTCAGTACAAGGCTCGTCTGGTAAAACCAATTATTATTTGTCATTAGGGTACGATGAAAAACAGGGATTGATGAAAATACATCCTGACAAGTTAAACAAATACAACGCATCGGCTAATATTACGAGTAATGTCAGTGATTGGTTACAAATAGGTGCACGCATCAACTTTACACGAAAGATGTACAAGCGTCCTGATACATGGGGAAGTACTTATCAATATTTGTGGCGTTGGGGTTCTTTCTTTATCCCTTCAGGAACAATAGATGGAATGGATCAGCGTGTGATTGCCATGCAGAAGCAAGCATCAGACCGTCGAACAACGGTTGACTTAACCCGCTTGAATACTTTTGCAAGAGCCAATTTAACCAAAGAATTGACTCTGAATGCTGATTTCACCTATATGATACAGAACATGAATAGTGGCTCTGAAGACTTCTCGGTATACGGCATTAACTGGGGTGGGGTGAAGCAAAGATATATTGTAACCCCAAGTCAAACTACCGTCTGGCGTGACAACTCAAAGAGCAATACTTGGACTCTCAATGCTTATATGGACTATGATAAGAGTTGGGGAGACCATCACTTCAAAGCGATGGCTGGTGTGAATGCCGAAAAGACCGACTATATTTACCTGTATGGAAAGCGTAGTGGTTTGTTCGATGAGCAAATGCCTGAATTAAATTTGGCTTCACAAGAAGGACAAGACATTAAATGGGAGCACTCAGCAAGGGCATCGGCAGGTTATTTTGGGCGATTGAACTACGATTATAAGGGCATCTATCTCTTAGAACTGAATGGTCGTTATGACGGTTCTTCACGTTTCCCCCACAATGCTCATTGGGCTTTCTTCCCATCGGCTTCGGCTGGTTATCGCTTCTCTGAAGAGGCTTATTTTGAGCCTTTGAAGAAAGTAGTAAGCAATGGTAAGTTGCGTGCGTCGTTTGGTGAAATTGGTAATGAAGCCATTGGTAATTATATGTTCGAAGAACTCATCAATCAAAGGAGTTCAGATAAAGTGTATTGGGTAGAGAACAACGCTGCTAATGCCAATAAGTTGACCATGTACGACATGCCAAAATTAGTTGCTAATTCTTTGACATGGGAGCGCATTCGCACTATTGACTTAGGTTTGGATTTAGGCTTCTTCAATAACGAATTGATGATGGGCTTTGACTGGTTCCAACGTGAAAATCGCGATATGCTGGCTCCTTCGCAAGTACTTCCTAATGTATTAGGCGCCGCTGCACCTTATCAAAATGCAGGAACGCTGCGCACACGTGGTTGGGAATTTAATATCAACTGGAACCACACCTTCGGAGAGGTGAATGTATATGCTAACTTTAACTTAAGTGATTCCAAGACTACGGTACAAGAGTGGCGCAATGATGCGAAGCTGTTGAATACCAATTACTCGGGTAAGGTTTATGGTGATATTTGGGGATTCGAGACGGATAGATATTTTGAAGAATCAGATTTCACGGGTCGTAACGCAGATGGTACATGGAACTATGCACAAGGCATCGCTTCACAAAAAGGTTTGGAGCAGGGGTCTTTCCATTATGGTCCTGGCGATATCAAATATAAAGACTTAGACGGTAGCGGTGTTATCGATGGTGGTAAAGGCACTGCCGATGATCATGGCGACTTGAAAGTAATAGGAAATATCTTGCCTCGTTACGAATATAGCTTCCATTTAGGTGGTAATTGGAATGGATTCGATTTGGATTTGTTCTTCCAAGGTGTTGGCAAGCGTGATGCTTGGACCATCTCCTCACTTAACTTCCCGTTGATGCGTGGTGCGGACTTGGCATCTTATGCACATCAGGATAGTTATAACAAGGTGCTTTATTCGGATGATTGGAAAACGATAAAGGGTTATGAGATTAACCAAGGCAATCGTTACCCGCGTTTGTTCCCAGGAAATGATGGAGGCGGTACGGTATCAGGTATTAACAACGGAGCGAATAACTATTATCCACAGTCACGCTATCTGACAGATATGTCGTATCTGCGATTGAAGAATATTACGCTTGGATATACACTCCCTACAACCCTAACACAGAAGGTGTATATTCAGAGAGCACGTATTTACTTCAGTGGTAATAACTTATTCTTGTTACACAAAGGACACGATTTGCCTGTAGACCCAGAAGTGAACACGGGTGATGGTGAGAAGTACGGTGGCTGGGGACGTACAGCGCCCATTACACGTACGTTCTCTTTCGGTGTTCAAGTAACCTTATAATTTAATTCCTAAAAATTAGCAATCATGAAAAAGAGCATTATTTTAGGTATTGGTTTGATAGCGGCGATGTCGAGTTGCAACGACTTCTTAGACATCAGCCCGTACGACACCTTTACCAATACCCCAACATACTGGAGTAATTCCAGCAACTTAGACAACCAGTGTAATCACTTCCTGAATAACTATGTAGGTTATGGCAATGCTGGCGGTGGTGGATGGTTCTATTTTAAGACCTTAAGTGATGACCAAGTGAGCTATCAAGATAACTTGTGGTCATACACCAACGTGGTTTCTGCCTCAAGTAACTGGTCAAATCCATTAACAGAAATACGACGCGCCAGCTATATTATCCAGGGTTTGAAATCCTCTACGTTGTCAGAAACGGTGAAGGCAAGTTATGAAGGCATCGCCCGCTTGAATCGTGCCTGGCAGTATTACCAGTTCGTGAGAGAATATGGAGACGTGCCATGGGTTGGTCATGTGGTGTCTACTGACGATAATGACGTGCTGTATGGCCCGAGAGTAGATCGCGATATTGTCATGGATAGCGTGTTAAACGATTTAGATTTTGCAGCCAAACACATTCAGGGAAGCAACAAACAACGTTTTACAGCCGATATGGCATTGGCTATGAAAGCAGATGTTACTTTGTTTGAAGGAACCTATTGTAAATACCGTACTGCTGATGAAAATGCTGGCAAAGGTCCTGATGTGGCACGTGCACAGAAGTATTTGAATGAGTGTGTGTCGGCATGCGAGGCATTGATGAAGAAGGGATACAAGCTCAATGATTCTTATCAGAGTATCTATAATTCGATAGATTTGAGTAAAAATCCTGAAATCATCTTTTACAAACCTTATTCTCAGAACGTTTTAATGCACTCAACAGTCGATTATACTTTGAATACCAGTGGTACACATGGCATGACGAAGGATGCTTTTGATGCTTATTTGTTCTTGGATGGAAAGCCAAAGGCAACCACGACATTGAACAATACCGATGCAGTACAGGCAGATGCGAATGGTGTATTTAACATCAATTCTTTGCTCGCCGTACGCGATAAGCGTCTGGCTGTAACTATAGATACGGTTTTGGTGTTTAAGGGAAAGCCTTATTCGCGTGCTGGTTCGAATGAATTTACTTCGACCACAGGGTATGGTGTAGCCAAATATGATAACCCTAAGGAAATGACTACCACTGATCGAAACAACATTGGTAAGCAATATACCGATTGTCCTATCTATTGGTTGTCAGTGATTTACTTGAATTATGCGGAAGCAAAAGCAGAGTTAGGCAATCTAACCCAAGCAGATTTGGATAAGAGTGTGAACCTTTTACAGAAGCGTGCAGGCTTGCCAAATATGACAACAACGCCAGAGGCTGACCCCGCTAACAACATGAATGTTAGCAACTTGTTGTGGGAAATCCGACGAGTACGCCGTTGCGAGTTGATGTTCGATAACTGGTATCGCTACTGGGACTTGATACGTTGGCACCAACTTGATTTGTTAGATTCACAAAAGCATCCCAATATCTATCTTGGCGCTAACTTAAAGTATTTGAAGAATCCTGAAGTTGATGTGAATGCCGATGGATATATGATTGGTTCGAATACCTTGAAGCAGATTCGTACCTTTGACAAAAAGCATTATTTCTATCCTGTTCCGACAGGACAGATAACGCTTAACAAGGAATTAAAGCAAAATCCAGGTTGGTAATTGGTGCTTGATTGTAACGAGTGTTACATCTCATAGGTAGAGCCACACAAGTTCTTGCGATAGAAAGAATTTGTGTGGCTCTTTAACGTTGACTCCATTGTTGGATGCTTTCCATGTTTCTGCAAAGTTGGCGTAATGGACATTTGGTAGACTGAAATAGCCAGCCTACCAAATATCCATTACGCCTAAATTTGCCTCTCCAATGTGAGCTTAAACATTATTTATGAATTGGGAACGTAAATTAATTTAAATAAAATTTGTATTTTTGATGTGATATCACTACATTTGCTGCGGAAGTAATTGCAATGATACAGGGTGAACCAGATACACCTCACAACCTATTTCTATGCGTTAACCCCTTACTGCGAATAATATTCAAAGTAGAAATATATTATTAACTTAAATTTTGGGTCTATGAAAACAAAAAATTATCTATGTGCGATACTTACGGTCGCAGGTAGTGCTTTTGCGTCCCAACCGATGTTGGCATCAGCGAGTGATTTGAACTTGCCTGGTGTGATGATGCAACAGCAAGCCGTTCGTGGTGTTGTAACCGATGCCCATGGTGAGCCGATTGTAGGTGCCACGATTGTTGTGGTTGGTAAAACCACAGGTGCCATTACGGATGCAAATGGTCGTTTTACACTTTCAGTGGAGGCTGGTACTCAACTTAAAATTTCTTACGTTGGGTACAAAACGGTAACGCTCCGAGCAAGTGACAATATGCAAGTAAAGCTTGAGGAAGATGCTGGACAGCTTTCAGAAGTAGTTGTTGTCGGTTATGGTACGCAGAAGAAAGCCAACCTGACGGGTGCAGTGGCTAATGTTGATGTAAAAGAAGCCATTGCCAGCAGGCCAATTACAGATGTAGGCAAAGCTTTACAGGGAGTTACTCCAGGATTGACCATTACAAATAAGATAGGAGGCGTAGGAACGGAATCTACCATTAAACTACGTGGTTCGATAGGTTCTTTAAATGCTTCAAGCGGAACGTCTCCTTTAATTTTGGTTGATAATGTTGAAGTGCCCAGCTTGAATCTGGTCAATCCTGATGATATCGAAACCATATCTGTACTTAAGGATGCCTCATCTGCTTCTATTTATGGAACACGAGCTGCGTGGGGTGTTATCTTGATTACGACAAAACAAGGTGCTGCCAATGATAAAGTAAGAGTGTCTTATTCTAATAATTTTGCATGGAACACACCGACCGTCATGCCCAAATTGGCTTCAGCCTCTGATAATGCTGACTATATCTGGAGAATCATGCAGTCGGAAAAATTGACGCAGAAGTCCAATATTGGCTATACCATAGATCAATATGCCATCAAGAAAATCAAAGAATGGGAGCAGAAATACGGCGGTATGTCGCAAGATGCATTGGGAGAGATGCAGGAAGGCCGCGACTTTGAGATTGTTAATGGCAAAACGTATTTTTACCGTTCTTTCGATCCAGTGAAGGAATTTACCCACAAGTGGACACCACAACAAAATCACAGCCTGTCGATAACTGGAGGGAACAAGAACACGCAATATAATATCAGTTTGAGCTGTTTAGGTCAAAAAGGCGTTATGAAATTCAACACTGACAAGTATGACAGGTACACATTGCACAGTAATATTACTACGGCAATCACTAAATGGTGGAAAGTACGCACCAACATATTGCTGACTCGTTCTAAAAATGAGGAGCCTTACCGCTTTACATCCGGACAGTATGATGCTTGGTTCTATTTGTTGCGTTGGCCTCGTTGGTATCCTTACGCCGATTACAAAGGAAAGCCTTTCCGCTCGGCGGTAACAGATATCAAAAATGGTAATCGGGAAAGCGTCACGTCAACCTATGTCCGTGCCAACTTGGGGACGGAGTTGAATCCAATGAAAAACCTGTCTGTCAATTTTGATTATACATTTTCGTATGCTAATGATGCACAGAAGCGTAATGGAGGAACAGTTTATGCATACAACATGTTTGCAACCTCTCCTTTCAACAGCTTTGAACAAATTTACTCCAGCTATCATGATGCCGTAACACAAAACAGCATGTATACCACGCAACATATTTTCAAAGGATATGTAACTTACCAGTTCAACTTGTTAGATAAGCATAATTTTAAGTTGATGGGTGGTTTTGATGCAGAAAAACGTGAAAGTCTTGGACATCACTCTAAACGGCAGGGATTGATAAGTCAAGACCTTCCTGAAATAGCACTTGCTTCAGGTGATCAGTATTCATTTGAAAGAGGTTCAAGCTATCATACCCATTTCGCAGCAGCAGGTTTCTTTGGGCGTATTAATTACGATTACATGCAAAGATATCTGTTCGAGCTGAATGCTCGTTATGATGGTTCGTCTCGTTTCCCCGTTGGAAAGAAGTTTGCTTTCTTCCCCTCTGCATCTGCAGGATGGCGTATGTCAGAAGAAAAATTCATGCATTGGGCATCGCCTGTGTTGTCTAATCTGAAATTGCGTGGATCGTGGGGTACCATAGGAAATCAAGATGTGGCACCTTATTCGTTTATGTCTGTGATGGCGATGAACTATTCGGGCTGGGTAGTCGGAGGTAAAAATATGGCGTCGCTGAATACTCCTTCCGTTATATCTCCTACGTTAACATGGGAACGAGTTACAACGTTAGATTTCGGTGTTGATGCTGCATTTTTCGATAATGATTTGAAATTTACGTTTGATTGGTATCGTCGTGTAACATCTGACATGCACACCGCGGGAGAAGCCTTACCTGCTACGTTTGGAGCGAAAGTACCAAAAGTTAATTACGGAGAACTTACGGGCACAGGTTTTGAATTGGGCGCCAGTTATCAGCATTTATTCAAAAATGGCTTAGGTATTTCGTTGGGGGCAACATTGTCTCATGTAACGGAAGAGATTACTAAATTTAACGCTCAAGACCGCAATATCTATGGCAATTACCAAGGTAAGAGGTTAGGCGAAATATGGGGCTATACATCCGATAGGTTGTTCCAAAAAGATGACTTTGACGAGAACGGTAAACTCAAAAAAGGTATCGCGACGCAAGCCCTGTTTGAAAGTGGAAACTTCAAATTTGAACCTGGAGATGTAAAATACAAAGATTTAGATAAAAACGGTAAGATAACATACGGAAAAAACACCGTAGAAGACCATGGAGATTTGTCTGTTATTGGTAATGAGCTTCCAAATTTTGAATACAGTTTCAACTTAGGAGCATCATATAAAGGACTTGATGTCAGTCTTTTCTTCCAAGGTGTAGGAAAACGCGACTATTGGCCAACCGGTGCTGTGGGTATTGCAGGAGGTGGCTCTGGATATATGGATGCTGCCTTTGATCATCAAATGGATTATTGGACGCCCGAACATACTGATGCGTTCTATCCACGCCCCGTTAACATGGCATGGACATCAAATGGTAAAAGCTATTTGCGGCAGACTCGATTCTTAGAAGATATGTCTTATCTACGCTGTAAAAACATTACGGTGGGATATACGTTACCGGCAAAATGGGTACAAAAGGCCTATTTCCAAAGCTTTAGAATATATTTCAGTGGCGAAAACTTGTTTGAGTTTGATAACATGAAATTGCCGTTAGACCCTGAGTCAACAAATTATAAAGCTGGCTATGGAAACAGTAGCTGGTCGTTTGGTAGAAGCTATCCATATACAAGGACCTTGTCTTTTGGTGTACAAGCTGTATTCTAACTCTTAAAAAGCAAATAATATGAAAAAGCAAATATTTGGATTGGGACTATTCCTGATATCCATTACATTCACATCATGTAATGATTTTCTGACCTTGGATCCACTGGATACCGTGAGCTATTCTCCGGAGTTTTGGGATAAAGAGTCGAACATTCGGTTGTCGACATTAGATTTTTATACCACTTATTTCCCTGGATATAGGTCGGGATGGTCGCGTGCTGATTGGTTTACCCAAACCAATGTAGCCGACTGGACAGACGACATAGCACAATTGAAAGCAACATTCTTTACAAAGGTCGCACCGGTATCAACGAATGGTTCTGGTTGGAACTTTGATAATGTTCGTGCGTTAAACCTGCAAATAAATAGCATAGAAAAGTCGGCCTTGAACGATGAAGCTAAGAAGCACTGGTTGGGCGTAAGTAGATTGTTGCGAGGTATGGAGTATGCTTCGTTAGTTGAAAAATTTGGAGACGTTCCTTATTATGCAGATACGATAGCGCAAAATAATTATAATACACTTTACAAAGCACGGGATCCGCGTACGGTGGTAATGGATAAAGTGTTAGATGATTTCAATTTTGCGGTTGAAAATATTCGCGTGTCTGATGGCAAGGCCGGATTGACTATCAACAAAGATGTAGCGAGAGCGTTTGCGTCGCGCTTCATGTTGTTTGAGGGCACATGGCAAAAATATCGGGAAAAGAATAACGAAGCTGCAAAAAAATACTTGATAGCTGCGAAGAATTTTGCAGAGTCCATTATGAACGAGGGCAAATATAAATTGTGTAATAATTATAAAGACTTGACCACGTCTATGGATCTCGCCGGTAATCCGGAAGTCATTATGTACCGTGCTTATGTTGAGTCTATTGTAACACACAGTTTGATGGCGTTCCAAAACACTGAACACGAGGAAAGTGCACCTTCAAAATCCTTGATCGACGCCTATCTAACCAAGAACGGTCTTCCTATATGTCAAAGTGGTAACAATATGTTTAAGGGCGATAAATGGTTCTATGACGAAATCGCTGATCGTGACCCTCGCCTGTATGCCAATATTGATACGACGGGAATTTTTTTGACGGGTGTTGTAGATGTTTGGGCTGTTTCTGGATATTTTGGCAACCGCTTTGTAAACGAATCGCTAAAATACTTGCCTGGAGGTAGAAGCAGCACTTGCATTACGGATGCTCCTGTTATGAAATACAATGAAGTGTTAATGAATTATATTGAGGCGGCTGCCGAGTTGTCTACTTTGGGCGCATACAATTTGACGCAAAATGATTTTGATAAAACGATAAATGTTTTAAGAGATCGGCCGAGTACCTCTATGCCTCATGTAACTTTAGATGGTGGGCAATTGAAGGTAAACGGTGTTGTCATCAACGATCCTAAACGCGACCAAGATGTTTCGCAATTGTTGTGGGAGATACGTCGTGAGCGGAGAGTTGAACTGGTCTTCGAAGGAATCAGGTTCAATGACTTGCGCCGTTGGAGTAAACTTAATTATGCTGACATGAGTCTGAATCCCGATTTGAATAAAGGGGCATGGGTAGATAAAGATAGATATGTACAATGGTATAATGCCAAATATCCGAATAAGAAACCGTTGACTGTTGAGAATTTGAAAGGCGTTCATTTAGCTGGAGGCGGAAACAGCGGGTACATTTTACCAATCAAAGATGCGGGGAAAATGCGCACTTATTCAGAGAAAGACTACTTGTATCCTTTGCCCAAGGACCAAATCACATTGTATGAGTCTCGCGGATTTAAGCTTCCACAGAATCCTGGTTGGTAGACATGAGTCCGACAAAGAGATTTTAAGCTTATTGCATTAGTCTTTAACATAACCACTTACCATTCTGTTCAAGTAAATATGAATCGTTAGAATGGTGAGTGGTTTTTAATTTTATATCATCTATAGGGGAACCTGACAACTTACAATTGTTTGTAATTAGTTTTCATCAACTCAATGACGACCAATGACATATATGCTACTCTCTTAGTAGTGCTTAACTCGAACTGGGATATTATTATCCAATTTCACCAAAGCTTTCGAATGTAAAACGGAAAAGAAAAAAGAGCTGTAATCAATGATTACAGCTCTTTATCTAAATGTCGGGATTACTGGACTCGAACCAGCGACCTCGCGCCCCCCAGACGTGTGCGCTACCAACTGCGCCAAATCCCGATCATTTTCTAAAAGTGCTGCAAAGATAGTGACTTCGTGGCATATCTGCAAATTTATGTTTCCTTTTTTTGTTTTAAAATGTTTAATTTACATGGATTCATGTAGATATCGTTTAAAAGCGTTTGCCTTCACTCATTTTTTTTAGTAACTTTGCATGAATCAATAGAGATTATTTTCATGCAACGATATACATATATTTTTCTGTTGTTTTGCTTCACGTTTTTTTCTTGTAGTCAAGATGATGGGCTGGAGCGGAAAACGCAGAATGTGGTAGTGGATGAGGACGATGACGATACGCAGACGACAATTGATGATGAATATGTCTATCGGCTGCCCATCATCTTCCACGTTTTGTACCAGAATGCTGAAGATGCTACACAATATGTCCCTGTTTCACGTTTGCAAGCCATTGTGAGGAACGTCAATGAGTTGTTTCAGGGTGATGTCTATGGGAAGAGTGAGCGCATACGCGTGCATTTCTTTCTGGCACAATATGATGAATCAGGCAAGAAACTGATAACCCCTGGAGTGGAATATGTGAAATATACCGACGCTTATCCCATCAATCCCAAAGAGTTTATGAATAACAATTCGGGAAAGAATGTCAAGTATATCTGGGACCCCAATGAATACATCAATGTGATGCTGTATCATTTCACGAAAGACAAAGATGGACAGACTTTGGGCGTTAGTCACTTACCGTATGTGTCGAAGAGTGATTCTACCATCTCTGGTCTTGAATCTGTTAATCGAAAGTATTTGAGCAAGCGCAACTTGAACTATGCTTATTGCTCTTCTATTAACAGCGCTTACATCAATTCAGAGTCCACCCGCTATGTCTTAAACGACAAAGGGCGTAGAGGATATCAATATGTTTCCACTGATGTCAACGTGACCTTGGCGCACGAATTGGGTCACTACTTGGGACTGTATCACACGTTTTCAGAGAACAAGGCTCATGGAGGTTATGAAGCTGTTGATGATTGTCATGACTCTGACCATTGCAAGGATACACCTTCCTATAATAAGGTAGCGTATGACAGCTGGTTGAATGACTATTTGAAGAATGCTCCCAGCAAGAATATCGATATCAAAGAACTGGTGAAGAGAGAAAATTGCGAAGGACAACAGTTTGAATCAACTAACATCATGGACTATGCCATAGGATATGGTTTTTACTTGTCACCCGACCAAAAGCATCGTATTCGTCAGGTATTATATTATAGTCCGTTGATTCCAGGCCCAAAGAAAAACAGGTCAACCAGCCGAGCTGCCAAGGAGGAGAGTGACGAGGTATTAGACCTGCCCATACAAACAATTAACTAACGGTAAAGATGACACAATATGAAATCACGGCACCCAGCCGTTTCAACCATACCATCAAGTTGCCTGCATCTAAAAGTGTGAGCAACAGGGCATTGATTATCAATGCTCTTTTGGGTGGAAAGATTAGTCCCGAGAATCTCTCTGATTGCGATGACACGCAAGTTGTCATTGACGCACTCAAGGACATGCCGCGGGTGATAGATGTCAAGGCGGCTGGTACAGCCATGCGATTCCTGACGGCTTACTTAGCTGTCCGAGGAGGAGAGCATGTCATCACGGGAACTGAACGGATGAAACATCGCCCTATTGGGCCGTTGGTAGATGCTTTACGCTATTTTGGTGCGGATATTGAATATACCGAACAAGAAGGTTTTCCGCCACTATGCATTAAAGGAAAACCTTTAAAAGGCGGTTATCTGGAGATGCCAGGCGATGTCAGTTCGCAATACATTTCGGCCTTGTTGATGATTGGACCCGTGTTGAAGGATGGACTTGAAATGAAACTGACGGGAACTTTGGCGTCGCGTTCCTATATCGATCTGACGCTATGGACCATGCAGCAGTTCGGTGCAGAGGCTGAATGGAGCGACATTGACACGCTTGCCGTTAAGCCCACTCCCTATCAACCGCACGAATATTACATAGAGAGTGATTGGAGTGCTGCTTCGTATTGGTATGAAATTCTGGCCTTGTCCAGACATCGTGACAATACGTTCATGTTGAAAGGACTTACCGATGGATCGAAGCAAGGCGATTCTGTGGCGCGATATCTTTTCTCCCTGCTCAGCGTCAAGACTACTGTAGAAAATGGTGACGACCCACGTACGGGAGGCATTCGTATCACGCGAAATGTCAGGACGCTGCCGAAATTGGAATACGATTTCATCAATTCGCCTGATTTGGCACAGACATTCGCAGTATGCTGTGCGGTACTCGATATTCCGTTTCTGTTTACAGGCTTGTCTTCTTTGCTGATCAAAGAAACGAATCGCATTGAGGCTTTGAAGACTGAGTTGCGCAAGTTGGGATATGTCATCAAGGATCAAAACGGCAGCGAGCTCTTCTGGGATGGTGAAAAATGCGAACCTACTTTTGAACCCATCGATACATACGAAGACCATCGCATGGCCATGGCCTTCGCACCAGCAGCGATTAAGTTCCCTGGTTTGCGCATCAATCATCCGGAAGTCGTATCAAAGTCTTACCCGCATTTTTGGGATGACATGCGTCATGCGGGTTTTCAGGTAAAGGAAATCAATACGGTTCATCATATTTAGCCATTATGACAGTTATACTTATCCTATTAGGTTTAATCCTGCTGGCCGCACTTTTTGGTATCTTTGCAACTAAACGTGGTGAGGACAAAGAACCAGTTCACATGCCAACCAGTTCATGTGCCACCTGCAATGGCGTTGACGAGATGTGTGAGCAAGTGTGTATGATGGAGGCTGCAACGAAAGATATCGAATACTTTGATGACGAAGAACTGGACCGCTTTCAAGGAAAACCGTCCGATCAGTTCACAGATGAGGAGGCCAATGAATTTGCCGAAGTGCTGTACTCCATGAAGCAAGAGGAAGTGAAGGATTGGAACAGAAGTCTCATATTGCGGGGCATCCACCTTCCTAACCAACTGAAGGATGAGGTCATCATGCTTATTTCTAATCAATAGCCATGAACATTCTGCATTATACGTTTTTTCAAAACGCCCTGTTAGGTTCACTTTTGGCCAGTATCGTGTGTGGTTTCATCGGTACTTACATTGTGACGCGCCGACTGGTGTTCATCAGTGGCGGTATCACGCATGCGTCTTTTGGTGGAATTGGCCTGGGGGTGTTCTTGGGTTTCAATCCTATTGTGTCGGCCATGCTGTTCGCCATCTTCAGTGCATGCGGCATTCAGTGGATGTCACATCGTAGTGATGCGCGTGAAGATTCTGCCATTGCCCTGTTCTGGACCTTCGGTATGAGCGTGGGTATCATCTGTTGTTTTTTGACACCGGGATTCATGCCCGACCTTCCCTCATTCCTTTTTGGTAACATATTAACTATTTCCCATGGTGATTTGTTGTTGCTCGCCATACTTTCTTTGTTGTTGCTCGTCATATTCACATTGCTCTTTCGTCCTATCTTGAGCGTAGCCTTCGATGCATGTTTTGCCCGTTCGCAAAAGCTCCCCGTGTCGGCCATCGAATACATGATGATGATATTGATCGCCATGACCATCGTATCCACCCTCCGTATGGTTGGAGTTGTCTTGGCCATCAGTTTGTTGACCATTCCACAGATGACAGCCAATCTGTTTACATATAGTTACAAACGAATCATTGCATACAGCATTTTGGTGGGGTGGGTGGATTGTTTGTTGGGTTTGACGTTCGGTTATATGCTGAACATCCCATCTGGAGCAGCCATCATTTTCGTCAGTATCCTTATTTATGTCTTGTTAAAGGCAATAAAAGTCCTTATATTCAAGTTTAACCAACGTGAGGTCTCACCATCTTAAAAATATCACTTTGGCTGTGCCTTTGATAGCTTTATTGTTGTCATTGGCAGGTTGCTCTACGCAGAAAAACACTGCCAAGAGTAGATGGTGGCATTCGTTTACCGCTCGGTACAACATCTATTACAATGGTTCGGTGGCCTATATTGATGGCTCTTTGGAGAAAGAGAATGGGCATCGAGACAACTTTACCGAAATGCTTCCTCTCTATCCTGTTGGAAATAAGAAGAGCCGTGAGCTTGGTAAGGCTAACTTTGAGCGCGCCATTGAGAAATCTCAGAAGGCAATCAAGTTGCATAGCATCAAGCGTAGGCCTGAGTGGAATCCAGGAAAGCGAAAGACAGCGAAAGATCGTGAGTGGCTGAGTCGGAAAGAATACAATCCTTTTTTATGGAAAGCGTGGATGCTCATGGGGCGTTCGCAATTCCATTCGGGTGCTTTTGATGAGGCTGCATCAACCTTTTCATACATGAGTCGTCTGTATCAGTCGCAACCTTCCATCTATGGTCGTGCACGAGCCTGGCTTGCCAAAAGCTATATTGAGCAAGATTGGCTGTACGATGCCGAAGACGTCATTCGCAACATGCAGCGCGATTCCATTCACTGGCAGGCGCAAAAAGAATGGGATTATACCTATGTCGACTATTATCTACACACGAAGGAGTACGATAAAGCCATTCCTTATCTCCGCAAAGTCATCAAACATGAGATGCGTCGAAAGCAGAAAGCCCGCCAGTGGTTTCTGTTAGGGCAACTCTATGAGGCCGTTGGAAACAAGGAACAGGCTTACAAGTCATACCAGCGAGTACTCAGACAGCATCCCCCTTACGAGGTTGAGTTCAACGCTCGTGTTGCCATGACCGAGGTGATGGCGGGTACACAAGCCAAGAAGATGATTGCCAAACTGCGTCGAATGGCGGTCAACGAAAATAATAAGGACTATCTGGATCAGGTTTATTATGCCATTGGCAATATCTATTTGGCTAAGAAAGATACCCTCCAAGCTATCGATGCGTATGAGAAAGGGAACAAAGGTGCTACCCGCAGCGGCATTGAAAAAGGTGTATTACTGCTGAAACTTGGTGATCTTTATTGGGAACGTGAGAAATATAACGATGCTCAACGGTGTTATGGCGAAGCGATTGGATTGTTGGATAAAGAGCGTGAAGATTATGAAGAGCTGTCTTATCGCTCGAAAGTTCTTGACGAACTTGTGCCTTACACCGATGCTGTTGTGTTGCAAGATTCCCTGCAAGCCTTGGCCAAACTGCCTGAACCAAAACTTTATGCAGCTATCGACCGTGTCATTGATGCGTTGAAAAAGAAAGAAAAAGAAGAGGCTGATCGCCTGGCTGAGCAGAATGGTCAAAACATGATGGCCGGAGGGGATGACAGTTATTTCGACAACCAACGAACCACTCCTTACCGACCACCCACGCCAACCCCTCAAAAACAAGGTGATGGCCAATGGTATTTTTATAATCAAATGGCTGTTAACCAAGGCAAGACCGCTTTTGAACGACTGTGGGGAAAGCGTGAAAACGTTGACAATTGGCAACGAACTAATAAAACCGTGGTGTCGTTTGGCGATACAAACCAGATGACAGAATCACAACTCGATTCCCTACAACAAGCAGAAGCGGTGACAGATTCACTCAGTCAGGTTCCCGATAGTGTCCAGAACGACCCGCACAAGCGTGCATACTATTTGGCGCAGATACCGTTTACTGCCGAACAAGTGGCGGCCAGCAATCTCCAAATCATGGATGGATTATTTCATTCGGGTGTCATCTTCAAGGATAAACTGGACAATTTGAAGTTGAGTGAGAAGGCTTTGCGGCGGCTGGTTGATGGCTATCCTTCCTACGAGCATATCGATGAAGCTTATTATCACCTGTTCCTGTTGTACTCAAGGCTGGGGCAGTCGGGTGTTGCCGCTCGCTACATACAGCTGCTCAAGGCACAACATCCGAAAAGTGAGTGGACCATTCTTCTCACCGACCCTCATTTCCGTGAGAACGCGCAGTTTGGTGTTCAGATCGAGGATTCACTCTATGCGGCCACCTACAATGCATTCAAGGCCGATCGCTACGATGAGGTGCGCAGCAATACGCATCTTTCTTCAACCCGCTTCCCATTGGGTGCAAACCGTGACAAATTCCTTTTCATCGGAGGTTTAAGTAAGTTGAACAATAGTGATGCTGACGGTTGCTTGGCCGATATGCGGAAGCTGGTGGAACAATTCCCCGAGAGTAGCCTCAGCAACATGGCTGGCATGATTATCAATGGCGTACAGGCTGGCAGACGATTGCATGGTGGTAAATTTGACATGGGCGAGGTGTGGTCGCGGCGTTCGGCGGTGTTGAGTGATAGTGACTCCATTGCAGCCCGTCAGTTCAGTAACGAACGAAACACGGAGTTCACGTTCATGCTCGTCTATCATCCTGATTCTGTTCAAGAGAATCAATTGCTCTACCAGGTGGCCAAGTACAATTTTACTCGTTATGTGGTACGCAATTTTGATGTTACCATAGATGAAGATGCTGGTTTGCACTTGATGAAGATAGCTGGCTTCCGTAATTTTGACGAGGCTTTGCAGTATGCTCGTGCGTTCCATCGCCAAAACAACCTCACTTCTCTCGTAGGTAAGGCGCGTTCGTTTGTCATCAGCGATGCCAATCTTCAATTGCTGGGCACCACATTCAGCTATGATGATTATGACCGATATTATAACAAGCACTTTGCACCTTTGAAGATTAGTACGTTCCAGCTGCTCACAGAACCGGCTGAAGTACCTACCGAGCCGCAGCGCAAACCATCGGTTGAAGAGATAGACCACCTGCTGGATGATGGCACCTTTATAGACAACGGCCTCGAAATTGAGCCGATAGATCGTGGAACCCTCATTGTTCCGCAAGAGGATGAAACGAAGCAAAATGAACAGGGCGGCACGGTGATTCCTACTGAAACACCCTTGTCGAAGACGCAAGATACGACTGTTCCGCAACGCGAAACTATTCTTCAGCTTCCTGCCGACCAGCCTAAAAAGCAGCAAACCACTCCCCGTGAGCAACCGTTGAAGGTACCTAATGCCAAGACACCAGCCGTGAAGCCGAAAACGAAAACGCAACCTAAGACGGTTCCCAACAAGCAACAGCCGCAACGTCCTGGTGAAACGATTATTTATTTTGAGAATGCTCCTAAAGGAAAGTCTCAAAAGAACAATCAGAAAACACCCGCCAAACCAGCTTCCAAGGATGACAAGGCAAAGAAAAAAGCTGAACCAAAGGTCATCGACTTAGGTGATGAATATTATGATTTAGAAGGATTTTAATTATGAGCAATGGACTATTGTTATGGGTAGATGATGAGATTGAACTGCTTCGCGCACACATCATCTTCCTCGAAAAAAAAGGATATCAGGTGGTGACGGTGAGCAATGGCTCGGACGCCATCGACCAATGTCGCCAGCACACCTTCGACTTGGTGCTGTTGGATGAGATGATGCCCGGACTCACTGGATTGGAAACCTTGCAGCGCATCAAGGAAATCAGTCCGGCAACACCTGTCGTGATGGTGACCAAGAGTGAGGAAGAGAACATCATGGATCAGGCCATTGGTTCAAAAATAGCCGACTATCTCATCAAACCTGTGAACCCCAACCAGATTTTGTTGACGCTCAAAAAGAACATCCACCGCAAAGAAATTGTAACGGAGGTGACGCAATCGGGCTATCAACAGAGTTTCCAAGACATCTCCATGCAAATTATGAATTGCCAATCACTGGACGATTGGATGGATATCTACAAACGATTGGTTCACTGGGAGCTGGAACTGAGTTCGACAGACAGCAGCATGACAGAGATGTTGCAGATGCAGAAAGAAGAGGCCGACCTCGGATTTGCCAAATACATCAAGCAGCATTATCTCGAGTGGGTAGCGCCTTCTCAGACCACCAGGCCCATGATGAGTCCCGATTTGTTTAAGAACAAGATTTTTCCACTGCTCGATGCTGGCGAAAAAGTGTTTCTCATTGTCATCGACAACTTTCGATATGACCAGTGGCGGGTCATCTCCAAGGAGCTTGGCGACCTGTTCGACCTACAGGAAGACATGTATGTGAGCATTTTGCCTACGGCCACACAGTATGCCCGAAACGCCATCTTCAGCGGGTTGATGCCCAACAAAATAGCCGAAATGTTTCCTCATCTGTGGGTTGATGAAGACGAGGAGGAGGGCAAAAACCTCAATGAAGAGCCGCTCATACAGACACAAATCGAACGCTACCGTCGTCATCACAGCTTCTCATATAATAAGGTGAATGATTCGAGTGGGGCAGAAAGGTTTTTCGACAAGCTGCATGAACTCAAGAAGAACGACTTGAATGTGTTGGTGGTCAACTTTATAGACATGCTTTCACATGCCCGAACAGAGTCCAAGATGGTACGCGAGTTAGCCAACAACGAGTCGGCTTATCGCAGTATCACCAAGAGCTGGTTCCGACATTCCATGATGACAGAGTTGATGAAATTGCTCGCACAGAGCGACTATAAAGTGGTGTTGACCACCGACCACGGCAGTATTCGCGCCTCAAAGCCCATCAAGATCATTGGCGACCGCAACACCAACACCAACCTAAGGTACAAACTTGGCAAGAACTTGAGTTACAGTGCCAAGGAAGTCTTTACCATTAAAGATCCTCGAAGCGCACAGTTGCCCTCGCCCAACATTAGTACCAGTTACGTTTTTGCCACGGGCGACACCTTCTTTGCCTATCCCAACAATTACAATTATTACGTATCCTATTACAAGGATACCTTCCAACATGGGGGTATCAGCATGGAAGAAATGCTCATTCCGCTGATTACACTCACCCCCAGAAAACGATAAAACGATTAAATAATATAGGTAATAGACATTAATAAAATAAAGAAATGGAAATTAAAATCAAATCATTAGATTGCATAAAAGAGGCTGCCCAGCAGTTCATAGACAACATGGGTAAGGGCAATGTGTTTGCTTTCTACGGAAAAATGGGAGCTGGCAAAACCACCTTCATCAAGGCCATTTGCGAATGTTTGGACGTGGAGGATGTCATCACCTCACCTACTTTCGCCATCGTCAATGAGTATTATTCCAATAAGTTGCAAGACTCCATCTATCATTTCGACTTCTATCGTATTAAAAAACTTGAAGAGGTGTACGACATGGGCTATGAGGATTATTTTTATAGCCACCGCCTCTGCTTCCTCGAGTGGCCGGAGTTGGTGGAAGAGTTGCTACCTAAAGATGCTGTCAAGGTAACCATTGCCGAGCAGGAAGACGGCTCAAGGCTGGTCACATTTTAGAAGAATAAGGCGCGAACCTTAACGGGAACTTGCTGTGAGGAATAGCTTTGGGATAACCGAAACAAAGCGACCAAAATAATTACAAATCATAGCTAATGATGCTATGCCGCATTGCATAGCATCACGTTGCATGATAATCTTCATCTTCTTCATTGTATGGATCTATAATCTATCTATCTCGTCCTGTCGAGATGTTTTTCCTTTATATTTACCCTTTGCTGCGTTAAGAGTATATCGTATGCTTAATGCGATTGAACGGGATCCCCCCTTGATGTCAGAAGAATAATCGACAGTATTGGTGAAAGTGTCAAATTTCTGTCTCCATGTATTGAATATATCATTAGCCGAGAGTGTGAAAGCCCAGCTTTTCCAAGTTTTGTTCAAGGTCACTGATGCCTGCCACGAACCACGGCTATAAATCACATCTTGATTGCCGGTTCCTAGACCGAACAGATTTAAATAAGCATAGAAACTGCCGGGAATGTCGAACCGGTTGTTGAGCGACAGAGTATAGAGCGGTTTATCGTATTTTCTTACAGGTGAGCCATACTTCAAATCCTGAACATAGAACACGCCCTGTATGGTGGGATGCCAAAAGCCGAAATCAAGTTGTTGGACAGCTACAAGCTGGAATGAGTTATAATCTGGCAGATTGACAGGTTGTACAACATTAATGCGATCGGTGTTGTCATAGCGATATATTGAAGTCACATTCCGTTTGTTCATTGTGAATGAGCTTTGAAGGATAAATTTCTTATAATAAAGGTTCAATCCTATTTTGTGGCGGAGAGTTGAACGAAGTTCAGGATTGCCTGTTTCCCAAAGGGTTGGAGTAACATAAACGTATGTGTTGTCAAGAGATTGGTATCCCGGACGAGACACGGATGCTCTGTAAAACAAACTCATACGAATAGATGAATTAAAGGATATGCCCAGATTAGGCAACAAGTCTGTATATGATTTTGATAAATCTTCACGAAGAACGTTGTTTTGTCTGAAATCTGTATTGGTTGATTCAAGTCTAAGTCCACCATACATATTCCATATGTTGTTGGGTGTCCAGTTAAAACTGACAAATCCTGCATAGAGATATTGTTTTACATTGTCTGTTTCCGGAGTAATAAAATCCAGATTCCCAGTGGAAGCCCCCAAATAATCCTGATTATTACGTGTATATGAGATTTCCGAACCTGCCTCTATCTCCACCTTGCTGATTTTTCTTGACAGTACAATTTTTCCTGACCATAAAGAGGCTTTGCTTACATTCGAATTGTAGACCATATTGGTAGAATTGTTCTCATCTACACCCGAGTTGGAAGTACGATAGGATTTCACATAATCGGCGTCTATACGCAACCAGATACTGACAGGCAGTGCAAAACTGCCGAAAGTATTGACATGGTGCATGGAACTTTGATTATACAAGTCACTTATTGATGCTATTACATCTTCGGTTCCTTGATAATCTATTACAGATTTTGCATTGCCGCTATAATGACTCTTAGGAGTGCGCTGAAACGTGTATTTTGCACCAATAGAGTTGGTTCCAAAATCGTAGTTTAGCCCAGCGTCTGCCATGAGGGACTGGCTTTTGCTTTTGGCTTTGGAATAAGTATCAGAACGATATTTTGATTCAGGGTTACTCTCTGAATAAAAACATTCAATATAATGTCTATCCTGTTTGAAGCCAGAAAAGCCGTATGATAAATCTCCCAAGACAGTAAGTCCGCTTTTTGTATGGTAATTCAGTGACACATCGACAGATTCTGACCATTCTTCACTTGCCGACACATTACCTGCTGCGACAGCATGGAATCCCTCATTAAGTTTTTTTGTACGTATGAGAATGACAGATGACACATTGGCACCATATTTTGATGAAGGGTTGGTAATAATCTCAACATTGGATATATCGTTGGCGGAAAGTGAAGACAACTCACTTGTTGAACGCACAAGCCTGTTGTTGATATAGACAACGGGCGTTCCATGTCCAAGGACAGATATCCCACCGCCAGACGTGTCAATCATCGGTAGGTACTTGATCGCCTCCATGGCATTGCCAAGTTTTGCAATAGGATTCCCTGCCATTGAGATTTGCAAGCCTCTCGGCGTTCCCTTGACATATTTCTTACTTCCCCGAACCACGACTTCTGCAAGTTTATTGGTGCTTTCAATATAAATCATGGTATCACACGGAAGGACTACATCTGTGTTTTTGCATCCTACTGAGGATATGGAAAGAAACATCCCCTCTTTTAATGTGGTGTCGAAGCCGAACAGACCGTTCAAATCCGTAAGGGTTGATCCAATCATGACGGAGTCGGGCTGCATGAGTCTCACTGTTGCGAAACTTACCGGAATGGAATCTTCTAAGGTTAAAACTCGTGATCTGATATTATAGTTCTGATTCTGAGCGAACATAACGATATTCGAGAATAAAACTATTGAGAAAATAATATGCTTTTTCATTTTTAAATACTATTTATGCACTCCATTGGCTAAACCTTGCAGCAAGTTCCTGTTTTTATTTGCGTTTTATGACGGGCTACCAGCCTATGGTGAACCCTCGACCACCGACATGATGCACCACTTAAACCCGTGGAAGCATCCATGAAGCCGGCTTGATGACGCACATTCCATGCCCACTGCCGTGCGCTATTTCACGAAGAGCGTACCCCGGTATTGCATGTCGACGTTGTCTTCGTTATACGAGAGGTACAAGTAAGTGATGACAAGCTGTGTCTGTTTGCCGGTGGCAGTCATGTAGAACTTATCTTTGCCGTTGACCTTTCGTTCAATCTCCGCCAAACTCATTTGGTAATGGTCTGTCAGTGTTTTACCATTCAGTTGATATTTCATGGTAACAAGTAGTTTGTCTCCCTCAACTTTAGCTTCTACTTGCGGAGTATATTGATCAATATTCTGAAAATAACGGTAACCCGGCGGAATGGGTAATGGGATGTTTTCTTCGCGTTTGTCGCTGATGAGCGTATTTTCGGGTATGGATGTTGAAGAGGTACCTGCCATTGGCTGCTCGTACATCTCTTCTACTTGATAGTCTGCGACGAGATACCTGGGGTTGATGATATCCTCAATGGCCTGGCTATCGTATGTGCTGTTCAGGTAGTTCAGCTTACCCGCAAGGCTTTTCGCCTGTTGGTATCCTACCTGTTTCAATAAAGTTGTGTATGTTTTACTGCTCATCGGAAACTTGGTTATGTTGTGCTTGGCCAACAATTCGCGTACCTGTTTTTGCAAATGGTTGTAGGTATAACTTGATACGTTTACTGGAAATACCGACACCAGCAACAGGATGGCGACAAAACTCCATGCCACCCACATCACCTTACGCGACCGACAGACGATGAGCCCTATGCAGACAGCGTAGCACCAAAGGTTGAACAACAGCAGGTAAAGACGCTGTATGGTTACGCCATAGTCGGAAAAACGGCGGCCAATGCCTATCGACATCAGCACCAGCAACGGCAAAACGATGATGGGAAGGTAGCGAACTGCCAAACGGTCTACCGGCTTTACTTGGTCTTGCTGGTGGATAGGGTAGAGTAAGAACAGAATGATGACAGTGAGCAACATGAGCACCGAAACCAATGTAGACACCCATCCGTTGGGCAATTCCCAGATAACGAGTATCTTTACAGCGTAGAGATAAAGCGTGATGACGTAGGCTAAATGCAGCGGAATGAGCAGGTAATGGATGATGCCGTTGCCAAACTTATGTTGCAGCCAGTTGTATTGACTGTATTTTTGTTCGTCTTTCGGCAACTGGAACATGAATAACAGTGGGGCCACCAGCGTGAAACACACGTTAGCCGTATCGCCATAGAGGGTTGCCTTTATGTCCATGTTAAACAGATACTTGAACGACTGTATCAGCAACAAGATACCCAAGTAGAGAACAAGGGATGTGAGGGCAGCGATGATGCCGCTTCCCATAAGTCTGATGAGGAAGTTAATGGCTGGACGGTCGTTCTTTTGTTGCGCGAAAGGCAGTGTGAACCAGCCCACGAGCATTGCGCCTACACATGTGCAGGCGGCGATGCATTGTCCTGTGGAAAGTTCGTATTCGGTGGCCCAATAGATGCACAGAGCCAGCCAAAGGGCATGTAGTCCACCTTGCCATCCCCTTGCTTTGAACCGTTGACGCATGCCTTCTGTCCACAGGTGGAGTGTCAAAGACAGAATGGTGGCCGTGAGTGGATAGAACATGAGGAAGAATTCGAATCCTTTCGTCTGTCCGTCATAGAGCAGATAGTGATTGAGGTACATCAGCGATAGGCATGAGGCGATGGTGAAAAACAGGGTCAGCGGAAATCTCTGTACAATGCTTTGCAGGCCTTCTTTCCAGTGTTTGAATGCGTCTTTAGATATGAAATGTACCATTGTTCGTCTTGGGTTTGATTAATATCGCAAATCTACAATAAAATATAAGTTACGCCAAGTTTCTTTTGATAAAAATGATTATTTTTGTCATCCTAACGTTTTTTCCTGCTTCCTCTTCATCGCAGTCCCTGTGATGTTGATGGGGTGGAAAGGCACAACCAATAGCTTATGCAATTCAGAACCATAGTCAAAATAGACCAACCCTCGTTTCAAATCCCACCATTCGAGCGCATGCTCTTTGTCGGGTCATGCTTTGCTGACAGCATGGGGCGGCGGTTTGTCGAAGATAAGTTTCGCGTCACCGTCAATCCTTACGGCGTGATGTACAATCCGGCCAGCATTCTGCACACGGTAGAGCGCACCGATGTAAACCCCAACGTGGCCGTGTTTACCCTAGGTACCAACCATGTGTACATCTTGAAAGAAACGGGCGAGATAGTAGACAACTGTCAAAAGCGTCCGCAACGCTTGTTTCGTGAAGTGGAATTGAGCGTGGAGGAGTGTGCGGCCTATCTGTCTCGAGCGGTAGAATGTTTGGTGAAGCGCAATGACAAGATGCGCGTCATCCTCACCGTCAGTCCCATTCGCTATGCCAAGTACGGCTTTCATGGCAGTCAGCTGTCCAAGGCTACGCTGCTTTTGGCCACCCGCCAGCTGGAAGAGCGTTATCCCGGCGTGGTGACTTATTTCCCCGCTTACGAGATTGTGAACGACGAGTTGCGCGATTATCGGTTTTATAAAGAAGACATGTTGCATCCCTCCGACCAAGCCGTGGCATACATCTGGGAACGTTTTTCAGATGCCTTTTTCAGTCAGGAGGCCAAACATTTCTTGGCCGATTGGCAACCCGTGAAGGCCGCCTTGGCGCATCGTCCCTTCCATCCGGATGGCGATGCTTACCAGTCGTTCATCCGTCAGACGCAAGAGCGCATCAAGGAGTTGGAAAACAAATGGGGTGTAAACTTGACGGATCAAGCGTAATGTGCAGCCTTCTGTTCCTCATGGTTCGTTTTTACTCTTGAGGTATGAAGAATCTGTCGGTACTTGCTTGCTCCAATTGTAGCAGCCACCGCTTTCTGTCCAGCCCTCCCGCATAGCCCGTGAGGCTTCCGTTCGTGCCGATAACCCGGTGACAAGGAATGATGATGGAGATGGGATTGCGCCCAACGGCACCGCCCACCGCCTGGTTCGACATGCTTTTCACACCGTGTTGCCTGGCCCATTGCCTGGCAATGTCCTTGTAAGTGGTGGTTTCTCCATACGGAATGGTCAACAATAACTTCCATACAGTCCTACGAAACGGCGTGTCGTTCAGCAGAATCTGGGGTGTGAAGGTAGGGCGCTTGCCCTGAAAATAAACGTCTAACCAAATGCGAGTCTCGTCAAAAATGGGGAGCGAATGATGTTGAGGTTGGTCACCTGACGGGTGATCGAAGTACTTTTGTCCTTCAAACCACAATCCTGTAAGTTGTTTGCCATTGCTGCCCATGGTGATGATTCCTAAGGGAGAGGCGTATGTGTCGATATATTGTTCCATTCCAAAAATGCTTGGTTGCTGTACAAAGATAACGAAAAAGATGAAATCATCGGCCGTTAACCATGCCAAATGTTTGTGAGCAAGAGCATGTTGAAGCCATCTTCCACATTCGTTTTGCTCTGGAGTTTACTTTTTGTTTATTTGCCTATTTCCGTTAATTATTTTATCTTTGTAGCATCAGTTAATACGCCCAATGAGTTTAATTTGCCGTACTTGGGGCTACAGATGATGCTGATTGATTCCGAAGTTTACCGATGTGGAATGCTTTGCTGACAACATTCAGCTTTACGAAGTGAAGCGTCATCATGTGTATAAGTACAAATTTAGTATAGAAAAAGATTCATAATTATAAAGAAAAACCTATGCCTATCAAACAAAAGTTAGTCTGCGCATGTGCCTTGTTCGGCCTTTTGGCAGGACAAGGGCTGCATGCCCAAAACAAAGAGTTGGTCGATTATGTCAATCCCTACATTGGCAATATCAGTCATTTGCTGGTTCCTACCTTTGCAACCGTGCAGTTGCCGAACAGCATGTTGCGTGTCTATCCCGAGCGAGGTGATTATACAACGGAACAGGTAAACGGTCTTCCGGTCATCGTCACCAATCATCGTGAGCGGTCTGCATTCAACATTTCTCCTTATCAAGGCACGCAACCCAAGGCCATTGTGCCACTGAATTATGACCACGAGAAGCTCACACCCTATGGTTTTGATATCGAGTTGGACGACAATCAGATGAAAGCTCGCTACGCTGTGTCGCACCAAAGTGCGGTTTATGAACTGAATTTCTGGCAAAAAGACAAGCCCGTGTACGTCATGATCAATTCGCGTGATGGCGGCATGCATTGTACCGGGAACGCCATTAGTGGATTCCAGCGACTCACAGACCAGACAAAAGTATACATTTATGCAGAGGTAGACCGTTCTCCCATGCAGATGGGAGCCTTGGAAAACGGTGCAATCAATGCGTCCAAAGCATCGGTTGAAGGCCGAAACGCCTGCATAGCATTGCGATATGCCGATGGAACACCGCAGGTTCGATTACGTTATGGTGTATCTTTCATCAGTGAAGAGCAGGCCAAGAAGAATCTGCAGCGAGAAATCCAGCATTTTGATGTCGATGTGGTTGCGGCCAAAGGTCGTCGGATTTGGAATGAGGCACTGGCCAACATTCAGGTCAAAGGCGGTTCTGAAGACCAGAAAACAGTGCTTTACACCTCCTATTATCGCACTTTTGAACGTCCTATCTGTTACAGTGAGGATGGCAAATACTGGAGTGCCTACGATGGTGCTGTGCATGAAGATGGCGGCATACCGTTTTATACTGACGACTGGATTTGGGACACCTATCGTGCCGCTCATCCGCTTCGGGCACTCATTCAACCCGAAAAAGAAGAACACATCATCGAATCTTACCTGCGAATGGCCGAACAGATGGGTACGCTATGGATGCCTACCTTTCCCGAAGTGACAGGCGACTCACGCCGAATGAACTCCAATCATGGTATCGCCATGGTGGCCGACGCGTTGTACAAAGGATTGAAAGTGGATGCCAAACGTGGCTATGCGTATTCTCGTAAGGCACTCGAAGAAAAGACTTTGGCTCCATGGTCGGGCAACCCGGCAGGCTGGATTGATGATTTCTACAAGCAGCATGGCTACATTCCCGCTCTCAAGGAAGGCGAAAAGGAAACCGATTCCAATGTGTCTGACTTTGAAAAGCGCCAACCTGTGGCCGTAACACTTGGCACAGCCTACGATGAATGGTGCCTGTCGCGCATTGCCAGCTATCTGAATAAAAACAAAGAAGCATCCTATTATGAGCGTAGGGGACGTAACTACCGTACTCTCTTCAATCATGAAACCAGCTTTTTTCATCCCAAAGACAAGGAAGGCAATTTCCTTCAGCCCTTTGATTATCGCTTCTCGGGAGGCATTGGTGCCCGCGATGCCTACGATGAGAACAATGGTTGGACTTATCGTTGGGACGTTCAGCACAATGTTGCCGACCTGATAAATCTCATGGGTGGGCGTGAACAATTTGTCAAGAATCTGGATCAAACGTTTATTGAGCCCATGGGAAGAGGCAAACGGGAGTTCTACACCCAACTTCCAGATCAGACCGGAAACATCGGACAGTTTACCATGGCCAACGAACCCTCGCTGCATATTCCTTATTTATATAACTATGCGGGCACTCCTTGGAAGACTCAAAAGCGGGTACGGCAAGTCTTGAACACGTGGTTTCGTAACGATTTGATGGGTGTTCCCGGTGATGAAGATGGGGGAGGGTTGACCTCTTTCGTCGTTTTCTCCAGCATTGGCTTCTATCCAGTGACACCCGGATTCCCCGCTTATAACATTAGCAGCCCTCTGTTCAGCGACATTCAGGTGCGGTTGGGCAATGGAAAAATCTTCCATATCATCGCCAACAACTGCTCTGATGAGAACAAATACATTCAGCAAGCCACCCTCAATGGCAGAACGTGGAACATGCCTTGGTTTTCACACGATGACATCAAAAACGGTGGTACCTTGATCTTGGAAATGGGTAAGCATCCCAATAAATCCTGGGGAGCCGATAAAAAGATGGCTCCACCCTCATTGGATGCGGAGCAATAGGGCGCCGTCTGCGCTCGAATCTTTCTATATGATTCACCCTTTTTCAGCACAGTGCCTGACATAAGTCAGCCCGTTGGGCGTGAATTCGTGTACAGGCAGGCTATCCGTTGGTGCAATTCCCTGCAAGTTGGGAATTGCACCAACGATTTTTCTTGATACTTTTAGCGAGATTCAGCTTTTCATCTTCTTTTGTAATAAATCATGCCCTTCATCCGTTTATATAGAAAAAATAAACATCATGAAGAAGTTATTGCTGTCTATGGCCCTGTTGATGGCCTGCACATTTGCCATGGCTCAACGCAGTGTTGGGACGTGGTCACTGATTCCCAAGGTAGGGGTGAACTTGGCAAACATCTCTAATTTTGACGTTGTCATTGGTGGTTTATCCCCTGATGGGCAGCAGAATGAAGTTGAGCAGAAATCAAAGTACCGCGAAGGATTTATCGGTGGACTGGACGTACAGTATCAAGCGGTGGATCAGGTGGCGTTCTCTGCCGGTGTGTTTTATTCGGTTCAGGGAATGCGTTTTCCGCCATCAGAAACGATTGATAAGGCAAAAGTACACTATACGTCTGAAGATGTTCAGTGGAAATACGATTATCTCACACTTCCCTTGATGGCTCATGTGGCGGTTCTTCCTGGTTTTTCGTTCAATGCTGGCGTGCAGATGGGCTACCTCTTGTCGGCAAAAGGTAGGGCAACCTTGTCGCAATTTACGGTCGACAAAGAAGGAAAAGCGCATTATCAGACTAACGAGAAGGGGCATTTGCTGTATGCCTACACCGAAAAATACGACAACCTGTCCTACTCAAAGCGCTTCGACGTTTCCATTCCTGTGGGCTTTTCGTTGGAGTACAGCCATGTGGTGCTGGATGCAAGATACAACTTCGGCCTGACCAAGATGAACAAATATACCCAAGATAGAATGAAAAACAAGGTGTTCACCTTCACGGTTGGCTATGTGTTTGACCTTTGATAGTTAAACGCGACTCATAGTAAAATTACGTTCTCCACTATCCTCGAAATTGTAAACAGAAAAGGCTTTTTTGGTGGTGCTCATCAGTTGTTTTTCAATAACATAGAGTTTGGGTGCTAAAGTCATAGAGTTTGGGCGTTAAAGTCATAGAGTTTGGACGCTAAAGTCATTGAGTTTAGTCACGCTCCTCATGCTGCTGGAAATCAATTACTTACGTTTGGCCGTTTTTAGAAAAATCCTTTTTCTATAATAAACGTGGTGCTATAAATTTCCGTTTATTTGTTCTCTTTTACACATATATCATAACTTTTACTTAATTTTGCCCGCAGAAACGGACAAAAACTCTTCTTAAGTGACAACTCCATGCAGATGATGAAAAGTATACTTCGTGGTGTGGGACAGGTGATGTTTCAAGGCAATGCGCTGTCGGGCGCATTGATGCTTGCAGGTATTGCTTGCAACTCCCTCCTCATGTGCTTGTTTGCCTTGGTTGGAAGTGCCATTGGCACATGTACAGCTGTTGCCCTTCGATATGACGGGGGGCGCATCCGTGACGGATTGTATGGTTTTAATGCTGCGCTGGTAGGCATCGCCGTACCCTGTTTTATGCCCATCCATGTGGGTTCTGTATTGCTCATGGTAGTGGCTTGTGTGCTGTCAACGCTGGTGACGCGACTGTTCGAGCGGCAACGCTTTGTCCCTGCGCTCACCGCACCCTTCGTGCTCATCACCTGGGCGATGCTGCTGTTGGGTCATATTTTCCCCCAGTTACAGCTGCCAGCAACGACAGCTGCCGATACTGCGGAAACTTTCTCGCTGATTAAAGCCGTCTCGCTGAGCTTTGGACAAATCATGCTTCAGGGCAACAGCCTGCTCACGGGCTTGTTGTTTTTCCTTGCCATTTGTGTCAATTCGCGCAAGATGGGCGTGGAATCGCTTGTCGCTTGTGCTCTGTGTCTCGCCGTGGTGTGGGTGCCGGGTGTCAGTACTACTTCGGTCAACAACGGTATGTATGGCTACAATGCCATTCTTGCGGTTTTGGCAGTCGCCAACATTCTTGGCATTGGCTCATGGACTTACGTCAAGGCATTGGTAGCCTTGATGCTTACGTTGCTGATGCAATACGCCGGTTTGCACATGGGTATTGTCACGCTCACCGCACCTTTCGTGTTGTCGGTGTGGTTAGTAGCGTTGTATCAGACTTTCGTCGTTAAAACCAAACAAGACTAAAAAAGTGAAAATAAAAAGATGGTTAAGCCCCACCTTATGGGGCATTGTGCTTGCCACAACGGTGAGCATTCCCACCTTGGGCAAGATAGTGACAGTGGACAAGTCGATAAGTATTGCCCGCAAATATGTCAATGTGAGTCTTTCGGAACGCCATGCTACGAGGGCTTCGCATGGTATACCACCTTATTATATTTATAACGACCGCCACGGACGGGGTTTTGTTGTGGTGGCAGGCGATGATGCCATGGGACAAGTGTTGGGCTATTCGCACACAGGAGCGCTTGACACGCTGCGTGCAAGCGAGGAACTTAAATTCCTGTTGAGTGCCTATCGTGACGCCTTTCATCAATTGCAAAGGCAACCCGCCACAAGAGCTACCGTTACCACTACGCCCCCCAACCGAAAGGAGGTGGCTCCGTTGCTCACAACGGCATGGAGTCAAGACGACCCTTACAATCGTCGTACGGGGTACAACTACACGGGATGTGTGGCTACGGCGGTGGCGCAAATCATGTATTATCATCGCTGGCCAGAGCGTGGAAAGGGCAAGTACTCGTACAAGGTGAGTTATGACAACCGCCCGATGAACGTGGATTTTAGTAAGTCGGTATACCCATGGGACAAGATGTTGCCCAAATACAACACACGCAAGGCACTTGCCAATGCGGAGGCTTGCGACGCTGTGGCGCTGCTCATGCGCGATGTGGGCGTGTCGGTGAACATGCAATACAGTCCCACATCCAGCGGTGCACAAACCTTCATGGCTGCCAAGGCACTGAAAACGTACTTCAATTATTCCACCTCCATGCTCAACAAGTCTGATGAGGGTGCAGCTGCTTTCACCCAGATATTGCGCAAGGAGATAGAAAACGGCTTCCCCGTGTACATCAGCGGCAGCGTGAAGTCGGGCGGTAGCGGACACGCATGGGTAGTAGACGGTGTAGATAAGGACAACCTCTTTCACATGAATTTTGGTTGGGGAGGCGGTGGCGACGGCTATTTCTCCGTCACAGCACTAAATCTTTCCACCACAGGACAGGAGTTTGGCGGTAAACCTCTCTCCTTCAACAAGCAGGTGCAGATAGTTTTGGTGCATCCCAATAAGCCTGAAAGCGCTCCTATTGATGCCGAACTTGCTGACGATGCCCCCAACTTGTGTTTCAACTCGGAGGGCAACATGACCGTAGTTGGCGGCATACCCACCGACAAACAGCGACCCATGACGGTTAGCTATCACCACTTTAAGAACCAAGCCGATGGAACATTTGCTGGAGATATTGGCTTGGGCGTGTACAACGAGCAGGGCAAGCAAGTAAAAGTATTGCCATCGGCATGGCACGACAAAGGCGGATATACCGCAGAGCGCGGCAAATATAACGATGGTGTGCTGCAATCGGGACAGTTGATTGATGATGCTTGCACGTTTACGATGAATCTTGAAGAGCTTGCAGATGGACGCTACTATTTGCAAGCTGTATGTGCCAGCCTCAAAGATAATTCTACCTATGGGGCATGGTGCAAGATGAAAACCGCACCACGCATAGCCTTTCAGGTGCAAGGCAACGATGTGCGCCTATTTGAGAAGCCCGATGACAAGGTACCTTTCGTATTGGCTTCCCACCCCTATACGTTCAAACCGTGTACTGCCGGCAACAAAGCCACGCTGTGCCTAAGCATACGCAAACTCACAGGTACGCCTTTCGATGGCACGGTGAAGGTGTCGCTCGTGGATGATGGCAATCGTGTGGTTGCTACTGGACAAACCGCAGAGGCTGTGGACTTTGAGATGTTTGCCGAGACAGAGGTGAGGGTGGATATGCACTTGCCCGACCATCTGCAGTCCAAGGAATACAAACTGAAGGTAGAGGTAATCAAGCAATATGATACTGGTAGCATTGCAACGGTGGGCATGGTGCATGGCAACGAGCCATCTACGTTGCAGGTGGAGGCAGCTAAGCCCAGCGACAAGCTTTTCGCACAACTCTTGGGAATGGTGCAAGACAACAGTGGTTCGTCTATATCTCCCATGAACGTTGACCTCTGTAGCAATCCATTGCTCAAGATAGGAGTGGTGATGACGCTCGCACCTCAAGCCACCTACAACGGCAAATTGACGCTTTGCCTGATTGATACGAAGACCCAGCGACGCATAGCCTTGGGCGGTAGTGCTCAAAAACAATACAACTTGTCGGGTGGAGGAGATAATGAAATCTTTGTTACAGGATGGTTGAGAAACAAGGACAGCTTGCCCGTCATCAACAATCGTACATACCGATTGGCATTGATGGGTATGGTAGACGGCGTGGAGTGTGATTTATGGAACGAGAACTGCCCTCCCTTTGAAGTGTCGTTTATGAACAGTATTTACAATGATTATCCTGACGAATCCACGCATATAGACGCAACACAAAGCTCGCTACGCATGGTGCGAGGTGGTAACTGGATTGACGTACAGGGCGAGGATTTGGCGCATGTGCAGGTGTTCGCACTCGATGGAACCCTGCTTGCCGCCTCTGAAGCCCACGGACAACGCTCTGTGAGGTTGCACGTTCCTGTCGCACAAGTGGTTGTTGTGCGAGTGAAAACCCTTCATGGCAGCACCTTAACGAAGACGTTAAGATAAAACTTTGGATATAGGTTATTCAGCAACTATATGCGAAAAATATTGCCGTATTGTTGCTGTAGTCATTGTCAAGCCTCGGCTTATTCTGGATAAACCAGGTTTTTGTCTTCAATCTTCTGCAGTACCTCTTCAACGAATTTGCGTGATTCAAGTTTCGCCATGGGTAAGTCGTGCAACAGGTAGTTGCCACAATCCTTGGGTTGTGCACCGGGAATCTCACCCTCATAGTTGGCAATGAAGCTGAAGGTGCGTATCATCAAGTCGACGATGTCGCTGCTTTTCAGATCGCCATGTATAATAAGGTAGTTGCCGGTGAGGCATCCCATGGGCCCCCAGTAAACGATTTTGTCTTTCCACTGGGCATCATTGCGCAGATAGGTGGCTGCCAAATGCTCGATGGTGTGCAAGGCACCGATGTGTAACGCGGGTTCGCGGTTGGGCTCTTTCATGCGGATGTCGAAAGTGGTGATGACTTCAGAGCCGACAACGTCTTGCCTACTTACATAAATACCACGCAACAGTTTGTTGTGGTTGATGGTGAATGAGGGAATCTTATTCATTTTTTAGTTTTTTAGTTTGTGAGTTTTTTAGTTTGTGAGTTGTTAGTTGACGAGGTTTTAGTTGACAAGTTGACGAGTTGATGGTTTTTCTTCATTCATGGGGTTTATGGTTGATGCGCCAATAGAAGAAGCTATCAACTTGTCAACTCGTAAACTTGTCAACTTGTAAACTATCCCACTATCTGTATAAACTCTTTGGTGACATGGAACGAATGGTTGGCCAATCGCTCCCAAAAATCATAATACTGTGCCGCATTTGTATCCTTTAAAGGCACGTCACTGATTATGCGGAAGGAGATGAACGGCGTGTGATAAAGGTAACAGGTTTGGGCAATGGCACAACTCTCCATGTCAACAGCCATGGCTGTGGGAAAAGAGGAAAGTATTTGTTGCATCTTCTCTTTGCTGTCAACAAACCAATCGCCACTCACAATGAGACCGCTACGAATGTTCGTGCCGCAGTCGATGGCACACGCCTTACGCACCAATTCGGCTGGAGAGGCATAACTTGCGGGCATTCCCATGATTTGACCTGCTTCGCACTCTTTGCCACAATAAGCATCGTGGTAACAACATTGTGTGCTTACAACCACGTCGGTAGGACTTAAAGACACATCTACACCACCCGCACATCCAGATGATATCACCAAATCGGGGTGATGATGGTTTATCAATTCCACCGCACCAATGGCAGCATTTACCTTTCCAATGCCACATTGTTGCATCACGATTTCGTGTTGTCCAATGCGTCCCGTGATGACTGACAGATGCCGATGCTGTTGTGTCTGCATGTCTTCAAGCAAGGATTTGAGTTGCGTGAACTCTTTCTCCATGGCCACGATGATACCTATTTTCATGATTGTTGTTTGCTATTTGGCTGCAAAGGTAGCAAAAAATGGTTGCACAGGCAGGTGTAAACGGTAAAGTTTTGTTATCTTTGTGCCTAAATCTTAACATTAAACAGCTATTCATGGAAGCTTTGAAGAAATATGGGTTGGATGTTGCCGCCATTGTCTTGTTCGTCTTGATTTCATTTGCTTATTTCGTTCCAGCCAGTCTGGAAGGGCGTATTCTGTTCCAGCATGATGCTTCAGCAGGAAAGGGTCTTGGGCATGAACAAACAGAATATTATGAAAGAACAGGTGAACGAACCCGATGGACTAATTCGGTGTTCGGGGGTATGCCCACCTATCAAACGGCTCCGTCGTACAAAAGTACCGACACATTGAGCAAGGTGATGAACGCTTACCACCTGTGGTTGCCCGAAAATGTGTGGTATGTGTTTGCCTATTTGTTGGGCTTCTACATCCTGTTGCGGGCTTTTGATTTCCGCAAGGAGTTGGCTGTCTTGGGCTCTGTCATTTGGGCTTTTTCCAGTTATTTCTTCATCATCATTGCTGCCGGACACATTTGGAAAGTGATGGCCTTGGCCTATCTGCCGCCAATGATTGCTGGTATTGTGCTTAGTTATAGGGGAAAATATCTTTGGGGATTCATCCTGACCGCCTTGTTTACCGCTTTTGAGGTGAAGGCCAATCATGTGCAGATGACCTATTATTATCTGTTCATCATCTTCTTCATGGTTATCGCCTTCTTGGTTCAGGCCGTGAAAGACAAGCAGTTGGCACGATTTGGCAAAGCATCAGCCGTGTGTATCGCCGCCGCTGCCATCGGTATCTGCATCAATCTGAGCAATCTGTATCATACATGGGAATACAGTCAAGAGTCGATGCGTGGCAAGAGCGAACTGGTGAAGCCCAACTCGGCCAACCAAACCAATAGTGGACTGGAGCGCGACTACATCACCCAATGGAGTTATGGCATTGGTGAAACATGGACGTTGCTCATCCCTAATGCCAAAGGTGGGGCATCTGTTCCGCTCTCAATGAACGAAACTGCCATGAAAAAGGCTGATCCACAATTCACGGAAATCTATCAACAGATAGGTCAATACTGGGGTGAACAACCCGGAACCAGTGGTCCTGTTTATGTTGGCGCATTTGTTATGATGCTCTTTATCTTGGGGCTGTTCATCGTGAAAGGTCCTATGAAGTGGGCTTTGTTGGCAGCTACCATCCTGTCTGTCATGCTGTCGTGGGGTAAAAACTTCATGCCGCTTACCAATTTCTTCATCGATTACGTGCCCATGTACGCCAAATTCCGAACCGTGGCGTCGATATTGGTTATCGCAGAGTTTACCATTCCGCTGTTGGCCGTGATGGCATTGAAGAAAATCATCGACGAACCCGAACTATTAAACAAACGATTAAAATATGTATATGTTAGCTTTGGCCTCACTGCTGGGTTCTGTTTGCTGTTCGCGCTGATGCCAACAGTGTTCTTCTCTGACTATGTTTCCGCTGCAGAGTTGGAGGCTATGAAGAATATTCCTTCCGAATATCAGGGTGCGCTGCTGACAAATCTTCGTGCCATGCGACAAGCTATCTTCACAACAGACTGCTGGCGTTCGTTTGTGATCATCCTCATTGGTACCCTGTTTTTACTGCTTTACAAGGCAAGGAAAATACGTACAGCATGGCTCATCGGTGGTCTTACCCTGTTGTGCTTGGTAGATATGTGGGCTGTCAACAAGCGTTATTTGTACGATAGCATGTTTGTTGAGATAAGTGTGCGTGAAAATCCCATCGAAATGACACCCACCGACAAGCAAATTCTACAGACCAAAGAACTCGACTATCGTGTGTTGAATCTCTCAACGAGTACGTTTAACGAGAACGAAACCAGTTATTTCCACAAGAGCATTGGAGGTTATCACCCTGCTAAGTTGCGCCGTTATCAGGAAATGATAGAGGCTTATATCGCTCCTGAAATGCAAAACCTGATGAAAGGGATTATGGATGCACAGGGCGACATGACGCAATTAAATGGTGATAGCATTTCGCCTGTGCTGAACATGCTCAACACTAAGTTCTTCATCATGCCATTGCAGGGTGGACAAACCGTTCCACTCAAAAACCCATACGCCTTTGGTAATGCGTGGTTTGTTGATAAATTGACGTATGTGGATAATGCCAATCAGGAAATTGAACGTATCGGAAAGATGAATCTTCGTACTGAGGCTGTGGCTGATAAGAAGTTCAAACAACAACTTGGCGAGGCCGTTGCGCAAGATCATTCATCGGTAGTAACGCTGCAGAAGTATGAGCCCAATCAACTGACCTACCAGGTAGAGTCGAGCAAAGGGGGCGTAGTGGTGTTCTCTGAGATTTATTATCCGGAATGGACGGCCACGGTTGATGGTGAGGAAGTGCCGGTTGGTCGGGTTAATTACATACTTCGTGCCATCCAGGTGAAACCCGGTAAGCATACGGTGGTATTGAGTTTCTTCCCTAAATCGGTCAATCGTACGGAGACCATCGCGTATATTTCCTTTGCTTTGTTGGTGCTACTGATTATCTTGGTATGCTTCAACGAGTTTCGTAAGCGCAAACAGAAGGAAGAAAAGCAAGCGTGATAATGCTGTTAAGAAGTACAGCGTTGAAGGATGATTATGTAACTTAGCGACTAAATTTAACGAGATATTCATGGTATCAGTAGAAGGTTTGAAGGTAGAATTTGGTGTGAAACCCTTGTTCCGCGATGTGAGTTTTGTCATCAATGAGCGTGATAGAATTGCATTGGTGGGCAAGAACGGAGCTGGTAAATCTACCTTACTCAAGATTCTCAATGGTCAACAGAAACCTACCTCGGGTGTTGTTTCGGTTCCTAATGACACCACCATTGGTTATCTTCCGCAGGTGATGAAGATAGCCGATGACACAACTGTCAAGGAAGAAACACGAAAGGCTTTTTCTGACAGCATGCGCATGAAGGAACACCTTGAGCACATGCAGAACGAATTGGGCAACCGTACCGACTATGAGAGTGCGTCGTACATGGAACTGGTCGAGAAGTTTACGCAGGAACACGATCGCTATTTGATGATGGGCGGCGAGAACTATGAGCCCGAAATGGAGCGAACACTCACCGGACTGGGCTTTACTCAGGCCGATTTTGACCGTCCTACGTCGGAGTTCTCTGGTGGTTGGCGCATGCGAATCGAACTGGCGAAGATTTTGTTGCGTCGGCCTGACGTGCTGTTGCTGGACGAACCAACCAATCATCTCGACATTGAGTCGATACAATGGCTGGAACAATTTCTCGCTCAATCAGCCAAAGCAGTGGTGCTGGTCAGTCACGACCGTGCTTTCATCAATAATGTAACCAACCGTACGATAGAGATTACTTGTGGCCACATCGAAGACTATAAAGTTAAATACGATCAATATGTCGTGTTGCGGGCCGAGCGAAGAGAGCAACAACAGCGCGCCTATGAAAACCAACAAAAAGAAATAGCCGACACAAAAGCCTTCATCGAGCGTTTCCGTTATCAAGCAACCAAGGCCATTCAGGTGCAACAGCGCATCCGTCAACTGGAAAAGTTAGAACTCATCGAGATTGATGAGGTGGATAACAAACGCATGCACTTGAAGTTTCCTCCATGCCTTCGAAGTGGCGATTATCCTATTATTTGTGATGAACTTCGCAAAGATTATGGCTCTCATACGGTGTTTAAAAACGTTACTTTCACCCTTAAACGTGGGGAGAAGGTTGCCTTTGTTGGCAAAAACGGCGAAGGTAAATCTACCTTGGTCAAATGTATCATGGGTGAGATTCCGTATACCGGCACACTGAAGGTGGGTCACAACGTGCAGATAGGCTATTTCGCACAGAACCAAGCGCAGTTGCTGGATGAGGAACTGACGATTTACGAAACGATTGACCGTGTGGCAACGGGTGACATGCGACTGAAAATCAACGACCTGCTGGGTGCGTTTATGTTCGGTGGCGAAACGTCTGAGAAGAAAGTTAAGGTGCTATCGGGTGGCGAACGCAGTCGGTTGGCGATGATACGCTTACTCTTGCAGCCCGTCAACCTGCTCATTCTTGACGAGCCTACCAACCATTTGGACATGCCATCAAAAGATGTTTTGAAGGAGGCCATACAGGCTTTCGATGGTACGGTGATACTGGTGAGCCACGACCGCGACTTCCTCGACGGCCTGGTGAGCAAGGTTTACGAGTTCGGTGGTGGCCAGGTGAAAGAACATCTGGGTGGCATCTACGACTTCATCCGCAGTCATGCACAGGCAATGGGTGATGACGCTGATAACCACAATATCGATTCTCTTTTGCACACAAACACACAGTCGGGTGCATCACAACCATTGCCAACTATTTCAAAAACAGAAAAGAGTGGGGCTGAAGAATACCTTCAGCGGAAGGAACAGCAAAAGAAAGTACGCAAACTAAAACGGAGCATCGAGGAGAGTGAAGCTAAAATTGCTTCCATGGAAAAGCGTATCGCTGAGCTAAACACCATTCTCTCACAACCAGAAAATGCGTCAAACATGGAGTTGGTCACTGAATACACATCCGTTCAACGAGCATTGGATGCGGAAAACGAACGATGGATGGAGCTTAATGAGAAAATGGAAGAACTGTGAACTTTGAACATTGAACATTGAACTTTGAGGTTTGAACTGTGAACTATCAACTTGTAAACTCGTAAACTTGTAAACTCGTAAACTAAAAAACTTTAAAACTTATGAAACATTTATTTCCAATCATGATGTTGATGGTGGCACCCACGATGGGGATGGCACAATCAAAATCGGGGCTTGTTGAGGTTAATTTTAACAAGTCTGTCCGCCCAGCCGATGATTTTTACCAGTTTGCCACGGGCGGATGGCAGAAGAAACATCCGCTACCAGCGGCTTATTCACGCTTTGGCAGCTTCGACCAGTTGGCCGAAGACAACAACAAGCGAATTAACACCATCTTGGGTGAATTGCAGAAGAAGACGTACAAGAAAGGTACGATGGAGCAAAAGCTGTCCGACTTCTACAAGCTCGCCATGGATGCCGACCGTCGTAACAAGGAGGGTATCACACCGGTGAAACCCTTGTTGGATGAGATGGAAGCTGCCAAAACGAAGAAAGATTTGGAACAACTGCAATTGAAGTATGCCGCTCAGGGATATGGTGTCGCTTGCGGTACTTACTTCGCTGCTGACGAAAAGAATGTGACGATGAACATTCTGAACGTCAGTCAGGGTGGATTGACATTGGGTCAGAAAGACTATTACCTCAACAACGACGCGGCCACCATTGCCATACGCGAGGAATATAAGAAGCACATCGCTCGCATGTTCAGCCTCTATGGATTCGATGAGGCTCAGGCTCAGGCAAAGGCGGACATCATTTTCAAAACCGAGACCGCACTTGCGTTGATTTCAAAGAGCATGACGGAGCTTCGTGACCCACAAGCCAACTACAACAAGATGACCTTGAAAGAGTTCAAGGCCAATTATCCCAACATCAACCTCGAAGGCATGGCTAATGCGGAGGGCGTGAAGAGTGAGTACATCCAGACGATGGTTGTCGGCCAACCGTCATTCCTGGAAGGATATGACAAGCTGTCGGCTGCTGCTACGGCCGACGATTTGCGTGCGCTGATGGAGTGGGATGTCATCATGTCGTCATCAAGCTATCTCACCGATGCAATTCGTGAGGCCAACTTCAACTTCTTTGGTAAGACCATGAGTGGCCGCAAGGAGGATTATCCTCTGTGGAAACGTGCCACCAATCAGGTTGAGGCACAAATGGGCGAGGCGCTCGGCAAGATGTATGTAGCCCGTTATTTCCCCGAGAGTTCTAAAAAGAAGATGGAGAACTTGGTGCGCAATCTGCAAATTGCATTGGGCCAACGTATTGATGCACAAACATGGATGAGCGACACAACCAAGGCCGAAGCACATAAGAAGTTGGATAAATTCTATGTTAAGATTGGCTATCCTAACAAGTGGCGCGACTATTCTAAGTTGAACATAGACCCCGCTAAGTCATTCTATGAGAATGTCATGGCATGCCGCCAATTTGCACACGAAAATCATATTGCCGAGCGTGCCGGTAAGCCAGTCGACCGTGATGAGTGGTTCATGACGCCGCAAACCGTGAACGCCTACTACAATCCCACCACCAACGAGATTTGTTTCCCAGCGGGAATCCTGCAATATCCGTTCTTCGACCCTAAGGCCGATGAGGCCTTCAACTATGGTGCCATAGGCGTGGTGATTGGTCATGAGATGACACACGGATTTGATGACCAAGGTCGTCAGTACGATGCCAATGGCAACATGAACGACTGGTGGACTGCCAACGATGCGAAAGGCTTCAACGAGCGAGCCGACATGTATGCCGATTTCTTCTCCAATATCAATGTTTTGCCCGACCTCAAGGCCAACGGACGCTTCACGTTAGGTGAGAATTTGGCCGACCACGGAGGATTGCAGGTTAGTTTCTTGGCTTATAAGAACGCCACGGCGAAGAAGCCATTGAAGACAAAAGACGGCTTCACGGCCGATCAACGTTTCTTCCTGGCCTATGCAGGCGTGTGGGGACAGAACATCACCGAGCAGGAAATTCGCAACCGTGTGAAGCGCGATCCACATGCGTTGGGCAAGTGGCGCGTCAATGGTGCTCTGCCTCACGTTGACGCTTGGTACGAGGCTTTCAACGTGAAAGAAGGCGACAAGCTCTTTATTCCGAAGAAAAACCGCTTGGATTTGTGGTAATTCTTCCAGATTATTGAAATAATCATATCCACTCATTTGAGCATCAACTTCTCAAGTGAGTGGATTTTTTCTTGACAGTCGTTCACGATTTCCTTGAACGCAGGTGATTTGCAAGCAACCTGATGCCGAGTGTATTGCAAGGGTAAGAAATGCACGGGAAAGGCTATCTGTTATTTCTTTGTAAACCATTGAATATCAAAAGGCTATAAGAATGTGTGTTGATAGTATCGTCCGCGTTCATCAAACTCATTGACTTTGGACTGCAAACCCATGGAGATTGGAGGCCAAACTCCATGACTTTGATGCCCAAACTCCATGACTTTGAAAATGCGCCCAATCTCTCTTATAAAACACTGTCAATGAGAGGTTTATGAAACGGTGGCTTTTTTTGCGGAAAGGGTGGTGATGCACGGGGGTGCATTCGCCATTCGCCCAGTTATTTTTAGAGTGTTCGCCCGGTTGTGTATAGAATGATTAAGTGGATGTGCGATGGATGAAAGCTGCTGACGTAGCGAGCATTCAACTTCAATCCGTGTGTGCTTTCAGCACGCGGTGGGGCATGCGTCCATGCCCCAACAAGTCGATGGGGCAGCCGAGGTGTTGCTCCAGCTCAACCATTGACAGCTCGGTGTCGGGGTGGTAGTGTACGTTGTGGTTGACACAGGCCACGGCTTTCACGTTTTGCAGGATGGAGCCTATGTCGTGGCTCACGATGATGATGGCGCAATCGCGGTTGATGTCGTTGAGCATTTGGTACATTTGTTCTTGGAATTGCCTGTCAATGTATGTGTTAGGTTCATCCAAAATCAGCACTTCTGGCCGTGCTACAATGGCGCGAGCCAGCAACACGCGCTGCAACTGGCCGCCACTCAGGGTGCCGATAGCACGCCGGCGCAGTTCGGTGAGCTGCATCCTGACGAGTGTTTCATCCACCATTTGGTGGTGCTTGGACGTGAATGGGGAGAACAATTTCTTTTGTCCGCTCAGTCCCGACAGCACTACTTCCTGCACCGAGATGGGGAATTTCTTGTCGATGTCGTTGTATTGTGGGAGATAACCCATGCTGATGTGGTCTGCAAGTGTTCCGTTTCGGTAGAACTTGATTTGTCCCTCGCTCGGCTTTTTCAGACCGATGATGAGTTGAACAAGGGTGGTTTTTCCACCACCGTTCGGTCCGATAATGCCCAGAAAGTCGTGATCGTACACGGTGAGGTTCACGTCTTGCAGAACTGTTTTCGGTCCGTACGCCGCGCTGATGTTTTCTAATTGGATGATGGGTGTCATGCGGTTATTTTAGTTTTTTGGCAATACTCACCATTTCTTCGCTCCAATTGTGGCTCAAGGGGTTGATGGCTATCGTTTCTGCACCCACCTCTTGGCTGACAATCTTCGTGCTTCTGGTTTCAAACTGCTTCTGCACAAACATCACTTTCACCTTCTTGTCCTTGGCCAGCTGGATGGTCTTTTTCAGTTGGGCGGCACTGGGTTCGCGCCCTTCTTCCTCCACAGGAATCTGCAAAAGCTCGTAGTCGCGGGCAAAGTAGGTGAGGGCAGGGTGGTCAATGAGGAAGGCCTGCGACTTGTCACGCGTGAGCTGTTCGCGCAGTCGCATGTCGGTAGCCTCAATGGTGTCTATCAAGGCTTCGTAATTTCTCCTGTACGAGGCACTATCTCGTTCATTAATGCTGACCAACGCTTGGTAGATGTTTCGTGCGATTTGCTTTGCGTTGTTGGTGCTCATCCAGGTGTGTGGATCAGTAACGCCATGTGAAGAGGGGGCCAATTCAATGCCTTCAGACGAATCGATGATGATGGTATGCGGCGCGTTTTGGCTCAGTTTTTTCATCCATGTGCGCTCAAAGCCAATGTTTCCCACCTTGATGTACAGGTCGCTTTCGGCCAATTTCACCATCTGTTGGGTGGTTGGTTCGTAGGTTTCGGGGTTTCCTCCCTGGGGAACCATGGTGTTCACAACAAACTTGTCACCGGCAATTTGTTCGGTGAAATAACGAAGTGGCTCTATAGTCACCGTGATTTTTCGCCGCGTGTCTTGCGGGTTGGTGGTGCAAGATGCGAGAATGAGCGTGACCGTGAGCAGCAGAAGGTATTTTTTCATTGAGCGTGTCATGTATGTAATGCTTATAAAATGAGATTCATGCCATAAATGATAAGTAGGTATCTGAATATTTTTCCCAAGGTGAAAGAGACGATGGTGACCCAGATGTTGGCTCTTACCAGTCCTAAGACAATGGCTATGGCGCTGCCGATGATGGGCAGAAAAGCGAAGAAACCTATCCAGGCGCCGTACTGGGCCATTAGGCGTTGTGCGCGATCCAGCTTGTCGGGTTTGACATGCAGGTATTTCTCTATCCAATCTAACCGCCCCAATGTGCCGATGAAATAATTGAACAACGACCCCATGACGTTTCCAATGGTGCCGTACACAACCAAGGGCCAGGGATTAAGACCAGCTGCCAACAGACCCGCCATGACGGCTTCGCTGCTGAAAGGAAAGACCGATCCAGCTAAAAGCGAGGCCAGGAACATGCCCACATAGCCGTATTGTATCAAGATATCTATCAATGTATCCATAGTTGATAACCCGTGATGGTCAGCGTGATGATGAACAGCGTGAGACAAGTAATGCCCGACAGGCGCGATCCGGTGAACGTGATGTAGTGGCCGATAAGGGGTGAAACGCTGACAATGAGTGCAGGTAAGAGGTTGGGTAGGTGCGTGGGTTGCAGGATGATGAATACGATGGTGGCTGCCATCATCAACATGAAGGATGAGAAAAACAAGCGAATGCGAATCTTATCCTTTGAGCTGTTGAGGAGAAAATTCAGCATGCCGATGATGCCCACTGCGGAGATAAAGCAGAGGGTCAGCAGGTTCAGCGAGGAAATGCTTTGGAAATCGAAGAGAGGTGCAAAGTCGGTGATGCTGGAAAAGTGATGGATGAGGGTGCCAACATCGTGACGATAGACGTAATAGCCTCCTACAAACCAATAGGGAGTGATGACAGCCAGCAGCGATGCCCAGAAGGTTCGCCAGCCCATGCCCATGACGTAAAACCGCAATATAATCCACCAAATGGGGACTAAGAATAGTATTTGGACAAACCAAATACTGGCCACACCGATGAAGAAGAACGCATTGAACACGCTGCTGATGGCCGATTTGTCTTGATAGGCGCGGAACATGAATAAGTAGGTGAGGGCAAAACAAAGTTGAACGATGCAGGCTTCCAGGTGAACGAACAGGGGTAGGGCAGCGACAGAGAGTACAAGATACGAACAAGACAGCATGCGACTGTAGGTTCGTATCAAAGTGTGCTGGTTGTTCAGTTCGACCATGGTCAAAGTAGTCATGAGCATCAGTATGAACTGAGGCCACAACTGCTGTTGAAGCAAACCGCCCATGAACCAAATGCCTATCGCATATACCATGGTGATGGGCAGGGCATAACGACTTCCTGCTATTCTGTTTTGTAATCTATGCGTCATGAATCAAACCAAACGACACTCTGTAAGTGCATTCTCGAGTTAAAGCATCGGTGACGACAGTTGTCCGTACTTGATGGACTGGCCAGCCGGTCTTCGTATGAACGAGCGTAGACATTTATAGGTCTTTGCCGATGTCTTTTCGGAAATATACGTCTTGAAAATCAATCTTTTTTGCTGCTGCAAAACTCTTATTCAGCGCCTCGTCTTTATCTTTTCCGTATGAACAAACGGCCAAAACCCTGCCGCCGACAGTGACAACCCGCCCATCTTTCACCGCCGTTCCGCTGTGAAAGACAATGCTGTCTTTTACCGTTTCGAGTCCTGAGATAGGATATCCCTTGGTATAGGCTTGCGGATAGCCGCCGCTGACGAGCATGACGCACACGGATGCGCGTCCGTCAAAGGTGACAACACGCTTGTCTAAGTTGCCTTCCGCGATGCCTTCAAACAAATCAACGATATCACTTTTCAGTCGCAGCATTACGCTTTCTGTCTCCGGGTCGCCCATTCTACAGTTGTATTCTATCACCATGGGTTCGCCTTTTACATTGATTAAACCAAAGAAGATAAAGCCTTTGTAGTCGATACCTTCTTCAGATAGTCCCTTTATCGTTGGCTGAATGATTCGTTCCTCCACCTTCTTCATCCAGTCATTATCTGCAAATGGGACGGGTGAGACGCTGCCCATGCCGCCTGTATTCAGCCCTGTATCGCCTTCACCAATGCGCTTGTAATCCTTTGCTTCTGGCAAAATTTGATAATGTTTGCCATCGGTTAAGACGAAAACAGAGCACTCTATTCCACTTAGATATTCCTCTATGACGACTCGTGCCGACGCTTTTCCGAACATACCCCCTAACATTTCCTTTAATTCTCGCTGTGCTTCAGCCAACGTAGGGAGTATTAAAACGCCCTTGCCAGCACACAGTCCGTCGGCTTTCAACACATAGGGAGCCTCTAAAGTCTCCAAGAAACGAAGCCCTTCATCTAATGTCTCGCCCGTAAAGGTGTGGTATCGTGCGGTTGGAATGTGGTGGCGTTTCATGAAAGCCTTAGCAAAATCCTTGCTACCTTCCAGTTTTGCCCCTTCTTTCGATGGACCTATGACAATGGTGTCTTTGGTTCTGGCGTCATTTTTCAACGCATCGTAGATGCCATTCACAAGTGGGGCTTCGGGTCCAACAACAACCATGTCAATCTTCTGGGCGCCTATAAAATCTTTGATAGCATCGAAATCGTTTACCTGAATGTCAACGTTGGTGCCTACTTCACTTGTTCCAGCATTGCCGGGAGCGATGAATAGTTGGGTTACTCGTTTGCTTTGTGCTATTTTCCAGCCCAAGGCGTGTTCTCTTCCGCCACTACCTAATAATAATATCTTCATGCGTATGTTTCCTTTTTTATTTCAGATAATCTTCAAAGTACTGTGTAATGCGTTCGTGGAGGTGAACACTTTGGTGTCCTCTCATGTTGTGTGGTTCACCCGGATAGACGAAGAAATCGGGTTGAGTGCCTTGTTTGATACACTCAGCGATGAACGACAAGCAGTGTTGCGGCACTACCGTTTTGTCGTTAGTTCCTTGAATAATTTGTAATTTTCCTTTAAGATTTTTGGCTTGTGGTATCAAGGAAGTCTTGCTGTAGCCCTCTGGATTGGCTTGTGGAGTGTCCATATAGCGCTCTCCATACATCACTTCGTACCATTTCCAATCAATAACAGGACCGCCAGCGACACCCACTTTGAAGGTTTCGGGATAATTTGTCAACAGCGAAATGGTCATAAAACCGCCGAAACTCCAACCATGCACGCCTATTCTGTTGGCATCTACGTATGGCAAAGTCTTCACATATTCAATGCCCTTCATTTGGTCTTGCATCTCTATCTGACCTAATTGGCGGAATGTTGCTTGTTCAAAATCCCTTCCTCGCCGCTCACTTCCTCTGTTATCGAGTATGAGGAGGATGTATCCTTTCTGTGCCATGTAGGTTTCCCAACTGCGAGAAGCGTAATGCCAACGTGCATCTACGTTGTGTGCATGAGGTCCTCCGTACACATAAAGCACTAAAGGATATTTCTTATTTTCATCAAAGTTGGCTGGTTTCACCATGCGATAGTACAAGTCGGTCGTGCCGTCAGCAGCTTTGATGGTGCCACATGTAAAGGTTGGCACTTGATATTTTTTCCACGGGTCAGCCGCTTCAAAGTACTGGGTGCGCTTTCCGTTGGCAGTATTGACAATTTCGATGTTGCGTGGAACGGTGGGTTCGCTGTACTTATCTACGATAAATTTTCCAGAAGGAGATAATGACGGACTATGATAGCCACGCCCGTTGTCCAACAATCTGCGCTTTCCAGTCTTGACATTTACGGTGTATGTGTTGGTTTGCAGCGCATGCTTTTCGGTAGAAGTATAGACAATCGACTTGTCTTTTGCATTGAAGCCTATCACGTCCAACACCACCCATTTGCCTTTGGTAAGCTGTTTTACCAACTTGCCGTTTGCTTGGTAGAGGTATAAATGGTTGTAACCGTCACGTTGGCTTTGCATGATGAAGCGGTTGTTGTCCCAAGGCAAGAATGCTATGGGGTGCTGTGGCTCAACATATTTATCGTGCGTCTCTCGGTAAAGTTCTGCGATTTTCTTGCCTGTTTGCGCATCGTAGCTTACCAACCGACAGTCATTTTGGTCCCTATTCAGCTCAAACATATAGATGATCTTGCTGTCTGGACTCCATGCAATGTTGGTAAAATATCGGTCGGTGGGGTCACCAGCCTGCAAAGTAACCGTCTTTTTTGTGGCTAAGTCATACACTAACACCGTTACCTTATGACTTGTTTCGCCTGCCATAGGATATTTGTCTGGCTCGCATTTCGCTATTCTACTGAAGATGTTTACCTGCGGATAGTCAGCCACCATGCTCTGATCCATGCGATAGAAAGCCAATTTCTGTCCATTGGGTGCCCAAAACATACCTTTGTGTATGCCAAACTCGTCACGGTGTACGCTTTGACCATACACGATTTCCCTGCTTCCATCGGTTGTCAACTGGATGTCGTTGCCATCAGAGGTGCGTACATGGAGTTGCTGACTTTTAGGTTCTATATAAGAGGTAGCCTTGGAGATGGCATTCCATTCGGCCACATCGCCCTGGTCAGCAGTGCTGATGCACCATGCTGTCTTTTTCGTTTTCCAGTTGTACAAGCGCATGGTTGCCCCGTTGCGCAGCAGTACTAACGACTTGCCTGGGTAAGGAAACGAGGCACCAAACAGGTTTTTTACATGGCTGGAGCCGTCGCTTGTTGCGTATTTATTTATTTCTTCCAGCGTGAATAGGATGCTCTCTTTGCCCGTTTTCTTGTCGATAACGCTGCATTGGTTGGCCTCAGTGTGAATCAATTCATCGCCCCACCATGTAGTGTAGCGATTTTCTGGGACGAACTTTCGATAGTTTTTCCCGCCAAAATTCAACTCTTCGAGTGTGAATTGCTTTTGTGCCATCATCTGTTGTCCACCTACGAATAGGGCAATGAGGGTAAGAAAACTGAACCAAGTTTTATTCATAATCGTCTATTTGATAATTCTTTCTTCCACGCTCTTTACCACCTCGTTTACCGAATGACCGTCCACGTCCGTCTTTGTCAAAGCGTTTCTTGCCTTTGTAATCAGGCATATCGTTGTTATCATACGAGCGGTCGTTGCGACGGTTCCCGCCTTTTTTGCGCTCGTCTCTTTCCTGTACTCGTTCCAAGGAATGAAATTTGAACGAGCGGATATCCGCAATTTCGTTCTCTTCGTTTTCTTCTAAGCGTTTCTTGAACTCTCTATTCTTCTTGAAGCGATGCTTTTCAGCCATCTCTTTCTTTTCCTCTTCAGTCTTGATAATGCCTCCTTCGGCACGAAATTCCTTCATCTTTCCGTCGAAGATAGCATACTTTCTAAACTCACATTCAAGGCTTCCGTTGTACACTGGTATCTTGATGGACGGTTTCAAGCCAATCTGTTCGAAACACTCTTCACGATAACTCAATATCCAAGCATCATTGCCCATGAACTCATGTTTCAGTCGTTCGCCAATCATCTTGTAGGTTCCGAGCAAGTTAGGCGTGGAGATACGTTCGCCGTATGGCGGATTGGTAATGAGAATACTGGATTCTTGAGGTTTCTTAAAGTTCTTGAAATCAGCCTGTTCTATCGTGATATCTTTGGTTAGTCCCGCTGCTTTAACATTCAGTCGAGCCGTGTTCACCGCTTTCATGTCGATGTCGTAGCCATAAATATGGTGCGTGAACTCGCTCTCTTGCGACTCGTCATTATAGATACGGTCGAACAACTCCTGGTCAAAGTCGGGCCATTTCTCGAATGCAAACTCTTTTCTAAAGATGCCAGGGCTCATGTTTCGGGCAATCAGCGCCGCTTCTATCAACAACGTACCACTGCCACACATCGGGTCAATGAAGTCGGTTTCGCCTTTCCAGCCTGTCATCAAGATCATTCCGGCAGCCAACACCTCGTTCAAAGGAGCTTCTACAGATTCCTGTCGGTAGCCTCTTCGGTGCAGCGACTCACCACTCGAGTCCAAACAAAGCGTTGCATCTTCGTCGGCAATGTGTATGTGTAGGCGCATGTCAGGATTGCTCACTGAGATATTTGGACGTGTTCCTGTCTTTTCTCTGAATTGGTCTACGATGGCATCCTTCACCTTGTAGGTCACGAATCTGGAATTTCTGAACTCTTCAGAATAAACCACCGAGTCGACAGAGAATGTCTTTCCTTTTTCTATGTACTGGCTCCAGTCCACCGTCTTGATTTCATCATACACATCTTCAGCAGAGCGAGCCTTGAAGTGCTTGATGGGTTTTAGAATACGAATGGCCGTGTGGAGTTGGAAATTGGCGCGGTACATCATTTCCTGATCACCAGTAAATGAGACCATTCTGCGTCCTATCTGTACATTGTTTGCACCCAGTTGGGTCAGCTCTTGTGCCAAAACGGGTTCCAAGCCCATGAAAGTTTTGGCGATGAGTTCAAATTCCATTTGATTGAATTGATAAATAATAGTTGTATTAAAATAATGAAAACTTAATTCTTGTTGTATTTCTTTGTGTCGGGAGCCAGGTCTTCTGTCACCCAAACATTGGCGCCAATGACGCTTCCCTTACCGATGGTAACTCTGCCTAAGATGGTGGCATTGGCATAAATGATGACGTTGTCTTCAATGATGGGATGACGTGGAATGCCCTTAACTGGGTTCCCATGTTCGTTCAACGGAAAGCTTTTAGCCCCCAAGGTTACCCCTTGGTATATTTTCACGTTGTCGCCAATCGTGCATGTGGCACCAATAACGACACCTGTACCATGATCAATGGTGAAGTATCTGCCTATGTGTGCGCCCGGATGAATATCGATTCCTGTTTCCGAGTGAGCCATTTCTGTCATCATTCTGGGTATCAGAGGAACTTTGAGTAGATAGAGTTCGTGTGCGATGCGATAGTTTGCCAATGTTTTGATGATAGGGTAGCACGCTATAATCTCAGCCCGGCTTTCAGACGCAGGGTCGCCATTGTAAGCTGCAATGACATCTGTTGAGAGTTTTTCACGTATTTCAGGTAGTTTCTTGACCAACTTGAACGACAAATCCCTGGCCATTTTTTTCTGTTCGTCTGCTTCCAACTCGCTCAACGTAGTCTCGCAGTCTTCACAGAAACGAAGTCCAGCTAATATTTGATCTTCCAGCAAGCGTTGAAGTCGCTCTACGTTTACACCTATATAATATTGTATTGTTTGAATGTTCACCGATGCTTTTCCATAATATCCAGGAAAAAGAATGGCTCTTGACAAGTCTATGATTTCTTGCAGTGTTTTACCAGATGGGAGAGGGTATCCATCACGCTGCCGATGGCACAAGTTGTTGAGTGATTCTGGTTGGGACAGCAGTTCAACCGTGCTTGTCAACGCATGAGTCAAATTATCTTTACTCATCTCTATGTAATGTCTCAATATTTAAGGTACAAAGGTACGATTTTTAAATTGAAAACAACCGGTAGTGATGCATAAATTTAATTATTTTCGATTGTAATATGATTGTAACATGTGTTTAAAAGACTTGTAATATAACTCCGCTATTTTTGCTCTCAAAATCAGTAGGTGCTATGCCAGACTGTACTTTGATTATTCATTATTAAACCGTATCAATGTTAACAATTTATTTGTGCATCGTCATTTTCCTGCTTTCTTTGGCAGTTTTTGACTTATTTGTAGGTGTCTCTAACGATGCTGTCAACTTCTTACAATCGGCAGTGGGAGCCAAGGTGGCCAAGTTTCGCACCATCCTCATTATTGCTTCCTTTGGTGTAGTATTAGGCGCGGTCATGTCATCGGGCATGATGGATGTGGCTCGGCATGGCATCATGAATCCAGCCCAGTTTAGTTTCCATGAGGTCATGATTATTTTCTTGGCAGTTATGGTCACAGACGTCATTGTCTTGGATATCTTCAATCGCTTGGGAATGCCTACCTCCACTACGGTATCCATGGTCTTCGAGCTGTTGGGTGCCACCTTCATGTTGGCCATAATCAAGATGATAGCCGACTCCTCTCTCGGATTCAGTGACTTGCTCAACACAGAACAAGCCTTAAAAGTGATTATTGCCATCTTTGTGAGTGTCGCCATCGCTTTTGCGTTTGGCGTTGTCGTGCAGTATCTTACGCGTATCATTTTTACTTTCAATTACAAGAAAAACATGCGTTATGCCATTGCCATTTTTGGTGGTATCGCATTCACCGCTTTGGCTTACTTCATCTTTATGAAGGGTTTAGGGAAGTCTCCTTATATATCCGAAGCTACACGGCAATACATCAATGACCACGTAGGCATGTTGCTTGTTTATACCTTTATCGGCTCGGCCATCCTCATGCAGTTCATGCATCTCATGGGGGTGAACATCTTCAAGTTTGTAGTGTTGATGGGAACATTTGCCTTGGCAATGGCATTTGCCGGCAACGACTTGGTTAACTTCATTGGCGTTCCGCTTGCCGGACTTGATTCGTATCAAACTTATTTGGCACAGGGCAACGGCACTGCACCCACTTCTTTCTTGATGACCAGTTTGGTTGAGAGCGCCAAAACCCCTCCATTTTATTTAATGTTGGCAGGCGTCATCATGATCATAGCCATGGCCACATCAAAGAAAGCTCATCGCGTGATCAAGACTTCGGTTGATTTGGCACGACAAGACGAGGGCGACGAGATGTTTGGATCGAGTGGTGCCGCACGCAGTATCGTTCGCTTCACACAAAATACCAACTCGTATGTCATGAAAATCATTCCCAATCGAATCATCGATTGGATAAACGGCCGATTTGATCACCGGGCCGCATCTTTAGATGATGGTGCTGCTTACGATGTGGTTCGAGCAGCGGTTAACTTGGTTTTAGCTTCCATGCTGATTACCTTTGGTACCAACTACAAGTTGCCATTGTCTACCACCTATGTAACCTTCATGGTTGCCATGGGTACCAGCTTGGCCGACCGAGCATGGAGTCGCGAGAGTGCCGTGTTCCGTGTAACGGGTGTATTGTCTGTCATCGGCGGTTGGTTTATCACGGCTGGCGTTGCATTTCTTTGCACCGCTGTGGTTGCTTTGCTGATGTTTTATGGAGGTATCTTAGCACAAGCGGCCTTCATCGCTTTAGTAATCTATTGTTTATTTAGAGGGTCGAAGGATAAATCGAACGACGGTTCGGGCAAAGATGATACCTACCGCTTGATGATGCGCACGCAAGATCCGGTTATTCTCTGGGATTTACTGAGCAAACATGTCAGTCGTACGCAAAGTTACATGACACGTTTTGCCAATGAGCAATACAATGCCATCTTGGACGGATTTATCAATGATAAGCCAAGTGTGCTGAGGCACAGTCTGAGTGCGCTGCGCAATGAGAAAACATCACTTACGAAATACCGGCGACAGGAACTGATGGCTTTGCGTAAGGCACCTGTCGACCTCGCCATTGAACGCAATACGTGGTTCCATGTGGGCATGAACGCGTCGCAGCAATACATCTATGGTTTGCGCCGTATGCTTGAGCCGATCAAAGAACATGTTGGCAACAATTTTACCCCTATCACGCAGCGTCTCATTGACGAATATCAACCCATTCGTTTGAAAATCACCGACTTTTTAACCCAAACCGAAAACTTTATTGCCACAGGTAGGTTTGAAAACTATCGGGAGTTGTTGGATAAGGCTGACCAGTTTGAAACAGAGTTGAGTGAATATCGTAAGAAGCATATCGATCGTATACAGATGGCACAGGACAACGAGACCTTCCAATTGTCGCTTGTCTATCTCAACCTGCTCCAAGAGAGCCAACTGCTGCTCAGCAGCATGCGTCAGCAGCTCAGGGCTGCTAAGAAGTTTAAGGAGTAAAGACTTATGCAACAACGAATGGAACAGATGAAATAACTCGAGTCAATAAACAAGGATACTTGATGGGTTTAATTCGTTGTTAAACAATCACTTAACAAGAAATAATAGAAAGTGCATTGAGTGGTAATACCACGCTTTGCACTTTCCCATTTTCTTACTTTTGCTTTCCGTTTCCAATCTCCATGACTTTAGCGTCCAATGTCATTGACTTTGCAGGCCAATCTGTATGACTTTGCAGCCCAAAGTCAATGAGTTTGGATGCTGTGTATTTTGCCCATAAATCGTTGTCAATTGTTCAAGAAACTCAATGATGCTAGCACAAAACAAAATCCCCTCGCCATTCATGTGCAGAAAGCCATGATAGGCGAGGGGACGAGCTGTTGATTTCTTATGATTTGGGACTAATCAAACCGTTTCATCATTCCTTGAATGGGAGCGGTTTGCCAATGCTGCCGTTCGGCACTTGTATCTTCAAAAGGTTGCAAATGGTGGGTGCAATGTCGTTGATGGTTGCTTCGTAACCGCTTCTGCCATGTGGAATTCCCCAGCCGTAGAGCACGAATGGGATGTGCGAATCGTAGGGATTCCATACCCCGTGCGTGGTTCCTTGGTGTGGAGCCGTGCCTGCATGCTCGTAATGAGCGGGTGAAAGTACCACCTCCATGTCGCCGCTTCTCTGGGCGTTATACCCATTGCGCATCATGTTTTTCAGGCGGGCGGGCATGGGAAGACTCTCCATATTCTCGTAATCAACCACGAATTCAATCTTAGTGTCTTGTTTCAAGAATGCCGCAATCTCGTCTTTTACTTTTTGGATATCGAGCTTCGATAGGCCAATCGTTTCATGGTCAAGATAGATACGGTATTCGATGTAGTCTTTAACTAATGGCTTGGCCACTCCGAATTTGGCCGTGAGGTGTTCGTTGAGAGCCTTCATGGTTGCGCGGGCATCCCATGTTCCGGCCTGAATCCTGTGTGCACGGAGGTAATCTGTGTTGTGCGAAGCTCCGTGATCGGCTGTGAGGAACAGCAGGTAGTTGCCTTTTCCCACCTTTTCGTCCAACTTGTTGAGCAGTTTGCCCAACTCCTTGTCCAGGTTGAGGTATATCGCATCGGTTTGTTTACTTCTCACTCCGTATTTGTGACCCACATAGTCGGTTGACGAAAAACTCATGGCCAGGAAGTCGGTTTCATCACCTTGCCCCAGTTTTTCGTTGTCCAAAACCTCCATGGCCAGACGCACCAAGATGGAATTTCCTTCCGGATCGGTGCGCACGTCGCGTTTGATGATGTCGTAATTCTTCTTGTTGAAGGCTTTCAACCATGCGGGAAGCTCGTTCATGTAATAAGTGCTGGTGATGAAAGAGCCAGCCGATACATCCATCCAATAGGCCGCATTGGCCGTATGTCCGCCTGGCATGATGGCACTACGGTCTTTGATGGAGATAGAAATGGTGCGTGACCTGAAATCGTTGGCCAATCGTAAAGCGTCGGTCATGGTCGTCACTTTGAGGTTGCGGGGCGACATCTTGCCGGCCTTCGACTGGCTTCCTACGCTGCTGACGGAGTTGTCGTCGGCGCAATAAACACGCTGGCCTTTGATGTAGAAGTTGTTACCGGCAATGCCAGAGATGGCTGGCACCGAGCCTGAGTAAACGTGCGTGTGTCCTGCGCAGGTAACGGTGGGGGTGTAGTTGATGTTGAGGTTGTCGAAACTGAAGCCGCCATTGATGAGTCGGTTGAAGCCATCTTGCCCAAACCGGCTTTCATAATAAGGCAGATAGTCCCACCTCATTTGGTCTACGATGATGCCAACTACTAGTTTTGGTTTCTTGGGTTGAGCCATCACGAGGAGTGATGAGCATACCAAGAGCGTGCAGAGTGTAAAAAACTTTTTCATTTCTTTCTATTGTTTTGCTGTGATACTGCAAAGTTACAATATTCTTTTTACAAAGCCATGTGCATAGCATTACAAAGTAATGGTGGTTTCTCACCGAAAGTTAGTCGTGCTTGAGTCGTCTGTTGGGCTCTTTGCTTTCAATCCAACTCCTAAGCAGCCACAAGGCATTGTTGTATGCGCGTTGACTGATTTTGCGCGTTGGGAAATCCATTTTGACACCGATGGAGAAGGCGGTCTTGAACTTTTCGGCCTCGTAAAGGCTGGGCTGTCCCGTAAAAGGACCGTTGATAAATCGCATATTTGCGCGTTGGTGTCCCCCTAAACCAAAGCGGTAGTCCCAATCGATGCAGAGCGAAACGGTGCTGAAAAGGTGAATGTCAACACCCAACTGTGGTATAATACTCAAGGCAGGGCATTGTACATCGTGCTCCATATAGAGAGTTGTACCAGGGTAACCTTCGCTGACCGCATAATTGCCTTTGCCCTGTGAGCGGCTAAGATTAAGGAAATTGGTTTGAAGCAAGGCGCCAACGTGCGGTTGGATGATCCATTTCTTGGGAAAAAAGTAATATTTTGCACCAGCGGTGAGGCCCATTGTATTAATCTTTTTCAGTCCGATGCCACTGGAAAAGCCGGTCAAAAGTCCGGCTTGTTCAAAGTACACACCTCCTGTTAAAGCCAGTCTTTGCGTGAGAAAATAATCACCGTTGAGTGAAAATAGGTTCCCTTCGTTGTCATTGGGAACATAGAAGGGTTGCTTTTCCGGCGAATTGTCCCCTACGGAAGTCTTGCCCATTCCCAGTTGTAATCCCCAGCGTTTTGGGGTGTCGTCATCACTTGTCGCTTTGATCGGTAACGAACAGAAAACGACCATTGTTAAAATCAAGATGAAATATTGTTTCTTCATTTGTGGAAACTTGTTGAAGTAAATGTGTGCAAATGTAAATAAAAAGCGGAAAAGGCAATGGCTGTTTCATCTGCTTTTCATGCTTTTTAACAGATTTATCACGGGTAGAGAGCAAAAAAATATCATAACTCTATGGAGTTATGATACTGATGTGTTATTAAAACCATTCAGACTTGATGTCTAAGCTATTTGTTGGCGGTGCGTACGAGACTCGAACTCGTGACCTCCTGCGTGACAGGCAGGCATTCTAACCAACTGAACTAACGCACCAAGTGCATTGAAAAATGACTGGTTGGCGGTGCGTACGAGACTCGAACTCGTGACCTCCTGCGTGACAGGCAGGCATTCTAACCAACTGAACTAACGCACCTCAACTAATGCTGTCATTTCTGTTTGCGGATGCAAAGGTAATGCTTTTAATTGAAAAGTGACAAACAGATGTCAAGAATCATTCATAATTAATATATATTAACACATTGTCGAGACGATGAGGAACAACGATAAAAGTATCATACAGCTGGCTACCACCTTTTGATACTTCTTTTTGTCAACGTTCTTGATGAATCGCATGGCCAGGTAGTTGCCAACAATCATCGCCACGGCAATGCCAAGACCAGCGATGATAATTTGTTCGTTAACCAGATTCAACTTGCCATAAACTACGATTTTAACAACGTGCATCACTGTTGCTGCCGTGGCTTCACTGGCGATATAGGACACCGGACTTAAATCTAATGTGAGGAACACCGCACTGCTCAGTGGTCCTGAAATACTCAACATACCGTTGATGAATCCCGTGACGCAACCGCCCACGACCATGGTTGCCGGGTGTTGTGGAAAGTGCAGCTTGCCACGGAGTTTCTGAATGGCAAACAGTATCAAGGCAAAGCCTACGATGATGGTCATGATGTTTTTGGGTGCAATGGAGAAACCGTAAGCACCCAGGGCCGTGAGGGGAATGGATGGCAGCAAAAACCATAGCGTTTTTTTCCATTCAATGCTTTTCCACCCGATGATCGCGCGCGAGGCATTGCTCAGCAGTTGTGCGATGGTACATACGGGAACGGCCACCTCTATGCCGTATACGGAGGTGACGATGGGTAGCAGCAGCATGCCGCCGCCAAACCCGATGGAGCTGGAAAGCATGCCAGCCATGAGGCCTACGATACTGAGAAGAATTAAGGAAGTGTTCATTGCTTTGATGTTTTGCAAGTAGTTTTACTGAATGTCAGGTCGCCTTAGTGTTATTGCTCACCGCTTTTACGCTGTCTGGATAGAAGGATAATGTTGCGTGCATAGGCCACAAATCCGAATGATTGTCCAAGAATCGAGACTGGATTGCGGCGAATGATACCGTATATAACGATGGTGCCACTACCTATCAGACTGATAATCCAAAAACCGAGCGGAAGGAGGGAGGCATGGCGTCTGTAGGAATAGTACCACTGATAGACAAATTGAAATGAAAAGCCAGCACTATGAACAGCACCATCAGCATGTCCATGCGTACAACCAATGCCGCTGCAGCAAAGTAAGCAGTGGTCATTAGCATCAAGGTGGCCGTCTTTCTATTTTGCTCTGAGAACAAATTGTTAGTCCATGAAAGCATAATGGTGGTAATGCTACAAACAGGAATAAATGAAAGCAGGCTCAACAAAATCATGTGGTGTCCACCCGATATCCAACGACAAAGCATTACTAACCAAAGATAAAAAGGTGGCTTATCTGCATAAGGCTCTCCATGAAGCGTGAAGGAAAAGACGTTACCCGACCTGATTGCTTCATCAGCAATGATGAGGTACCTACCTTCATTCGTAAGAGTGAAGTCGCGAAAAATGAGTATGGGAAGAAAAGCCAGTATGATAATGAACCATATCTTCTTATCAATGTCTGGAGCTTTTGCGTCTATCATATATAATGTATATAAACATCAGTTAGCAGTGAAATGGCTACTCCATCTATTGTATTTTACAAAAACAGTGTGCATACTGCAATTCAAATGATGTGATACTTCTCATAATGTTTTTGTGTTGAATGATTGATTCATGCTTTAGTATGACAAAGATAATTTATTTTTCAAAGAAAAGCAAATAGATAATTGTCGTTTTTAGAATCGTCATATATATTTCATCACTGAAAGACACATGGTAGGTTCATTTTTTCCCCTTTCTACGGTAAAACCAATAACAGATATTCATAGAACCAAATGCCAAGAGAAAGAAAATCAAATCGTTTTTACTAAATATGTGACAACGTTCCATACAAAACAGAGCAAACGCCAATTAGTTTGTTACTCAAGGTGAATCTATGTAACAAACAGTTTGTCATGATGTTATCAAGTATTTGCTTTTCCTCGTTATCGTTATCACATCGTTCCTTTGTAGGGTTAGTTTAAAGTTTACAAAACAACTTGAAGTCTCAATTTTCATCCATCCTCCACCGAATGCTGGTATAGATACAAACCGTAACAGAAACGTAAAATCGGTTGTTTATCCTCCTACCTTTGCAGCGTAAAACTTTAACAAGATAGTAATTATGGACAATCAAATCATTATTTGGAGTAGTGTTATTTTAATGTTAGGTGTCATCTTCATCATGCGTGAAGCAGTTAAAATGAGAAGGCACACCAAAGGACATAAATTATTTGAGCTTTCAGATGAATTCGATATCTATGACTGGGACGAAGAATAATCAATTGCAAGTGGCTGACCAAACCAAGTCAATATGCCTGTTTCTGGCCGACTATGCCTCATGGCTTTATGGCTGTGGAGCGACCTGCACACGGATAAAGAAGAACGTTGACCGCATGGCCAAGGTGTGGAAGCTAAACATAGAAATGACTATTTTGCCCGGTAGTATCCATCTGGCACACTTTGATCCGGCAACGGGACAATCAAGCGTGTACTTCAAGAAGACGCCGAGCACGGGTATCAGCTTTTACAAAAACACCCAACTGAGCAAACTCAGTTGGGCCGTTTCTGACGGTCATATACAGTTTGAGGAGGCTCAGACAGAGTTTGCCCGCATCATTTCCGCACCGTTTACCAATAAGTGGGTGGTGCTGTTTCTTGCTTCACTGGCCAATCTGTCGTTCTGTCGCATCTTTGGTGGCGATTTGTTGGCCATGATCATCGTCTTCGTGGCTACGCTGCTAGGATTCCGATTGAAGCAGGTGTTGTTGGAAGAGCACGTTGATGTCAAGCTGGTCTTTATGGTCTGCGCCTTCTTTTCTGCCGTCATTGGTACGGCGGGATATGTCTTCGGACTGGGTGAAAAGCCTGACGTTGCCTTGGCTACCAGTGTTTTGTACCTCATACCAGGCATCCCGTATATCAACAGTCTTAGTGATCTTATTCAAGGTCAGTATCTTGTGTCTTTCAGCAGATTCATGAATTCTATGATTCTTACGTTCTGCCTCTCTGTAGGATTGGCTGGTGGCATACTGCTGATGAATCTCAAAATGTTTTAATCGTATAGTTATGGCATTCTTTTTATGCGTTTTAGAAGACGCATTCTTTGGAGCTCTGGCAGGTATAGGATTTGCCAGTATCAGCAACCCTCCCCACAATGCATATCCTTATTGCGCCCTCATCTCGGCCGTAGGCCATGGTGTGAGATATTTCTTGATGAACAACGCCTATCACCCAGAAAGCCTTATTGTAGCCAGTTTTGTGGCCTCTTTGGTCATTGGCTTCATGGCAGTGGCATTGGCAAGAATGGCTAAGTGTCCACCTGAGACATTCTCTTTCCCATCCCTCTTGCCCATGATTCCAGGTATGTATGCTTATCGCACTGTCGAAGCTTTGGTTATGTGTTTGTTTACACAGGATGAAGATTTATTCAATCATTATTTGTATCTTTGTACATCAAACGGATTCACTTGCGCTTTTGACATATTAGGAATGGTGTTGGGTGCCACATTGCCTATCTTCTTCCTTAACAAAATATCCTATCGCGCTACCCGTCACGTTGATTGAATATGATGTAACAAACTGAAAGAGGTAAACTATGGAGCTGAGACAAATAAGATACTTTCTCAAGGTGGCCGAATTGTTGAATTTCTCTGAGGCATCAAAGGCACTGTTTATTACACAGAGCACCCTCTCTCAACAGATACGCCAGCTTGAGAACGAATTCGACACTATATTGTTTGAGCGAAACAGCCACGAGGTTTCGCTCACCGAAGCCGGGCAACAATTCATGCGATATGCCCGAAAAGTAATAATTGATGTCGATGATTGCACGCAGAAGATGGACGACCTCAAGAACATGCTGACAGGCGAATTGAACATCGGCGTTACGTTCACGTTCAGTCCTTTGCTTACCGAGACCGTTCTCGAATTTATGAAACTGTACCCACATGTGCGCCTCAATGTTTTTTATAAAACCATGAGTGAGCTGATGGATATGTTGCAACGACGGGAAGTTGACTTTGTGCTGGCCTTCAAACCTACAGACAGAAACGATAAGATAGAGAGCCACGTGCTCTTCAATAATCATCTGTCCGTGGTGGTCAGTGAGCATCATTCATTGGCAAAGCGGAAATCGTTGACCTTAGACGACTTGGCTCCGTACGATGCTGCCATGCCTGCACGCGGTTTACAAGCTCGCAACTCGTTCGATGATATGATTCATAGCGAAAACAGCAAACTCAAAATACGCGTTGAACTCAACGACGTTAGTATCTTGCTGAAACTGATTAGACAGAGCAAGCTCGTCACGATATTGGCCGAAGCCACCATTCATGATGAAGATGGCCTTGTTGCCATCCCGCTCGAAATGGCAGGCAACGATATGGAGGGATGCATTCATCTGCTCAAACAAGCCTATGTCAAAAATTCTGCACGCGAGTTTTATCGCCTCCTCAGTCAGTCAAGAGCCATTCTCAAATATTCCTCTTTGGCCAAATTGCTTTAAGTCTTTTCGTTCAAGAAGAGCAGATACTGCGTTTACCGCTATCCAACAAATCGGGTGGAAGTTAAATACTCAAATATGTATTTATCTTCCACCCGTTTCACTTGGTGTCGTTACTTTCGCGTAAAACTACGCCTCTGGATCAGCCTCTTCATCAACCATCTCGCTGCGTTCGTCTATCTTCATCTGAGCAACGGGTAGTTGGCGATCGATTACTGTGCGGAACGAAATCATGGTTTCGCTTCCCGACAGTCCCAGGGGTTGCAATTTATCATAGATGATGCTCATCAAGTGATGATTGTTTGTGGCATATAGCTTGATAAACAAATCATAATCACCCGTTGGGCAATGGCATTCTACCACCTCTGGAATCTTCTTCAATTCGTCGGCCACTCGGTCAAAATCACTGGGATCTTTCAAGTGCAGACCAACGAAAGCACAGGTTTCATAGCCAATTTTCTCTGGGTCGAATATGAATCCCGAACCCTTAATCACCCCCAAATTTATCAATTTTTGCACACGCTGATGAATGGCTGCTCCGCTAACATTGCATGCGCGGGCAATCTCCAGGAATGGAGTGCGGGCATCCTCAGCAATCATAGTGAGAATCTTCTTATCTAATGCGTCTAGATTATGATGTCCCATTTTTACTTTTATATATTTTAATTTTATGAATAATGTGCAAATATACTACAAAGTGTTGTTTTCCACAACGATTTAAATATTTTTTGTAATCAATGGTCATTTGGCGGTATTTTTTCTTGACAACCATCTTTCTTCTCCTTGGCTTATTTACAAACAAACTTGCTGCTGACCGAAAATACGCCGAAAATGAGCGATGTTGATAAACGGTTGATATCTAATGTTTTATCGTCTTCATGCGTTGCTTCTCCTCGGTAGTTCACGCTAATTTTAGCCAAAGTCATTGCTTTTCCTTACTAATTTGCATGCTTTAACGCTCCAATGTCATCTCTTTTGTGGTGCAAAGTAATGCCTCTTGCCGTTTAATCTCATAGCTTTTGCAGGAAAAACTGCTTTTTTTAACCGAATCATCACTTGTTTGCAGTCTGTTTGCCTATTGATTTTTTCCAGATTGAAACTTTTGAAGAGCCATTTTAGAGGCATTATTTGGGTAAAATAATGTACAAATCGTGTCGTCCGTGGCACGCTCATCCATTTTTCAATGACCAATTTATGAAGATGAAAAGGTACGAACGTCCTAATCAATCAAACTCCATTTTAATGTGATTCATTCACCAGAATGCTTACTTTTATGGAATTGATTAACCATTTCTTTGGTTTTATTTGTAAAATTTATTGTTTGCATTTTTATTCACTACATTCATTTCTATTTCTTTTAAATTATCGACGTTTATTAGCGATTGAATGGTTGTTAGAATGAAGTTTAAATGTCATTATATTTCAAAATTAATACGTTTACAATTCATTTTTTTTATTTACAGAATTAAACCTTTTTGTTATACTCTCGTCATAACATAAAATCGACACAGTAACTTAACTAGACTTTAACTTAATAAAAGCACTTGATTTCGGCCATTTTAATGGCAGTCTAGAGTTTAGAGGTTGATAACGCGTCTAGAAGCATGAATAAGAAGGCATTATGCAACAAGACGATAGCCGTGGAGTAGGTGACCTACCCAATTGGGAAGAAATCGCTATATTGCCAGAAATCTCCTGCAAGAGTTGGAGGAAATTTCGTGACCATAATCAACTAAATGATTAGTTGCGCATAACAGTAGATAAATACAAGAACTGAACTTTTATATATTTAAATGTGATTCAGTAGGAATTAGTTTGTACGATCAGGACGATTCTGAGCGTCCCCTAAGTGATTAGCGGGCGCTTTTCTTTTTTTTGTCTTGTTTGTGTGCAATGAGTTTTTTGTCATTTTTTATTTGTACCTTTGCAAATGACGGACGGTTCTGGTTTTCTTCCTGATGATGGGGGATGAAGCACAACACGCCACAAGTAAGTTATAAAATAGGAAACATTAAATATAGAATCAACTCATGCGATTGTATTTACGTTTATTTTTGGTTATAGTTGTAGGTTGTGGTATCGTGTCTTGTTCTGAAAAGAAACAAGATAAGAATATTATCACGCAGAAACCAAAGCCAGTTAAGAAGAAGGCTACGCAATCTATGAGCGACTACGAGCAGTCGATTCCTGTGGAATGGGTAGGCTCGGTGTATCATGTAAATGTATCAAGGCAAGCTGACTCTTCGCTACCGTTAGCGGATGACGGGGCAGGCAACAAATATTATGATAATAAGATAAAACTAAGTATCGTTCGAAAAGACCAAAGCGAATTCTATGGTAGGACGTTTACGAAAGCTGATTTTGTAAACTATGTTGATGAACTTTATCGCAAAAACAGCGCATTGTTAGGCATTGTTTTTGATAAAGTTGAAGGCAACAACCTCATTTTTGCAGTGAGTATCGGCTCGCCCGACAAAATGAGTGACGAGTATGTTCCTTTGGTTATGAAGATATCAAACCTTGGTGCTGTATCCATCCAGAAAGATACCCTGTTGGATACCGGTAACACGGAGGGTGATGAGTCGGAAGCAGATATGGAAGAGGAAGATGATGGGGTGTAGGGTGGACCATCATTGAGCAGCTTCGTACTGGCATATCTCTTCTTTGTTTCTATCCCCATGACTCCACATCCCACGGCATTTCTTCATGAGGGTTGGGTGATTGCTTTGTTTGGTGTAACTTCTTTTTTGACATCTTTTCTGTTTATTCGCTAATCGGCATCCATTTTTTAGCTAGCACTTAAATCGTCATAAAGAATGATAATTCTTGTGGCTATTATTCGATTTTTGTTATCTTTGCAAATAACGAACGGTGTGTGTTTTGGTAGAATACAGTTCTGTCATCTGCATGCTTCCTAAGTCTTTTATAAAAACAAGGGTTAAGGTATGAAAAAAATCATAATGATGTTGATTGCTTCTTTACTGATGTTGCCGTCTCACCTGATGGCAGACAGTTATACTGTACTTTGGAAGCAGTATGAACGAGCACAGCAGAAGGACTTACCTAAAACGTCCATGAATGTCCTGAAGAAGATTATAGCCAAGGCACAGGCCGATAAACGATATGGCCATCTCTTGAAAGCTGAATTGCTACACGGCTCCCTCGCTAATCAGGTATCGCCCGATTCATTGACGGTAGAGGTAGAAAGATTGGTGGCCAACATGCAGAAGGCCGAGAAGCAAGATCCGGTTTTGGCTGCTGTTTATCAATCGTCGTTAGGTCGTCTCTATCGGGAGAATGAGCGATTGTCGGACAACAGCAAAGAGTTGAGTGAGGAGTATTACCGTAAATCCTTGTCGCATCCCGACTTGTTGGCTGCTCATAAGGCCTCGGAGTATGTGCCCATGGTGATAGAAGGCATCGATAGTAGGATTTTCGGCAACGATCTCTTGCATGTGCTGGGCATTGAGGCAGAGGCTTATGCGATGCTGCACGATTATTACCAGAAACAAAACAACCGCCCTGCGGCGTGCATCACGGCTTTATTGGGGGTGCGACAAGATAGAGATGAGGACGTGATGCAGGTGAGAAAGTCAAAATATCTGCTGACCATCGATTCGTTGATTGACCACTATAAAGACCTCGTCGTTGCAGGTGAACTGGCCATAGAGCGCTATCGTTTTATGGAACAGGCTGACGATGCTTCTGCCGAAAGCAAGATGAACTACATCAATTATGCCCTGACCCAATGGGGAGCGTGGCCTCGTATGAACATTCTGCGCAACGCCCAGGCACGGCTGACGTTGCCAATGTTCCATCTCTCATTGGGTGAAAGCGTCCAAATTCCTCATCAGGAGCGGCAAGTGGTCATCATGCAAATCTGCAATATCGATCAGTTGGATATGTCGGTGTGGCGCCTTAATCTGAAAGGCGATACCTCACTTCATCCCAATGACCCACGTGACTATGCAAAAGTCAAGTCGCATATTGTTTCTAAAACACCGGTGTACACAGCCTCAAAGCGATACGTTGGATTGCCAGACTATCAAGTCATGCGCGACACGATGACCATCAAAGGCTTGCCAATCGGCGTGTATCTCGTGGAGATGACCACCAACAACAAGTCCATCAAGCCACAGCGGGCCTTGTTGCGGGTCAGCGATATGTATATCATGTCACAGACACTGCCCAACAACAGGGTACGATTGGTCGCAGTGAGTGCAACCACAGGACAGCCATTGCCAAACGCTAAGATCAGAATCACAAATGGTAACAATTATGATAACAAACGTCATTCCCAAACCTTGACCTGCAATGAGCAAGGTGAGGCGGTGTACGAAATGGGTAGGTCGTCCTATCAATCCATTTATCCTTATACAGATGAAGATCAAGCTTGTGCGGAAACTTATTTCAATGCGTATGGACAATTCCCAAAAGACCGAGTCCCAGTTCGTCCGCAGGTTGAGCTTTATACGGATCGAAGCATCTATCGTCCTGGACAGTCTGTGCATGCCGCAGCCATTGTTTACCGAAGGGTGGATGATGAACGTACCGAGGCAGTTGCCCATCAGGCCATGACCTTGACATTGCGTGATGCCAATTATAAGATTGTAGCCACCAAAGAGGTGGTTACAGACGACTTTGGAACGGCGTCAACGGACTTTGTTTTGCCATCCTCAGGACTTACTGGCATGTTCTCATTGCGTACAAACTTTGGCAATAACGGTTACGAATACTTTTCTGTCGAAGAATATAAACGTCCTACTTTCCTGGTTTCTTTCGATGACGTGAAAGAGAAATATCAGGCGGGTGACACCGTGAATGTGGTCGGACATGTGAAGAGTTTCGCTGGTGTTCCTGTCCAATCAGCCAAAGTTAAGTACACAGTTGTGCGCAGACCTGCCATGTGGTGGTTCCATCGAATGAGTAAAGACCGGGAGGTTATGGTCGCCAAAGACACCTTGGTGACCGACGGTGACGGACGCTTCACGGTTCCTGTGCCGATGGAGATGCCCGATGATTACAGCCATCACGTTGCCCGTTACTATTCGTTCGAGGTTCATGTCGATGTCACTGACGCAGGTGGAGAGAGCCATTCGGCTGAAACTCGTCTACCATTGAGCGACAAACCAACCTTGCTCACCTGTAACTTGCCGGCTCAAAGCTTGCGAGACAGCATCCCGTCTGTGACCTTCAGGTACATCAATAATGCCGGTCAGCCTGTTGATGGACAAGTAAATTATACGATAGATGGGCATGCTTATTCAGTAAAAACCAATGAGCCGACCGTTCAGGGATTGAAGAATCTGTCTTCGGGCGAGCATCATTTAGTCGCCATTTGCGGCAACGATACGCTTGAACAGAAGTTTGTCATCTTTTCTCTTGATGACAAGAAACCAGTTGTCAAGACCTCTGATTTCTTTTATGTCACATCAGATACCTTCCCACACAATGGTAAACCGGTGTATCTGTTGTTCGGTTCGTCTGACATGCAAGTGCATGTAGTGTACACAATGATTGCTGGCGACCGTGTTATTGATAGTGGAACGCTTGAAATCAACAACCAACTGATTAAGAAGAAGCTGACTTATTTGCCCCAATATGACAAGGGATTGCTTGTCAACTACGCATGGGTGAAGAATGGTAAGCTATACAGTCATCGTCAGATGATACAAAAACCGCAGCCCGATAAGCGGTTGATGGTCACATGGAAGACTTTCCGCAACCGCCTTACCCCAGGGCAAAAGGAGGAGTGGTCGTTGCAAATTACTAAGCCAGATGGCTCGCCAGCACAGGCTCAGTTGATGGCTGTGTTGTTCGACCAGACGCTTAATGAAATCAGAAAACACGATTGGAGGTTCAATACGACCTATCATCCAGCCTTACCTTTTACCCAATGGAGCGGATTAAACTTTACTGAAGCTGATCTCTATGGTGATGCTCCTATCGTGTCTCTTCGTGAACGGGAGCTTGATTTCAGTCGTTTTGACGATGTGTTTGCAAGTTTCGACCCCATGGGGGAGGTGTTCCTCACAGGCTATGTCCCTGGCATCAAGATACGTGGAACCCGTGCTATGAAGGCCATGCCTTTGTCTGCGATGGCTAAGCAGTCAGGTGCCATGATGCTGAAATCGACAGCTGGAGGGGGCAATGCAAGGGAAGAATTTGCTGATGACACAGCTTCACCAGCCTTGGCAGAGCCATCTCAACCCCAACAACCAGCCTCACGAATGAGCATTCGTGAGAACTTGAGTGAAACAGCCTTCTTCTTTCCTGCCTTGCTGTCTGACGACAAAGGCAACGTGAGTTTGAAGTTCACCTTGCCGGAGAGTGTCACCACATGGCAGTTCATGGGCCTTGCGCACGACAAGGCGATGCGTCATGGCATGCTTAAGGACGAGGTTGTGGCGCAAAAGACCGTCATGGTGCAGCCCAACATGCCGCGTTTCGTGCGTATGGGCGATCATGCCACGCTGTCGACGCGCGTCATCAACACCTCTAAGCGAGTAGTGAAAGGCACCGTGCAAATGGAGTTGCTTAACCCTGAGACCGAAGGTGTGGTGTTCAGTAAACAGCAGTCCTGCCGTCTGCAGCCCGACACAACCGTGTCGGTAGCCTTCGATTTCGATGTAACCCGTCTGCTTGCCGCCCATCCGCAGCTGTCGTTGCTCATCGCACGCGTCACGGTAAGCGGTAAGGGATACAGCGATGGCGAGCAGCATTATCTGCCCATTCTGCCCGAGAAGGAATGGGTGACCACCACCGTACCATTCACGCAGCATGCCCCCGGCACCAAGACGATTGACCTGAAACAGCTCTTCCCCGTGGATGATGCTGCCAATCGGCTGACCATTGAATACACCAATAATCCGGCATGGCTTATGGTTCAGGCACTTCCCTCGATGGGAACGCCCGAAGCCGACAATGCCATTAGCCTGGCAGCAGCCTATTATGCCAACAGTATTGGGCGTTATCTGTTGAACGAAGCACCGCAACTGAAGTCGACCATCAGCTTGTGGAAGCAGGAAAAGGGTAGCGAAACCTCGCTCATGAGTAGTTTGGAGAAGAACCAATCACTCAAAACAATGGTACTTGAAGAAACACCTTGGGTGGCCGATGCAAGCAGAGAGAGCGAGCAGAAGCAGCAACTGGTTACTTTCTTCGACCCAAACACGATGGACTACCGATTGAACTCCGCCCTTGACAAGCTGACAAAATTGCAAAATCCTGATGGCTCTTTCAGCTGGTGGAAGGGCATGTCGGGCAGTCGATACATGACAACAGCCGTTGTCAAGATGTTGGTTCGGTTGAATGTGCTCATTGGTAAGCAGCAGGTAACAACGCCAATCATTCGGCAGGCTCTTGTATATTTGGACAAGAAGGCGGCTGAGGAGGTAGCTCAGTTGAAAGAATTGAAAGCAAAAGGAAACAAGAATCTATCTCCCAGCGAGGCGGCTTGCGACTATTTGTACATCCATGCGTTGGCTGAAAGGCCATCGACCGCCACCGTTAAATATCTTGTTGACTTGCTCGCCAAGAAGCCTTCGGCATTGACAATCTATGGAAAAGCCAATTCTGCGATTATCCTTTCACAGTATGGTAAACACGAATTGGCTAAGGAATATCTGCAAAGTATCAACGAATATAGTGTGTACAAAGAGGAAATGGGACGCTATTTCGACACGCCGCGCGCCCAGTATACCTGGTGCGACTATCGCATTCCTTCTCAGGTTGCAGCCATCGAAGCCACAAAACGCCTGCGTCCTGGCGACCCCAGCATCGAGGAAATGCAACGCTGGCTGCTGCAATCCAAGCGAACGCAGACCTGGGACACGCCCATTAACAGTGTGAATGCAGTGTTTGCCTTCTTGCATGGCGCCACCGAAAAGCTCACCCAGTCGTCACAAGATGCCGTTATCAAGATAGACAACCAGTCTGTTGACCTGCCTAACTCTACCGCTGGTCTGGGCTATGTCAAGGTTTCAAAGCCGGGCAAGGATGTGCGAACGCTTGCCGTGAGCAAGACCTCGGCCGGCACATCATGGGGCGCTGTGTACGCACAGTTCATGCAGAAGTCCACTGATGTGGCCAGTCAGTCGTCTGGAATTAAGGTAACGCGTACCTTATTATATAATGGTAAGCCTGCAACGAATCTGAAAGTTGGCGACAGGGTGACCGTGAGAATTGAGATAGAGGCCGACCGCGACTACGACTTCGTGCAGCTACAGGATAAGCGTGCGGCATGTCTTGAGCCGATATGGCAGTTGAGTGGTTATCATTTAGGTTACTACTGCGCGCCCAAAGACAATGCCACCAACTATTATTTCGACCGACTCGGCAAAGGAAAACATCGCATAGAAACAGACTATTACATAGACAGAGCAGGAACTTACCAAACGGGCATTTGCACCATTCAGTGTGCTTACAGCCCGGAGTATAATGGTAGGGAGGCTGCCAAAACTTTGAATATACAATAAAAGATGAATCGAAAACTCATGATATTCGCGCTCATGGCGCTTCCACTCCTGTCTTCTGCGCAGCAGATGACAGCCGTCAACGAGGTGATAGATTGCGGACAAGTCGTTTATAAGGCTCCCGTGACGGTGGCGTATGACATCAGGAACACCAGCGACAAGCCGCTCGCCATCAGCAAAGTGCTGACCAGTTGCGGTTGCACCTCTGTAGATTATCCCCGTCAAGCCATCGCTTCACACGGTTCGGCCGTCGTGAAAGTCACCTATGATGCCAAGCAAATGGGAACTTTCAACAAACAGGTTCGTATTTACAGCAATGGCTCTGCCGCTCCTTTGGAGTTGACCATCAAGGGTAAGGTCGTGGATGAAATTATTGATTTTGGCGGATCTTATCCCTTTACTTTAGGCATGTTGCAAACCGATGTCAACAACATCGAGTTTGATGATGTGAATCGTGGCGAGCGTCCGCAGGCCAAGATACACATCAAGAACAACACGAAGCAGATGGCACAGCCCATCTTGATGCATCTACCCAGCTATCTCTCAGCCGACGTGTCACCCTCACGCATTGCTCCTGGTCGTGCCGGAGTGGCAACCATCACTTTGAATTCCAAGCTGATACGCGACTACGGACTGACCCAGACGTCCATCTATATGGGGTTTGTTCCTGGCGATAAAGTGAATCCCGACAATGAGTTGACTGTCTCTGCCGTGCTTTTACCAGAATTCAATGAGCAGGAAACAGCCGCGCACATGCCCCAACCGAAGATGCAACTCTCTGCAACCAAGCTGGATTTGGGCACCTTTGGGCGTAAGAAAAAGCTGAAAGGACAAATCTTCATCCAAAATATTGGGAAGCGCATGTTGGAGATAGAGAACGTTCAGATGTTCACCGGTGGCTTGGAAATATCTCTCAACAAGTCGAAATTGGAGCCTGGCCAGACCGCCAAACTCAAAGTGACGGCTATCGCAGAGCAACTGAAAAAGGCTAAGAGTAAACCTCGTATCTTGATGATTACCAACGACCCAGAGTTGCCTAAGGTGATTATTGACATCCATGTGAACTGATTTTCCTATGGTACAAATAGAAATTGATAGTGGCAGTGGTTTTTGTTTCGGTGTGACGACCGCCATACAGAAAGCGCAGGAAGAATTGGCTAAGGGCGGAACATTGTACTGCTTGGGCGACATTGTGCATAATGGTATTGAAGTGAAGCGTCTGCATGAGCGCGGACTGGTGACCATTAACCACGATGACTTGCGCCAACTGCACGATGTAAAAGTGTTGCTGAGGGCACATGGAGAGCCCCCCGAAACCTACGAGTTGGCTCGAAAAAACAATATCGAGATTATTGATGCCACCTGTCCGGTGGTGCTGGCGTTGCAACGTCGCATTAAAAAACAATACGAAAATCATCCTGATGCGCAAATTGTGATCTTCGGAAAGACTGGTCATGCCGAGGTGTTGGGATTAGTAGGGCAAACCCAGAGCAATGCCATTGTGATTGAAAAGGTAGACGACGTGAAGCTGTTGGACTTCTCACGCGACATTTATTTGTATTCGCAAACCACCAAGAGCCTCGATGAGTTTCATCGGGTGATCGATTACATACAATCGCATATCTCGCCCGATGCCGTCTTTCGTAGCTTCGACACCATTTGCAGACAAGTGGCAAACCGTATGCCCAACATTGCTAACTTTGCGTCTAAGCATGATTTGATACTCTTCATGAGTGGTCGAAAGAGCTCGAATGGGCGTGTCTTATTCAAAGAGTGTAAGCGTGTGAACCCCAATAGTTACCATATAGAGGATGTGGACGAAATCGATTTCGATTGGTTGAAAGGTGTCAATACCGTTGGCATTTGTGGAGCTACCAGCACGCCTAAGTGGCTTATGGAGAAGTGTCGGGATTATATCTTGCAGAAGCTGGGGCTGTAAAGGCGGTGACTGGGCGTTTTAAAGGAGTTAATGGGAGTAAAATGGGAGTTATCGGGAGTAAACGGACATTTGTCCGATAACTCCCTCTTAACTCCTAATAACTCCAGTTAACTCCCATTCTAGTCCCCACTTACTCCCATCTTAACTCCCAATAACTCCTAATTCTACACTACAAATCACACAAATCTTTCACCACTTCACCCCCAACAATCAGTCCTGCGGCGGCAGGAACAAAAGCGTTGCTGGCTGGTACAGACCGCTTTTTGTTGGTAACGATTGGTGCTGATGATGCGGGTTCTGGTGCTGATGAGTCCTCATTGGTTGGCGCTATGGGGAACGGCTTGCGGGGCTCTTCGTCACTATAAACCACCTTGAGGTGGGCAATTCCCAACTTTCTAAGTTTCTTTCTGATAACCTTTGCCAGCGGGTCCATTTGCGTTTTACTGATGTCTGTCACCTTAAAACGCGTGGCGTCTATCTTGTTGGCTGCCCCCATACAGGCAATCATGGGTATGTGCAGCGCGTCACATTGTTTGATTATCTCCAGTTTGGCAGCCATGGTATCAATGCAATCTACCACATAATCGCAAGCAGACAGGTCAATTTCATGTGCTGTTTCCGGCAAATAAAACAACGCATGCGCATGCACTTTGCAGTGGGGATTGATGTCTAAGATGCGCTTTCGCGCCACCTCCACTTTTTTTTGCCCGAGAGTTGAATGCAATGCCACCAGTTGTCGGTTGATGTTCGAGAGGCTTACCTCGTCGTTATCTACCAAACTGATTTCTCCAACTCCGCTGCGCGCCAGCACTTCCACCACATAACTGCCCACGCCGCCCACGCCAAAAACCATGACATGCGATTGGCTTAGCTTTTCCAGGGCCGCGGTGCCAAAGAGCATTTCGGTTCGGGTAAACTGATGTTCCATATCCTATTTCTTTATTCCGTGTGCAAAGTTAGCCATTTTATCCCACTTTTTAACTAACTTTGCCCTTTGGTATGACAAAGAACAATACCATCGTTTTGAGTTTGGCTTTATCGTTTTGCATCTGCCTTTTGCTGATGCTCAACTTGTTGGTAGGTAGCGTTGCGATACCTACGCAGGATGTGTTGGCTATTTTGTGCGGACAAGATGTGGGCAAGCCCAGTTGGCAATTCATCATCCTCCAGTCGCGTTTGCCGCAAGCCCTCACGGCGTTGCTGTGTGGAGCCGCACTTTCTACCTCTGGTTTGCTGTTGCAAACGTCGTTTCAAAACCCCTTGGCAGGTCCTTCTATTTTTGGCATCAACAGCGGTGCCGCATTAGGCGTGGCCCTCGTTATGCTGTTGCTGGGCGGCAGTGTGTCCACGGCTTTGTTCAGTGTTGGTGGGGCATGGGCTGTCTTGTTGGCCGCGTTTGTGGGTGCCATGGCCGTGACAGGTATCATTTTCATGTTCGCCCAGTGGGTGAAAAGCAGTGTGATGTTGCTCATTATCGGCATGATGATTGGTTATTTGGCCTCGTCTGCCATCGCCCTTCTCAACTTTTTTGCCACCCAAGAGGGCGTGAAATCGTTTACTATGTGGGGCATGGGCAACTTTGGTGGCGTGTCTTTGTCGCAACTGCCCATGTTCACAGGTGCGATTGTGGTAGGGTTGGTGGGTTCCGTTTTGCTGATCAAACCCCTCAATGCGCTGTTGTTGGGCGAAACATACGCGCGCAACTTGGGCGTAAACGTGCGTACGGTACGCAGTTGGCTCTTGGTGATCACGGGATGGCTCACGGCCGTCACCACGGCATATTGCGGTCCGGTGGCATTCATCGGGCTTGCTGTTCCGCACTTGGCGCGTCTCGTGATTGGCACTGACAACCATCTTCAATTGCTTCCCATCACCATGGCCATGGGGGCGTTGATTGCTCTTTTGTGCCAACTTGTTTGCGTGTTGCCCGGCTCGCAAGGCATCTTGCCACTCAATGCCGTAACTCCATTGATTGGCGCACCGGTGATTATCTATATTATTTGGAAGAGATGATAAAGACAGCCTCACCCCCGACCCCTCCCCGAGGGGGAGGGGAGTAGATAGATTATTTGCATAGGAGAATTATGCTATCGTGTTAGAAAGATTTTTACAAACATGCTTTCGTGCTTGGCTTCTTTGCAAACAACCATGTAGTTCGACGCAAATACATGAAATATGGGTGATTTGTATAAATGAAAGTATATCAGGGAGTTGTGGAATGAGAGGTGAAAAAACAGATTTTTTTACCCCTGATTTTTCCCCAAAAAGCCAAGAAAAACGATGAAAAAACAATGGTTTTGAACCGCAATAACTTAGAGATAGGGCGACAATATGTATGCTATTGTCGCACTATCTCAATGACTTTCTGCTAAAACAACCTATTTGTTAGAAATGAACGTCATGTAGGCGTGTCGTTTGCCTATTGATTTTTTCTATTTCATCATTTTACGATGGCCATTTTTTTGTCAATTATAAGGACAAAAATAGGGCAGAAGTACGATGATGGTTTTAGGCAGATGAATCGACAAACTTATTTTGTCACCTCTATCACCCTAAACACACCGTCACCCTGGATGTCAGGTTGCATCACGATGGGGTAGAACTGTACGCACACCGCTTTATCCACCGAAATGTTCTGATGCGTGTCGGTCAGTAAGCCATTGGCACTGTTGATGCGGAAAACCTGAATGGTGTTGTCATCGCGACAGGCACAAAGTAAGAACCGTCCGTTGGGTGTAATGTTGAAATGACGTGGGTGGATACCTGTTCGCTGATAGCCTACCTTTGTCAAAAAGCCTGTTTTTTGATTGATTTTGAAGATGGCAATGCCGTCGTTTTTCAGTCGGTTACTGGTATACAAGAACCTGCCGTCGGGTGAAACGTGAATGTCTGCGCCGCCTTGTGCACCCACTTCATCAGACTGTATCTCCTGTATTTTCTTCATATTGCCAAAGTTATATTGGTATGCAGTAACCGCTCCCGACAGTTCGCTCATCACATAAACAAACCTGCTGTCGGTGCTGAAGGCGATATGGCGAGGTCCTGAACCTTTGGACAGCTGTGCGGTAACCTTGGCGTTACCCAGTGATTTCATGTCTTCCAATTCAAAGCGCAGCAGTTGGTCGGCACTGAAATCAGTAGCAATAACGCCATTTCCATCGGGAAGGAATCGTGCGCAATGAACGTGTGGTGCTTGCTGACGCTCAGGGTTTGGCCCGCCTATCGAGCCTTTGAACTGTTGCGACATGGCTGAGAGCGACCCGTCTACGTTCAAGGGGAACACGCTCATGGAGCCTCCTGAATAGTTGGCCGTCAGCAACAGGTTGCCGTTGGTCTCCACATAGCAAGGATCTTCGCCCTTCGTGGGGAACGAACTTTGCAGCTGCATTTGTCCCGTTGTCTTGTCAAACGTGATGGCATTGACCGCTGCCGACTCGTCATGGTTTTCGCTTACGGCATAAATCATCGTGCCGTCTGAGGCGAGTGTTAAGAAAGATGGGTTCTGCAATTCGAGCGTGTCGAGGGGTGTGGCCTGACCGGTAGATTGATTGAAGTTGAACGAGTAAATGCCTTTGCTGGTGCCATTGGTGTAGGTTCCAACGATTAGTTTGATGTCGTCTTGCGCCTGTAACGTCACTTGGCCGAAGACAGTCAAGGCGAGTAAAAGTAAATTCTTGATTTTCATAAAGTATGTTTTGTTATTGATGTTCGTCATATCGGATGAAGCAAGAGGTGTTGTGCAAACCGTACAAGGTACGATTGACCAAGACAAAGATATTCATTTTCTTGCACTGTAGCAATCATTTATTGTTTTTTTATTCACAATTCGATATTAATTTGTAATTTTGCCTGCATGATGAATACCATTGAATTAACTCCTTTACGTAAGGGAATTGTGGGAGTGCAATTTCTCTTTGTCGCATTCGGTGCAACCGTTTTGGTTCCATTGTTGGTAGGTTTGGACCCGGCAACCGCACTGTTTACTGCTGGTATAGGTACTTTCATCTTTCATTTGGTAACGAAAGGGAAGGTACCTATTTTCTTAGGCTCAAGCTTTGCTTTCATCGCACCTATCATTGAGGCCTCCAAGATGTGGGGCATGGCAGGCACGTTGGCTGGTATCGCTGGCGTGGCCTTGGTTTATTTTGTGATGAGTGCCTTGATTAAATGGCAGGGAAGGAAGCTCCTTGATCGCTTGTTCCCGCCCGTTGTCATCGGTCCGGTGATTATCCTCATTGGTTTGTCCTTGTCGGGATCGGCCGTGAACATGGCCAAAGAGAACTGGGCGTTGGCCTTTGTATCCTTGGTGACAGCCATCCTTGTGCTGACACTCGGTAAGGGGTTAATCAAATTAGTGCCCATCGTGTGTGGCATTGTGGTAGGGTTTATCGTCGCCTCCCTAATGGGTGAGGTGGATTTCACGAAAGTGCATGAGGCATCGTGGTTTGCCTTGCCCGGCTCATTGGCCCATTTTCATTGGCCCGAGTTTGCTTGGAAGCCATTTATCTACATGATTCCTGTTGCCATTGCACCGGTGATAGAGCACATTGGCGACGTGTATGTGGTGAACGCAGTGGCTGACAAAGACTTCGTGAAAGAGCCGGGTTTGCACCGCACGATGTTGGGTGATGGGTTGGCATGTCTTGCGGCAGCCTTCTTTGGTGGCCCTCCCGTGACCACTTACTCGGAGGTGACGGGTGCCATGCAGATTACCAAAGTGACCCATCCGCAGGTCATCCGCATCGCAGCATTGACGGCTATCGTGTTCTCTGTGATTGGAAAACTGAGTGCTCTGTTGCAGAGTATTCCGCAAGCAGTACTGGGAGGAATCATGCTGTTGCTGTTTGGAACCATTGCCAGCGTGGGGGTTCAAAATCTGATTCAGCACAAAGTGAATCTCAACAACCAGCGCAATATTATCATCGTATCGGTGACTTTGACGCTGGGAATTGGTGGTGCGATGCTCGATTTCAGTCTGCGTGGCGTAATCATCGGCATTCTCATGGTTAGTTGTTTGGTTTATGCCAATGCCATGAAGCAAGGTTTGGTAAAAGTGCTGCTTATTATAATAGGTGGTATTGCTTTAAGTACCTTGATCTTCTTTTTACTTCCTGGTGGTGAAAGCGAACTGACCAAGATGAGTGGTATTGGCCTGAGTGCCATTACGGGCGTAGTGCTCAACTTGGTGTTGCCTAAGCGAGCCGAGGAGGAAGAAGCATGATAGAGGAGGACTTTGAGCGTTATTGGCTGGAAAACCGCCGTGAACTTCTGGCAAAAAACAAAGAGTATCGAGAAATAGAAGAAAGCTATAAGATGCGAACGGGCTTCGATTGGCTGCTTTGGGCCTTGCCTGTGGTAGTGGGAATCCTGACGTTCAACGTGGTTAGTAGTGAGAGTGAGGTGCTGAAATGGTTGGCCTCTGCGGGAGCTGTCATTGTCGTATTCTTGGTATGTGTCTGGGTTAAGTCAGCTGTTTCTGGTCATCGACCGTTGGATGAGGTGGAAAAAGATGTCAAAGCACAGGCATACGAAGTTTTTAAGCGTAGATTAAATCAGCCATAACGGCATCGCTCACATACAGTCCTTGCGTCGTCAAACGAATTGAATCGCCCCGAATCTCCAAGAGGTTTTGGGCGATTTGCTTTTCTGCTTGTTGTAAAAGATACGTCCTGTGTTTAGGAGTGAGTGTCGATAAGTTGATGCCTTCCGATGTTCTCAGTGCGGTTGTTATCAAGTCGTTGTAGCGTGTATCGTCGTCAAGGCATTCGCGTTCGAAAGGAATCTCACTTTGTTCGATGGATGAGATGTATTCCTTGATATTGGAAACGTTCCACTGTCGCGATTGAATGTCGTACGAGTGGGCCGACGCACCGATGCCCAGATAGGGTATAGCGTGCCAATAACTGCTGTTGTGTTGGCTTCGTTTACCCGGTTTAGCGAAGTTGCTGATTTCGTAATGTTCATATCCCGAAGCTTTCAGCTCATCCACTAAAGTTTGATACATGGTCAAAGAAAGTTCGTCATCAATTTCTTTCACCTTATTATTGCTTAGTAGTTGGTAGAGTGGTGTGCCCTCTTCGTACATCAAACTGTAAGCCGAGATGTGCTCAACTCGTAGCGCAAGGGCCTTTTGGATGTCCAGTTTCCATTCGTCGAGTGTTTGGTTGGGAAAGCCAAACATCAAATCTACACTGATGTTGTCAATGCCTATGCTTCGAAGTTCCTGCACGACAGGAGAAATATCTTCCGCGTGATGGCGCCTGTGAAGAAACTTCAATCGCTCGTTGCTGAATGATTGTACACCCATGCTCACTCGGTTTACAGGCGAATGCTGTAGAAATTGAGCAAACGAGGGGGTGATATCGTCGGGATTACACTCCATGGTTACCTCACAATGGGTGCGCATCAGCGTATCATCTCCATGAAAGAAAACCGTGACGATGGTGCTGAAAATCTGTTGAAGTTGTGCAGGAGTGAGTTGAGAAGGGGTGCCTCCACCTAAATATATGGTGGAAATCAGAGGTTCATGAACAGCACTTGTGTCGTCTGTTGTGGGGAGGTAATGGCGTCTTAGCTGCATCTCTCGGCACAAAGCATCTACATATTGTTGGCGCACATCAAGGTGCGTGGTGGAGTAGAAGCCACAATAAATGCAGCGACTGGCGCAAAAAGGAATGTGTATGTATAAGCCAGCCATGGGTATGGACTATTTTCATGCAAAAGTACTAATTTGATTTAAATATGTTATATTTTTTCTATAATACTTTTGTCTTTATTCAAAAAATGCCTAACTTAGACGGCATAATCTTAAATAACGTAATACTAACCCTTTTTTAAATCTATAACCGTTATGAGAGTATATCAAACGAACGAAATTAAAAACATCGCATTGCTTGGCAGTGCGGGTAGCGGCAAGACCACACTTGCCGAGAGTATGCTGTTTGGCAGTGGTATCATCAAGCGCCGTGGATCAGTAGAGGCCAAAAATACCGTCAGTGATTATTTTCCAGTTGAGCAGGAATACGGCTATTCGGTGTTCCCTACTGTATTTCATGTAGAATGGAATAACAAAAAACTGAACATCATTGACTGTCCCGGTTCGGATGACTTTGTGGGTGGAGCCATCACTGCTTTGAATGTTACCGACCAAGCTGTGATTCTCATCAACGGGCAATATGGACCAGAAGTGGGCACGCAGAACAACTTTAGATACACGGAAAAACTGAAGAAGCCCGTCATCTTCTTGGTTAATCAGCTTGATTCAGACAAATGTGATTATGATGCTGTCATCAATACCATGAAAGATATTTATGGCTCCAAGTGTGTTCAAATACAATATCCAGTGGAGACAGGAGCCAACTTTAACGAAATCATTGACGTGCTGTTGATGAAGAAGTATTCGTGGAAGGCTGAAGGTGGAATGCCTATTATTGAGGATATTCCAGAAGACCAGATGGAAAAAGCCATGGAACTGCATAGACAACTTGTTGAGGCAGCAGCTGAGAATGATGATAGCTTGATGGAGAAATTTTTCGAAGAAGAGAAACTTAGTGAGGACGAATTGCGTGAAGGAATCCGCAAGGGACTTGTTACGCGCAGCATCTTCCCTGTATTCTGTGTTTGCGCTGGTGAGGATAAAGGTGTACGTAGACTGATGGAGTTCTTAGGAAATGTTGTTCCTTTTGTGAGTGAAATGCCGAAAATCCACAATACACGCGGTGAGGAAGTGGCTCCAGATGCACAAGGTCCCACGTCACTTTACTTCTTCAAAACCGGAATGGAGCCGCATATTGGCGAGGTGTCTTATTTCAAGGTCATGAGTGGTAGCGTGAAATCAGGCGATGATTTGACCAATGTAGACCGCGGATCGAAAGAGCGTATTGGCCAATTGTATGCTTGTGCGGGTGCCAATCGTATAGCTGTAGATCAGCTGAACGCAGGCGATATAGGCTGCACGGTTAAGTTGAAGGATGTTAAAACGGGTAATACGTTGAATGGAAAGGATTGTGAGTGGCGTTTCGACTTCATCAAATATCCTAATTCGAAGTACAGTCGTGCCATTAAAGCTGTTAATTCAGCTGATACAGAAAAGGTGATGGCCGCCTTGCTGAAGATGCGTCAAGAAGATCCGACATGGGTGGTTGAACAATCCAAAGAATTGCGCCAGACCATTGTTCACGGACAAGGTGAGTTCCACTTGCGTACCTTGAAATGGCGTTTGGAGAACAATGAGAAGCTGCCAGTGACCTTTGTGGAAGCCAAAATACCTTACCGCGAAACCATCACCAAGCAAGCCAGAGCCGACTATCGACATAAGAAGCAATCGGGTGGTGCAGGCCAGTTTGGTGAAGTTCATCTGATTGTGGAGCCTTATGCCGAAGGCATGCCGGACCCAACGGTTTACAAGTTTAACGGTCAGGAGTTCAAGATGAACATCAAGAGCAAGGAGGAAATCGACTTAGAGTGGGGTGGTAAGTTGGTATTTATCAACTCCGTGGTTGGTGGCGCCATTGACTTGCGTTTCATGCCCGCCATCCTGAAAGGTGTAATGGACTGCATTGAACATGGACCATTGACTGGTAGTTATGCGCGTGATGTTCGGGTTGTGGTGTATGATGGCAAGATGCACCCGGTAGATTCCAATGAATTGTCGTTCACCTTGGCTGCGCGTCACGCCTTCTCACAGGCGTTTAAGGCTGCAGGTCCCAAGATTCTTGAACCAATTTATGATTTGGAAGTGTATGTTCCTGCTGACTATATGGGCGATGTGATGAGCGATTTGCAAGGCCGTCGCGCATTGATTATGGGAATGGATAGCGAGGCAGGATACCAAAAACTGTCTGCCAAGATACCATTGAAAGAATTGTCCAGCTACTCTATCTCGTTGAGTTCGCTGACTGGCGGACGTGCATCGTTTACGACTAAGTTCTCAAGTTACGAGTTAGTACCAAACGATTTGCAAACGAAGCTCATTGAAGAGCATGAGGCTGAGCTTGCGAATGAGGAAGAGTAAACCGTTTGTTTACAAGTCAAAGGGTGTGATGTGGTTCGCCATGTCACACCTTTTCTGTTTGAAGAGTTCACAAGCTTAATACTCATTCTTGATAATTCTGTTTTATAATCTAATATATATAATTATAATTATACAATTCGTTAATTATCGATAATAATAGAGAAATATTTAACAGCTTATTGTTAAGCAATTAAGAAAATTATTATCTTTGTGTTGTATGAAGAAGAGAACAATTTGGGTCATCTCAACAATCATGGGGCTTTCGTTCCTGGTGTTGCTTTTCCTGCAGTTGAAATACTTTCAGGAAATGGCCGACATGAAAAAGGAACAGTTTGACGAATCGGTCAACAGAGCCTTGAATCAGGCATCACGCAACTTGGAATATAACGAGACGTGGCGCTACCTACAGAAGGATGTGAACGAGACAGAACGGCGAGCTTTTATACAAGACTCGATTGGAACTCGTTCAGGAAAGCCCGACGGTACGTTGCAACAGTCCCACCAGTTCTCTGTGACGGGCAAGGATGGAACCATGTATTCGGCCTTTGAGTTGAAGACCATCACAGTGAAACCCTCACAGATGCCCAAGGGAATGATTCTGCAAAACGATAAAAACTCTCTATCAGAGGCTTCAAAGTCATTGCAGGAGATCGTTAAAAACCGGTACATCTACCAGAAAGCATTGCTCGACGAAGTGGTTTACTCCATCTTGTACTCAGCTTCTGACAAGCCGCTGAAAGAGCGAATCAACTTCAAATTGTTGGATCAAGACCTCAAGTCGGAACTGATGAACAATGGAATCAACATCCCATATCACTTTCGTGTGACGACACAGGATGGGCGCGAGGTGTACAGATGTTCTGACTATTCTGAGAAAGGAGAGGAATATACCTATTCGCAGGTGCTGTTCCGCAACGACCCCGCATCGAAAATGGGTGTGGTGAAGGTGCACTTCCCCGATATGAACAGCTACATCTTTTCTTCAGTAAGGTTCATGATGCCAGCCATTGTTTTCACCTTCATCCTGCTGGTGACGTTTATTTTCACCATTGTTGTGGTGTTCAGGCAGAAACGGTATACTGAGATTAAGAACGACTTCATCAACAACATGACCCACGAATTGAAGACACCAATCGCCAGTATCTCGTTGGCTGCGCAGATGTTGAATGACAAGAGCCTGACCAAGAGCGAGTCTATGATTAACCATCTTGGTGGGGTGATACAAGAAGAGACCAAGCGTCTGCGGTTTTTGGTTGAGAAGGTGTTGCAGATGTCCATGTTCGATCGTAAGAAAACCGTGTTCAAGAAGAAGGAATTGGACCTCAACGAGATGGTTGAGAGCATTGCCCATTCGTTCTCATTGCGTGTTGAACATACCGGAGGAAGGATATATACTGACATAGGTGCCGTAGACTCTACCATTTACGTTGATGAAGTGCACTTCCAAAACGCCATCTTCAACCTGATGGACAATGCCGTGAAGTACGGAAAACCCGATCAGCCGCTGGACATCTACATGTCTACTTGGAACGATGATCAGCATTTGTATCTGTCAATTCGCGACACGGGACTGGGCATCAAGAAAGAAAATTTGAAGAAAGTTTTCGAGAAGTTCTACCGCGTCCATACTGGGAATGTGCACGATGTGAAAGGATTTGGGCTGGGATTGGCTTATGTCAAGCAAATTGTGGAACTGCACGATGGTGAGATAGCCGTTGACAGTGAATACAGAAAGGGGACTAAGTTTACAATTAAACTCCCCGTCATTAAAGATTAATAATTATTCATTAATAAATACAAGACTATGGAAGAGAAAATAAAAATTCTATTGTGTGAAGATGATGAGAATTTAGGAATGCTGCTTCGCGAGTATTTACAGGCTAAGGGTTATACCGCAACATTATGCCCAGACGGTGAGGTTGGCTATAGAGAGTTCTTGAAAGACAAGTTTGACATCTGCGTCCTGGACGTGATGATGCCTAAGAAAGACGGGTTCACCCTGGCTCAGGAAATACGTCAGGCTAACGCAGACATGCCCATTATCTTCCTCACAGCAAAAGTTTTGAAGGAAGATATCCTCGAGGGATTCAAGATTGGAGCCGATGATTACATCACCAAACCATTCTCTATGGAGGAACTTGTGTTGCGTGTGGAGGCCATCTTACGCCGTGTACGAGGTAAGAAAAACAAGGAAGCCACCGTTTACAAAATTGGCAAGTTTGTGTTCGATACGCAGAAGCAGTTGCTCACCATCGGTGACAAGCAAACCAAGTTGACAACCAAGGAGAACGAGTTGCTGTCTTTGCTCTGCTCTCATGCGAACGAAATACTGCAGCGCGACTTTGCTTTAAAGACCATCTGGATAGACGACAACTATTTCAACGCCCGTTCCATGGACGTTTACATCACCAAATTGCGCAAGCACTTGAAGGATGACGACCAGATTGAAATCATCAATATTCACGGCAAGGGCTATAAACTCATCACACCGGAGGAAGATTAAGTTCGTTTACAAGCAAAGCGACAATCTTATTGGAAAATAATCAAAGGCACAGGATTTATGTCCTGTGCCTTTTTCAATGAATACAGGTATCTGTAAGTAGTTGATAAACAGTAGGTCATAAAGCTCATCTAAAAGCATTGGTTTTGGGGTCCAAAGTCAATGAGTTTGCCCGTTAAAGTCAATGCAATTGCCCATTAAAGTCAATGAGTTTGCCAAGCATGTCCCATGTGAAGATTCAAAATCGAAGTACAAGGCTGTTTTGAGGTTTTAATGGAAAAATCACACAATTGTTTTGTTTAATTCATATTATATTTAGTATCTTTGCGGTGATTAAGTTGCTTTATCATGACACCCATCATTGTCAGTATTTTAGCAGTCTGCCTTCTCTTGATAGCTACAGAAAGCAAGACGAACGTCAATAAAGCTGCTGTTGCCATATTTGCAGGAACAGTAGGATGGGTCTTGTATGTCGGTTATGGTACTGATTTTGTGATGAGCCGACACGCTACCGACTATGTTAGCTTCTTGGACGGAGCAGAATCTACAGGAATACTCGTCAAAGAGTTTATTGCCCGCCACGTGTTTCTTAAGCATGTGGGTCATGCCTCCGAGATAGTTCTCTTCTTGTTGGCTACGATGACCATTGTGGAGATTTTGAACAATAATGGCTGTTTCGATTTTATCAGCCAACTGTTAAAGACGCGCAGTAGCAAGAAAATATTATGGCGGCTGGCCATTGTGACGTTTATCATCTCGGCCAATCTCGACAACCTCACTACTACGGTCATGATGCTCACCATCATGCACAAGATTATTCCAAGCAGGCGATATCGCATGATTTATGGTTCGGCCATCGTCTTGGCTGCCAATTGTGGGGGAGCATTAACGGTTATCGGCGATCCCATGGGACTGGTTTTGTGGAGTCAAGGAGCCGTTACGCCAACCAACTATTCGCTGTCGCTACTCATCCCATGCCTCATTGCATGGGCACTGCCAACTTATTGGGTGGGGCGGATGTTGCCCGAGCGGATGCAGACCGAGTGGATTGTGATGCCCTATCGTGGCGATGATACCAATCTCAACGTGCGACAACGATTGTTGATGCTGTTCATCGGCATTGGTGGGTTGTGGTTCATCCCGTCGTTTAGTAATATCACCCGGTTGAGTCCATTTCTCGGAGCGCTCTGTGTGCTATCCGTTCTTTGGGTGGTGAACGAATTGTTCAACCATCGCCTGATGAATGAAGAACAGATGATACAGCGCCGCACACCACGCGTGCTGCAATACGGAGTGCTACAAATGATGCTCTTTGTGATGGGCATCATGCTGGCTGTCGGTGTTTTACAGGAAACAGGATTCTTGCAGCGGTTTACACTTTTGTTGGACCAGGGAGTGCAGAATGTGTGGATGTTGGGCGCAGTGAGCGCACTGGTGAGCACCATCTTAGACAACTTTGCCACAGGCATGGGTATGCTGTCGCTTCATGCAGTGGAAAATGTTCACGCATCAGCTACCCTGTCGGCATTCGCACAAGACGGAGAATATTGGAAAATAGTGGGATACACATCAGCCGTTGCCGGTAACATCTTGGCCATTGGCTCGATGAGTGGGTTAGCCTTGATCAAGGCTGAACGCATCCGTGTGGTCTGGTATTTGCGCAATATTGGATGGAAAGCATTGGTGGGAACCATGTTAGGCTATCTGGCTCTATATATCTTTGTATGAAATATATTTTTTGATGTATGAATAATATAACAACAATAGGAGTTCTGACCTCTGGTGGAGATGCTCCGGGAATGAATGCAGCCATCCGTGCGGTAACGCGTGCGGGCATCTGTAATGGCTTTAAGATTAAAGGTATCTACAAGGGATTTGATGGCCTGATCAACGATGATATCAAGGATTTTACGACCGAAAACGTGAGTGGTATCATCATGTCGGGTGGCACAATCTTGAAAACAGCACGATCTTTAGAGTTTATGACACCTGAAGGACGCAAGAAAGCTTATGAAAATGTGCAAAAACATCAGATAGGCGCACTAATCGTGATTGGTGGAAATGGTTCGCTAAGGGGTGCCATGGAGTTCGGCAAGGAATACGACGTCCGTTGTATCGGCTTGCCCGGTACGATTGACAACGACTTGTATGGAACGGATTCAACCATTGGTTATGACACAACCTTGAACACGATTGTTGAATGTGTTGACAGAATCAGAGATACGGCACAAAGTCATGAGCGCATCTTCTTTGTGGAGGTGATGGGGCGTGATGCCGGTTTCTTGGCGCAAAATAGTGCCATCGCATCGGGTGCAGAAGCTGCCATCATACCCGAAGATAGAACAGACGTGGACCAATTGGGACACTTCATGGAGCGGGGTATACGTAAATCAAAACGCTCGTGCATCGTCATCGTGAGCGAAAGTCCTAAGTGTGGCGCGTTGTATTACGCTGAGCGTGTAAGAAAAGAGTTCCCTGGATATGATGTTCGCGTCACCATTTTAGGGCATCTTCAACGAGGAGGCCGCCCCTCCGCGCATGATAGAATTTTGGCAAGTCGAACAGGCGTGTCGGCCGTTGAGGCTATCATACAAGGACAACGCAACATCATGATAGGTATAAAAAACAACGAGATAGATTATATCCCGCTGGTAGAAGCCATTAGGAGTGATAAACCTTTTGACCGAAAACTCATCAAGGTGCTTGATGAACTGAGCATTTAGTGAAAGTTGTCAAAGGTAATATATGTTAATAAAGCAATTGGTTTTGTTAATATCTGGCAAAGCCAACGAACTATACAAAGTATTTTCGTATATTTGCAGGACTTAAGTTTAAGATTAATTTAGAAAAATATTGATATAAAATATAAAATCATGTCACAGATAACCGGACGTATTTCTCAGATTATTGGGCCAGTCATCGATGTTTATTTTGACACCAAAGGGCAAGATTCAGACCAAGTGCTCCCAAAAATCTATGATGCTCTAAGCATCAAACGCCAAGATGGAACGGAGCTTATCATCGAGACTCAACAACACATTGGTGAAGACACGGTTCGTTGTGTAGCCATGGATAATACCGATGGATTGCAACGTGGAATGGAAGTAATCCCTACGGGAAGCCCCATCACCATGCCCTCTGGAGAACAAATCAAGGGCAGAATGATGAATGTAGTAGGCCAGGCGATTGACGGAATGGAAGCGTTGACCAAGGATAATTCATATCCTATCCATAGAGAACCTCCAAAGTTTGAGGATTTGTCCACGCACAAAGAAATGCTGGCAACTGGCATCAAGGTGATTGACTTGCTGGAACCTTATATGAAAGGTGGAAAAATCGGATTGTTCGGTGGTGCCGGTGTAGGAAAGACGGTGTTGATTATGGAACTAATCAACAACATCGCCAAAGGTCACAATGGCTATTCGGTCTTCGCTGGCGTAGGAGAACGTACGCGTGAAGGCAACGACTTGATTCGAGACATGATAGAATCGGGCGTAATTAAATATGGTGATAAATTCCGCAAAGCCATGGATGAAGGCAAATGGGATTTGTCATTGGTCGATCCAGAGGCATTGAAACAATCACAGGCTACACTCGTGTATGGACAAATGAACGAGCCACCTGGGGCCCGCGCATCGGTTGCTTTGTCGGGTTTGACCGTTGCCGAGCAGTTTCGTGACAAGGGCGTTGCTGGTCAGGGTGAACATGCAGATATCATGTTCTTTGTTGACAACATCTTCCGATTCACGCAGGCAGGTTCTGAAGTATCTGCTTTGCTGGGTCGTATGCCATCGGCTGTAGGTTATCAACCTACCCTGGCATCTGAAATGGGCGTGATGCAAGAGCGCATCACATCAACCAAGAGGGGATCTATCACATCCGTTCAGGCTGTTTATGTGCCGGCAGATGACTTGACAGACCCTGCTCCTGCTACGACATTCACACACTTGGATGCTACGACCGAGTTGAGCCGTAAGATTACAGAGCTGGGTATTTATCCGGCTGTAGACCCCTTAGGATCTACCTCGCGTATCCTCGATCCATTGATTGTTGGCAAAGAGCATTATGAGTGTGCGCAAAGAGTAAAACAAATTTTGCAACGCTATCAGGAATTACAAGACATCATTGCCATTTTGGGAATGGATGAGTTGTCTGATGAAGATAAACAAATTGTGAACCGTGCACGTCGCGTACAGCGCTTCTTGTCGCAGCCATTTACGGTGGCTGAACAGTTTACTGGTGTGAAAGGTGTGATGGTTTCCATAGAAGACACTATCAAGGGATTCAATATGATTCTTGATGGTGAGGTTGATGACCTGCCTGAACAGGCCTTCCTGAACGTGGGTACCATAGAGGATGCCATTGAGAAAGGTAAGAAACTGCTTGCGGCAGCACAGGGATAATCACAAAACAGGAAGAGATATATGTTGCATCTAAGAATAGTTTCTCCTGAAAAGGTGGTGTTTGATGGTGAGGTGGAAAGCGTATTGGTGCCTGGAACATTAGGAAGCTTTGAGATCTTAACAGACCATGCTCCCATTATTTCTTCTCTGGAAGAAGGAGTGGTGGAATATAAAACACATCAGCAAAAGCAGAAAATCGATATTCTGGGTGGCTTTGTTGAGGTTAAGCAGAACGACGTTTCACTTTGTGTAGAAGTATAATAGACGGCAAGTTTATGATCGATTCTGTGGTTAAACAATATAAGAAAGTTGGTTTATGGATCATTGCAGGATTCATGCTAGTCTTCTTATTGGCGATTCAAATCACTTCCAACACAGCCATGCTGACAGGATTGGTGGTTTGTGTGCTATATTTTTTAACCTCAACCTGGGTCTACGCTGCTTTGTGGAAGAAAACTGCTAAGACATCTCCAACGAAGCTAACAGGCTTCTACTTGGTAGCCATGGCTGTGAAGTTTTTTGTTGGAATACTGGTTGTCCTGGCGTATTGCTTCATCGTTCGAACAAGAACACAAGTCATTGCATTCGCTACTATGTTCTCGATTTACTATTTAGCGATGATTATTTACGACGCAACATATTTTTCCCGAGTAGAGAAGAAGAATCAAATAAGCATTAAGAAATGAAATATATCAAACATATCTTCTGTCTATTGACCCTGTTTCTGGTTCTTTCTCCAGCGATGGCTGCTGACCAGGAAAAGGAAAATATTGACTTGGAGGAGATTTTGATGGGCCATATTAAAGACTCTTACGAGTGGCACATAACTGACTTTATGGGCAAGCCGATTGTGTTGCATTTGCCGGTTATCGTCAAAAGCTCGACAGGATGGCATGTTTTTTGTAGTAATGAATTTGCACATGAGCCCAATGAACAAGGTAACAGGCCAGGTCCTTATGACTTGTATATTGCAAATAACGAGGTACACGAGAATAAGATTTGCGAGATGGTGAATGGAGAAGAGGTCCGTCCTTTCGATATATCTATCACCAAAACCGTTGTCATTCTGTTTATCAATGCCATTATCTTACTGCTCTGTATACTCATTCCTTCCAGATGGTGTCGCAAACATAAGCCGAGTGACCCAGCTCCAGGAGGATTTACGGGGATGGTGCACATGTTTGTCATGTCTGTATATGATGATGTAATTAAACCGACACTGGGTAAGGAAGCTGATAAGTATGCTCCATACCTGTTGACCTGTTTTTTCTTCATCCTCATCTCCAACTTTATGGGTGTCATACCTTTTCCGCCAGGAGGAGGTAACCTTACGGGAAATATCACCTGTACTTTCTTCTTGGCTCTATGCACCTTCTTGGTAACGAACTTAACAGGAACGAAAGCATATTGGAAGGAAATCTTCTGGCCGGACGTCCCTTTGTGGATGAAGGCACCGATTCCTTTGATGCCTTTTATCGAGTTCTTTGGAATCCTCACAAAGCCTCTGGCCTTGATGATTCGATTGTTTGCCAACATGATGGCTGGCCATGCCATTGCCATATCGTTTGCCTGCATCATCTTTATCATGTTTGCCATTAACCCAGTATCAGGCACTTTGATGACTGTTGTCAGTGTCCTGATGAGCATCTTCATGATGTTGCTGGAACTGTTGGTATGCTATATCCAAGCATTAGTGTTTACCATGTTGAGCGCAGTCTTCATCTCTCTCGCTCATGTCAAGGAACACAGTGCCTCTATAGAATAGAAATTGAAATATATTAAAATAATAACTTAAAATTAAAACGACTATGTTATCATTATTATTAGCAGCAGATGCTGTTGCAAAATTAGGTGCCGCGATAGGCGGTGGTATATCTGTAATTGGCGCTGGTATCGGTATAGGACGTATTGGTGGTAATGCCATGGATGCTATGGCACGTCAGCCAGAGAAGATGGGTGACTTGCGTTCTTCCATGATCATTGCAGCCGCATTGATTGAAGGTGCAGCATTCCTTTCGATCATCATTGCCCTGCTAGCATTGTTTGTATAGAGTTGAAATAACAGATGGCACTTGTCTTGCCATCTGTTGATGTAGAATATACACATTCAACTGATTAACAAGAAATTAATAATAGCTTATGTCATTAATAACTCCTGATTTTGGATTGTTTTTCTGGATGGCCATCGTCTTTATCATTGTATTGGCCATCTTATGGAAATGGGGCTTTCCATCAATTGTCAATATGGTGAATAGCCGAAAGGAATTCATTGACGACAGCTTGAGAAAGGCCCATGAGGCCAATGAAAGACTAGCAAACATACAGAAAGAAGGGGAAGCCATGCTCCAAAATGCGAGAGAAAAGCAGGCGCAAATATTGAAGGATGCGGCGGATACTCGCGATGCGATTGTTGTGAAAGCTCAGGAGAAAGCTACAAATGAAGGTTCCAGATTGCTCAATGAGGCAAAAGCTGAAATAGAAGCAGAAAAGCAAAATGCCATTCGCGACATTCGCACACAGGTGGCTGAGATTTCCGTTCAGGTAGCAGAAAAGATTGTTCGCGAGAAACTTTCTTCGAATGAGAGTCAAATGGAGTTAATCAACAAACTGCTGAATGACATTTCTGTTGGTAAAAATAACGAGTAAAAGGATATGGCAGTAGGTGTAATATCAGTCAGATATGCAAGGGCGCTTTTAAAATGTGCGATGGAGGTGAACCTGGAAGACCAGGTTTATCAGGAGATGATAACTCTTGCTGATCAATATAATCGTGTACCTGAACTGCGTTCTACAATAGACAATCCGATGCTTGATAAGGACAAAAAGCAAGCACTTTTGCAAGCTGCTTGTGGGATGAATCTCTCTGAATTGACAGAGAAATTTATCCAGTTGGTCCTACAAGAAGGCAGAGAGAATGTCATCCAGATGATGGCCACATCTTATATTACGCTTTATCGAAAACAGATGAACATCATCAGTGGCCGATTGATTACTGCAACAACAGTCACGCCAGAGGTGGAGCAGAAAATGAAACAAATGGTTCAAAGCAAGTCTCAAGGTACGGTTGAGTTCCAAACAGAAGTCAACCCAGACATCATTGGAGGCTTTATCCTTGAATATGATTCTTACCGTATGGATGCAAGCGTTCAGACAAAGCTGGACAATATCCTGAAAGAGCTTAAGAAATAAATTAAAAAGAAAAAATAAAATGTCAGACAAAATAAAACCAAGCGAAGTGTCAGACGTACTACTTCAACAACTAAGTGGTGTCAGCTCGGACAATCAGTTTGAAGAAACTGGTACGGTACTTAACGTGGGGGATGGTGTGGCTCGCGTGTACGGTTTGCAGAATGCCGAAGCTAACGAGTTGCTCGAGTTTGAGAATGGAGTAATGGCTATTGTGATGAACTTGGAGGAAGATAACGTCGGTTGTATTCTTTTGGGATCATCATCCGCCATCAAGGAGGGAATGGTTGTGAAACGTACCCATCGCATCGCATCCATCCGCGTGAATGACAACATGCTTGGACGTGTCATCAACCCTCTTGGTGAGGCTATTGACGGATTGGGCGAGCTCGATTTGACAGAATCGTTTGAAATGCCGCTGGATCGCAAAGCTCCGGGCGTTATTTATAGACAACCCGTTAAAGAACCGCTGCAGACAGGATTGAAATCTGTTGACTCGATGATTCCAATTGGTAGAGGACAGCGTGAGTTGATTATTGGTGACCGTCAAACAGGTAAAACAGCGATTGCGGTTGACACGATTATCAACCAGAAGAGCTTTTATGATGCCGGTAAACCCGTATACTGTATTTACGTGGCAATCGGCCAAAAAGCATCCACTGTTGCAAACCTTGTTCAGACATTAAAAGAACGTGGCGCTTTACCTTACTCCATCATCGTTTCTGCTACAGCTGCTGACCCAGCTGCCATGCAATACTATGCGCCGTTTGCAGGCGCAGCCATCGGTGAGTATTTCCGCGATCGAGGAGAGTCAGCTCTGGTTGTATACGATGATTTGTCTAAACAGGCCGTTGCTTACCGCGAGATTTCACTGATTCTCCGCCGTCCTTCTGGACGTGAAGCTTATCCTGGCGACGTTTTTTATCTACACTCTAGATTGTTGGAACGGGCAGCTCGTATCAATGATCAGCAAGAGGTAGCCGAGCAGATGAACGACTTGCCCGAGTGCCTGAAGGGTCACGTCAAAGGTGGTGGTTCATTGACAGCCTTGCCAATTATTGAAACCCAGGCAGGCGATGTGTCAGCCTATATTCCCACCAATGTTATCTCTATTACAGACGGACAGATTTATCTTGAGTCCAATCTCTTCAATCAAGGTTTCCGACCTGCTGTCAACGTGGGTATCTCCGTGTCACGTGTCGGTGGTAGTGCTCAGATCAAGAGTATGAAAAAAGTTGCTGGAACTTTGAAAATTGATCAAGCCCAGTATCGAGAGCTTGAAGCATTCTCCAAGTTCTCAAGTGATATGGATTCGGTAACAGCCATGACACTTGACCGAGGAAGAAAGAACAATCAGTTGTTGATACAACCACAATATAGTCCTGTTCCTGTGGGCGAGCAAGTTGCCATTCTATATTGTGGTGTTCATGGCTTGTTGCAAGATGTGCCAATTGATGAAGTTCGAACATGCCAAGATACCTTTTTGGAAGCCATGCGCACCAAACATGCTGATGTACTGAAGGTTCTTGAGTCAGGCCAATTAACAGACGAAGCCATCCAGACCATCGAGCAAACCATGAGCGAAGTGACTGCTTCTTATAAAGTTTCATAGCCTATGCCGTCACTCAAAGAGATAAAGACACGTATTGCCAGTGTCAAGAATACCCGAAAAATAACCAGTGCGATGAAGATGGTTGCATCCAGCAAACTTCATCATGCACAGGTCAGAGTAGAGAATATGCTCCCATACGAAAATATGTTGGAGCATATTCTTAAGTCATTTCTTATTTCTACACCAGATGCTGACACGCCATTTGATGCCATACGCCCTAACTTGACACGCGTGGCATTGGTGGTTTTTTCTTCAAACAGCAGTCTATGCGGTAGTTTTAACATTAATGTGTTGAAAATGATGCAACAGGCTATTGAAGATTACCATCGTCTCGGAATTGACAAGGATAACATTATTATTTATCCTATTGGCCGAAAAGTTGCAGAACGTGTTGTAAAGATGGGGTATAAAACTGCTGGGAATTTCATTGAATTGGCTGATAAGCCTAATGCACAGACGTGCCAAAAGATTGCTCATGAAATTGCACAGAAGTTTCTAGACGGTGAGTATGACAAGGTCGAGATGATTTATCATCACTTCAAGAGTGTTGGTTCGCAGATTCTAACTCGAAAAACCTTCTTGCCCATTGACTTGTCAACGGAGATTGGATGGGGAAATGATCGTGATTTGAAATCTTCTTACACCACGGCAAGAGCACAGGAGTACCTGAGAAGAAAGAACCTAAAGGTAGAACGAAAAGAGATAGATGCCCAGCCTTTGAATGACGACTTCATTGTAGAGCCTGATGTCAAGACTGTATTGGGCACCTTGATACCCAATCAATTACACCTCATGTTCTATACGGCATTGCTAGATAGTCACGCAAGTGAGCATGCCGCTCGAATGGTTGCTATGCAGACAGCTACCGACAATGCAGATGACTTGCTTCGATCACTCAATCTACAGTATAACAAGGGTAGACAGCAAGCCATTACAAACGAGTTGCTGGATATTGTTGGCGGTACTATTAATAACTAGACATTTTATGTAATTGAATAAAATAGTTCGAGATAACACGATGATGTTATCTCGAACTTTTTTTGTTCCTTTTTTTGTGTGTCAAAAGCATAACCAAATAGATGACTGCCTAAAGTCAATGCTTTACCTGCCCAAAGTCAATGCTTTACCTGCCCAAAGTCAATGCTTTACCTGCCCAAAGTCAATGCTTTACCTGCCCAAAGTCAATGCTTTAAAAGCTCAAACTCATTGACTTTGATATTCAAAATCAATGAGTTTGAAGTCTCTTTCGTTGGCGGAAGATGAGGGATTCAAACCCCCGATACCCAAAAAGGGTATACCGGATTTCGAGTCCAGCGCATTCGGTCACTCTGCCAATCTTCCTATTTGAGTGTGCAAATGTAATAATAATTTGGTAATGCCCCAAATTTTTTAACCATTTAATATGCTCAGAGCATCTAGTATAGCTTGCATGTGCCCCAACTGGAATTGTTAAGATGAAGCCATGTGTTTATTCAACAGTTATATCGTAGCTTTGCAGCACGCTTTCATTGAACACAAAAAATAAATCAAATGCATTAATTAGAATGGACCGTATGTCAATTCAGCATTCCATACACCTTGTCTTTTTGCTGTCGAGATGGTAAACAAGCGCCCTATGCCTTTTGGTGATAAACCGCCTTTATAGAAATATGAGCCATCTTCATAATCTTCTGATAGAGGATGTTTTTTACCCAGCTCTTTAGACAAAGCTTCTACTTTTTTATCGGCACCTATTTTATTTTTGGCTCTCATAAAAAAGCGTGCTTCATTTAATTTATCATTCTTGAACTTGAAGATGACTAAGTCGAATTTAAAATTATGATAGGTCATATTCTTGAATTCAATAGCTTGTTTGTCAATGGTTGTAGGTTCACCAAACTCGGCCTTTATGTCCATCAATGCTTGTTGATATTCTGAACCGATACTGACAGTTGCAACTTTTGCACCATTGTTAGCTTGTGTATTCATGAAAAAGAAACAACTAAGGAAGAGAATAAATAATCTTGATAACATGTCGATTTTAAGTTAAGGCCAGGTAGTTTGTGTAGATACACGCAACTACCTGACCTATTGCTGTTGATAAATGTGAATAGTCTTATTCCTCAACTGCTGCCTGCGCGGCTGATAGACGAGCAATAGGTACTCTGAATGGTGAACAGCTGACGTAGTCAAGGCCTACCCTATGGCAGAATTTCACCGAGGTTGGTTCACCACCGTGCTCACCACAAATGCCACATGTAAGATTCTTACGAGTGGAACGTCCTTTTTCTACGGCCATTTTAATAAGCTGTCCTACGCCGTCTTGGTCTAATACTTGGAACGGGTCAACCTTCAATATTTTCTGCTCCAAATAAACAGGCAAGAAACCTGCGATATCATCACGGCTATACCCATACGTCATTTGCGTAAGGTCGTTCGTTCCAAAGCTAAAGTACTCAGCGCGTTCAGCAATCAAGTCGGCTGTAAGAGCAGCTCGAGGGATTTCAATCATTGTTCCTACATGGAAAGGTATTTCAATTCCCTCTTCTTCAAACAGTTGTTTTGCCGTGTCTCTAATTACTTTTTCTTGCACATCAAACTCCTTCACGATACCAATAAGTGGCACCATAATCTCGGGACGTGGGTCGTATCCTTCTTTCTTCAATTGAATGGCGGCACCCAAAATAGCTTTTGTCTGCATGGCAGTGATTTCTGGATAGGTGTTGCCCAGACGGCATCCACGATGGCCCAACATGGGGTTAGCCTCGCTTAAGCTGTTCACGCGTTTTTGGATTTGCTGCACACTGACGCCCATATCCTTGGCCATGACTTCTTGTCCAGCCAAATCATGAGGTACAAATTCGTGTAGTGGAGGGTCTAACAATCGGATGTTAACGGGATATCCGTCCATTGCTTTCAATATGCCATAGAAGTCTTGTTTCTGATAGGGTAGGAGCTTCTCGAGTGCATTCTCACGGCCGTCTTGGGTGTCAGCCAAGATCATCTCTCTCATGGCCTTGATTTTTTCATTCTCAAAGAACATGTGTTCTGTGCGACAGAGTCCAATACCAACCGCACCAAAATTACGTGCAACTTCAGCGTCATGCGGCGTGTCTGCATTGGTACGTACTACCAACTTGGTATATTTGTCGCAAAGTTTCATAAGCTCTGCAAAGTCACCGGTAACTTCAGCCGGGCGAGTTTCCACCTCGCCTTGGTATATTTCGCCTGTTGAACCATTGATAGATATGTAGTCGCCCTCATGGAGAACGGTGCCGTCTATCTCTACCGTACGATCTTTATAATTCACATTGATGGCTCCTGCGCCCGAAACACAGCATTTGCCCATTCCTCTAGCAACAACGGCAGCATGTGATGTCATACCACCTCGAGCCGTCAGAATGCCTTCTGCAGCAGACATGCCTGCCAAGTCTTCAGGAGATGTTTCCATACGTACCATGACAACTTGATGTCCAGCCTCGTGCCATTTAACAGCATCATCTGCAAAAAATACGATTTGTCCGCTTGCAGCACCTGGTGAAGCTGGTAATCCTCTGGTGAGTACTTTGGCTGTACCTAGTGCAAGCTTATCAAATACTGGGTGTAATAGTTCATCCAGCTTATTGGGTTCGCAGCGTTTAAGCGCTGTCTTTTCGTCTATCTCTCCTTCATGCAGCAAATCCATGGCAATCTTAACCATAGCGGTACCTGTGCGTTTTCCATTTCTGGTTTGTAAAAACCACAGCTTGCCTTCTTGTACAGTGAACTCCATGTCCTGCATGTCATGGTAATGCTTTTCCAACTTGTGTTGAATGTTGTTCAGCTGTTCATAGATTTCCGGCATGGTTTCTTCCATGGAAGGATATTTTGACTTGCGTATTTCTTCGCTAATATTCTGCTGCTTGGCCCATCTCATACTTCCTTCTTTGGTGATTTGTTGTGGCGTTCTGATGCCCGCAACAACGTCTTCACCTTGCGCGTTGACCAAATATTCTCCATTGAAACGGTTTTCACCAGTTGCTGCATCACGAGAGAAGCATACGCCAGTGGCAGAGGTGTTACCCATGTTGCCAAACACCATGGCCATGACAGAAACGGCTGTACCCCATTCGGCGGGTATGCCTTCCATCTTGCGGTACAAGATAGCTCTCTCGTTCATCCAGCTGTCAAACACCGAACAAATGGCTCCCCAGAGTTGGTCCATGGGATCGGTAGGGAAGTCTTTTCCTGTTTGTTTCTTGATGGCTTCCTTAAATCGAACAACCAATGTCTTGAGGTCATCAACGTTCATTTCATTGTCAAGCTTCACTCCACGTTTTGCCTTGACATCCATGATGATTGCTTCAAATGGATCGATATCTTCTTTGTTCGATGGTTTCATTCCGAGAACTACGTCGCCGTACATTTGTACAAAACGACGGTAGCTGTCATAAGCAAAACGTTCATTTCCGGTTTTCTTCACCAAACCTTCCACAACATTGTCATTCAATCCCAGATTCAAGATGGTATCCATCATGCCTGGCATTGAGGCGCGTGCGCCAGAGCGAACTGATAGCAACAACGGATTGGAAGAATCACCGAAATTTGAGTTCATCAAAGTTTCGATGTGCTTGACTGCACGTTCAACGTCACCTTTTAAAAGTCCAACAACCTCATCTCTTCCTTTGTCAAAATATTCATTACAAACATCTGTTGTAATGGTAAAACCAGGAGGAACTGGAACACCTATCAAATTCATTTCCGCAAGGTTAGCGCCCTTGCCACCAAGCAGATTTCTCATATCTGCTTTACCTTCGGCTTTTCCATTGCCGAAGGTATAAACTCTTTTTACATCCATACCGAAAAGTATTCTCTTAATTTATTTATTTTATGCTTTTGCAAAAATAACAATATTTTATAATCTTGCAAAATATTTATACAGAAAAGTGCAATGTATACATTGCATTTATTAGGATTAAAAATATAGGAACTCGTGTACCCATGCCGCCTCATATAATATTGAGGCCATTGATGGTATGCCAAAAGATTATAAATATGCGATTCGTACGGTCTGCTTTTCAGTCAATTAAACCGTGTTCACTGGGAATTACAGATGGCCTGCTTATTTTCCATTTAATTGAATAAATAACTCTTTGCAGGCGATTTCTATCAAGTCAAGCGCATATTTAAAATCTTCATCTCCTCCATAATATGGATCTGGTACCACATCAACATTCTGCTTGTCTTTTAGGTAACTTGCCAGCATCTCAACCTTCTGGGCATCTTCTTCGGTAGCTGCCATAGCGGTAATCATGCGTTTGTTTTCGTGATCCATCACATAGATATGGTCAAAATTTGCGAAATCATCTACATTGAACTGGCGAGCACGGCTGTCAAACCGATATCCTCTTTGTGCACCATGTTTTCTCATTCTATGGTCGGGTAATTGCCCGATGTGCCAATCGCCAATGCCCGCTGAGTCGATGACGAATTCATCTTCCATGCCAGCAGCCTTGACAACGGATTTCATCACGCCCTCTGCCGCCGGACTTCTGCAAATGTTTCCTAAACACACGAATAACAATCTCTTTTTCATCTTATTCATCTTCGTTTTCTTCTGTAATGTCCAACACATCAGGTTGGGTCATAGGGATCGGTTGGTTTGCACTTTCTTTTACGCCTAATTCTTTCAGTTCGTTGGCCTTCTGCACAATACTTTGCCGCCCCGTATAAGCCTTGTTGTAAGCCTCCCCATAGTCTTTATGAAGCATGTCAATGTCTTTGCCAATCTTGTCAAATCGTTTAATGAATTCGCCTACGCGTTTCAATAATTCTTCAGCCAAGGCGAAAACCTTCTTTTGGTTTTCGGTTTGTGCATATTGTCTCCAAGCTATCTGAATCATACGCAATATGGCCATTAAGTTTTGTTGGCTGGTGATGAACACTTGTTTGTCGAAAGCCTCACTCCATATCTTGGAATCTGTGTCTAAAGCCAGCTGCAAAGCTCCTTCGTTTGGAACGAACATGATGACGAAATCAATGGCTTTTCGTGGCGAATGCACATATTTGCTGTAGTCTTTCTTGGCGAGATTGGTGGCCTGTGTTCGGATACTGCTCACCAAGTCGGCTGCAAACTTTTTCTTGAGAGCTTCTTCTTCGGTGTTTACATATTGATAATAGGCATCAATAGACATCTTGGCATCGATGATGACATCTTCATTGTTTGGGTAATGTAGAATCACATCAGGGATCATCCGCCTTCCTGTGTCATCATTTTTAATCACATTTCCCTTTTCATCTGTTAATGTGTGCTGGATGTCATAATCGATACCGACTTTGTAACCTTGACTTTCCAGAATGTCTGTCAGTATGCGTTCGCCCCAATTGCCTTGTGCCTTATTTCCTCCTCTAATTACATTGGTCAGTCGGGTTGCGGTAGTTTCAATCTTCTGTGTCTGCAAACTCATCTCTCTGAGTTGTTGTGATAGCGAGGCAGTATTCTTGGATGTTTCTGTATTTGTGTGCTGAATGGCTTGTTGCAATTGCTCGATGTTCATCTTAAGTGGTTTCGTTAGATGCTCCATCGATTCGTTATTGGTTGTCTTCAGTCGTTCCGACGTCTGTTCTAAGATGCGAGTTGCCAAATTTGAGAACTGTTCTTGAACAGTCTTCAGTTGTTGTTCAAATTGCTCGCGGCGCATTTCTGTCTCTTTCGAATGCGATGCTTGTTCTGATTCCAACTGCGTGGTTACTCGCTCCAACTCAAGTTTGATAGTTATCAACTGTTGTTGTTGCTCTGCTTGCTCACGCTGAAGTCGGTCACGTTCTGCTTGTAGCTGAGTGCCAAGTTCTTGTTCGTGCGCCAATTGTTGATTAGACAATACGTTTTTGGTTTCCAGCTTTTTCAGCTTTCCGTTTAACAAGAAAAAGACAAAGATTGCTCCAACGATGAGGCCTATGGCTAAGTATATGAATTCCATATTGCAAAGATAATTGATTTGACATGCATCTCAAAGTGTTCACGGCATTTTATTTTTTCACCCAATTCAGATGCATTCTTCGATACAAGAACCATTGTATGCCACCTCTCAAGCCTAAATAGACAATGAAAGCCATCCATAGAGCGTGATTTCCCAAGTAGCTTTGTAGGGCAAGGTACAACGCAAAGAAGACAAGAGCTGATACCACTGAAGATACCAGCATGCCCCTTGTGGCCGTGAGTCCAATAAAAATGCCGTCATAGACAAAGGCCGATACACTGACAATAGGAATCATCACGGCCCACAAGAAATATGCTTCGGCAGATTGTACGACAACAGCTTCGTTGGTCAACAGCATCAGAAAGCCATTGCCTCCAACCGAATAGACCAGCGTGAACACAACGGCCATGATGGCTCCCCATGCGAACAAGCTGTTGTAGACCCTGTCAAAGGCCAGCTTATTCGCTGCACTATAATACTTCCCACTAAGAGCTTCTCCGGCGTAGGCAAATCCATCCATGACGTAAGAGAAGAGGGTGAACAAGGTCATTAAGAGCGTATTGACAGACAGGATGATGGCTCCTTGCCTCGATCCGGCTGAAATGAAAAAGAAATTAACACCAACCAGGAATAGCGTTCGTATGAAAATGTCGCGGTTGACGGCAAAGAATCGAACCATTGTACTTCGCTTAAACAAGTCGTCTTTCCAATTATATTCAGCCAACCTGCCATAATACCGCTTCCAACAGTACAAGGCAAGTAGGAAACCGGTCCACTGTGCCGTCAACGTTCCCAACGCTACACCTTGGATTTTCATGCCAAATCCAAATACAAAGGTCACGCTTGCAACGATATTCACGATGTTTTGAAAGATGGATACCAACATGGGGATTCGCGTATTTTGCATGCCTATAAACCATCCCGTCAATCCGTATAGCCCCAACATGGCTGGTGCGCCCCAAATGCAAATGGAAAAATAAATCGCTGCCTGTTCCGCTATATGTTCTGTGGGCTGCATGATGGACAGCGCCATCCAACGAATTGGAAGTTGGAAGAGGATAAAAATCACAGCAATGGCCGTACTGATAGTCAGCGAACGAACCAACAATCTCATGGCTTCGGTCAAATCACGTCTTCCTAATGCTTGAGATGTCATGCCGCTGGTACCCATCCGCAAGAAACCAAAGAGCCAATACAGCACATTGAAAATCATGGTGCCAATGGCGATGGCTCCAATATAAATCACATCACCCATGTGTCCCACAATGGTCAGGTCGATGATGCCTAATAGTGGAATGGTGATGTTTGATATGATGGATGGCAACGCCAATTTAAATACTTGCTTCATAATTGCTGCCTAAGACAATGCGAATATACTGATTATTATCATTATACTTAGCTGGTATCTGGATGAAAAGAGAGGGCAAAAAGATTCTTTATTTACAGTCGGGTCACTTGTTTTACTCCTTTCACCGTTTGTAATTTCTTGATCAAAGCATCCAGCTTCGTCACATCATCCAATTGAACAGAAAGATTACCACTGAACAATCCGTCGTTTGAATCGATATTGATGGAACGCATCACAATTCTCTCTTCTTTAGAGAGAATGCTGGTAATGTTGTTCACTATTCCGATATCGTCATTCCCTATGATGCGCAGTACGATGGTATATAAAGCCCCATTTTGTCCGCTCCATCTGGCTTTGACCATTCGATACCCAAATCTCTTCCTCATCTCAGGTGCGTTGGGACAGTCTTTCCTATGTATTTTGATGCCGCCACTTACCGTTACAAACCCAAAGACGTCGTCACCATAGATAGGATGACAGCACTGAGCCAATGTGTAATCGATGCCCTTCAGGTTCTTGTCGATGACCAACACGTCAGATTGGCTGGTCATTTGTCCGTCAGGGTGCTCCAAACTGAACTCATCTGCACGTTGAACTGCCTTCAGAGTGTTAACGTTCAATTCTTTGTCACGCAGTTCTACATACCTGTCAATGATGTCATTAGGGTCAAGTTTCTCATCAGCTATTTGCTTGTAAAAGTCAGATATCTCCTTGTATCCCATCTTCTTCACCAGGTGGTTCATGATGGTTTCGTCTAGTTCCACCTTCTTGTTCTTGAACCGACGCTCCAGTAATTCCTTGGCATAAAGCCCATCTTTCACCTGAGTTTCTTTCAATGCCAGGCGTATTTTGGCTTTTGCCTTGCTAGTCTTGACGATTTTCAGCCAACTCTGGTTTGGTTTTTGGTTGCTTTGCGTCAATATCTCAACCGTGTCACCCGATTTCAATTGTTCCCTAATAGGAACATTCTTGTTGTTGATGCGCGCGCCAACACATTTGCTACCTACGGCAGAGTGGATGTAATAGGCAAAGTCCAAGACCGTAGCCCCGCTAGGGAACTTCTTGATTTCACCTTTTGGTGTGAACACGTATACCTCGTCTTCGTATAGATCCAGTTTGAACTGATCCATTACTTGCAAGTCGTCACCCGCTTCCAAGGCTGTTCTTATGCTGGCCAACCATTCGTCGATGTTGCCCTGACTCTTGATGCCTTTATATCGCCAATGCGCAGCCAAGCCCCGCTCTGCAATCTCGTCCATTCGTTCAGTACGTATCTGTACCTCAACCCATTTGTTCTCTGGTCCCAAAACGGTGATGTGCAAACTCTCATATCCATTGGATTTTGGAACCGAGAGCCAGTCGCGCAATCGCTTTGGGTTGGGCTGATACATGTCCGTGATGATGGAGTAGACCTGCCAACATTGCATCTTTTCTTTCTCCAAAGGCGCATCCAAGATAATGCGTATTGCAAAAAGATCATAGATACCTTCGAAGTTACATTTCTGCTTCTTCATCTTTTGCCATATAGAATGAATGCTCTTGGTGCGTCCCTTCATCTGAAATTTCAACCCTGCGTCTTCCAACTTCTGCTGGATAGGATTGATGAAGCTCGCGATATAACTGTCACGAGCCTTTTTCGTCGCATTGAGCTTATCCTTGATCATGTAATAAGCATCATGCTCAAGGTACTTCAAACTCAGGTCTTCCAGTTCGCTCTTCAGTTGATAAAGCCCCAATTTATGAGCTAAGGGCGCATACAAATAGCTTGCCTCCTCACTCACTTGTCGCTTTGCCTCCACGTTTTCAGCATCTCTGATATGGCGCATCAAGTTCACGCGGTCAGCAATCATAATCAAGATGACACGCATATCCTCAGCAAAGGTGAGTAGCAGATTCCTGAAATTCTCACTTTCAACCACAGGATTCTTGCTATACAGTGCATTAATTCTTACCAGACCATGAATGATATGTGCTACTACCTCACCATATTTGGCGCTAACGTCATCGATGTCCAAGTAACCGTTGACCACACTTTGGTACAGCAAGATAGCAACCACGCCATCCCTTTTCAGGCCAATTTCATTGACGGCAATTTCTGCTGTCTGCATCGAGTTCAACACTGGGTTCAACCCAAAGGCATCCCTTGTGATGAGGCCATTCTCCAGAGATGTCTTCAAATGCGATTTGATGTTTGCTTCATCGTTTTCCTGAAAAGAATCGCCAATTGCTTCTTTGATGCGTTTGAATATGGCTATATATTCAGATTTTTCCGACGCAAGGAATTCAAACTTTGTATCCATCTATTTGCCTTAAAGTATACATGCAAAGATAATGTTTTTATTGTAAACTAATGTGTATTTCATGAAAAGTAACTATCTTTGTATCAAATACGCAAACTTATACTTATATCCTTTCGCTAATTTATAAAGAACTCAATATGACACAACAAGATCTTCAACAAATTTCTCAAAAAGGTATTACAGAAGAACAAATCAATCAACAGTTGGAAGACATTAAAAATGGTTTCCCATTTCTTCCAATCAAGGCGGCAGCCAGTGTTGAGTATGGTATTGTTTTGCTGGACGAAGTAATGAAAAAGCATTACGTAGAGTTGTGGAATCAGTACAAACAGGGCGACCATCGCATCGTAAAGTTTGTACCAGCTTCGGGTGCAGCCAGCCGTATGTTCAAAAATCTCTATGCGTTTTTGCATGCCGACTATACGGTTCCAACGACAGATTTCGAAAAAGAGTTCTTCACTAACCTCAAAAAATTTGCTTTTTACGAGGAACTCACAGAGGTATGCGAGCAAAACGAAGGTGTAAAAGCAGCTAAGCTTATCGCCCAAGGTCAATATAAAACGGTGGTAGAGAACCTTTTGGAGCCAAAAGGACTCAACTATGGCAACCTGCCCAAGGGGCTGTTGTTGTTTCATGAATATGATGATGCGCCACGCACACCCATGGAAGAACATTTGGTAGAAGCTGCTTTATATGCCAGCTGTCATGGCGACTCTTACATTCATTTTACGGTGTCACACCAGCATTTGGAGCTGTTCAAGCAGCGGGTTGAAAAGGTTGTTGATAGATTCACAAAGCGATACAAGGTACAATTCCATGTGTCGTTCTCCGAACAAAAGCCCAGCACCGACACCATCGCAGCGAACATGGATAATACGCCATTCAGAAATAATGACGGAACTCTGCTCTTTAGGCCAGGAGGTCATGGTGCCTTAATCGAAAATCTCAATGACATTGATGCTGATGTTGTTTTCATTAAAAACATCGACAATGTGGTTCCAGATTGCTTGAAGACCGATACTGTTACCTACAAGCAAGTGATTGGTGGCGTGTTGATTGAGCTACAGGAAAAATGTTTCAAATACTTGCGTCTGTTGGAAAGTGGTAAATTCTCTCATGATGAGTTGGAAGAAATCATACGATTTGTACAACGTGACCTGATGTGCCGCAATGAGAAATTGAAACACATGGAAGATGAGGTGCTCTTCCCGTATCTTCGTGGAAAACTTAACCGCCCCTTGCGTGTGTGTGGGATGGTTAGAAATATTGGTGAACCCGGCGGAGGTCCTTTCATTATTTATAGTAAAGACGGCGCTACCAGTCCGCAAATCCTTGAGTCCAGTCAGATAGACAAGAACAATGAGGAATACGTTAAGATGTTCAATGAGGGAACCCATTTCAATCCAGTGGATTTGGTTTGCGCTTTGAAAGATTATCAGGGAAAGCCATTCAACTTGCCCGATTTCGTAGACAAGGAAACGGGTTTTATCTCTACTAAAAGTAAAGACGGTAAAGAGTTGAAAGCATTAGAGTTACCAGGGTTATGGAATGGAGCCATGAGTAACTGGAATACGGTATTTGTAGAGGTTCCATTGTCCACATTCAACCCAGTAAAAATCGTGAATGATTTGTTGAGAGAGCAACATCAACCCTAATCTTTCACGCTGCTGGCTGATTTTAAAATAATGATTGCACCCATGGAAAGGTGTACGCTAAACCTTGAGTATCTCAAGACTTGGCGTGCACCTTTTGCTTTAATTGCGTCAAACAAATGTTGCTCCATATAGCTATTTCTTTCGTTCGTAGTTCTTCAAATCCTCTTATTGATAAACTTTGATGGAGGAGATTGGTGACCGAATAGCTCATTATATTTAGGTACGAAAAGACTTTGATGTGGGTACTTCCTACTTGTTTTTATCCACCAAATACCTAAAAGTTATGATTGTGTCATTCGTAAATAATTTATATTTTTGCAAACTAATACATAATCATGAGGGTAATACAATGAAAGTTCATAAGATGTATGAGGCTGATGATAAGCTCATTTCTATCATCGCAGACAATTATAGCATATTGCAAAGTCTTGGGTCGTTTGGCATTAGCCTTGGTTTTGGTGATAAAACCGTTCGTGAGGTTTGTGAAGATGAGCACGTGGACACCTATACTTTTTTGGCCATCGTCAACCTCACCATTAATGGGTATCGTGACACCGAGGATGTAGAGCGATTGTGTATACCTACCTTGATCAAATACCTAAGTGCCAGCCACGCTTATTATCTTGATTTTCAACTGCCTTTTATCCGAAAAGAATTGGAGAGTGCACTCGATGAAAATGATAATCTGGCACGGCTCATCATCAAGATTTACGATGAATATGCGCACACCATTCGAAACCACATGCGCTATGAAGAGAAGAACGTGTTTCCTTACGTTAACGATTTGCTGAACAACAAGGCCAACGAGAGCTATGATATCGAAACTTATTCAAAACATCATGGACAGACAGACCTTAAGCTGAAAGAGCTCAAGAATATCATTATCAAGTATTTACCTTCTGATGGTTTGAGGAATAACCAGCTCACGGCCACCCTCTACGACCTGTACAATTGTGAACAATGGCTCTCGCAGCACGCATTGGTAGAGGATGAAATCTTCACACCGGCCATCCGTCATTTAGAGCGGCAGTTAAGGAAAAATGACGTGTCGGTTAAAATTTCATCCATGATCAATCAAACACCGCAAAACCAAGAGGCGTTAAGCGATAGGGAGAAAGAAGTGGTAATCAGTTTGGTGCAGGGTATGACGAACAAGGAGATTGCCGAGCATCTGTGCATTTCTATCAACACTGTCATCACGCACCGACGCAACATAGCCAGAAAACTGCAAATTCATTCGCCGGCGGGCCTTACCATTTATGCTATTGTCACCAACCTTGTTGACATCAGCAGCGTGAACTTATAAGAGGATTGTGGAACGTATCGCTCCGGCAGAGTTGCAGGATGTTGTTGTGGAAAACAATTCCTACCGATGACAGAGATAAGGTAGGAGTGCATATCGCCATATTTCTCTAATTATCAAGGCATTGAGGTGCGTAATCAAACTCAATGCCTTTGATGTCTAAAAGCATGGAGATTGGCAGACAAAGTCAACGTGTTTGGATGCCAAACCCAATGACTTTGTTTTCAGACCGGTAAGTCTCTATTTTACGATATGCGACGAATGTAGCCATTAAAGGTATTTCTGATGGAAGGAACCTTGAGCAGCAGGCATTCGAAAACCACGACAGCTACAACGCAAGTAGCGATTCCCAATGCAACGTCGATGAGGTAGTGATGACTGGTGTACACGGCAGTCCACCAGATGCCCAAGCAGATGATGGCAAAAGTGGCAATGACCGCTTTTCGTTGTCGGCTTATCACGGCATAAATGGTTGCTACAAGCATGTAGGCCGCATGCAGTGATGGAATGGCGGCAAACACATTGGCGTTTTTGCCATAGAGCGACTGGAACACGGGAATGCCGATGAGTTCATCGAATCTGCCCAGTCCGGCAACGTTTCCACTGGTGTGCAGCAGGGGTTCAAAACCATATTGCATGACATACCAGGGTGGGGCGGCGGGATGGATGTAGTAACCAGCAAATCCCACGAGGTTGACGAAAAGGAATGCCGTTGAGAAGTGAAGATAATGCTTGCGGTCGCCCTTAAGGTAAAGGTACAGGCTGAACGCTATAGGCACAGGAACCCAGCAGAGGTAGAAAAAACCAGCTAAAAGGTCGGCTGCCGTGCAGTGGTGTTGCGCGAAAAATTCGTTAGGCGTGAGCGTTCCGGCTGCTGTGGTGATGCCGAAAAGTTGTTTCTCTGCCTCATAGAGGTCACGAATGTCTATTGGGTTGACCATGTAGTTGGGGTAAAGCCGCATCACGTCATAGGTACAACCAAACAAGGCCCATGGGGTTAAGGCCAAGGCCAATTTGCGTGTGGGCTTGTAGGCTGCCAACACGATGTATAACAAGATGATGTAAATACTGAACACTTATCGGTCTTTCAATTGTTTGTAACAATGCGCTACGCGCCAAAAGGCAGTGATGTTGGCCAAAACAGCGATGAGCGTCATGCCCCCGATGAGCCACCATAGATTGCTGGTCATGCCGGTGATGATGGCAGCCAAGGCCGTCACCACGACACGCTCCGGACGTTGCATCAGTCCCACCTTGCACTCAATGCCCAGACCTTCGGCTCGGGCCCGCACATAACTCACCATGATGGAACCTACCAGGGCCAGGAATGTAATGACACCTGCCCAGATTCCTGAAGCGGTCATCAGGTAAAGCGTGATGCCGAAGAGCGAGAAGAGTTCGCTGTAGCGGTCTAAAGTGCTATCCCAGAATGCGCCAAAAGTAGTGGACATGTTGCCCAAACGCGCCAATCGGCCATCCATCATGTCAAACAAACCGGAGAAAAGGAGAATAGCTCCTCCCCAGCCAATCCAAGAAAATCCCATGGATATCGGCATGAGTTGACTGGCATGGATGAAGAGGAATGCGGCGACGACGTTGCCGACAAAACCGATGGTTGTCACCATGTTGGGCGTGATTCCCATCTTTATCATTCCCTTGATGATGGGATTGATGAGGGTATAAATGAGTTTTTGTAAATAGTCTCTATATTTCATCGTGTTCAATTTTCTATGTCAGGTAGGATAAACGCCTCGGAGGATGTAGATTCCGGCAATTCTATCGTTGTTTTTTTCTTGTTGATTATTTTCTTCAGAGGTCGGCTTAGCTTTGCGTTAAACACAAACAGTCGTTGCATTTGGTAGTTCCACAATACGGCAACGGCGATGGCGACAGCCGCTTTGACGATGATGAAACTTACACCTGTCGCTTCTGTTAGGGAAAGGGTGCCAAAGGTGTTGAGCAGAATGCTTCCCGCCCACACTATCATATACCGTGCTGCTACGTGACGCTTATTGATAGAGTCGGGATGGAACACCCATTTGTAATTGATGATGCAGTTGGTGATTCCTCCCATGAGGGCGCCGATAAAGGTGGAATAACCGTACCATAATTCAGCAAATTGCGCCAAGATGATGGTGACGGCAAAGTCGACGAACGATGCTATCCAAGCTGATATCTGCGCTTTGCCGAAGGTGATGACAGCATTTTTTATATAGCCCATTGTGTGAAAAGAATGATGATGAGACTATAAACGCCAGCCAATAGGTCGTCTGCCATCACCCAGAAACCACCGTGACGACGGTCCAACGTTCTAATACCCAATGGCTTCATGATGTCAAAGAATCTAAAGAGGACGAAGGAGGCTACTATGTACCAGCCATTTTGTACAGGTACAGCCAGCAGCGGCATCCACATACCAATCATCTCGTCAATGACCACTCGCTTGGGATCTTCACCCCAAAATGGTTCCAACTCGTTGGCAGCCCAGGTGCCGAAAGCAGTAAATAAAACGATGAGGGCAAATGTGATGAAAAATAAGGTGGTGGGACTGAATGTGACCGCCATTGCCAGCCACAGGATTGTGGCCAGAAAAGCACCTGCAGTTCCTGGCCCCCATGGCCAGAATCCGCTTCCGAAACCGGTGCCAATAATAACTGCTAACAGCGGCGGACGCTCCATAAGTAGGTGCAAAATTAATAGAAAAAATATTAATATCCAAAGAGTTTTCTTTAAAATTCTAAGATTATGTATATCTTTGCATGATAGAGAGAAATCGCCCCTGACCGTCCATAGGGGGTGACCTACCTCAGGGTTTAAATGAAATTACAATATCGACAAGATGTCACTTGCACCGGCAGGTGACCCTATATATAATAAGGTGAAGAGATTTTTTAGTTTTCTGTTTATAGTCATGACTTTTGTCTGTGTAGCTCATGCGCAGATTACGGGTGTGATAGTAGATGAGGATGGGTATGCCATTCCATACGCTAGCGTGATGTATAAAGGCCATCATGTTGCTGTTGTCAGCGACATAGAAGGTAAATTCAGCATTGCCCGGCATGAGGGATGGGTGATGACAATCAGTTCAGTGGGTTTTAAACAGCAGTCTATTAAGGTAGATGCCAGTACAAAGCCACATCTGAACATCGTTTTGAAGGAAGATGCAAAACGCCTAAACGAGGTGGTGGTAAAGAGTAAGCGTGGTCGCTATTCACGCAAAAACAACCCTGCCGTGGAACTGATGCGGCGGGTGATTGCAGCCAAGAAGAAAAATCATCTGGATAATCATCCTTACTACCAGTATAACAAGTATCAAAAGCTTACGTTGTCTTTGAGTGACATCAAGCCAGAGGATTTGGAAAGTGGCAGACTGAGCAAGTCGCAGTGGATGTTGGACCAGATTGAAACCAGCAGCTATAACAATAAGTTGGTTCTCCCAGTATCTGTAGACGAAACGGTAACGCAGCACATCTACCGCAAAGAGCCGAAGTCGGAGAAAAATATCATCAAAGGGCATCAAAGTCAGGGTGTCAATAAGATTTTGCAAACAGGTGAAGCCTTGAACGTGATTATGAAAGACGTCTTTACGAACGTTGATATCTACGACGACTATGTTCGGCTGCTTCAGTATCCTTTCGTGAGTCCTATCGGGCGTACGGCCATCTCTTTTTATCGCTATTACATCGAAGACACGGTCTATGTAAATCGTGACTTGTGCTATCATCTACAGTTTATTCCCAATAACCAGCAAGACTTTGGCTTCCGCGGAGAGCTGTATGTTCTGGCCGATTCGACATTGCATGTGAAGAAATGTAAGTTGACCATACCGAAGAAAAGTGATGTGAACTTTGTCGAAGACCTGCATGTAGACCAAGAATACACCAAGCTCGATAACGGTGAGTGGGTGCTGACCAAGGATGATATGTGGGCTGAATTGTCACTAACGAGTTTTCTTTCCAAAGTACTGGTTGTGCGTAATACCCGCATGAGCGACTATGCTTTTGACGAATTGCCCAACAAGATATTCAAGGGCAGGGCCAAAGTGCGGCATGAAGCCGATGCCATGGTTCGGGATGAGGATTTCTGGAATCGATATCGTGCGGTGGAATTGACGAAGGGTGAATCGTCTATGGATGCTTTCGTGCATCGTATGGAACAATCGAAAAACTTCAAATGGTTGTTGGTGGGCATCAAAGCACTTGTTGAAAATTATGTGGAGACAGGCAGCAGCCAACGCAAGAGCAAGTTCGATTTCGGCCCTATCAACACGCTTGTATCAAGCAACTTTGTGGATGGTTTGCGCTTCCGGATCAGCGGTAGAACGATGGCTGCACTCAATCCGCATCTGTTCTGGAATGGCTATGTGGCATACGGAACACGGTCGCAGAAAACCTATTACGGTTCAGAGGTGACCTATGCCTTGAACAAAAAGAAGAACTCGCCGTTTGAGTTTCCACAACGTAATCTGGTCTTTGAGACCGCTTACGATGTGATGTCACCAGCCGATAAGTTTTTGATACACAATAAAGACAATGCCTTTATGGCTATTAAGACTCAGAAGGTAGAACAGATGTATTTCTACAACCGCCAGAAACTATCGTTTATTTATGAAACAGATTGGGGATTCAGTGTTAACACCTCTGTCAAAGCCGAGAGCAATGAGGTGGCAGGTGACTTGCACTTCATGCGCATGAGTGATCGTCAAGAGATTTTCAAGATAAGAACCACTGAGTTACAATTTGGCTTGCGCTATTGTCCTGGACAGACTTTCTTGAACACCAAACAGAAAAGAGTGCCCATCAACTTGGATAGTCCAGAGTTCAAAGTAAGCCATACCATGGGATTGAAAAACTTCCTGGGTGGACAATATACGATGAATTTTACGGAAGTTGGGGTTTACAAGCGGCAATGGCTGGGCAGTTGGGGTTATCTGAATGGATATGTCAACCTGGGTGCACAGTGGGACAAGGTGCCGTTCCCCTTGTTGATTATGCCACCGGTGAACCTTTCCTACTTTGAACACCCAGAGACATTCTCCATGATGCGTAACATGGAATTTCTGACAGACCGCTATGCTTTCTGGTCATTGTCATGGGACATGAATGGTAAGCTGCTGAATCGTATTCCTCTCATCAAACGACTGAAGTGGCGTGAATATATAGCTTTTAAGGGCATGTTTGGCACTCTGACTGACAAGAATAATCCCTTTTTGCAGCGCAATCAGGCCGATGAGATGCTGTTTGCCTTCCCGGAAGGGGCGTACGTCATGGACAAGAATGTACCCTATATGGAGATTGTGGCAGGTGTTCACAACATTTTCAAATTCTTTGGGGTAGACTACATCCATCGTATCAATTACAACGGACATCCCAATACTAAAAAGAACGGAGTGAGGTTCAGCGTCATGATGACCTTCTAAGTGGATACAATGCCACGCTATTGCATTAGAATGAGTGCCCGCAGATGAGGCACTCATTGGTTGATAGCCATGAGATAAATAGTCAGACTTGATAAAATGTTACAACATGAGAAAAATTAAGAATCCCTGGATAGGAGTGGAGAAGTACAACTGCTATGGTTGTTGCCCAGACAATGAGATGGGGTTGAAGATGGAGTTTTATGAGGATGGCGACGACATCATCTCCTTTTGGAATCCACAAACACATGGCCAAGGGTGGGTAGGAACCATCCATGGGGGCATTCTTAGCACGCTCATCGACGAGATAGCTGGGTGGGTGGTCATCCGAAAACTACAAACTACTGGCATGACCAGCAAGTTGGAAGTGCGCTATAAACAGCCGGTTGCCACGACAGAACCACAATTAACCATACGTGCCCATATACGAGAGCGTCGGCGCAACTTGGTATTCATTGATGCAACCATCGAGAATGGGCAGGGTGAACTATGTGTTGAAGGGTCGACTGTTTATTCTGTATTCGATGAAAAACGAGCCAAAGAAATGGGCTTTCGTGGCTGTGAGTTGGAAGACGAACAACTGCTTTCCATGTAACTTGTAAGTCATAATCAGGACAGTTTAACCTTACGAATCTAAAAAGAAGTATTATATATAGAAATCTTTGATAGTCCGCTTTTATCATCTTCTTCAACCGACCTCTAGGCGTATTGATGTTTCAAAGAAAAGCAGGGATTGAAAAACACTCAACATCGTTACAGGCAGGGAATTCACAGTCGGTTGCTCTTCGTTAGGTGTGAAGGCAATTGCTATCACTCCAGTTTCACCAATATGCTCAATATTGCTTAATTTTGCGTTTTTTATCGTTTAAAGCCTTTCTTATTCGGAAAAAAGTTGTACTTTAGCATGTTGAAATAAATAGGCAAAACGTCACAGAGCGAAATTAAATGTGCTTATAGACGATTTTAGACGGAATTTAACATTATATTTATACTAACGATTGAATGGACGAAAATCAGACAATTGATCATGACAGGATCATGAAGATTAACATTGAGGAGGAAATGAAGTCGTCATACATCGATTATTCGATGTCTGTGATTGTGGCCCGTGCCCTTCCTGATGTACGAGATGGTTTCAAGCCTGTACACCGTCGTATCTTATACGGTATGCTGGGTATTAGCAATACAAGTGACAAGCCATATAAGAAATGTGCTCGTGTAGTAGGTGAGGTGCTTGGTAAGTACCATCCTCATGGTGACAGTTCTGTGTATGGTGCCTTGGTACGTTTGGCACAAGACTGGAACATGCGCTACACGCTTGTAGACGGGCAAGGTAACTTTGGTAGTGTTGACGGTGACTCTGCTGCTGCCATGCGTTATACCGAATGTAGATTGTCAAAGATGGGTGAGCATGTCATGGACGACCTGGATAAGGATACCGTGGACATGGCCAGCAACTTTGACGACACTTTACAAGAGCCAACGGTTATGCCGACCAAGATACCAAACCTGCTTGTAAACGGTGGAAATGGTATTGCGGTGGGTATGGCGACAAACATGCCAACTCATAATCTTCGTGAAGTGATAGAAGGCTGTTGCGCATATATCGACAACCCTGACATCGAGCTGGACGAACTGATGAAGCACATCCAGGCTCCTGATTTCCCGACGGGGGCTTATATCTATGGCCTGCAGGGCGTGAAGGATGCCTACGAAACCGGTCGAGGACGCATCATCATCAGAGCAAAAGCTGAAATTGAAAGTGATGAGAGCCATGATAAGATTGTTGTCACAGAAATTCCATACGGCGTTAACAAACAACAACTCATTGAATACATAGCAGCTCTTGTAAAAGAAGGTAAGCTGGACGGCATCTCAAACGTTAACGATGAATCGGGGCGGCAGGGAATGCGTATTGTTATTGACATCAAGCGGGATGCCAATGCCAATGTCATTTTAAACAAATTGTTTAAGATGACGGCTTTGCAAAGTTCGTTCTCGGTTAACAACATCGCGCTGGTTAAAGATCGTCCACGCTTGTTGAGCTTGAAAGAATGTGTGAAGTACTTTGTGGAGCATCGTCATGATGTAACTATTCGCAGAACCAAGTTTGAGTTGAAAAAAGCGCAAGAACGCGCCCATATCCTGGAAGGCTTGATTATTGCATGCGACAACATTGACGAAGTGGTTCACATCATCCGTGGAAGTAAGACGCCTTCGGAAGCTCAAACTAATTTGGAAAAGCGGTTTGACCTGGATAATCTGCAGAGTAAGGCCATTGTTGATATGCGTCTGTCTCAGTTGACAGGACTTCGTATGGATCAATTGCATGCAGAATATGATGAGTTGGAAAAACTCATCGCTTATTTGGAAAACATTCTTTCTGATCCCGAACTTTGCAAGAAGGTGATGAAGGATGAGCTGAACGAGGTGAAGGAGAAATACGGTGATGACCGCCGCACAAAGATTATTCCTGATGAACATGAGTTCAATGCAGAGGATTTCTATCCAAATGATCCTGTTGTTATTACCGTGAGTCATCTTGGGTATATCAAGCGGACACCATTGTCAGACTTCCGCGAACAAGCCAGGGGTGGTGTTGGATCTAAGGGTGCCACACATCGTGATCAAGACTTCACGGAGTTTATCTATCCCGCTACCATGCACCAAACCATGTTGTTCTTCACCAAGAAGGGACGATGCTATTGGCTCAAGTGCTATAACATACCAGAGGGAGCTAAGGATTCTAAGGGTCGTGCCATCCAGAATTTGCTCAACATCGACAGTGATGATGCTATCAATGCAATCCTGCGTTTGCGAGGACTGGACGACGAGGAGTTCATTAATTCGCACTATGTCGTCTTTGCAACCAAAAACGGTACAGTGAAGAAAACAAGTCTTGAGGCTTATTCCCGTCCACGAACCAATGGTGTCATTGCCATCAATATAGCGGAGGGAGACGAAGTGGTTGATGTGAGATTGACCAATGGTGAAAACGAACTCATTCTGGCTAACCGCAATGGTAGGGCAGTGCGTTTCGATGAAAACACCGTTCGCACCATGGGACGTACCGCAACCGGTGTTCGTGGTATGCGACTGGATGATGGTGACGATGCTGTAGTTGGCATGATTGTTGTTAATGATCCTGTTAACGAGACGGTCATGGTAGTCAGTGAAAACGGCTATGGCAAGCGTTCTTTGGTAGAGGATTACAGAAAAACCAATCGTGGTGGTAAAGGTGTCAAGACACTGAGCATTACAGATAAGACAGGACGTCTGGTTGCGATTAAGAACGTGACTGATAACAATGATTTGATGATTATCAATAAGAGTGGTATTACCATTAGATTGGCTGTCTCGGAATGTCGTGTGATGGGCCGTGCTACACAAGGTGTACGATTGATTAATCTGTCAAAGAAGAACGATGTCATCGCCAGTGTATGTAAGACCATGAGCTCAGAACTGGAAGCATCTTTGGAAGAAGATAATAAAGAGGAATTGGATCAGCCCGATAGAGAGGGAGAGGATACCATGAACTCTGGGTCAGACAAGACAACTGCTGAAAAGGCTCCATTGGTAGATTTTGATGATGAGTTGGAGCCTAACGAATAAAAATAAACCTTTAAAAATAACGAAATTATGAAAAAATTAATGTTGATGGCTTTGATGGCACTGGGTGCCTCAACGTCTTTTGCCGGTGACAGTGACGCGTTAAAGGCTATCATGTCTGCAAAAACATTTGTTGAAGCAGAGAATTTGGTCAAGTCAAATTTGTCACAATTGGCAAACAATGAAGAAAAAGCAAAAGCTTATAATAAGCTAGTCGACCTTGCTATGCAAAAAGTGAACAAAGAGCAGACTATCATTGAGAAGAATATGCTTAGTCAACAGCTTAAACAGGGTGAACAGCAACAATATGATACTGTGGGGTATTATGATGCACTCTACCACGCAATAAATGCTGGTATTGAAGCAGACAAATACGATATGATGCCCAATGCGAAAGGAAAGGTAAAACCTAAGTTTCACAAGGAAAATCAAAATCGTTTGTACAACTTACGCCCACAGTTGATTAATGCTGGACAGGACGCTGGAACAAAGAATGATCAGCAAGGAGCTTTGAAGAACTTCGGTTTGTATGTATCTTCGTCTCAAGCTAATTTGTTTAAGGATGTCGCCAACAAACCTGCTTATGATCAATATCTTGGAGAGGTGGCGCGTGTAGCAGCTGTATATGCCTTCCAAGATAAGAAGGTTGATTTGGCAAACCAATATGCAGATGTAGCCTTGCAGGATACAGCAAAGGATGTGCATAAGGAGGCATTGAACTTGAAGTCGTATCTCATCACACAAGGGCTCACATCAAAATCAGACTCGTTGAAAGCTATTGAAAGCTTGAAAGAACTGTATGTAAAAGAAAAGGGCAATGAGCAAGTGTTCAGCGCATTAAGTGCCATGTATAACGGCATGGACAACAAAGAAGAGCTGAATAAATTGGTTGCTTCTAAGCTGCAAGAAGATCCTAACAATTTCAGTGCTTTGGCAATGAAAGCTCAAATTGCAATGAATGCTGGTCAGTGGGATGAAGCTATTGAAGGCTATAAGAAAGCTGTAGCAGTGAACGATAAGGATGCACTTGTATACACCTATCTTGGGTTCTGTATCAATTCAAAAGCACAAGGTTTGAATAATGCTGCCGAGCAAAAGAAACTCTATACAGAATCAGTTGGCTATCTGGAAAAAGCTCGTGACCTTGATCCCGATAAGAGTCGTGCAAACTGGAGCTATCCATTATATCAGTGCTATTACTCGCTCTACGGTGCTGAAGACAGTAGAACGAAGGAAATGGAGAATTTGAATAAATAATAATACTATTAATAATCTTAACGTGGAGGATGTATCGTGAGGTATATCCTCCACGTTTTTATATGATTGCAAAACTTTATTTATCCCTTAGCAAATTATGTTAAGTTTATTGTAATAAATGTAGAGGATATTAACTTTTTCCGTATATTTGCAGAAGTAAGAGTTCAATATTCAGAAATTATTCATCACTTTTGCTGAATACATCATTTCACTAGAGAGATTTTACAAGAACCGATTAATTTATAATAGTTGATTAATATGAAAAGATTGATACATATTTTCCTTTTACTTATCATAGTTGTTTGTTCAGTGCAAGCACAGAGAAAAGATATATCTCAGGCTAGACAATGGATTAAACATGGTAATAATCTGGAAAAAGCAGAAAATTCCATGAGTAATTTGTTGAAAGACTCCACGAACAGAAATAATAAGAAAATATGGATAACACTGGTCGAGGCTGTTAAAAAGCAGTATGAACAGGGAAATGAAAAGCTGTATTTAAAGCAAAAGTACGATACGGCTAAGTTATTTTCACTGGGAAAGAAAATGTTTGATGTTTTGCAAGCGTTCGACTCTATTGATGCGACACCCAACAAAAAAGGAGTCATCAAAATAGAATACAGAGATGAACATGCTCAGTTCTTAAACCAAATCAGACCCAACCTTTTCAATGGTGGAGCCTACTTCATGCTGAAGCATAAGTATCAAGAAGCTTATGATATGTATGACGCATACATCAATTGCGCGTATCAACCTTTGTTCAAGAAGTATGACTATATGAAGCGTGACAAGTTGATACCTGAGGCTTCTTATTGGGCGGCCTACAATGCTTACAAACTCAAGAACCACCAAGCAACCTTGAAGCACACTCCTTTGGCATTGAAAGATACAACTCACTACGTTTACATGCTGCAATATTTGGCGCAAACGTATAAGGAAATGAGCGATACTACCTTATACTTGAAAACATTGGAAGAAGGATTCTCATCACATCCTGACTTTCCGTTTTTCTTCCCACGGCTGGTAGACTATTATGTCCAGAATCATCACTTTGATCAAGCACTGCACGTCATCAACCAAGCACTATCGGTCGACAGCACCAATCAGATTTATCGCTTTGCGAAGAGTACGGTTTTGCTGAATACGGGACAATATGACGAATGTATAGAAATATGTGACGGATTGATTGCAGAGAATGATAGCATGATGGAACCTTATTTGAATGCGGGGCTGGCCTATTTTAATCAAGCTGTTATTTTGGACAAAGAGTTGCAGGTATCAAAGCAGCATAGACAAATGATTTTAAATGATTATCGTAAGGCTTTGCCCTATCTCGAACGCTACAGACAACTGGCTCCTGACATGAAAGAGCGCTGGAGCCTTCCGCTCTATACTATTTACCTAAATCTGAATATGGGTAAAGAGTTTGATGAGATTGATAAAATTATAAACGCAAAGAAGGGGTGACCATGAGTGCCAATATTAATTTAAACAAACTGGGTATTGATGAATTAAGCCCCATGCAGCAAGAGGCATCTCGGTTCATATTGAGTGAGCAGGCAGATGTTGTCATCTTGTCTCCTACGGGATCGGGTAAAACATTGGCTTATTTACTGCCGTTGATACAAAAAATAGAGGTGTCACGCGATGAGCTGCAAGCCGTGGTCATCGTGCCAAACAGAGAGTTGGCACTTCAGTCATCAAGTATTTTGAAAGCTTTGTCTACGCCCGTACGTTCTTACGCTTGTTATGGTGGTCGGCCGGCTATGGATGAGCACAAACAGCTGAAGCAGATTCAACCCCAAATCATATTTGCCACACCAGGCCGGCTCAACGATCATCTTAGCAAAGGAAACATTGTCACAAATTCCACACAATATGTCGTGATAGATGAGTTCGACAAATGTCTAGAAATGGGGTTCCAGGATGAGATGAAGGAGGTGTTGGCGCAACTGCATGCAGTCAAGCAACGAATTCTCCTATCGGCAACAGATGCCGACTCCATCCCAGAATTTGTCAATGTAAACCGTTTGCAGCGTTTGGATTATCTGGATGAGGATAATGCCACAAAGCAGATTCAAATCTTTGCTGTATCCAGTCCTGACAAAGATAAATTGGAGACCTTGTCTAAGTTGTTACTCACTTTTGACAATCAAAGTAGTATCGTCTTTGTCAATTACCGAGATAGTGCCGAGCGAATTCATGAATACTTGCAGAATCATAGATTTTCCTCCACGGTCTTCCATGGTGGTCTTGACCAAAAACAGCGTGAAGATTCACTCTATCAATTTTCTAATGGTTCTGTCAATGTCTTAGTCAGTACCGACTTGGCTTCTCGTGGACTTGACATTCCCGATGTAAGTAATATCGTTCATTATCATTTGCCTGAACATGAAGATGGCTACATACACCGAATAGGAAGAACGGCCCGATGGGACAAAAAAGGAAAAAGCTTTCTCATCATTGGACCAACAGAGAGCATTCCAGAGTTTATCTCTTCTGATATCACGAACTTTGACTTTCCAGAACAACTTCCATCAGTTCCCATGGAACCCAAAATGGCTACATTGTACATCGGAAAAGGAAAGAAAAATAAGATCAGTAAGATGGATGTCGTGGGATTCTTGTGTAAGAAATGCGGTTTGAAATCAACAGAAATCGGACGTATCGATGTTAAAGACTATTATGTATATGTAGCCGTGGTTCGAAATAAGTTGCAACAAGTTCTCCAGTTGTCCAAAGGTGAAAAAATCAAGGGAATAAAGACTTTGGTAGAGCCAGTTTTATAAAAAAAGAGGCTTTGCGCAAAAAAAATGCATTAATATTTTTTTCTTTCAGACTAATGTCGTAAATTAGCCCCCAAATAAGACAAACATTTATTTCTACTAACTAATCAATTAATATGAAAAAGTACAATTTTAATGCAGGTCCATCAATTCTCCCTCGTGAGGTGATTGAAAACACAGCGAAACAAATTCTTGATTTTAATGGTAGTGGACTCTCTCTGATGGAGATTAGCCACCGTGCAAAAGACTTTCAGCCTGTTGTTGACGAGGCTGTAGCTTTGATTAAAGAGTTGTTGCAGATACCAGAAGGCTATGCAGTTATCTTCTTAGGTGGTGGTGCTTCATTGCAGTTCCACATGATTCCTAACAACTTCTTTGTGAAGAAGGCTGCCTACCTGAACACAGGTACATGGGCTAAGAAAGCTTTGAAAGAAGCAAAGTTCTTCGGAGAAGTAGTAGAAGTAGCTTCTTCTGCAGACAAAAACTATTCTTATCTTCCTAAAGGATGGAGCGTACCTGAAGATTGTGATTATTTCCACATTACTTCTAACAACACCATCTACGGTACAGAGATTCGCAAAGACTTGGATGTAAAGGTGCCACTCATTGCAGATATGTCATCAGATATATTTAGTCGTCCAATTGATGTTGCTAAATATGCATGCATCTACGGTGGAGCACAGAAGAACTTGGCTATGGCCGGTGTTACATTCGTTATCGTTAAGGAAGACATGCTGGGCAAGACCGGACGTGAAATACCAACAATGTTGGATTATCGCACACACATCGAGAAGGGTTCTATGTTTAACACTCCTCCTGTTGTTCCTATCTATTCAGCTCTTGAAACCTTACGTTGGATTAAAAAGAGCGGCGGTGTAGAAGCTATGGATAAGTTGGCTCACGAAAGAGCAGACTTGTTGTATGCTGAAATCGACAGAAACAAACTGTTCAAGGGTACTGTTGCTGAAGAGGATCGCTCATTGATGAACATCTGCTTTATCATGAACGATGAATACAAGGATCTTGAAAAACCATTCTTCGAGTTCGCTACCGAACGTGGTATGGTTGGTATCAAGGGACACCGTTCTGTTGGAGGTTTCCGTGCAAGTTGCTACAACGCAATGTGTGTTGATGGTGTGAAAGAGCTGATCGCTTGCATGAAGGAATTCGAAGACAAACATTAATCAGTCACAAACTTACACACTAATCATGATATATAAATAGGCTAAAATAAGAAAATTTGGTGAACGTTACTTTTTCGTTTGCTTGATATAACCTTATTTTAGCCTATTTGTTATCAATTCATGCGTAATCACCTCTTGATGTGATTGCGTAGTTAATTAACCCATTCAATATTCTAAACAAATGAAAGTACTTATTGCTACAGAAAAACCTTTTAATGGAAAGGCAGTTGAGGCTATTAAAAAAGAGTTGGAAAGCCAGAATCATCGTGTTGAACTGTTAGAGAAATACACTTCTACCGAAGAACTAAAGGAAGCTGTTAAAGATGCAGAGGCGATGATTGTTCGTTCTGATAAAATAACAAAAGAAATCCTTGATGCAGCTCCAAAACTTAAAGTTGTTGTTCGTGCAGGCGCTGGTTACGATTCTATCGACACCGCCTATGCCAAAGAAAAAGGTATTGTGGTAGAAAATACCCCAGGTCAGAACTCTAATGCAGTAGCCGAATTGGTATTTGGCTTGTTGATTTATATGTCTCGCAGCTGCTTCTCTGGAAAATCAGGTTGTGAGCTGAAAGGTAAGAAGTTAGGTATCTTGGCTTTTGGTAACATTGGACGTCATGTTGCTCGTATCGCCAATGGTTTTGGTATGGAGGTATATGGCTTCAGCCGTTCACATGCAGAGAATCCTAAAAAAGAAGATGGCGTTCAGTTCGTAGCTACCAAAGAAGAACTTTTCAAGCAGTGTGATATTGTCAGTGTACACCTTCCTTCCAATGAACACACAAAACAAAGTGTTGGTTATGATGTTGTTAACTTGATGAAGAAGGGTGGCATCTTGGTGAATACTGCTCGCAAGGAAGTTATCAACGAACCAGAGTTGTTGCGTTTAATGGGAGAACGTGAAGATCTTAAATTTGTGACAGACATCAAGCCAGACGCTGATGCTGAATTTGCAAAGTTCGAGGGTCGTTACTTCACTACTCCTAAGAAGATGGGCGCACAGACTGCAGAAGCTAACGCTAATGCAGGAATTGCTGCCGCACAGCAAATCAATGCTTATTTCAAAGACGGTTGCACAAAATTCCAAGTTAATAAGTAATCACCATGGCAACAATCAAACCATTTAAAGGCGTTCGACCTTCAAAAGATTTAGTCGAAGAGGTTGAGTCACGTCCTTACGATGTTTTAGATTCTGATGAGGCAAGAGAAGAAGCTGGAGATAATGAGAAGAGTTTGTATCACATTATAAAACCAGAAATCGATTTCGAGCCAGGAACATCTGAATATGACCCACGCGTCTATGAGCAAGCTGCCAAGAACTTTAAGAAGTTTCAAGAGAAAGGTTGGCTCAAGCAAGACGAACACGAAAACTACTATATCTATGCCCAAACCATGAATGGTAAAACACAGTATGGATTGGTAGTAGGTGCTTATTGTCAAGATTATCTCAATGGGGTTATTAAGAAGCATGAATTGACTCGAAGAGATAAAGAAGAAGACAGAATGAAGCATGTACGGGTATGTGATGCCAACATAGAACCTGTTTTCTTTGCTTATCCAAACAATCAAACGCTTACAGCTTTGATAGAGCGGTATGCCTCTGAAAAGCCTGAATTCGACTTCATTGCTCCTATTGACGGTTTCAGACATCAGTTCTGGGTCATCTCCGATGCAAAGGATATAGAAACCATTACCGCTGAATTTAAGAAGATGCCAGCCTTGTATATCGCTGATGGTCACCATCGTTCTGCAGCTGCTGCATTGGTTGGGGTTGAAAAATCAAAAGCTAATCCTAATCATACGGGTCATGAAGAATATAACTATTTCATGGCTGTATGCTTCCCAGCATCTCAGTTAACCATTTTAGATTATAATAGAGTGGTGAAGGATTTGAACGGAATGTCATCAGAAGAGTTCCTAAAAGCTTTGGAGAAAAACTTTGATGTAACAGAGGAAGGCACGAAGAGTTACAAGCCACAACAGTTGCATGAATTCTCTTTATATCTCGACGGAAATTGGTATAGCTTGAAAGCAAAACCAGGAACCTACGACGACAACGATCCAATTGGTGTGTTGGACGTAGATATTTCTTCTCGATTGATACTCGATGAACTCCTCGGAATCAAGGATTTACGTTCAGACAAGCGTATTGATTTCGTTGGTGGTTTGCGTGGCTTGGAAGAGCTTGAACGTCGAGTAGACAGTGGAGAAATGAAGATGGCATTGGCTCTTTATCCTGTTTCCATGCAGCAAATCATGGATATCGCCGATTCTGGCAAGATTATGCCGCCAAAAGCTACTTGGTTTGAACCCAAACTACGTAGTGGCTTGGTGATTCACAAGCTGTCATGATATCAGACGAATACAAGACAATATCACAAAAAATAGGCGAGGGATTTTACTCTGAGAAGAGGAGTAAATTCCTCGCCTTTGCGCATCATGTAACGTCAGAAGACGAAATTAAATCAATCCTTCTGGCGTACAAGAAAAAATATTATGACGCCCGACACTGCTGCTACGCGTATATGCTGGGGGCTGAACGTGTTAACTTCAGGGCGAATGATGACGGAGAGCCCTCGAGTACGGCAGGCAAACCGATACTAGGGCAAATCAATGCCTACGAACTAACAGATATCTTGATTGTTGTAATCCGCTATTTTGGTGGCGTCAAGCTCGGTACAAGTGGACTCATTGTCGCCTACCGCTCAGCTGCTGCGGCAGCCATTGAGGCATCACAGATCGAGGTAAAACTGGTAGAAGAAACCATCACCTACACATTTGCCTATCCCATGATGAACCAGGTGATGAGAATTGTGAAAGAGATGCAGCCTCGAATCGTTTCACAAAATTTTGACAACACCTGTAGTATCACGCTGGCCATTCGTCAATCAGAGGCCGAACGTTTGAAAAACGCACTTCACAGGTTGTCGTTTGAATGATAAATACGCCCACCGACAACAATCATACATCCGGTGGCTCATATCCTGCCAACTTTGGTTGTCAAATTCTTATTTTTTTTCAAAATAGCATATCCATGTAATTACCCATGTAACGCTTATACAAGAGCATTGACTTTGGCGGGCAATGTCATTGAGTTTGCGCTCTTATTCGCATGCTATTGGCTTACAAAGTCAATGGGTTTGTAACGCGTTGGTTGATAAATTGTTGACCGACATATCTTCATGACTTTTATTGGATAGCGAAGGCTGGATATACAGCATTGAAAACTTGTACTTATAACCAATTGGAAGAGCTGTTGCAATGACGTGCGTTACAATTATGAAAGAATTGTTTGAAAATGTATTTGATAAACAGAAAGAGTCAAAAAAATGTGCTATCTTTGCATAAGTTGGGCGTCGCCTCACCAAAACAAGTAAACTTGCTTTGCATTCGGCTTGCGCCAACTTTGCATAAGTTGGGCGTCGTCTCACCAAAACAAGTAAAATTGCTTTATATTCGGCTCGCACCAACTTTGCATAAGTTGGCCATCGCCTCAACAAAACTAGTAAACTTGCCTTGCATTCGGCTCGCGCCAACTTTGCAAAAGCTGAAGTAGGTAATTTTAGAATAATTATACTCCATTCAGGAGTGACTCAATAACAATAAGGTAATATATGGGTATTTTTGGTCTGTTCAATAAGAAGAAAAAAGAAACGCTGGATCAGGGGCTGGAGAAGACCAAGCAGAGTGTGTTCTCAAAGTTGTCACGTGCGGTTGCTGGTAAGTCTAAGGTTGATGACGAGGTGTTGGACAACTTAGAAGAGGTGCTCGTCACATCGGATGTTGGTGTAGACACAACCCTGAAAATCATTGAACGTATCGAGCAAAGGGTGGCACGTGATAAGTATGTGTCTACCGCTGAACTCAACTCTATCTTGCGCGATGAGATTGCGGCCTTATTGGCTGAAAACAACACCGAGGATCACGAGAACTGGGACTTGCCCTCCGACCATCAGCCGTATGTCATCTTGGTCGTTGGTGTCAATGGAGTTGGCAAAACCACAACCATCGGCAAACTGGCTTATCAGTTTAAGGCATCGGGCAAGAAGGTATTCCTGGGTGCTGCCGACACCTATCGCGCTGCTGCCGTAGACCAAATCAAGATCTGGGGCGAAAGAGTAGGCGTGCCTGTGGTGAGTCAACAGATGGGAGCCGACCCAGCTTCGGTGGCGTTTGATACGCTGCAAAGTGCAAAGGCTAATGGGGCCGACGTGGTGTTAATTGATACGGCTGGGCGCTTGCACAACAAAGTGGGCTTGATGAACGAATTGAAGAAAATCAAGGATGTGATGAAAAAAGTGTTGCCTCAGGCTCCTGATGAGGTGTTGCTCGTCTTGGATGGCAGCACGGGACAAAATGCTTTTGAGCAAGCAAAGCAGTTCTCTGCAGTTACTCAGATTACCTCGCTGGCCATCACAAAATTGGATGGAACGGCCAAGGGGGGCGTGGTCATCGGTATAAGCGACCAGCTGAAGGTGCCTGTGAAATATATCGGACTGGGTGAACAGATGGATGATTTACAGCTGTTCAACAGACGAGAGTTTGTAGACAGTTTGTTCCAGCACGAATCATAACAGAAAATCTATAATTTTGAAGAAGAATCAGATAGATATCATTACGATGGGCTGCTCAAAGAATCTCGTTGACAGCGAGACGCTGATGAAGCAGTTTGAAGCGAATGGGTACGACTGCACGCACGACAGCGAACAACCTGATGGTGAGATTGCAGTAATCAATACATGCGGATTTATTGAAACAGCTAAAGAGGAGAGTATCAATACGATACTTCAATTTGTTGAAGCGAAGAAAGAAGGTCGTTTGAACAAACTTTTTGTCATGGGTTGCCTCAGTGAACGCTATAAGAATGAGCTTGAAAAAGAGATTCCAGAGGTGGACAAATTCTATGGCAAGTTCAATTACAAGCAGCTGTTGGCTGATTTGGGAAAAGCTGAAATCAAGGCTTGCAACGGTCAGCGACATCTCACGACACCCGCTCATTATGCATACATCAAAATAGCGGAGGGCTGTGATCGCCACTGCGCTTATTGTGCCATTCCAATCATTACTGGCAAGCATGTCAGCCGCCCGAAAGACGAAATTCTGCAAGAGGTTCGTCACTTGGTGGCTGATGGAGTGAAAGAATTTCAAATCATCGCCCAGGAGTTGACTTATTATGGGGTGGACCTTGATGGAAAACGACATATCGCTGACTTGATTAGTGAGATGGCTGACATAGAAGGTGTTGAGTGGATACGCTTGCATTATGCTTATCCAAACCAGTTTCCACTTGAGCTTTTGGACGTGATGAACGAGAAACAAAACGTCTGCAAGTATCTTGATATCGCGCTGCAGCATATCTCCGACTCCATACTTGAGCGCATGCACAGGCATGTGAACAAGCAGGAAACCATGGATTTGATTCGCACCATCCGTGAAAAAGTGCCAGACATTCATCTGCGCACCACGCTGATGGTTGGCTTTCCCGGTGAAACAGAGGACGATTTTCAGCAGCTGCTCGACTTTGTTCGATGGGCCCGATTTGAACGCATGGGTGCTTTCATGTATTCGGAAGAGGAGGGAACCTACGGTGCCAATCACTATGCGGACGACGTACCTGAAGATGTTAAGCAGCGAAGATTGGATGAGTTGATGGCGGTTCAGCAGGAAATCAGTGCCGAGATAGAGGCCGCAAAGATAGGCTCAACCATGAAAGTAATCATAGACAGGAAGGAAAATGACTATTTTATCGGGCGTTCGGAATTTTGTTCCCCAGAGGTCGATCCCGAAATATTAATACAAGGTGGACAGAAGTCCGTGCAGATAGGTTCTTTTTATCAAGTGAAGATCACTGATGCCGAAGAGTTTGATTTGTATGGCGAGATTGTCTAAACATATACAGCAAGTTCCATGAATAACAAAGAGTTTATTGCAGAATTGTCACGACGTGCAGGCTATACGCAAGAACAAACGCAAAACTATGTCCGTACGCTCGTGGAAGAAATGACAAACATTCTTGGAGAGGGCGAATCGATTGCTATCCCTTCCTTCGGTACTTTTGAAGTGAAAAAGCGGATGGAACGCATCCTGATGAATCCTTCAACAGGCAAGAAGATGTTGGTTCCTCCAAAATTGGTTCTTAGTTTCAGACCCATGCCTTCCGTCAAAGAACATTTGAAGAAAGGAGGCGACTCATGATAAAGATCACAGATTTGGCGAACGTGTTGGAAGAACAACACCAGCTATCGAAAAGTGAGGCCGAATTTTTTATCCCATTACTCGTAGACGTTTTGACTACGGGGCTTAAGGCCGATAAACAAGTTAAGATTAAAGGACTTGGAACGTTCAAGGTAACATCCGTGAATGCTCGTGAGAGCGTAGATGTGAACACGGGTGAACGCATCATCATTGAGGGGAGAGAGAAGATTTCATTCACGCCCGAACCTGTCTTGAGGGATAAAGTGAACAGTCCGTTTGAGCAGTTTGAGACGGTTACGGTGAGCGATGATGCCGATTTTTCGGAGATAGATGAACGTTATCAGCAGCTTGAGGAACAAGAAAATGCGGACAGCAGTGCACCTGTGGAGACCGTTTTGCCTGTGGAAGAAAAACAGGTTGAAGTTGAACCGCAGGACAATCTTCAAGAAAAACCATCACCTGAACCATCACCTGAACCGTCATCTACTGTGAATGAGGAGGTGTTGGTTACCAACGACAAAGAGCCTCTTTCTGACAATTTCATTGAAGATGGCGTGCGTGAGCAAGAGGTGATAGAGATTCCGCCCATTGAAGAGGCTCCTGTGGTTGATGACCAACCAATCCGGGAAGAAGGAAATGTCACAGAAACAACTGACAATATATCGCAATCATCCATGAAGGAAAACGAAGAAAAAGAATCACTTGAGTTAGCCGAACTGAATGAGTTGAATGAAAAAAATCAACTGTTGCGTGCTAATTTGGCTCGAACTCAGCGAAATCAAAAGCTACTGATTGGTGCCGTATGTGCTTTGCTGTTAGTGGCATGTCTTGGCGTTTATTATATCGGTAAGCAGTTTGCGGCTCGTGATAACCGAATAGAGCATTTGATGACAGAGCTGCATGCTGTCAAACAAGCTGCGCAAGTGAAGGAAAACGTGGCTGGTGTTCAAGGCAAATCGGCTTCCGAAAATGCAGAGGTAGACAGTGAGGGACAGGAAAATACGTCTGTTGCAGATCGTGGAGACCAGTCAACGGAGCTGTCTGACAAGCGTGTTCAAGATGAGAAAAAAGAGAAGGATGCAGCTGTTAAAGTAGCATCTGAGAGTGCGAAGCGTGACCAGTCACATCAGAACAGCCAAACAATGGCTTCAAAATATGATTCGGATCCGAGGATTAGAACCGGCGCCTATGTCATTACGGGTGTGGCACAAACCGTAACGGTGCGTAAAGGACAGACCTTGACTTCTATCAGTAAAACTTACTTGGGGCCTGGCATGGAGTGCTACATTGAAGCTGTCAATGAGAAGAAGGAAGTGAAGGAGGGTGACAAAGTTAAAATCCCGGCATTGAAATTAAAGAAAAAATCTAAATAGTCATCCCTCAAGAACTCGACTTACAACCAGCAAAAGGTATTGGATAACACCA
>CABQNT010000009.1:0-118955 GCA_902465605.1 uncultured Prevotella sp.
AATAGTGCTCAAAAACAAGAATGATAGAGAATGGGTAAGGTTTTGCAGAGGTCTCTATACATAAGTCACCTCTTTTCTTGCTTATTTTCACCACTTTTTGCTGGCAAAAGCATAGAGATTAGCATCGAATATGCATGCTTTTAGGTTGTAATAGCATGTGAGTAACACCTCAAAAGGATGCTTCTAAGTGCGTAAAGTCAATGCTCTAACCTAAAAACAACGTTTATTTTGTTCAGATAAGTGTACTTTTGTCTGCCGCATGCCTATTGTTTTTTTCTATTTTGAAGATTTCCAATGGTCGTTTTTGGGTAAAATCACAGGACAAAAACAACGGATTCGTTGACCACGGATGATATGGATACTTGCCGAAAAAGCCATAGGTGCAAAGCGTAAGCACGTTATACCAAAGTTGCCTGCCGAGCCACCTGGCTTGCTTACGCTTTGCTCCTGAATCAACCAACAATCTGTCCGTCAAACAGTCGCACGATGCGATGGGCGATGGAGGCGTCATGCTCGTTGTGGGTCACCATGACGATGGTGGTTCCCTCGCGGTTGAGTTCGGTGAGTAAGCCCATCACCTCGGCACCATTTTTCGAGTCGAGATTACCTGTCGGCTCATCGGCGAGAATCAGTTTCGGCCCAAACACCACGGCTCTGGCGATGGCCACACGCTGCTGCTGACCGCCCGAGAGCTGGTGAGGGAAGTGCTTGGCGCGATGACTGATGCCCATGCGTTTCATGATGTCCTTCACTTTCTGCTTGCGCTCGGTCTTCGACATGCCAAGGTATGTCAGGGGCAGTTCGATGTTCTCTTCCACGTTGAGCTCGTCAATGAGGTTAAAACTCTGGAACACGAAGCCTATCTCTCCCTTGCGCACGTCGGTGCGATCCTTCTCCTTCAGTGCCGACACTTCCTTGTCGCCTAACCAATACTTGCCGCCCGTGGGATTGTCGAGCAGTCCGAGGATGTTAAGCAGGGTTGACTTGCCGCAGCCCGAAGGCCCCATGATGGCAACAAACTCCTTGTCTTCTACTTGGAACGACACATTGTTGAGCGCAATGGTCTCCACTTCTTCCGTACGGAACGATTTGCTTAAATTTTCTACTTTGATCATACTCTTAAAATATTATGGTTTTTATATGTTTTATGGTTTGAAGTCCGGTCAATCGGATGTTCCTTTCTTACTCTTGTTTCAGATACTCCACCGGGTTGCTGTTGGCCACGCGCCAGCAGTTGATTGCCACAACGGTAACGATGATGAGCAGCACGAGGACGATTGTCACGAGGAACGGCCACACCGTCAACGCGATGCGGTTGTCATAGAGCTGCAGCCACTGTGCGGCTACCCAGTAGGCACCGACAGCCCCAATCAGCACGGCAGGAATGGCGGTGCGAAGGATGTTTAGCTGGAAGATACGCATCACGTCGCCCACGCACGCACCGTTCACCTTGCGGATGGCTATTTCCTTGTGACGACGGTTCACCTCGTCGCTGACATAACCGATGAGTCCCATCAGCGCGATGAAAAGCACCACAATGCCAACCGTCATCACACCGTTGCGGAAGTTGCGGGTCGCAACATACTGCATGTTCTTGAGGTTCTCCACACTCTCGACCAAGACTGTTTTGCCTGGAAAGAACCGCTGAAGCCGCGTCTGGATGTCTGTCAGCTTTTCTACGCTGAAATCGTCCAGCTGTATCAGCAGGTAATTGTTCATCCAGTTGGCCGCACGTCCGTAGAAAATCACAGAGGGTCTGTCCCTCCCATTGTTCTCTGCACTGCCCAGATGAATGTCACGATAGACGCCTACGATGGTCAGTAAGTCTTTGTTTTCGTTGCCGCTATGCTCACTGATAATCACCTTCCGACCCACCACGTCGTCCCATCCGCGCAGTTTTTTCATCATAGAGGCAAAGTCCTGACTCACCATTACTTGCCTGAGACTGTCGCTACCCGATGCGAAGACACGTCCGGCAACAATAGGAATCTGCAGCATATCAAAGTAATGGTCGGCGACAGTGAAGAGATCGGCGATATTGAATAGCTGTGATTCTTCACCAGGAACAGTTACGTTGTTACCACTCATACCATAGAAAGGAAACGTATTGCAAGCCGACACCTGACGCACGCCACTCATGCGGCCTACCTCGTCGTATGCCGTCTGCCGTTCATCGGGCTGTAGCGCGGTGATGTTAACAGACGCGAGACCAGCACACTGATAGCCCAAGTCAAAGCCAACCGTATGCCTATACTGCATGCTGACAATGAAAAGCAGACCTAAAAGGAAGCTCACCATGGCAAACTCAAGCCCTAAAAGTGCCACCTTCCAGCGACGTCTGGCCTCGACATAGCCATGAAATGCAATGGTCACGGGCATGCGGTTGTAAAGCCATCCGGGTACGATACCACCCACGAAGAGCACCATCAACGCAATCAAAAACAAAATCCACGCGCCACGATTGAATACCAACACAGAGAGCGGAGCCGACAACAACTGTTCGATTGTGCCATGGCAAGCCCACAACAGAGCTGCTCCTAACATGAGGGCAAGTACGAGATGCAGGCACACTTCGCTGAAAGTGATGCTGTAGACGGCTCCTCGTCCGGCACCATAGCATTTCCTTACCGCCATCTCACGGGCACGACTGACCAAATTGCCAACCACAATCAGCACATAGTTGAGTATCGAGGCCGAAAGCAGAATGATGGCTAAGAGTGACAGAATCCAGAACATTTGGCGTATATTGTCCGCTTCCGTGTAATAGCGAGATATGGGGGTAACCTTGTAAGTGAGCCACGTGCCGGACTGTTGCAGCTCTTTGACGGGATAATGCGTCTGTATCATGCGGTGTATAAGGGGCTTCAACGAATCGGGAGAGGTATCTTTCCTGAGACGTACGAAACTGATGTAACGGTCGTTACCGACCAGGTTATCCTGACCGTCGTAGCTAAAATTCTTCTGTGTCTTCATTGAACCGATCACATCATAGTTGTGGAACGTTGAGTTGTGAGGATAATCCTCGTAGACGCCCACGATGGTCAGCTTCAGGCCCGACATTTCTTTCGACTGAATATGCCGACCCACAACGTTGCCGCCCAAGCGCTCTGCCGTCGAGCGATTCACTACACAACAGAACGGCTCTGTGAGTGCCCGGTCGGCATCACCTTCAAGGATGCGGGCCGGAAACATGCGGAAGAAGCAGCTGTCGGCAAAGTAGACATCGGCACGGACACGTACTTTGTCATCAGTCTCCACCTCTCCATCGGTCACGATTGGATTGGTGCGTGTAGCCAGCTCCACCTGTGGAATGGTTCGTTTCATCATCGGTGCCACGCCGCCCGACGTATTAAAGCCCTCCGTGAACTCCTGTGCTTTCATCTTGAAGCCCTCGGTCACACGGCAGATACGGTCGTAATCGGGATAACACTGGTCGAAAGTCTGTTCGTAATAAATCTCGGCAATGATAACCGCACTGACACTCAATCCGAGTGCCAAACATAGAATCTTGGCCACATTGTGCTGTCTGGGGCGAAAGAGATTGCGCAAAGCCATGCGGAAAGACTGTTGGATAAGATGCAACATAGTATAGATGATTAATGTAATACGTGAATATCCGAAGACCCTGATTTATCCAATTGTCGCTGGACGGGGTTGCCTTTGATGCGGATGTCGCTCGAGCCGGAGGCTTTGGCACTGACGGAACGGGTGGCGAAGCAATAGACATCCGACGAGCCGGAGCATGTGGCCGACACGTCTTTCGCCTTGAGATCGTAGGCTCTCACATCAGAAGAACCAGAACAGGTATATACGGCTTTCGACACTTTGCCAGCCAGACGGGCATCGGAAGAACCCTGCAACCGAACTTCCAAGCTGTTGGCCGTCAGCTGATTGACCTTGATATCACTCGAACCGCGTGCCTCCAACCACACTGCCGAGGCATTGAGCGACCGAATGAGCACATCACACGCACCGGAAGCCGTGACCGACTGCAAGTTGGGTGCCTGTACATAAACCGTGAGGTGATAATTGCCTGAATGAATGCCGGGGTTAGACTTTTGCTTGATGGTCAGCACTTGATTGCGCACTTCCATCTGCAACTTCGGCAACATGTCGGGCGATCCTACCGCCTTTACACGGTAGCTTTGATTGTTACTCTGCACAAACTCTACATGGATGGCTCCGGAGACTTCGATTGCCGAGAAATCTCTCAGCGTGTAAGCTCTGCTTTCGTCATTGGCAGCCTCGTATGAGTTGGCTTGTACAACGATACATGATGACAGCAAGACAAGGACAGCTGTCATGCAAAAAAAGATTTTCTTTTTCATATTTATTCTTGTTTAATGTTCTTGACGGGGTTCTCGTTGCTGGCCATGTAGCTCTGAATGGCCACTGCGCAGAACGAGATAAGCAGCACGAGGATGCCGGCAACGATAATCCACGGCCACCACACGATGCGGTAACTGTACCGGCTGATCCATTCGCTGATAATATACCAGATGACGGGTACGCTGATAATGAAAGCAACGCCCACGTATTGAAGGAAGGTGCGGATGAGATCTCGGCGTATTCGGTTGCTCGTGGAGCCGAACACCTTGCGGATGGCAATTTCCTTGCTGCGCTGCTGAATGAAGTAAGTGGACATGGCAACAAGTCCCAACAGCGAGATGACGATGGCGATGAAAGCGAAAAGGGCGATAATCTTTGAAAGTCTCAACTCCGACTCAAACACCGATTCAATGCTCTTGTCAACGAACGGATGTGCCTGGTTTAGCTCCTCATGGAACACCTCTTTATATATGCGCTGTATCTCCTTGTAGGTTTTAGCGGGATTTCCCTCAAACTGAATCGTAACGTTCCATGGGTTCTCCACCTTGTCCTTGATGCAGAGCAACAGCGGATTTACTTTGGTCTCCGTGATGTTGCGCAGTCGGAAATCGTTGAGAATGCCGCCAAACGCCGCATCATCTGGGAAAAGAAAGAATTTTGTTTGTTTGTAAAAATCACTCATGTGACTGTCCGTGGGCTTCATCTTCAAATCACCCACTGCCTGGTCATTGAGATAAATTACAGGCCGATGTCCCACGTGGTTGGCATGTTTTAGCGACAGCCCATACACCTTCAGATAGTTGGGGTCGCCGATGAGCATTTGGAAAGAATAGGCCTTGTCCTTTCCAATCAACGTGTTGTTGTTGCCGCCGTCCTGCGGGGTACCATCAGAACAGGACACTAATTTCACTCCCGAAACCTGCTTCACCTTGTTGAGGAACACCGGGAAGGCGGTGCTGCTGAAAGCATCTCCTTGATAGAGGCAAATCAGGTTCTTCGTGTTGAAACCCAATGGCGCGTTCACAAGGTGCAGCATTTGCAGCGACATGATGGTGGCACAGGCGAGCATCACGATGGTGATGATGTTCTGGACCACGATGAACACCCTGCCCAGCACCATCTTCGTGCGGTGCCGGAAGGTTCCCCTCACCACCTCGATAGGCTTGGCTTTCGACAAGACATAGGCGGGGATGATGCCCGAGATGAAGCCGACGAGCAGCGTGAAGGCAAGCAACAGACCGATGATGGCAGGCGTTGCGAGCACACGCATGTCCATGGTGGTGCTGAGCAAGCGACCGGTCATTGGAGCGAAAGCCAGCGCAAGCGACACTGCTACCAGCAGGGAGATGAAACAGAGCGTTGAGCTTTCTATCATCAGCCGCAGGATGATGTGCTTGCGTTTTGCACCGAAGAGACGTCGTGCCGCCATCTCCCGCGCACGATAGCCCGATTGCGCCACCGTGAGGTTGATATAGTTCATGATGGCAAAGAGCAGCACCACCAAGCCCACAATGAAAAGCAAGTTAACCAGTCGGCTGTTTCCAATGCGCAAGTTGTCGTTGTAGCTCTCGTAACCAGAGAAATATATTTTGTTCAGCGGCACCAAGAACGGTCTGCAATAGAAGGGAGCCTTGTCGAAATAGGGCCAGAACGAGTGAATGAATTTGCCGAACTCTTTCTCTCGCCCCATCATCTTTGCGCCCTTTCTCACTTGCAGGAAGATGCTTGCACCCGAAAAATTCACTGCCTTGGGGAAACTCTCGTCCATGTTCGCCGTGTTGTGATACCATTCCCAGGAGAAGTCAATGATCATTTCCACGTTCTTGTTGATAATCGTATTGTCGAAATCCTCCACCACGCCAGTGACATGATACCGAATGCTGTCGTTCCATGTAATCTCGCGACCGAGCACTTCCTCCGTGCCAAACCATTTGTTGGCAAACCGCTTGGTAACGACCACGTTGTTCCGGTCGTTCAGACAGGTCTGCCTGTCGCCCTGCAGCAGCTTGAAATCGAACATGGAGAAGAAGGTGGAATCGGTCTCCAACACCGTTGCCTTGTAGAACTCATCTCCCTTTTGCAGCCGCAGGTTCGAGACGACAAAGCCGCAGGTGTTTTCTATTTCCGGATAGTTTTTGCGGAAACGACTCAGTATGGCATGGTGGAATCCAAGTTCCTTTTCATGGTCTTCATAGAATTCGAGACCCATCGCGTAGATGCGGTCGCCCTTGCTGTGCTGACGGTCGACACTCTTCTCCTGCCAGGTATAAACGCCGATGAGCAGCACGAACATGAGCGAGATGCTCAGTCCGAACACGTTGATGGCGGTGTACACCTTGTTCCGCGACAGGAAGGTGAAATAAGATTTGAGATTGAATAGCTGTTTCATAATTGCGTCTTTTTCGATAATAGACCTGAGAAACTTACCTCTTTCGACGTTACTCTACTCTTGTTTGATATTCTTTACCGGGTTCTCATTACTTGCCATATAGCTCTGAACGGCCACTGCGCAGAATGAGATAAGCAGCACGAGGATGCCGGCAACGATAATCCACGGCCACCACACGATGCGGTAACTGTATTGGCTGATCCATTCGCTTGCGAAATACCAGATGACGGGTACGCTGATAATGAAGGCGACAGCCACATATTGAAGGAAGGTGCGGATGAGGTCGCGTCGTATTCGGTTGCTCGTGGAGCCGAACACCTTGCGGATGGCAATCTCCTTGCTGCGCTGCTGAATGAAATAGGTGGACATGGCGACAAGTCCCAACAGCGAGATAAGAACGGCAAGGAACGAGAAGATGGTGAGGATGCGCACGATGCGGGTCTGTTCCTTATACACCTCGGCTATCTTCTGACTGAGGTAAGGCGACTCCTGCGCCAAATCCTCATGATAAACTTTCTTGTAAGTCTCTTGCACCAGTCGGTAGGCTTCTTGCTCGTCGCCTTCCACCTTGATGAGTACATTGTTCGCAAAATCGTCGCGCGTGATTTGGTCGAATAGGTAAACCACCGTCACCTGATCGTCAGCTTTGTCCATATCAATGGTGTAAAGGTGGAAATCATTCAGAATGCCGTTGATTTGCTCCCGCTCGTAAGTCTCATTATAGCGGAATGCCCTTTCATCAGGTTTCAACTGCATTACCGAGTGGAAGTTGGGCGACACAAAGAGCTTAGCGGAATCGCCCTGCGCAAATTGCTTCTTCACCTCGATGCCCAGCAACGGCAGGTAATCCTTGTCCGCATAGAAGCGTTGGCAGCGCACTGCCTTCTTGCCAATGTAAGCCATCTGGTTGAATCCGCCCAAGAGGGGCGAACACAAGCAGACGGAAACCTTCTTGACTGGTGTCAGTTGTTGCAAGTTTTTCTTAAAGAGATTGGCTTTGCGGGCATCCTGCGGAACACCGATTTCCATCACGCCCTGGGTTTCATAGCCCAACGGGGCATTGATGAGGTGCCGTATCTGGCGGCTGCCGATGAGTGCTACGGCAATGAAAATGATGGTGATGGCGTTTTGCACCACGATGAACACCTTGCTGAACAGCATCTTGGTCTGGCGACGGAAGGTGCCGCGCACCACGTCGATGGGTTTCACGCGCGACTGGATGACCGCCGGCAGAACACCCGCCAATATACCTACTGCCAGCACAATGCCTACCAACAACAACAGGTTGATGGGGATGAACAGCTCGGCGATGGTGATGTGGGTGTCCAACAACTGACAGGTATAAGGAATGGAAGCCCACGCCAACAACACGGAAAGAACAACTGAGCAGCAGCAAAGGCACACGCTTTCGATGACCAACCGCCAGAGGATGTCGCTCTTCCGGCTACCCAACAGCCTTCTTGTCGCCATTTCCTTGGAGCGATTGCCCGACAGGGCGACCGTCAGGTTGATGTAGTTCATCACCGAGAATACTAAGATGATGATACCAATAATGAAAATAAGATAGACTAAGCCGCCCTTTCCGCGCTGGCATACGTTGGAAAAGTATTCGGAAAAATAGCTCTCACTGAAAGGTATCAGGCGGAATTTGCAGTCAATCTTGAAATTTTCTTTGTATATCTTTGTCAGGATGTGGTTAACATTATTTTCCAATGCACCGATATCTGTGCCTGGTCTCAAGCTCAACACCACATCAGGACTGCCGAAATTACCGTCAATCTTAAAGAGCCAAGGTATACGCTCGCGCAGTAGTTCGTACCGCCCAATAATGTCACAGTTGGGGAAAGAGGTTCCGCTCATGTTCTCATAGATGCCCCTTACATACACTTTCCGGTTCTCTACCGTCAACACCTTGCCCATCGCATCGCCGTTGCGGAACAGCATCTGCGCCAACTTCCGAGAAATCACCACGTCGGTCAGTTCGTTCAGGGCCGAGGCAGCGTCGCCCTCCGCAAGCTGCTGGCCGAACATGGCATAGAAGGTGGAGTCGGTGTACATCATGGTCACTTTCACATTGTCCTCGTCGGCGGTCGTTACATGTTGCTCGTCATCGGCATAGAATGCGCAGCCTTTCTCAATCTGTGGCAGTTGCTTCTGCAGCAGCTTGACAATCTCGCGCGACGTACCGCTGATCTGATTAGAGCCGAAATCACAGCCCAACAGATAGAGCCTATCCACGTTCGTGATGTGTTTGTCTATGCTCGTTTCGTGCTGATAGTACAGGCCAATGAGGATAACGAACGCAAAGCTAATGCTCAGTCCGAACACGTTGATGGCGGTGTACACCTTGTTCCTCGATAGGAAGGTGAAATAAGATTTGAGATTGAATAGCTGTCTCATTTTTATTGATTGTCTTTGATATGGTTTACAGGATTCTCATTCGCGGCAATTCGGCTTTGGAAATATACCGCCGTCAGAGAGAGGAGCATACATACCGCACCTGCAGCAAAATAGATCCATGGTGAAAGCGTGATGCGATAATTATAGTTGGAGAGCCAATGCGTCATGATGAAATGAATGACAGGCACGGCTATGACAAATGCCACCAACACATAGACGGCGAATGTGCGCAGCAGCTTCATGAGGATTTGCCGGTTGTTGCTTCCGAACACCTTGCGCACGGCGATTTCCTTATAGCGTTGCTGAATGAAATACAGACTCATGGCAATCAACCCCAACAGAGAGATGACGATGGCAATAAAGGCAAACAGCATGACAATCTTTGAAAGACGAATCTCTTTGTCAAAGAACATTTGCAGTTGTTGGTCCACGAAAGGCTTTTCAGCTTCCACTTCCTCTTTGAACACCTCTTTATAGATTTTTCTTATCTGCTCGTATCCTGCCATAGGATCACCGGTGATTTTCATCACGAAATGCCACGGACGTAAGACTTCTTTATGGTAGATCCACACGCCAATGGGGTGTATCTCGCTGGTGATGTTTCCAATCCGGAAGTCTCTAAGCACGCCTCTGATAGGAGTCTTTTTCCTGGAAGGACCCAAATCAATATATCTTGCATCGGGTTTCAAACCGACTTCCTGAAGGGTATGCTGGGTGACGTAAATGCCTTCTTGAGATGCCAAGTGATAATCTTTTACAAGTTGAAGCCCCAATACCTTGAAGTAATTCTCATCGCCCCCGAACATTTGGAAGCTGAGCGTGCGCCCGTTAATCTCCATCGTCTGGTTGTTCCCTCTGTCCAACGGAATGCCTTGACAAGCGGTGATGCCCTTAACAAAAGGTAAATGAGCTACACGTGACTTGAATTGTTCGATGGGTACACTGTCAGCTGAGGGGTTTTCGATTTTGATCAGGTTGTCGGTGTCGTAGCCCAACGGAGCCGATAAGAGATGGTGGGTCTGCAAACCGATGGTCAACGAGCAAGCCAACAACAAGATGGTTGCCGCGCTCTGCAAGATAATGAACAGTTTGCTGAATCCCATCTTCACATGGGTGCGAAACGTTCCACGAACCACATCAATGGGTTTCGAGCGTGAAATGAATACAGCGGGGAGCATACCTGCCAGTATGCCTACCATTAAGACGAACGCAAAGATGACGAGCAGATTGGTTGGGCTGAACAGGTGAACCATGTTGATTTCGGTTACCAGCAACTTGTCGGCATACTTTACAAACGCGAATGCCAAGCCAATGGCGATGAGCAGGGAACACAAACACATGACAATGCTTTCCAATATCAGCCTTTCCATGATGTGCTTTCGCTGACTGCCAAAGAGACGTCGGGTAGCCATCTCTCTTGCTCGCCTGCCGGATTGTGCCACCGTGAGGTTGATATAGTTGAAAACGGAGAACAGGAGAATCATGATTTCTACCGCAAACAGCATGTTGACGAGTTTCCGGTCGCCTCGCGATGTTGCACCCGACGAGCTTCCTATCTCTGAAAAATAGAGTTGCTTGAGCGGAACAAAGACCATCTTGGTTTTGATACCGGGCATCTGGTACAGCCAGTTTACGTCTTTCATGAACTTGTCGATGTCCTTGCCTTTCGTCCTGATATCATGATGGGGCTTCATCAGAAACATCAACTCCGCACCCGTGGCGTTGTTCATGTACTCGCTGGTCATCCCCGGATTGATTCCCTTTACGTTCTCGAAGCGCGCGATGACGTCGGCACCGTCAATGCTCGAGCCTTCCATCTTGCGTGCCACGCCCGTAATGACCAGGCGAACGGTATCGGAATAAACCAGGGGCTTGCCTATCGGATCAACATTACCGTAGAGCTGTCGGGCAGTCTCCTCGGTCACCACTGCGCTATTCACTGCATCCAACACATGGTTGCGATCGCCGCGAACCAGCTCAAAATCGAAGATACGATAGAAAGTAGAATCCGTAAAAAGAATACGTTTCATCACTTTCTCGGTGGTGGGCAAGTTCAATTTAAAATTGGAACTAACCAACGCGCAACTGCTTTCTATCTCTGGGTAACGCTGTTTCAGGTGCTTCTGTATATACCAGTGTGAGCCGGTATGAGCTTCTTTCTGCCCGTTGTGCTCCATATCATAGCCCTGCGCATAGATACGGTCGGCCTTGCTGTGCATGGTATCGACGGCGTATTCCTGTTGGGTGTACAAGCCGATGATGATGACGAACATCAGGCTGATTGACAGTCCGAACACGTTGATGGCAGCGTACACCTTATTCCTCGACAGAAAGGTAAAATAGGATTTGAGATTGAATAGTTGCTTCATGACTTATTTGCTTGTTATTTTGATACCAATATGATTTGCTTATTGCTCCTGCATCAATTCATTTTACTTGTTATTCCAAAACCAAAATTTCGTTGTCTTTGTAGCTTTCGTAGCCGCTAACGATGACTCGCTCGCCGGGCTGAAGACCTTCAAGCACCTCGTAATACTGCGGATTCTGTCGTCCAATGCGGATGTTTCGACGGTAGGCTTTCTTTCCGTCTTTGTCAAGTACAAAAATCCATTGCCCGCCCGTCACACTGTAGAACGTTCCCTTGGGGATGAGCACCGCCCGCTTCGACTCGCCCAACTGCAAGTCCACATAATAGGTCTGTCCCGTTCGGATGTTGGCTGGACGCTTGCCACTAAACACGAAATCTATCTTGAACCTACCGTCTTTCACCTCGGGGTACACCTTGCGCACGGTGAGCGAATAATGCTTGCCGTTCTGTTCGAAGGTCGCCGTGAGCCCTTGGTGCACCCGATCGATGTAATGCTCGTCGACCTGCGCCTCCACTTTATAATCGCTGAGGTCGTTGATGACACCAATCTTCTGTCCTGAAGAGATGCTCTGTCCTAATTCGATGTTGAGCTGTCCCACCTCGCCGTCGATTTGCGAACGCACGTTGAGATGCTCCTTGCGCTGTCGTACCAATTCCACATTGCGCCTCATCGACGAGAGGTTGTCGTTCATCTGATCCATCTGCGCACGACGGAGCTGCGCGTCTTTCTTGAGTCGTTGCGCAATCAGCTCGTTCTTTTTCACGGCTAATTCGTAGTCTTCCTTTGCCTTGAGGTATTCCTCACGGCTGTTGAGCTGTTCCTGCTGCAATGCTGTCTGATGATTGTAGGTTCGCTTCTTGGCCTGCACGTCCATTGACAGCTGTGCCGCCTCGTTCTGATTGTTGAGTCGGTCCTGTTCCATCGTAATCTGCGTGTTGCGGAGCATGTTCTGCTTCTCCGCCAGTTCGCTCTCGGCATTGAGGATTTCAAGGTCGAGATTGCTGTTGTTCAGCCTCACGATAACGTCGCCTTTCCTGACATGGGAGCCTTCCTCCGCTACCCTCTCCATGACTACGCCGCCTTCTTCTGGCGAGATCTGCACCACCTGGATGGGCACCACATTGCCATCTACACTCACATAGTCGTCAAACTGCGCTTGCTTCACGTCGCCGATGCTCAGCCCCCGACTGTCGACTTTCAGTGTCGATGAGAAATTTCCCAGGGCCAACCACAGCAGCGCAGCCACCACAATAACGCCTCCCCCTATCCAAGTCCAATACTTTCGGGGTATCCAAAACTTCTTTTGTTTTATTTCAATGTCCATGTTCGTATTCCTTTATAATAATTGACCAATCGTTGTTTCATCTCAAGCATCAACTGCATTTGCAGCAGTTTGATGCGACTGTCGAGCAAGGTTTGCGCCGCTGTATGCAGGTCGAAAGTCGAGAGCATGCCCTCCTCGTACTTGCGCGACGCCAGATGCCAGGCTATGGAGTCGGCGGCTGTCTTCCGTTCCATCTTCATGAGCTCGCGCGAATAGCCGTCACGATCGAGCACTGCCTGCGCAATATCATCGTGCAGTTTGCGACGCGCGTCTTCCAAATCGAGCTTGCTTGCCTCCCAATCGGCTTTCGCTCTGCGTGCGGCACGCCAACGCGAAGGCATGAAAAGGGGGATAGACAGGGAAAGGTAGACATATTCGCCCATGTTGTTGTTGAACTGTTTGCCGAAGTTGTCGGTCTTACTGCTGCCCTGCGAGAGATTGCGGTAATAATTGGTGTTGATTCCTCCGCCCAATGCCAGGACGGGCAACAGCTGTCCGCGTTGTATAAGATAATGGTAGCGGGCATTCTTAACATTGAACGCTGCCGTCTTCACTTCTGGTGATTCAGCTTGGAAAGCGGCATAAAGGCTTCCGGCATCGTCGGCTGCAGACAGGCTTGCGGTCAACAGAGTGTCGAGAGCAAGCGTATCGCCTACGGGAAAATTCATCTCCGTTTTCAAAGCCATCAACGCCAAACTGGCTGCGTTCTGCTGGTGCAGCAGGTTGTAATCGTCCTCCGCCACCTGGCTTTCCATCTGCGCCACGTCGGGCCGCGACTTCTCCCCAAGGTCGAACATCGCACGGGTCTTGCGAAGCAACGCCTGACTATCGGCCAATTTGCGCCGTGCCAAACCAATGCTCTGCTGGCTGTACACCGCCTCCACGAATTTCGCCATCACGGCTATGGCCTTGTCATCGGCTGTCTTTTGCAGAACCGTCATACTCTTTGCACGCGCCAGTCGAGCTTGCTGAAAGGCATTCCAGGTACGGCCCCCGTCAAACAATGGCACCTCCGCCCCAATGCTGTAATAATTGTTGAAGGTGGTGATGGTGTTGTAGGTATTGGTCTCTGGGTTGATGTTACGCCCCCAGGCATACTGCGCCGTGGTCTGTGCCGACACCGTAGGCAGAAGGTCGAGCCTCGCCGTGCGCTCGTCAACCTTGCTCTGTCGCACCTCCAATCGCTGCTTGCGCACTCCGTTGTTGTGCTCCACCGCATACTGAATGCAGCGGTTCATGGTCCAAGTCTCTTGCGCCAATAGCGGAAGAGCGGCCAAATCTAATAATATTATCGTAATTGCTGTTCTCATACGCTTAAACAGTTGCCAATGCCGTGCCAGAAACATAACCTCCTGTCTATCGGCAAGTTGCATAAAAAGCACGATTACAAGCCTGTCCAACAATTAGACACTGCTGCCCAATTATTTGACAGTGAGGCCCACCATCCACTCGATGTCCTCTCATGCGGCGCATCTGTTTTTATGATATGATTTTTAGACAACGGCTTGATACTAAAGAGAAAAAAGAATATCTTTGCAAAAACAACAACCTTTCCGCCACCTCCGTGAAAGGCTGTGCAACTGGTAGACAGACATTAAACAATAGATGAAACAAGGTAGCATACTGATAGTTGACGACAACCGCAACATCCTCACCACGGTGAAGATGCTGATAGAAAATGTATTCGAGCATGTCGCAGCGATAGCCAAACCAGAGAATATCCCCACCCGCCTACGCGAGGACAGACCCGACGTGGTGCTGCTCGACATGAATTTCCGCAGCGGCATCAACAATGGCAACGAGGGACTCTTCTGGCTTCGCGAGATCAAGAAACTAAGTCCCCGCACGCAGGTGGTGCTCTTCACGGCATACGCCGACATTGAATTAGCGGTGACGGGCATCAAGGAGGGCGCTACCGACTTCGTGGTAAAGCCTTTCGACAATGCCAAACTCATCGATACGCTCACCAATGCTTACCGAAAAACCAAGAAAAACAGCCAGAACGCCACCACCCATGAGGGAGAAATGTACTGGGGCGTGTCGCCATCCATGCAAGACCTGCGCCTGATGGTGGAGAAAGTAGCGGCCACCGATGCCAACATTCTCATCACGGGCGAGAACGGAACCGGCAAGGAAGTGCTTGCCAAAGAGATTCACCGTCTGTCGAAACGGCACGGACACCGGATGATGCCCATCGACATGGGAGCTATCACGGAGACACTTTTTGAAAGCGAACTCTTTGGACACACGAAAGGTGCTTTCACGGATGCCAAGACAGACAAGCCGGGAAAGTTTGAACTGGCGGAGGGAGGCACCTTGTTTCTTGATGAGATAGGCAACCTGAGTTATGCGCTACAGGCAAAGTTGCTCACGGCTTTGCAGCGCAGAAGTATCGTGCGTGTGGGAGGCAGCGAGCAGATTCCCATCGACGTACGGCTGATTTGCGCCACCAACCGAGACCTACAAGCGATGGTGACCAACGGCGAGTTTCGCGAAGACTTGCTCTACCGCGTCAACACCATTCACCTGCACCTGCCGCCCTTGCGCGAGCGCAGGGAAGACATCACGGCCTTGGCCGGCATCTTCCTCAAACGCTACGCAGCGATGTACAACAAGCCGGAAACAAGATTCTCGGCCGGTGCCATGACCAAGCTCGAAGAGCAACCTTGGTACGGTAACATTCGCGAACTGCAACATGCCATGGAGAAAGCGGTTATCCTGTGCAGCGGCACAACGATTGCCGAGGACGACATAGAGAGCGGTTCCACCCGACAGGAGAAACCCATTGAGGACGTGCGCACGCTCGACGAGATGGAACGAAGACTCATCGAGAAAACCATCCGCGAATGCGACGGCAACCTCTCACAGGTGGCGTTCAGGTTAGGTATCTCCCGACAGACCTTATACAACAAAATCAAACGATACGGACTATAGGCCATGAACGTGATTGTCATCATACTCTGCCTGGCATTGCTTGCCGCCGTCGTTGCCTACCTGCAACTGTGGCGACGGTATCGACGCGACCTTGGCAAGGTGACATTCATGTTCAACGCCATAGACATCGGCGACTATACTTTTCAGTTTCCCATCAACAAGAAGTACGGCAGCGAGCTTTTGCTCAACGAGTCGCTCAACCGCGTGAAGGAAATACTACAACACGCCCGAGATGAACAGATAGAACGGGAAAAATACTTCGAGCTCATACTCGATTCGGTGGATACGGGCATCTTGGTGGTCGACGTGGAGCGGGGCATCGTACTCCGCAGCAACCGGGCCGCACTCAACCTGCTGCAGGTGGAGACCATCACCCACATCAACCAGATCAAGGAGAAAATGGCGGGATTCTCCTTGCGCGAGACCCACACAACGCTCAAGAGCCGTCGGGTGCGCATCATTGGCTTCAGCGACATCAAGGGCGAGCTGGCCAACCAAGAGATAGACAGCTGGGTGAAGCTCATCCGCGTGCTCACCCATGAAATCATGAACACCGTCACGCCAATCATATCCCTGAGCGACACCCTACTCCAAAACTCACAGGGCGAACAACGGCAGGGGTTAGAGGTCATCAGCAGGACTGGCAAGGAACTCATGCGCTTTGTGGAGAATTATCGCAAGTTCACGCATGTGCCCACGCCCACGCCCACCCTGTTCTATGTAAAACCGTTCCTCGAGCGCATGGTGAGCCTCATTCGCCCGACGCTAAAGCCTGGCGTGAACATCAGCTACGAGGTTGAGCCCGGCGACTTGCTGGTGTATGCCGATGAGAGCCTTGTTAGCAGGGTGGTCAACAACCTACTGAAAAACGCTTCTGAGGCCATCGGAGAAAAAGGGCAAATCACACTGCGCGCATACACCAACGCACAGGAATCCGTCATCATCGACATCACCGACAACGGAGCGATGATTCCCGATGACGTGGCAAGCCACATCTTCGTGCCCTTCTTCACTACCAAACCGCAGGGAAGCGGCATTGGCCTGTCCATTTCACGACAAATCATGCAGGCCTGCAATGGCTCCATCGACCTCATCACCGACAAGAACACCAGACTGACCACCTTCCGACTGACATTCTTTTAACCCAACACAAGTCTTGGATTTACCAATTAGGCGGTCATGGCGTAGGTTCCAATTGCTGACAAGCTGTTGTCGTTCTCAATCATCCGCATGACTAAACCGTCAGATTCCACTCCGATTTTTCTTTACAAAGTGCCTCTCATAACTCGCGTGTAAATCACCAACATCAAAGTTGGTCGCAAATACACGAGAAATGAGCAAGGTTTGTAATTTGCTGACATTGAAGATGTTACGTTTGAGACAACTCTTTTCATTCCTATTTTTATCGCTTCTTGCTGGCAATAGCATGGAGATAAGCATCGAATAAGCATGCTTTTATGCTGCAATGTCATGTTGATAACACTCCAAGATGATGCTTCTAAGGGCGTAAAGTCTATGCTCTAACCTAAAAACGACGTTTATTTTGTTCAGATAAGCGTACTTTTGTCTACCGCTTGCCTATTGATTTTTTCTATTTTGAAGATTTCCAATGGTCGTTTTTTGGTAAAACGATAGGACAAAAACAACGGATGCCATGGCCAAGGATAAGAAGGATAAAAAGACACAGCTCTTTCATTGAAGGGGCTTTGTTGTACAATCAATGAAACAAACGAACAAAGATTGTTTTTCACAACAAACCACCTTTCGTCAATGAAAGAACTGTGATGAACATAGGGATTTATTCCCCACGAGCCGCCAAGCCGTTTTCTATGTTGAAGGAAAGAGTACCACTCCCTCTTGCTTCTGACCGTCCATCAAAATACGCAATGGGGCATCGAACCGAACATGGCGAACATAAGTGGTTTCTTCGACAGCTGGCATGGCATCCAAAACATCTTGCCTGAACAAGCCACTGCCACCCACCTCATCAATCGTAAAATAGCCCACACCAAAACTGGTGAGGTTTTGGAAGAAGTGCGTGCCTTGACTTGGGTCGATACGGTAGTTGTTTAATGTCGTTTCAACAATTACCTTTGCACCGCTGATTTGTGGCCACTTTACAGGAATGCCCAACCAAGGGTCGCTCGAACCCCAGCGCCCTGGACCTATCAACACATAGCCTTGACCACGAGACAAGAACTGCTCGTTGAGCTTTTCTATCTCCCCAACAATCGCAGGATTGTTTTTCGCTGTGAAAGAAGCGTTGGTTTTTACATAAACAACGTCACAGACATCGTCCATGATACCATGCCCTAACGAGTTATGCGAACGCAACAAACACCGTTCATCGGCGATGACGACAATATCCTCGTCGAGCATTTGCTTGGAATCGACAATGGGACGGATTTGCAATAAATAGAATTCCCCTGTCCTATCGGCATTGATATCACAGGCAAACTCTATTTCTACGGGGCACCGCATGCTCTCCGCACCATAGTTCATCGCCATCTGCATGATGGGTGCCAATGGAAAGACATCGTGTTGCAGCACGCTACAGAAAGATATAATCTTGCGCCCTCCGTCGTACAGTCCATCTCTAATCATCTGATTGTTAGGGTCGTAAGTAGACGCAATATATTGCAGGGAGCCATCTGTCTCGGCAGATTTTACATCTAACTTGAGGATGTTGAAACCATCATCTACCTGAAAATCCTGTCCCACGTGAGCCGTATCGAGGGCATAGAATTGCGTTTGGGTCTCGCGCAACGCCTTTTCCAGTTCGCTGGTTTGCAAGATATGATGAGGATGATAAGGAGATACACGCAAAGTTTGACCGCCATCTACGATGTATTTACCCAATCCTAACGCCAAAGAGGCAATGCCCTCCTCGGCCTTTTCGTTGCCAATGGGATAATAATTCAGCGAGCGCAGCACCCCACTTATCTTGGGATAATAGTGCGTGCCATACTGCTTGCCCACCACTTCTTGTAAGATAACCGCCATTTTTTCTTGATCGATTAGGTTGCGGGTAGCTGTCATGTAAGCCTTGGAATCGTGATAAAACACCGATGCATACACGCCTTTGATGGCACAGGCCAACATTTGGAGCATCACTTGTTTGTCATCAAGCGCGGGAATCATGTAAGTTGAATAGATTCCGGCAAAAGGTTGATAATGCGAGTCTTCTAACAACGAACTGGAACGAATGGCTATCGGACTGTTGGTGGCATCGAAAAACGTGATAAAGTCGTCGCGCAAGCGCTCTGGTAGCTTGGCTTTCAAGAAGCTGTGCAGTATCTCTTCGTCTGTGGCATCGCTCAAGGCAACGTCATAAAGATTGTTCTCGTCCATGAATTGGTCGAACAAATCCGTACAAAGCACCAGCGTTTTCGGGATTTGCACCTTCACTCCTTCGTACTGATTAAAGTCGGGGTGCATCTTGATGATATGGTCTAAGAAAGCAAGGCCGCGCCCTTTTCCGCCCAACGAGCCTTCGCCAATACGCGCAAAGTGAGCATATTGGTCGAATTTCAATCGGTCGAACACCGCTACCACGCCAATGTTTTTCATCTTACGATATTGCACAATGGCATCGAAGATGATTTGCCGATGCGCTTGCAAGTCTTGCAACTTGTCCCAAGTGATGTTTTTAAGAAACTCGGAGATGGGGAAAATAGAGCGTGCACTAAGCCAACGACTCATGTGATTGCGCGAGACATGGAAGCGAAACGAATCATCTGGAATCTTAAAAATATTGTCTTGCAGCTCCTTGAGCGAATGCACGCGCATGATTTCCTGACGGGTATGTGGGTCTCTAAAGATGAAATCGCCAAAGCCCATGTGCTCTTCAAAGATATGACGGAGGTCTATTCCCATCACCTTCGAGTTCTTGTCGACAAAGCGGAAGCCCTCTCTTTCGGTCTTTTCTCGATTACTCGACTCCGAACTTTCCACGATTAAAGGTAGGTAAGGGTCACGCTTGCGAATCTCGCGCAACAGTTTCAAGCCCGCTTCGGGGTCTTTCTCTCCGCCCTTGGGATAACGGGCATCGCTGATAACGCCTAATATATTGTCAGCAAAACGATTGTAATAATCCATCGCCTCCTCATAGGTTCGAGCCAAAACTACCTTTGGACGACCACGCATGCGCAACGTAGCGGCATGTCGATTCAATGCCTCAAAGGACAGATGCTTGTTCTGTTCCAATATGTAACTGTACAGATTGGGCAGGATAGAACTGTAAAAACGAATGCTGTCCTCTACCAGCAATATCATTTGCACGCCCCCTTCGGTGATATCGTGCTCCAAGTTCATCTTGTCTTCCATCAGCTTGATGATGGACATAATGAGATTGGTGTTGCCCAACCAACAAAAGACATAATCGAAGATGCTCAAGTCTTCGTTCTCCATCCTACGGGTAATGCCATGCGAAAAAGGCGTGAGAACAATGCAATGAATATCAGGAAAGGCGTCTTTAATATTGTGTGCCACGGTAAAAGCATCATTGTCAGCGGTTCCTGGCATACATATCACCAAATCTATCGGTGTGGACTGAAGAATGCGGGTAGCCTCTTCCGTGGTACTCACCTGTGTAAAGGTGGGCGGATAGCGTAAACCCAACTCCATATACTCGTTGAAAATTTTCTCCTCTACCCTGCCGTCATCTTCCAACATGAAGGCGTCATAGGGATTGGCAACGATTAAGACATTATAAATACGTCTCATCATGAGATTGACAAAAGTCACATCCTTCAATAAAAAATTACGCCATTGAGAAGGCACAGAATCGTTCATAAATGATTTATTCAAGAAGTAAGAACTAACCAAACGAATAAGGTTTCCAAAATAAAGAACTACCTTTCATTGGACTACATCGACACGACAAATGTAGGAAATACAATGTATATGTACAAATTTCCAACGAACTTTCATCTGCTCCCGTGCCAACTATTATATAAGGTGTAAATCTATCAGTTTTCACATTTATAAACATTGACATCGGAATTTATCCTTTTATATTTGGTGGGTATTTATAAATAAACTATATTTGCCACGTCTTGGATAATATCCATGACATGTATAACCAACTAATTAAATAAATTCTACTATGGAAATTGAAAAAATCATGCAAGACCTGGAGAAGAAGCATCCAGGCGAATCTGAGTATTTACAAGCTGTCAAAGAGGTGCTTATATCCGTAAAGGACGTGTACAACGAGCATCCAGAGTTTGAGAAAGCTAAAATCATAGAGCGCATTGTTGAGCCAGAGCGCATCATCATGTTCCGCGTACCTTGGGTAGACGACCAGGGAGAGGTTCATGTTAACATCGGCTATCGCGTACAATTCAACGGCGCCATTGGTCCATACAAAGGCGGATTGCGTTTCCACCCATCTGTGAACTTATCTATCATGAAGTTCTTGGGCTTTGAACAAACTTTCAAAAACGCATTGACTACATTGCCTATGGGTGGTGCTAAAGGTGGTTCAGACTTCTCTATTCGTGGAAGAAGCGATGCTGAAGTGATGAGATTCTGCCAATCTTTCATGTGCGAACTCTACAAGCATATTGGGCCGAGCACTGACGTTCCCGCAGGAGATATTGGTGTTGGCGGTCGTGAAATTGGCTATTTGTTCGGTCAATACAAGAAGTTGGTAGGTCGCTGGGAAGGCGTTCTCACCGGTAAGGGTCTGGAATATGGCGGCTCTCGCATTCGTCCAGAAGCAACAGGATTTGGTGCTTTGTACTTTGTGAACCAAATGTTGCAGACACGCAACATTGACATCAAGGGCAAAACAGTAGCTATCAGCGGTTTTGGAAATGTTGCATGGGGTGCTGCTCTCAAAGCTACAGAACTGGGAGGAAAGGTGATTACCATTAGTGGTCCTGACGGTTACATTTACGATCCCAATGGCATCAGCGGCGAAAAGATTGCCTATATGCTCGAATTACGCAGCAGTGGTAATGACGTTTGCAAACCATACGCCGACAAATTCGCAGGCTCTGAATTCCATGAAGGCAAGAAACCTTGGGAACAGAAGGCCGATATTTACTTGACATGCGCTACTCAAAATGAGTTGAACGGCGAAGATGCAGACAAGATCTTAGCTAACAAGCCTCTCTGTGTAGCAGAAGTAAGTAACATGGGATGTACCGCTGAGGCTGTTGACAAGTTCGTTGCAGCCGGACAACTCTTTGCTCCTGGCAAGGCAGTGAATGCAGGTGGTGTGGCAACATCAGGTCTTGAGATGACTCAGAACGCCATCCGTTTGAGCTGGAGTGAAGCTGAAGTGGACGAGAAGTTGCACTACATCATGCACTCTATCCACGAACAATGCGTGAAATACGGCACACAACCTGACGGATACATCAACTATGTGAAGGGTGCTAACGTTGCCGGATTCATGAAAGTGGCCCATGCCATGATGGCTCAGGGCGTGGTATAAACCCAAAATAACGTAGGGTGAAGTTTCAAAAAATAAGTATTTTATTTTTAATTCTACTGACAGGCTTTACCTTTCTGCTGGCTCAAAAGCAGAAGGGTAAAGCCACTTATTATTCTAAAAAATCGACAGGAGAACGCACAGCCAGCGGCGAAAGGCTGCATCATGATAGCATGACGTGCGCCCATCGCACCTATCCATTTGGAACATTATTAAAGGTAACCAATCCTTCTAACAAGCAAGAGGTCATCGTCAAGGTAACTGATAGGGGACCATTCACACGCGGAAGGATTATTGACCTGTCGTGGGGAGCAGCCAAAGAGTTGGGAATACTCGCCGACGGCGTTGCCATGGTGACGGTAGAACGCGTCGATTCGGCGGACATCATCAAGGTTCCATACCGTTCAAAGGAAAGAAGAGAATTGCCAGAGCTTGACTTTGGCGTTTCTACCGAAGGGGGTAGTTTCATTGATGCATGGACGGAACAACAGAAACAAAATGCCCATCAAACGAAAGAACAGCTCACCAAATTCAAGAAGGACAATGCTTTAGAAAACAAAAAGAAAACCTTAAAACCGAAAGAGAAATTGGCAAAAAAGAGATAAGAAGAAAAACATAATCAACCACTTATATGTAGTTTTTATTTTTTTATAGTAATTTTGACATATAAATTCTAAAACTATAACATCATGCATGCTTTCTTATCATCTTTATCAAATAATTGGATTATTTGGTTCTACATTATAGTTTTACTACCTTTTGAAATTTATGATATTTGTAAAGAGAAAGAAAGAAACAGCAAGAAGATTCTCATGCTTCTTATTTGCGCCAGTTTTGCCATAATAGCTGGAATACAATCTTGTATTAAGGGAAAGAACTTGACTATCAGCCCGACTCCTCTTTATATAATCCTCCTTATTTGTTACATAGAAAGCATTACCACATTCTTACAAAGTAGGACAAAAAGAGACCTCGCTTTCCTATGTATATTTTCTCTTTTTATGGCAATAATAATATTAAACTTCCTATTAAAAAATTAGCAGCAAGGATAATTCCTTATGTTGATTGGGAATGGGGAGACTCTTCTGCTGCATACTGCATCTCTAATCTATAATGATCATAAGAAATGAGGGAAATCGTTCTTACTCACATTACCTATTTCTTACTGCACGCAAGCATGACTTTTTCAATATCGCTGAGTATTATTTTTGTATTCTCCCAACCAAGCAAACCCAATTCAAGAACAAACACCTTCATCAACCATGGTGGCTCTTCCATGCCTCCTAACGGAATAAACACAGCCCGAAAAATAATAATTTTCCCACTTTTTTAAGAGAAAAGTAGTGAACCACTTTTATCTTCCTTGAACGATGGCAGAATCAATAAAGATAAGGGCGAAACAGCAATTTCATTATTTTTACGTACCTTTGTCACCAAACTCTTAATATAGAAATATGAGTAACAACTTATTATCAGGAAAAAGAGGCATCATCTTTGGTGCCCTTAATGAGCGATCTATCGCTTGGAAAGTAGCTGAAAGAGCTGTTGAAGAAGGTGCTAAAATCACATTATCAAACACGCCCGTAGCAGTGAGAATGGGCACAGTGAGTGCCTTATCAGAAAAACTTCATTGCGAAGTAATACCCGCTGATGCCACCAGCGTGGACGACTTGGAGAATGTGTTCAAGCAGTCTATGGAGATTCTTGGTGGCAAAATCGACTTCGTGTTGCATGCCATCGGCATGTCACCCAACGTTCGTAAACATCGTACTTACGATGACTTGGACTACAAAATGCTGGACACAACACTCGATATTTCGGCTGTTTCTTTCCATAAGATGATACAAAGCGCCAAGAAATTGGATGCCATTAACGAATATGGGTCTATCGTTGCGCTCAGTTATGTAGCCGCACAACGCACTTTCTTCGGCTATAATGACATGGCAGATGCCAAGGCTTTGTTGGAAAGTATTGCACGTAGCTTTGGCTATATCTATGGCCGAGAGAAGCATGTACGCATCAACACCATCTCACAATCGCCCACCCTCACCACCGCTGGTCAAGGAGTTAAGGGCATGGATAAGCTCTTCGACTTTGCCAATCGCATGTCGCCACTGGGCAATGCGTCGGCAGAAGAGTGTGCAGACTATTGCATCGTGATGTTCTCTGACCTCACCAAGAAGGTCACCATGCAGAACCTTTATCACGATGGTGGCTTCTCTAACGTGGGAATGAGCCTGCGCGCCATGGCCACTTACGAGAAAGGATTAGATGAATATAAAGACGAACACGGAAAAATTATCTACGGATAAACGCATTACAACAACCAATTATAAGGGCGACGCTACTGATGTAACGTCGCCCCTTTTTATTTCTTGCGCTAAAAGAGCAATCTACCAACGGTCTAAAAACCGTTTACTTGCCTTGATAAGTACCCATGAAAAAGATGGTTCCTGTACTATGTTCAACAATGGCATACATGAAAGGACGGTTGGCATGGAACATAATAGGCTTAGAAGGTGGTGCAGCTGCATCAAGAGTCTCAACCACCGTGACGGCTGCGGCCTTTGAGCCTTCCTCATCAACCTCAATCTTTGCCTTCTGCAAAACCATGGAAACGAAAGCTTTTGCCTTTGACATTTTTGTCAAATCGGCCTTGCCACGCTCAAACATTGTGTTCATCCCTAACAGCTTCAACACGTCGTTCAACTCACGGGTGTACGCAGATGTAAAGCGTGGAAGCTTCAAATCAACTTCACTGCTATATGTGCTCTTCAGATTGTCTTTCCACTTTTTGGCATCCATGGTCTGCAACAAGCTCGACAAATCCTTTCCCTCACGAGGCAAAAGTACCACCATTTCGTACGATCCATTGCCGTAAGGAAGCACCACGGTCTGATAGTTTTCGTTCTCAGCAGCAAAGAATCGCTCTTTCTGATGCATCATCTTCACCGTCAACTTCTTGCCGTCAGCCTGCGTAAACGATTCTTGCTGTGTACGTTTCTTATCGAACTGCCGATACCAAATGCCTTTGAAATACAACGCATTGAGTAGATACGTAACCGCATCTGGATGGACACGATCCAACAGTTTAGGCACCATACCATGCGTGAGTTCACTCGCCCACAGGTTGATAAATGACAAAGTGGCCGGTGAACTGAAATCTTGATTGGTTACAAGCGCTTGATATTGTTTTTCAACCACATTCTTAAAGTCTGGCTGCAGCGGTTTGTTTTTGTTTGCAACCACAGCATTGGCTATCGAAACCTTGGTCGACTTGTCCAACTTTGGCGATTCTATCATGAGTTGATGGCAAAGAGAATTGATGTCATCCACCTTGCCTGAACGGAACTCAAGACCCTCCAAGATTTCTTTCTGCGTATCGCCTACCGCCCCATTGGCCAGCATGCCGAGCGCATAGGTCACGCTCAGCGGCGAGACAAACACGTCTTGCTGCTCGCCTTTCGACACCTCTTTAAAGAACTTCCAAGCAAATTCATTGCTGTTTTCTACTTGCGCTTGCTGCGCTGTTGTCAGCTTGATGGTTCCCGGATTATACTTCACGTTAGGTGTAACAGGTTCGTCTTCACTACACGATGTCAGCATACCAACCGATAAACAACATGCACTGATTAAAGGAAAAAAATGTTTCATCATATCTATTCTGTTTTAGTTATCTACTGATAGAATGACGAAAACATTGAAATCTTGCACCGATTTACAAATTATTTTTATTTTTTTATCCCAACAGCTGCTGCGCTTTTGGCATCACCGAATAGCGTTCGTAGATGTGTAAGCCAAACACTGGTGCCATGGTGTACGCCCATTCCATGATCTCAGCCAAGTTATGTTCATAGACAATCCACTCTTTATTGCTCAGGAAGAAGTAAAACTCGATGGGCAACCCTGTGTTCGTAGCCTCTAACTGGCGTACCATGCAAGTAAGATTCGTATTGACCTCGGGCGATTGTTTGAGCCAATTTTCCATATACTTGCGATACAAACCCAGGTTTGTGAGGTCGCCTTTCAGTTCCTGCGCCGTCAGAATTCCCTTTTCCTGACACATATCCTTCAGCTCCTGCGTCGCCGGTTTAATGGACAGAAAGTCGAAATAAACCAGTCGTTTCACACGTCTTCCGCCACTTTCCTGCATGCCTTTCCAGTTTTGGAACGACCCATCAACCAGCGTCTTGGGCGACACTGTCACAATGGTATTGTCAAAATTCTGCACCTTTACCGTGGTGAGCGTCATCTCCATCACCTCACCATCCACGGTTGTCGACGGCACCGTAATCCAGTCGCCACGTCGAATCATGTCGTTGCTGGTAAGACGGATGCCGGCCACTAACCCCTCAATGGTGTCCTTAAACACCAACATCAGCACGGCAGAGGTAGCACCCAGTCCTGCAAACAGCTTCATCGGACTCTTGTCTATCACTAAGGCAACCACCACGATGACACCGATGAAAATGGCAACAATCTTCAATACGCCGCAGAACGATTGCAAATACTGCTGCTTACTCGAGCTATTTGTGGTCTCGAGATGGCGGAACGAGTTGATCACGGCAATGCCCAACTGCACCGAGGTCACCGTGATGTAGATGCTGGTGAGCCGGTTGAGCATCTCTTGCACAAACGGTGCTTCAAAAAACACTAACGGCAACAGTTTGTAAATGACTACCGCTGGAACGATGGCGCAAACCTTGAGCAACACGTCGTGGTTGAGCAGCACCTCGTCCCACGTGGCCTTAGTCCGCGCAGTGATCTTATCAATGACAGGAATCAGCAGTTTCTTGGCGATAATATAGCTAAGCCAAGAAAAGAAAATGGCTGCCAATGACATCGACACATAGCGCACAACGGGTACCGCCATGCCTGTAATTCCACACATCTGAATGAGTTCTTCCACAAAACTCCGTATCTGCTCCATCGTTTCTGTAATATCCCACATAATCTTTTATTGTTTATTCGTGAATAATTTATCTTGACCTATACGTCATGGCAAGCACAACGCACGGCAAACTCTGTCTTGAAAAGCGCGTCCATTTTTGCCGTACATCACCCCTTGGTTGATGATGGCGAAGCACAGCAGGTGCCCGTTTGAAGCCTCACAATAGCCCGCCAGGCTGGTCACACCCGTCACGGTGCCCGTCTTGGCCCACACCTTTCCGCGCGTATGAGTATCTCTCAGGCGTTTTTTCAACGTACCATCCACACCCGCAGTTGGCATCGATGGCAGCAGATGATTGTAGATATTTTGGTGTTGATAGCCATATTTGAGCAACTTCACCAACAGTTCTACGCTGACATAATTGTACAATGACAGTCCGCTACCATCGGCGATTTTATACCGAGAGGCATCCAGCCCCACCTTATTAATTAGTCGGCGTACCACCGACCGCGCCTCCTTGGCCGTCACCGTTCGACCGTTTTCACGCGGAACCAGTTGATAGAACAGTGCCTCGGCATACAGATTGTCGCTCTTTTTCATCATCGGCAGCAAGATTTGGTCAATGCTGTGCGTCCGTTCACAAATGCGAATGGCCTCGGCAGGACACTTTGCTACCGAACTGAAAGCTTCCACTTGGATGCCGGCCTCACGCAGTTCTTTCTCAAACTCGGTCATGAAATGGTCTTTACGCCGATACACCAAGGGCGACAACACGGGATTGTCGTCGTCCCAACACCATCCTTCACCCAACACGTCAAGGTCTTTCATACTTTTGTCGGCATACAGATTGCCGCGTATGGTATCCACGCCAAGCGTTTTCATGCAATCGGTAAAGGCACGCATGTCATCTCTACCAAACTTCGGATCAAAGCCCCCAACGCAGTAGAGATCGCCCATGAGGGTGCGATTTTGTATTGTTCCAGTGTAATAGAGTGCGGTCTTGAACTGATAACTGCCCCCCAACTTGTCGAGTGCGGTGATGGCTGTAACCACTTTCATAGTGCTGGCGGGGCGCATCAGTTGACGCTCGTTGTGGGCGTAGATAACACTATCGGCCGTGAGGTCGTACACCATCATTCCCAACTGCGAGGTTTCAAACATGTCGTGCGTAAGCAATTTGTCAATTCGTGCTTGCGCATTTTGTGGCCAAGGCAGTGCCACGCTGTCGTCCGAGAGCGTGTCCGTCAAGGCCACGTCGATCACTTCCGAACTGTCGTTATCCGCTATGTCTTCGTAAACTACCTGTGCCTGAAGGGGCATGTACATGCCCAAAACAAGCAAACAGGAAAGAATTTTTAATTTATTCATTTGTTTTGTGATGCGGAAGATGCAGCCTCCGCCTGCTGACGCTTTGTTAATTCTTCTACAAACGCCTGTTCGTCCTTGGGTTGAACCGCCACCAAATGATGGGCGCCATACTCGATGAGCAAGTAGTGAGACAGTCCAAAGTTGGTGTGTATCACCTTACATTGTACCACATCACGAAGGGGGACGCTTTGACTTCGCGAAAAACGCCCTTTGTCTATCAACAGAAACTCCATCTCCTCATCACGGTCAATGGGTTTGACACACGCAAAGGTATAGGTGGTGTGCAGCACACGTTCAATCATGCCCACGATGATGATAACGACCAACAGCCCAAATATAGCTTGCTTAATCCAAAAAAGATAGACAACAAGCATCGTAAAGAGTGCTAAGCCACACTTAAATCCCAAGGTGAGTCGTTGATGAAAAACACGTTGTGCCATGTATAAATAATAGCCTTATTGGACAAACGAACATCGTTTGTAACTGCAAAAATACGAAATTATTCACGTTTTCCCCGCTCACATGCAGATATTTACATTCTTTTACAATCGGGTTATATGCCGTAAGGTTTACACCTTCACAGTTTATCGGCATGCCAAAAGGCTGCCACGGGGCATCGCCAAGAATACAAGGGAGCGAGGATTTTGTCAAGAAAAATGGTCAGATTTTAACACTTCCGCAACATGTATTCTAGACAAAAGCAGCCCCTAAAAAGACGCTTCTGAACCCCTTTTCGGGTACAAAGCATACCCTTACGACACCAAAGTCAATGACTTTGCAGCCTCAGAGCATACAGATTGGCATGTAAAAGCATGCCATTAAGACGGCAAAATGCATGCTATTGCAGGGCTAAAACTTAAGTGGCGAAATCAAAAAGGAGCCTCAAAACAAGCTAAGCAATTGAACATCAACCAGAAACAAAAAAAGCGATATTTTGGCGATATTTGCCGCCGAAAGGTCGATGAGCGAAAATATGGAAGTATTGGCGAAGTGATTGTCAAGAAAATATCCCATGCGTAAAGCCATCATCAGACAATCAACAGCGGCTGTGAGGTGGAGCATTATCGGGTGAGACTGAACTTCAGACTAACGCCAAAATCATGAGTAGTTGTTGGGAAACTGCTACTGGAGAGTAGCGGCGTGTTGGTTTGTTGGTCGTAATAAAGGGTCATGGTGAGCATGCGCGACAGCGTATAATCGGCCGAGAACTGGAGCCGAAAGGCTGTATTGCCACTACTTGCGGCGCTGGTCATGGTGGCGATGTCCCTACTGATGGCTGCCTGTCGGCGGTAACTGAGGTCAAGGCGCACGTTCAAGTCACGGTTCGACCTGGTACTGTTGCGATTGCTGGTGCTGTTGTTTTGCTGTTGTTGCTGCTGCTGGCCATTGCCCTTCGTACGTCGAACCACACGTTGTTTATTTCCGCCAAATAGCTCCAGGTTGTTAACCTTATACGCCATGCCCAGCACCCAATCACGACTGACGGCCTCATTGATTTGCACACTCGTGGTACTGAGGTTCAACACGCGCGTTGATCGATATTCCAGCCGGGTGGTCAAGTTGTTGTTAAACGTGACATCCAGTCCAAGTAAAGGCGAGAAGGCCTCGTTGATACTCACCGCAGAAACGTTGTACATGCTGCTGGGAACAGGCATTCCGGTGGTGGCGTTGGTGACGAATCCCAAGCCGTTCATAAACTCTTGGAAGGTGCTGTAGCTGCTGTACGACCCTATGGCGAAGATGCTTTTGTAGGAATGGTTGAGGGTGACACTTTTGAACACATCCCTGAACCAAGGCAGTTTGCCCAGTCCGCTGTACCGAATGGTCCAGTTAGGCAGCAGTCTTGCCAACGAAGGGAAGATGTTGAGCGAGTGGCCGCCCATACTGGTGTAGGTGGAGAGGAAGGCGGGTATCATGACATCCGAGCTGTAGCGGTCAACGCCACCATTGGCAGGCTCGAAAGGTTGACCGGCCAGCGGTGTGCCCTTGGGGTAGACAAAGCCCGCATATTGCGCCTCAACCCGCTGACGGAAGCCGTCGAGCGACCGGCAAAAATCATCAAACGACTTGCTGCGGAAACCATTGCCAGCGTCACCTATCCCCTCAAAGGCGCTGCGAAGCGAGAGGGTAGTCATGGTGAAATTGCCGGTTTGGGTCATCGGATTACCCTGATACATGTATTGCACGCTCCTTGAAGTGGTTTGCGTGCGACTGGCATTCAAATCGATTTTGAAGTTACGAACAGGCTCCAAAGTCATGCGCAGCTGCAGGTCTTGCGTATGATTGGACGTGGCCGGCGTGGCAATGGAGTCGGAAATCAACAGCCAATTGTTTGCCCTGGCTCGCTCGATGTACGAATCATCCACCATACCAAAGGCGAAGTCGAGGCCTGGCGAGAGTGCGCTTGGTGCCTTGGTCTGTCCGAAAGCATCGCCCACCGTAGGCAAGAATCCTGGCAACGCCATGGCGTAGTCGTCGCGATAGCTCACACTGACGTTGCGCACCATCATCAACAGGCGCGCCACCGACTGTGCCGTTCGGTACCAACCTTTATTATCCAACGGCTCTTTCGGCAAGACGGTAATCTTGAGTTTCAAGGCCGAATCAACCTTATTCTTGATGCGGATGGTGTTTGGATTAATCTTCTTGTACTTCAAGTGATAGGTTTTGCCATCCTCTGTGCGGGCCGAAACGATGAGCCGCTTGCTCTTTTTGCCGTGGCTCACGGTGATGGTGGTGTCGGGCAGGAGCGTGATTTGCTGCTCAAATCCTTTCTTGTTCTTGGGCAATTGTTTTTTCTGCGCCTCGGCTCGGGCATCTTGTGCCGAACGTCTGGCAGTGTTCCGCGCGTTCTTGTTTTGGGTGTTTCGGTTGCCATCGTTGCCAACGATTCTCGATGACCGTGAGCGGTTAATGGCGTTGCGCTGCGGATCGCGGTTGAATCGGTCGTTCGTAGCTTTCAGGAAGGGGATGTGATTGTACAAGCGTTGCAGGTCAAAGCGCCCATTGATATTCACCCTTCGGTTGGTCGTGACGATGTTGCCGAGCGACGTACCGTCCTCCAAATGGGTTCCACGAACCCACGAATAGTTGGACGAGTAGTTGGCATCGGCGGTCACCCAGTCGAAAATGGGAAGGAGGTTGAGCGGCAGTTGGTACGACAAAGAGAACTGTTGCCGGTAATCCAGCGGCGTGCCAAAGTTGCGAATGCTGGTTCGCACCGAGTCTTTCCAGGCCGAATAGCGGTCGGGATACAGGTCTTTGTTAACGGGGGTGTAAGGCTCTTCAATCTCGGCTTGGGTGGTACTCTGGAAGTTCATGTGAATGTTTTTCGTGAGATCCCAACGCAGCGTGAAGTCTCTGTTCCACATAAACTGCTGATTAAAGGTCAATGGAAGTTGTGAACCGCCCAGGTCTTGCATGTCACGCTCTTGCAATTCGTAGTAGTTGCGCATCATATCGGTGTTGAAGGCGATGTTCTGCGGCAGCCAATTCAGACCGAATCGTTTCAGGATGTCGAACCATTTGCTCTTGCTTTTGATTTTCTTGAATGGCTCCAAAGGCTTGAACACGGGCGTCCAACTGTATGAAAGACTACCGTTCCAACTGTCTTCTTTCTCGTAAACGGTGGTTTCTCCGCTGGTGTTTCGATGCGAATGACTGTACGAGAACGAGAAGTTGGCCGGGTCGTAGGGCATGGGGTGGCGCTTGGTTTGGATGCCCACGCGCACGTTGGACAACGAGAAATTGGTGTTGGTGGTCTTGGTCACAGCGATACTCTCTATCGAGTCGCGCTCCTGACGGTTAGAGGCAGCGTCCAAAGCATCCTTCAATCGCATGTCTGTGTCCAGTGGATTGTACTTCGGACTGAGCTGTTCTTGCTGCACACTATAATATAATGGTGCGCTTACATGGGCCTTTTCAGGGAAGAATTTGCCCAACTCAAAGTTGGCTGTCACGCTGTAATTCTGGTAATCATCGGTAGACCTTTGGGCCACACCCTCTTCCAATCCGCCAAAACCTTCACTCATATAGCGTCCTTGGAGATTGACCGTTCCGAAATCAGACATCTGTACATTCAAGTTACCTTGTGCCGCCCAACCGCCTTCGTTGTTGTATTCCAGCAAGCGAAGCTCATTGACCCACACCTCACCCGACTTCACTTCGCCCGCTTTGTTGCGCACACCAATCATCATAGTCTTCACCTCGCCTAGCGTTGGGTTACCCATCACGCTGACTTTGTTGTTGGGTTTGTCGGGATCATAGTTCGTATAAACCCGATTATACGATGCTTGTCCTTGCGCTTTGTCTTTGTTTCTCTGTCGTTTCAGATCGGTGAATAGCTTCAAAGGAATGTCCAACATGTTCTCTACGGGCCACACTTCGCGCACATCCGACAACGAGTAGCGGTTGTATTCCTTGGGTGCCGTCAGCTTCAGGGGAATCTCATATTCATAATAGTTGCTCTTATAATCATTGCCCAAGCGTACGAAAACAGCCAGCTGACCATCCTGCAAATTGGTCGTATTCTGCTCCATAGCATTGGCATGCACGAACATTTGCAGGCGTTTATACTGTCGGAGATCAACTGAAGAGTTCTTATAAACCGCCTTGGCATCACCCGTAGCGAGATTTGAAACCACGATATCCAACGCCTGTTCGTTGGCCTCAACCAGCTGACGTTGTGTGGGATCTTGCGCTCTCCTAATGCCCGGGGGCAACACATAGTTGACAGGTGTCTTGTCATTGTTCTCCTCAATGTTGACCGAACTCACCGACATGGTGCCCGAATTGGAACCAGCAGGATCGAGTTGTTGCTCATATATGCGCCAATCTCCACGCACCAAATCGAGGCTACCGAATCGTAGCACGATGGGTTTTTCAAATCCTGTGAGGAACATTCGCATGAAACGAATGCTGGTGAAGTCGGAGATAGAGCCGAAACGGCGTTCGAATTCGCGTATCGGAATGCGGAACTGATACCAGGTAACTGGCTCCTTTTTCTTGTTTCTTAGGGGCGCTATGGCATCACGTTTGTCTACAATGTAGTTCTTTCCAACAACCAAGTCTTCCGGACGGATGGACACATGATACTGAAAATACTTCTCATATTCGTTCAAGGTGTAGTCTTGATTGATGTCTTCCACATCGGGTGTACCCTTGTACGACGTGTCATAACGTTCGCCGCGCGTATCGGTATCGGGCGAGTTGCCTTGCGGATTGTTGATGTATTTGTAGCGCCTTAGGATGGAAGCCTGCATCTCATCGTAGTCACGACCACGGAAATAATGATAGTTATCGTTAGCCACGTCGTTCAAAATGGCATTGAACACGTCGGGACTTACCTTGCCCTGAATCTGCTTTAAGAAGTCTTGATAAGCCTCAAAGTTTTTCTCTTCCTCGTCAGTCAGGCCGTTGAAGCCCAAATCCTGCAAAGCTCTTGCCCCCTTGTTCGTGGCAAAAGCATACGTCACAGTGGCCGGTGTGGGAATCTTTCCCCATTGGGTTATGATATAAGTTTGCGTTCCATCGACGGGAAGTCCACTCTCGTAGAACTTCTTTCCGTCATGAAGAATGTCCTCACTAACCTCACCCAGGTTGATATAGAAGTCGCCTCCGTACTCGCTGGCGGTACCCTCTTGGCGGGTATAGATGAACGGATCGAGCATCCAGAACTCGATATATTCGATGTTGGACGACTCAAAATCGCTGTAATCCAGCTTCCGCATCATGCCACCCCACTTCTGTTTGGGATTGTTGAGCAACCCCTTTGCCGTCAAATCAGGGTTGAAGTTGTACGGTCCACGCTCGCTTGGATAGTAAGCAAGGTTGAGGATTGGAAGAGTTGCGGTGGCTCCACTATAACTACTTGGGTCACGCTTGGGGTACAATTCCCTGACAGGCACCTCGCGAACGTAATGGTTGGACAGCTGCTCCAGGTCGCTCTTGATGTGCTTTGGCGTTAAAGAACTGCTGCGACGAGTGAATAATGGGTCGATGTTGTACCAAGCCAAGAGCGACCGATTGTAGCCACTGCGCAGGGTAGTCTTGTCACTATACTCGGGAAACATCGACGGCACACTCGACATGATCCATGACGTTGGCGTTGAAACATCTATCTTGTTGGTCGTATTCTCAAAGTCATCGAGATACGAAGCGTTGTCTTGTGTACCATGACTTTGCCCTGCGATGAGCTGTGCAAACTCGGCATTGAGCGAGATGTTCGATGGTTGTGTAAGATGTAAGAATGGGATTTTGTTCAACACATTGGTGAGCCACTGACTCTCTTTCTTCCAGTTTAGGTTGACACCCCAAAGGGTATTGTTCAACGGCTCTGACCCCATATTCACTTTGTTGGTTAAGGCTTGTTCGGAAAGATGTTGTAATGTACCGCTCAGTTGCAGGTCTTTGCTGAAGTCGTACTCCCAGTTCACGCCGAACATCGTCTTTCGTTCCTGCGCAAAGTCGGTGTTACTCTCCAGCGAAACATTGACGTTTGTTCCCGCATTGATAATACTTTGGTTCAAAATAGTCACCTCACCAGCCGCGTAGTCAACCGAATAATCGGCATTCTCGGTCAACCTAACGCCGCCAGCTGTCACCACAACCGACCCTTGCGGCACGTTGTAAGCTCCCAAGGAGATGACGTTGGCCGCCGAACCCCTGAACTGTCCCATCAGCACATACTTGTTTTTCTCGGCGATTTGCTTGGCTACGGTCTTGGTAGAATCGTACAACTCGGTGAAAGCATACCGCTTGGCTTTCTCTTCATTCACACCTTTGCTCACCAAATAGCGATGGATATACGACCCAAAAGGCTCGGCCACGGGGAAGAACACACGGCCATCGCTCACCGTATAACCCTCTACAAAGTCAAAATAGCCGTTGCTATGCGGCTTGTTGTTGTTATCCAATCGGTCGGCACCCAGCAGTCGTATGATAGGCTGGTCTTTCACTTGCGGCTCGGGAATATAGGTAAGAAAAACGCCGGCGGTATCACTTTGGAACTTCACATCCAAGCGAAACTTCTCGCGCTCCACCCTACTGGCCAACTCGTACACGTTCTTCATCATCAGCCTCCAGTTGCCTTGTCGTGGGTTGTTGCTGGTGTTTTTGAGCGACTTGACAAACAACGCCGCATTCACATCGGTCACGTCACTGGCAAACTCGCCCACCTGATAGGTAGCACCACCATAGGTATATTCGTACGCCACGGCCAACACCTGGTCGGTTTGCAATCCCATGCGCAGCGAAACGTAACCCAATGCTGTGTTAACTGTGTATTCAGAGGGGTTCAATAGTCGCGCGCGTTCCAGCTTCTCATAGTCCACACCGCCCACAAGTCCGCCCCCATCAAGCACCGTTGTCGACTGGTCGATGTTGCGTGCCGACGCAAGTTGGCCCACCAACGTGCCGTATTCGGTATTCGCATTGTTAGAGGGAACCATCTGTCCCGTGGCGTTCCACAGGCTATTGGAGATGTATTTGTTCTCGCCCAGGTCGGTCAATGCGATGATGTTACGGGTGTTTGTGGTGACACCCGAATTGTTGGTGACCCAGATTTCCACCCGATTGATCTTCACACCCGATGTCAGATTGGGCAGCGACCTCATGTTGTCGTCGTACGTCTGACGGAAGTATTGTGACAAGAAGAAGTGACGATTCTCCTCATAGTTGGCCACATCAATCTCGAACGGCGTAAACTGTGCGCCACCGCGCGATGACACACTCTTGTCAGCCGACTTCTTCTGCGAGGCCACCATCTGCAACTTGAGCTTGCCAAACTGCATGTCTGTACGCAAACCGAACAGCGAACTGGCTCCCTTGATCAACGAAGAATTGGACGGAAACGACACATTCCCCCCCTCAACCAGCTTGATAATCTCATCCTCCTTGCCGTCGTATTTCAGTTTAAGGTTCTGCGCATCGAAGTCAAACGTGGCGTCGGTGTTGTAGTTGAGGTTCATGTTCACCTTGTCACCCACCCTACCATTGACGTTAAGATTAATCTTCTCATCAAAGTTCATCGTGGTCATCTTGCGGTTGCGGATAGGCAACGAGGGGTTGTCTATCTTCTTCACCGTGCCGCCAAACTTCAGTTCGGCCGTTCCCTGCGTCTTGATGCGCACGCCACCCGGGCCGAATATCTTCTCTGCCGGCCCCAGTTCAAAGTGCATGTCGGTGAAGTCGAACTTCTCTTTCCCTTTGTTTTCAAATATTTCTGCGTTCTTCGAGCGGAAATATTGGTCGAAAAGTCGTTTCTCGCTCCATGCCCGATATTCCTCCGGCGTCATCATGATGGGCGCGTTGAGCCATGCCGCACCGATTTTCGAGCCGATGATATACCGGTCAAGCGTATCATTGTAAATCACATCCTGCTGTAGGTTTTGAGGACGTTTCAAGTCTAATGGACTCTGGTTCAGGTCGTCAATCGTCACCGGGAGCGTGCGTTGAATCTTCCAACGTGGATTCAACAGCGAGTCGGGGATATTGAGGTCATCATCCAACTGGGGCTGCGCCTTGATGTCGATGGTATCTTTCAGCTGCGGTTCTGTCTGCTTCTGAGGCTGCTGCCTGCTGATTTTCCGCGTGCGGTTGTCTTGCCAAAAGGGCAAACGCATGGCATAACTCGCCATACTGATGACGAGCAATGTCACAACGAAACCATATATGCGCCTTTTATTCCGCATGCTGACCTACCGTGATTGACACGTACCTCCCGACGGCACGCTTACTTGATTTGCTTCAAAGCCAACTTCACCACCTGCTCAACCGGCAGCGATGGGTCGGATTTCAGGATGCCCTCCACCACTTTGGCACTGGGAGCTGGCGAGAAACCCAGCATGGTGAGCGCACTCACCGCCTCGTCACGGATGCTGGCATCCACCGCCGTTGCAGGCTCACTGCTTACATGCAGCTCGGTGGCAATGCCGCTGCTCACGATTTTGTCGCGCAGGTCTACGATAATGCGCTGGGCCGTTTTCAGTCCAATACCTTTGACGGCCTTCAACATCCGCTCGTCACCGTTGGCGATGACGTTGCACAATTCGGCCGGCGAGAGCGTCGACAAAATCATTCGGGCCGTGTTGGCACCCACGCCAGAAACAGTGATAAGCAGGCGATACAACTCGCGTTCCTGTTTCGAGAAGAAGCCGTAGAACGTGAAATTGTCATCACGTCCGCCCGTTACTAACGATTCGTGCACATACAACTTCACCTCTTTCTTACCCTGAATGGCGCTGTAGGTGTTCAGCGAGATGTTCAATCCATAGCCCACACCTGCGGCTTCGAGTACAGCCAGTGCGGGAGTTAATTCGGTCAATTCACCCCTGATGTATTCTATCATGTGTAATAATATGTATATATACGATAGAGATAACGCAGCAACCGCCCGCTTATTGCGTGGCGCATGGAAAGAATGAACACACCATGCAGCCGCCATCAAACTACTCACGCATGTGGGCGACATTTTCAACTCATAGCATTGGGGTTATTAGAGCATTGAGTTTGGGCTTCAAAAGCATTGGGTTTGAAGGCCAAAGTCAATGGGTTTGGCCACCAAACTCAATGACTTGTTTTTGTAACCAAAAAGGGTTTGCAACATTCAAAGAAATGTAAAAATTGCGATTATCCTTTTAAATCATCTTTGTTTGTCTGGAGAAATTTATAATTTTGCGAACGATTATCGTATTTACAGACATAAAAAAGATTGTTTAACGGGTTCGGCGGAGGCATGGATAATCACCCCCGGCCGGGCGCAATACATGAAAAGAAAATCAATTATGAAGAAAATCAGAGCCGCCGTAGTAGGCTACGGCAACATAGGTCACTATGCCGTTCAGGCATTGGAGGCCGCAGAAGATTTTGAGATAGCTGGCATCGTACGCCGCCAGGGTGCTGAGAACAAACCAGCTGAGTTGGCCGCTTACGAGGTTGTGAAGGATATAAAAGAACTGACAGACGTGGACGTGGCCATTCTGGCGACACCCACACGCAGCTGTAAGGAGTACGCTAAGCAGATTTTACCCCTTGGCATCAACACCGTGGACAGCTTTGATATCCATACAGACATCGTTGATTACCGCTCTGCCTTGATGCCCTTGTGCCAGCAGCACCATGCGGTTAGCGTCATTAGTGCGGGATGGGATCCGGGATCCGACTCCATTGTGCGCACGCTGATGCAGAGCTTGGCACCCAAAGGTCTTAGCTACACCAACTTCGGACCAGGCATGTCGATGGGACACAGCGTGTGCGCCAGAGGCAAGAAGGGCGTGAAGAATGCGCTGTCGATGACCATTCCACTGGGTGAGGGCATCCACCGACGCATGGTATACGTGGAGTTGGAAGACGGAGCCACGCTCGATGAGGTGACCAAGGAAATCAAGTCCGACCCCTATTTCGCACACGACGAGACACATGTCATGGCCGTTGAGTCGGTTGACGCGGTGCGTGACATGGGACACGGCGTACACTTGGTGCGCAAGGGAGTGAGCGGTACCACGCAAAACCAGCGCATGGAGTTCAGCATGAGCATCAACAACCCAGCGCTCACCGCACAAGTATTGGTCAACGTGGCACGCGCCAGTATGCGCCAACAGCCAGGATGTTACACCATGGTGGAACTTCCTGTCATCGACATGCTGCCCGGTGAGCGGGAAGACCTCATCAAACATCTGGTATAACAGCTTTAACCTTCCCTCCTTGAGAGGGAAGGAAAGCTAATGAAAAGCAGGTCTACAGCTTCGGCTCTCCGTACAGATGGTCCCACCAAGTGGAATCGTCTTTGAGCCATTTGGCGAACCATGCAAAGATGGTGTTTTGCCATTTCAGGCGCTTGTTATAATCGGTGATGTGGTGATTTTCACCATCTACCACCACAAAGGCCGTGGGTCGTCCCAAGAGTTTCAGTGCCGTGAACATCTGGATGCTCTCGCCTATCGGCACATTGGTATCGGCACTTCCATGCAAGAACAACAGCGGTGTGTGAATTTTATCGGCATTGAACAGCGGACTTTGGTCCACATATAGTTTCTTGTCCGTCCAAGGATAACGGTTGGCCATGCTCACTTCGCTGTAACTATAACCCCAATAACCCTCGCCCCAGTAACTGGTGTGGTCGCTGATGCCCGCATGCGATATGGCAGCCGCAAAGAGATTGGTCTGCGTTTGCAGGTATTGTGTCATGAAACCGCCATACGACGCACCGATGCATCCAATCTTCTTGCCATTGATAAACGTATGGTCGGCCACGAATTTCTTCGTTCCTTCAATGATATCTTCAGCCACTCCTTGCCCCGCTGTGTTGACATGACGGGAAGAAAACTCTTGTCCAAATCCCACTGCACCACTGGGTTGGATGACCAACACGACGTATCCCAACGCGGCATAGGCATGGTGCGGATAGCGTGTTTCAAAGTTGCGGCTCGTTGGCGAGCATCCTCCATAATAATTAACGATAAGCGGATAATGCTTTGATGGGTCGAAATGGGGCGGCAGATAATAGCGCGTGCAGATGGTGTCTCCATGCGAATTGACGAAATTCCAAGCCTTGCATTCACCCAAGCGAATACCGGCAAGTGTTTGGAGATTGGTGTCTTCCACCACTTTTGGACGCTTGGCAGACAGATTCATGGTGTACATACGGTCGGCATTGGACGCACTTTCGCCCGTCCATGCCATGATAGGAGCCGAATGGGCGAACGACATGCGTTTGACAACCTCTTCGGGTTGGTTGATTTTCACTATCTTCTTCGACTTCGTGTCACAGCAGTAAAGGCTCACGCTGTCACGGTTCATGGCCGAAAAATACAACTTGCCGTCGGCGTGATTCCATGCGTATTGACTGATGCCGGGATTGAATGTCTTGGTCAGCGGCGTGACCTGTCGGTCTGAGAGGCGCAGCGTAAACAACTGATAGTCGTACATACTCGGCACTCTTCCATTGGGAACGTTGGCTCCGATGCCGTTGAAAGCCTCGGGAGAACCCATCACAACAATCTCTTTTCCATTGGGTGAAAAGGCTGCACTGGCGATGAATCCATCGTCACAGACCAGCGTATCGGCTTTCAGGGTACGCACATCCAGGCAGAAAATAGAGAACAAGGTGGTGGGACGATGTGTAAGTCGGGTGCGAGTGGTCATGAAGAGCACCTTGGAGCCATCGTTGTTGATGTCCAAGAGCGACACGTCGTGATAGCCGAAGGTGAGCGGTTGGGCCAGTCCGGTGCGCAAATCAAACTTCAACAGACTTGTTCTGGTGCGCCAACCCGGTTGCCGATCCTCGGGTTCAGTAATCTCATAGACATCACGATCCTTCTTCTTTCCCTCGTTTTTCTGCATCACCACCAGGTAATCGGCAGTGGGTGACAGCACGAAAGAACCCTCCGGTAGATGCGTGGCGATGACTTTTTCAGCACCCGTCTCAACGTCTGACGTGACCAACTCCCTACTGTATTTGCCCTGACGATCCCAATATAGCTCGTGAGAATGCGGCATCCAGTGAACGGTTTCGTTACGAGTTGCAACGACATGCCCTGTCTTGAGTTCTTTCACCTGCCAACAATATGACGTTTTACCGCCGTGAGCAACGTCCCGAAAAGCGGTGATGAGGTATTTACCATCAGGCGAAAGCTCCACACCAGTCACGAACCTACGGTCGGTCAGGCTGCGCAATGTGAACGTTTTTTCGCCCTCACCAACCGATAACAAGGCTCCCTTCTGAGGCTCAACCTGTATGTCCAGCGAGTCTGACCGGCCGCGTTTGGAAAGATATTTCACCACCACGTCATGGGAACCCGGCTCTAACGTCAGCTTACCATCACGACTTTGCTGTCCGTCTACATACAAATTGAAATCGGAGAGCTTGCCCACTTTGACCGTTGCCTGCCCATATCCGTGGGCTTGAATGCGAAAACCCAGCAAATGAAGGGCGTATGGTGCATCGGAAGTGGGCAACACTTCGCCGGAAACTTCCCGTCCTTGGCGCACTTGTTCCAGCGACAAAGGCGTGTCCAGCAGCGACTTGGCGTTGAACGTATGGCCTTTTACATCCACACTGTCAATCATCAGGGGACGCTGCACCACAAAAGGACCGGCATATCGAACCGTCTTCACGGGGATGACGGAGCCGTAAACAAAATCAGCTGTCAACAAGACAGCTGATAAAAGGATATAAAACTTATTCATTATTTTCAATGGTTAGAAATGGTAAAATGGAGGGATAGCCAGCCATGACCTCAGTCCTTACTCATCACACCCAAAGAGAGGATCCTCCGGCATGACCATGGTTGGGGTCTTATCGTATTCCTTGAGCAACTTCGCGGGTACGTATTTCTTATCGACAACCAGGCGGAACATATACTCATTGAACCACTGATTGGTCATGATAAGGCAGCCCTTCTGCCCATAGGTGGGTCCCCAACTGTTCTCAACCTTCCACTTCAAAGGCTTACCCTGTGCGTCCAAGTCGACAGCTGTCAATGTCATGGCGTGCGTAGAGCCACTGTCAAACGTGGCAATGCGGTCGGCCTTGCCCATGTTGAACGTTGTTCCCAGCAGGCTACCGTAATCATAGTTGTCCACATCCATATAGCCTCGCTTGCGATCCAGCTGCTTGCCAACATCGTAAGAGCTATACATTTTGTGCCCATCTTTCAAGCTGGCGATGGCCAACTGTGCAATTTCTTCCATCGGAAGATTAAGATACTTCCAGTTGTGTCCATCGTAACTGTGCCGATCATACTCCACTTCGTAAGTCTCATGATAAGCCCGTCGCGGGTCATTCATCACCATGATGAACGTTCCGTTGAGCCCATGTCCCACCGTTTCGTCATAAAATTCGCGTGGCGTATAGCGTTTTTGTGGTGTGACAGCCTTGCCATCTTTGTTTTTGAAAGCGTAGGTAAAGCTCTGAACAGGCTCACCTATGGTTAGCGACAAGATACGATAAACGGTGGCAAGCATTTCGGTTTTCCGCTTTTCCACCTCCGCTTTTTTCTTTTTAGCGTTCACCATGCGTCGCAATTCCAGCCCATATTCGCGCAATTTGGATGACAACAAACGAGCCATCACCCTGGTGTTGTCAGACGAATAGGTCTCGGGCATCACGCTCATAGGCACCAACCCATACTTTTCGGCCAAGTCGGCAACCCCGCAAAAGGTACCGCCATCATTGACAGGATTCTTGAAGAAGAACTGCATACGCTTGTCATCCAATGGCTTCGATGCGTTGTCAATGACACCTTGCAGCATGAGATTGGCCTTCTCTAACTGGTCATAAAAGAACAAGTAAGCATGTGAAAACTCCACGGACAGCGTGTCTTGATGCCGTTTGGCAAAGTTGGCGCGCAACACGTTGAACCCCGAGAACATCCAACAGCGGCCACTTTTCTGCTGGTCGTGTATGCTCTGCTTGGGTGTCTCGATGCTAAAATAGGTGTCTACCGCACCCTGATTGGCACGGTTTTTAACCAAATCGTCGATGTTATTCGATGCCACAGCATTGATAATAGCCTTATCGGCAGGTGAAGATGGTTGTGCCTGCTGTATCTTTTTCAACAGATCAGCAGATAGTCCACCAGGCTTTTGCGCCCCAACAGTCAAGCATGAGAACAGCAGGACGGCAGCTAAGAAGAAAGATTTTTGTTTCATGATAGATTTGTTTGTATAATTGATTTGTTGACAAAAATAAGCATTTTTCATGAAAAAAATCAGCATTTCAAGATAAAACTCATTTTTAACCGCCCTAATCACCATTGCAGCACACAGATATGCGGCATGGAGAAGTGGTTTTCTCTGCCAACGGAACCCCTTTTGTCTGTTTACGAATCACAACGAAATCTGCTCGTGTTAACAAACCTTTCGTTTGTTAAATCGATTCGTTTTCTTTGACAAAACAAAAATTCGAAATAGAGAAAACAAGTCGTAAACGCATCTTCTTTTGGCCCATTCACATGGAACAAATTGCCAATTGCCATGCTTTTATCTTCCAATAGCTATGCTTTTGCCCCGCAATATACATGCTATTGATGACCAATTGACATGCTATAAAAGGCCGTTTTGGCACAAATAGATAGGATTTTTGCTCCAAACTCATCACTTTTTAATGACGTTTTTAATTCCAGAATCACACAACTCAATCACCATCAAATAGATAACAAAACCATCTCATGCTTGGCTTATTTTCAACACGTCAACAAGTTGGCTGAAAAAACGCCCAGCATTTGTGTTAAAAAGACGTAGCGACCGCGGGCTTTTCACCAATAAATATTCTGCTTGACGTAATAAACACAATGCGTCATTCCTACATGAAAGCACCGTATGTCTGCCTGCAAAATTCAGCACAAAGGGCGCATTGTTCACATAAATTTATTATCTTTGCATGGTTATAGAAGAGAGCTTATTGATGGACAAGACTAATTTAAGGCTTTTAACCCAAATAAATTACCCCGAAGACTTACGAAAACTCAGCGTTGAAGAGTTGCCAGAGGTGTGTCGTGAACTTCGCGAAGACATCATTCAAGAGGTCTCCGTAAACCCCGGACACTTCGCGTCGTCGCTGGGAGCCATTGAGATTACCGTGGCGCTACATTATGTGTTTGACACGCCGAGCGACAAACTTGTATGGGATGTGGGTCACCAAGCCTATGGACACAAGATACTCACCGGGCGCCGGGAGCTGTTTTCCACCAACCGGAAGCTGCATGGACTGCGCCCATTTCCCACGCCTTTGGAGAGCCAGTACGACACTTTTACCTGTGGACATGCCTCCAATTCCATCTCGGCGGCATTGGGTATGGCCGTCGCAGCCAAGAAAAGTGGCGAGAATGACAAGAAGATTGTAGCCATTATCGGCGATGGTGCCATGAGTGGTGGATTGGCGTTCGAGGGACTGAACAATGTTTCGTCGACTCCGAACGACCTTCTCATCATCCTCAACGACAACGACATGAGCATCGATCACGCGGTGGGTGGCATGGAAAAATATCTCTTAACCCTCGATACGAATGCCACTTATAACAAGCTAAGGTTCAAGGCTTCGCAATGGCTCCATCAACGTGGCTACCTTAGTGAGAACAGAAAGAAAGGCATCCTGAGGCTCAACAACGCCATCAAGTCGGCCATCAGCCGCCAACAGAACATCTTCGAGGGCATGAATATTCGGTACTTCGGACCTTTTGATGGACACGACGTGACTGAAATTGTGCGCATCTTGCGACAGCTGAAGGACATGAAAGGCCCCAAACTGCTGCATCTGCACACCACCAAAGGCAAGGGATACAAGCCTGCCGAGCAGTCACAAACCGAATGGCATGCACCAGGTAGATTCAACGCCGAGACGGGTGAGCGCATCATTAAAGACTGTTCTGAAGAGCCACCGCGTTACCAAGACGTTTTTGGTGACACGCTGGTAGAGCTTGCTTTGCAGAACCCAAAGATTGTAGGTGTTACCCCTGCCATGCCAACCGGTTGCTCGATGAACAAGCTGATGAAAGCCATGCCCGACCGAGCGTTTGACGTTGGCATTGCCGAAGGACACGCGGTGACCTTTTCCGGCGGCATGGCAAAAGAAGGTTTGCAACCATTTTGCAACATATACAGCTCGTTTGCGCAACGCGCTTACGACAATATCATCCACGACTTGGCCATCCTCAACCTGCCCGTGGTACTGTGTTTGGACCGTGCAGGACTTGTTGGTGAGGACGGACCCACGCACCATGGCGTGTTCGACCTAGCGGCTTTGCGCCCCATCCCCAACCTGACCATCGCCGCACCGATGGACGAAAAGGAACTGAGACGATTGATGTACACGGCTCAACTGCCCGACAAGGGCATGTTTGTCATCCGTTATCCGCGCGGCAGAGGGGTGAACAAGGATTGGAAATGCCCCCTGGAAGAAATCAAAGTGGGCACGGGTCGCAAGTTGAAAGACGGTGACAAGGTGGCCATCCTCACAGTGGGCCCCATTGGAAATGATGCACAGAAGGCCATTCAAGCATTGCCTCAGCAGGACAAGGTGGCCCATTACGACATGCGGTTCATCAAACCTTTGGACGATCAGCTGTTGGATGAGATTGGGAAAAAGTTCAAGAAGGTCATCACAATTGAAGACGGCGTGCGCAACGGAGGGTTCGGTTCGGCCGTTTTGGAGTGGTTCAATGACCATGGATATGCCCCAAGCGTGCAGCGAATGGGATTGCCCGACGAGTTTGTGACGCATGGTTCAGTGGACGAACTGATGAGAATCGTAGGACTGGACGCATCCCACATCAAGCAAAACATCGAAGCCATGCTGGCTTCAAACTAAGTCTGAAAAACTTGAAACAACAAAGGATTTTCGAAAAATCACATAGACATGAAGATTATTATCTGTGGCGCTTACGGCATCGGCACACATCTGGCCAAGATGCTTTCACGCAACCATGAAGACATTACGCTGATTGATGAGGACGACGAACGGCTGGCTCAGATAGGAACCGACTTTGACCTACTGACCGCACAAGCCTCGCCCAGCAGCATTAAGGCATTACGCGAAGCGGGCGCTGAACATGCGGATTTGTTCATTGCCGTAACGCCTGAAGAAAGTCTGAACATCACTTCGTGCGTTCTGGCCAAAGCCTTAGGAGCCAAGAAGACCGTTGCCAAAATCAGCAACAGCGAATACACAGCCCCCGAATTACAGGATTTCTTTACCGGATTGGGAGTCAGTTCGCTGATTTACCCAGAGAAGTTGGCCGCCGTAGACATCATCAACGGACTCAAAATGTCGTGGGTTCGTCAGCGATGGGATGTCCACAATGGCGCATTAGTGATGTTGGCCATTAAGCTAAGGGAAACCTGTGAGATACTCAACAACCCGCTGAAGAACCTCTGTGGACCTGATGATCCGTATCATGTGGTGGCCATCAAGCGTTTGAATGAAACCATCATCCCCGGTGGTAACGACGAATTGAAGCTCTACGACTTGGCTTACTTCATGACAACTACGCAATATATCCCCTACATCCGCAAGATAGTGGGCAAAGAACTGTACGTAGACGTGAAGAATGTGATGATTATGGGCGGCGGTGCAACGGCCGTCAGAGCCATCAATACCATGCCCGATTATCTGGATACTAAACTCATTGAAATCAACGAGGAGCGATGTGAAGAGCTGAATAACCTGTTGGACGATGACAAAGCCCTAATCATCAACGGCGACGGTCGTGACACCCAGCTGCTGCAAGAGGAAGGCATTAAGAACACACAAGCCTTCGTTGCCCTGACCAACAATGCCGAAACCAACATCCTGGCCTGCCTAACGGCCAAGCGATTGGGTGTGAGAAAGACCGTTGCCATGGTGGAGAACGTTGACTATGTGAGCATGGCAGAGAGCCTGGACATCGGCACTATCATCAATAAAAAGGCCATTGCAGCCAGTCACATCTACCAAATCATGCTCGATGCTAAAGTCATGAACATGCGATTCATCATGACTGCGAATGCCGATGTGGCCGAGTTTGTGGCGCAAGAAGGCTCGCGCGTCACCAAAAAGCCTGTGAAAGATTTAGGTTTACCCAAAGAGGCAACCATCGGAGGACTGGTCAGAGGAGATGAAGGAATGCTCGTTTCGGGACATACACAGATACAGGCTGGCGACATTGTCATGGTGTTCTGCCACAACATCAACCTCAAGACGATAGAAAGACTCTTCATCTAGCAAAGTCAAAACAGCAAGCAATGATCAACATCAGGACCATATATAAAGTGATAGGCTCCCTACTTTTCATCGAAGCCTTCATTCTTTTCGCCTGTTTCGGAATGGCTCTTTTCTACGGTGAAGATGACGCCATGGCTTTTCTTCTGTCGGTATTTATCAGCCTCTTCACAGCCTTTATCCTGAGATACCTGGGCCGTAACTCCAACAACACCTTGTCCAGGCGCGACGCTTACCTGGTGGTAACGCTCTCATGGATAGTCTTCAGCTTCTTCGGCACTTTCCCCTTCACCCTCAGTGGCTACATTCACGGCTTCACGGATGCCTACTTTGAAACGATGTCGGGATTCACCACCACCGGCGCCACCATCATAGATGACGTAGAAGTGTTTCCCCACGCCCTACTCTTTTGGCGCTCACTGACCCAATGGATTGGCGGCTTGGGCATCGTATTCTTCACCGTTGCCCTGCTTCCCTCCATGGTAGGAGGCTCTGTTCAGGTGTTTGCAGCCGAAGCAACCGGCCCCATTAAGTCGAAATTACACCCAAGGCTTTCCACCAGTGCCAAGTGGATTCTCACCGTGTACCTCGTGCTGACCATCGCTTGCATAGGCTGTTTCATACTTTATGGCATGAACTGGTTCGACGCAGTGAACTATTCAATGACCTCAACAGCCACGGGAGGCTTCTCCACACACAACAACAGCACCGAGTTTTTCCACTCTCCAGCGCTGGAATACATCTGCACTCTCTTTTGTTTTCTATCGGGGGTGAACTTCACCTTGCTGTACACAACAGTGGTAAAACGGCGCTTCAAAGCATTATTCAAAAGCTCTGAGTTCAAGTTCTACCTAAGTATTGTCATCCTCTTCAGCTTGTTCATCATGCTCGAATTGATGATTAATCGGGGCTACGATTTAGAACCAGCATTCCGTTCGGGCATCTTCCAAGTCGTTTCGTTTATCACTACCACCGGTCTGTTCAACGATGATGCCGGCCAATGGCCACACGTCACCTGGGTGATTCTGGCCACCTGCATGTTCATCGGAGCCTGTTCTGGCTCGACGAGTGGTGGCTTCAAGTGCATCCGGGTGGTGATGTTGCTCAAAACTATCCGCAATGAATTCAAACAAATACTGCACCCCAATGCCGTACTGCCCTTGAAGGTCAACGACACCAACATACCTTACCAGAAGCGAGGAACCCTTCTAGCCTTCCTCACCATGTACCTCATCTTGTGCCTGTTGGCCTCGTTCGTACTGATGATGGCCCACATCGACAGCACCAACTCCATCACCATCATCCTCAGCTGCATCGGCAATGTGGGGCCAACGCTGGGACTTGAAATCGGACCGACGATGAGTTGGAACATGTTGCCCGGCTTTGTTAAGTGGGTATGTGCACTGCTCATGCTCATTGGGCGTTTGGAAATATTCAGCGTGTTGGTCATCCTATCACCGGCGTTCTGGAAAGATAATTAAACAAGAAGACAACAAATCAGTCAATATAAAATAAAAAAATATGAAACCACTCAAGTTTAAACCCCTGCTCAAACAAACCATTTGGGGGGGCGACAAAATCATTCCATTCAAAAAACTCGACGAACAACTGGAAAACGTTGGCGAGAGTTGGGAAATATCAGGCGTAAAAGACAACGAGACCCTCGTCAGTGAAGGCGAATATGAGGGCCGCGCCTTGAACGACGTTGTGCGCGAATTGAAAGGCAAACTCATTGGAGAAGCCAACTATGAGCGCTTTGGTGACGAGTTTCCCCTGCTCATCAAGTTCATTGATGCCCGACAAGATCTTTCCATCCAGGTACATCCCACGGACGAGATTGCCAAGAAACAAGGGAAGAGTCGTGGCAAAACAGAGATGTGGTACATCATGGACAGCGACAAAGACGCACACCTGCGGAGCGGACTGAAGAAAGAAATCACGCCCGAAGAGTACAAGCAAATGGTGGAGAACGATACTATTCTCGATGCTATTGCCGACTACTCGGTGAAAGAAGGCGACTGCTTCTTCCTGCCGGCCGGCCGCATTCACAGCATTGGCACGGGATGCTTCCTGGCCGAGATTCAGCAAACATCCGACGTAACCTACCGCATCTACGACTTCAAACGCAAGGACAAGGATGGCAACTATCGCGAACTGCACACCGAACTGGCCGCCGAATGCATCAACTATAACGTGGAAAAAGACTACCGCACCGATTATACGTCGACCAAGAACCAAGGTGTGAGCCTCGTTCACTGTCCCTACTTCAACACGGCCGTGTACGACCTTGACGAGCCGATGACGTTAGATTACAGCGAATTGGACAGCTTTGTCATCCTCATTGGCGTGAAGGGTGAGGGCAAAATCACGGACAACGAGGGGAACGAAACCTCACTCTGCGCCGGCGAAACCATCTTGATTCCCGCAACAACCCGGGAGTTAAAGGTAGAAGGAACCGTGAAGTTCCTCGAAACCTACGTTTAAAAAAGAGTAGCAAAGAAACCCACAATCAGGAAAGGTCTGCACCATGGACACACGTCATGGTGCAGACCTTTCTTGTAATGGTTAACCGATTGGATGACAAGGAGATATAGATATCATTCCAATAGCATTGAGTTTGGCTCTCAAAGTCAATGCTATTAATGACCAAACTCAAAGACATTGGAACGCAAACTCAATGACATTGAAACCCATGCGCAATACCCCGCTCGTGACATTGCATCAATGCAGGTATGCTGCAATGGTGTCAAAGCCCTTGAAAACGCCAATAGACTTTAATAAAAGGATGCCCAGCACCAGCACGACGCCAAAGTACAGCGTGTTGAAAAAGGCGTTCTTGGCATCCTTCTCCCGCACATTCTCCCTCATCACCTTCACATAATTGTATATGCCTGGCACCACGATGACCAGCAACAAGCAAATTCCCAATACGGCAAAAATCAAATCTAACATCATCAAATGGTTTTAAATATTTATCTAGGCACAGGCTACTCTCGGTCTGTGTCGTTAGTTGTATGGTTTTGTTTTGTCATTTCCAAATATCGTTGAAGATCGGCCTGTATGCGCGCCACCGGCTCAGATTGCTTGTAGCGAGTGTTCTTTTTGAGCATCGACGGAATGGCTTCGATGCTGTTGCGGTAACAGGACAGTTCGTTACGCTGCTGGGTGCCGTGAACACTTTGCTGAGAAATCTCAACTTCTCGCTCACGAATAAGCTGCATACAAACCTTGTTGAGCATGGGCACCACTACCTTATCGAAGAGATGATGGCCCTGTATATATAAATAGGTGGTATCGGGGGTTACGCCAAGTCGCTTGATGTCCTCCTTTACTTGCAGATAGTTTTCCTTGTTGTTTGGATATTTTTGTTGCAGTTGGTTGATGCGCTTGCCCACCTTTCTGCGCACTTTGGCCACTATGTCCTCGGCCTTCGCCATGGTAAAGTGTCCCGGTTCGATGACGCGCAGGAAATCCATGATGGTGAACTCGCCATAATTGGGCGTTCGATAAAACCAGATGCTCCATACGAAAAGCGGGAAGATGGCTAACGAATAGTCGCGCAGGTAAGCCTCCATGTCAAAGATGTGGTGGTCGTTGAGCGTAACCATGACACTGGTTTCGTACAACGATGGCGCATAGCATTGCAGGTTTTCAATGGCGTAAGCGTAGGTATGGAAGACGTAAGGATTGGTCATCACCTGTCTCGATGTCTCGGTGGCACCCTGCATGAGATAGTCGTAATCGGCGTCCACGCAAGCAATCATGTCACGTCCCACCTTGTCCACCAGCAGGTTCATCAGCACCGCTTTTTTGCCTCTATCAAGACGTTTCATGCGAGAGGGCAACATCACCTGGAAATACCGGGTCTCGTCTTCGAAGTCGCTCAAGACAGAGCGCCAGAAAAATATGTCGTCATAACTCTCCACATAGGCTGCGATGCGGCGTCTGGCGTTTTGCGACTTCATCTTATTAGCCGCCTCGAAATAGCGTGAGGAGAGGTTGTCTTTTAGTTTTTTGCCCATGATTCATGTGTCTTTTTCACATCCAGACCTTTCCTATTTATGAACATCCGTTATGTCACTAACCTCGGTGACATGTCCCATCCACCCATTCATGATGACAGCTGGCGAATGCGTGGTGAGGATAATTTGAACATTGGGATTGAGTTTCAGAATCAGGTCGATAAGTTGTTCCTGCCAATCAACGTGCAAACTCACCTCTGGTTCGTCCATGAGCAGCACGTAGGGCAGGCGATCTTCCACCAGCACGGTGAGCAAGATGGCCAAGATTTGCTTCTCGCCACTTGACAATTGGTAGGGCAAGAGTTTCTCTCCCATCTGCATGAAACGTATCTCATTCTCGGTTCTAACGATGGTTTTGCCCGTTTCGGCAAACAGTTTGTCCACCATGTCTTGAAATTTCAACTTGTTGGCCGATACGCGTTGCGCCTCAACGGCTGCATCTGCGTCCCCCTTCTGCAACACCTCGATGATGCGGTTGCCGATGTTTACCTGATAATCCAGATACTTGCGCTGCAACTGAAAGAGCTGCCAGTCTAGCTCAGTGGCCAGACTAATGTCGACCTTGGCGACCATCTCCGAACTCATCAACGGTCGGTCGAACGACCGGATGATATCATAACGGATGGCCGTAGCATCGGCCGGTGACACCGTGATGTGCACCCCTTTGGGCAAATGCGAGTTGAAGTCGCCACCTTCAGACAAGCCTTTGATCACTCGGTTCAAGATGGTGCTCTTGCCAACACCATTGACACCGCTCAGCACGTTAACCTGTCTGTCAAGATTCCAGGCCACATGCTTGCGACCACTCCACAACGAGTCTATCTCTACCCTTTCGATGTAATCAGCGTATTTCATGAGCTTTGTGCGTTATGTACCTGAGGTTGGCATGAAACAATGTGAGCCAATCATGACGCATCAGGCACTGTTAGTTGGGCAAATATAAGCATTTATCACCAATTCGGCAAACACAATGACCTTTTAATGACATGTTTTTTAGATGTCTACCCATTGCACTTACCCAAGAAAGGACGGATCACGAAGGTGCAAAATACCACAATCGTGGTAGACCAAATACCATTATCGTGCGATTGCATACCATCGTTTTTTTGTGTATATTTGCCGTATCATTCATGGGGAGCTACGCCGCATGACAATATTTCCCCACCAATCGCTGCGAAAACGAAACGCTGAACGAGAACAAGCAAGCAGAAAAAGGACGGAAGAGCATGATGAGGCGAGCACCCAGAAACTATTTATTCATTAAAAACGAGATACAATATGAGCAAGATTGCAAAACAGATGACAGACCTGATTGGTAAGACCCCTTTGGTAGCGTTGAACAAATATTCAGCCTTTCGCGGACTTAAAACGCCCCTTGTGGCCAAGGTAGAGTTCTTCAATCCAGGCGGCAGCGTGAAAGATCGCATCGCTCTGGGAATGATAGAAGCCGCAGAGAAAGATGGAACCTTGAAGCCCGGTGCCACCATCATCGAGCCTACCAGTGGCAACACGGGCGTAGGATTGGCATTGGTGGCGGCGGTAAAAGGCTACAAACTGATTCTCACCATGCCCGAAACCATGAGTGTTGAACGCCGAAACCTTGTCAAAGCCTACGGTGCTAAGGTTGAGTTGACCCCTGGTAAGGATGGGATGAATGGCGCCATCAAGGCGGCCGAGAAGCTGAGAGACAGCATAAAAGGTGCAGTAATTCTGGGACAATTCACCAATCCTGCTAATCCCCAGAAACATTACGACACCACGGCTGTTGAATTATGGAACGACACCGACGGTGACATTGACATCTTTGTGGCTGGCGTGGGAACTGGGGGCACGCTCTCTGGCATCGGCAAATTCCTCAAAGAGAAGAACCCCAACATCAAAATTGTGGCCGTAGAACCCACGACTTCACCTGTATTGAGCGGCGGAAAATCGGGACCTCATAAGATTCAGGGCATCGGAGCCGGCTTTATTCCTCAAACCTATCATGCTGAAGTGGTAGACGAAATATTGACCGTAGACAACGATGACGCCATCCGAACAGGTCGACAGTTGGCTCAGCAGGAGGGGCTGTTGGTAGGTATCTCGTCTGGGGCAGCAGCCTTTGCAGCAGCAGAATTGGCCCTACGACCAGAGAATAAGGACAAGAAGATTGTGACGTTGCTGCCCGATACTGGCGAACGTTATCTCTCAACGGTGCTCTATGCGTTTGACGAATATCCACTATAAAAAGTCACAACAGCACATCTACACATCGAAAAAACATAGCGGGAGATCACCTCAAAGAGGTCTCTCGCTATCGTATATCGATCTACCTGATTAAATAATTACCGTCAAGACTTGACAAAATGCTTTTTATTGCTTAACTTTGTAGCATTAGGCAAGAGGATATCGGCCTGCCACCAGATGCATACTTCAAGCACGTCCAGCTGGAATTTTGTCTAAAAGTAATACGATTGTAACACGTTTGACATGCTTATGAAGAGCCAACGTGCTAACTTTGTCAACTGAAAATAGATAACAAACTATATGAAAGAGAACCAATATCGTATACTCGTAGTAGATGACGAACAGGACTTATGTGAAATTCTGAAGTTTAATTTGGAAACAGAAGGCTATGTGGTAGAAACGGCAAACTCGGCCGAAGAGGCCATGACGATGGACATTTCATCGTTCAACCTCCTGCTGTTAGACGTGATGATGGGTGAGATGTCGGGATTTGCCATGGCTAAAAAGCTGAAAGAGAATCCCATGACAGCTAACATTCCCATCATCTTTCTGACCGCTCGCGATACCGAGAACGATACAGTAACTGGCTTCAATCTTGGTGCTGACGACTATATCAGCAAGCCTTTCTCCATCCGTGAAGTATTGGTGCGCATTCGTGCCGTCATCCGAAGGACAAAAGAATCTGACGATCACACTGAGCCGAAGACGCTGAAATACCAAGGTTTGGAGATGGATCTGGACAAAAAGACAGTGACCATCGATGGTGAAGATGTTCCTTTTACCAAGACTGAGTTCGAGTTACTGCACCTATTTCTTTCTGAAAAGGGACACGTTTTCTCACGTCAGGAGCTTATAGACAGGATATGGCCAAAGGACGTTTTGGTGCTCGACCGCACAGTAGACGTGAACATTACACGACTAAGAAAGAAGATTGGGCGATTCGCCAAGTGCATTGTCACCCGGCTTGGCTTTGGATACTACTTTGACGTTCTATGAGAAAAGTTTCGGTAGGCAGCAAACTATACATCAGTATCTTGGCGGTATTCTTGCTTTTTGCCATCTCATTCATCGTCTTTCAACAGACAAGAGAAAAGCAATACAAGAGAGAACTGCTGAACATGAGGCTGCAAGGGTATAACACCAGGATGGCAGATGCCATTCAATACCTGGGCAAGAAAGACGAACAAACGCTGAGCACCTATGTAAAGACGCACAGCATACCTAACCTGCGGGTAACATTAATCGATGATCAAGGACAGGTTATCTTTGACAATTTCCAAAAAGACTACAGTCACTTCAAGAATCATGCCAACCGTCCGGAGGTCATTGAAGCACGGAAAAAGGGGACAGGCTCGAGCGTAGAACGAAACAGTAAGACCCTGAAACAAGAGTTTTTCTATTCGGCAACCTATTTCAAGGATGACAAAATGACCATTCGAAGTGCCTTACCCTACAACAATGGCTTAGCTAAATCGCTGCAAGCCGACCAACATTTCATTTGGTTTGCACTCACAGCGATTGTCATCTTGACACTTGTGTTGTGGCGATTCTTAAGAAGGCTGTCGGCCAACATCACCAAATTGAAGCTGTTTGCCAGTCGTGCCGACCACAATGAGAGCCTCGATACCGAAGACTTGATTGCCTTTCCAGACGACGAGTTGGGTGAAATTGCCGAACGAATCATCAAGATATACAAGCGTCTTCAGAGCACCAGACAGGAACAGGACATTCTGAAAAGACAGCTTACTCAAAACATTGCGCACGAATTAAAAACGCCAGTGGCCAGTATTCAAGGCTATTTGGAAACCATCTTGGACAACCCTCACATCAATGAAGCAACGCGACAACAATTCTTGCAACACAGCTATGCACAAAGTCAACGGCTCACTTCCTTGCTACAAGACATCTCTACGCTGAACAGAATTGATGATGCTCCCGACTTGATGGAGTACTCACCCGTAAACATCTCGAAGATGATTGAAAACATCTGCAAGGAAACGGAACTGCAAATGCAAAATCATCACATGGCTTTTGTCAACAACTTACCGAAAAACGTCATCATTCAAGGCAATCAAAGTCTGCTGTACAGCGTATTCAGAAACTTGACAGACAATGCCATTACGTACGCTGGTGATGGGACAACCATCACCCTTGACGGAAAAGAAGATGAGCAAGAATGGAGGTTTACCTTCCGAGATAACGGCATAGGCGTATCAAATCAGCACCTGGCCAGACTGTTCGAACGATTCTATCGCGTAGACAAAGGCAGAAGTAGGAAGCTCGGTGGCACAGGACTTGGATTGGCCATCGTCAAGAATGCCATTATGTTGCACGGAGGAAGCATACAAGTTCACAATGTAGAAACAGGTGGACTCTGTTTCGAGTTCAATCTAAAAAAGAAGAAATGAAGATAATACAAGCAAGCAAACACCAGGCCAGAGAGATAGCGAAGTTCATCATGCTGGCCATGAACTATGAATGTTGTCAGAATTTAGCGGGACCTCATCACACGTTAATCGATTTTGAAGACCTGCTCACGGAGCTTGTTGCGCTAGAAAAATCACAGTACAGTTATACCAACACCTTGGTTGCATTGAACGATGAAGATGAGGTCATCGGCGTTTGCGTAAGCTATGACGGCTCCCAACTGCATGACCTTCGGCAGCCATTCATTGACGCTTCACTCAAAAAATTCGATATAGACTACCAGAACCAGATTGATGAAGCCGATAATGATGAACTATACATCGACAGCTTGGCCGTCAATCCCGACTATCGAAGACAAGGTATTGCGAAACGACTTATATTGGAATCGATTACAAAAGCCCAATCAATGGGTATTCACAAGATTGGTTTATTGGTAGACAAAGATAACCCTTTGGCCGAAAAACTGTACGTAGCGCAAGGATTCAGGTATGTCGGCGACACCACATGGGGTGGCCATCCCATGAAACACTTGCAATACTATGCTACCTTTTTCTCGTAGGATAGGACAGCGTATTCACCGCAGCAGGCTTGTCATCCAGCAAGGTTTCGATATTCGCATTCATGTAAGTGGCATTGCGTCCGTTGTAATAATCAACGGTGGCACAACCATTTTCGTCAGTCATTAATCGCGGATTCCAATACAACGCCTGCGGCGATTATCTTTCATCGTGTCTTCAAATCCGCTCTTAGGATACAGCGGAGGTTAACAAACGCAGTAACATTGGCGAGGTACTGCTCAAAAACAGAACCTGTCTGTGCCATCACCGATACCATTATCAGTAATAACACAGACAGGACTGCCGTACGTTTGTTCACTATTATTTCATGTCTCAATCAGGCCAACCGTACCATTTTGTAAAGCGTTGTTCAGTGAGATCGTTAGGGCATAGGTATGATGAACGAACGGATGAGCCAGTAACTCAAGATGCCAGCAAGGTAACCAACGAAGGCCAACCAGCTGACATGCTTCATATACCAACCGAAGGTAATCTTCTCCAGGCCCATCACAACCACGCCGGCCGCACTGCCCACGATGAGGATAGACCCACCAACACCGGCACAGTAAGCCAGTAACTGCCAGAAAATTCCATCAATAGCCATATCGCCCACAGCCTCCAAGGGGTACATGCCCATGCATCCTGCCACCAAGGGAACATTGTCTACGATGCTCGAAATCACACCTATCACACCTGTCACCACATAGTGGTTGCCGTTAGACACGTCGTTGAGCCATACGCCCAGGCCACCCAGCACGCCAATCTCTTCCAAACAAGCCACTGCCATGAGGATACCAAGGAAGAACAGGATGGTAGACATGTCGATGTTAGACAGCAGTTTGCTCACGCGCTTGCCCATTCCATCTTTCTTATGATCCAACCCACGGTAGAACACCTCGGTGACTGTCCAAAGCACACCCAGCACCAACAGGATGCCAACAAACGGCGGCAGGTGCGTCAAGCTCTTGAAAATCGGCACAAACATCAAGCCGCCAACACCGACTATGAATATCACTTTGCGCTGCCGCTCAGTAAAGTCAAGCACATGATAGTCGGACTTCATGTTGACTTCCGCCATCTCCAACTCGCCTTTCAATGAATATTGCATGATAAAAGCCGGAACAACCATGGCCACAACCGATGGCAGGAAGATTTCTTCCATCACGCCCAAAGCCGTGATAACACCCTTGTTCCAAAGCATGATGGTCGTCACATCGCCGATAGGCGAGAACGCTCCACCGGCATTAGCCGAGATGATGACCAAAGAAGCATATATCAGACGGTCTTCGTGACTATGTACCAACTTGCGTAAAATCATAATCATCACGATGCTAGTTGTCAGGTTGTCCAAGATGGCAGAGAGGAAGAAAGTCATAAAAGCAATACGCCACAGCAAGGTTCTCTTACTCTTTGTCTTCATGACATCGCGCACGAAGTTGAATCCACCATTCTGGTCAACCACCTCAACGATGGTCATGGCGCCCATCAAGAAGAACAAGGTGGTAGACGTACTACCCAAATGTTTTTCAATGACATGACTCACCTGGTTAATCAAGTCTTGCCCTGCAAACCCTGGCATATACGCATTTGGATCGAGCATGAACAGCGTCCAACAGAACACGAACATCAATAAGGCAACAGCGGCCTTATTCACCTTGGTAACACTCTCAATGGCTATACATAGATAACCAATGATGAAAACGACAACAATCGCTAACGTTAAAGATGTCATAAAATTTATATCTAATTATTTTTCGTTAAGTTCAGCTGAAATCATGCTACAGAGTGCTGAAAAGTGTCTTTGATAGCCTTGGCTGAAAAATCTTTGCAAAGATAGTTGTTGCCTACTGAATAACCAAAAAAAAACACATCTTTATTATTATTAACACCCTCTTTATGTTGTAACACCCTTCTAATGGCATATCACAACCTCAACATAGAACTACGAACTCGTCGTCGGCCAGAAAAACAAGCCAAAAATACTGATTTCCAAAAGCAATGAGATTGGCCTCTAAAGTCATTGAGTTTGACCTCCAAACTCATTGACATTGGCCCCCAAACTCATTGAGATTGGTTTTGATGGAAATAAGGGATGTGTTGTTTGTTTTTACATGACACATTTCAGTCACATGGCTCAAAATAATTGATGATTCCAAAATTAGATAATAAAAAGAATGGCATTCAGCCGCTTATTCTTACTTTTTTCACTAACTTTGCAAGGTATGGATACACAAATCAACAGCGAAGCGCAATGGAGCGAAAACATCATCATCGTGGATGCAGACTATGTTGACAGTGTGGCTTTCGACCTCATCGTCAACTTCGAGCGGATGATTGGACGACGTATTCCCGCTGCTGACCTGCCCAGGTGGTTAGACTGCGTGGCGCTTGACGGCGGCATCAGGGAGGGTGAACACCAAACTCAGGTGGTGCTGATCCATCGAAAAGACAGAAAAGGCATGGAGAATTTCATGCCATCTGATTATGAAAGTGACCTGAACGGGAAGGCTTTCAAAGACCACTTAGGTGAATTCATGCTCAGTTCGCTGCCCATCGAGGAGATTGTTGACGAGACCGACTTCCTGATGGAGATTGTGCAAGCAGCATGCGAACAGCCTAACGTGAAGCGGGTGATGATCGTTCCAAACTTCGAGAAAGATGGTCTGTACGACCGTATGCGCCATGTACTGCAACAGGTAGACGACGACAAGCGCATCACGGTGTTTGCCATGCAGCCCTTATCAGGAGGCAACTTCAGGCAAGAGATATTGGGCTACTCGCTGATGAACGCCTTGGGTATCAAGAGTGAAGAAATAAAATAACGTATAACAAACCAACAGAAAGTGCCGCTAAAAGCGTACCCTGCGAGGCACTCTCCTCCACATGCTGGGGGTGACGGGGAATCTTTATCATGTCAAAAGTTTTAATGATTGGCGCCGGTGGCGTAGCAACAGTTGCCGCATTTAAGATTGCACAAAACCCAGAGGTTTTCACTGACTTCATGATAGCAAGCCGGCGAAAGGAAAAATGTGATGAGATTGTGAAAGCGATTGGTAAGCCCAACATCAAAACAGCTCAGGTAGATGCTGACGATGTGGAACAACTCAAATCGCTGATGAACGATTATCAACCCGAATTGGTCATTAACTTGGCTTTGCCCTACCAAGACCTCACCATCATGGAGGCTTGTCTGGCCTGTGGATGCAACTATTTGGACACGGCCAACTATGAACCCAGAGACGAAGCGCACTTTGAATATTCATGGCAATGGGCATACAAAGAAAAGTTTGAGCAGGCTGGGCTTACGGCCATCCTTGGTTGCGGTTTCGATCCAGGCGTGAGTGGTATTTTCACCGCCTACGCAGCCAAACATTATTTCGACGAGATACATTATTTGGATATCGTGGATTGTAATGCGGGCAATCACCATAAGGCATTTGCCACAAACTTCAATCCAGAAATCAACATTCGAGAGATTACGCAGAAGGGTCTTTATTATAAAGACGGCAAATGGATAGAAACCGAACCGTTGGAGATTCATAAACCCATTACTTACCCAAACATCGGGCCGCGCGAGAGCTACCTGATGCACCACGAAGAGCTGGAAAGTTTGGTGAAAAACTATCCTACCATCAAGCAGGCTCGCTTTTGGATGACTTTCGGAGAGCAATACCTTAACTATCTGGATGTCATTCAAAACTTGGGAATGTCGCGCATTGACGAGATAGAATACGAAGCCGAATTGGCTGATGGTTCGGGCAAAAAGGTGAAGGTGAACATTGTTCCACTGCAATTCTTGAAAGCCGTTTTGCCCAATCCACAAGACCTTGGCGAGAACTATGACGGTGAGACCAGCATCGGATGCCGCATTCGTGGCATAAAAGATGGCAAAGAACTTTCCTATTACGTTTACAACAACTGCAAGCATCAGGATGCCTACAAGGAAACAGGCATGCAGGGCGTGAGCTACACCACGGGCGTTCCAGCCATGATTGGCGCCATGATGTTTCTGAAAGGTCTTTGGAAGAAACCCGGCGTTTGGAATGTAGAAGACTTCGATCCAGATCCATTCATGGAACAACTCAACAAGCAAGGCTTGCCTTGGCACGAAGTGTTTGGAGAGGAATGAAAAGAGGCCTCTCCCCCTGCCCCTCCCCGAAAGGGAGGGGAGTAATTAGACTTTTTGCTGAAAGCATCATTGCTTACCAATAAAGATAAACAATAAATGACAGTTCATTTAATCAACAGTGAGAAATAACATTACTAAACAACAATAATAAAAAAGAAGCTATCTTCGCCCAACCCCTTTGGGGAGGGGACGGGGATGAGGCTTCCATTTATTTATGGCAAAAGAACAAACAAACAATCCTACATCCGGCGAGGGAAAATTGAAAGCCCTACAAGCTGCGATGGCTAAAATAGAAAAAGACTTTGGTAAAGGCGCCATCATGCGCATGGGCGACGAACAGATAGCCGATGTGGAAGTAATTTCCACGGGCAGCATTGCCCTAGACGTGGCATTGGGCGTCGGTGGATATCCACGAGGAAGGATCATTGAGATATTCGGACCAGAGTCGTCGGGTAAAACAACGTTGGCCATCCACGCCATTGCCGAAGCACAAAAAGCTGGCGGCATTGCTGCTTTCATCGATGCCGAACACGCTTTCGACCGTTTTTATGCGGCTAAGTTAGGCGTGGATGTCGACAATCTGTGGATTTCACAACCCGACAATGGAGAACAAGCGTTGGAAATAGCCGACCAACTCATCCGCTCGTCGGCCATAGACATTTTGGTTGTCGACTCAGTGGCTGCACTGACTCCCAAGAAAGAAATAGAAGGTGACATGGGCGATAGCAATGTTGGCCTGCAAGCCCGACTGATGAGTCAGGCTTTGCGAAAACTAACTTCCACCATCAGCAAAACCAATACCACGTGCATCTTCATCAACCAACTGCGCGAAAAGATAGGCGTGCTGTTCGGAAGTCCCGAAACAACGACTGGTGGTAATGCGCTGAAGTTTTACGCTTCGGTGCGTCTTGACATCCGCAAGAAATCGAGTGTGAAGGATGGCGACGAGGTTCTTGGAAACCAGGTTCGCGTGAAAGTGGTTAAAAACAAGGTGGCACCTCCCTTCCGCAAGGCTGAATTTGAAATAACCTTCGGCGAAGGTATATCAAAGATTGGGGAGATAGTTGACCTTGGTGTTGAATATAACATCATCAAGAAAAGCGGTTCGTGGTATTCGTATCAAGATTCTAAATTGGCACAGGGACGCGATGCGACCAAAACCTTACTCAAAGATAATCCTGAACTGTGCGAAGAGTTGGAAGTAAAAATCAAGCAGGCCATCGCTGATAAGATGGAATAAAAAAACATAATAAAAAAAGATGATACATTCATCCTTAAATAATAAACATTTTCTATCTTTGTAACAACATATTCTTAACCCATAAGTCAAGGCTGGTGGTACCGGTCAAAGTTGGTTCTCACTAAGCATCAATGACTAAGGAATAGGATACATTATTCATTTAATCATCGTAATTATGAGGAAATTATTTTTAACAGCAGTCATCGCATTGCTTAGTATTGGTGCTTATGCGCAAAAGGGACAAACCTATTTAGGGGGACAACTGGCGTATCCAACAGAGATCGAATCGTTAGGTATTGGTGTAAAGGGTGGCTATGGAATTACTGACGCTATCCGCGCACAGGCAACATTCGACTACTTCCTAAAAAAGAACAACGTTTCTTGGTGGGATCTCAATCTGGATGTACATTATCTCTTCCCACTTGGAAACAATATCAAGGTATACCCTCTGGCAGGACTTACCTATCTACGCGGTTCTGTTGATGGCTTCACTCAAACAGTCAACACGCCAGATGGTACTGTCACAGTAGGAAGTAACGAATCATACAGTGACGGCAACCTTGGTCTTAACCTTGGTGGTGGTTTCCAATATGACCTCACAGACAAGCTTGTCCTGAATGCAGAGGTTAAATTCCAGATTATTAAAAACACCAACCAAGGCGTCATCTCTGCTGGTCTTGCCTACAAATTCTGATAAGACCGAGCTGCATAACCTTGTCGTGATACGAACAGCCTTAGCTGGCTGAAGTTATTTCATATCATTCAACCATATCATCCCGTCATGAGGCGGAATGATATGGTTTTCTTATTTATCATTCTCTTGACATACAACTGAATTTCCATCCATCAAACCTGTCTGCTGTTAATCTGATGAAATCGAACGCATGCTGGCAAATATTTTGCGAATGTCCATTTCTTGTTGTATACCGCTGAGCATGGGAAGCTGTCCTGTCAGCTGCTTTTCTATTTCACTGAAATGTCCGGCAATGCCCTCATCCACCAACCCAGTATCATACATGTCCTTCAATTCTGGCAACAACTCTCGGGCTTGTAAGTCCATCACATCACAAGTCATCAGTCCGGCCATCGCAGGAGTGAAGGTGGTATTTTCGCCCAAATGCTCCGCGGCAAACACAAGAAGCTCTCTGAACAAGCCTACTATTTCGTCCCGCCTATCAGGCTGCAGAACACCAATGCTTGCCAAAGCTGTTATTGCCTGACACTTGGCATAGGTATACAGTCCCGCTTCCTTGCAATAATCCAGCAGTTTGTCGGTTCGATGTTGCCCAAGTTTATACAGCGTAGGAATCAAGATATCGGGACCAAAATCACCGAAATGATACTCGTAGAAATCGGGCGACTGCCGCATCACTTCCAATACCAAATCCAAACTACTGTCACTGTTCCCTACTTCTCCCAGTAACAGAATGCACGAGCTGACAATGCCAATAAACTCTTCATCATCGTCATCAGTCAATTCTTCATCGCAGGTTAACCCCAGGTTGAACGCTAAAATTTGCTCTAAGTCTTGCCGCGATTCGTCCTTGGGCAGTGCCAGAATCCGGTCGGTGAGCTCGTCTTTCAGTCCAAAAGCATTCTCCTTTTTACTCAGTTCCTGCAACAGCCATTCATGCTTGATGGTACAGATTGATGGATAAGGCGGGTGCTTGTAGGTATAAGGCATGTCCACAAGCGCATCTATTCCGCCACATGGCATGTCCCAATCATCATCCTCCATGACGTCAAAATCATCTTCGTCATCCTCATCGAAGTCATCCAAGTCGTCATTAATCATATACTCAACATCGTCGCCCAGCGTCTTCCGCAGCGTGGGGAGATACTTGCTTGCCTCCAGTTCACTGTCCACAACCAGAAAATGCTGGCCGTCTTTGCCGAATTCATATTCTATCAGCGGCACGTCATCGGTGTCTTCCTCCAATATATACTTCGTCAGAGCAAAGCTCTTGTCGGGCTTTATGCCGCCTTCCTCTGCAAAGTCAATGGCACCATATATCCAGTTGTGGGCCTCCTCGTAGCCGCATTCCTCAACGCCCTCCCGTTCCAGCGGCTCCATGAAGAAGGAAAATTCGTACGGAGTCATCCGCAGGCGGTATAACGAGTCTTTCACACCCAGACAAAAGGTATCCACCAAGTAGCACCCCACGCTGACATTACCTCCCGTATGCCTACGGGTAACCACGACATGCCCCAATCCTATTTCTTGAATGGATGGGCTAATATAACACTTCCCAATTTCAACCGACCGCATACGCTGTTTCAGATAGTCGGTATCAGACAAGAACTGTTGTTCGCCTTGCTTTTTATGTTTCTTCTTTGCCATCAGGTTGTTTCTATTATTCATTTCCAAAGATACAGCGTTTTTTCGAACGACAAAAGCATTACTGCCAATTTTTCACACGTCCTCCGATAATAGACATCTTCCTTTACCCAAGGTGGTTGAACGAAAATCGCCGCCACATCCCCATCCCATCAATGTAATGCGGCGGGCAATATTTGTTCAGATTCTTCTGAATTTTCGCCCATCAAAACAGCCCATAAAAACTTACAATCTAGAAAAAAACGATAGGCAAACAGGAGGCAAACATGACTATTTTTTCTTTAGAAAAAGTGCTTTTCGCCGCAATTGCTAGAAGATAATGCCCACAAAAGCATCTGTTTGCGGTGCAATCCACATGCATTTGCCAGCCAAAAGCATGCATCTTACTTGCTTAAAGCAATGCTTTTGGCCAATTAATGCTCGCATAAGGAGGTGCAATTGTCGCAAAGAAAACATAACACTTTGGCTCACAATAAGATATAATAGTCGCTCATATTTGGCGTATTTGCAATCCAAAGTAGCGTTGGTTGTAAATACGCGAAGGAGAGAGAGCATCGCTGTCAATAAAATTCATCATCATATACTCACATAATCACAAGTTTGCCAAGGACGCAGCGATTCAGCATTTTGTTTTTTCCAGATAAGTATTTATCTTTGCAAACAGCATGATGATGGACATGATACAAACAATCATGCTGGATAGCTGGCCATCGAAAAAGGATGACCCTCACCCCATTTAACCTCAACGAATAAAAACATGATGCACCCAAGCGACAAATCACAAACACCGGAAGCCATTTTCAGGCATGACCTATACACCTATCTGCGCACGCTGGACAAGGTTGACGAACACCTGCCGGATGCTCCCGACATCGAAGGAAAATGGTACGACATTGCCAACGCCTATATGCCTGACGCCGTGCGCGAATTTAACCAATACCCAACGGTGGTTTTCGGCTGGATGATGTACGTGGGCATGGCCGTGGCTAAATACTGGGATGAGGATTGGGAACTATATAATAAGGTGGAAAACCTGTACACCTACCTGCGCAACCGCATTGATTTTGACCACATGGACGACTATATACGCGAGAAAGTTCTGCTCTTGAACCGCGAACAAGCCCGACAATTGCAAGACACGGTTGGCGAATGTGCCGCCAGAACCAACAACCTGCTGCACCATCTATCCATCACGCCAGGATCGGAAGATGCCTACCGGGCTGTCATAGCGGCACTGCACCAGCTGTATTTAATGGGCGCCGCCATGCAACTGAAATCCATGGGCTATCACATGACAAAAATAGGATGACAGCGTAGGAGCATCCCCCTACCCCAGCATTTTCCTAACATGACAGCAATGATGTCAAAGTGACAGGTTGGCATATTTCATGTCAGCCCGAGCCAATATGTTGTGTTTTGGCATGACATTTGTTTTTATATGAGCGTATTGAAATTAGCAGTATTACTTGTGAACTATCAACTAGTAAACTCGTAAACTCATTAACTCGTAAACTAAAAAACAACATATTATGGGAAAAATTATAGGAATCGACTTAGGAACAACAAATTCATGTGTTGCTGTATTTGAAGGCAATGAACCAGTGGTTATTGCCAATAGTGAAGGAAAACGTACAACACCTTCGGTCGTTGGTTTTGTAAAAGACGGTGAGCGCAAGGTGGGTGACCCTGCCAAGCGACAGGCCATTACCAATCCTACGAACACGGTGTACTCTATCAAGCGCTTCATGGGTGAGACGTATGCACAGAGCCAGAAAGAAGCCGAGCGTGTACCTTTCAAGGTGGTTGACGAAAATGGCTATCCAAGAATAGACATTGACGGACGCAAATATACCCCACAGGAGATTTCAGCGATGACACTTCAGAAAATGAAGAAAACCGCTGAAGACTACTTAGGACAAGAGGTGACCGATGCGGTGATTACCGTTCCGGCTTACTTCTCCGACTCACAGCGCCAAGCCACCAAAGAGGCAGGCGAGATTGCAGGACTGAAAGTGCAGCGTATCGTGAACGAGCCTACCGCCGCAGCTTTAGCATACGGTGTGGATAAGGCTCACAAGGATTTGAAGATTGCGGTATTCGACCTCGGTGGTGGTACTTTCGATATCTCCATCTTGGAATTTGGTGGCGGCGTATTTGAAGTGCTTTCTACCAACGGTGACACCCACTTGGGCGGTGACGACTTCGACCAGGTGATTATTGATTGGCTGGCAAAGGATTTCAAGGCCGACCAAGGGATCGACCTCACCAAAGACCCAATGGCCATGCAACGTCTGAAAGAGGCTGCCGAGAAGGCGAAGATTGAACTTTCGAGCACCACGTCTACCGAAATCAACCTGCCGTATATCTCTGCCGAGGGCGGCGTGCCCAAGCACTTGGTGAAGACCTTGACGCGCGCACAGTTCGAGCAATTGGCACACGACCTGATTCAGGCGTGTCTGGTTCCGTGCCAAAATGCCATCAAAGATGCGAAGATTTCTACGTCAGACATTGACGAGGTGATTCTCGTAGGTGGTTCGAGCCGTATCCCTGCCGTGCAGACCTTGGTGAAGAACTACTTTGGCAAGGAGCCTTCAAAGGGAGTGAACCCGGATGAGGTAGTTGCCGTAGGTGCTGCCATTCAGGGAGCCATCTTGAACAAAGAGAGTGGCGTGGGCGACATCGTATTGCTCGACGTAACTCCGCTGACACTGGGTATTGAGACCATGGGTGGCGTGATGACCAAATTGATTGACGCCAACACGACCATTCCTACCAAGAAGAGTGAGACATTCTCTACCGCAGTGGATAACCAAACGGCTGTGACTATCCATGTGCTGCAAGGCGAACGCCCCATGGCTGCACAGAACAAGAGCATCGGACAGTTTAATCTTGAAGGCATCGCTCCGGCACGTCGTGGCGTTCCACAGATAGAAGTTACCTTCGACATCGATGCCAACGGTATCTTGAATGTATCGGCTAAAGACAAGGCTACGGGCAAGGAACAGAAGATTCGCATCGAGGCTTCGTCAGGTTTGAGCCAGGAGGAAATCGACCGCATGAAGGCCGAGGCAGAACAAAACGCAGCTGCTGACAAGGCTGAACGTGAGAAGGTTGACAAAATGAATCAGGCAGACTCGATGATCTTCACCACCGAAAACTTCTTGAAAGACAACGGTGACAAGATTCCAGCCGACCAAAAGCCTAACATCGAAAGTGCTTTGCTACAGTTGAAGGACGCGCACAAGAATGCCGATGTGGCCGCCATTGACTCGGCCATCAACAACCTCAACACCGTAATGCAGGCTGCCAGCGCACAGATGTACAGCCAGGCAGGCGGCGCACAGCCAGGTGCAGACGCTGGCTTCAACGCCGGTGCACAGCAAGCAGGTGACGGTCAGCAAACCCAAAGCGGTTCATCTGATGACACCGTACAGGACGCAGACTTTGAGGAAGTGAAGTAGTGCCGAAAGGTAAACACATAATAAACAATAAGCGAAAAGCGTGCAGCTCAATGAGTTGCACGCTTTTTGCGTTTATGGGGTTCTTGTTTCTTATGCCTTTGTTAGTGCCGGCACACGTTTAGACTCGTCTCTCAGCTATTACAACTTATGTGTGTTCTTCGGTCATGCATTGGAAGAATTGATCTTTCTGTCCCACGTCCAGACTGCGGAATGCGGAGGTGATTCTACTAACAGTCAAGATATCCAACTGACGGAAAAGCGATATGCAGCAATGATGGTACTTATGCAAGTGAAGAAGTCCAAGGCAATAGAGCAGCCACCCATACCGCAAACCATAAAAGCCTTGCCACGATTTATATTCATGACATATCCCTGGTATTGGATAAAAAGAATGTATCGAAGTAAGCACTTTCGTCAGTTCCTGGTTATCTGCATGGCTTGTGCCTTTGCCGTCTCTGTGTTCCTGACGATCTTCTTGGCGTATGATAATGCGCAGATGAGACGATTTTAGCTTTTACCCGATTTCGACAAGATGATGAATGATGTTGAGAACGAGGTCGAGGAGCAGCAAGCCGAGGACGAATCTGTAAATCGTGTTCCAGAATTAATGCAGTTGAGTGAGGACATTGACAAGGCAACCAATACCTCGAGCGATACCACACTTGAGTTGGAGTCTGTCATTCAGAAGTATCAGTGTGCAGAAGCCCAATTAGGCGGTGCTGTTACTACTATCAGCAAAAAGGTTGATACCATCAATCAGCACATAGACTAAGTTTTGGAGAGTGCTCCCACAAAAATAAAGATGTCTGTAAATGTCAATGATGCTGACTGGCATAAAATTCAAGAACTATTTGCCAAAGAACGCCAATGGGTGACCGCACAGATGCAGATGCATATCTGTGGGGTCAATTCCATGTTTGCTGATGAACGGAAGAAAGTCCGTGAGCGGAACAAGGAATATGACGGTTGCTATCTCGGTCACTATGCCCAGTGGTTCTTCCGGTTCTTCTTTGTTCTTGGTATCGTCATTTTCGGCTTGACTATCTTCCTGCTACATTATCACTGGTCGGACTAATATAATGCCAATATGGCTTGTGGAATTCATTTTGGGAACAACAAACCCACTGACAATCGGCATTTCTGCTGAAAATCAGTGGGTCTGTTTATTCTGTTGTCAATCTTGATAGAATGAATTATAGTTTTTTCCCCATTTCATCAATAAGGTTATCTTTTTCCTTATCTATTTTTTTCCATTCTTGACGGTTGCGCTCATGATCTTTTTGCATTTTTCGCATCTTTTTTTCATCTCTATGAGCTTGTTCTACTGTACCTTGTCTTCGACCATCGGTTTTACCCATTTGGTAAACATGGCTTGTCCCTGGCATATCTTCGGTGATTGTTTCTTTTACAGACTCACTTAAACACTCTCTAAAAGATTTGCCACTTTCTTTTTTCTTTTGAATAGCATCAAAAATGTGACCTTCTATCATGCCACCTGCCCCTCCGAGCAATCTTTTCTTTATTAGACGTTTGAATCCCATAATTATAATTTGTTTTCTGCTTCATCCAACAAATCCTCATAAGCTTGTTTCTCTTCATTCCAACGCTTGCGATCATTTTCATGTTGTTGATGCATATCATTGAATTTCTTTTCATCTCGAGCTGCTTGTTCTGCTGTACCTTCCTTTTTGCCTTTTGAATGACCAACAGATTCTCCAACGGCATAGGCACCACCAACAGCTGCAGCAGCACCACCTCCTCCAATCAAGTATTTAGTACCGTGTTTGGTAAAGTGCTCAATTACAGCCTTTCCAAAAGTTGTCGTACCTTGGACAATTACTTTTCCTGCGGTTTCTAATAAAGGAGCTAAAAGTTTATCTATCATATGTTGAATATATTATTTTTTGATTCTATTATTTTATCCCATTCATTGAATATAAATTCTTCTTTAATCTTCACAATGTATTTGGTGTCTGTAATCAAACGATAGACAGTAACCAAAAATCCACCTAAGTCGAAATTCTTGATAGCATTTTCATCTCCTGCATAAGCCCTAACTGCTGTTTGGACAACATCAGAAGTTGTTGCAATCATATTTGAGTACAGAATTATCTTTCGGGTTCTAACATTATAAAGTTCCTTGTCAAAATCCGTTTCTGGTTTATAAAAGAACTTATGTATTGCTCCAATTATCATATTTATCATTATTGACATAGAAGCAGATTTCAGTGTTCTTCTCAGTATTTGAGTGTCATATAGATAATCTAGATAATCATACCCATCTTTATAAATGCTATAAGCCTTATCTGAATCAATCAAACTAAGGAAAGGAACAGGTAGTCCCATTTTTGTGTATTTGTCAGAGGCTAGGTGAAGACCCTGCGAAAATAATGCGGCATAGAGCCTGTGTTTATCTTCGCCTATACTTTCAAAAGTATTTTTGAATACGCTCCAGTTTGTTGTTCTTTCCTTCCAGCAAAAATTTGAGTCCATGTCAACACCGTATGATTCTATAAAAGGAATTCTTAAAGACTTCTCGCCAAGTTTGTATTCTGGACAAATTGTTATCGTGTCACTGATAATGTTAGCCACGCCAAATACCCAACCCAAAATTGGATCGTGTCCGAGTGTCTTAACACGATGTTGACCACCATGCATATTTCTTTCATTAAAACCTTCTCCAGAATGACGTGTTGCGTCATAAGGTACTTTTATTGTAAAAGCTATCTCTTGCCAAGAACGATAACCCTTTTCGCTTTTCTTTGATTTCCAGTTTTTATTTTTCTTCTTATATGCCTCAATTTCTTCTTTTTCCATGTCCTTGATAATACCGTCGTTGTGATCGAGTCGGTCTTCATCAAGATATTTGTCTTGAAATTTTGGCAGCATGTATATTCTAACAAGTTGCAAAGCTATAGCCAACATCAGTATAGAAACATCTGTTTTTGACATAGATGTTCTTTCTTCGAAAGTTTTATCTAATCTTTTAAATATAGACTCAGCATTATGTAGAACACTGATAACACGCTCTTCTTCTTTGCAATGGTCTTCAATGTCCTTCCAAAGGCTATCAGACTTTGCCTTTATTGCGGATCTTCGTCTTTTGAATTCTTCTTTGTCCATAGGAATAAGTTTTACTCATTAATATCTCCATCAATTACAGAAACAGTCATAGGCATACCACCTTTATTGGTATAACTGCATGTTCCTACTCTTTGAGGATTCTTGACATTAACAACTTGGTCGCTGTAGTAATTCTCGCCAAGTATTATGACAGTATTGCCATTGTGCCACTTGTACTCTTTGTTTGAAATTTCGCTTCCATCCATATTCAGAAAGTGACAGGCGGTTGCATATCGCCTGTTCTATATTGTCTTCGCTGATGAATGATCTCATAGTTCAATAATTAGATGAGTCCTTTCTCTTTGAGCATTTTTATCATTGCCAACTCTTCAGGAGTGGCTTCCTTTCCCTCATATTCATCTACCCATGCCTTAAGCAGACCTTTAATAATCTCACATACCTTTGTGTCGTTGGTGTCAATATTGGCAAGGTCCCATTCGTCAATGGTAGAGTCTCCAAGTTTCTTGATAATGGCAATCTTTGAATCCTTATACCTATCCTTCTTCTTAGCGAAGTAATTATTGCTTGCGGAGACATTGAGTTTCTTTTCTAAAGGCAGTTTATTGCCGAGATGTTCAAGTTTCTCATTTGCTTCCTCTTCGTTAAGAGTATAATATTTAGAATCCCATGTCTGTGGGAATATGTGCTCTATTTCCCAATAACCAGGAAGAAGATCAGTCTGTGCATCCTCTTGATAAGCAAGAACCTTAAGCAACATTCTTACCATATTCTTGTGTGGAGCAATAATCAACTTGTCTGTTCGAGTCCTCTCTGCATTTACAGCATATTCATCTTCGAGTTTCTTTTCCTCAAAGCCAGCATAGAACTCAGGATGACTGTTGTTAATAATCTGCACATTAAGTTTTAGAATATCAACTTTTACAGCATTAATGGTTGGTACTTCAAGGTAACGTGTCAAAAGCATTACATAGAGTTTTCTTAGGAACTTCAAGAATATCTCCTCAAAGTTTGCTTTATCCCTATGCTCCATAAAGAATATAGAAACAGGGTACTTCCAGAACTCGTTTGTATATGATGAAAGGCAGTCAAGAATCTTACATATATCCATATTCTGACTCCACTCTTCACCATCAACAGCCTCACGTCCATTAATGACTTTCCATAATTGGAGGTTTACAGCCAGGTCATCAATTACCTCTGGTGTCAGACGATTATTGTTCTTATCCAGATAATACTTTCTTACACCAGGAGTTGTTGATTTGTCATCCTTTTCTCTGGCGCGCATATAGAACATGTTATAGTAGAAAAGGGACTGTATGCTTTCATTTACCTTTTCGGCATCAGTCTCCAGTTTCTTCCACTTGTTGATAAATGCCTTCTTTGCTGTATCATCAAGCTTCTTGTAGATATATGACTTGAATATATCGGCATCAGACAGCGGAAGACCTCTGTTGTTCAGTGTATTGAAGATTGTGAGTGCCGTCTCTTGGTCATCCGCTGTTATAGGCAACAGGATAGAATAGTTCAGCAAAGCAAGCACGAAATGGTATATCTGGTTAGGGCTGCTTTGCGATTTCTGAATGTACAGTTCTTTGAACTTATTATAGTTCTTAGAGTAATTGTCCCTTGCATTCTTATCAGCTTCGCCACTTTCAAGAATGTTGCGAAGGATACGGTTTCCTGAATCTGTAACAACCTCAGACCTTAGCAATATCTTGCTTCGGTCTTCCTTGCCTGTCATTTCATTCTCTTTCCAGAGTGCAGGTTTGATTTTCTGAATAAAGTTGTTTACCTCGTCTGTCTTGTTGTCTTCTTTCTCTAACATTGAGAATACAGCACGAAGTAACAAGAACAAAGATGTTATGCGCTGCTGACCGTCAATGATTTGGCGTTCTCCATTCTCCTCGTATGACACAACACACCCTAAGAAATAACTCTTTGCGCCATCACTATGCGTGCGTTCAATGGAAAACTCCCAGAGGTCTTCAAAGAGAGTAATTATCTCATCGTCCGACCAAGAATAAGGACGTTGATATTCTGGAATAACAAATGGAATCTCCTGACCACTCGTGAGCAGTTGAAGCACATTTTGTTTGTTGACATTTATATTTGCTGTAGCCATACTTGTTCGTTCTATTTAGTTTTTTTTGATTTTTTGTTTCTGGTTTGTTTCTTTTTGTAATCTCTTTTTTTGGGGAAATGTTGATTATCAGTATCTTACAAAATGATAGTAAGATTTCAAAAATAAGATAATGAAGAATGTAAGTGCATTTGTTTTATCGTGGTCTCGTGCAACATTATCCTTCATTCTCTAATCTTTTCAAGCTATCCTTTCGTCCCCGGCATCTTCTTATACACGAATCTTTCACCACCAGGGAAGTAAGTTTCGAATACAATACTGAGGAACTGGGCTATATCCTTATGTTTCTTGCCAATCTTGAAGAAAGCGGAACTGGCATGAGCCATGAGGTCGGCTTGGCTGCACTTGGCATTGATAGCAATATTGACTTTAGGTATTACTATCTGTTCACGCTCGGCAAAGGCAATGGCACAGGCGTTGATGGCCTCTTGCTCTTCTTTGCTGAACACGCTCATCTTCGCTGCAAACCAATCAAGTGCTTCTTGCACTTTGTGTTGCTACTCTTCATCCACGGATTGCGACATTGCTGCTGCACGTTCCAGTTCAAGTTTCTCCACCGTGTCTTCAAGCACCGCCATCTTTTTCTTCATGACATCGTACTTCACCATATTTGCCATGACGAAGCAATAGCAACACACAACAACGATGAACACAAGTACAGCTTGATAGCGCAGCTCGTCCACAATATCGTTAAGTCCTGAAATGTAATGGCCCATCATTGGTGCTGCCATCAACGACAGCGTAGCACCGACATACATAAACCTAAGCTTTGCCTTGTCGCTTATTGGCGATATGCCCACAAACAAGGCAAGGACGAGCGACAATGCGCAGAAGCCGAGTGCTAGTAATGCTGTTCCCATATTCTCCTTATTTTTCTGATTTTTTCGAATTCTTTTCCGTCAAGCAATCTCTTGAATTCTTCTTCTGGAGGAAGTATTTTCTTTAGCTTCTCAGGCATTACTTTGTATGTTGCGACACCCATTAGCTGGGTGTAGTCTTGAAGAAGGTATTCAACGTATGTTTTGTCTGCATCAAAGCAAAGCACAATTCCTATAGTCGGATTCTCATGAGGTTTGCGCTTGTCATCATTCAGCATGCGGATATAAGCAGACAACTGACCGAGATAGGCAGGTTTGAAAGCACCTTTCTTTCGTTCAAACACGACAAGACATTGCAACTCTCTGTTGACAGCCTTGGCTGCTTCCAACTGATTTTGAAGTATAGCCGACTTTATAAGTTGTACCGCTTGATTGTATTGAGTGCTTATCTTGTCCATCATCTTGCATTTTCTTACAAAGTTAATCTAAAACATGAATATTGCCAACAGGGTACATGACTTCAGAAGCGATGCGTTTTTAACTCTACAGTCCCAATTCAAGCGATTGAATGCTTTTAAAAAAACAGCCTGAAAGATGAGATATACGCCTTTTTGTCACACGAGCCAGCATTGCCACTCAAACAAACGCGCAAGACTGTCAAATCTTAATTGCGGGTTTTCTGTAGATAGATACCATCTGGCTCTATCGATATGAGGCGGCGTTTGTACAAGTCACCAATGGCCTTTTTGTATGTTTTCTTGCTCACTTCGAACCGACATTTAATCTCTTCGGCATCACTCTTGTCGCCCAAGTCGCAATAGCCGTCATGATCTTGCAGATATTGCAACAGCGTTTCGGCGAAATCTTCAACCACCTTCTGCCCCACAGGCTGCAACGTAACGTCTATTTTTCCGTCTTCGCGCACGTTGGCGATGTATCCTTTCATGCGGTCGCCCATGTGAACGGCCTTGAATATCTGGTTGTCGTACACCAAACCCGCATGCCGGTTGTTGATGATGACCTTGAAACCCAAGTCGGTTTTCTGCCAAATCAGCAGGTCGACCTCTTCGCCCTGTTGATAAGTTGGTTGGCTGTCAGATAAGAAATGCTCTACCTTGGCCGATGATACGATGCGGTAACTCTCCTCGTCGAGATAGACGTAGACAATGTAATGCTCGCCCATCTCCATGCGCTTTTTTTGTTCTCGGAACGGACAGAACAAGTCCTTCATCAGTCCCCAGTTTAAAAATGCGCCATACTTGTTCACCCACGAGCATTCCAAATAGGCAAACTCGCCAACCCGAGCCAATGGTGTTTGTGTGGTGGCGACCAACCGTTCGTCTTGATCGAGATAAACGAACACCTCCAGATGCTCACCTATTCTATAATGATCCGGCACATAACGTTGAGGAAGGAGTATCTCACCCTCTTCCCCTCCGTCCAAATAAAGACCGAAATCCACCTCTTTGACAACTGTCAACTGGTTGTAATCGCCCAACTTAATCATCGTGCGAGCCGATTCACTGCCCTGTTCTCGCTTCTTTTCCGACACATCCTTCTGTGGATGACCTGCATGTGTGTTTTCCATCTTGTTATTCCTTGTTTTCCGCAGGCTCAATGTCCATTGCTTGCGGTTCAATCAGTTTGCCGTCTTTCATGTGAATGGTTCGATCGGTCAGGGCAGCCAGTCCCTCATCGTGGGTCACGATAACGAATGTTTGACCGAACTCATCACGCAAATCGAAGAACAACTGATGCAGTTCAGCTTTGTTTTTAGAGTCAAGGCTCCCACTGGGTTCGTCGGCCAAAATCACCGCCGGATGGTTGACCAGCGCACGCGCCACGGCTACCCGTTGCTTCTCTCCGCCCGACAGTTGGTTGGGCTTGTGGTGAGCACGGTCAGTGAGTCCCATGAATCCCAGCAGTTCTTGCGCCCGCTTCTTGGCCTCACCCTGACCCTTGCCGGCAATGTAAGCCGGAATCAGGACGTTCTCCAAAGCAGTGAACTCTGGCAGCAATTGATGAAACTGAAACACAAAGCCGATGTGACGGTTGCGGAAGTCGCTCAACTTATCCGATGACAAGCCATTGAGCAAGATGTCATTCACCTTTACTTGTCCGTCATCAGGCTGGTCAAGTGTGCCGATGATTTGCAGCAACGTAGTCTTGCCAGCACCGCTTGGTCCCACAATGCTGACCACCTCTCCCTTATCGATATGCAAATCGATGCCTTTCAATACCTGCAGGTTGCCAAACGACTTCGTAACACCTTGAATATCTATCATAAAAAACAATTCTTTTCTGTTTGTATCACCCCATGATGCCTATCATTTACAAAGATAGCGCAAGCCGAAGACAAAGGAAGTTTACTTACTTTGTTGAGGCGAAGCCTATCTTATGCAAAAACAGCGCAAACCGAAAGCAGTCAAACTGCGTTTGAATTGTTGAGGTGCAGCCTATCTTATGCAAAGATATATAATAATTTCTGAAAAGCCCCATCGGCCCTCACCATTTTCTCTTACCCATCGCATTTTTAATCCAGCTACCCAGCACTTCGTAGGCCGAATGCTCCTCGGTATGTTGCGACTGCGAGAAGGTCATATCTTCGTCCTGAGAGCCATACTGATCAGGAAAAATAATGAGCAGGGTCTTTCCCGAGAAGTACTGCCTGATCTCCTCGGCAAGATTTTCCAACGCATTTTTATACGACACCGTTCCCTTTCGCGCCGCCACCACCACGAACATGTGATCGGCCGCAATGGTAGCAGCCAGCTTGGGCACCTCATTCCAGTGCGTCATTTCCACAAATTCGGCACGCACCTGATGATGCCTATTCTGCACAAATTGACGAATCAAAGCCAGCGTGTCATCACGACCATGAAACTGTATTCGGCATTCCAACTGGCCTGCCATACGCGACAAACGTTCCAACCATCGGTAGAAGCCCGGCTCGAATTGCGCTCTCGACGGAACAGCCACCACGATGCGCCGCAAGGTGTTGAGGGGTTGCATCAACCGCGCCATGACGATTTGGCAGTTCAGTCCGTTGACCAGACTTTGATGAAACTGCCCCCAGAATTTCTTAGACACCTCCGTATGCGTGTGCATGCCAATGATGATTTCGCTGGCACGAAACTCTTGAAAAGCGTGCTTGATGCCATTGGCAATGTTCACCGCAATGCGTACCTGGGTCTGCACAGCCACATCCGACCCGGCTGCGTATCGACTCACTTGTTCGAGCAAGCGTTGGCCTTTCTCCTGGTTGGCGCGCATGTTCTCATCCTCGTACACCACATTGAGCGCCGTCAGCGGTCTGTTCAGTTTCTTGTTCCGCATCAGGAGGGCCAGATTCACCAGATGGTCGGCATATTCGGGATATTTTACGGGAATCAGCATGTGTTCATCGTTCTCATTCGCACTCTCCACGGGGGCCACGTCTTGGTCGCGAAGTGTGATTTTCTGCGCCGAATGTTCGGTCACCAGCGTTGAGATGACACAGGTAAACAGAATCATGAGCACCACTCCATTAAGTAGATCGTCGTCGACGAGGTAGACACCGGGGGCTGTTTCAATCTTCATTCCCACCATCACCATGGCAATGGCGCCAGCCGCATGGGCAGAGGTGAGCCCAAACATCATCGTTCCGGACGACAGCGGCAGCCTGAAACCGATGCAGGAAACATAAGCAGCCAGCAGTTTGCCCAACGTTCCCATCACCGTAATGACGAACAGGATGAGCAAGATGCTGCCACCACTGAACAAGCCACGCAGATTGATGAGCATGCCAACACCGATGAGAAAATAAGGAATGAATAGCGCATTGCCGATAAACTCGATGCGGTTCATCAATGGAGAAACGGCGGGAATGTAGCGATTCAGTATCAATCCAGCGAAAAATGCGCCGAAAATACCTTCAAAACCAACGGCTGCACTCAACGCGGCACTCATGAACATCATGAGCATGACAAATACATACTGCATCACGGCATCACTATAACTACGTAAGAACCAGCGGGTAAGACGGGGGATGAGCATAATCATTGCGACGCAATAGGCGGCAAATTTAAGAGCGAAAAACAGCCAGAACGTCAGGTTGGCGTCACTTTGATACGAGGCAACGATGCCGGCCAGCAGGGTAAGCGCCAACAACAACGAGAGCATGGTAGACCCAACGCTGAGCATCACACTGGGCTTTCGCTGCAAACCATAGCGACTCACGATGGGATAAGCCACCAGCGTGTTGGAGGCCATGATGCACCCTAACAGTAACGATGACATCACGGAATAGCGAAGGATGGAAACGCTGCTGACATAAACCAGCGCAAGTGGAATGGCAAAGGTGAGCAAACCGAACGTCAACATGCGGTATTTGTTCTTCTTCACACCTTCCACGTCCATCTCCAGCGCGGCCAGAAACATGATGTAGTAAAGCCCCACATTGCCGAAAAGTTCAAACGAGTTGTCACGATCCAGGATGCTCAATCCGTGTTCACCCAGCAGCACGCCTGCCAGTACCATACCGATGATGTGCGGAATGCGCAACTTGCCCATGACGATGGGGGCCAGTAGGATGACCAGCAAGACGACAAGGAAAATCAATGTCGGATCGGAGATGGGAAAGTAGGCTGACAATTGCGACATCAAAGTTAGTATTAGGCAACAAAGTTAATCAAAAAAAATGGATATCACAGTTGATTTCCGTTGAAATTGAATAAGCAAGAACGGCGAATTATCCACTATATCACTCTGAACAGATGGATTCGGAAAAAACAATAAAAATTGTCACTCATTATAGGAAGAACAAATGAATAATTCGTAACTTTGTCGGCAAGAATATTTATAATCAACAGATAAGCAAATCATGAAAGTAGCGATTGTTGGCGCAAGTGGCGCAGTGGGTCAGGAGTTTTTACGCATTTTAGACCAGCGGAAGTTCCCGTTGGACGAGCTTGTTCTGTTCGGTTCTCAGCGCAGTGCCGGTACAACATACTCGTTTCGGGGCAAAAACCATGAAGTAAAGCTCTTGCAACATAATGATGACTTTAAAGACATTGACATCGCCTTCGTGTCAGCCGGCGGTGGCACCTCGAAAGAATTTGCCGACACCATCACCAAGCATGGCACCGTGATGATTGACAATTCCAGCGCATTCCGCATGGAGGAGGACGTACCCTTGGTGGTGCCTGAAGTGAATGCGGAAGACGCTCTGAAACGTCCGCGTAACATCATTGCCAACCCCAATTGCACCACCATCATGATGGTGGTGGTACTGAAACCCATCGACGACCTGAGCCACATCAAGCGGGTGCGCATCTCGTCCTACCAGAGTGCCAGTGGAGCCGGTGCGGCTGCCATGGCCGAGTTGCAACAGCAATACAAGGAACTGGTGGAAACAGGCAGCGTGAAAACCGTCAGCAAGTTTCCACATCAGCTGGCATACAACGTGATACCGCAAATAGACGTCTTCATGGACAACGGATACACCAAAGAAGAAATGAAGATGTTCAGCGAGACGCGAAAGATTATGCACTCGGACATTAAGACCAGCGCAACGTGTGTGCGTGTATCATCACTGCGTTCGCACTCAGAATCGGTATGGTTGGAAACCGAACGCCCACTATCCGTTGAAGAGGTGCGACAGGCTATTGCCGCTGCACCCGGATGCGTAGTGAAGGACGACCCAACCCAAGCATCGTACCCCATGCCCTTGGAGTCTGCCGGACACGATGACATCTATGTGGGCAGGATTCGTAAAGATTTGGCCGACGACAACGGCATGACGCTATGGTTGACAGGTGACCAAATCAGAAAAGGAGCGGCTCTCAATGCCGTGCAGATTGCCGAATACCTCATCAAGGTGGGCAATGTGAAATAAAAAACAAAAGCGTTTAATCGCAGACGAACGCACATCCCCTGTGCATCTCTTTAGCAGGAGGTTAAAAGAGCATTGCTTTTGGCGGGCAAACCCAATGAGTTTGACCGCCAAAAGCAATGACTTTATGCCCTTAACCCATTGATATTGGAAATGAACGTTCTACCCCAAGGGAATACTGGGGTAACTTAGCTTTGCCATTTTCTCAAAACAAGTGAGCAAACTATCGAAGAGTTCAATGAAAAAGCTAATCACTCCCCTCCCTTTCGGGGAGGGGTTGGGGGAGAGGCTTTTACTCTTTCACCGCAACACACTCCACCTCTACCAATGCCTCTTTGGGCAGCGTGCGCACGGCAACGGCCGAGCGGGCTGGATAAGGCTCTGTGAAGAATTGTGCATACACCTCGTTCATGGCACCAAAGTTAGCCATATCGGATAGATACACCGTGGTCTTAATCACCTTAGACAAATCCAAGCCAGCAGCCTTCAATACCGCTTGTGCATTAAGTATGGATTGACGTGTTTGTTCCTTGATACCACCCTCTGGGAATTTTCCTGTAGAAGGATCAATTGGTAATTGACCAGATGCAAAAACAAAGCCATTGGCCTCGATGGCCTGGCTGTACGGCCCCACTGCAGCAGGTGCCTTTTCAGAATGGATAGATTTCATGATTGATAGTTTTAAGTAATTACTACGCAAATTTACACATAATTATTGAAAACAAAAAGGGAGAGCCTTGAAAAGACTCTCCCTATGTGTTTATAACTAATATAATCGCTATTACTCGGCAATACAGATGGTCACACGGTTCTTATTGTTCTGTGCGAATGGCTGCACGCGAGCACCCTTCGAATCAGAGATGATTCGGTCTGCTGCAATGTTATATTTCTCTTTCAGGGTCTTTACAACAATCTGAGCACGAAGACGACCTAAACGATCGTTGATGCGATTGTTACCAGTACCGGCATCAGCATAACCCGTAACAGATACCTTTGTATTGGGGTTGGCATTGAGGTAGTCTACCATTTCCTTAATCTTGTTTGCTTCTGTAGCACGAATCTTGGCAGAATTGATCAAGAAGAACACATCACGACGGAAAGGCTCTACCTTCTCTTCAACAACCTCTTCTTTTACTTCAGGAGCTGGAGCTGGGGCAGGCGCTGGAGCAACATGCTCTTCAACAACTGGCTCTGGTTCTGGCATAGGCTCTGTCTTCTTATAAGTCTTGCCCAAATTGATGCGGAATCCAGCCAAGGCATTGAAGTACCAGTCAGGATTGTCGGCTTTCTTAGAATTGTACTTATCGTTGAGGATATTGGCATTACCTTCAATCAAGAAGCTAACGGCATCACCCAAACGGAAAGCCAACTCAACGCCACCACGTCCAAAAGGACGAACCTTAGTTCCATCCCACAGGTTCTGCAACTGATAGTCATCAAGTTTTTTCAAGGTAGCAGCGATGGCATTCACCTCATCGTTTTTCCATGCAACATTGGCACCGCCACCCAAGTAGGCTGTTACGTTGAAGACACGATTAGGATTCCAACCGCAGAACAAATTGGACAGATTGAACATCAAATCCAATCCAGGAGCAACGTAGTTGAATTTGTAATCAGCGGTATACGGATTACCAGTACGCGCCAACTCATAACCGTTCCATCCACCTTTGCTTTGCCAGCCATTGGCTTGCAAACGTAAAGCAAAGACAGGTGAGAACTGATACCCAAGACCAAACTGTACATTGGGTGAAATCAACTTGTCAAATTTAGCTTCGCCAAGTGTGTACTGTGCACCTCCCTGAAGATTCAGGAATGCATGTTTCTTAAACTGATACTCGTTGTTTTCAGCATCTGTGTAAGTTGCTTGCGCAAATGCGGTGGCTACGCTCATAGACAACAGAGCAACAGCCATGAAAGTTTTCTTAAACTTCTTCATAATTACTGTATTTAGATAAAATTAATAATTCATCACAGGCCTAATCAAGGCACCATATTCCCTAGCCATTTTGTCGGAGTAGAAACTGCTTCTAGCCAAAGACAAGGCATAAGCTTTGGTCTTGGTGTCATCTTTGTAGGTGTAGAGACGGTCTGTCCAGTACTTTGCGAACGATCCGTCGCCAGCAACTGAAGTTCCATTGTTAAAGCCAGCAGCAGGCAGGAAGATTTGGTTCTTGACATTTTTCTCACTCGTAACCAGATAACCGGGGACTCCATTCTGGAAAGTCCACTCCAACTTGCAATTGTTCCTCAACTCATCCACCTCATCATCTGTGGGCAAGCGCCATGTTCCGCCCCACAACACACGGGCAGCATCAAACTTGCTCCCAGCAATGTGGTTCACGGAAACGGAGTCGGTAAACGTTCCGGTCGAAGTATCATATCCGGAGGTATAACTTTGCTTGGTATACTCGGCCTTATCTTTGATTTCGGCCCAAGCGAAATACTGACCTGCATCTGATGCCTTGCTGGCACCTATATTGCGGTCGGCCCACATGACAGACAGACCCAAATCAACTGCCTTTCCAGCCGTAGATGATGGTGGCTCGGGCTTAGGATCAGGATCAGTACCAGGATCAGGTGTCGGATCGGTACCAGGATCAGGTGTTGGATCAGGTGTGTAGTTTTCGCCCGGTTCATCATAAACGGCACGGACAGGAATGAGGATAGTCTTTAAACTCAACACTATTTCCACAAAATTCTTTCCTAACAGCTGCGCATACTTGGCTGAGTTTGGGTTGCTGTCTGATAACTCTGACGACCAATAATAGGCATCTTTACTGATTCCGTGAGATGAATTATCAGACCGTCTCCAGCCTGCACGTGGGAAGAATAATTGTTTGCCATTATTGGAAACGATCCAACCCGCAATGCCCTTATCGTTGTAATTTGAAGTGAACGACCAAGTACACTTCTCTAATTCCTTCAACTCCTTGGTTGTAGGCAGTCGCCATTTGCCACCCCACTGTGCACGCGCAATGTCATACTTGGTTCCACCAATGTCTTTAGTGGTCAATCCTTTGGCATAGTCGGTGACATCATTCGAGAACAATTCGCCCGTTGGATCGCCCCAACCAAAGTAACCGCCATAGTCGGACTCTGACTTAGCACCCATGTTCCACTTCGCCCATTTTACCGACAATCCCAAGTCTACAATCTCAGGTTCTGGGAATTTGGGCTGTGTAGTAAATTGCATCTTCTCACCATAAACGTAATCGCCACCCACCAAAGCATAAGCCTGATAGTAGTAGGTGGTACGCTGCGTCAAACCTGTAAGCGCAAAAGTCTTGGTGTTGCTTTTCGGAAGTGTTGTTTCAGAAACTTTAGGACCTTTTATCGGATCTAGGTCAACAGGGTTCTTGGCATAGCACACGCCATATTCTGTTACCTGATCGAGCCCGCCAGAAAGCGAGATGTTGACATTGGCCGTGTTGTCAGTAACCTGAGTGGCAGGTGATGTAACTGCATATACAGCTTGTACATATTTGCCGTAAACAGGGCGAATACTACAACCAATGAAACGTTTCATGGCAATTTGCAGCTTGTCAGCATCCGTAAATTTCAAAGCAACGGCGTTGGTCACATCGGCATCCAGGATACCCGACCAATAGTAACCAGCAATGCCTTCCTCAGCCATAATGGTTCCTGTACGCGAACCCGTGACAGGGATGAAAATGGAATTGGTGTTTCCTGGCTTCTGACTGGCAACTTGATAGCCCGATACGCCATTCTTCGTTGTCCACGTCCAGGTACAATGGTCAACCAGCTCTTGTATTTCGTCTGTTGATGGCAATCGCCATAGGTCGCCCCACTTCTGCTTAGCAATGTCATACTTGCTCTTGATAATATTGCCAAGAGGACGTTCTACTGGGAAGTATTTCAGATTGACAGACCTGTTGGTACCTGTCACGTCACCCCATCCTACCAAAAGACCAGGTTCGGTATCGGTAGTAGCACCCAGATTGAAGTCAGCCCACTTCACGGAAAGGCCTAAGTCAACAGGCTGTGCGGTTGCGGGAAGTTCAAGAGGTTCAGCTTCTTTAAATGTGATGCTATCCACCTCCCAGGTAAACCATTCAAAGGTCTTGTCAAGCGTGTGTACACAAACCTTCTGCTGGGCCTTTACCTGTAAGAATGTGGCGAAAAGCAATAATATAGTTAGTATTCTTTGTTTCATCGTTTGGTTACTTTGAATGAATGTTTGTTACAACGGATAACGTAAATGCCATTGGGATAGGATGCCAAACTAACTTTTACTCGATCGGATTGTTGATTGACATGCAATGGCATACTCTTTCCATTTAGAGCATAAACGCGGATGTTCGCATGGTCTTTGAGGCCATCTATCTGTATCGTCTGTCCATCGAGGTAGGTGAAAGAAACTGCGTTTGCTTGATAATCTCTCGGTAAGGAAGCGTCGGTCGTATATTCTTCAAAATATATTTCCTGCACATCATTGTACTCGGCACTAAAGTCAGACGAAACAATCTTGATACCAAATGGCCCGAAAGTAACGACTGGACGTTCAGACAGATGAAACTTATACAAATCGCCCGACTTCATTTGAACCATCAGTACATCACCCTCGTTGCTTGCCATGGAAGTTGTATAAAACATACACAACAACAGTGATAAAATGATTATAATTCTTGATCGTCTCATCAATATTTCATTTATCAGTTACTCCGCTCATATTACATTTCCCTTGATGGTTATGACAACCGGTTTAGGCTGGTCATTTACATAGACAGCAACCTTTTTCAAAATCGGTCCGGGAAAGAACGGAGTTAAATCTACTCTAATTTTTATTTTGTCACCCATGTGACGTTTATATGCACCTTTAGGATATTGGACCGTGGTGCAGTCGCAATCAGTCTTTACATCGGTAATCACCAACTCACCGCTACCCTGATTAGTGAAATCAGCGAAGATGGTCTGCACACGATGTTTAGCATCCAGATTGCCCAAATTATATTGCAGCGTAGCCAGTTTTAACTTTGGTGCTTCTTCTTTTGCACACGACAGGGTGGTGCAGCTAACCAGAAGCAACACCCACAGCAACAGGCTACTGGTTTTCTTTATATTTATCATAAACGCTCTCTACACCATCAGCATATTCGTCGAGCAAAGTAAGATACCATTTGCCATCCTTCAAAACGGGATTCAAACAAAATGTAGTAATGCCTTTTTCCTCATCGATATTTCCATCCGGGGTAATTTGTACAGCAACTTGCACCTCGTTATTCTTGTCACTACGCAAAATCATGCCTTTCACAGCACAATCGTAGATAGGCATGTGCGAATATACATCAATATATTTTTGCTTGGTTTCTTCTGGCAAAGGCAGAATGCTGTCGTTACGTAGGGTATACAGCATGCTAGAAGCGACGCGAAAATTCTTATTTTTGAAATTTTCAACATAGTTGTCTACGAGACTTTTAATCTCAGACGAGTCTTTGCTAGAATAATCAATCGAGGCCGGTTTGAGATACTCGGAACGCAATGGATCCTTCTTCTTACCAGATTTACATCCTACAAAGGTCAATGCCATGCAAAGCATGCATATTGTAAATATTTTGATTTTCATAAAGTCAAATTAAGAAAAAAAGGGAAGGAGTAAATTACCCCTCCCCTTCAAGTATGATAATCTAATCTAGGATTAGAACTTTTTAGCGTTGCTAGCAGTCTTCTTCACAGTAACAGTTACGTTCTCTGTGATATAACCCCAGATGTACTTCACAGTTACAGGAATCTTAATCTGGAATTCCTGAACAGTAGTGCTCAAGTTCTTATAAGTCAATGTACCACCGTCTGCTGAAGTATAAACGAAGTCAATGTTCTTAGTAACATCACCCAGAGCAACGAACTTCTTAGGATCACTTTGACCCAAGTTGGTCATTACATTAGGATTGAGACTAATAGACTCACCATCCTTAATACCTTCGATGGTCACGCCTTCAACTCCATAGTACTTCTCATATTCACCACCGATACCAGCAGCTTGGGTTTTGTTCCAAGCATCACGCCAGTCTGTGAACTTCAAGAGATCTGTTGCCTTGATCTTCTGCATGGCTACATAACTTGCATCTTCAATAGTCTTATTCGCATTCTTAGCATTGATTGGACGGAGGAAGCGAACGTCGAACGTATTGTTCGTCAGAGGTAATTCCTTAGCACATTCATTCTGAGCAATAATACCGATGATAGCCTTCACTACGTCGTTAGCCAATGAATTGTGATCCTTGTAGTTCAACAAAGCATGAGCATACTCACCATGCTGGTAAGCAATCTTGGTCTCACTTGGATCCTCAGGACTAGTAAGTTTAGCAACAGCTTGCTTAGCCTGATTACCCTTAATCTGAGCATTCAAGGTCTTACCCTTATCAGCAACTGACATAACATAAGTCTTGCCGTCGATACCCTTGTATTCCTTGCCATCGTTAGAAGCGTCGAATACAACATTGAGTTTCAACTTACCAGCTGCATACTCCTTATTCTGAGTAAGGTCTTTAGTAACCTTGATCAAAGCAGAAGCCGCAATCTTATTGCCCTTGAATACATCACCGAAGGTGTTCTCCATCTTGTCGGCAGTACCGCCAGGATTATCCTCAGGTGTCAGTGTGTTAGTATGAATCTCGTCTGTACCAGCCTTAGATGTATTGGCTTTATACCAGTAGTTAGAAATGATGTTGTCAGCCAACTTGACTTCGCCAGCAGGAGTAGAGTCAGTACCTACGCGCTTGCCTGTCTTGAAGACAACGAATACGTCAGGAAGTTTAGACTTGTCTTTAGACTCGTACTTCACAGCAATTTCAACATTAGCCTTCTTATCTGTAACGAAGAATTTCTTTGCTTGAGCAGGTGTTAACTTCCAACCTAAAATACTGGTCAGAGTTCCGTCCTCAGCAGAAGTCTCGTTTCTTGTATAAGCTTGTCCGATAGGCTCAGCCATCTTCTCAAATGTCTTGCCATTGGCACTCATCTTATACTGCTGCAAAACGCCACCATTCTCTACAGGAGAATCACCATAGTTGGCTTCAAACTCTTCACGAGTGATACCCAACATGTGATACAGGTCATATTCTGTCTGAATCCACTTGGTTTCGTACTTCCACTCTGTTGCAGGATCTGTACATTCACCATTGTATGAGTAGTTGTAATCAGGTCCTTGATAATCAATATGCTCATCTGGTTCAACTGTAGCAGGAGTCTTCTTCTCTGTAATCTTGATACGGATATAACCATAATCAAGCACTTTACCATCCTTGTCAAGCAAAGATACACGAACTAATGGTGTACGCCCAATGGTAGGACGAGCTTGCTCAGCTCCGTAAGCTTGTTGCTTACCTACATGATCCTTGTCATACTCAGGCATCTGTGGACGGAATGTGTAACCGTCTTTAGGATTAATAGCAGCATGAGCAGATTCGGAAGTCTTGGTAGACCCTAAGTAAAGTGCAGTAATCTCGAACTTATACGTCATGCCATTAGCTTTCAGCTCATCGGCTGTCATCAATCTGTTGACACCCTTTGCATTCTTATAATGTACTTCTACGAGCTTGCGAAGATCCAAAGTCTCATTGTAGTTAACAGAATCCTGAGGACCATACTTACCACTTACACCTGCTTCAAATGCGTGCTGCATCAACAGCTGGTGGTGTTTGTGGTCTTTGTCAAGTCCACCCAGTACAGACTTATTAGGACTTTCAACACCTAAGAAAGGAACATCGTCTCCTGCACGGTGAGCCAACTTCAAGTCAGAAATAGACTCTGCATACAAGGTAGCGTAATCAGAAGTGATAGTTCTTTCAGCCAAGTTTTGATCCTTGTTCAAGGTCATGCCAGGAAGTGTTACCTGTGTAGCGAAAACAGTAACCATTTCGTTTTCTTTCACAGACTTAATCTTTTCAGGATTTGTTACGTCCAAGTTAACCTTTAACATGCCGTTTTTAACATTCCAACTTGCAACAGACAAGCCAGCTTCAGCAGCAGCACGTGTGTACTCCTTATCACCAGAGAGAACATTAACCTTAGCAGTAGCTGGATCTATAACAGCTGTCGAAGGATTCATGTGGTAGTTTGCTACAAAAGCAAGTACTCTTGAACCATCCTTTGCTTCATAACGCTCAGCCTTGTCATAACCCTTGGTTTCTTGCACGTTCCAAGCAATAGGAGACAATGTGTATGCGTTGTACTTCAAGGTTTGGATTTTGGTAGCTTCGATACCCCAGTAATATGAATCTGGAGCGAATACGATGCTGCGTAGCTCTGTAGGTAGCAATACGTTCAATACGTTTACTTCCTTCTGTACCTCGTCAACGCGATCAGACAATGCTTTTGCATCAGCTTTGAGCTGTGAGATTTCTTCAGACAACTTCTTATCCAAAGCTTTCTTAGCCTCTTCAATCTTGTCATAAATCTTCTTGATGTCAGCTTCTGACAAGCCTTGCTTCTCAAGAGCCTCTAAACGAGTCTTGTAACCTTCAAGAGCATCCTTTTGCTCTTGAATATCAGACTTGATACCTTCTTGGGCTGTTTTAACATCCTCAAGACCACTCTTCAGCTCATTGATTTGTTTCAAAGGCTCAACAAGACTACTTTCTACGGCAGCTACCTTACCAGCCAACTCTTTCAGCTCGTCCTTACTTGCCTTGCCTTCCAAAGCCTTGTTTACTTTTGACAAAGCCTCTTCGGCAGTCTTTACACGAGCCTCCAAGCCAGATACATCAGCAGCAAGCTTGGTAACCTTTTCGGTAATCTGTTTTGTTTGAGCTTCACCAGCTGTTTGCAGCTTGGTAATAGACTCTTGCAGTTGTGCATCCTTGGCTTCCAACTGCTTCTGCAAGTTGGCAATCTCGGTCTGCAACTCTGTCTTTACAGTCTTGAGCGGAGTCAATGCATCAATCTGCGTCTGCAAATTATTGATGTCATCATCGTAATCCTTACAAGATGTAAACGTACTCATAGAAGCCGTTACTAAGGCTCCCATCAGCAGCGTACTTAAGATTTTCTTTCTCATACGATATAAAAATTAAATAAAACAATAAAAATTAAAATATATACTAGCTAATATTGCATTGGATTCTGGTCAAGAAGCCAACACAAATAATTTTTTCATACCAATAAACGTCATTTATGTACATAGTAACCGTATTTCAGGCAAATTATTTTGGTGCAAATATATAGATAAATATTAGAACAAACAAATAAAATGCATCTTTTTTTTAATTTAGTCAAAATTTTTATACTTCCTTTTTTGCGAAGCATATTCAGTCAGTTATATTTACATTTCTGCCCGACGGAATATTATTACATAATTGAAATGGTATTGTAATCTTCAAAAAGAATATATAAATTTAAAGAATAGTTTTGTTATTTTGTTGTTTTACCTGAAAATGAAGTTGCCACCAGCATCTCATTTCATTCATGAATGACGCCCCACAACGCCATGGCTGATTCAATTTCATCCATGGCGCATGGCTAGGCATCCTTAGAATTCTGCGTTCTTCGGTGTACGCGGGAACGGGATGACATCCCGAATGTTCTGCATGCCGGTCACGAAGAGGATTAGACGTTCGAAGCCCAGCCCAAAGCCTCCATGCGGACATGTGCCGTATTTACGCGTGTCGAGATACCACCACATATCTTTCATCGGAATGTGACGACGCTCGATTTCGGATGTCAGCTTCTCAAGACTTTCCTCTCTCACCGACCCACCGATGATTTCTCCAATCTGTGGGAATAGCACGTCGGTACCTTGAACTGTCTTGCCATCCTCGTTAATTTTCATGTAGAAGGCCTTGATCTCCTTGGGATAGTCGTACATGATAACCGGCTTCTTAAAGTGGTGTTCTACCAAGAAACGTTCATGCTCACTGGCCAAGTCCATTCCCCATGATACAGGGAACTCAAATTTATGTCCGTTGGCTGCCGCCTCTTCCAAAATCTTGATACCGTCTGTATAAGTCAATCGCACGAAATCATTCTTCAAAACGCCCTGCAACCGTTCCAGCAAGGTTTTGTCGATCATCGAATTGAGGAAATCAAGATCGTCCTTGCAGTTGTCCAAGGCCCATCGCACACAGTATTTGATAAAGTCTTCCTCGAGATCCATCAACTCGGGCAAGTCGATGAAAGCAATCTCTGGCTCAATCATCCAGAACTCAGCCAAGTGACGAGGCGTGTTCGAGTTCTCCGCACGGAACGTAGGCCCGAAGGTATAAATCTGTCCCAAAGCAGTGGCTCCCAACTCACCTTCCAACTGTCCGCTCACCGTGAGGCTGGTCATCTTACCAAAGAAATCATCTTCGTAGCTTACCTTTCCATCTTCTCCCTTTTTCAAATCATTGAGGTTCTGCGTGGTTACTTGAAACATTTCACCAGCGCCTTCAGCGTCTGAGGCTGTAATCAAGGGTGTGTGGAAATAGAAGAACCCATGCTCGTGGAAATATTGATGGATGGCGAAGGCCATGTTGTGGCGGATGCGCATCACGGCGCCAAAGGTGTTTGTGCGTAGGCGCATGTGGGCATGCTGACGCATGTACTCAAACGACTGTCCTTTCTTCTGCATGGGATAGTCGCTGCCACACAGACCATAAACCTCAATGTCCTGGCATTGGATTTCCACGCTCTGTCCCTTGCCTTGGCTCTCTACCAAGGTACCGGTAACACAGAGGCAAGCGCCTGTTGTAATACTCTTCAACGTATCGGCATTGATCTTTGACGGATCAACAACAATCTGTATATTCTTGATGGTAGAGCCGTCGTTCAAGGCAATGAAATCTACAGCCTTACTACTGCGATGGGTACGCACCCATCCCTTTACCACCACTTCTTTTCCAAAGTCGGTGCTCTTCAGAACATCAACAACTTTTGTACGTTTCATTATTTTAGTTTTTTAGTTTACGAGTTTACGAGTTTACAAGTTCACAAGTTAATACCGATGTTTTGTCATTCATTCGCAGTCGATTATAGGGCGATATTATAGAACCATCAGCTGGTTTACGAGTTTACAAGTTTACGAGTTCACAAGTTAATACCGACGTTTTGTCATTCATTCGCAGTCGACCATGTGCGACATTATAGAACTGTTTACGAGTTTACAAGTTTACGAGTTCACGAGTTAATACCGATGTTTTGTCATTCATTCGCAGTCGACCATGTGCGACATTATAGAACTGTTTACGAGTTTACGAGTTCACAAGTTTACGAGTTTACGAGTTCACAAGTTTACGAGTTCACGAGTTAATACCGATGTTTTGTCATTCATTCGCAGTCGATTATATGGCGATATTATAGAACTGTTTACGAGTTCACGAGATAACGAGTTCACAAGTTAATACCGTGACTTGTTGTCATTCGCAGTCGATTATAGGGCGACATTATAGAACCATCAACTTGTCAACTCGTGAACTTTTCAACTTGTCAACTTGTCAACTATATATCTCAACTACTCAAATGCTCCCATGCGAAGTATGTTCACCTCTTCTTCTGTCAAGAACCGCCAATCGCCTCGACGAAGGTTTTTCTTGGTCAAGCCGGCGAACTGAACGCGATCCAACTTGATGACGCGATAGCCCAGACTCTCGAAGATGCGGCGAACGATACGATTCTTACCACTATGAATCTCGATGCCCACCTGGTTTTTATCGGTGTCATGCGCATACTCTATGGCATCTGCATGCACCTCGCCGTCTTCCAGCTCGATACCTTCTGCTATCTTTTGCATGTCGTGAGCCGTCACATTCTTGTCCAGGAACACATGGTACACCTTCTTCTTTAAATACTTAGGATGGGTCAGTTTGCTGGCCAGGTCACCGTCGTTTGTCAGCAACAGCACACCCGTGGTGTTGCGGTCCAGTCGACCAACCGGATAGATACGCTCGGGACACACGTTCTTCACCAAATCCATCACTGTCTTACGCTGCTGCGGATCATCACTGGTGGTAACGTAGTCCTTCGGCTTGTTGAGCAACACATAAACTTTCTTTTCCAGAGATACCGGTTGATCATGGAACACCACCTCATCGGTACGCATGACCTTGGTTCCCAATTCTGTCACCACTTCACCGTTCACCTTAACTACACCGGCCTGTATATACTCATCGGCCTCGCGACGACTGCAAACGCCAGCATTCGCCAAGTACTTGTTCAGACGAACGGGCACGGTGGGGTCTACATGTTGTTCGCTGTATTCGATGCGCTTCTTCAAGCTATATTTGGCATTGGGATCGTAATCGGGTGTACGCTGACGATAGCCGCCACGATTGTTGTAGCCGCCATACTGTTTTCTGCCTCTATTGCCGTAGCCACCTCGATTGTAGCCACCTTGCTGACGAGGTTGATAACCACCTTCGCCCTCGTTGTTGTAACGTGGACGATAACCGCCCTGCTGACGAGGTTGATACCCACTTTCGCCATCGTTGTTGTAACGTGGACGATAGCCACCCTGCTGACGGGGTTGATATCCGCTTTCGCCCTCGTTGTTGTAACGGGGACGATAACCACCCTGCTGACGAGGTTGATAGCCTCCTTCGCCATCATTGTTGTAACGGGGACGATAACCGCCCTGCTGGCGAGGTTGGTAACCCTCACTGCGATAACGGGGACGATAACCACCTTGCTCACCATGCTGATTGAAACGGGGACGATAAGCACGTTGCTGTGCGCCACCCTCCTCATTGGTCTGCAAATTGCTACCAAAGCCTTCTGGGCGGAAACCTCCTACTTGGTTTGATCGCTCTGGGCGATTGCTGCTGTATGTTCGTTGACTTTGGATGCGTGGACGACGTGTCCGTTCTCCTCCGCCAGGGTAGTTGCGTTGATTGTTGTCTGCGTGATTTTCGTAGCCCTCCCGAGCTGAATCGCGCTGTTCTGATGATTGTTCTTGAAGATTTTTGTTTAATTCTGAATCCATAATTCTAATTCTTTTTCTTATTTTACCATAAGCCTCACGGCCTCATTTCTACTTTCTCAAATGGAGATGACCAGCTCCGAGCGTGTCATCCCTTAAAAATCATTTTTGTTACTTTCTACCTTATTATATATATCTACTTTATGATGTTGATTCTACGCTATAACAATTATTCTTGACCTTTTTGCAACGAGCCTATCATACACCCGTATAGTTGTGAGGTGTGATGGCCATCAACTCGGCTTTCACCTCATCACTGACATCCAGTCCTTGCACGAACTCGTGAATGGTTTGTTCGGTCATTTTCTGATTGGTGCGCGTCAGGGCTTTCAATGCCTCGTAAGGATGTGGATAAGCCTCTCGACGAAGAATGGTCTGTATGGCCTCTGCCACGACCGCCCATGTATTGTCCAAATCCTCACTAAGTCGGTCTTCGTTCAGGATGAGCTTGCGAAGTCCCTTCAGCGTACTTTGAATGGCGATGACGGTGTGTCCCAATGGAACGCCCACGTTACGCAAGACGGTAGAATCAGTCAAGTCGCGCTGCAACCTGCTCACCGGCAGCTTCTGCGCCAAGAATTGCAGAATGCAGTTGGACATGCCTAAGTTGCCCTCACTGTTTTCAAAGTCAATGGGATTCACCTTGTGAGGCATGGCACTCGACCCTACTTCGCCTGCCTTGATTTGCTGTTTGAAATATTCCATGGAGATATACATCCAGAAATCCCTGTCCAAGTCGATGATGATGGTGTTGATTCGGCGGATGGCATCAAACACTGCCCCCATGTTATCGTAATTGCTGATTTGGGTGGTAAACTGCTCACGGTGCAATCCGAGCACTTCTTCAACGAAACGGTTACCAAATGCTTTCCAGTCGATAGACGGATAAGCTACATGATGCGCATTGTAATTGCCGGTTGCCCCGCCAAACTTCGCACTCATCTTGCAGGCTTTCAACTGTTCCAACTGCTCGCGCAGGCGGTAGGCGAACACCATGATTTCTTTACCCAGACGGGTGGGCGACGCAGGTTGACCGTGTGTTTTGGCCAACATGGAAACGTCTTTCCATTGTTCAGCATATTGCTCCAGCTGACCAATCAGCTCTTCCACCTGTGGAACAACCACTTCTGCCAGTGCCTCTTTGATAGACAGTGGCACACTGGTGTTATTGATGTCTTGCGACGTTAAGCCAAAATGGATGAATTCCTTGTAAGCGTCGAGTCCACCAATCTTGTCAAATTCTTCTTTCAGGAAATACTCCACGGCCTTGACATCATGGTTGGTCGTACGCTCGATGTCCTTGACACGCTGGGCGGATGTTTCATCAAAATGGCGGTAAACATCACGCAAACGACTGAACAGCGCTTTGTCGAACGATGCCAACTGAGGCAAGGGCAACTCGCATAACGCGATGAAATATTCCACCTCAACGCGTACACGATAACGAATAAGTGCGTACTCCGAAAAATAATCGGCCAAGGCAACCGTCTTGTTCCTATAACGTCCATCTATCGGTGAGATGGCGGTCAATGCATCCAGTGTCATATCTACAATCTTGTCTTAGGCGACAAAATTACGAATTAAAATCGATATAGCACGTGAAGTTTCTATAAAAGTTACTTAAAATAATATTGATAAACGCTGCCGTAGAGTCAACCAGCAAGTGCAAAATTAGTCAATCCTTTTATAAAACCCTTGTTTAGTGTTGAAAACTTGAGTTTTTCACTTCCAATCTGGAGCGTAAAGTGCCGAAGCGTTCTCGTATATTCATTTTTCTTTGTTTGGGGTTACAAATAATCGGGTAGGAGGTAAATGTTATTCATAAAAGGCATTTACCTCCTACTTTCACATTTACCGACCTCCCACACCACCGTACGTGCCGTTCGGCATACGGCGGTTTCGTACTTTTACACCTCACGGTGTGTGGCAAGTTGTTTTCAGCTATCCCTTTGAGTAACGTCACTTCTACCCTATTGTCGGATTCCGTCCTATCGTCTTGGATAGAGAGCTCCTTTCGGACATCTGACGAAAAGGTTCGCAGGGTAGCATTCATTTACTATTGCACTGCACGATTCGGTCCTTCCCTGTAGGCACACGTACCTTGGGTACTATGACCTCTGCTGACTTCTCACGGCAAGCTTTACTCCGCTTCTTTCGTAAAAACAACTATTTGAAACGTCCGTGAGACCTCCTCGGATAAGAACATTGTCTTTCCATCTTATACCTACTTCATTTTTTCGCTAAGCTCAAGGAAACTCCACCGACCATTCCGAATAGCTATAGGGCTTTGGTTTGTGTTGCAACCTTGCCCATGGTTATATGCCTTGTATGAAGTTTCTGTTCGTTAGGTCAGATGTTTGCCGCCAGCATCCTTCAGATTTCACCTCACGATGAACACCCTTGCTCTTGGCTATGTAATTCCCGCTATTAGGGCTTACTCGGGACTTTCACCCGTTAGATAATGCTCATGCCGAGCGTACAACGAAGATGGCTTCGATAATCTCAAAGAGGCTATCGAAGCCAACTATAAGCGAGTCAAACAAGAGATTCTTGCGCTTTTGGAGTCAGAGACGGAGCGTATCAAGACTGATCCAAAGTTATTCCATCTGATTCCTTAACCTACCATAAAAGTATGTCATTCATCTTTTTCACAGAGAACTCTCATTACAAATTCAATAAGGACATGGGATTTATAACCACAAAAGTCAGAGAATAAGTTTCTAAGATTATTCAAGATGTAGTCATCTTTTGATATAACTATATTGTACAAATATCTATTTGTTGCTTTCATTGGAGTCTTAATTGACACGTATCCTTTCATCTGAAGATTCTTTACTATTGACGCAACTGTTGTATATGGATAGGGAGATGATAAATCTCTTATTGAAAATGGTGATGCTATTTCCCATATGGATTTCATAACTAGTTCTTCCTTTTCTGTTAATCTAATCATAAAGTACATTGATTAATGATTGAAAATACTGCGAGAAATGATTCTCCTGTAAGAAATCTCTCTATTCTAGAGTTATCGTCTATTCTTTGCATTATATCTCCCACATTCTTTGTATCAAAAAACGTAAGGGGAAGACGTACTATTTTTTTGAGAAAGTCAGAGAGAAACAGTATATTTATCTTTGAATTAACCTGTAATAAAGCCCATGAACGCAAAAAATCTATTGAAAATCTAGATACAAGAATTCCCAATTGTGCAATAATGATAAGCCAAATTATGTTTTTGTCTTTCAGTTGAATCCCTTCATCAACAATTTTTTGAGTAAGAATAGGAAAGACGAAGCCCAAAACACTGGTAATAAGGAGAAAAAGAAAAATATGTACGAAGAGTTGTTTGTATTTCAAGGTATATGGAAGCAGAGAACTCCATACTGGTTTGCTTTTCTTTGTGGATTCTTGCTTGAAACTTTCGCTTGGAGTTAGAAATAACACAACTCCTTTTCCGTCTCTATTCTCAAAGAAACGACGAAATTCATCCATAGGGAATTTACAACGTCCCTGTGCAGGATCAATAATATGGAAAACTGGAGAAAAATGGTTTGAACTAATCTTGTAGCAAACCATAAAATGTTTTTGATTCCAATGAATAATACATGGTGCCTCAAAATAATGAACCAAATCATGAGCAGATGTCAATACTGGATTCGTTTCAAATCCAAGTTTCTTGGCTGCAACGTCTAATCCAAACAGAGAAACACCATCTCGTGCAATTCCTGACCATTTTCGGACGGTTTCAATTTCTATATCTTTATTGTAGTATTTCGCTATTATTTTTAGACACGTCGGACCACAATCCATCGAGTCATACTGCCGAAAAGAGCATATTTTTTTATGAAAGAAAGTATCAAAAACGCTTGCTCTCATTGCTGGTCTTTTTGTTTCTATAGCCGGCTTTAACAGAATTAATACGGTATGAAATGTTCAAACTAATGCCTGAAAAATCCTGCGCTTCTATTTCTCTGGAAATGATACCCGACATTTCTCTCACTCTGTAGAGTTTGTTATCAAGGAACAAATTCTGGAGATTTAGATCAAATGTGAAATTCTTGATGCTTTTTGAGAGCATAATGCGATAATTCCATCTATCAGAGAGGTCTGTGAAAAGATTATTATTTCTACTCGAATAGCCGGCGTAAACTCCAGAACGCCAATTTTTGCCCAAGTCTATATAGTGCTCGGTTGAGAGCCTGAACATAGGACGACCAAAAGAGTCACCATTGTATTCTACAAACTGTTTTTGGAAACTGACACCTATTGACGGAGAGTAGGGACCATACGAATCTTTCCAATTCAGACTGAGGAAAATCATAGAATAATTGGGAATATTTATCACTCGCTTTAAAACAACATTTTCCTTGGATTCATATCTCGTCAATGCAGTCGTCGCCGTATTTTGTATATAATTATAGCTTACATTGAATGATAGTTTCTTGTATGTACCAAGAAGCTGTATAACATCATTTGTCTGGTTAAGCAGGAAAGGATTCCCCTGCTGATAAATGTATTGGTTTTCGATGATTATAAAGTTATTCAAGGACGAGTACGCAGGCCGATTGAGACTCTTTCTATAAGACAGAGTTGTTCGAATGCCTTTTCCGGAATAAGACAGAGAAAGGGTCGGACTCAGAAAATGAGGGGATGGTTTCTGGAAAAGCTGTTTTATCCCATTTTGGATATATGAAGATACTTCATATTCGTAGCGTACTCCTGCATATAATGTCAGTTCTTTCCAACTGGTCCTCATATCAAAGAATGCCGCCCAAAGAGTTTGTCTGTTCTTGACAGTGGAATTAATGACATCGGTGGTTATCCCTTGCTCATGCTTAAAAAGGCTATTCTTATTGAAGCTGACGGTCATTTCAGCACCATATCCCAATTTCATTCCCTTGGCAGGTGTTTGGAATGATAACATTGCCGAGTTCATAACATAACTCTGTTCGCCGGTTGTTTCTACGGATGAAGAAGTAGAAGTTTCATCGTATGAAAAGGTCTTAGTGGAACTTCCAAAAAGGAATTCATCAGTGACATTCATACTTGTTTTGCCAATCTTTCCATTATAATACAAACTCGAGGTTGATTTGTACGGTTTTGTCCTTAATTGCGATATGAATGGTGTATTCAATAGTTCAATTCCATTTTCGGAATGTTTCAGACCGTTTGAATGAATGTCAAATTTCACATTTCCTATATTGAAGTTAGAGACAAGACCTATATTGGTCTCTTTAGAGGGTGATATATTCAGACCTAACCCTCCGATAAGAAAATTGCTTCGGTTGATGATATCTGATGAACTTGAGGTTTCAGACAAATTACCACTATTATTCCGCAAAGCATAGTAATCACTATTCTGATTTGACATGGCAGTATGGCTATAACCTAGATTGAAATTCCAGTAAGTCCGTGTGTTACTATGAGAGATATTGGCTCCTGTATATGTACTAAGTCTGTTTTGCATTAGAGCGTATTGAGAGGCAGACAAACTTGTGCTGTTTTGCTTCTTGATGGTATTAATTTTGATAATCGATTTAGTGGAAGCCTTGTACTGAACTCCGGGAGTGTTAAGGACTTCTACACTTGCGATATCTTGGGAACGCAGTCGCTGTAGAGTTCCGGAATCCTGTACTTTTTGACCGTCAAGATAAAGAGTCGCAGTGCCACCTGTACCTAAAACTGAGTAGACACCTCCGCCGCCTTGAACAAAAGGAATACTATTCAGCAGGTCATCAATGGAACCGCTATTTTTAAGTGAAGGTATAGTCGAAACATTGGCGATAAAAGTGCCATCCTTCAGAGAAAAGGCTTTACGTTTGCCCAAGACTGTCACTTCCTGAAGTTGACTGGTATGTACTTTCAGTACAAGAGTCGCCCCCTCTTGAGGATATAAACTCATAGGTTGAATCAAACTTTCATAGCCGATACAAGTTACTTTGAACAAATGAGGAATTTTTCCTTCTTCGATTTCAATAGAATATATTCCCTTTTCATCGGTAACTCCTCCTGCAAGAAAAGAAGAGTCATTTGTTAATATTACCACATTGGCAAAAGCTACCGGAGTCCTATCTTTTGATGAAACTACTTGTCCCGAGTATTTCTCCTGAGAGAACATCGAGATTTGAGAGATGAAACAAAAAACGACTATCGTTAATATCTTCCTCATAATCTATTAGTTCGGTTAAAGTATTTATTCTTCGCTATATTATAGCTAATCGGATCCAGTTTTTCTCGAATATAGTTTGTCGTTGTTATTAGGGCTGGAAACTCAGATGGACTCCAAACGGAAGTAGTATTAAAAATCGCTTTTTTATCCTTCCCTTGTATAACATAGATAACAGAAATATCTCCAAAATAATCCTTGACAATTATCCTATTTCTCCGCTCAACCACATATACTTTTCTAAAAAACACACAAGATTTGTCCACAGACGGAATATCCTCAGTTGGAACAGCTATATATGAACAGACCCAACGTCCAGTTTCAGAATCAAAGTTATACATATAATCCGCATCAGGCTTGTGGCTTGTTTTGAGACCTTTTAGTACAATAAAGTCTTGTGATATAACAATAAGTGTATCTTGGCTTGAATGACATTCTCGTAAAATATCATATATATATATCTTTGCATTCTTTGACAGCGAATCTCTTTCGAATATTAGTTTTTTCTCTTCAAGATTTAATACCGATTGTGCTATCCTTAAAATAGGCTGACCGTTACTTTCTATGGAGTTATTATTCAGTCTAACAGTTGCATGTTTGGTGAAAAATAGAGTTCGTTGTGTTACACATGAAATCAGCACACACATCGATAAGTATATGAATACACCTTGTATTATTTTCTTTTTCATCATTTTCATGGATTATATTGACACTTTAAAGGTTTGGAATATACATTTCCTGGCTTCTGAAGGAAGCTACGACAATCAAGACAAGCATATCTAAACTCACAATCTTGGCACTCTTCTACCACATCCTTTGTTAAGAACCAGCACTTGCGTAACTTTCACCATCTCAGATTGACCATTACGAATCAATCATTGTGGATGCCATCATCTCCATCACAGCCATTGCCATGGTCAGGACAATCATGCTCAATCTCCGAGTTCGAACTCTCCTCAATAGAACTTGGAGTAACCGTTACAGTGTGAAGAGTATAGCCACCTTTTACGGCTTTCATCCCTTCGTTGTTGATCTTTACAAGACCATCAAATTTATTTTTCTTCATAATGATAGATCAAGAAAAAAGTTATCCTACTCTTTTATTCGCCTTTTCGGATTCCGGCTATCTCTGGGTAAAAACTGAATTCCCCTTCGCGCGAGCAATTATAATAACTTATTCTCGAATAACCAAAAAAATCTTCATAAAAATATACACAAAAGCATTGCTCTTTCACAATGAACACTGTCATTTAGAGTTGATGAGTTCGTGAGTTGATGAGTTCGCAAGTTTACGAGTTGCGTAATTCGTTGATATTTTTTACCGAATAATGCCCTAAAAATGACACTTGAAAATCTTCAATCTATGAAAAAACAATAGGCAAAGAGGATGCAAATGAGAGATGATTAGACAAGAAAAAGCAACATTCCAAATAAAAGCAATGAGTTTATCCAGCAAGAAGCATCCTTTTGACCCGCTATCTACACGCTATTGTGCGATAAAAGCATGGCTATATCAGTCGTCAACACCTGCTTTTGGCGGGTAAAATGGAGAAAATGAAACTGCATAGCAATATCGGAAACGCATAAGCAACTGTGTATAAGCGAGATACAAAAGTTGCTCATGCTTGGCGTATTTACGCCCACAAGACGGATTGGTTGTCTACACGCCAAAGATAAAGAGGCAAGGTGTCAAGAAAAATTCATTCGCAAGGCCAAACAAACATTTTGTTGAAGCCCACCTGCATGAAATTAGTCTGGGGCATTTTTTACACACCTTTTGAATACTTCGTTCTACCAGAATGTCCTCACATCTTGCCGAAAAAAGAAAACCCAAGAGCATATTTGCTGCCCTTGGGTACTTCTGGCCTTTACTTTTTCGGTAAAGCCTTATTTACATTCACAAAACAGCCAGTCTCGTGGCTTTAGTATTCGTCTTCGTTAAACAGGAAATCTTCTTTGGTAGGATAATCGGGCCAAATATCTTCGATGCTGTCATAAACATCTCCCTCATCCTCTATTTCCTGCAAATTTTCCAGCACTTCCAGTGGAGCACCCGAGCGGATGGCATAGTCAATCAGCTCATCTTTCGTTGCAGGCCAAGGTGCATCTTCAAGTTTAGAAGCAAGTTCAAGTGTCCAATACATAGTTTATTAAAATTAGATGTTAATCATTTTGCGTGCAAAAATAATGATTTTTCTATAATCACCAAGAAAGTTCCCACTTTTTTTCCGTTACATTCTCATTAAAGTTGGTTTTTCTGGCCAAGACAAACAAATAATCGGACAATCGGTTCACAAAAGCGAGGATTTCCAACCGCATGGGATGTGCTTCGTTCAACGACACCATGCGCCGTTCTGCACGTCGGCACACGGTTCTGCACACATGAGCCTGCGCGCTGGCAGGACATCCACCTGGCAACAAAAATGTTTTCTGGGGTGGCAAGGCCTGCGTCATCCTGTCAATCGCTTGTTCCATCTCGTTGACTTCTTCTGGTTGTAAGCGAAAGCGATCGGCCTGAGCCGGATGCTGTGGATCGCAGGCCAGATAACTGCCGATGACGAACAAGTTGGACTGTATACGCTGAACGAAAGCCTTGTCGGCAGCATCTGTCAGCAAGGTATCGAGCACGCCAAGATGCGCATTGAGTTCGTCCAGCGTTCCGTACGTTTCAATGCGCAGGTCATCTTTTTTCACTCTGGCACCGCCGATAAGCACCGTTGACCCCCTGTCGCCGGTCTTTGTATATATTTTCATTGTATCTGACATTTAGAAATTGATGATATAGACTTGTTTTGATTTGGTATGATCAAAAAAAATGATTCCACAATCATAGAGATCAAAGGCCACACCGGTACGTTCATCATTGACCAACTCTCTCCATCGCACTTTGGCCTTTTTAGAGGCGTAAATTCCCTCAACGATGAGTATCGAACGCTCGTGCGCCCTACTGACAAAGGCTTCGCACATGGGCCATCGGTCATCCTCCATGGCCATCACCAGCACGTCTGACGCCGCGACCTTGTCCACCTGACCTACTTCATCGCCATCAACGAGGATGGCTGTGCGGCATCCTGTCTGAATATAGGCTTGGTAGACATCATTTCGTTGCGTACACAGTGCCCACCGTCTGGCCTGCGTCGCATTGGCAATGCGAAAGTACAGGCGTGCCAGCTTCAGCGTCAACCGGTCTTCGTGCGAGAAGGCTTGCTTCAAATCAGCATAAGCATCATAAGCATAATGCGCATTGATGACTTCTCTGTCAAACCGATAGGCCGACGGCGACTGTATGCCAAAGCCTCGCGAATGCGTGAAACGACACATGAAAACCATGCTCCGCTTGAACCAGTAACGTAGGGAAGACAAACTGTAAACCATAATTCTTTATTTAGAAATGACAAAAACAACACGAGAAGCGTTCATGACAAAAAATAAAGAGAGGCGTTCCATCTCGTGAAACACCTCTCTCATGATGTAATATCTTATATAAGATAAGATTCAAATAAATTACTCAGAAACCTGAACAGTAGCACGACGGTTGAATGAGATTGGAGAAAGCTCATCAACACCACCGTTACCCTTGGTAGAGATGTTGTCGCGGCTTACGCCCATCTTAACAAGCTCGTTAGCAACTGTCTTGGCACGCTCTTCTGACAACCACTGGTTGTACTTAGGCTTACCGGTTGCACTGTCAGCATAACCGTTAACCATCAAGCGAGCGTTGTTCTCCTTAGCATACTTAGCAACAGCCTGTACGTTTACGAGATCCTTCTGAGAAGCGATGTTGGTCTTGTTGATGTTGAAGAATACAGATACAGGAGTTGTAACGAATTCCTTAACAGTAGCTGGAGTTTCAGCTGGCTTCTGGTTAGCCAACATGTCCTTCAAACGAGCGTTCTCTGCATTAGCGTCATTGAGCTGTGCATTGAGTGCGTCAATCTGTGACTGTGACAAAGCCTTGATAGCATCAACATCTGGAGTCTTATCCCAAGATGCCTTACCCAAGTTGAAGGTCAAGCCAAGTTCGCCATAGAAGTTGTTGTCGTGGGAATCCCATCCGCGATTACCAATTGACTTTTCGGTACCACCGTCGATATCGGTTTCCAAACGGTTCCAACCTGCCTCTAAGTGAAGAGCTACATGTTGACCCAAACGGAATGTATTCAAGATACCAACGCTCAAGTCCATAGCATACAAGTCGTTTGTCATCGTGCGGCCAAAGCCAGCACCTGCGAATGGAATGAAGTTCCAAACACGATTTGGATTGTAGCCACAAAGCATGTTGCTCAAGTTGAACAATGCATGCTCGTTCAAAATCCAATACTTGTTATCATCTCCTACTGGCTTTCCAGCCTTGTCAGCATAAACAGTCTTACCCCAAACACCCTGCAACTTTGTGCGAAGACCGAGGCCAGGTGTAAACCACTTACCTACAGCTATTGATGCAGCGGGGCTAGAACGGAAATCTTTGAATGGACTTCTATCCAAACCATTTCCATGTTCTTCGCTTGAATACCAAGCATTCCACTCACCACCTACCTGGATAAACCAGTTACTCCAGAAAGAGTTGGTTGCTACGCTATGCTTCAACGTAGGGTCTGCTTCTTGTGCCATTGAGCACATAGAAACGCCGGCAAATGCCAAAACGATTAAAAATTTTCTCATAACCTTTATTTATTAAACAATCAAAAAATTATCTTAAACTCGATTACATATAGTGCTAATCGTGGACAAAGATAATAATAAAAATTAAATATAATCATTTTTTTTCCATAAATCAACGTTTTTGATGAAAAAAAACAACTTTTTTAATAATTCTAGTCTATTTTAGGTCTTGATGAATCGAACAATCGCTCTATTTCACACTGTTGGAGGATGTGTAAAATAGATTTACCATCAGGAGTATAATTTACATTTTGACACCTGAACAGACTGTTGACCAGGTTTTCCATCTCGTCATTATTCAGCACTTGTCCTGTCGGCAAAGCAGCGTTTCGCGCCAAGCTCAAGGCCAAAGCGCGGTGTACGTCTTCTATCGCACTGGAATCTTTCTCCTTGGCTGACACCAGCATGTCATGTATCAATTGGACGGCATCCAGTCCTTCTATCCCCGATGGGACAGCCTGAATGGCATAGTCATGATTGCCCATGGCGGTAAACTCGAAACCCATGGCGACAAATTCTGGCATGAGCTTGGCAAAGTTCATCGCTTCGGATGGAGAGAATTCAACCAACTCTGGGAACAGCATTTTCTGCGGATAGGCTTTCTGGTTTTTGATTTGCTGCAAATATCGTTCGTACAACACCCTGACGTGAGCGCGGTGCTGGTCTATCATCATCAATCCCGACTTGACGGCCGTCATGATGTATTGCCCCTTATATTGATAATGTATAGGTGATTTGTCTTCCACCAGTTCATCGTCGCTGCCTGCCCCTTCATTAGCAGACTGGTCAAAAACATTGGGTACGGCGGTCGGCTGACTGATGCTGTCGTAGAGCTGTTCCCAATGGTCTGTCGATGGCTTTGATGCGGGTTCAACCCCTTTAAACGGATTGTATTGCGGATTGTAGTTCACCTTTGGCACCGCCGCACCATCGTTTCCTGGCGTATAGACGGGAATGTCGGGCTGGCCCTGGGTGTCAAACTCGATGGATGGCACATCATTGAAAAGTCCCACCGCCTCTCTCACAGCCGCAAACAGGATTTGGAAGATGGCCTGTTCGTTCTCAAACTTGATTTCAGTCTTGGTGGGATGGATATTGACATCGATATCCTGCGCCTTCACCTCAAAGTAAATAAAATAAGGTACCTGCTCGCCTTGCGGCACCAATCGCTCGAAGGCGTTCATCACGGCCTTGTGGAAATAAGGATGCCGCATGTAACGGTTGTTGACGAAGAAATACTGATGTGCTCCTTTTTTCTTAGACGATTCTGGTTTGCCGACAAAACCACTCAGCTTACACATCGACGTCTCCACGCCCAACGGCAACAGGTCTTGATTGATACGCTTGCCAAAAATGTCAACGATTCGCTGTTTCAGTCCTCCAGGACGGAGGTTAAACAGTTCTGATCCATTGCTGTATAAGGTAAAGGCTAGCTGTGGATTGACCAAAGCAATGCGCTCGAAAGCCGAGATGATATGGTTGAGTTCTGTGGTGTTTGATTTGAGAAAACGGCGACGAGCTGGAACGTTATAGAACAAATTGGCAACCATAAAATTACTGCCTACCGGACACGAACAAGGTTCTTGCCCCATAAATTTGGACCCAGCGATGGACAAATGAGTGCCCAACTCATCTTCTTCCCGCCGCGTCTTCAATTCTATTTGTGCCACTGCAGCGATGGATGCCAGGGCTTCACCACGAAAGCCCATGGTTTGCAAGGCGAACAAATCGTCGGCCTTGCGGATTTTGGACGTGGCATGGCGCTCAAACGACAAACGGGCATCCGTGCCGGACATTCCTTTTCCGTCATCAATTACTTGTATGGAGGTCCTTCCAGCGTCTTCGACAAGGACGTTGATTTCCTTGGCGTCGGCATCAACAGCATTTTCCACAAGCTCTTTGATGACACTTGCGGGGCGCTGAATCACTTCACCAGCGGCAATCTGATTGGCTACGATGTCGGGTAAAAGTTGTATAACGTCCTTCATTCTCCTGGTTCTTTCTCCTTTTATTGTTTTCTATACGGGCAGCCCCTTCAGTTGGATGAGCAACCACAACACAACGAATGCCAGCAACACAACGAACAGTACCTGCAGCAACACGGTGGCAATCGAAAGAGGTTTCCTTCTGTGTGCATGATGGGTAGAGTGCCTGATAGTCCCCTTCAACTGCGCTTCAGCATCATAAGGTTGCTTCTCTTGTTGGTCCAACGCAGCCTTCGCCCTACGTTCCAACGCTTTCAAACGTTCTTTTCGTTCGTCCACATAGAGATACTGATGCTGAAAGCCATGCGGCTTTGGTTGCTGAAAGAAACTCATGGCGTTGCTCCTTTCTTTCGGTTCAATCGTTGCAGCGGAGCCTGCTGTCGTGGTACATACTTCAGTTTGTTGCCTCCTTCTTTCCCTCGCCAACGGAAGACATCATCCTTATCTTTCGGTCTGATATCCGCAAACCAGGCAAAGTCGGGCAAACGTTCCTTGTTGGCTGGTATCTGCGACATCGGATAAGAGGTGCCCACCGCCTTGGGTGTCCATATCCTCTCCAGTTGTCGGTGGTCGGCAAAATACATTTTCATCGTATCTGTTTCCAGATAGTTCATCATCACCAATGAGCTGTCCTTGTCATCAATGGGGTAGAACACCGACAGCACATTGCTCACTGCAACCGCCCTCCTGATGTTGCCATCGGTAAAATAAGCGTGCATTTCTTTCGATGACAATTGATTGTAATGATCTTTCTGGTCAGCCTGTTCTATCGACAATGCCTGCCCAATGACGTGCGCCTCACGAATGGTACTGTCGTTCATATACAAATGAATTTGTTCTCCCAGAAGCTGACGATTGTTGTTCCAGATGATGGGATCTTGATACATGGTCATGCACGAGTCCTCCGTACTGAACACCAACGAGTCGCATACCGCTTGAAGATCTTTTCGGTACACCCTTACCTTATGATATGCATGCACCTTGCGATACATGGAGTCGGTGTCGATATGAAAGGTAAACAACTTCAACGTATCACCATGCATGTACAAAGTGTCCTTTTGCGAATAGTCGATGACCAGTGCGCTATCGGTGGCCACACCTTGCCCCGTCTTCTCATTGTACTGAAGATAGTTGGCCATTAGTGAGTTTCTGTTTTTCTTATCCACGAACACCACGTTGCCGTTGCCATGGCTGTCGCCAGTACGACTGTCATAGAACAGACTGTCGCCCGTAATGGTCTTCTCTCCATCCACGATGGTGGACCTGCCATACAACTGCGCCTGGTCACTCTTGGTGTGGAAAAAGGCATCCTTGGTCTCCACCACACTCGACTTGGTGGTTATCTTGGATGGACCCAACACATGGGCAATTGATTTCTTCGTGTCATAATGCAGCGTATCTGTGGTGACGAGTCGTTCGGGGCTCTTGAGTTTCACGTTATAGTAAAACACAGCCTGTCGAGTCTCAGTGTTATATTCACCCCAGTCGGAAACCAGTCGGTCTTTCCCATCAATCAGTGTTCCACCTTCAAAGAAATAGGCATTCTTGTACAATCGGTCATAGTCCAGACTGTCGGTGCGCAAGATCTGTCTACGGTGTTTCAGCACCACATTCTTCCTGGCCCGCATCACTTGTTCCTGTCCATCATAATCAGCTCGGTCGGCCACCAGCGACAGGGTGTCGCCTTGTCGGAAACGTACATGTCCGAAAGCTTGCATGGAGTTGTCGGCCTCATAGAAGTAAGCACTGTCACAGGTCAGCCTGGCACCTTGATGTCTAAACGACACATGCCCTTTGAGTATCTGCGCTTCGGGGTTAGGTCCATACAGGTCATAGCGCAACTCATCCGCATGCAAGAGTTCTACGCGGTCTTTCTTTTGCGTCTTTTTCTTGTTGCGTTGAGCAGGAAGAATCTGCGCTATACAAAGTCCAAACAGGCATAGACTCACGATGAACCTGATTCTATGCCCGCTCTTTGAAAGTAATTTACCTGTTCGATTGATCATCTAACCCAACCTTCATATTCGTATTCACCCGTCTTGTAGCGGTCTTTCATCCGCACATACGTTTTCTTAATTTTATTGACCACCCAGTTATGGATAAAGTCTTGTCGTTCCTTGGCCAACACGATGTTCTGCATCACCTGATAGTCTTCCGTTATCGTGGCACGATGTCCATCGATACGATTGCGCAGTCGGATGAAGGCGCACACGGTCTTGCCGCGCTTGTTTATCATCCTAAAAGGCTTGGACACATCGCCCACCTTCATACCTTCTACCACTCGGGCCACTTCTGTAGGCAGGTCTTTCATCTGGAATCGTGAAGACAAACTTCCGGTCATCGGATCCAGATAAGCCATCAATCCCTTGTTGTTACGGGTATCCTTATCATCCGAAATAAATGTTGCCACGTCACCAAAAGACAATTTCTCATCTTTTATATAAAAGCTGTCTTTGCGGAGCTGCGTTGCAATGGAATCAAGCCGCATTAGCGTTTTGTTCACCTCTTCATCAGTAACCTTCGGTTTGATTAAGATGTGGCGCACCTTGATCTTATCACCACGCTTGTCAACCAACTGAATGATGTGAAAGCCAAATTCTGTCTCTACAATCTTTGAAATCTTTTTCGGATCCGTCAGGTTGAAGGCCACATTGGCGAATGCCGGGTCGAGCATACCACGCCCAGTGTAATCCATTTCACCTCCCTGGCGAGCAGAACCAGGGTCTTCTGAATAAAGACGCGCCAAGGTGGCAAAGGTGGTTTCACCCTTGGTTACACGCTCGGTATAGTTACGCAATTCGTCCTTCACACGATTGATTTCCTCAGGTAAGATTCGCGGCGTACGGGTGATAATCTCTACTTCCACCTCTGTTGGCACAAAGGGAATACTGTCTTCCGGCAGGTTTTTGAAATAGGCACGCACGTCAGAGGGTGTCACCTTCACATCCTCCACCAGTTTTTCCTGCATGCTCTGCACGAGCAAGTTGTTGCGAAAATCATCACGCAACTGTGAGCGCATTTGGGCAATGGATTGTCCACGATACTGCTCCAATCGCTCAACCGAACCACCTGCCATTTCAATCCATCGATTGATTTGTCGCTCAATGTTTGCGGTGACCTGTGATTCCTGCACCTTCACAGAGTCCAATTCGGCCTGATGCAAGAACAACTTCTGAACGGCAATCTGCTCCGGAATGGCAAAATCGGGGTTCCTCTTGAACTTGATGCCCTCAGCCTCAGCTTGCAAACGCGACATTTCCACATCCGATTTCATGATGGGTTCATCGCCAACCACCCAAATCACCTCGTCGATGACACTCGACTCGGGGGCGCGCTGCTCTACACTTGTAGAGTCGGCCATGGGCTGAACGGCAGCCGAACCATGCGGTCGGGCACTGATTCCCAACACAACCGTGAGTGCCAGAAGGGCACAGCCTACGTTAAAAGTTTTATTCATGTTTCTTGTTTTGTCTGTTTACACCATCGGCAAACCTTAATGCTTATTCACCGTAGCAAGCACGCTACGGTTCACGGTCACGGCATATTGTTTGCGAAGCCTCTCCACCCACTGCTTCTCCAGTTCATCTTGATAGTCAGCAACCACTTGTGCTTTCACGTCACGATAGTCTTTGGGAGCCTTAAGCTTTTTGCCGTAGGTGGCAGCGTATGGATAATCTTTCTCGAGCTTCAGCGGCACCTTCTTTCCGAAGACATTCCTGTCTACCAGCGAATTGTCACCTGCTTTGAAGATACCTTTCTCTACTTTGATGCGCAAGATGCTGTCGTTATTGAATGTACTGTGCAGTTTTTCCGTCCATTGGTCAAATGGCAGGTGTTTCACTACCTTCCGCACAGCCTTCACATCTTTTTTGTCTTTTGTATAATAGGCGATGCCCTTGAATCTGGGCTGCTCCCACTTATACCTTTTCTTGTTTTTCTTAAAATAGTCAGCCTGGCCCCTTTCATCGCTCTGCGCCTTGGCCCAAAACTCCTTGTTGCTGATTTCAAAAAGCAACAGTCCATCGTGATACTCCTGAATGAGATATTTCAAGTTCGGATCTTTCGCCACCATTTCAGCGCACTTCTTGGCCAGCACCTCGTCCGCAGTCACGTTAGGTCCGGCAGCCTTGGCTAAGGTTTCTATCTTTTGCGAGATGATTTGCTCGCGAATGCCCCGCTGCTCGATGAACCGCAAAATGCTGGTTCGCAACGAATCGTATGGGAAGAATTTGCCTTTGTCTTTCATCAACACAATGTGATAGCCGGCGGGAGAGAGAAAAGGTTTGCTAAGCTCACCCTTGCGTAGGGAGAAAGCCATGTCTTCAAACTCTTTCAGCGTCTGCCCTTTCTCTATCCATGGCAGTTCGCCACCCTGCTCGGCTGAGCATCGGTCATCTGACAGTTGCCTGGCCAATGCAGCAAAGTCGGCACCCTTCAACAGGGCATTGTAAACCGAATCGGCGCGCTGCTTCGCCTGGTTCTTCTTGTCCTCACCATCGGTCTGGCGAATACCAAACAAAATGTGTGCCGGTTTTACCAGTCCGCCCACACCGTCAACACGCTGCTGGGTTTCTCTGTAAATCTCACGAGCGCGCTGCTCTACGTCGGCATCCGTAATCATGGCCGGTCTGATTTGCTGGTCGCGATAGGTGGCAAACTCGGTTTTGAACGAGCGAGCCGTATCCATCTTGGCAGCCTGGGCGGCTATCACCTTCAACTTGTAGTTGATAAACAAGTCCACATATTCGTCAACGGTCTTCTTGTCTATTACGCCTTCCGCATTGTTCTTGTTGTAAGAATATTCAAATTCCGAACGCGTGATGGGCTGACCGTTGATGGTCATCACGACAGGATCGGCCTGCTGTGCCAGAGCCATGCTGCTACAGCAGAGCATGATCGTCAAAAACTTTTTCATTTTTATCATGTCTCGATGCTATTCTGTCTTCACCGGGAACTCCCGCAAAACCGTTTATTCCGGGCGGCTGTAGTTAGGAGCCTCACTGGTGATGGAGATGTCGTGCGGATGACTTTCCAAAACACCTGCGTTGGTGATGCGCACAAACTTCGCATCATGCAATTCTTCAATGGTTGCCGCTCCGCAATAACCCATGCCGGAACGCAGGCCACCCATCAGCTGATAAATCACCTCCTGAACGGTTCCCTTGTAAGGCACACGGCCGGCGATACCTTCCGGCACCAACTTCTTCACGTCCGTGGTGTCTGATTGGAAATAACGGTCTTTCGATCCGTTCTTCTGTTCCATTGCCTCCAGACTGCCCATGCCGCGGTAGCTCTTAAACTTACGACCGTTGAAAATGATGGTCTCGCCAGGACTTTCCTCGGTACCTGCCACCAACGAACCCACCATCACCGAACTGCCACCAGCCGCCAAGGCCTTCACTACGTCGCCCGAATAGCGCAGTCCGCCATCAGCAATCAACGGAACGCCTGTATCTTTGAGTACGGAGAACACGTCATAAACGGCAGATAACTGTGGAACACCCACACCGGCCACTACACGAGTGGTACAAATCGAGCCAGGCCCAATACCCACCTTCACGGCATCGGCACCATTGTCCACCAGCAACTTGGCTGCGGCAGCAGTCGCCACGTTACCCACAACGATATCAATATTGGGGAAGGCAGCCTTGGCTTCGCGCAGTTTTTCTACCACTCCCTTTGAATGACCATGGGCCGTATCAATGACTACGGCATCGGCACCTGCTGCCACCAATGCTTCCAAACGCTCCATGGTATCGGCCGTTACGCCCACACCGGCAGCCACACGCAGACGGCCTTTCTCGTCTTTGCAAGCCATGGGTTTGTCCTTGGCCTTGGTGATGTCCTTGTAAGTGATGAGTCCCACCAACTTGTTATTGGCATCCACCACCGGCAACTTCTCTATTTTATGTTCCTGCAAGATTTGTGCAGCCGCAGCCAAGTCGGTTCTGGCATGCGTGGTCACCAGATTCTCATGTGTCATCACCTCGTCGATGGCTTTGTCCAACCTACGCTCAAAACGCAGGTCGCGGTTGGTCACGATGCCAACCAGATGCCCGTCCTCATCAACAACAGGAATACCTCCGATGTGATAGCTGCGCATCATTTCCAGAGCATCCCGCACGGTCTTGCCGCGACGGATGGTCACCGGGTCGTAAATCATGCCGTTCTCGGCACGCTTCACGATAGCCACCTGGTGCGCCTGTTCCTCAATCGACATGTTCTTGTGTATCACGCCGATTCCTCCCTCGCGTGCGATAGCGATGGCCATGGCCGATTCGGTGACGGTATCCATGGCGGCCGACACGAAAGGAGCGTTCATCTCGATGTGACGAGAGAATTTGGTTTTCAACTGAACCTCCTTGGGCAAAACTTCAGAATAAGCGGGAACTAACAGGACGTCATCGAAGGTAAGACCGTCCATCATAATTTTATCTGCAACAAATGATGACATATTTAGGTACCTTATTTAAAAATTTATTGCGTGCAAATTTAGCAATAAAAATCCACATCTGCCGCACTTTTCCCGTTTTTCTATGTCATTTAATTGAAATTAACGCGCTTAAATTAACGCGTTGCCTATCTCACAAGTCTTTGCGTTTAAATATCCGCAATGAAAGAAGATAGGGAACGATTATCCAGACAAAAAGCACAATGACCGAGATTACCATGCCCCAGGTCTTACCCAAGAGTTGTTTGAAGGCCGCTCCCGAATAACCCATCATCGCTGCCATATCCATCTTCAGAATCACCTGAAAACGCACCAAATCGAGTGGATTGAGCATGAGAAGCGTCGTGATGGCTTTTTCTACGGGATATTCAGCAAAAACCAGGATGAGGTACATCAGCACGGCATCGTAGATCATCGTAAAGAACAACCACAGCATGATGGCAGCACCAATGCCGCGTGTCTTGTCAGAGGTCAAGGTTGTTGTGAAAAAAGCCAACGCCACAAAGATGAACGTGATGACCACACCTAAAAGAATGACAAGCCATGCCGTAGCCAGATTGGTATACAACAAAACTGGCACGCCTGTACCCAACAAAAATGCAATGGAAAGACTGCCTGAAACCCCAGCGAAGAGCGAATGCCACAGTTGGCTACGCTTGAGTGGTTGGCTCAACAGGAGAACGATAAACTCCTTGTCATTGTACAGATACACGGTGCTGTAAAGCAGCGACATCAACGGAACGATAAAAAGAACGATGTTGAGCAGGGTGACATTGGCCTTTGCCTCGTTGTCTTCGAGGAGAAGTGCGGTCCATGACATCAATGCTAACATCAAGAAATAAATGATGACGACCTTACTCTTTACGTTGTCGTGGAAAATAATCTTAATGATTGATTTCATTGTCGTTTAAAATACGCATGATTGACTGGGTTATACTGCGTTCACCTGTTTCCTGGAGCAGTTGTTCTACCGATTTGTAAAGTAGCACTTGACCGTCTTCCATGAAAACAACGTGAGTGGCCAAGTCTTCCAGCTCGCTGAGAATATGCGACGTGATGAGGATGAGTTTACCTTTTTGGTTTTCTTTTCTAATCTTCGCCTTCAATATCTCGGATGCGAAAGGGTCTAACGACGCTGCCGGCTCGTCCAAAATCAGTATTTTTGGGTTGAAAAGAAAAGCCATGGCAGCATTTACTTTCTGGCTCATACCGCCCGACAGCGCATTGGTTGGCTTGTTGGCCATGGCGGAGATTTCAAATTTGTCGAACAATTCTTTGTCCAACTCTCCAGCGTAATGGCGCACGGCCAGCAAGGTGTCGATGGTTTGACCTACGGTAAGATTTTCGGGAAAGCTGCTTTTCTGGGGCATAAACCCAATCTCTGACCTACTCAAGGGATTGTCCTGCACATCTATGCCGTTGACCGTAATCTGCCCCGACTGGGGTGTCACCAGACCCAGGATACACTTCATCAGGGTGGTCTTGCCACAACCATTAGGTCCTACGAACGCCACACACCGGCCTTGCCCCAAGTTGAGGTTTACATTCTGCAACACGTGCAGCCGACCATAATATTTATTCAAACCGTCAATGAATATCATACTTCAAAAGGTTTTATACTCGGCGTGTGGTCCACATAGTTATCAGGAGTGATGGATGGCAACAGTTTTTCACTCTGCTCCATGAGTGTCATCAAGAAGCTCCTAAAGAAGAGCAACAAGGTCTGATTCCTCTCCGTCAGGGTTGAGAATAGGCTGAGCATGTGATAAGGCACATCACTAATGCCATCTTTATTTAAATCGTATCCTTCGTTCTTATCCCAATAATTATGGTCGAAGTCATTGCTGTTGAACGAACCATTGGTGGAGACATCAAAGGTGTTTCCTATAAAATTGTTTCTGGTAATGGTGTCGTTCGTAGAGCTGGCCACAACTCGCATGCCCCACCCATTTTGATGAAAGAGATTGTGCCGCACATTGAGTTCAACGCCGCCATCCATGAGAATGCCCACCGTATTATTTTTAAAATTGTTGTGATGGATATACCCTCGTTGGATCTCTTTGAGTAAAAGACCGTATGAGGCCCCACCCCTACTCTCTTCAAAGATGTTGTTGTACATTTCCACATCATGCGTGTACATCACGGCAACACCTGCTTTGCTTCCCACGAAATGGTTATGATGATACTTGTTATAATGCGAAAACATAAAGTGAAGTCCATATCGCTCACATCCGGAAACATAGTTGCGACTAATGTCCGAGTTATAAACGAACTCAAGATAAATGCCGTCCCTGTTATGCCCCACTTTGTTGCCTTGAATACAAAGCCGATCGCATTTCCAACAATGAATGGCATTGCCCATCACCTGCATGGCGTAGATATCACTTTCCACGTCGTTGTTCAGGATGTTGATGTCCGTGCAATTCTGCAACATGATACTAAACTGATTGGAACGCAGCCTATTATTTTCAAGAGTGACATGTTTAGCATTCTCCACATGAATTCCGCAATATTCACGCAGAGATGAACGGTCGGAATTGATGATTTTAAAATTATCAACCGTCACGTTGTCACTTATCACCCTGACGACGGTTCCTTTCTGCACGCCATCAATCACGGGCCGGTCTTTTCCCCGCAACACAAGGGGTTTGGCAATGGTGATTCGCTCTCGGTAAACACCCTTGCTCACAAGTATGGTATCACCGCTTTTAGCCGCCAATATCGCTGCCGTGATGGTGGTGATTGGTCCAGTCTTATTCACCACAAACGTAGTGGCGTGAACCGATGAGGCCATCGCCAAAGTAAACAGCAACAGTATGGCCTGAATGGTATATGTATGATATTTGGCCCACACACGATGTGCGTGGCATAGATAAGTAAATGGGAACACTTGCAATGGACGAAAAAAAATATCAGTGTTTCATCGGTTGCATGGGCTTGTCTGTCAGTTCCTCCAGATGTCCCCGCTTGCGCAATACAGTCCATGATGTGAGCAACATAGACTTAGTGTCTTGGGCGTATTTAGCGGCATGGTCACGATTGGAGAATGCAGCGACGCCACCACCCATCGGACTGGCAATGTCTTTTCCCAATACTAGATTTGCGGTTTTCAGGTCGATGAGGTTTTCGGGATGTTCATAATCGCCCACATACATTTTGAGAATCTTATTCTCGTCAATTTCGTTTTGAGCGATATAATTGAACAAACACGATAAGTCATCAAATTTGAAACACTTTCCTTTGTCGGTAATCAACTCACAAGCAAATTGTCCGTTGACAATTGTCATCTGGCATGCCGAGCAATCATCTTTGCCCAGATTCATGGCTTGGGGCTTGTCGTCAACACTACATGCAGAAAAGAATAGGGTAAAAATCAGCGCCGCCAATAGGGCTGGCGCTGATTTCATATCATTAAAACGAAGCATTTTCATTCTTTACACTTTGCTGTTTTTTGGGAAATACTTTCTGAAAAAAGCCATATTCATAGCAAACCACACAGAAGATGATGATGCCGTCCACAATAAGCAACCAACCGCCAAGATCGGGCTGAGAGAACACCTCAAAGTTAGCAAGCTTTTTGTAACCGATCAGTGGTGGCTGAAAGTCACCACCGGGAATCTTGATGGGTGCGTCATCTGACAAGTTATGACCATAATTATACTCCCAACGGTAGAAATCGATAAAACCAAGCACACCAAAGATGGCAAACAACACGAGGTCTACAATTGTCATCTTCTTGCTTCTCAGGAAACCGGTCACCACGAACAACACACCATAAGCCATCAAAATCCAAGGCAAGGCCTTAAACTCCCAGAAATCGTCAGGATGAAGCTGAGCCATGCCTACATAATGATTTAAGTCGTTCACCGAGTCCAAATTACCCGACAGCCCGGCGAAACTGCCAATAAACAGTTGCAAGCCTTCTGGGTATTGAGGAGCGTCCATATCGATGATCCATAGGGGTACAAAAGCCGTGACAAAGGTAAGTACACCTGCCAGAATCATCAACCACATTCCGTATTTAGATAATTTATTCATCGTTCATTATATTTGAGTATATTACAAAAGTCAAGCTCGACTTGCTACTTCAAGTCTTTCACGTCTTTATTGTCGATAGAGTACTTCAGCGGCGTGGCACTTCCTGCTGCCGACACTCTGAAGTAACCCTGCATCTCCTGGTGCAGTGCCGAGCAGAAATCCGTGCAGTAATAGGGGAGAATTCCTACCCTGTTGGGCACCCACTTCAGCGTGTTCGTCTCGCCCGGCATCACCAAAATCTCGGCATTGTTGTTACCCTTCACGGCGAAGCCATGAGGTATATCCCACTCTTGTTCAAGGTTGGTAACGTGGATATACACCTCGTCACCCAGCTTGATACCTTCAATGTTATCAGGAACAAGCCGCGAACGAATGGCACCCATATAGACATCCACGCGGTTGCCCTTGCGCTCTACGCGCGCTTCCTTGACACTGTTAATCTTATAGGGATTATTATTGTCTGCCAGCTTGGTAAACTTCAGCATGTTCTCGGTAAGCAGCTTGGCCTCACAAGCCACGGCATAGTGCGGTTCACCAACTGTTGGAAACTCAAGCACAAGCTTGATTTTATCGCCCGTGATATCATACAGTTGGGCTGCCTGACACATTTCAGGACCGGTTGGAAGGAATCGGTCTTTCGTGATTTTGTTGTAAGCCACCATGTATTTACCGTAAGGCTTCTTGGTGTCGCCACCCATTACAGACAAGTGACCAATGGAATAGTAAGTTGGAATGCGGTCAAGAACCTCCAGACTCTTCAAATTCCACTTCACAATCTCCGAGCTTACAAAGAAGCTGGTATACGCATTGCCATCGGCATCGAACTCGGTATGCAGTGAACCAATGCCTGGTGCCTGCACCTCACCGTGAATGGCGGCCTCGTATTTGATGACATTGATGCCATCTACCTGACCGTCAAAAGTTTTGTTTTCAATGGCTTTCTGTATCTTGGAGAAACTAAACACCGGCACGTTGGTGGACAATTTGCCGTTACCAACGATATATTCGCCAGTGGGATCGATGTCACAGCCATGAGGCGACTTCGGGCAAGGAATGAAATACAAGAAGTCGTTAATTTTCTTGGTGTCAATCACCTTAACCTTGTCAAGCATCTCTGATTTGGCCATCCCGGTACTTTCGTCAAACACATTGTGCACATATTTGGACGTTTGCGTATCAAAGTCGCCATTCGCAACGTGCTCAGCGGCTTTCTTCCAGTTGACAGCTAAGATGTAATCTTTATCATTCTTGGAAGAGTTGATTTCCAACAGCGTGCTGGCCATTTCCGAATTGTAACATGTAAAGAAGCTCCAGTCTGACGAAGCACCCTTTCCACTATGACTCAAATCGTAGTTGAACGGTGGCAATGCGAGCTGGAAGTCCAGACTCAGGTGGCCAGACTCTTTGTCAATCTTGACATAACTGATGTGCCCCCTAAACTTATTCTTATATTCAGCGATAGGCACATCCCCATTGTCATAGTCAGCAGGAACACTGAAACGTGTTCCAGCCACCAGATATTCTGAGTTAGAGGTTAGGAATGGTGAAGCGTGGTTACCAGCCGAATTAGGCAATTCTATAATCTCGGTGGTGCGGAACGTCTTCAAGTCGATACGCGCTACGCGAGGGGTGTTGTTGGCATTGACAAAGGCCCAGCGGCCATCATACATCGCATCGGTCAGCGACAGCTGCACATGATGCGTATCATCCCAAGGCACGAAACCGAAAGACGTTTCGAGCATGGGTTTGGTGTTCTCATCATATCCATAACCGTTTTCACCGTTCTGCGTGAACACCGGAATGATTTTCAAAAGTCTTCCCGAAGGGATGCCGTATACACTGACCTGACCGTTGAAACCACCAGACACAAAATTATAAAACTCGTCATATTCGCCAGGTGCGACATACGCCTTTTGAGCCGCATCTGAATCAACAGCTGGCCCTGACGAATTTGGGCGACACGAATGCAAAGTGAATCCTACCGAGAGGATGACAACTGTTGCTAATATTAAACGTTTTTTCATACCTAAAATATTTTAAGAGAGACAGATATATATAGAATCATTGAGTATTGATAATACTCATTGCATGATATAGGAAAGAAAATACAGCCGAAATTTTTCTAACTGCTTTTTCATAAAAATATTCACTCTTAATTCAGTTTTAGCGCAAATATAAGAAATTTAATATGCTTTTTTTAGTAAAACCACAATTTATTTTGTTAAATATAATTAAATCAAGAAAAACAATTGACCAACAATGCCACATCAAAAACACACAGCAACTTGTTAGGATACCAGGCTTTTATTTGTTTTTGAATTGTATTTGCTTGCACTTACACTTAATTTCCTCTCGTCCAATTTTGGGATTTGCAAAGATTCTGGCTGTAATGAATATCCATAGCCATCCCTGCTCCACACCGCAACAGAATCACTGTAAGTAAACGCAGCGAGAAAAAACCATAAACTCGCTATTTTTATCAATCCTTTCTATCTGGAAAAGGAAAAAATGTATAACTTTGCATGGCATCAATAGCTACTGACAACCTTTGCATTTGCCCGCAACCAATTGATTCTGCCAGAAATTACTATTTTAAACAATATAACAATGAAAAAGTTATTTTTATTATTTTTTATCTTTTGGATGAGTGCGCCATTATGGGCTGGTAAAGTAATTACCGACAGCATACACAGTAGTGTGCTGAATAGTACGATTAAATACAACGTCTATCTGCCCACAGGGTATGAGCCAGCATCACAAAAATATCCCATTGCCTACTTGCTGCATGGTCTGTATGGCACCTATAAAGACTGGGCTATGAAAGCAAACATGAGAGAGGTTGCAGATGAATTGATTAAAGCCCAGGAGGCTGTACCCATGGTTATTATTATGCCCAACGCAGGACATCCTGATGTAAGAAATCAGTGGAACGGCTACTACAACATGCCTGGATGGGACTATGAAACGTTCTTTTTTACCGAACTGATGCCTACCGTAGAGAAAAAGTATCATACCTATACCGACAAAAAGCACCGAGCCATTATGGGACTTTCGATGGGTGGAGGTGCCAGCACCGTGTACTGCCAGCATCATCCCGAGCTTTTCTCATCGTCTTTTGCCATGAGTGCCTGGTTGGACACCAAAGAACCAGAAGTTGCCCCACATGGAAAGGACAAGTTATACTATGTCTGCAAATCGGTTCGCGACCACTCTGCAATTGATTTCATGTTGAATGAGACCTCTGCAAAACCTTACCCATTCTCTATCATTCTTGTTTTTGAGCACTATT
>CABQNT010000010.1:0-114987 GCA_902465605.1 uncultured Prevotella sp.
TTTGTTGCTCAGGAACTTATAAAAATAGTTAAACTAAAGTGCTGCGGAATTAAGGTTATTTTATTTATCTGATCTTTTTTATAATCAGAAGGAATACCAAATTGCCGTATCCCCTTATCTAATTGTAAAATATCATGTGGCAAATAATTGTAATAGAAAGATTTCCATTTTAGAAGATACACTGTCTTATTACTAAGAATAGAAGGGTGATATTTTCTATCACTCTGTTTTATCCAACACTGATTATTTATTCCATTAAGACACAAATTCTGATTTCCAACATTTACATATATTATTGGTGTGTATGAGTTTGAATAATTATGAGTTGGTTTAGCATTTATTATATCGTCTTTAATTTGATTGAACATAGTAGAGGTTATAAATATTGTATCATCGTATTCATTGGTCTTACATATGCTATCGAGGTCAGTACAATCAAACTGTCTATATGGTTCTATATCACCACAAAAATAAAAAATAGTAATTTCCTGCTTATGGCGGTAATTGCAACTAAAAAGAAATAATGTGCATATTATAAGCATATAATATATATATCTTTTATTGTTCATATTGAGCGTAGAGTCAACCAGCAAGTGCAAAATTAGTCAATCATTTTATAAAACTCTTGTTTGGTGTTGAAAACTTGAGTTTTTCACTTCCAATCTGGACGTAATGTGCCGAAGCGTTCTCGTATATTCATTTTTCCTTGTTTTGGACTACAAATATAACAAAAGGCAGAGAATCTATCTCTGCCTTTACGCATAATCTTTTAAAAATTAAATTGATAATCAGATGATTATTACAATAACTCCCGATCTGAAGCATTACCCTAACATTGAAATGTGATTTAGATGCATCCCCTCCATATTGTCTATGTCCAATGGAATGTTCCTGTATAATCGCTCCTCCATGACACCCACTTCATTGGGATTATAGGATACGAAAAGCCCAACTTCATCACCATCAACTGCTTCCACAACCGTGTCAGAGAGGAGCAAAACAACGTGTTTCACCCAATTGATGGTGCTACTTGCTGATCGAAGCTTAGTGACCCTTGACGTGGAATACATCGATGGGGCAAAGATAGAGGCTAAGGCAAAGTCGCTGCTTTCACCATGTTGTAGTATTTTACTCTCATCAATCATAAGCCTATCGGACAGTTAAATACGCTTTAATTTGACCAACGAATTTTTATTTACTGATATTAGCCCTCTTCTACGTAAAATTTACTTTCTTTACTCAAAGCTAAACTATCTTCAACTATAAAATCCCTTATTATTATCGGAATCAATTCTGATTGCTCCTTAAAAAAAAACTCATCATCATAGTTATATACAACCATGTGTAGTTTCCCTTTTTCCATATAGCAGTTATTGATGTTTTTAGATAAGCTTACAAATTCATCAACAACTCTACCATCATTATTTAAAACAATCCAATGGTAAAAATTTGTATCTAGTCCTGTTGGATTTTTTGTAACAGATAATAAAAAATAATAACCATTTTCACAGATAAAGACGTCGGGAGGATATTCCATATTTTCTGCCCAATTGGATAGTTTGATTGATTTTTTGATGCTCCTACTTATGTTAAACTTTCGATAATTTTTTAATGCTGATGTCTTGTTTTTTGAAAACGTAGCCAAGGAGGAGAATCTCATACTTGCATGTTTAGTTGTAGTATGAACTTCGTTGATACTTATGCCTCTACACTTTGTCTTATAGGAACAAGAAGTTCCTATAAGACAAATGAATAGAAATGTTAGTAAATAATTTACCTGTATTTTCATTCTTTTTCTTCCTCCTGACCAATGGTTACTATGATTTTCTTTCATCCATTTATTGGATAAACGCATAAAGGTTGTGCCACCATAGGCGGCTGTAGATTCATACATAAAAATAATAGGATTATTATTAACAAAGCAATAAGTAGATGACATAGGATAATCTTCTTCCTTGGGATCGACACTCATCCACAAACTCAACCTTGGCTCATAGTACCTCGCACCATAGTAGTACATACCTGTCTCCTCATCAAATTCCTTGGCGTTGAGTTTTACTCTACGATTGGCTGCACTCGGCATAGAACAAGCAAGCTTGCCTCTGCCCTCGTTGGCACAATCGTTGAATCGATAAGGCGTGTTCCAAGTGTTGTTGCAGTTGGCTTTCCCTGCGGTCGCCGATTTCCGCGTAAGCTCCAATTCGTCTATGAACACTTCACCAAACGGCACATACTCGATGTGCTGCGATACTTCGCCATCAAGGTTGGTGATGTAACTACTGCTGCCCAAGTGGTCGGGGTGATAGTAGAACTGCATCCGCTCGTTAGTGCCAGCTTCGCCAGCTCTCGTCTTGACCATCGCCCTTGCCTGTGCTGCCTCCAGCGTGTCGTCATCACTACTAAAGCCTTTGCCATTGACATAGTCGCTATTGTCTACACCGTTGTATGGCAAATCGAATGTCTTGTAATTGTCCTTGATGGATTGCAACTGGAGGGCACTGTCCAAGATGGTCTTGCCGCCAGCATTGACTGCAAGGTTCTGTAGTCTGCGACGCTGTGGGTCGTAACTGTAGAACGTTTCCGCTCCGTTACAGTACTTCAGGTAAGTGCGCTGCTCAAACTTATGATAGCCAATCTTGTTCACATAATCGTAGCCATAGGACTTGTAGCCACGGACGTGGTCTACCTGTCTACCGAGGTTGTACCCGTAGGTTACTTTCTCCTCATCGGGGTAAATCATTTCCAATAGGCGATTGTGGCTGTCATACTTCCACTGTGTTACGTAGGTTGCCACTGTCTGATTAGGTACAATCAGCGTGCGGCGGGTCTTGGCAACCTTGCCCATCTTACCGTAGTAATACTCGATAGCACCGCTGCCGTCCTCAATAATTATCATCACGCACAAACCACTTATTGTTCGTAAGTAAATTTAGTATCTTCTCATTGTTGAATTTCTTAATTTGAAAAGAAAAGGTTAAATATCCCACGTCAACATTATTATGAATTAACCATTCGTAGGTTTCGTCAAAAATAGTTAGGCCTATCATATAATAAGTGTCAATACTTTCCTTGCTTCGCCCTCGTGGAGTATAAGTCTTGTTACCTCTCATGAACTCTATGAAATCTTTCCTTGAAAATTTAGAATAGATTTCATCTTTTGTTATATTATATCCTTTTGTTAAATAGATAAAGTTGGAGTCTATGTTTTGGAACAAAGGCATAAAAACAGGCTCTAAAAAATCAACAACAGGCCATTCATATTCAAAATTTAAAATTTTGACTTGCTCCTGGTTATTGACAAAACCGTCAATGTCTAAACTATATATTTTATATAGTTGCTCTGTTATATGTGAATCTATAATACTTTCTATCATTAACTCGTTGGTGGAATTTATTTAAGTTGATAAGTATGAGTAAAAAGTTGTACACGTCGTTGACTTTTTGGTAACTTAGTGGTACAAAATCTATTAGGTTATAAAATCATTGTTATGCACAACCTCATGGCAAAGTTCAAAAAAATACTTGAAATCTGCAAGCAATGTGCTGGAAATCAAGTTAACGGGAAGAGAAAACTCTCGATTTGGAGCATTATCTATGTCGTGATAATATATCTATATTTTTTAAGTTACTCCATTTTAATTTTGGAGCAGTCTATTAAATCCCATATCTTTTTTACATTTTCATCTTCATTTCTTTTGGAATCTATAAAAAACAAATATCTATACTTCTTCCATAGTTCTTTTAAATATTGTTTTTTACCAATATTATATAACGAAATTGATAATGCAAATTTAGAATATAAAGTACAATCATACTTGATATAAATTTTTTCAAAATAATTTATAACCCAGTCATGGTGATTTTTCTCAACCCACTCTAAGTCTTCATCAAAGACTTTATAAGAACTAATGAAGACATCATACTGCATAAAAGTGCTGGCTACATAAGATATAGAATCTTTTATATCTGTTTTAATTGAAAAAGCGTTAAGACAAATCATACAATAGAAGATGATTAATATTTTTCTTAAATTTAAAAACATAACTCGTTGGCGGAATTTATTTAAGTTGATAAATATGCGTAAAAGTTACACATGTCGTTGATTTTTAGTAACTTAGTGGTATTCAAAATATTAAGTTCAGACCATCGTATGTACAACGTTTATTCAAAATTCGTCAAAATTCTTGAGATATGCAAGCAATTCTCTCAAAATCTCGTCAATGAATTGGGTAATGTACTGCTCACATAATGACATCTATCAAACAAGTAGTATCGGCTACAGAGATTCAATATCAACCTGAACGTGATTGTTTAAGATTGGTTGTTCTTTTATCAATACACTGAAAATTATTTTGACAACCATCCTGCTGAAAATTTGCGAGTAGACAAACAAACTTGCATCCATGCGCAAATACGCTGAATATGGAGAAGCTTGTATGTCGTTGACATACAGCCTGTTGTGTGTATTGTTTCCAAGATGCGCCCGTTGTTGATGTCCTTTGAGAGTCAAAAGCATTGTTTTAAGCCGCTTATTAACATGCTTTTGTCGTGCAAAGGCATATAAATTGGACCTCAAAGTGATGTTTCTTGCCGGCTCATCTCATTGCTTTAAGTGAAATAGGTGTTTTTTCTTGTCAAATTAGTGCCTGCGTGCATCCCGTAGGCCTATCGTTTTTTTCCAGATTGAAAGTTTTGAAAGGTCGTTTTAGGGGCTAAAAACAATCAAAAAATAGGACATTTAGGGTGATCGATTCACCATCCTCCGTCAAACAAAAATGGGGTACATCCTTACGGACATACCCCAATGATAGGTTTTTATGACATGCTGGCCGTGCAGCTGTACCCGCGCTCTGCATGCTCTGGCGGATGCAGTGCAGCTGGCAAAGGCCCGCCGTGCGTCATTAATTTTTGAACGTCAGTCCATGGTCATCGGCATCGATGATGATGGGTTTGTTGTTCATCACGTCGCCGGCCAGCAGTTTCTTGGACAGGTCGTTCAAGACGTAGCGTTGGATGGCGCGTTTCACCGGACGGGCACCAAACTCGGGATCATATCCCACCTTGCCAAGGAAGTCGATGGCATTGGGTGTCCATTCCAAGGTAAAGCCTTGTTCCGACAGCATTTTCTTCACGGCGTTCATCTGCAATTTCACCACGCTGTCAATCTCAGTCCGGGTCAGTGGCAAGAACATGATGGTCTCGTCGATACGGTTGAGAAACTCTGGGCGGATGGTCTTCTTGAGCATTTCCATGACCGTGTGCTTGGTTTCTCTCAACTTGTCCTCACGGTTGTGTGCATCGATGCCAGCCATTTGCTCTTGGATGTACTGGCTGCCCAGGTTAGAGGTCATAATGATGATGGTGTTCTTGAAGTTCACCGTGCGTCCCTTGTTGTCGGTCAGCCTACCATCGTCCAGCACTTGCAGCAGAATGTTGAACACGTCTGGATGCGCCTTCTCTATCTCGTCGAACAAGATGACGCTGTAAGGCTTGCGCCTAACGGCCTCGGTCAGCTGTCCACCCTCGTCATATCCTACGTATCCGGGAGGTGCTCCGATGAGCCGTGACACGCTGAACTTTTCCTGATACTCGCCCATGTCGATACGCGTCATCATGCTTTCGTCGTTGAAAAGATATTCAGCCAGTGCCTTGGCCAGCTCGGTCTTACCCACGCCGGTGGTTCCTAAGAAGATGAACGAGGCGATAGGACGTTTCGCATCATGCAATCCCGCCCGACTGCGGCGCACCGCATCGCTCACGGCCGTGATGGCCTCATCTTGGCCAATCACCCGTTTGTGCAGCTCGCTTTCCAGATGCAAGAGCTTGTCTTTCTCGCTTTGCAACATGCGTGTGACGGGAATGCCGGTCCATCGGCTCACCACTTCAGCGATGTCATCTGCCGTCACCTCCTCGCGCACCATGGCTTCTCCGCCCTGTGTGGCCTTCAGTTGTAGCTTGATGTTGTCGATGTCGTCTTGCAGACTTTTCAGCTTTCCATACCTTATCTCGGCCACCCGTTCGTAGTTGCCTTCACGTTCGGCGCGGTCAGCTTCAAACCGCAGGTTCTCCATCTCCTGCTTATCCTGTTGTATCTTGTTCACCAGGTTCTTCTCGCTTTCCCACTTAGCCCGGAACGATTGTTCCTCCTCGTGCAGTTCGGCGATGTCCTTGTCCAGTTGTTTGATCTTCACCTCGTCGTTTTCTCGCTTGATGGCTTCGCGCTCAATCTCCAATTGTTTGAGCTTACGGGTAATCTCATCCAACTCTTCCGGTACCGAGTCGCGTTCCATACGCAGTTTCGCGGCGGCCTCGTCCATCAGGTCGATGGCCTTGTCTGGCAAGAATCGGTTGCTGATGTATCGCTCTGACAGTGTTACGGCAGCAATACATGCGTCGTCCTGAATCCTCACTTTGTGATGGTTCTCGTACCGCTCTTTCAGTCCGCGGAGGATGGAGATGGCACTCAGCTCATCAGGTTCGTCCACCATTACCGTTTGGAATCGCCTTTCCAGTGCCTTGTCTTTCTCGAAATACTTCTGGTATTCGTTGAGCGTGGTGGCACCGATGGCCCGCAATTCGCCACGCGCCAAGGCCGGCTTCAGAATGTTGGCGGCATCCATGGCACCTTCGCCACCGCCTGCACCCACCAAGGTATGAATCTCGTCAATGAAAAGAATGATTTCGCCATCGGCGTGAGTCACTTCCTTGATGACGCTTTTCAGTCGTTCTTCAAACTCGCCCTTGTACTTGGCTCCGGCCACCAATGCGCCCATGTCCAGCGAGTAAATCTGCTTGTTCTTCAAGTTCTCGGGCACGTCACCTCGTACGATACGCCCGGCCAAGCCCTCCACAATGGCGGTCTTACCCGTACCCGGCTCACCTATTAATATAGGGTTGTTCTTGGTACGGCGGCTCAATATCTGGAGTACGCGGCGTATCTCCTCATCCCGTCCAATAACAGGATCCAGCTTTCCGGCACGCGCTTCCTGCACCAGGTTCTTGGCGTACTTATCAAGCGCCTGATAGTTTTCGTCGCCACTCTGACTCTGTACCTTCGAACCTTGTCGCAACTCATCAATGGCTTTGGTCATGTCTTTTTCCGTACAGCCTGCATCCTTGAGGATACGACTGGCCGAAGAGTTGACCGTGAGCAAAGCCAACAACATCGGTTCGAGGCTCACGAACTGGTCGCCAAAGCGTTGGGACAAATCCATGGTCTTTTGCAAAACCTTGTCGGTGTCGTTGCTCAGGTAGGGTTGTCCGCCCGATACCTTGGGCAAATGTTCAATCTCGCTCTGCGCCAATGCCTCTATCTGAGAAGGATTAACGCCTAACTTTTGAAAAATAAACGTCGTTACATCCTTCCCTTTGTTCAGCAGGGCGAGCAGCAAGTGAATGGGTTCAATGGTCTGTTGCCCAGCGTTTTGTGCCAGGTTCACAGCCTCTTGAACGGTTTCTTGTGCTTTAATTGTAAATTTATCGAATGTCATAATCTTTTTTTCCTTTCTTTTTTAATCATTTCTTTAACTGCTTCATGATGTCCAAAAGGTGTGCCTTTGTATAGTGATGTGCCAATGTGGCGGTTTTGTTATGCCAAATTGGCCGATGAAGACTTGGCAAAATCCCGTGTGTCTGCCTGTAAGTCCGTGATTTGTTTTGCGATGGAGAGAGGTTTTATTTCAGCAGGTCATAGCTTCAACATAGGATAAAAGAATGTGATTTCTTGCGGCTATTAATCGTTTTTTATTACCTTTGCATAAAATAGGCTGCACCTCAATAAAGTAAACAAGTTTCCTTTGTTTTCGGCTTGCTCTATTTTTGCATAAGATAGGCATCGCCTGTTTACTCCAACTGATTTGAACATTGATTATCATTAAAATAAAATTGATTATGAAACCAACATTATTACTGCTTGCTGCCGGCATGGGTAGCCGTTATGGAGGATTGAAACAACTTGACGGTTTGGGACCTAACGGAGAAACCATCATGGACTATTCTATCTATGACGCCATTAAAGCAGGTTTTGGTAAAATTGTATTTGTCATCCGAAAAGACTTTGAAGACGAGTTCAGAGAGAAAGTTTTGTCTAAATATGCAGGACATATTCCTGCCGAAGTGTGTTTCCAGGCCATCGACAAACTGCCGGAAGGATTTACTGTTCCTGAAGGTAGAGAAAAGCCATGGGGTACCAATCATGCCGTGATGATGGCCGAAGAATTGATTAACGAACCGTTCTGTGTCATCAATTGTGACGACTTCTACAATCGAGATGCGTTCATGGTGATGGGAAAGTTCTTGGCCAATCTTCCAGAAGGCTCAAAAAACAACTATGCCATGGTGGGCTTCCGCGTAGGCAATACGCTGTCGGAGAATGGAACCGTGGCTCGTGGTATTTGCGAAAAAAACGAGCAAGGAAACCTGACCACCGTTGTAGAACGCACCGAAATCATGCGCGTTAACGGAGCCGTATGTTACAAAGATGAACAAGGAGAATGGGTGGCAGTAGACGACAACACGCCCGTATCGATGAACATGTGGGGCTTTACACCCGATTATTTCAAGTATAGTGATGCTTATTTCAAGGAGTTTCTCTCTGATCCGAAGAACATGGAAAACCTCAAGGCAGAGTTCTTCATTCCATTGATGGTTAATAAGTTGATTCAAGAGGAAACGGCTACCGTGAAGGTGCTTGACACTACCAGCAAATGGTTTGGCGTTACTTATGCGGCAGACCGTCAAGATACCGTGGATAGGATTCAGTCGCTGGTTGACCAAGACGTATATCCCAATCAGTTATTCTGATGGATGAGGTTTTGAGTTTATAAGTTTTTGAGGTTTTTGAGTTATTGCGTTTTTAAGTTGGTGGGTGATTGCCTTTGTGCCAAACAGCCATCAACTTGAAAACGATGATATTCTCAACGTACATTCGTTACATGAACATAGACATTTTAGCACCAAAAGAGTTGGAACTGCTGCGGCAGCTAATAGCTGATGCTCAACATATTGTTATCTGCGGACACAAATCGCCCGACGGCGATGCGCTTGGCTCTTCATTGGCTTGGTGTGATTATCTGAAAAACCAATGTGGCAAGCAGCCCACTGTCGTAATGCCCGATGCTTATCCCGATTTCTTGCGATGGTTGCCCAACAGCGACCGTATTGTACGCTATGACAAGCATCAGGAGGAAGTGAAGCAACTGTTTCAGAAGGCCGACTTGGTGTTTTGTCTCGACTTTGGCAGCACCGGAAGGGTAGACGAAATGCAATCCGTACTGGAAGCAAGTCCTGCCAAAAGGGTGATGGTAGACCATCACACCAACGCCGACATGGATACGGTTTTATCCGTATCCCGGACTGATGCCAGCAGCACCGGCGAACTGATCTTCCGCATAATATGGCAGTTGGGTGGTTTTGAGCGGATGACGTGCCAGGGTGCCGTGCCCATCTATTGTGGCATGATGACCGATACGGGCGGCTTTACCTACAATTCATCTCGTCCAGACATCTTCTTTATCATCAGTCAGTTGTTGACAAAAGGATTCGACAAGGACAAGATTTACCGCAATGTTTACAACAACTACAGCCAGTGGGCCATACGGTTGCGTGGCTACATGATGTCGCAAAAGTTAAATGTCTTCGAGGATTTTCATGCTTCTTATTTTGCCATCTCCCGCAGTGACATGCGCGATTTCCATTTTGTGAAAGGCGATGCAGAGGGCTTGGTTAACGTTCCGCTCTCCATCAAGGGCATGAAGTTGTCCATCTCGTTGCGTGAAGACGACCGTAAGGATAACCTTGTGTGGGTGAGCCTGCGTTCTGTGGATGACTTTCCTTGCAATGAGATGGCGGCCAAATTCTTCAATGGGGGAGGACATGTCAATGCCAGTGGTGGTCGACTTTATTGCTCTTTGGACGAGGCTGAAAAAGTGGTAAGGCAGGCTTTCATACATTATGAGGATCGGTTAAAACGAAAATAGCCAACGCACGGCAGTTTGTTCCTATCGTCAATAATCTATAAAAGCAAAGCTTTTCTTTTGTCGTTTTCCCGACTTTAACTATCTTTGCACATGACTGTAGATATCATAAAAGATGAAAAGAATTATATTTCCACTATTCGCCTTGTTGTCCATCTGCTTTTTGGCATCTTGCCGTGACAACAAGACCTATGCGGATCAAAAGGCAGCGGAGCGCAGTGCCATAAACAAATACATTGCCGATTCGGCCGTGCAGGTCATTTCTGAAGAGACGTTCGCGTCGCAAGGTTACACGACAAACGTGCAACGCAATGAGTTTGTCTTGATTTCCAGCAGTGGCGTTTACATGCAGATTATTCGAAATGGAGTGGGAGAGAAAATCAAGAATGGTGAGACCGTTGATGTTCTTTGTCGTTTCAAGGAACGTAACTTGATGACCGACTCTTTGCAACTTTCGAACGATGTACTGTTTTATTCAGCCGTGGTGGATAAGATGAAGGTTCGTAATACAAGTGGAACGTTTACGGCTTCGTTTGTGAAGGGTGAGAGCGTGATGTCAAGTGCTTTCAATACAACAGAGGTTCCTGCAGGTTGGCTGGTTCCGTTCAGTTATATCCATGTGGGCAGACCCATCAAAGAAGGCGACGAGATAGCGAAGGTTCGGTTGATAGTTCCGCATACCAGTGGGCATAACTATGCGCGACAGAGCGTTTATCCATGTTTGTATGACATTACGTATCAACGAGGTAGGTAAGAAAAACCTGTGAACAACTTGATATAAAAACTAACATTAAACAGGAAACATCATGACGTTAATCAAATCAATTTCAGGAATTCGGGGTACCATTGGAGGTCGTTCGGGCGACACGTTGAATCCATTGGACATCGTCAAGTTCACATCTGCTTACGCTACGTTTATCCGTAGAAGTGGAAAGTCGCAGAGCAATACCATTGTGGTGGGACGCGATGCGCGCATTTCAGGTGAGATGGTAAAGAACGTGGTGTGTGGAACGTTGATGGGAATTGGTTATGATGTCATTAACATTGGATTGGCTACGACGCCCACAACCGAACTGGCTGTGCGTATGACACAGGCGGCTGGGGGCATTATCATCACCGCGAGTCATAACCCAAGACAATGGAATGCACTGAAATTGCTCAACCATGAAGGCGAATTTCTGACAAAATCGGAAGGAAATGAGGTGCTCGACATCGCTGAAAGTGAAGATTTCAACTATGCGGATGTGGATCATTTGGGGCATTATTCTGAAGACGCTTCATTCGACCAACGCCATATTGAGAGTGTGTTGGCACTGAAGTTGGTTGATCGGGAGGCCATCAAAAAAGCTCATTTCAAGGTTGCCGTGGATGGTATCAACAGTGTTGGTGGCATCATTCTGCCAAAACTGTTGAACGAATTGGGCGTTGAATACACGCTTCTGAACGGTGAACCCACGGGTGATTTCGCACACAACCCTGAGCCATTGGAAAAGAATTTGGGGGGTATCATGCAGGAAATGTCCAAAGGAGGCTACGACCTTGGTATCGTTGTTGATCCGGATGTAGACCGCTTGGCGTTTATCTGTGAAGATGGTATCATGTTTGGTGAGGAATACACGCTGGTTAGTGTGGCTGACTATGTGTTGAGTCATACACCTGGCAACACCGTTTCAAACCTCAGTTCTACACGTGCGCTGCGTGACGTGACCGAGAAACATGGCGGACAGTACATGGCTTCAGCCGTTGGAGAAGTGAACGTTACCACAAAGATGAAGGAGGTGAATGCCGTCATCGGTGGTGAAGGCAATGGGGGAGTGATTTATCCGGAGAGCCATTATGGCCGTGATGCCTTGGTGGGTATTGCCCTCTTCCTCTCTTCTTTGGCACATAAAGGCTGTAAAGTGAGTGAACTTCGCAAGTCTTACCCCAACTATTTCATGGCGAAAAATCGTATTGACCTGACACCAGAGACTGATATCAGTGCCATCTTGGATCGTATCAAGGAAATGTATGCGGATGAAAAGGTGACAGATATCGATGGCGTCAAGATTGATTTTGCTGACAAATGGGTTCACTTGCGAGCCAGCAACACGGAGCCTATCATTCGTGTTTACAGCGAGGCTGCGACAATGGAAGAGGCTGAGAGTCTTGGTCGTAAGCTCATGGATGTGGTTTATGAAATGCAATAAAACGTATTGTTTGGTCAGCATCTGCCAACCATCAAACGTCAAAATCCCCAAGGCGACACGTCGTCTTGGGGATTTTGGTAAGTATGCGGAACATCTTTTCGCTGAGGCTTGTATGGAGCTTTAACTGAAAATCATGGTTCCCAGTGTTTTTGCCAGCCATATCAGCAGGGCAATCATCATGGCAATGGCGATGATAAAGAAAACGAGGAAGACCGCAGCTTGCAATGCCCGTTTGTTTACTTCCTTGATGATGGCTTTGTCGTCGTTGATAAATCCGTCGATGAGTACCATGTTTTTCTTGTTAGAATGGTGGAAAAAATCAATGACATTGCCGACGTAGAATGGAATCAGTCCTAACAGCACGTCACGCAAAGTGTTGTTCAACACTGCCAGGGTGAGGGGAATTGAATGCAGCTTGAACATGGCGAAGTAGACATGTGTCAAGCCAAAAAAGGCGGTCACGGCATCACCTACTCCTCCTGGAACCAGTCCAGCGACACCATCAAGGTGGTAATTGTCCAGATAGATGGTGATGTGTTTCATGGCCTGGTATGGTTTGCTATTTCGTAATTGTTCTTTTCTTTCTTGTGAGTTCATCGTTCTTACTGTCTTAATGATCTTGTTTTTGTTCTTTCGAAAGGTCAACTATGGCTTGGATGTTGCGCATCAGTCCCTCGTATTTTGCTCGTTTTACCGCACTCTTTTTGAATAGTTGGCGGTATTCATCTTCTGAAAGCTGCATCCACTTGTCGCGTGTCATGGACAAGAACTCTGGCTTCGGTTGCAACTCTGGTGTGTTGTTGGGTATGGAGAAGCGGTTCCATGGGCATGCTTGCTGACAACGGTCGCAGCCGTAAACGGTATTTCCCATCTTCTCGGCGATATCTTTTGAGATGTCTCCACGGTTCTCTATGGTTTGGTAGGAGAGACATTTGTTGGCGTCGAGCGGGCCGTCTTTGGTGATGGCGCCAGTGGGGCAGGCATCAATGCACGCATGACAATTGCCACAACGGCTGTGCATGGGTTCATCATAGTCTAACTCAATGGTCAAGAATAGTTCGCCAAGGAAAAACATGCTACCAGCTTTTGGGATGATCAGTTGGTGGTTACGGCCAATCCAACCCAGTCCTGCACGAGTGGCCCAATAACGCTCCAACACAGGTGCAGAGTCGCAGAAAGCCCGAAAATAAACATCATCATCCTCCTTGTTCGGTTCATCTTGCATGCGCAACTCCTTGAAATCAAATTTCAATGCCAGTTGTCTTAGCTTTTTCTTGACAATGTCGTGATAGTCTTCGCCGTAGGCATACGCCGCAAACTGTAGTTGATCGGATGGAATGTGCTGTGCCGGTGTATAGTTCATGGCAACCGACACGATGCTTTTCACGCCCTTCATGAGCAGCCGTGGGTCTAGTCGCATGTCTGTGTGGTTGCGCATATAGTCCATATCAGCCTGTCGTCCCTCGTCAATCCACTGCCTAACATGTTGGGCGTTGGTGTCGTCAACGGCTTCAGCGCGTGCTATTCCGCAAGCAAAAAAGCCGAGGTTTAATGCCTCAGCCTTCAACTCACTCGAAAGTCTTGAATTCATATCCTTGTTCTTTCAGCCATTTCAAGGCCTCTGGTAGGGCGTATCGTAGCTTGTCGATGCTTTTTGTCGAATCGTGAAAGGTGATGATAGACCCGTTGCGGGCATATCGCTTGACGTTTCTCAACACATCTTCTGCCGTCATCCACTTGGAGTAATCTCGGGTCACCAAGTCCCACATCACGATTTGATAGCGTCTGGATAGCCACCAATATACCGACCATCGCATCCATCCATGGGGTGGGCGAAAGAGGTGTGCGTGTATCAGTTCGTTGGCTTTCTGGATGTTGATGCCATAGGTCAGTGCCCAATGCTTGAGTGACCCCATGTGGTTGAAGGTGTGGTTCCCTATCTGATGGCCTTCCTCTACGATGCGGTTGTACAAATCATGATAGCGAAGTACGTTCTCGCCCACCATGAAGAATGTGGCCTTGGCATTGTATTCAGCCAGTGTGTCGAGGATGAAAGGCGTGGAACTGGGTATCGGACCGTCGTCGAACGTCAGGTAAACCGACCGCTCATTTCTATCCATTCGCCACAGGGCGTTGGGGTATAACCACCGTAACCATTTGGCTGGTTGCTCAATGAACATGCTTTATTTTCTTCTTTTTCTTTAAAAATTGATGCCGAGAACCAATTAGTCTGACTGAAATGCTTGTGTCCCGGCATCAACATTTATCATGAATCACTCTAAAGTGCGACCGCCTTTTCGTGCATATAGGTTGTACCGTCGGTTCAATTCGTCCATTTGTTTTTTGGCCCATGCGGTGTCGAAGAGTGACGTAATCTTGTTCACTTCCATCATGAGTTGGAAGTATAGCATGCAATCTTCTTGTGATGCAAGGAATCTAGTGCCATCCAAACTAAGGTACCAGTCTGCATATTGCGTATGGTCTTTCCATAGTTTTTGAAGGATATGCTTTGCCTTTGCTTTCTGTCCCAGCAGCACATAGGCGCGTGCCATGTCCAGGGAGCCGCTCTTCCAGCTTATCGGTACATTGTATTCTGGTATCACACGTTCGGCCTTAGCCAAAGCCTTTGCAGCCTTGTCGGTCTTGCCTTCCTTGAGTAGCTCTGTAGCCAGCTGTGCGAATAGGCGTCGGTGTGTCACGCACATGCCCATGGTGGTTTCATCGATGTAGAGGCCTTTCTTCTCCAGTCCGCCATATTTGTAGCGGTTCATGAGGTTGTTGTAGGCCTTTTCGGTGTCGAAGTTCTTCACGCCAGGCTTGTTGGTAGTGAAAGGTGTGATGCGGTTCACCAGTCCTTCACTCACGAAGTTGTCTCCCAGGTTCATGTAGTATCTGGCAGCAACGGTCGTGGCGATGTAGATTGGACGCACCCATCCGCATTCGGCAATCATCTCCAGCATCATCATTTCGCCTTTGTGCAACGCACGTTTGCCAGCCAAAGAGATTACCATCTTGTCGGGGATAGTGTCGGAAGCCATCATCATACCGCTCTTCTTCACGGCCTCTTTGTCGATGGTTACATATACCGTGTCGGTGGGGATAACGTGTCTGTCCTCGTCTTTCGACCGCATCCAGTACTTGATGATGTTCTTTAGCTCGAACGGCTCATCGCCGAATTGCTTCCTGGCCTCTTCGGGATAGTCCCTATAGTATTGCTCCAACTCTTTCTTCCACTCGCTCTGAATGGGCACAGCCTCGTTGGTTCCCGAGCAATAGTCTAATCTTGGCCAGCTGATAGGTACAGATGGCGAGTCGTAGGCTGGCCGCTTCATCTGATCAATGTACCAGTCGGTCTGCAGATAGCTCAGGTTACATATCCTGGCGTCGGTTCGTACGCCCTCCACATCCTGGTTGTACCAAAGTGGGAAGGTGTCGTTGTCGCCGTTGGTGAAGAGTATGGGGTAGCCTTTATCCTGCAAGGTCATGAGGTAGTTCTGCCCGAAGTCTCGGCAGGTGTATCGCCCACTTCTGTCGTGATCGTCCCAGTTTTGGCTAGCCATCTGCACCGGTACCAGCAAACAGACTATGCCTGCAATGGCGGCCAGTACTGTCTCGTTGAGCTTGAGATACTTCTTCAGTAGGTCGATGATGGCTGCCACGCCGATACCACACCAGATGGCGAAGGCGTAGAACGATCCCGCATAAGCGTAGTCACGTTCGCGAGGCTGCAATGGAGTTTGGTTTAGATAGATTACAATGGCCAATCCAGTCATAAAGAACAGGAAGAATACCACCCAGAACTGGCGGATGCCTCGTTTGCCACGCCATGCCTGCCAGAACAGTCCGATGAGTCCCAGCAGCAGCGGTAGCATGTAGTACACGTTGTGTCCCTTGTCGTTTTTCAGCTCATCGGGCAGCTTGCTCTGGTCGCCCAGTCGCGGATTGTCAATCAATGGGATGCCCGAGATCCAGTTGCCGTGTTCCAGTTCGCCGTTGCCCTGTATGCCATTCTGGCGACCAGCGAAGTTCCACATGAAGTATCGCCAGTACATAAAGTTGCACTGGTAGCTCAGGAAGAAGCGCAGGTTCTCCCATTGTGTTGGCACTTTCACCATGATGTTTTCACCACAGCGGTCATATGGCACCTGCGTACCGTCCACTCCGCCCATCCAACTCTCGTAGGCCGTGGCGTGGTCTGACGAGTGCATGCGTGGGAAGAGCATGTTCTGCGCGTAGATGTATTTGGAGTTGTGCGTTACAACGAAGTACGAGTCCTTCTCGTCCTTGTTTGCTTTTTCCTTGCGTGCGTATATGGGTGCGCCCTCGTTCATGCTGGGAATGCAATGGTTGCCCTGCACATCAAGTTTTACTTGGGAGGTATATGCCTGTCCGTAGAGTAGCGGCCGGTCGCCATATTGGTCTCTACTCAAGTATTTACCTAATGTGAAAATATCCTCAGGTGAGTTCTGATCCATCGGAGGGTTGGCTGCCGATCGTATCACAATGAGTGCATAGCTCGAGTAACCAATCATGAGCATCAGCAGTCCTAGCAACACAGTGTTCTTGATGCGCGCACTGATGAGCGGCACTCGCTTCTTCTCAACCTTGTTTGTATAGTTGAGTACGAACCACAGCAGGGCCAATACTACCACGCCGATGCACACCGCACTCCAGCCATAGCCGTAGAACGGGATGCCCAACATGGCCACCGATAGCATGAAAGCAATATTCATGCGGCGGTTGCTTCGTCCCACATAGCTCTCGTAGATGGCCCACACCACAGTACTAACCAGCAACAAGATGTAGACGATGGTACCCGTATTGAACGGCATGCCGAGTGTGTTAACGAAGAAAAGCTCGAACCATCCGCCCACAGTGATGATGCCCGGGATGAGTCCGTACAGCACACCAGCCACTATGACAAACGAGCCAAGCAGGGCAATAAGTGAGCCCTTGACCTCGATGTCGGGGAACTTGCGGTACACAAACACCAGCACAATGGCCGGGATGCACAGCAGGTTGAGCAGGTGTACGCCGATGGATAGCCCCGTCATGTAGGCGATTAGCAGCAGCCAACGGTCGCTGTGGGGTTCGTCAGCGTGGTCTTCCCATTTCAAGATGAGCCAGAATACAACAGCCGTGAATGCCGATGAGTAGGCATACACCTCACCCTCGACAGCCGAGAACCACGCCGTGTCGCTAAAACAGTAGATCAGTGCGCCCACCATGCCTGATGCCTCGATGGCGATGAGCTTGCCCAGTGATAAGCTGTCCCAGTCTTTCAGGATAAGCTTGCGCGTGAGGTGCGTAATAGTCCAGAACAGGAACAGTACCGTGACGGCACTCAGCAGCGCACTCATGATGTTGACCATGAGGGCCACCTTAGATGGATCACTCACAAACTGCGTGAAGAGATTGGCCGTAAGCATGAAGAATGGTGCCCCCGGCGGATGCCCTACTTCCAGTTTGTAACCTGTGGTGATGAACTCTGGACAGTCCCAGAAGCTGGCTGTCGGCTCTACAGTAAGACAGTAGGTGATGGCAGCCACGAGGAAGGCAACCCATCCAACCACATTATCTACTAATCTGAATTGTTTCATTGATATAATGATGAATAATAATTTTGCATCCTATTGATAGGCTGTTTTTTCTTTGCTTGTTATGCTATTTGTAAGCAACAAACTCGTTGATGGTCAACGTAACAACCTATATTTTGCAAAGGTACGCAAAAACTATCGAAAACAAGTGGGTTGAAAGACTTAAAAAATGTGACATCGGCATGAGTGGGAAGATTAAAGATACGGATGCCCGATGATGAACCTTTTACCTTTATTCGGATTTTTCGCTGGCCAGTCTTTCCTTTCTCTCTATCGCTTCCTTTGCTTTTTGTTTCAACCGTGCGATGCGTTCCAATGCATGACGACGAGTATGGATGATTTGGTAGCGGTAAACCAAACAAGTGAGTAGGAAATAGGCCAGTACCTGCACCCATAAAACTTGGTATTCTGTTTTGATGTCAGCCAGCGTGGCTCCCATGCCATTGATGCGCAAGAATCCTCTAATGCCGAAGGTAGATGGGAAAAGATAGGCCACACCTTGCCATATTCCAGGTATGTTGTTTTGGGGCCATGAAACGCCTGTCATGAATATTAAAGGAATGGATGTGAAGACAACCAGCAGGATGACGTTCTCGCGATAGCGGACCATACACGACAAGGCCATGCCGAAGAAGATGCAAGCCAGGATGTATGGAACGAGCAAACCCAACAGTGCAGCTCCAGACGCAAGGGTGGTAAAGCCGAAAAGCCTGGGCACTATCAATGACAGGTAAGCTCCGATGACTGCATAAAGCATGAAGTAGGCCATAGATTTGCCCATGACGATGCGGAAAATGCCATTGTAATGTCGGCTGATGGGTACAAGGTCTTTGTAGCGATTGTTCTCTCTGGCCGTTCCTGCAGCCAGACCGATGCCCAACAACAGCGTCTGCTGCATGATCATCATCAGCACACCAGGGATGAGCGCATTGCCGTATCCGCCCGTTGAATTGAATATTTGAACATCGTCCACGGCCAGAGGTTGTGCTGCAATCTCATCATCTCGGTTGGTGTATCCGCCCGCCTGTTGCAGCTGCAGCTCGGTGTTCAGCATGCTGGCCACCTCCTGTGTACTTTGATAAATGGCTTTATAGGTGAGCATCAGGCTCATGTCACAGTAAAGGCTGACGTGGGATTGCTGCCCTCGGTATAGTTTGTTTGAGAAGTCAGCGGGAAAATATAGGATGCCATGAACCTTTTGTCGAGCTACCAGTTCACGTGCTTCGTTTAAGCTGTTGACATGGTAAGTCACGTTGGTGCCGGGCGAAGCGTCTACTGAACGAATGAACTGACGGCTAAGTTGTGATTTGGAGAAGTCAACAACAGCAACCGGCACTTCGCGTGTCACTTCGTTCGTGTAAGCCCAGGAATAGACAAGAGGATAGAGAAGTGGCACCAAGATGCAAAAAATCAGCACGCCTTCATCGGTCACGGAAGAGCGTATCTCCTTGACCCAGATATAACACATATCCTGGATGCCTTCTTTGATTCTCTGGAAGAAACTTTCGTTCATGTTTGCTTGTTTCTTGTCTTTAAACTTCTATTGAGTTGCTTAGTTTATCTTACGTCCTGTTAAGGTATATATACATAGGTGAGCATGGCTCGCTTGATGTTGCGCAGGGTGAATATCGGCAGTATGATGAAGGTACACAGTGCCAGGAGATTGAACCAGGCGTCTGTCAGCGGGAAGCCGTTGAAGATGCACTGTTGGTAAATCATGTAGTAGTGCCTGAGAGGGAATAGTTGTGCCATCGCCTCAATCATCGGGCTCATGGAGAACACCGGATACGTGGCGCCACTGGTCGTAAAGCCCAGTACGGCCCAGAGTGAGCATACACTCATGGACATGCGCAGTGAGGGTACCAGACCAAAAGCGAAGATGCCAAAGCCTTGTCCTGCCAGCACCGTGAGCAGTCCGAGCAACAAGATGGGAAAGAGACCGCCTGGGTGTGGAAAGCCCAGCACATAGTAGATATAAATTTCAAAGGCGTAGAAGATGGTTAGGAAGATGATGGTTTGCGGCAGCATCTTTCCTGCTATGGCCACATAGATGTTGTTGTCAGCCATGGCCAGCCACTTCTTTGATTCTTTGAACTTGAGTTCCGTACCAATGGAATAGGCAGAGATAAGAAACATGAAGATGAGCAATACGCCTGGAATCATGGTCGTTGAGAGGTAAACATTGTAGTTGGCCAATGGATTGTTGATCATGTGCAGGTCGATGGCAATGGGCTGTAAGAAGGTTCTAACCTCGTCATTGGTCTTCCCCATGGCTGTTAGTTTGGCGGAAGCAACTCCTGCCGAACCGAGCGTCGTAATGGTTTTCAAATCCTTGTACAGCGTAGAGCCAGCTACGAGTGACACACTGCTGTAATAAAAAGAGATTTTTGGTTGGCGTGCACTGGTGAGGTCGCTTGTCATGCCTTTCGGAATGAGCAGAAAAGCATAAATCTCGTTGCGCTGGATAGCCTGCCGGGCATCGTTCATGTTGGAATAATGTGCCACGACATGGCTCATCTGGTAGGAGTCAAGATTGCGAATCAGCTTGCGCGAGGTGGTCGTGTTGTCCAAGTCAACCACGCCGACAGGCATCTTCACGGGTTGGCCTTCGTTCATCAAGGATGTAAAAAAGATGATGACCAGGATGGGGAATATCACCATGCAGAATCCATAGATGGGATTATGTAGCAATATTCCACATTCGCGAAAGGCAATCTGTATTATTTTTTTTAACATGTATCTACGTGATGAATCCTATGTGATGGACAGTTGTGGTGATGAACCATGGGAAGGTGTCGTGATTCTCGTGTAGGCCTGATTCAGCTGCAATGAACTGGAACCAACATCTACACAATTCTGAAAATCTCGTTTATGACTCCTTGATGACGAGTGACATTCCGGGACGAAGACCCTCGAAATTTTGGGTAGGACGTGCTTTTACCTCAAATGTTTTCAAGTCATATTGCCCATTGGTCTTGGTGGCTTTCCAAACAGCGTATGACCCTTGATCCTTGATGTAGAACACCTTCATGTTGATCTCTTTATTGAAAGCGGGTGCATAAGCCTTGAAAGTATCACCCACCTTCATGCCATTGAGTTGGTCTTCGCGGATGTTGAAGGTACCCCATAGGTCTTTCATGATGGAAATGCTCATGATGGGCGATCCTGTACCAACCAGTTCGCCTTCCTTAGGATATACGCTGCTGACTTCACCTTCTACATTAGATATCTGAACAGTCTCTCTCAATAGCGATCGAACCACATTGGCGGCTCCCTCAGCTGCTTGAGCCTGTTTCTTCGCAGCGCGTTTCTCTTCTTCGCGAGCACCGTTCTTGGCCATGTCATATTGGCTCTTGGCCGCCTTCACTTGTGCTTCGCGTGCCTTGTAGCCAGCAAAGGCTTCGTCGCGCTTTTGAGCACTCATCACCCCTTGGTCAAAAAGGTTTTGCACGCGTTCGTACGATTTCTGGGCGATATCTGCCGCCGCTAATGCCTGTTGCCACAATTGATAAGCAGCTTGAATCTGCTCTTTTCTGGCTCCATTGTCTGCCATGTCGCTCATGGCGGCGGCAGCCTGTTGTTGGGCAGCAGCTGCCTTTTCCTGGGCATTTACCTCGGGAGCCTCCAGGATGGCCAGCGTATCGCCCACCCGGACGTAATCACCTTCCTTTACTCTTAATTCCAAGATACGACCAGGCAGTTTGCTTGAAACGCGGTATTCAGACACTTCAATTTCGCCTTGAACAATCTCTGGCTTCTTTCCTAACGTGAAAAAACCGATGATGGCCACGAGAATGACAACTGTAGCGAATCCAATGATCGCCAGTAAAATGTTGTTGTGTTGTGATTTTGCCGACATGATATTTATTATTGTAAGATGCCAAGCGCCTTGTTGAGGTTTACTTGGGCTAATTTAACTTCTACTTCTGCTTCTATTTTTTGACTTTGAGCTTTCTGCCATGCTGTTTGTGCAGCCATGACATCCGTCGATTCCATGACACCTTCTTTGAATCCCAGATTAGCACTGCGCAGGTTTTCTTCTGCACTTGACACGCTCTTCATGGCCATAGCCAACTTTTTGTTAGCTTCTTTCACCTTGAATCTGCTTTGTGCGATTTGCAGTTCTATCTTTTCTTGTGCGTCGCTCATGGTGAGCTCGGCGATGCTGGTGGCCGTCTTGGTGGCACGTACTTTATAGGCACCCTCAAACCAGTTCCACACCGGCACCTGAACAATGACTCCCACATTCCATGCACCCGAGAACTTTCGCTGGAAGCCATTGAACATATTTGGATTTGAGATGAAATAACCACCTGTGAGTGCTACATGTGGCAGGTAGGCTGCCCGGATGAGCCGAGTGTTCTGTTTGCTGATGTCAACGGCGTTTTGCAGTAAGCGCAATTCCGGGCGGGTAGTGGTGATGTCAATCGCCTGATTGGCCTCACTGTTCACTCCTGGGGATAGTAACTCGGCATTTTCGTCAGCCAATTGGATGTTCTCATCCAAGGGTAGCCCACACAATTGGCAAAGCAACATCTTGGCAAGGGCAACTCCGTTTTCGGCCTGTGTCACCTGCATGTCTGCTTCGTTCACTTTCACGTCTACTTTCAAACCGTCTGCACGCGTGGCTACACCTTGTTCTATCATCTTCTGTACATCAGAGCTGAGCTTCTTGACGAGTTCTTGATAGCTGTTAGCCAATTTTTGCTTTTGCCTCAATGACACCACCAGCCAATAGGCGTGGTCGATGTCGTAAAGAGTGGTCTGTGTACGTTGTGACAGGTCGTTGGCCGCCATCTGTTCGTTGATGTCTGCGATGTTGTTGGCTGCGATAATGGCTCCTCCCATGTAGATGGGCTGCTTCACCATCACCGTTCCTGCCCATACTTGCCGGGTGTCTGTCTTCAAGGCCTCATTGATGCTGTTGCCTATGGCGTTTCCGGCTTGGCCGATGGCAGCCCCCAGGTTTTCCATCAGTGAGCCCAGTTGTTGTGCCATTTGTGGGGAGAGAACCCCTTGTTGTACCAATCCGCCAATCATGGTGGATAAATTGGATCCCAAGCCGTTGCTGATGTTGGTGCCCAAGTTGGCAAATCCAGCTTTCTGTTGGTCATTGAGAAGTGAAATCTCCTTGCTGACAAATTCATATCCACCCATCGCATCGATTTTCGGCAGATATTTTGTTCTCAGGGATTTTCGCATGTTTCTGGCGACGTCCTGTTGGAGCTTGGCTACATTCAGCTGCTTGTTGTTGCGCAGAGCCATGGCCCGACAACTGTCAAGCGACAGTGTCGTTTGCGCATGAACAGGCAACAGCGTACCCATCAGAACCAGTGTAGTATAAAGTCTGTTCATCATCGATTCATTCAACTGCTAATCTAATGTAAAACTTCGTGATCCTATCATGTTACCTTCTGCAAAGATGCTCACCTGATATGTACCCGAGACCATGGCTTGGTCTATGTTCCAATAGGCTGTGACATTGGTTTGCTGACCGCCGTATTCCACGGTTTTTTTTGCAGTAGCCTGCAAATTCTTGTTCTCGTATGGGAATGTACCGGCTCCGCCCAGCACACTTCCCGTAGGTGCTACGATGCGCACATACAGCGTACGCATGCCATTGGTGGCAGTAACGTTTTTCGCAATGCTGAAATCCACTTGCAGGGTCTTGGCCTTTTTCAACCGCTTGGTTGCCCTGCCTCGCTTGTCACGAAGGGATAGGTTAATGCCTGTGGCATCCAATTGTGCTGCGATGGCCACCTTCTCCGACAGGTTTGCCTTTTCAGTGCTCAACCCTTCTATTTGTCGGTTGGCAGCTTCATATTCTCCCTTGATGCGGGTATTTTCCTTGGTCAGGTTTTGATTGAGCCGGTTTAGCGAGTCGATTTCCATCACATAGCTGCGCAGGACGGCGCGCACGGTGGCCAATTCTTTTTTCAACCTGGCAATTTCACGAGCGTCATTGCTCTTTACTTGCTTCAGCTCATTCAAGAGCCGCTCGGTCTTTTCCTGTTCTTTGGTGAGCTGAGCGACAATGGAATCGTTGCTGATTTGTGTCTTCATCTCACTATATTGATCGGCAAATCGTTGATATTCGTTTTCCATTTCCTGCTTATCCAACTCGGCCAACTCTTGCATCTCCTGGTTATGCTGTTGTTGTTTGTTCAAGTTGTAGGCAAGATACACAATGCCTGCAACGAGTAGGAGCATGAAAACGATTATCGGAATGACTACCTTTTTCTTCATAGGTAATTTTACTTAATAATTGTCTTTGCAAATTTAGATATTTAATGTTGATTGGCAAAAAAAAACAAAAGACAAATGACCATTCGGCTTGTTTTTAATGTTTTTTGAGAAAATTAAACTTTGCAAAGCACATTTCTTGCGCCTCAAGCCTTGTATTCCGTTGTAGGATGCGATGCGCCCCCCCCGCGCTCAGGGGATGCTGCATGGTGAACTGGAGGTATGCGTCAATCTTGCGTCACTGCTGTGATGCAGAGGCGTAATAGAAGAATTTGTCAGATATTTTCATCGTTTTTTACCCCAAAAACAGCTGTTGAAAACTGTTCATCTGGAAAAAATCAATAGGCACAGCGGATGTAAGGAGGCAATAATTTAGGAAGAAAAAACGTATTTTTACACAAAAATATTGATTTTGTCCGCTCAGAAGCATCCTTTTGTCTTGCCATCTGCATGCTTTAACGGGCTAAAAGCATGCTGATAAACTGCCAATAGCATTGTTATTGCTGCCTAAAAGCTATGCTGTTGGCATCTGAAAGCCTAAATGATGAAGTGTTGTGGAGTGCTTGTTTGCGTAAGTGATTGTGTAATAGGGTGGTATGAAAGTGGCTCGTGCTTGCCGTATTTGCCAGCCAAAGGTATGTTGCTTGCAAATACGCCCAGGATTTGAAGGCTCGTTGTCAAGAAAAATCATGCATCCATATCGGCTTGAATTTGTTTCTTCCAACGTTGTGAATAATTTTTTTTACGAAAAAGTACAACTTTACATATATTTTATTACCTTTACACCCGAAAACTACTTTACTATGAATAAAAACAGCTTTATTTATCGAGCTTTTGATTTGTACTATGATGGCTTTAAGCACATGACCGTAGGTAAAACACTATGGACTGTCATTTTGATTAAACTCTTCATCATGTTCGCTATTCTGAAAGTATTCTTCTTTCCTGATTTCATCAAACAGAACTCGCAAAAAGGCGATGAAGCAGATTTCGTATCTACCGAGATGATTAAACGAAACATTCATTAAATACATTACATTATGCACAATCTGTTATTAGACATTTCGGCACAAACGATCGACTGGTCGCGTGCCCAATTTGCTTTAACAGCCATTTATCACTGGCTTTTTGTTCCATTAACGCTTGGTCTTGCCGTCGTTATGGGAATTATGGAAACTCGCTATTATCGTACCCGTGACCCTTTTTGGAAGGATGCGGCGCGGTTTTGGCAAAAGCTGTTTGGTATTAATTTCGCCATGGGTGTGGCAACAGGACTCATCTTGGAATTCGAATTTGGTACCAACTGGAGCAACTACTCATGGTTTGTAGGCGACATCTTCGGTGCTCCTTTGGCTATCGAGGGTATTATTGCTTTCTTCATGGAGGCTACCTTCGTGGCTGTGATGTTCTTTGGTTGGAAGAAAGTGTCTCCTGGTTTCCACCTGGCTTCAACGTGGCTCACGGGGTTGGGCGCTACCATCTCTGCTTGGTGGATTCTGGTAGCTAACGCTTGGATGCAGTTGCCCGTTGGACAGGAGTTTAATCCAGATACCATGCGCTTTGAGATGAACTCGTTTATGGACGTGGCCTTGTCGCCCTTTGCCGTGGACAAATTCTGTCATACCGTGACCTCTTCATGGATTATCGGTGCTGTGTTTACAGTGGCCGTAAGTAGTTGGTACTTACTTAAGAAGCGTGATCATAAGTTGGCTATCGAGAGTATGAAGATAGGTAGTATCTTTGGCTTGGCAGCTGTGGCATTGACATTGATTACCGGACACAGCTCAGCTATCCAGGTTGGCAAGGTACAGCCTATGAAACTGGCTTCGATGGAAGCGCTTTACAATGGTGGAACGGGCCAGGGACTGACGGTCTTTGCAGCTGTTAACCCATTTAAGCAACCCGACTATGTGAACCAACAAGAGCCACCGATGAAGATGGCTGTGCCTAATGGCTTGTCATTCTTGGCAACCTTAGACGCCAATGGATATGTGCCTGGCGTGAATGACCTGCTGAATGGTTATACCAAACCAGACGGTACGAAGGTTATCTCGGTAGAAGAAAAAATGAAGCGCGGCCAGATGGCCATTGCAGCGCTGCAAGATTATCGTTCAGGCAAGAAGGATGAAGCTACCAAGCAGATTCTGAAAGACAACATGCCTTATTTTGGTTATGGCTATGTAAAATCACCCCACCAGGTCGTTCCGTTTATACCAGTGAACTTCTGGGCATTCAGAGTGATGGTTGGCATCGGCATGTTGTTGATTTTGTTCTTTATCTGCTCGCTCTTCTTTGTTTACAAGAAAGACATCATCAAGCATCGCTGGTTGTTGATTTCGGGCATCGTGCTGTTGCCATGCGCTTACCTGGCCTCTCAATCAGGTTGGTTAGTGGCAGAGTTTGGTCGTCAGCCCTGGACCATTCAGGATATGTTGCCGACATGGGTTGCCGTGTCTGACATTAAACCGAGTTCGGTTATTGTCACCTTCTTTATATTCTTGATTCTCTTCACCGCCATGTTGGCTGTCGAGATTAACATTCTTTGCAAGGCTATTAAGAAAGGTCCTGAGAATAGTGAAATGTCAAATCAGGTTGAATTATAAATAAGAAAGGTAATACAATGATTACATATAGTTTTTTACAACATTACTGGTGGTTTCTTGTTTCTTTGTTAGGAGCCTTACTGGTATTCTTGATGTTTGTTCAAGGTGCTAACTCTTTGGTGTTCAACCTGGGTAAGACCGAACAAGAGCGTAGGATGGTTGTCAATAGTACGGGGCGCAAGTGGGAGACCACTTTCACGACGTTGGTTACCTTTGGAGGTGCTTTCTTCGCATCGTTTCCTTTGTTTTACAGTACCAGCTTCGGCGGTGCTTATTGGTTGTGGATGATTATTCTCTTCTCGTTTGTTGTTCAGGCGGTGAGCTATGAGTTTCAAAACAAATTGGGAAACATCTTAGGAGTGAAGACTTTCCAATGGTGCTTGGTCATCAATGGTATTCTGGGTCCCGTTTTGTTGGGTGGTGCCGTTGCAACATTCTTCAACGGTTCTAACTTCTTGGTCGACAAGATTAACATCACCAATGGCATGGCACCGGTGATTAGCAGGTGGGCTAACTACAGTCATGGCCTGGATGCGTTGTTGGATATATGGAATGTGGTGCTGGGTTTGGCTGTGTTCTTCTTGGCTCGCATATTGGGTTTGCTCTACATTATTAATAATGTGGCCGATGATACGCTGCGCGCTCGCAGCCGTAAGCATCTTATTTACAACACAGGTGCATTCTTGTTGCTGTTCCTTCCGTTCCTAATTAGAACCTTGTTGAAGGATGGTTTCGCCTATGATCCAGCCACTGGCGTGATTTCTATGGAGTCGATGAAGTATCTATACAACCTGTTAGACATGTGGTATCTTGCTATTGTGTTGCTTGTTGGTGTGGTATTGCTGCTGTTCGGCATTGTCAAGACCGTGTTGAGTAACACCTATATCAAGGGTATTTGGCCGGCAGGTATTGGCGTAGTCTTAGTTGTTTTGGTTCTGTTGCTCATTGCAGGTTGGAACAATACAGCTTATTATCCTTCTAATGCCGATTTGCAGAGTTCACTGACCATTATGAACAGTAGTAGTAGTGAATTTACATTGCGCACCATGGCCATAGTTTCACTCTTTATTCCATTCGTCCTTGCTTATATAGTTTATGTATGGCATGCCATGGATAGCAAGAAAATCACGAAAGAAGAGATTAAACATGAGGATGCTTATTAAGCTTATCTAATCATAAAAGAATGTGACTAAATTCGGTGAGACACTTGAGTTTGGTCACATTTTTTTTATCGAGAAACCTTGATGTTGCGGTGTGTGAAAACGCTTCAAGGGCTTGGTGAATTGCGAAATGTTTCGTATTTTTGTGATATGACACGAAAGGAAAGATATCAATATATTCTCGATTATTTCAGAAAAACAACGCCCATCGTTACGACCGAACTTGAGTTTGGGTCGGCTTTTCAGCTGTTGGTTGCCACATTGTTAAGCGCACAATGCACCGATAAGCGCATCAATCAGGTGACACCGGCGTTGTTTCAACGTTATCCTGACGCGCAGTCGATGGCACAGGCAACGCCCGAAGAGGTGTTGGAATATGTGCGCAGCGTGAGTTATCCTAATGCCAAATCACGACATTTGGTGGAGATGGCGCAAATGTTAGTAAGCGATTTCGGCGGAGAAGTGCCAGACAACACCGCGGATTTGGTGAAATTGCCTGGCGTGGGGCGCAAGACGGCCAACGTAGTGCAAGCCGTTTGGTATGGAAAAGCAAAGATTGCCGTTGACACTCACGTCTACAGAGTGAGCCATCGCATGGGGTTGGTGCCGCAAAAGGCCAACACTCCCTTGAAAGTTGAGCTTGAATTGATGAAGTACATCCCGGCTGAAGATGTGTCGAGTGCACACCATTGGCTGCTTTTGCATGGCAGATATATTTGTCAAAGTCAGCGTCCCAAGTGTGAAAAGTGCCAGTTTGACCAGATTTGTCCTAAGCGATTGACATCTTCCAAACTTGCATGAATCGTCTTTGAAACTCGCCTAAAACATCTTTGTATCTTGCCTAAACCATCTTTGAAATTAGCATCGTATATCTTCAAAACATTGATTATATGAACATCCAACGCATTTTAAAATATTTAGAACACATTGCCAAGAATAACAATCGTGACTGGTATCAAGCCCATAAAGACGAATATTTGGCTTGTCGCAGCGATTTTGAGGAGGGAGTGGATTGCGCTATCGCTGCTATCTCTAAGTTTGATGCCTCCATTTCGCATGTGACAGCCAAGGAAGCGTGCTTTCGTTTTAATCGTGACACACGTTTCTCGCCTGATAAATCGCCCTATAAACGACATTTTGGCGCATACATCAGTGCGAAAGGTCGTAAGTCGTTGCATGCAGGTTACTACATCCATGTGCAGCCAGGCCATTGCCTGTTGTCGGCTGGAGCCTATTGGTTGCCCACCCATATCTTGACCTCTTGCCGCAATGAGATTATGGGCAACATTGACGAGTGGCGAAAATGTGTGGAGAATGGCAAGTTTGTTCATTTCTTTGGTTATGCCACTCAGGGTTCGTGGAGTGATGAACAGGCATCGGACAAGGGCTTTGGAATCAGCCGATTGAAGACTTGTCCGAAGGGTTTTCCAGCCGATTATGAGTTTATTGACTATCTTCGAATGAAAGATTATGCTTGCTGGCATCGGGTTGAAGATGACTTTTTTGAAGGCAATGGTTGGATAGAACCCATGACAGAGCTATTCACAGTGGCTCAACCCATGATGGAATTCACCAATCGTGTGATTGATGATTATGAATAATCTGACGACAACTACAAATCAATTTGATGGACGATGATGAATGAAAGTGCGTGACTGGCTGCAACTTTATCCCCTTTTCAGGGTTGCCTTGGCATTGATTGTTGGTCTTGTTGCAGGCGACTCTTTCGGGTTTGTCGTGCCAACATGGCTGTGGTTGGTCATCGCTCCATCGGCCTTGTTAATCGCATTGGCGTGCTACCGATGGAAAACAGCGCAGGGAGTAGTCATCCTTTTCACCGTGATGTGCTTTGGCTTTCTGCTCATGACCATGCAGAAAAGCCGACTGGCTGTACCCATTCCCGAGGAAGAACATGTGTCTGAAGCCGTCGTGATGACCACTCCAAAGGTGAGAGGTAAGGTAGTCCAGTGTGATTTGTATGTCCTTTCCGGCCCTTTATCCAACCAAAAAGTGAGGGCATCGATATTGCGCGATACCGTTGAAAGGCGTTATGAAGCGTTGAAGGTGGGCGATGGAATCAGGTTTCGTTCGGCCTTTCAGCCCATTCGGAGTTATCCCTCAACCCGTCATTTCAATTATCAACGCTGGATGGCGATACGGGGTTATCGGGCGCAAACGTTCATCTATCATCGCGATTGGACGCAATGTCAGCTTGATTTGAAGTGCATGTCTCGGTTTGAACGGTTGCGTTTGAAGGCGCAGAAGGTGCGTGAGAAACTGCTGTGTCATTATGCTGCCCATGGTTTTGATGACCAAGATTATGCCGTTTTAGCTGCGATGACGTTGGGAGAAAAGTCGTTTTTGTCCAAACAAACCAAGGAAATCTTTTCCATTTCGGGCGCCTCTCATATCTTGGCCCTGTCTGGTTTGCATCTTAGCATCATCTATGGATTGCTCGTCCTGGTGCTGGGTGGGCGAGGGTTGCGACGTGTTTTCAGTCTTGCTTTCGTGGTGTTGACCGTTTGGGTCTATGTGTTTTTAACGGGAATGTCATCAAGTGTCATGCGTTCGGCCATCATGCTCACCGTTTATTCATTGGTGTCACTGCTCAACCGCGATAAGATGTCGCTCAATGCCCTGTCACTTACGGCCATCGTGATGTTGCTGCTGCATCCGTTGAGCTTATGGGATGTGGGCTTCCAACTATCTTTTATGGCTGTTGCGGCCATTCTATTGCTTTATCGACCCATTGCGCGTTGGCTGCCTGAAGCCTTCCGCACCAGGTCTATCGTTGTGGGAAAGTTGTGGGGAATGATGGCTGTATCGTTGGCAGCACAGATAGGTACGGCTCCGTTAGTGGCCTATTATTTCGGTCGTTTTTCGTGTTATTTCCTCTTAACCAATCTGTTGGCCATCCCATTGACCGTCCTCATCCTCTATACCTCCTGTCTTTTGTTCGCCTTGTCCTTTGCCCCGTTGTTGCAAAGTGTCGTGGCTGTTGCGCTAACTTGGATGACCCGGGTGCTCAATCACTACCTGTCGATCCTCGCATCCTGGCCGGGAGCGAGTGTTGAAGGCATTCACCTCAATCTTTGGCAGTTAGTTCTCATGTACGTCATCATTGCTTGTGTTTGCTGGGTTGTATCTTATTTACGTCAAGCATACGTCCGTTCGCGCATCATGTAATCAGCATTTTTCGTGTTTATTCGGATGCATCCTGCGTTCCATTGAAATAATTTTCCAGCTCTTTTTCAGCCTGTCCGTGTATGTTGGGCAGATCTTTGATGATGGAACCTTGCTCCATCAATGCCACTCGATTGGATATTTCCACCGTGTGTTGCAGGTTGTGACTGCTCACGAGGATAGTGGCTCCCGTTGTTTGATGATAGTTCAGCAGCAGGCGTTTCAAAAAGTTTTGGCTCGAAGGATCCAGGAAATTAAAAGGCTCATCAAGAATCAGCAGCTTCGGTCGTGCGATGAGTGCGGAGATGATGCCAATTTTTTGTTTGTTCCCGGCAGAGAAATCGCGAATCAATTTCTTCTGTCCGAGTATCTCGCCATTCATGAATTTGGACAGTGAAGCCAAGAAAGTAGAGAGACGTTCCTTGTCAATGTGATTCACTTTGGCGATGAATTCAAAGTATTCCTCTGGTGTCAGAAAGTTGATGAGGAATCCCTCGTCGATGTAGGCACCCGTATGTTGCTTCCATTCTTCCGATTGGGAAGGGTCTACCGTGAATGCTTCAGCAGCCGGTGTGACGGCTACTGGGGTTTCTGACGCAGGCTCCTGATGAGGGTCAGTGTGTCCGAAACTGAGCAAAACCTGCCCCTCATCGGCCCTCAGCAGGTCGAGCAGCAGTCTGAACAGCGTCGTCTTTCCAGCTCCATTGTTACCTACCAGTCCGAGAATATCCCCATCATGAATCTCGAAGTTGGGGATGTTAACGGCAATTTTCTCGCCAAAAGCCTTCTTTAAGTTGTTGATTTGAATGTTCATGGGTGCAAATGAATCAAAAAAAAATGATAGACGGTTGTGCGCCCATTCCTGGTGTGTTTGTGAGCGATTCCAACCATCTATCATTTTCATACGTTGATGTTTATCGAAGATTTCTGCCGTGGCAGTTCTTAAATTTCTTGCCGCTGCCACAGGGACAAGGATCGTTTGGACGCGGCATCTTGTCTTTGATGTACGGCGTGCGGTTCACCTGTTGTGCCTGTTCGCGCGTGTCTTGATGGGCAGCTGCGGCCTGACCGGGGTCTGTCAGGTCATCTTTCTGCTCGTTATAGCGTTGACTTCTCTGTTCCGGGGCAGCCTCACGAACCTCCTCCTGTTGCATTTCAGGAATCTGACCACGCATCAAGATGCTCGTCGTTTGGTTGTTCATGTCGTTAATCATGCTGTCCCAGAGTTTCGCACTCTCCAGTTTGAAGATCAGCAGAGGGTCTTTTTGTTCGTACGAGGCGTTCTGTACACTATGGCGAAGTTCGTCCAGTTGTCGAAGATTCTCTTTCCAATTCTCATCAATGATGTGCAGAACGATGCTCTTCTCAAACTGTTTCACGATGTCTTTGGCTTCCGTATCGTAGGCTTCTTTGAGGTTGCAGGAAACCTGGTACACACGCTTTCCATCGGTAATCGGAACGGCAATTCGCTCAAACCGATCGCCCTGTTCCTCCTGTACCTGCTTAATGACCGGCCAAGCAACCGCTTGTATCCGTTCGGTTTTACGCTTGAAAGCCGCCATGGCATCTTGGAAGGCACGTTCGGCCAAATCTTCGGGATTGCCAGCGATGAATTCTTCTTCGGTGAACGGACATTCCATCGCCAAGTTCTTCAAGAAGTCTTCCTTGCAACCCACATAATCGTTCGAGTTGATGATGTTGACACATCGATCCCAAATGATGTTGGCGATGTCCATACCTATACGCTCGCCCATCAGTGCGTGGCGACGTTTCTCGTAAATCACGGTGCGCTGTTTGTTCATCACGTCATCGTATTCCAGCAAATGCTTACGAATACCGAAGTTGTTCTCTTCCACCTTCTTCTGCGCGCGCTCGATGCTTTTCGAAATCATCGGGCTCTCAATGCGCTCTCCATCCTTGAATCCCAGACGATCCATCACCGAGGAGATGCGCTCAGAACCAAACAATCGCATCAGTTTGTCTTCCAGACTGACGTAGAATACCGAACTACCTGGGTCGCCTTGACGGCCTGCACGACCTCGCAACTGGCGGTCTACACGGCGGCTCTCGTGCCGTTCGGTACCGATGATGGCCAAACCTCCTGCCGCTTTTACTTCGGGCGACAGTTTGATGTCGGTACCACGACCGGCCATGTTGGTGGCGATGGTCACCGCGCCGAGGCCGTTCACCGATTGTCCAGCCTGTGCCACGATGTCGGCTTCCTTTTGGTGTAGCTTGGCGTTCAGCACGTTGTGTGGGATTTTTCGCATGTTGAGCATCTTGCTGAGCAACTCAGAAATCTCGACAGACGTGGTACCTACCAAGCACGGACGGCCACTATTGCGCATTTCTTCAATCTCTTCAATCACGGCAGCATACTTCTCACGCGCCGTCTTGTATACGCGGTCGTCCATGTCGTTGCGCTGCACGGGACGGTTGGTCGGTATCTCCACCACGTCCAACTTGTAGATATCCCAAAACTCGCCCGCTTCGGTTGAGGCAGTACCCGTCATACCAGCCAACTTGTGGTACATGCGGAAGTAGTTCTGCAAGGTGATAGTGGCGAAAGTCTGCGTGGCAGCTTCCACCCTCACATGTTCCTTTGCCTCCACGGCCTGGTGCAGTCCGTCGCTCCAACGGCGACCTTCCATGATACGACCGGTCTGCTCGTCAACGATTTTCACCTCACCGTCAATTACCACATACTCGTCGTCTTTGTTGAACATGGTGTACGCCTTCAACAGCTGTTGCAAGGTGTGCACGCGTTCACTCTGCACGCCATAGTGGGTCAGCATTTCGTCTTTCTTGTCCAACCGCTCCTGGTCAGAGAGTGAAGTCTCATTTTCCAGTGCTGAAAGTTCGGCTGTGATATCAGGCAGCACGAAGAGTTCTTTGTCGTTCACCTGCTTGGAGAGCCATTCGGTACCCTTGTCTGTCAGGTCGCAGCTGTTGAGTTTCTCGTCCACCACGAAGTACAGTGGCTCCACGGCCTTCGGCATTTCGCGGTTGTTGTTCTGCATGTAGTACTCTTCGGTCTTGAGCATGCCAGCCTTGATGCCTTCTTCCGACAGATATTTGATAAGTGGCTTGTTCTTCGGAAGCGACTTGTATGAACGGTATAAGGCGAGGAATCCCTCCTCAGTCTTCTTCTGATCTTTCGCTGCTTGGCCCTCTGAAATCAGTTGTTTGGCCTCTGCCAAGAACTGTGTGGCCAGTTTGCGTTGCACGTCAACCAGTCGTTCTACCAGCGGTTGATATTCTTCAAACATCTGGTCGTCACCTTTTGGAACAGGCCCGCTGATGATTAATGGGGTACGAGCATCGTCAATCAACACCGAGTCTACCTCATCGACGATGGCGTAGTTGTGCGCACGCTGCACCAAATCGTCTGGCGAAACGGCCATGTTGTCGCGCAGATAGTCGAAACCAAACTCGTTGTTGGTACCAAAAGTGATGTCGGCCAGATAAGCCTTGCGGCGTTCTGGTGAGTTAGGGCGGTGCTTGTCGATGCAGTCAACGCTCAAGCCATTGAACTCGTAGAGCGGTCCCATCCACTCAGAGTCACGCTTGGCCAGATAGTCGTTCACGGTGACAACGTGCACGCCGTTACCCGTCAAGGCGTTGAGGAACACGGGTAGGGTGGCCACCAACGTTTTACCCTCACCCGTAGCCATCTCGGCTATCTTACCTTGGTGCAGGGCGATACCACCAAAGAGCTGAACGTCGTAGTGTACCATTTCCCATTTCAGGTCGTTTCCGCCCGCCGTCCAATGGTTGTGATAGATGGCCTTGTCGCCGTCGATGGTCACGAAGTCCTTGCTCGGGTCGGCTGCCAACTCGCGGTCGAAGTCGGTTGCGGTAACAATTGTTTCTTCGTTTTCGGCAAATCTTCGTGCCGTGTCCTTCACGATGCAGAATGCGGTGGGCATCACCTCGTTCAGCGCTTTCTCGTAAATCTCCAGCGCCTCTTTCTCCAATTTGTCTATCTCTTCGAAGATAGGTTCGCGCTCATCGATGGCCGTTTCTTCAATCTTGGCCTTCAGTTCGGCAATCTTGTCTTTTTGTTCTTTGGCGGAGTCTTGTACATACTTCTGTATCTCCTTGGTCTTGGCACGCAGTTCGTCGTTGCTTAGCTTCTGAATGTCGGGATAGGCCTTCTTCACCGTCTCCACGAGCGGCTGTATCAGACGCATGTCTCGGCTTGACTTGTCGCCGAACAATGATTTTAAGAATTTATTGAAATTCATCTTTTATGGTTGTTTTTGTTTATTTCTTATTATATAATGTGTTGCAAAATTACGAATAAAATTTGTTAATTTGCCACTTCTCTTTTAATTATTTGATATTCTTGGCGTAAAGCCATGTCCAGGCACCTCGAACCCCTTGTCAGGTAGGCTTTTCAGCCTTTCCTTTCAGCCTTTCATGTCTTGCTTTTCAAAGTCATTGACTTTAGGGGCCAATCTCCATGAGTTTGGCACTCAATCTCAATGACTTTGGTGGTCAATCTCTATGAGTTTGGAACCGAAGGGAAAAATGGATGAAAGAAAGTTAGGTAAGATTATACTAACCAATTGTATACCATACGGTTAGACAGTTTTACTGAAGCGGTGCCGACTTGCAGGCATTGGGTGCCCTGATCTGGATGGATTTGGCGATGGTTGGCGCAATGCGGTCAACCGTCACGGGCAAGGTGATGCGCTGTGGTTTGATGCCTGCTCCGTAAAGAATGATGGGGAAGGGCACAAACGACGCGCGTGCAATATAATGGTCTTGATTGTCTTCGTTAAGCAACTGCCATCCTGGCGCAACCTCTATGAGCAAATCGCCACTGACAGCGGGGTTGTAAGGACTCTCGGTGGCATTGCGAATGCCCGCAATCTGAATGAGGAAGTCTTTCGAACGCGAGATAACGTCCTCGTAAGAGAGCAGCCTGTCTTCAATGAGCTTGCGGTTCAAATATATCTGGTTGCGGTAGCATGTCTCCACATAGCGGGCTTGTCCGTAGATGGCCCCAAGGTACATGTTCAGCAAGTTGGCCGTGCGGTTGATGTAGAACGTTCCGGTTGGGATGCGGTATTTGGCATAGTCAACCTTTGGGTCTTCGGTGTATCCCGTGCTGGTGAGTACGAAAAGCACCCTATTGGCACCTACAGCCTGTTCGATGCGGGTAATGAGCGATGCCAAGGTCTTGTCCAGTCCGCGGTAAACGGCCTCCAAATCTGTGCGCCATGCATCGGTATTGCTGCCTGCCGCCGACAGGGTGACTGACAAAAAGTCGGTAATTTCGTCTTTACCCATGGCATTGTTGACCACGCAGCTCACGGAGGCGTTGCTCACAGCGTCATTCAGTTGCGTCTTCTCTTTGCCGGGTCGGGGCCTTGTACTGCTGTAGGCGTTAATCCATTTGCGGGCTTTTTCGCTGTAATAACTTGACGTTGTCCAGCTGCCCGTCTTATCGTTTATCCAGATGGCGCCATCTGCTGCATGTCCAGCTGACAGCACGGCAGCCTCTCTGTTGGCCGCCAAACCGTAGACAATGGCCGAACCACCGCTCGAAACTTTTAGTTCGTCACCAATGGTGGACGTGGACATACGTTGCGGTGAGGACTTATGTTGGGTGTCATCAACACAGAACACCGGGCGCAACGTCTTTCGGTCGAGCCACTGCGTGCTGATGATGTTATGGTAATAGGGGGTGGTTCCGGTGACGATGGTGGCTATGGCTGAAGCCCGATCGACAGGCGTGAACGGGTAACTGGCAGCTTCGTAGACGCTGCCTTTCTGCAATAGTTTCTTGAAACCGTCTTGGGAATAAAGTGGCGAATAATGCTCTATATAATCGTTGCGCAACTGGTCGATGGTGATGTTCACCACCAATCGCGGCGCAGCTTGTAAGGTTTGCGCCTGAACAGTGGTTCCCGTGAGGGTTGCGACAATCATCGCGGAGAGACACTTATTCATCATTTTACTGGTTTTCTATAGGTGTGAATCATCAACCATCCATACCGCAAAAGCAAAGACAGTGCCACAATGACCATGCCTTCTGCATAGGTTTGGAAGAACGCCAGCATGAGATTGGCCACCAGCAACAGGCTGTACAGCTTGATGTAGGAATGAATTCTGCCCATGCGCAAGGCTTTGATGGTGGGGAAGAGGTAGAAAAGGTTGAGGGGACAGAGCAACAGAATTTGGAAATTCAGTTGCACCGTGGGGTGTTGGGAGAAGACCATGGCCAGCAAAATAATGCCGGCTGTGCCTGTGACAAGCATGGTAACGAGGTCATAAACCCAAAAGGTGCGCCGTGTTTTCCATTCGGCCAAGCACGTAATGAGCGTCAAGATGAGCCACAGAATGGCACAAACAATTGGCGTGACGGCTGCTTTTTCCACAGGTTTCTCGATGGGTTGAATGAGGTACGACGTGCTGACAACGAGGTTTCTTCGCTGCCCTTGACGGTCAATTACAAGGGCATGGGCGAAATCTTCGCGAAGGCTGTCGGGTAAAAACTGCTGTTGTGCGTTGTCTGTCTTAGCGTCGGCCTTCACCCCAAGCAACAGGTCGTTACCAAAACGGGCCCATCGATGTTGCTCGTTCCACTGATGAATCATTTGCCGATACGAGGTAGTGACGTTCTTGTTTTCGGCATACAGCACGTTGCCGTTGATGTGGTTGACAATCATATCGCATGCCCGGGTGGTGCAATTGTCGTAAAAATAGTTGTATCGATATATGCGGTTCTCGGGGCGGTAGTTCACGTCAATGGCTTGTGTGATGGCCCATTTTTCTTCTCTGGTGAGGTTGAGCTGTTGTTCTTTCACCCAACTACCTCTGCGAGCGTATGAGGCAATGAAGTCATTGGCGTCTTGAATGCCCATCTCGTAATCAGTGAGTCCGAACACAAAGCGTAAGATGAAGTAGCTTTTCTGGAAGGAAAACATGCCATAGTTGACGACGATGTCTTGCTGACGGCCTACGTCGTTGTAGTGAATGGCAGTGTGGCCGTAATACGAATAGATTTGGTCGCCGGGGCCACAAGTGAGCAAGCTAATCTTAACCGAGTCCATACTTTTGAGCAGGACGCTGTCTACTTGCGCATTGGTTTGCTGCGTAGTCAAAAGGACAGCAACCAATACCAGTAAATACTTTAAATGCGTGGTAAAACGTTTCACGATGCAAAAATAACTTATATTTCCCACTTAATGTGCGTTTAATTAGAAAATTTTCGATATTTTTGCATCCAAAATAGAAATCAGAACAGAATGAAAAAAGTAGCAGGTGCCCTTATGTTGGCAGCTTTCACTATATCTACGTTTGCTCAAAGCGGTACGAATTCTCCTTATAGCCAGTATGGTTTGGGGCTATTGTCTGACCAGACCAGCGGATTCAACCGTGGTATGAACGGATTGGGTTATGGTTTCAGGGAGAACGACCAGGTGAATTTCATCAATCCTGCCTCTTATTCAGCCTTCGATTCGCTCACCTTCGTGTTCGATGCGGGTATCTCTGGGCAACTCACTAATTTTGCTGAGAATGGTAAAAAGAAGAATGCGAAAAATGCAGACCTTGAATATGTGGTCGCTGGTTTGCGTCTGGCCAAACATTTGGGCTTGAGCTTTGGTTTGGTTCCTTTTACCAACGTAGGATACAATTACGCCAATACATCGACCGTCAACGTGGATGAAAACTACGCAAAGACCACGGCAACCAATACTTACGCCGGCAATGGTGGCTTACACCAGGTGTACTTGGGGACGGGATGGGCACCATTCAAGGGTTTCTCTTTGGGCGCCAATATCTCTTATCTATGGGGGGAGTTGAACCGATCGGTCGTGAACAGCTACAATGACCAGTCGGTTAATACCGTTTCAAAGTTTTATTCGGCACAGGTAAGGAATTACAAATTGGATCTTGGATTGCAATATACGGCTCAATTGTCGAAGAAAGACCAGGTTACCTTGGGCGCTGTGTATAGTCTGGGACATAAGCTCGGTGCTGATCCAACGTTGGATGTTATCTCGCGAAATCCGCAAACTGGCGTGCAAGACACTACCGCTTATAGCATAACCAACGGCCTGGAACTGCCAACAGCGATAGGAGGAGGATTGGCTTGGAATCACCAAAACCAATTGAAGCTGGGCGTTGATTATCTGCTGCAGCAGTGGTCAAAAACCGAATATCCTGTCTATTCCATCGCCAATGGTGTGCCACAGTACGCACTGTCGAAGAATGAATTCAATGATCGGCATCGATTTACGGTCGGTGGAGAGTTCTGCCATGATGTGAACAGTCGCAATTTCTTCAAACGAATCCGCTATCGGTTAGGTGCTTCCTACGCTACACCTTATATGAAAGTAAATGGGGTGGATGGCCCAAAGGAAATCAGCGTGAGTGCAGGTTTCGGCATTCCCATCGTCAATGCTTACAACAATCGGTCGTTGTTGAATATCTCTGCGCAGTGGGTTCGACAGGATGCGAAGGCCTTTATCACAGAGAATACGTTTCGTATCAATATCGGACTGACCTTCAACGAGCGTTGGTTCGCTAAATGGAAGGTTAATTAATCTGCTTTGTGAGGCAGGGAAGGTAACTGAATGGTCAAGAAGTCTGTCATACCTATCTTATTACTGTTGCACATCTTGTTTTTCATTTCGTGCGAAAAGCAGAGGGAACATATTGCGCCTGCCATTCATGAACGCGACTCGGTGCCTATGATGACTACCTATGGGGTGAATCAGTTGATATCCGATTCGGGCGTCATCAAGTATAAAATAGTGACAGAACGATGGGAAATCTATCAAAATGAAACCTCTCAAAAGTCGGTTTTCATCAAGGGAGCTTTCTTAGAACAGTTTGATGAGAGCTTCCATGTGCAGTCGTACATCCAATGCGATACGGCCTACTATTACACCGACCAGCAGCTTTGGGAACTGCGGGGACGAGTGAAGATATTGACCAAAGACGGACTGGACTTTACCAGTGAGGAGTTGTTTCTGGATAGGCGAGCACACGAGTTGTATTCTCGTAAGTACTCAAAACTTGTCACTCCCAAGCGAACGCTGCAAGGAAGTTATTTCCGAAGTGATGAGCGGATGACCCGATACCTGGTGACTAACAGTCGGGGATCGTTTGAAAAATCCGACTTTACGGGCGAGTCTGATACCACTACCGTGACAGCAGACAGTCTCAATACCTTCAGTCGTCCGCAAGCATCACCACGACCTAAGTTGCCAACGACCCCTTGATAAGGATTTGAACAATGAATGAACAAGTTGATTTAGCGCTGATTATCGGCATCCTCATCACGATGATACTCTCTGCTTTCTTTTCAGGAATGGAGATTGCTTTCGTGTCCAGCAATCGTATGCTCGCACAGATGGACAAGGAGAAGATGGGGATTTCAAAGCGCTTCTTGTCTCTTTTCTTCAACAACCCCAACAGTTTTGTCAGCACCATGCTGGTGGGTAACAACATTGTGCTGGTGGTATATGGTATCTTAATCGCGCGTCTCTTTGATCAAACAATCTTTGCGGGGATGGATGCGGCATTTACTGTGCCAGCAGATACGGTGTTGTCGACGCTGATTATCTTGTTTACGGGCGAGTTTTTGCCGAAGACACTGTTCCAAAGCAACCCCAACCGACTGATGCAGGTATTCGCCTTTCCTGCCTATTTGTTTTACGTCATCCTATGGCCCATCAGTCGTTTTGCAACCTTTTTATCAGGCTTGATTCTTCGATTGTTTAGGGTTCACATTCCGAAAGACGCCATCTCGGGCGGATTTTCCAAGGTTGATTTGGATTATCTGATTCAATCAAGCATTGAGAACGCACGCAGTAATGAGGAAATAGAGAATGAGGTGAAAATCTTTCACAATGCACTCGACTTTCCAGACACAAAGGTTCGCGACTGCATGGTGCCGCGAACTGAGATTAATTCGGTAGACATCAATACATGCACACTCGATGAATTGAGACAGAAATTCATTGAGAGTGGTAATTCAAAAATCATTGTTTACACGGATGACATCGATCACATCAAAGGCTATATCCACAGTTCAGAACTGTTTAAGAATCCATCTTCATGGAAAGATGGTATCCGTTCCATGCCCTTTGTGCCTGAAACAATGCCTGCACAGAAGCTCATGCAAATACTTTTGCAGCAGAAAAAAAGCCTGGGAGTGGTAGTGGATGAGTTCGGAGGAACCAGCGGTATCGTTTCTTTGGAGGACATTGTGGAGGAAATATTCGGTGAGATAGAGGACGAACACGACAGCCTGAAATACGTCGCCAAGCAGACTAACGAGGATGAATACCTGTTGTCGGCTCGGCTGGAGATAGACAAAGTGAACGAAATGTTCAGCCTAGATTTGCCCGAAAGTGAGGAGTACATGACGCTTGGTGGGTTGATATTGAATGCCTATCGTAGCTTCCCGAAGTTGAATGAGATTGTCAAAATAGGAAAATTCGAGTTCAAGATTATCAAGATTGCAACCGCTAAAATAGAGCTGGTTCAGCTGAAAGTTCTGCCCGAATGACCCTATAAAAGGGCTTGAACGCAAAATTTCAACTGAAAAATTCATGCGTTTGCTAAGAATTTAGTATTTTTGTACGCATTTTGTAAGTAACTAACAGTACCATAACACAGGTTGTTATGTTATTTTGTAGTACGAACAAAGCTTCAAGACGAATATAAAAAACAAAAAAATAAAACAGTATAATTAACAATGGCAGCATTAGGAAAAATTAGAAAAAGAGGCCTGATCTTGATTAGTATTATCGGTTTGGGTCTTTTTGCGTTTATTGCTGAAGAGGGATTTCGTTCATGCGAAGCATCACGAAACGACCGACGTCAGCAGATAGGCGAAGTGTTAGGTGAGAAAGTCAGCGTGCAAGACTTTCAAAAGCTCATTGATGAGTATTCGGAAGTCATCAAGATGCAACAAGGTGTGAACAACCTCAATGAGATGCAGTTGAACCAAGTGAAAGACATGGTTTGGCAAACTTACATTCAGACCAAGGTGGTAGAGAATGAAGCCAACAAGCTGGGATTGACCGTGACCGATGCCGAATTGCAGAATATCTTGAATGAAGGAACCAACCCCATGTTGATGCAAACACCGTTCGTGAATCAACAAACGGGACGCTTTGATGCAAATTCTCTGAAGAAGTTCCTCGCTGATTACAAGACACAGCAAACCGCCAATCCACAACTTGCTGAGCAGTATCAGGCTTTGTACAAGTATTGGACGTTTATAGAGAAGACACTTCGTCAACAATTGCTGGCGCAAAAATATCAAAGTCTTCTTGCAAGTTGCATCCTCTCTAACCCTATTGAGGCCAAAATGGCATACAAAGAAGCCAATGAGGAGAGCCAGATTGAGTTGGCTACGTTCCCTTATTCGAGCATTGAAGATAGCAAGGTGAAAATCTCTGACGCTGACTTAAAGGCGAAATACGAAGAAGTGAAAGGCCGTTTCAAGCAGTATGTAGAAAGTCGTGACATCAAGTATGTAACGGTACAGGTAACACCTTCCGCAAACGACCGTGCGGCTTTGCAGAAGTCATTCACGCAATATACAGCCGACTTGGCCGCAGCAGCCGACCCTGCAAACGCTGTTCGCAAGAGCACGTCCTTAGTGAACTATCTTGGTTTGCCTGTTGCTAAGACAGCTTATGCGTCTGACATCGCCGACAGACTTGACTCCATGGCTGTTGGACAGACCTTTGGTCCGTTCGAAAGTCAGATGGATAACACGTTGAATGTTATCAAACTGGTTTCTAAACAATTATTACCCGACTCGGTACAGTACCGCCAAATTCAGGTAATGGGTGCGACAGCCGACGAAGCTCAGAAGCGTGCAGACTCCATTTACACCGCATTGAACGGTGGTGCCGATTTCGAGTTGCTGGCCAAAAAATATGGACAAACGGGCGAAAAGACCTGGTTGACGACCGCACAATATCAGCAAGCACCATCTATGGACGCCGATACAAAGACGTATATCAATACGCTCAACAATCTTGGCGTTAGCGAAACGAGAAACATGAAGCTGGGACAAGGCAATGTCATCATACAGGTTGTTGACCGCAGGGCGATGATCAACAAATATACAGCTGCCGTCATTAAGAAGACCATCGATTTCTCTAAGGAGACTTATTCAACCGCCTATAACAAGTTCAGCTCATTTGTTAGTGCCAACCAAACACCGGATAAAATTGCCAAGAACGCAAAAGGCAGTGGCTACACGGTGCAGGAGGCAAAGGATATAACTACTTCTACACATACATTGGTGGGAATCAACGACACTCGTGACGCTTTGAAATGGTTGTTCGAGGCGAAAGAAGGTGAAATATCTCCGATGTACGAGTGCGGTAACAACGACCAGTTGTTGCTCGTGGTGCTTGATAAGATTCATCCAAAGGGCTATCGTCCTTACGACGATCCACAAGTGAAGGAGATGTTGAAGGCTGAGGTAATGCGTGACAAGAAGGCCGAACAGCTCATGGCTAAGGCCAAGGATGTGAAGTCTGTGTCAGCTGCTAAGGCGAAGGGAGCTACCGTTGCTCCTGTCAATCAGGTAACCTTCTCGGCACCGGTGTTTGTGATGAGTACGGGTGCCAGTGAGCCTGCATTGAGTGGTGCGGTTGCTGCTACGGCAAAAGGACAATTCTCTGCCAAGCCTGTTAAGGGCAATGCGGGTGTTTATGTCTTCCAAGTAACCAACCGAACTACCCGTCCTGGTAAGTTTGAAGCTAAGGCTGAAGAAGACAAGGCACGACAGAAAGCCTTGCAGTTTGCAGGCAACTTCATGAACGAATTGGTGATAAAGGCCGGTGTAGTTGATGATCGCTACTTGTTCTTCTAATGTGATAGATTTCAAAACACTCATCGTTAGGGTGGCTCATTCAATGTTATTAGCCAACTAACGTTGCATCGAAATATAAAAAACTCCGCGTACTTGTTTGAGTACGCGGAGTTTTTTGTAGGTTAACAGCCAGACAGACGGTCATGTGTGGAAACCATTTCAGCTCGCGACCTATACATCTAAGAATACAATGTTCAATCTGAATGGAATCTATTGCATGGCTATGTGCTTCATTCAGGTTGCTTATTTGTCGATGTATCTTTTCACAATGTCTTGATAACACTCAATCCGTCGGTCACGCAAGAATGGCCACCAGCGGCGTACTTGTTCACTATGGTCGAGGTCGATGTCTATCACCACGCTCTCTTCATCGTCATCGCAGGCCTGATAATACAGTTCTCCTTGTGGACCAGCTACAAACGAACTACCCCAAAAGTTAATGCCATTGGTTTGTCCGGAGGGGTCATCTTCGTGTCCAACTCGGTTTACGGTAATCACTGGCAGTCCATTGGCTACCGCATGTCCGCGCTGAACAGTGGTCCATGCATTGCGTTGTCGCTGCTGTTCATCCTTATCATCGCTGCTTTCGTAACCAATGGCGGTGGGGTAGATGAGCAGTTGTGCGCCTTGCAATGCCATGAGTCGGGCTGCCTCTGGATACCATTGATCCCAACAAACCAGTACACCTAAGCGTCCTACGGAGGTGTCGATGGGGTGGAAACCCAAGTCGCCAGGGGTGAAATAGAACTTTTCATAGTAAGCTGGGTCGTCGGGAATGTGCATCTTGCGGTATTTCCCAGCGATAGTTCCATCTTTTTCAATCACCACAGCTGTGTTGTGATACAGGCCGGGAGCCCGCTTTTCAAATAGCGAAGTGACGATTACCACCTCTAATTTTTTAGCCAACTTGCCGAAGAACTCTGTGGAAGGACCCGGGATTGATTCGGCCAAATCGAAGTTGTTGACATCCTCCACCTGACAAAAGTAGAGCGAGTTGTGCAATTCTTGCAGTACGATGAGCTGTGCACCTCGTTGTGCCAAGTCGGTGATATTCTCGGCTATTTTCTTTTTGTTGTCGTCTACACGCTCGGTATTGTGTAGCTGTAAAATTCCTATTCTTATTTCGTTCATTTTTTTAGTTTATGGGTTTATGAGTTTTTTAGTTTTTTAGTTGACGAGTTTACAAGTTCACAAGTTCACGAGTTGATAGCTTTGCCAATCAAAAAGTTCAATGTTCAATGTTCAAAGTTCAATGTTCAAAAGTTCAAAGTTCAATGTTCAAAGCTCAAAGTTTGTATTTGTTGCATCGTGAGGCAGTGGAGAGAGCCATGCTGTTTTATCACAGTTGTCGCATCCACAGGAATGATATCACGGTGGGGGAAGGCCGTCCCAATGATGTCGAGTGCTTGCTCATCCAGTTCGTCTTGTTGATAGGTCGGGACGATCACCGCGTCATTAATGACAACAAAGTTGGCGTAAGTGGCTGGCAGACGCTCACCTTCGTAGTGGATGGCTTTGGGCATGGGTAGTCTCAGTAGCCGATAAGGCTTTCCGTCAATCGTTCGGAAAGTTTGCAGCTGTCGTTCCATGGCTTTGAAATCTTCGTATTGTTCATCGTTGGCATCATCACATCCTATATATAATAAGGTGTCATCTGGAGCAAAGCGCACGGTTGTGTCTATGTGTCCATCCGTGTCATCACCTACCAACTTTCCATGGTCTATCCACAAGATGCGGTTGGCGTGCAGTCTGTCGAGCAACTTTCGTTCTATTTCTTGCTGTGTCAGCGGTTGGTTTCTGTTTGGGGCGAGCAAGCAGAGACTGGTGGTTAGGATGGTTCCCTTGCCGTCGCTCTCGATGGAGCCGCCCTCCAAGACAAAGTCGTTATAATCTACATATTCGCCTTTTATTGCGTTTTGCGCTACAAGCTGCCTGTTAATCAGGTTGTCCTTGGAGGCTTCAAACTTGTTTCCCCAACCGTTAAATTGGAAATCTAAGAGTAGGGGAGCAGCCTTGTCGTCCTTCGGCAGCAAGGTGATAAAGCCATGGTCGCGTGCCCAGGTGTCGTTTAGAGGACATTCTACGAACCTGATTCGTTGGCATTCCTGTGCCGTGAAGTGGCGTTTTGTCTCTGCCACATCCTGTGTAACGATGAGCACCTCCTGATATCTTGCAATCACCTTTGCCAGTTGCACCTCGGTGTCAATGATGTCTTGCAAATAGGGTTGCCAATCTGTATGGGCATGTGGCCATGTCAATTGCATCGCTTTTTGTTCCTCCCATTCTGCAGGCAGGTAGTAAGGTATCTTTTCTTTTGTCATCAGTTTATTCATTGTCGATACTTTATCGTTACAAATATACACTAAAAAAAGCGATTTACAGCCCATACAATTAAAATATATGCACCGAGCAAGATGGAATGAGGCATTAGACAGGTGCTTGGCCATTTTTTATCGCGATGCAGTCGGTTGATTCTTATATTTTTTGTGTACATTTGCCAAAGTATGATAGAAATCAAGGATGCCACCATCAAAGTGGGTAGCCACGTTGTATGCAAAGACCTGTCGTTTATGGCAAGGGATGGACAGCTGACGTGCGTGCATGCACAAGACACAGAGGCTTTGGAGGCTTTGCTGCACGCTTTTTTAGGCTTGCAGCCACTCGAAAGCGGGTATGTGTCGGTAGATGGCGAGCGCATCACTTCGCTGTCGGCACCTTTCTTTCGGCAAATGATGGCATACGTTCCCGCCAAATTTGAGTTTGGCGACATATCCGTGTCCGCGCTTTTCCATTTGCTGGTAGACATGGAAGCACCTATGCGACACGAGCAAAAGACGGCCCTTTTAAGGCAATGGCAGTTGTTGGGCGTTGACAAGTCGTGTTATGAGCAGCAGTTGTGCTCGCTTCCGGCCGACGTGCAACAGCGCATCATGCTCTCGTTTGCTGGCGTTCTCAATCGAAATATTATTCTTCTCAATCAACCAACGGCTTGGCAGATACCCGAAAATGTGCCTTTGGTGCTGTTGTATATTCAGTCGATGAAAGCCTCCGGGCATCTTGTTTTGTGGACAACCACCGATGCGCAAGTTGCCGAAACGGCTGATGTGGTTATCAATTTGACACCGTAGATAAAATGGACATCACTTTCATGCAATGTATTTTGGGGCTCTTGCTGTTGCTTGTTCCCTGCTATGTTTTCTATGTATTCAACATCCCACTGCTTACGAAGACGCTTCGTTCGTTCCTTAAAATGGTGGGCAGCCTTTTGGTGCTGGGTGTGTTGCTGTACGAGGTTGTCGCTCTTGACAAGCCGTTCTTCACGTTGTTGTTCGCATTGCTCATTATCGTATGGGGAGCCACGTTGTCCATCGTGCGGGCCAAGTTGCCCCTGCGGCAATTGTTTCTGCCCGTGTTGGCTGGCACGTTTGCCGGCGTTCTGGTGGCTGGTCTGTATGTGCTGCTGTTGGTCATGGGAGGAGTAAACGTGTTTGAACCACGTTATATGATACCAGTCGTGGCCCTGCTCACCGGTCATCTCATCCACGCAAACAGCAAAGCCCTGCATGTTTACTATATGGGATTGCGCCACCATGGGCAGCTTTACCACTATTTGCTGGCCAATGGTGACACCCACAGCCATGCGCTCGGCTACCTGTTGCGGCGTGCGATACAGCAGTCGGCGCTGCCCAGTCTGTCAGGCATGGGGTGGATTGTCATGGGCGTGTCGCCGTTGGTGATGTGGGGCATGCTGTTAGGAGGCGCCAGTGTGCTCACAGCCGTGGCGTGCCAGGTGGTGCTGTTGGTTGCCATGTTTATGGCAGCAGTACTCTCCATCATCGTCACCGTGGCGGTTTCGCGCCGATATTTGCTGGATGATTATGCCCAATTGAAAGGGACTGAGCGGCAGGATGCCAGCTGATGACCAGCCACACATCGGGCCATGTTTTCCCCACTTCTTAGCATGAACAAGGCGAGATTAGCTGTCTGTTTTCTTTACAACAACCCTCTCATAATTCTCGCCAAATTTATGACGTCCTTGGTCGCTCGCAAATATCGCAAGCATTTGACGGTTTCTTATCGTACACTGTGTCAATGAGTTATGCGAAAAAGCCATTTCTTCTATCCTCTTTTTATTGATTTTTCGGTCGAAAAGCAGTCCTTTTTCCGTGCAAATGCAATGCTTTTGGCCTTCAAAAGCATGACAGTAGACTGCCAAAGTGATACATATTGCAGCGTTAACTCAATGCTATAACGGTGATATGGCTGTGTTGAGCGTGTTGGATACGGTCGTTTCGCTTGTTTTTCTCTCTTATTTTTTCTATTTCATGAAAAAACAATTGCAGATTTTTTGTCATTTTATTTAACAGGAGGGGGAAGCCTCCCCCGACCCCTCCGAAGGAGGGGAGAAATGAGCTGAAGGACTAATCAACTTGTTTACTCGTCACCTTGTAAACTCGTCAACTAAAAACATTTTCAGTTAAAGTATGTAAATAAAACAAAATATCGATATTATTCTTTATTTTTGCATGGTCGTCTTCAATCAGCATGCGCCTGATATTGAAGCGTGATGCATTAACCTTGAAATTTTATATTCTTTACTAAATAAACACCGTATGAAGAGATTATTTATAGCATTTATTTGCATTGTTGCTTGTTGCGTGTCAGCAAACGCCAAAATCAAGGCCGACTTTGGAACCTATGCGGTCGGTCCCTCGGGCCTTTATGGAACAAGCGGAGATTACAACCATGGTGGTGCCGGATTGACCTTGCAAAAGTTTTTTGGTGATGAGTTCCGTTTCAGCATCTTTGCCAACTATTTTTTCAAGCAAAACAACGCCAGTTTTATTGAGTTTGGAACCGACTTCAACTATGTGTTTGCATTGACGCCCAAGCTGGGCATTTATCCTGTTTTAGGTTTGGGATATTCCATCATGAAGCTGAACAATGTGATAGAGAAGCCTGCGGGTGTTGACATCCTTCCTGATGACTATACGGACGATTCTGAAGGCAATCTCAATTTTGACCTCGGTGCAGGATGTGAGTATTATTTCACTCCATCGTTCAAAGGTTTTGCCGAAGCAAAATACAGGTACGTTAAAAACTACGATCGGACGTTGTTCCAAGTAGGAGTGGCCTACGTTTGGTAGACCACAAATTGACTATTAACTAAATATACAGATATGAGAAAATCACTGTTTGCCGTCATTGCCACCGTATGCGTGGCGATGACCCTTGGTGGGTGTCAAATTTACGGACTGGTTAAAGACGCTACCGACAAGGAAGAAGGAAAGATTATCATGAAAGATGGTAAGGAGTATGTGGGACGTGTAGAGATGCCCAATGTCAACACCAAGCGTCTCTCGATTGTGGTCAACGATGGGCAGAAGACCGTTGTGGAAGCTAAAGACATCGCCTCGCTTACCGTGTGGAAGAAGACGCATCCTGAGCGTAAGCACACGTTGAAGTATCTCCCATCAGAATTTCTGAGGAAAAAGATGCGTAAGCCATTGTGGATGGCAGTGACCGCAACAGGACCGTATGTCGAATTCTATACATGCAGTTTTGATTACTCCATTCCCTCGAGTGGATACCTTAAAATTACCAGCGTTCAGAACGGTAGCATTGAGCATCTGGCACTAAAGAAAGGCGGCAAAATGCCAAAGACGATTTCGGTCTCTGACATCAGCAAGCGACAGAAGCGCAAACTGCTGTTGGAATACCTCAATGACGATGCAGCCTTGGCGAAGAAGATAAACAACCAGGACATCCGCCCGGATGATTTTGAAGCCATCGCTGAAATTTATCATCCATAAATATCGGGGTATGACATGTCACAAGCGCTCAGTATGCGCCTGCAAGAAATTATCAGCCAGCTTTCGCCTGTGGTGCGTTTGCTGGCTGGTCGTGATGATGAGCGCATGCCCATTGAAGGTTAAGGCGCAAATTATCCGGATAGAGCTTTCTGGTGGTCTGCAATATTTCCCCGGCATGACCAAAAAGATAGGGTGGGACTATAATCTCGCAGGTAGGTGTATGGTAACAGACAACTGGTTTGCGGCTGCCCTGATACATGGTGGCTTCAGTAGGGGAACATACCCGGGCGTTTATGCCAACGAGGCGATAAGCCTAAAGCACAACCAGGATGCTTCCTTCATGGGTGTGGGTGCGGGCTATCTGCATCCTGTGAACGATCACCTACATGCCTATGCGCAGTTGTTGGGAGGCTGGGGTGCCATTGAAACGACTGGTAATCCGAAACAGAAAATAGTGACGGAGGCGGAAGGACACGAGTTTAAAGGCTTCTCTGCGGCCAGCGTGCTGGGTATAGAGTATTACCTGCCGTCTTTTGGAATATGGGGTGCTGATGTCGTGATACATTATATTGACGGTCATGTCATGCCCTCCATCAACCTGAAGTATGGCATCAACTTCGATTTGTAGCGATGCCATGGCTCGCAACACGTTCACAACAATCCGTTCAGTGCTTGGCTGTGTTCATCTGGTGCCATGCCTGTATCTTCTTCTTTCAGTTCATGCTATTGCAATGGGGTGCATGAGCTTAGGGCATTTTGTTTAGAAAAAGTAACGTTAAAATCTGCCGAATAGCTTTAAATGAGCTATTTATGAACTTTTCTCCCCTAAAGAGGTGATGATTTGGCGACAGTTCTAAATTCCACAATATTCATAAGTTTGCTGCCTAACAACTCTTTTCGAAGTAAAGACTCAATAGATATGTATTTTTGCAAAATATGAATCAATCTTTTAGGGTTTATGGTAACATCAACAAAAACGACATCCGTTGCATATAACTTTTACGGCATTTGAAAACCTCTTTAGTTTACAAATCCACGCTCAATTTTACAAGTATTTCCCTTGGACGTAAGCGTGTGATGCTGTACGACTCTATCGTGTTACCGAGAATACGGCGTTCAAAATCGGAAGTACCTATGATATTGTTAGCAGCAAGCGACAATTCCCATTGCTTAACCTTGTAGCTTATGGCAAAGTCAAGAAAATAGTTTGTGCCGATGCTCTTGTCGTTCGTATGAAAGAGTTCGTTCTTGATGCTCAACATCCATCTGCTTGCCGGAAAGATATGCAGATTTAGATAATGTTTCCAATCTGTAGTATTCCCCGATGATAGGCTCGGACTTGTTCGATTCTTCTGATTGTAGAAGTGAACATCAGATTTTCCCTCAACAGAAAGAGTTCTTGCTGGTCGCAACGAATAGTCAAGTGTGGCGGTTGTTATACTCAATCGTGCATCGTTCACCACGCTTGACACAAGCAGACTATAATCGGTTCTGTTATGTGAAGCTCCCAAACCAATAAGCGTTTTAGCCCACCCGAAAGTCTTGCTGATGCGTCCTGTTACACCGACAGTCTGCATCGAATACTCTTTGTTTGTGGCAGTTATTGTATAGATATTGTCATTGAGCGTGCTTTCGTAAAGGATGTTCCCAAATATACAATTATATGTTGGGCGGATATTAAAGAACAAACCAAGTACAGGATTGGAATATTTGTATGCAGCAGTAGCATAATATGAACAGGTGGCAGCCGTTTCGCCTCGGTTTATTTTCTGTGTACGATAGCTTGTAAAAATAGGAGTGTCATAGATGACCTTTCCCATAAGTGGTGTGTTTTTGTAGCCAATACTTGCAGAAAACTCAGAGACGACAGTTGCTTTCCAGTTCCAGTTTATTAAAGGGTCTATCCATAAATGATTGCTTCTCGAATCACGATAAGATTGGTTAGCATAACTTATCATTGACTTTATGTCCATCTTGTGCTTTCCAAAAAAGAAAGACATTGAAGGTGTCCAATACATGCGTAGAAAACCATATACATTTTTCTGCTCAGCTGCGTCTCCCATAATCACACCGATACTTTGACGGTCGTAATTGAATCCCAATTCATTATTAAGATACTGACGACCTATTTTGAGATTGTAGCGAAAGTCATTCTGGGTAGAGAAAAAGCCAAGGTTAAGACGCTCTGTCATTCCTGCAATGGTAAGCAACTGCCCTGGTAGATAACTGTAACTCCAATAGCTATCAACATTATACACATTACCCTTTGTTGTGGTGTGCGATATCTGAAAATCCTCAGTAATGTTACGCTTGTGCGGCTTGACCATCATGTTGGTCTGCTGACCATTGTATATCATTGTACCGATACTCTTGTTGAAATCAATATAGCCTTTAAGGTTATTCTTGATAAAACTCTTATCACCATTGTACTGATAGTTTACTTCGCCTTTCCATTCACTTTTGGCATTTCTAACGTTCTGTTCCTCTACAATGACAGGCAGATTTGCAAGAGTGAGATAGGTAGAAGAATTGTAGTCCTGTATATCGGTTTTATCAATAAATCCATTACCTTGCACACGAAGCTCAGACTCTTTGCCAGTCTTCCAAAGCCAATTGCATGCAATAAGATGGCTATGATTGAAGGTATAGCGATTCTCTACAAGGGCTGGTGTCTCGACTGACATCATAGAGAGTATGCCCGACTCTGTTCCCGTTCTTCCTTTTAATAATGCCGCAAGGTCAATCACTTCGTTATCAAGCTGTTTGCCAATATTGTTGTTCTTATACATCATCAGCGTCTGATATTTCTTATTGAAACGCATCCCCATCAATCGGCAATCGTAAAGGAAATCATCACCATAACCAAGTCCTATGTCAGTGGTGCCTGTCCAAACAGCTTTGGCATCATCCATCAATACAAGATTGAGAGCTGCTTGCTCACTAAATGAGACACCACGCAACGACTTCACAGACTGGTGATTCTCCAAAACTTGCACACTCTTTATTTTATCGGCAGAGATATTTTGGTTTGCAACGCCATATTGACTCCCCATCAAGTCAAGTCCCTCAATATAGAATTTACTGATAGGTTTTCCTTGATATTCTACCTTTCCGTCCGTTTTTACTTCAAGTCCCGGCATCTTTGCTATTACATCTGCTATACTTCTGTCTTGACCTTGGCGGAAACCAGCTACCGAATATGTGAGAGTATCACCTGTGTTCTGAATACGCTCGGCTTTTACCTTCACCTCTTTCAATTTGAAATCACCATCAATAAGAACAATGGTCATGCCATCCTTCAAATCTGAGAAAGGCATTGTCTTTTTCTGAAACCCTATGTAGCTTACCGTAACATTCTTGGGAGTTTTTCCTTCAGGTATATTCAGTTTGTAGAGTCCTCTGCCATCTGTCAAGCAATAGGTAACAGTTGAGCTACCCTCAGTTGTCACCACAACGGCTGCACCCACCAAGGGTTCACCTTTCCTGTCCTTCACCTTACCTGTAAAGGTTTGAGCAAACAAAGAGAGACTTGTTATCAAAAGTATAAAAAGTGCAGCGTGTCTCATCCTGAAACCAAACATTATTCTTTATCAAGATGGTTGTATTTAGGCACTTCTATCTCGGTATTGTCTTTAGCATCAGTACCAGATAACGTATAGACTATCACCTTTTCTCCCGATGCCCTTTGACTCAGAATTCTATCAACAAGTTGGTTTTTGTTGATTCCTTCTGAATCTGAGCGTAGTTCCAAAAAACGTTTTCGAGTACATTTTTGATGCTTGCCTTCTTCATAAATTGAAACCAAGGTGTTTTCTGGGGCTTTTTCTATACCAACAACATTGAAATCAAACAAGCCCTCTGAATCCCTTGCCGCCATAATCAATCCTGGCAAACCATTAAGAATGTAAGGACCGTAATTGAGAGGCAACTCGATAGAATACCATACAGTCCATGTCCGGCCATACACGGAGCCAACCGCCTGCTTGCATTCATATTCACAGATGGTCTTTGTGCTGTCGTTCAATTGCCATTTTATGGACGGAACTTGGTCTTCGTATTTCAAACCAGATGAGAAAACTTGCTTATAATAAGTGTATTTTCCCCTTTTAGGTGTACCAACAATTATCTGAAGGTCATTTTTCGGTGAATATTTTCCTCCGATAACAGGGAGTTGCGCAATCATCGCATTGTATCCTCCTTGGGCTTTCACCTTAGCCAACTCACTATCATACAGTCTGTAGTTCTTATTGTAGAATACAGCTGTTGTATCTCCAATATCGAGCGTCCATCTGTAAGTGTTAGTTTTCCCTGTGACAATTTGTGCGTCACAATCGTAATAGACACGATACTTTGCTTGTTCTTGTGCATTGAGAGTAAAACTGTATAGTAATACAAAAATAGTAATATGTATGTTTTTATAAGCCATATCATCAATTATAATAAAATAAGCAACTCAACAAGACACCAATATAATATAAAAATGCTCACTCTTAACTTGGAGTATGTCAAGTTAGGAGTGAGCATGATTTTCCACAACGATTAGCGTTGTTTGATTACAATGATGTCAACAATAACTCCGTTATCATCTACAATAAGGATAATTGCGTCAGGATTGTCATCTCTCTGAGCACTATCAACTTCAGAATTCACAGGGGTTGAAAGAACCGAATTAGCAGCAAATGATGTTGAAACTATTCCAATCATCAAACAAAGGGCAGTTAAAAATTTCTTCATTTTTACTGAGGTTTAAATGTAAATAATAAATATATCTATCCAAAGCAATATTAAATCGCTTGGAGTTTTTAAATTTTTAATATGCCATTAGGCAAAGCCTGTTGACTTTCGCTGACAAATATACAAATATGATTTTAAAAATCCATGGATTATGACAAGAAAATTTTCTAAAATTAAAGGATTATAAGAGATGGGTTAACTGTTTGGCTACACGAAACAGGCTAAGAAAGAAAATAAAGCAAAAGTGAATTTTAGACTTGTAAACTATAAAAATACACTTTTGTTTCAGAAAAAGTAGGATAGTGAAGAGCGTGTGAAACGGAAAATAACGTTAAACTGCGTTGCGGTCTTGCGTATTTGCCGTGAAAACATTATCTTTGCAACAGCTAAATAATATAGGTAGCGTGAAGATAATAGAAGTGCTGAGTGCCCTTGAACGATTCGCGCCTTTGCCCTTGCAAGCAGATTATGACAACGCTGGGTTGCAAGTTGGATTGACAGAGGCGGAACTATCAGGGGCTTTATTGTGTCTGGATGTGACGGAACAGATTGTTGACGAGGCTGTTGCGCTGGGGTGTAACCTCATCGTGGCGCACCATCCGCTGATATTCCGCAGGCTGTCGTGCATCTCCGATCAAAACTATGTACAGCGAACGGTCATGAAGGCCATCCGTCACAACGTGGCCATCGTGGCCATGCACACCAATCTGGACAGTGCCAAAGGTGGCGTGAACTACAAGATTGCCGAGAAGATGGGGTTGCAGAACCTCTCGTTCATTGGCAAGACACAGCTGGTTGATGGCGTGGAAGGTGGTGAGGGCGTTGTCGGATCCTTAGCAGAAGCAATGGCTGCCGATGACTTCATCATGATGCTCAAACGCGAATTTGACGTGGAGTGCGTGCAGGCCAATCAGCTGTTGCGGCGACCCATCAAAACCGTTGCAATGTGTGGAGGGTCGGGTTCGTTTCTCTTGAAAGACGCATTGCAGGCTGGTGCCGATGCCTTTGTGACGGGCGAAATGGGCTATCACGAGTTCTTCGACATGGAGCAACGCATTCAGGTGGCCGTGATAGGTCATTATCAGAGTGAACAGTACACTATCGAGCTTTTGAAACAGATTATTGAGGAGCAGTGTCCCGGAGCTAAATGTCATCTGACTAAAATCAACACAAATCCAATCATCTACCTTTAATAATAGGTTGAATCAATTAAAAAATAAATAGAACATGGCAAAGAAAGATCCTACAGATTTATCAGTAGAAGAGAAGTTGAAGGCGCTTTATCAGTTGCAAACCACCCTGTCGGGCATTGATGAGAAACGAGCCTTGCGCGGGGAACTGCCACTTGAGGTGCAGGACCTGGAGGACGAGATAGCTGGTCTGACCACTCGTATGGAGAAGATTAAGACCGAAATCGATGAGTTCAAGAAGGCTATCGCCCAGAAGAAAGCAGACATTACAAGTGCCGAATCCAGCGTGGAGCGTTACAAAAAGCAGCTTGACGAGGTAAAGAACAACCGCGAGTATGACACGCTGACCAAGGAAATTGAGTTCCAAAGTCTTGAGATTGAGCTTTGCAATAAGAAGATCAAGGAAGCCTTAATCAAGGTGGAGGAGAAAAATGCCGATTTGGCAGAGGCCGATGAGCTGATTAAGGATCGTACGGCAGCCTTGAAGGAGAAGAAGGAAGAGCTTGATGAAATCATGCAGGAAACGCGTGACGAAGAGGAAAAACTGAAAAACAAGGCCAGTGAACTCGAGGGCACAATAGAACCGCGTCTGCTCTCAAGTTTCAAACGCATTCGCAAAAACTCACGAAACGGACTGGGCATTGTCTATGTGCAGCGTGATGCTTGTGGTGGTTGCTTCAACAAGATTCCGCCTCAGCGACAGCTGGATATCAAGATGCACAAGAAGGTCATCGTTTGTGAGTATTGTGGTCGCATCATGATAGATCCCGAACTGGCTGGTGTGAAAGTAGAGAAAAACGCAACGGAGGAGAAACCAAAGCGCAAGCGTTCCGTTCGAAAAACCGCGAAGAAGGACGAAGAAGCAAAATAAATTGCTTTAAAGAAACATCCAGAACAAAGGTGATGCCCCTTGAACATTCGGTGGGAATATACGAAATAAGCCAAAGTAAGGCAACAATCTTACTTTGGCTTATTTTAGTTACGGTCGCCATAGATTATGAATGGAGAGATGTTGGTTGTGAACACACGCAAGTTGAGCAATCGTCTATAAAAGTCGCCCACACACTATAACGTGTGTGGGCGTCATCGCAATTATATGTGCGGTATATTGTTGAACATCGTACCGCTATAGATGCCTAATGCTTAGTTCACTCCATACCCAAAACTGGCCTCCGAAACTTTGGTTGCAAATAAAGCGAATCACCTTGATGGGTTGCTCCGTCTTCAGTTCTGGCGATGCAAATGAACCGGCACCTCCTGTTGGCAAGCCGTCGCTGAGCGTAAAATTGCGCAACAGGGTGAGATGCGAGTCGTCTGGGCCTACCATCACGTCAAAGTCTTTCAGAGCAGCATTACCATTGTTTTGTCGGTTCGTGTAATTGAATTGGAAATAGCTGGTACTCTCTGGTAAGTTCACCTGCAGCCAGTGTTTTTCTGAGATTTTGGAACTCCATAACGAGTGGAAGAAGGTTGATACATTGCCATCCAACAAGTTTGCCAACGATCCTTCTCGTGGCTCAACGGCATTAGAGGAGAGCATGTCTGCCTTGAGTGGGAATTTTGGTCCCAGAATATTCACGCAGACTACATTCTTCGAATAGGCAAACGGTTTTCCTTCGATCCCACTTACTTTCAGTCCTATTTTGTTGTTGACAATGGTTTCCAGCTTTTTAACCTTAATGGTAAGCTTTCCATTTTTTCCTTTCTCAAAGACAACTTTTCCCGCATTGTCCAGTTCGAAGTTCTCTTTTGGAATGGTTGTGGTGGCTGGGTCTACCTCAACTTTAACCGTAAAGTTCCACAAGTTTTCCACTTGCATGGCCATGGGCAGTTCTATGGTTCCGCCTCCAGACCCCATCTCGGTAGTAAGTGTGTTTTGTGTAATATTCCTAAATGACAGAGACGGGTCAATCACTGCCCTTGGCTTCAGTATGATTATGTTGGCAGAGGACAATACTGAGTCAGTTGCGCTTTTGGCAATCAGTGGGATGACATATCCCTCAGAGCCGTCTTTCACATATTTGCCTACAATGTTTGGATTCACTGCCAGCTCGGCTTTCTTCCATCGGTCGGCTGGAGCGAAGTCAAGTTCTGCATTGTTCAAGGTATAACACTCTGCGGGAAGAATCTTGTAGTCCTGTCCACTGATTTCCTTGTATTCAGCAAACTCGCTCTCGTTCATCACGCTCACGGTAGCCTTTGCTGCAACGTCTGGTGTATATCCGCCTTTCATCGCCGTGATGGTGTAGATAGTATTCTCGCCTGTACGATAAAGATCTAAGGGTTGTTCACCCGCATTTTGCAGTGAGATAATCTTATTATACTTCTCTGGTACGATGTTGTCATAGCTTTCACATGAGCTCATCATAAGTGCCGTGGCACAAAGTACTGCTAATATTGTTTTTTTCATATTCTTATTTTCCATTACTCGTTAATAGCCTGGTGCCTGAACCATTTGTGGGTTCTTATACACCTCGTTGAAGAATACTGGGTTGAGATACATCCTGTTGCTCCAGACAAACGGATGCTTAGGCTTGGTGGGAACATTGAATTCCTCGAACGTTGGGTTGGTTACCTCGGCGTTGAGTCCCAAGCGCTTGCCTGCCGAGAAGTATTTCTCTCCTTCACACCACCGCCTGACATCAAAGAATCGTTGTCCTTCGTTCCACAACTCAATGAATCGCTCGTTGCGTACCCAGTCGGTGATGGTCATGTCATTAGTGATATCTGCTTTGGTCAGGTCAGGGATGCCCGCACGTTCACGTATCGGGTTGAGGTATTTGATGGCGTTGTCCACATCATCCAAAGCCGCATAGCATTCGGCAATGTTGAGATATAGCTCTGCCAGTCTGAAGAGGATGATGGGTGCATCCGAACCTCCGTTTAACGAACCTCCGCTGCCATATTCGAATTTTGGGTCAACATATTTTTGCGTGAGATATCCTGTCACGCTGTTGTCGCGGTTGAATTGCCTGCTGAATCCCTGCTCATTGGGATTGCGCATCTGTAGTCTCAATGGTTGTCCGGCACGTAATACCGAGCCATAGTCACCACCGTCGAAAGCCATCCATGCATAAAAGCGTGGCTCGCGGTGGGCATTGAGCTTGATGATATCTTTTCGCCCAGGGATGTTTGCTGAGGTGAACCATTCTGACTTTGGTGTGAAGTTCTTGTCCTTTTCAGGTAGTTTTCCATCCTTGGTGTAGAAATGTTCAATGGTGTAGAGCGTAGGTGAAATGCCACTGAAGCCATTTTGCCATTTACCGTTCTTCAGTTTGATGATATGGTGTGGAAGACGGCCGAGCATTGATATTCCCATTTTCCATGAGGCCCAGATGTATTCCTTGTTTCCTTCGCTCTCACGGGTCGATACGGCGTAGCGCATCAGCATCACGCGTTTGAGGAATTCTTCTTGTTTGGTCTTGTCTTTCGCCGTGGGGTAGTCACCATCACTGATGCCAGGGGCATAGGGCAACTTCAGCTCGTTGCGCTTATAGAAGTTTAAGTCGTTGTAGAGTTCGCGGTCACCTTCACCAGTAGCCAGCCTGAAAGCTTCGAGGTTGGCTTGTAAAGCGCGCTCCCACTTGCCTTTATCGTAAGTGGTACTTACCAGTTTCTTTCCATAGCCAGGTGTTTCAAAGTTCTTGTTTTCCCAAGTTGGGAATGGAAATTTTCCGTTCCATAGGGGTGATGCTGCATAGAGTAGCATACGGGCTTTCAGGGCCTTGCACATGGTTGACGTGGCACGTCCCCATTCTTCGCTCTTGGTACGCACGGCAGGAAGTCCCTCTGCAGCCTCGTCCAGCAGCTTGGCAATCCAGTCCACGCAATAGTCAAAGTGGAACCTTCCGTTGTATTGATTGGTAGGTGTATCCATCGCTACATAACTGTCGGTGATGGGTATGGGGCCATATCGGCGAAGTGTGGCAAAGTGATAAAAAGCAATGAGGAACTTGCTTTCGGCAATCCATTCTTTTTTCTCGGCCTCGGATACAAAGTTACCTTTCATCTTTGATAGTTCTTTTTGAAACAACAAGCATTGCCCGATGTACTGATAGGTGGTACCCCATATCCAATGTTGGTTTGTGGCCGACGCCGTGTTGCAGGCATAGTCGTCCCACAAAGCATCAGGCGCCCATGCGTACGGCAGCAAGTACTCGTCGGTAGACGAGGGAACTTCACCTCCATGGTGAGTGGGATGGTCTATTAATCCTATGCCGGCATAACAGCTGAAAAGGAAGCCCATGGCACGGTCGTGGCTCTTCGTGGCGTCAGCTAAGGAAGCCTGTTCTGGCGGAACCACGTCAAGATAGTCACACGAGGTTGTCAGCGTTGCCGCTGAAAGCAGCAGAGCCATGCTCACAATCTTAGTATCTGATAGTATTTTCATTTTAGATAGATTTGTCATGATGATGTTCATTATAATAAGGTAAGACATGAATTAGATATGAAGCTGAAGGCCCATATTGACAGTTTTCTGCATCGGATAGGCGTTCCACCCACTCAGTTCGGGGTCCCATAGCTTGAATGACGAGAAGGTTAACAGGTTGACGCCGCTGACGTATACGCGTCCATACTTGAAGCTCCAACCCAATTCAATATTCTTCAGGCGCATGAACGATCCGTCGCGCAGCCAGTAAGTACTGGGCTTTGTATTGTTAGCAATGTCGGTTTTCTTCAGTCCAAGGCGCGGATAGGAGGCATCCCAGTTCTGTTTCTCTTCAGACCAATAGTCATCAGCGATATATTGTACAATGTTTCTGTTGCCAACGCCCGCACCTTCCTGGAACGGATCCATGCCGTTGGTCATAATCTTGCGCAGGGCTGAACCTGTGAAGAAGATGCCGAAGTCGAATTTCTTGTACTCGATGGTTCCGCCAAATCCATACTGCAAGCGCGGTGTTGCGTTGTATTGTGAGATCATCATTTGGTCATCGTCGGTGATTTTGCCGTCGCCGTTGATGTCGCGATACTTGATGTCACCCACGCGTACCACCGAGCCAAGGTTCTGTTTCGGACTGTTGTCTATTTCTTCTTGGCTCCTGAACAGTCCTTCAGCCACATAGCCCATGATGTTGCCATAAGGCTTGTTGATGGCCGTTTTCCAAACGGTGGGATAGTTGGGTTCATCCATGTAGATTACCTTGTTTTGGTTGTATGTTAGGTTACCCTGTATCGATGCAGAGAAGTCTTTGCTGAATCGGCGGTTGTACCGTAGACTCACCTCAAATCCTTCGTTATTCATCTTGCCGATGTTGCTCCATGGCCTTGCTTCATGATATGCCAGTGACTGTGGCCATGCCTCGCGATGCATGAAGATATCGTAGCGCTTGTCGAGGAAGTAGTCGAACGTCAGCTCCAGACCATTCAGCAAATGCAGATCCAGACCGAGGTCCAGCTTCTTAACTTTCTCCCATCCTAGCCCCTTCATGGCATAGTAAGTCAGCATGGGGCCGCCGCCCTTGATCTCGCCGTCTTGTCCAAATTGCCATTGCAGTTTTGATAGATTGTTGTCGGCTATTTTGTCTATGAACAGATAGTAGCTGCCCGATGGTTTGGCCAAATCGTCACTACCAACTATACCATACGAACCACGCAGTTTGAGGTGTGTGATTATTTTCTTGAGAGGTTTGAAGAAAGTTTCGTTGCTCATCACCCAGCCTGCCGATACTGCGGGGAAAAATCCAAAGCGGTCTTCCTTGGCCAGACGCTCGGTACCATTGTAGCCTGCATTGAATTCAAGCAGATAGCGCGTGTCATAATCGTAGGTAAGGCGTGCGGAGATGCCCTGATTGCGGTTGGGTAGCACTTCGTTTCTATACTCACGCTGGCGGTACAGTGCCATGGCTCCCACGCTGTGCTTGCCAAAACGGCGGTTCCAGTTCAGGTTGGCTTGCATCTCTATGGTTTGGTCACCCCACTTGCTGATGTTCGATTGTGAGATAAAATCGGTACCATTCGTATTCAACAGTTCAAGTTCGTAGGGCGATTCCGGGCTCTCAGCATCATAGCTACCTGCCTTGATGCGATAGTTGTGGCCGGTGATGGACCGGTGGTAACTTGATCCAGCAAAGTTTTTGAAGTTCACCCAGGCATTGAAGTTCAGTCCGTGGGTGATGAAGTCAAGGTTCTGGTCTATTTTGATAACTGTGTTCAGGATGTTTTGGTCCATCTCCTTAAACGAAGTCATCATGCGTTCGTAGGGGTTGATGTACATCACGTTGCCGGTGATGTAGTCGTTTCCGTACAGTATATGGTCATACATTGGGTCGTCAGGAATCGCAGGGTAGGTGGCAGGGAACTGGATGGGGTTCGTGGTGAGAATCAGGTTGAACAAATCTCTGCTGGTCACATTGGGACTCTTGGTGTTTCGAATCTGCGCATTCATGTTCATCTGGATGGTGGTGGTGGGCGTGAGCTTGTACGACAGGTTGTTTTGGAACGTATAGTTCACAATGTTGATGTTGTTGTCCCACGAATAGGCTTTCTTTGTGTTAATCAGTCCTGAGTCGTGTGTCATGTTCAAGCTCATGTAGTATTTCATTTTAGAACCGCCACCGCTCACGTTTACATTCACTGCCTGACGCATGCTCATGTTCTTAAACATCATGTCCTTCCAGTTTACGTCGGGGTAAACCAATGGATTATAGCCTGTGCGCGTACGCTCAATCTCTAATGCCGTGTAGCGCTCGGCCTGTCCACTTCCTCGCGCAGCCTCGTTGTACATCTCCATGTACCTGGCACCATCGACGAACTTGGGAAACTGATCGATGTAGTTGAACGAGTTCTCTACCGTCATGTTGAGCCTGGTCTTTGAGTTATAATCGCCGCCCTTGGTGGTTACAATCATCACGCCATTGGCTCCTCGTGCGCCATAGATGGCTGTTGCCGAAGCGTCTTTCAGGATAGAGAAGCTCTCTATGTTCTCGGCTGGCACATAGTTCAGGTCGGGTGCCGACACTTCAACATCGTCCAATAGGATGAGTGGAGTGGCGCGCCCACCGAAGGTTCCGATGCCACGGATGTAAAACTCGGCGCCTGATCCCGGCTCGCCACTGTTTTGGCGGGCCACCACGCCGGCTATCCTCCCCGCAAAGGCTGTGGACAGACTGCTGGATGGTACGGCCAACTGACTACCCTTGATGCTGGTGATGGCACCTGTCACGCTCACTTTCTTCTGCGTGCCGGCACCTACTACCACCACCTCGTCGAGTAAGTCGTCGGCATTTTCAAGCTTGACGCTTACCACGCCCGATTCGGGGACAGACATTTCTACCGTCTTCTTCCCGATGTAGGAAATAACCAGTTTGGGATTCTTGCCTATGGCCTTGATGGTGAACTTTCCGTCTACGTCCGTAATTGTTCCGATGGATGTGCCGCTTAACACGATACTCGCACCAATGACAGGCTGGTTGTCTGCCGCATCGATTACGGAGCCTCGCACTGTGCGTACCTGTTGAGTGGTCTGCAGACGGTGAGTAGCCATGGCTGTTTGTGGCGCGGACATTGATAGCGCCAGTGCCATTAGAGAAAACTTCAGAAAGGTTGCTCTCATGTCGGTATTAAATTTATGGCGGGTCCTATAAATTAGCCTTGCTAAGGTTTCACAGGGCGTAACCCTTCATTATTTGTGAATGTCATGGGGGTGGTAATTTATATAACCCACCCAGATTATAACGGTAGCAAAAATAATGAACTTTGATAAACAAAACCTTATTTTTACCCTTTGAATTAATGTAAATTATAAAACATTTACAAAAATAAATCAAATAAACGATACTTTGCCTCTCCAACTTTCATCGCTGTTGCCCTTACCACGGCTGGAGAAGAAGCCACTGCGGATGCCGTTGGTGTGCGAGTGGGTGTTTGGCTACATGCCGCGGGCTTTGTAAATGAGGTCTTTGGCATTGTTGATTTCCTGAAACTTCTTCTGGGCAGCCTTCTTCACATCGTTGCCCAGCGTGGAAACACGGTCGGGATGATGCTTCAAGGCCATCTGCCGATAAGCCTTTTTCACTTCATCGTTAGTGGCTGATGGGGCTATTCCCAGCACCTTATACGCGGCTTCGAGGTTTGTAGAGCTGTCTTTGAGGTTGAGCATGGAGTCAACATCGGCAGCTGAAAGTCCCAGGTATTGGGCTAACTCTTTCAGAACGTTAATTTCTTCACTGACAATCATGCCATCGGCTTGGGCAATGATAACCAGGAAGTTGAACAGCTGTAGCCGTTCAGAATAGCCCATATTGAAGCTAATTTGGATGCATGCTTGCCGAATGGTGTTGCTGAACTGCTGCCACCCCATTTGCTTTTGTTGCTCGAAAAGCCTGAGAAGAATCTCTTCGCCCTGCTTCACTGCCACCTCACCAAAGTTCTGTCTGAGGAAGTTGCGCACCGTTTGCATCTCCGAATGCATCACCTTGCCGTCGGCTCGGATGACATACGAGGCCAATGCGAGGATGGAAAAGAGGAACGTGTTGCGCTGTCCTTCGGCGTATTGTCGTTGCTGCTGATAGTATTGCGCATTCCTGCCCCCTGACGTTGTCGATATTCGTCACCCGATCCGCCTTCACTGAAGGTGTCTAAGCCGCTGTCGAAGAGCCAGCCAATTGCAAATCCAGCGAGTGCGCCCAGTGGCCCTCCCTGCATGAAACCTAGTATTCCACCTATCCATTTACCTGCTGCCATTATTCTCTCGTTTATTTTGATTTATGTTCGCATGGCATGCTGCCATTGTATTTCTTTTTATTTTTCAGGCTTTTCGTGTGTTTCAGAACTTCCCCTTGAGTTGATATTGCCCGTTAGTGATGTCCTCAAGTTTTAGGCTTTGATAGTCGATGTTGTAGATGGTGGGACCTGACTCCCATAAAAATCCAATTCTCCCATCTTTCTGAAGCGTCATGGTAGAGTAGGCTCCCAGACCTGTTGCCAACATCACGCCTCGCTGCCAGCCGTCAGCCAACTGCTGGGATGTGAGATGTTTTTTGCCCAAGTCTTTGTAAAAGAAGCCGATGCGCGTTCGTTGGGGACCGAAAGGAATCGACTGAATGGCTACGAACGTTTTCTTGCCATCGGCTTTGCGAATGGCTGGGACGACCAAGATTTCACCATTACACTCGTTCTCGATGCCCGTGAATGCAGCCGCTTTGGTGCGTTGTCCCCACGAGCCTTCGGCCTTTTTGAGGTTGCTGAAGGTGAAGACGTTGAACAGTCGACCGTTGTGACGCGAACTGAGAATGAGGCTGCCGTCGGGCAATTCCTCGCATTTCACCTCGTCACCGTCGCGACAGGGTGACGTGTTGATGTCGCCCAACACGTTCCACTGTCGGCCAAAGTCATCGCTGTAGAGTACGAAGTTGCCTGACAGGGTGCACAGGCCGACATACAGGCGGTAGTATTTGCCTACCTTGACGTGGCGGCTTTGGTGTATCTTGCCCGACGTGAAGAACAGTGACTGGATGGGGCCGTCCTTTCGTTGGTCGAACAGGCGGTATATCTGCTCGGTGATTTCGTGGCCTTTGTCCCATGTTTTTCCGTTGTCATAACTGCGGAAGATGGCAATGCGGTTAGGGTTGTTGCGCGTTGCTTGGAAATACACTGTTTTTCCGGCCACACAAACAGCCATCACCTCGCTGCTGTTTTTGTCGGCCACCAAGGCGCAGTCGCCAAAAGCGTAGTCCCACTTGATGTCAGCATCGTTGCCGTGGCCGTCGGCCAACATCTTCTCTGCCGACCATGTCTTGCCATTGTCGCGGCTCGTTCGATATACCACGTCCACGGCTCCATAGCCAATATCAGAGCCGCAATAGCGGTAGTCGGCCGCAGCGATTAAGTCGCCGTTGCTGCATGTGGCGATGGCGGGGATGCGATAGGGGATGGCATCCTTTTCGCCTGTGGTGAAAAGTCGCTGCCGACTGTCTGTCTCATTGGTGGCATGGGTACTGATGCAGAGCATGAGCACGGCGATGCTGATGACCGTGCGAAGATGCGTGCCTGCTAACTGATGGATGTGGTTGTGATGTGTGCGCATAGCAAAATTCTTGTTGTTCATTGTGTTCCATATATTGTTTGATGTTGGCAAATATACTGAAAATTTTTGAAACCAGTTGTGATTTCATCGCCAAACTCCTGCAAAATAAAAATTCGGAAAGATTCAAAATTTTCTTTACAACAACCTCTTCAAAATTCGTATGTAGGTGAGCAACACGCACACTGGCGTCAAATACGCCGAGAATGAGCGATTTTCATAAATTGCTGATTGTCAGGTTAATACGCTATGTGATATCCGTTTTCTCATCGTCTTCACCTGAATTGTTTGTTTAAAAGCAATGCTTTTGAATGCCAAGATGCATGCTATTGCCCGCCAAGATGCATGCTTTTGCTCATCAATGGCGTGGTTATAACAGCACAAGTGGTACCGTTTGTCGCATTCAGGTCATGTTTTTAGATTAAAAAACAGACATTGACGCTTCCAAAGATGTATGGTAGGTGAGTACGTGCCTATCAATTTTTTCTATTTCATCATTTTTCATGTACCGTTTTATATGTATGTTTTTCTTACAAAACAGCTGAGCATGACAATGGACGGCATCGCTGGGAATTTTACAAACCGCTTTATTTCTCCATCAATACCCCGTTGCCCTCATGATGACGTGCGGTGTACTCTCTTTGTCAGATGTTTCTCAATGTTGCCCGAAAGTACGGTCAACTTCTCCGCAATGCCATTCAGTGAGGAGAAAAACAAAAGCGCAATCGTGATGGCTTGGCCGCATGTGGGTTGTTTTTGGGCGATAATCAATGAATGGAAAATTGATGTCTGGTGGTTTGGATCTGTAATCGAGAAGGAGGTAAACGCCAATGATTAGTGTTTACCTCCTATTCGATTTATGGTTTAATAGGAATTTCCTTCCTTTTTAATTTCAGCTTTATGAGCGTAAAAAGGTATTGTTTTGTCAAATATTTTCGTACTCGGGAATATGATCTAAATATAAACATTTTTTATTTTCATAATCCATTTTGCAGCAATAAGAATCAATGCCGTTGCTGACAATGAGATAGTCAACACGCAGTAGTAAATTATAAGTGGATATCTGGTCGAACACCTTTTGTGTAATGGGGATGGATGGTGCCTTATATTCTATGATCATCCTGGGACGCAGGTGCGAATCGTACAAAACACTGTCGGCTCGTAGTGTCTTGCCAGCCATGTTGAGTTGTATTTCATTAGCTAACAAGGTGGCGGGATAGTGTTTGTGCTCTATTAAATAATGTATGAAATGTTGTCTCACCCATTCTTCTGGTGTAAGTGCGACATATCTCCTGCGGAGAATGTCGAAAATGGTGGGCTTGTCTTTCGTGCCGCCTAATTTTATTTGGTAATGGGGTAGGTTTAATGGATACATTTTAGTAATTTTGCATTCAGATACAAAGTTAATAAAAAAACAAGAAAAGAAAAAGACCTGGTGGAGATTACACGGTTCGTGATTGAAATGCCAATGGATATGGCTGTTTTTCATGACCATCTCATATCAAGTCTTTAGTGATAATGGCTCGAACAGGACCCACATACGATTCTATCATGCGTGACCTTCAGGCACGAAATTTTTCACCTATTTATATATTAATGGGGGAGGAGTCGTATTTTATCGATAAAATTTCAGATTATATCGCCGAAAATGTCCTGCAACCCGAAGAGCGTGACTTCAATCAAAACATAGTTTTTGGTTCTGACATCAATGCTGCACAGATTGTAGATCTGGCAAAGGGATATCCAATGATGGCCGAATATCGGGTCGTCATCGTGAAAGAAGCGCAAAATTTGCGTGGAACTGACGTGATTGAAAAATATCTGAAAAACCCTGTTAAATCAACAATCTTGGTGCTGTGCCATAAAAATGGCACCATCGACAGACGAAAAAAGCTGATTGGAAGATCTGAAGCTTTGGGTGTAGTTTTTGAAAGTAAAAAGATGAGAGAGTCAGAACTGCCTTCTTTCATCGCTTCGTATCTGAAACAGAAAAATGTGACCATCGATTATAAGTCGACAGCAATGATTGCTGATCATATTGGATCCGATTTGAATCGGATGATTTCTGTCTTGGACAAATTGCTGATTTCACTTCCGGAAAACAATCGAGTGGTTGTGCCTGAGGTCATTGAAAAGCAAATTGGCGTGAGCAAAGATTTCAATGCTTTCGAGCTGAGAAGTGCCTTGGTCAATCGAGATGTTTTTAAAGCCAATCAGATAATCAAATATTTTGACAATAATCCCAAAGCAGGATCTATCTATGCTTTTCTTCCTTTGCTCTTCAGTTATTTTCAAAATCTGATGATTGCCTATTATGCTCCCTCCAAAAATGAGAATGCCGTTGCACAATTTTTGGATCTTAGAGGAGGGTGGGCTGCGCGTGATTATATCACAGGAATGAAAAATTATTCAGGTAGGAAAACCATGCAGATCATAGCTAAGTTTAGAGAAATTGATGCTAAAAGCAAAGGTATCAATAATCCCAATACATCGACAGGGGATTTGATGAAGGAGCTTATTTTCTATATTCTGCATTGAAAAAATACCTGTTTGGATCCTTAATAACATCAAACGGATTCCTCCTAAATAAACTTTCAAAAGCCTTCTATAACTTCAAATGGGTCTTTAATAATTTCAGATAGGTCCCTAATAACTTTAAATTGGCCGCTAATAGGGGAGCTTTTCCCACCTAAAGAGTGTTCTTCTCATGCTTAAAAGGCTCTTTTTTGCCAAAAATAGACCTCATTTTAGCTTATTTTCGTCTAGAATACAACTTTTATTTTTCATGTTTTTTGCCGTTAAACCCTGATGGAATCAAGGTTCTTCGCATTTTAGTGTGCTCATAATTCGCATATTTAAGAGCACTCTGTACCTTATTTCAGAATATTGAAATTATGGCGATTTTTCATCTTTCTACCATCAGTAAATTTACGATTAACTATTTTTATGATTTTAAACCATGAAAGATTACGCTCTTTTGAATTTGTGATTACAAATCTAAAAGCAGGTGTTTTCAGTAAATTTATGAATGCATACAGAAATTATAACACGAAAATATAATCTTAAAATGTAAATATTTAGATTTCGTGTTTACTAATTATAAATATACACCAGTAAGATATTATCTTAAGTTGTTGATAACCAACTGAAACAAGTCTTTTACTCTTCTGTTTTCTGCGTTTAGCTTTTGAATCATGATTGATTTCATTGAATATTGCATGTTCACTGTGTTTTGATAAACTATAACACCTTTATTCCCAGATTTTTATAATTTTTTGCTACATTTATACAAAGTCAATATTTAAGGATGTAATTCATGTTTGTATATATAAAGTTACAATTTTACGTTTGTTTTGTATCGTTTTATGAATATAAATATATAAATCCATTATTATTAAATGATAAATATGATGTTGATTTATTTGTTTTTTAATTTTTATTGTTTACCTTTGTAAAACCATTGAAAATGACCGTTTCAGGCCTATTTTTGTTGAATGACGAAAGAAATGAAAGATCGAATTAAACAATTGATGAATGCTCAGCACATGAATCAGCAAACTTTTGCTGAGGCATTGGATATTTCACCAGCTTCTTTGAGCAGCATTTTTAATGATCGTACAAAACCAACATTAAACCACATCGATGCTATCAAGAAAAAATTTCCAACTATTAATTTAGATTGGTTATTGTATGGCAATGGTCCTATGTTTATGGATGAATATACAGGCGATGTCGATAATCATGCATTTTCGGCTTCTTCTGCTGAATCTGTTTTAAACTTCGATGACTCACCTTCTACTCCATCAGAGAGTAATGTTGTTCAACCGCAGTTAAGTTTTATAGACCAACGTAATCAACTTCAGAAAGTCCCTAATAACAATACGAAATATATTGACAATAATCCGCGTAAGATTGCCGAAATAAGAGTATTCTATGATGACCAAACGTGGGAAACTTTTGTTCCTAAAAAATAAGCGTTTCGTGAGGCATTTGCTGAACCATTTCAGTTAATTCGTTTATCGTTATTGTATACTCAGAATACGCTTTTCCATTTTGCTCAATCTTTTAAAAGGTTGAACGATTATTGCTATAGGTGCTTTTATTTATTTTTTTCATTTGTGAGTGTGTTCTATTTGTACTAACTTTGCACTTTATATAATAATGTGTTTCACGATTATTCAATTTAAATAGGTGTCTTTAATAAAGCTGAGCTTAATCTTCATCCACGCAAACAAGGTTTATATGTAACTAAATCTATTACGCTTGCTGTTGTTAAAGATTTGCCCATAGCTTCCTATTTCAATACTATTATAATGAAATTGTTCAATGAGAAAGATTTGTGAAGATTTCCTTGTACAAGCAACAGAGCAATTAAGCGATCGTCATTGGCTCATGCGATTGCGTTCATCATCGGCATTGCCTGAGATGCATCCAGGCCAATTCGTACAGGTTCATATTGACGATTCACCTACAACTTACTTGCGTCGGCCCATTTCCATTAACATGGTGGATTACGAACGCAATGAGATTTTGTTGCTTGTGGCCGCAATAGGTGAAGGAACCCGTCATCTGGTGCGAAAGAAACCCGGTGACAAGGTCAATTGTTTGTTACCTCTCGGAAATAGTTTTACCATGCCTCGTTCTACCGATGAGCGTGTCTTGCTCGTTGGAGGTGGTGTTGGAATCGCTCCAATGCTTTTCTTGGGAAAGCGATTGGTGGAGCTGGGAGTGCGTCCTACGTTCTTATTAGGAGCTCGAACCGCTGCCGAATTGCTTGAAAAGGACATGTTTAGTGAGTTTGGTGACCTATATCTCACCACGGAAGATGGTTCAGAAGGCGAGAAAGGTTATGTAACCAATCATTCCATTCTCAAGGAAAAACGATTCGACCGCATCGCCACCTGTGGCCCCAAACTCATGATGATGTCGGTGGCACGCTATGCCAAACAGAACGATATAGAATGCGAAGTCTCGTTAGAGAATGATATGGCGTGCGGATTGGGAGCCTGTCTTTGTTGCGTGGAAGATACTACTGACGGCCATATCTGCGTCTGTACAGAAGGTCCAGTGTTAAATATTAAGAAGTTATTATGGCAGCTCTAAATGTAAAAATAAATGACATTGAGTTTAAGAATCCAATCTTAACCGCATCGGGAACTTTCGGATATGGTCTCGAGTTTGCCGATTTGGTGTCATTGGATCAGCTTGGTGGCATCATTGTTAAGGGTACAACACTCCATCCTCGTCAAGGAAATAAGTATCCACGAATGGCTGAAACGCCGCATGGCATGCTCAACTGTGTGGGCCTACAGAACAAGGGTGTAGACTATTTCTGCACAGAAATATATCCAAAGATCAAGGATATCGACACCCACATGATTGTCAATGTCAGCGGAAACACGCCCGATGATTATGCCGAGTGTGCCGCCCGTATCGATGCTCTGGACAAGATTCCGGCCATCGAACTCAATATTTCCTGTCCTAATGTCAAGGAGGGCGGCATGGCTTTTGGTGTAACTTGTGCCGGAGCGGCAGCAGTTGTCAAGGCTGTTCGACGGGCTTATCACAAGACACTCATCGTCAAGTTGTCGCCCAATGTCACCGATGTGGCTGAAATAGCACGAGCCTGTGAGGCCGAAGGAGCCGACAGCGTTTCGCTTATCAACACCCTCATGGGCATGGCCATTGATGTAGAGCGGCGCAAACCTGTGTTGAGTATTGCCACAGGTGGCCTCAGTGGACCGGCTGTAAAGCCCGTGGCGTTGCGCATGGTGTGGCAAGTGGCCAAGGCAGTCAATATTCCTGTCATTGGACTTGGAGGAATTTCTACGGCGAAAGATGCCATCGAATTCTTCATGGCGGGTGCCACGGCCATCCAGATTGGCACGGCCAACTTTGTCGATCCCATGGCTACCATCCACGTTCGAGATGGTGTGAACCGCTGGCTCGATGACCATGGTTGTGCTTCGGTGACTGAAATCATTGGCGCATTGGACGTTTAATCCGGCTTAAACCTGCGCATCCCGTTCATCTGTTGAATCCGCATAGGTTCTAAAAAAAACATTTTCTATGAAAATACAGGATACATTGATCAGCATAGCCTTTGCTTCTTTTTTATGCTCATGCGAGAGTGTAAAAAGTTTAAAAGAGATTGTCGTAGATTATAATAACCCGTTGGCGAAATTAAGTGTGCGCTAAATTAATTCCGCCAACGGGTATGATATAAGGCTAAGTGCATCAACTGGGTTCAGCTCAACCTTTCCCTTTCCTGGCGTTATCTCAAATTTTAATGAACTATTGTTTTGAACTCGTTGCCATAATTCTAATAATTTTAGATTTACGGCACAAAGGTAATTGCATTCTACAACCGCTTATTACAACCCTGCAAAATACGTCTTCAATGCTTCCACATATTTCATCATGGCATTACGCCCCGTGTCTGTCATCTTGCAGATAGTTCGGGGTTTTACGCCCGAGCCATCTGTAGTTTTTGATATATAGCCTGCTGTGACCAGTTTATCCAACTGTACACTAAGGTTGCCTGCCGTCGATTCAGTCTTTTCTTTGATATAGTTGAAGTCTGCTTTCTCTACATTTAGCAGAATCGACATTACGGCAAGACGCAACTGGCTATGGAGTAATGGATCCAACCCTTTCATTATGCTTGCTTTTTTGCTTTGAAGTTAAGGATATGTCCAGGGATGACAAGGGTAATGACAAAGGACAAGACCATCAGTCCCATCTGCATAATACTTATAACTTGTTCACCAGAAACAAAGTTGCGAAGCCATCCAGTCCCAATCACTACACCAAGAAGTCCGCACATCTGTATCGACTTCTCCTTGAGTATTACGCCAGAGGTGTATGTACCTATACCCGGCAACAACATACCCAACAAAAACATTCCGTTCCAACTCCTTACTTCTCCGAAATGTAAAAGGCAGTCAATGGCGTAGACTGCAAACACTGCACTAATAATAGCCCACACCTTATTTATAGTGTTGCTTGCATAAGTGCTTGCCACATGACTCTTGCGCTTTGCCATGTAGGTCTTTATACTTGAGACTGCGAATCCTGCTATCGGTATGGCCAAGTAAAGCCAACCACATTTTGGGTCGTTGGTTGTGCGCAGCATGACAATTACTGCCAACGATATTGCAGCACTAAGGTAGCCCCATATAAGGAAACTGTCACCATTGCCTACAGATAAATCCTTCTTAGTCTGATTTATCATTCGAGTGATAAGCTCAAGGCTCTCCTGCTCCGAAATCTTCTTCTCTTCCATTTTCGTTACGTTATTGCGACACACTTATTGCATATATCAAGCGTGATGTGTCTGGTTAAACACTTAGTTTATTTTATAAACCATCTTTGGAAAAAGAGAAGCAAGGAGGTCGACTCTCACTTGCTTTAGCTAGCATCATTCTCTTCGAACACTGATGATTACGGTTACAAATTTAGATAAGTTTATTTTATAAACCAAATGATTTGCAATAAAATATTCGATATTTAACTTTTGTTTGCAACTGGCTGTGCTTTTGCTATTTGCTCGACAATGCTTAGTGCCATAGCCGTTTCTCCTGGCAGATAGAACATGGCTTTGCGTCTTTGCAGCTCTTCACAGCGTTGCAAGGCTTTCTTTTCGTCTTTATTATGCAAACAATACTCCGTTAATTCTAATGTAATATAGTACATGGCAATGCAAAGTAAGATAATTATCACTCAGATGGAATGTTACGGAACCCATTGCGAGCAGATTTTCAGAACGAAGTTCAACCGCAGCCGAGCTAAGTGCATCAAATGGGTTCAGTACAACCTGTCACTTTCCCAGCGTTATCGTAAATTTTAATGAGCGATTGTCTACACATGTCATTTTTTTTTGTAAGTTTGCAATATCGAAATTTATAAAATCAAGGATATGAATAAAGCTAAAATTTTATTGTTGACCTTTGCTACAGCATTGCTCGTAGCATGTGGAACGACGCGCACTGTGCCTATTACGGGCCGCAAACAGAATCTGATGGTCTCGGATGAGCAGGTGCTTAGTTTGAGCAAACAGGAATACGACAAGTACATGGCCACGGCCACCAAGTCGTCCAATGCAGCCAACACGGCCATGGTGAGGCGCGTGGGACAGCGGTTGGCCCGTGCCGTTGAAACCTATTTCAGCAGCCATGGACTGAGCGAAGAGCTGCAGCACTATAGCTGGGAGTTCAACCTTGTCGCCGACAAGCAGGCCAACGCATTCTGTATGCCCGGTGGTAAAATCGTGGTGTACGAAGGCCTCCTGCCCTATACACAGGACGAACCGTCCCTAGCAGTGGTTGTGGGTCACGAGATTGCGCATGCCGTTGCTCGTCACAGTGCCGAGCAGATGAGCAAACAAATCAGGGATCATCTGGGCGTGCAGGTGCTTGGCGGCGCCCTCGGGGCACTGGGTGTGGGAAACACCACCACACAAATTGCACAGGTTGTGGCCCAACAAGGATTGCAATTCCGCAACCTGAAATATTCACGCGACCATGAGTTGGAGGCCGACAACATGGGACTTATCTTTGCTGCCATGGCTGGTTACGACCCTCGTGTGGCCGTCCCATTCTGGCAGCGCATGGCCAGTGGCAAGGGCAACCAGAGCGACATGTTCAGCACTCACCCCACCGATGCCAAGCGCATTGCCGCCTTACAGCGTCTTATGCCCACAGCTTTACAATATTATAATGGTGGCTCGGGTGCCGCAGCAACCCCTGCTCCAAAGACGAGCAGGAAGCTGACTAACAAGAAACAGTCATCCCGACAAAAAACGGTTTCTGCCTCCAGCCTTTACAGGAACACAGGGAAGTAACCGCATCGACCATCTTTCACAGGGCCTGGTAGGATAGTTAGTTCCTACCAGGCCCTGTCCTGTCTGGGCTGATGGGTCATCCGTCCGCCATCGGCGCTTCAATTTCTGTCTGCCTCTTCTGACACCTTTTTAAAAGATGTGCATCATATTGATTTCCAGTAGTTTATATCTTCCGTTTGAAAAGCATTGACTTTGCCCTCCAAAGTCATTGATATTGGGCATCAATGTCATTGAGTTTGGCGGGCAAAGTCAATGCCCTTCCGTCCGCACAATATAGGATGAACGCTTCTTCCCTGGTGGGTCAATCATCTTTTTTTATTTTCCACCTACAAAAAGAGCGATTTTTCTTGCCCCAACAGGCGTATAATTCAAGAATTTTCTATATATTTGTTGCGGATTGATATACAATTCGGCATCGTTTGCTTGCCGTGCGTTCCATTTCCGGATGGCTCCACCTACAGCGGTGTCTGTTTACCAAAACCTTATACAGATGATAGAATACATTTCACAAAATTTATGGCTCGTTTGGACTATCGTAGCCATGCTCTGCCTGATTATCGAGCTGGGGTCGGGCGATTTCTTTGTCACCTGCTTCGCCATCGGCGCGCTGGGTGCCATGGTCAGCTCGCTCTTTGACGTGCCACTCTGGCTCCAAATCATCATTTTCGCCGTGTGCTCGGTGCTAAGCCTCGTGTTCGTGCGCCCGCCATTGGTGCATGCCCTGCATGCCTCGGGTGAGAACCGGGTCAGCAACGCCGAGGCCCTCATTGGGCAAACCGGCACGGTGGAAGAGCCCATCACGGGCGAGCAGAGCGGCTATGTCAAGATTGACGGCGACGTGTGGAAGGCTGTCAGCACCGATTTGGAAACCATCCAACGGGGCGAGCGGGTACGCGTGGTCAAGATGGACAGCATCATCCTCACCGTGGAGCGGTGCCTGTAACGCATGAATTATTCACTAAAAAACTTCATATCATGATTGCAACCTATGTGTTAGTGGCGATTGTAGTACTGGCCTTGATATTCGTCAAGCAGGCCATCATCATCATCCCACAGTCAGAAACCAAAATTGTAGAGCGTCTGGGCAAGTACTATGCTACCCTCAGTCCTGGCATCAACGTCATTATCCCGTTTATCGACCGTGCCAAGAACATCGTGACACTCAACCGCGGCCGCTACATTTACAGCACCAGCATCGACCTACGCGAGCAGGTGTACGACTTTGACAAGCAGAATGTCATCACCAAGGACAACATTCAAATGCAGATCAATGCCCTGTTGTATTTCCAGATTGTAGACCCGTTTAAGGCCGTTTACGAAATCAACAACCTGCCCAACGCCATCGAGAAGCTCACGCAGACCACCCTGCGTAATATCATCGGCGAGCTGGAACTGGACCAGACACTCACCTCGCGCGACACCATTAACACCAAGTTGCGCGCCGTTCTCGACGACGCCACCAACAAGTGGGGCATTAAGGTGAATCGTGTGGAGCTGCAAGACATCACGCCCCCCGAGAGCGTGTTGCAGGCTATGGAGAAGCAGATGCAGGCCGAGCGCAACAAGCGTGCCACCATTTTGACCAGCGAGGGTGAGAAGCAGGCGGCCATCTTGCAGTCGGAAGGCGAGAAAACCAGCACCATCAACCGCGCCGAGGCCACCAAGCAGCAGGCCATTCTCTTTGCCGAGGGTGAGGCCACAGCCCGCATTCGCAAGGCTGAGGCCGAGGCCATCGCCATCCAGAAGATTACCGAGGCAGTGGGGAAAACCACCAATCCGGCCAATTACCTCCTGGCTCAGAAGTACATCGCCATGATGCAGGAGCTGGCTTCGGGCGACAAGTCAAAGACCGTCTACCTGCCTTACGAGGCCACCAACCTGCTTGGTAGCATCGGAGGCATCAAGGATTTGTTCAAAGCCGAATAGCAAAACACTTGCATACCCAGAAGAGGTTGCCTTTTCTTAGCCTGAAGAACAGTAAGCACATTCATGTTTAGCGTGTCTTTCTGACAAAAGGCGAGAAAAGGCAACAAATCCTTTTCGTATTTTAAGAGGGCGTCAAGTCAGTTGTTAAATTGATGGGCGAGGGGGTGGAAGCATTCCCAAAAACGCATCTTTCCCACAAAGATAATGACGATCTTGATTCATTTTATCATCAGTCATCAAAGGCCGTTTTTTGTGTAAGTCTGTTTTTGATAGCACCCCCCTTTGCACAACTGAACGTCCAACCATGTAGAAACATATCCACTAAATCGTGAAAAAAAGAAGTACGTTGCTCATCATGCTTCGCCTAACGAGCCATAGGTAGTAAGACTATTTAACTGAACATGAAAACATTTCGTTCCATAGAAGAGTTGATCAAAGTATTGGGGAGAGAGAAGATATTGCTGCGCGAGATGTTCGCCAAACGCAAATCGTTCTCTTTCAAGACCGACTATGCACGCGAATTGGTTGACTATAAAGAAGAACGAATCAGGTTTTTGATAGACTATGGCATAATACACGAATCGGGCAACTACTTGGAAATGGAAGACGTGTATCTGCAATTCTTTGAAGAAGTGTTAGAGGTAAACGAACAAATCAACACGGCTTCGGTGGCAGAATATATCACAACGCTCAATGAGAATATTGAATACTATCTGAAAGAGAATAATGAGCGCCGCCGCATGGACTATCACAAAAAGGTAAGAAAGATTCTGAAAAACATTGCGCTTACCACTGTTCGCAACGTGATAGACCTGAAACGAAATGTGGATAATACGTATAAAAACGAACCTAATTATCTTGTCAAGAGAGCAAGGCTCATCCATTTGGACGAGAAACGCGACACCATTGCAACGCTCATCAAGGAGGTTGAGAACGTAATCGACATAAGCCAACCCGTGTTTTTTGCGCAAGCCATGGATGAACAGTTGCGCAGCGTGGTGATAGATGTGAAACTACAGCTGAACGAGGTTTATCACAATTTGTTGGAAATTGATCGGCAAATTATTGGCTATCTGAATTTCATTGATTACCAAAATAAACTTTTCAAGAAAATTCAGCAAATAAAGTACCTGAAAGATCAACTAACCTGGGAAGAACATACCAATGTAAAAATGGTGGTGGGACAGACGAATCCTGTTTGGATAGAGCCACAAGCTGGATACAGACTCAAGCTGTCTATCAACTATTTACGCAACGAAGATGGGGCGATAGAACTTCTTCAAAACGTCATGCAACGCATCAAATTGCCCAACAAGGCGCAACAAACGGCTGCCGAAGCTATTGATGCGGCTTATATTCAGCAACAAGAAGAACGAATATCGGTAGTGAGCCAGCAAGAAATGATGAATGCCTTTAGAGCGCAAGGCAGCCATTTGTTTGCTTTCGTGATGAACCATGCGTATAAAAGAGAATTGAACATCGAAGAAAAGCTGGTGCTATTTTGCCAAATAGCCACACAATACGAAAGCGAATTGCGTTTTACAAGTCAAACTGAAACTACTCAAAACATAGAGTATCCACTTATTTATCCGGCAAAATAATGAAAAAGACCGAAGAAATTTTTAGCATATTAAGCAAGGGCATGTTTATCTCACGCAATAGCACGTCGCAAAGCATGAGGGCTTATTACGACTTGCTGGAAGACCATCAACAAGAATATGCCGACTATTATGCTGGCATTGGCTTTTTGTTAGAAGGGGGTAATGGGTATTTTTATTTTTGCAGAAAAGAGAGTAAGGCCGATATGCAACGCAAATTAGAGCGCATGGCACAATGGATTGACATTCTTGATTTCTTGAAAACATACAATGGTACCTTTTCGTCAGGCTTTGAATTCATGACGTCAGACATCGAGGTAAGATTGAGTTCGGATATTGAGTTGAAGGAGAAGGCTGAACAATTGTTTCGTGGCAGGCACAGCACGCATCAGGAAATCATAGAGCGGTTAATGAAAGAGTTAACCGACAATGGCTTTGCCGAACTTATTAGTGAGGTGACAAAACAGTATGTAGTGACAGATGCGTTTCATTACATGGAAGAACTTGTTGACTGCTTAACCATATCAGAGGAGGTGAAGAATGAGATACCTGAATAAGATTGTTTTCATCAACAGCGCACATATTCCGTATGCAGAAGTAAAGGTAGACGGCAACGTTCACTTTGTTGGAACACAAGGTGTCGGTAAAAGTACGGTGCTACGAGCGTTGTTGTTTTTCTACAACGCCGACAAATTGAAGCTGGGTATTCCGCGTGAAAAGCAGTCTTTCGATGCTTTTTATTTTCCGTACCCTAACTCTTATATCGTTTACGAAGTGGTAAGAGATGCCAATGCGTATTTCATTTTGGCCTTTAAGCATCGTGGTAGGGTGGCTTTTAGGTTTATCGACTGTGCTTATCGGCGTGAGATACTCATGAGCGAGCAAGGTGAAGTGTACACCGAGTGGATGCACATACAACAAAAAATAGACAAAGGGGTACACACTTCTCGTATCATTGATAGGTATGAGGAGTATCGCGATATTATATTTGGAAACCGACATGAGGTGCAACCCGAGTTTCGTAAGTATGCCATTGCCGAAAGTAATAAGTATCAAAACATTCCACGAACCATTCAAAACGTGTTTCTGAACACGAAGCTGGATGCCGAATTCATCAAAAACACCATGATTAGTTCGATGACGGATGACGAGATTTCTATTGATTTGGCTTACTATAGAAGTCAGGTGTCGGCGTTTGAACAAGAATACAACGACGTTCATTTGTGGTATAAAACCGACAAGCATGGGGTGGTTACGGTGCGAAGAGACGCCGATAAAGTGGAGAAGGCTTATCATAACTTATTGATGATTACCGCTAAAATCAAAGAGTTGATCAGCGAATTGGTATATGCTTATCAACGAGATGAACAGCGTTTGCCCTTGTTACATCAAGAATTAGGAAAATTAAAAGAAGAGTTTGAGCGTATCAACAGACTGATTTCAGAAGAAAGCGGCAAGTACAACAAACAGAAGGATGGTAAAAATCGTGAGTTGGGAGCGGTAGATGCTCGTTTGAAAGAAATTGCTGACAAAAGAAAGTTTTACCAGCAAAGCGATATCTTGTCTGTGGTTAGCAGAATTGAGAAAGAGGATTTTGTGAAAAACGAAATAGAGAATAAGAAACGATATAAAGAAGAACTAACGCTGCAACATAAGAGTATCACCGATAAATACACAGCACTGACAGATAAACTGCAATTAGAACTTCGCACTATTGAAGCCACTTGTAACGAAAAGAAAAACCTTTTGCAAGCGGTGTACAACAGGGAAGTGGAGCGTATAACACAACAAAAAGAGGAGCGAAACAAAGAGATTTATGCGCATTTTGATGTTGAAAGCCAAACTGTTGATGAGAAAATGCAAATCGCTAACACTGATTTGGCGGCCGCAAAGAGCAAAAGATTGCTATGCCAGAATACTCATTTGTACGCAAACGAGTTGGAACAATGTAAAAATAAAATAGATCAACTGCATGAACAGCATAGGAAAACAGAAATTGAAAAGGAGAAAAATCGCAGTAAAATCAATGAACTGAGGCATGAAGCTGAAGCCGAAAGGCAAAAAATAGAGCAGGAATTGCAAGCTCAACTGAAAGACTTGGACCGAAAGAATGAAAAGCTTGCTCAACAAATAGCTAAACTTGATGAGCTTCTTGCACAGTACAAGGGATCGTTTTATGAGTGGCTGTCTACGCATAAGCAGGGCTGGCAACAAACGATTGGCAAGGTGGTTGACGAACAACATGTATTGTATAACAATCTGCTGCACCCGCAATTGAGCAGTCAGCACAATGCTTCGCTCTTTGGAGTAGATGTGGATTTGTCGCATATAGAGCGTGAACTCCGTACGCCAGACGATTTGAAAGCAGAAAAACAAGATGCTGAACAAGAGATTGAAGAAAATAAAAAGCGTATTTATGAATGTACCACTGCCAACCAAGAGAACATCCAACAAATAGAAAATCGGTATGCCAAACAGATTAGAGACCTACGCATGGCACACCAAACGTTAGAAGCCAATTTGCTACAAATGGGCCAACAGATAAAAGTTGAACAGGTTAAAATGCAAAATTGGGATAAACGAAACGAGGAAGAAAAACAAAAAAGATTAGAAAATATTGACCTTCAAATCAGTAAACTGCAAGAACAGCTATCTACCTTCCAACAAGAAAAAGAGAAATTGCGCAATAAACGGAGTCGGGAGTTGAAAGCTTGTGAACAAGAATCCGCATCTGCCAACAATGCAAAACGTAAAGATAAGGATAGCAAAATAGAAATATTGCTACAAGAAACCCAAGAAAAAACCACCGCTATCAATAGTCAGATTGATCAGTTAAAAATACAAGAAAGCAGCGAGTTGGCTGGACAAGGGGTGAATACAGATGCTTTGCAACAAATAAACGATAAGCTGATAACGTTACAAAGGGAGCTTGATTTTATAAACAACAACCGCAAACGATATTTCGAGTATTTATCGTTTGTAGAAGAATGGTTGCCCGAAGAGGATAAAAAGAAAGAGCAAAAGAGGAAGTTGGAAAATGAATTGGCGCTGTTGGATGAAAAATTTAGGTTGAGAAGTAGTCGATTAGGACAACAGAAATTGCAGTTTGAAACAAAAATAAGGGATAAAGAAGCGGAACAAACACAATTGGAAAAAGGGTTGACAGCGGTTGATAATTTCAAACTGTCTATGGAGAGTACAACTTCTATAGAATGGACAACTGCCAAACCAAAGACGTCAACAGACCCTACAGAGCAGGTTTTGCAATTACTAAAAGACAGCCTATATGACAAACTTGGGAAGGCTGATGCGTTAAAACAAAACGTAGATCGGTTTAAAAGTTACTTCTCTACGAAGAACACTTTCGCCTTTAAAACCCAATTAAACACAGATGATGACTATATGACATTTGCGCAAAATTTGTGCGACTTTATAGATCATGACAAAATAGAGGAATATAGTAGGAGGCTTAGCAATAGATATGGCGACATCTTGCAACGCATATCAAAAGAGGTGGGAAGCATTAACAGCTATGCCAGTGAGATAGGAAAGATCATTAACGACATCAATGCCGACTTCCACGAACGTAACTTTGCGGGCGTAATTAAAGAAATTGCCTTGCGCAGTCAGCCCAGTAGCGACCGCTTAATGATATTGCTCAACGATATGAAAACCTTTAACGACGAGCATACCTACGACATAGGCGAACTGAATTTGTTTTCATCTGTACAACAAAGAGATGATACCAACAGCGGGGTCACCAAACGATTGTTTGAATTCATGGTGTGCTTAAACGAGAATCCGAACAGAAGTAGGTTGGTTTTGAGCGATACTTTCAAACTGCAATTCCGCATCAAAGAAAACGATAACGATACGGGTTGGATAGAAAAAATATCGAATGTAGGGTCGGATGGAACGGATATTTTAGTGAAAGCAATGGTTAACATCATGCTTATCAACGTGTTTAAGGAAAAGGTGTCGAGAAAGTTTGGCGACTTTACCTTACATTGTATGATGGATGAGATTGGTAAATTGCATCCCAACAACGTGCGGGGAATACTGGAATTTGCAAATGTTCGCAACATCTATTTGGTGAACAGCTCGCCTATATCGTATGCGGTATCCGATTACAAATATACTTATCTGCTCACAAAAGATAACAAATCGAACACGCTTGTCAAAGCACTTATTACGATGAAGGTATGAATATCACACGTTCTCTATTGGAGAATCTATGCGCATTGGCTGCCGGCGAAACGATTGCTGCCAGTAAATTAAAGGGTAAATGGGTAAACGAAATGCAGCAAGATGGTGTGCTTGTCGCGATTAGTCATGGCAGCAGGGTGACGTATAAGGTAGCTGCTGTTGACTATTTTCAAAAATATTTGGCTGAAAAATACAATTTGCGAGATGTGCAGGCCATACTGGATATGAAGCTGAACCATGATACCGAACGGAGTAGGCAGGTGGCATTGTCGGGAAATTCGAAGTTGTTGAGACAACGAACAATGAGGGGTTTTTTGGTAAACGGATACGAACCGTTGGAGGTAGAGCTGTCGGGCGTGCGTCAAACACTTCGTTTTCAACCTGGCATGCTGCCTTTTATCCATGATTATCCTTCGTTTGTTATTCCTACTGACGTAACGGTTATAGGTATGGAGAATGTGGAAAACTTCGTGCAGATAGCCCATCAGCGTTATTTGTTTCCTAACAACAGACTGTTGTTTGTATCACGTTATCCCCAATCGGGCGATTTGATAAAATGGTTGAAAACCATTCCTAACCCTTATATCCACTTTGGTGATTTTGATTTGGCGGGTATACATATCTATTTATCAGAATTTTACAAGCATTTAGGTTCTCGTGCTTCGTTCCTCATTCCCACCGACATAGCCACACGTTTACAACACGGTAGTGGACAAAGATACGATGCTCAATACGACAAATTCAAAGATATGGTTGTTACAGATCAGCGGGTACAGCCTCTGGTTGACCTTATTCATCGTACACATAAAGGTTACGATCAAGAGGGATATATACAAAAAGAATAACCGTATGCGTGCCCCTCATGAAAGGGGAGCGCATCTATACAGCAAACAATCTTCTTGTCTTCTGATTCGGTAGTAGCATGACAGAAGTCGCAAAAGATGCTTCTGTCTGGGCAAAAAGACAAGTTCTTCCGTCTAAATGTATGGTCGTTCTATTAATAATGTATAACTTTGCAGAAAAATAGCACAATGAATATATGTATCGTAGCGGGCGCCCGGCCCAACTTTGTCAAGGTAGCACCCATCATCAGGGCCATCCATAAGGCGGCAGATGCAGGTAGAGATATTTCTTACCAATTGGTTTATGCCGGTAAAGAAGACGATCCCACCCTGGAGAAGTCGCTTTTTGATGATCTTCAAATGCCCTATCCAGACACCTATCTGGGTGTGGATTGTGAGAATCTCAACCAACTCACCGGACTCGTCATGGCTGGTTTTGAACATTATTTGCAGACCCATCCTACCGATGTAGTGATAGTCGTGGACGACTTGGCCTCTACGTTGGCAACGGCCATCGTGACGAAGAAGCAAGGCATCACGCTGGCGCATCTGGTCGCAGGCACGCGAAGTTTTGACATCAACATGCCCAAAGAAATCAACAGACTGGTCATTGATGGGTTGAGCGACTTGTTGTTCACGGCCGGCATGGGCAGCAACAGCACTGCTACGCGTGAGGGTGCTGAGTTGTCGAAGATATACATGGTGGGCAATATCTTGATGGATACGTTGCGCTTCAATCACGGTAGGCTGCAACGTCCTGCCGTGCTTGACGAGCTGGGTGTGAGAGAAGGCGATTGCATTGTTTTCACTTTGAACCGCAAGGCTTTGTTGGCAGACAAGGCAAACCTCAAAGACATGCTCCATGCCATGCTTGATAAAGCCGCCGGCAAGATGGTTCTGGCACCGCTTCGCAGTCGTTCGGCAGCTGTCGTGGCTGAACTTTTAGGTTCAAATCATCCTACATTCAAGCTGATAAAACCACTTTCTTACTTGCAGTTTGGCTATCTCACCGCTCATGCTTGCGGTGTGATTACCGACAGTGGCAATGTGGCCGAAGAGGCAACGTTCAACAACATTCCCTGCATCACGCTCAACAGTTACACCGAACATATTGAAACGGTCAAGATTGGTTCCAACGTCTTGGTTGGCGAAGATGCCCATTTGTTGGGCAAGGCCGTTGAGGATATGGTGAATGGCACGTGGAAAAAATGCGCCATTCCCGACAGGTGGGACGGAAGGAGTGCCGAGCGTATCGTACAGATATTATTGGAACAGCCATAAACGTATCACCAACAAAGGCCTTGCCAGCATTACTGCGCATGCGCAGGACGGAGCAAGGCCGTGTTTTTTCAGCTATGAAGAAAATTGCTTTGATTACAGGTGCCACAAGCGGAATAGGTGAAGCTTGTGCCCGTGCGTTTGCAAAAAACGGTTACGACCTTATCTTGACAGGTCGCAACCAAGTGCGTTTGAACCAGCTCACCGCCGAGTTGGCGCATCTTAACGTCGATGTTGTCACCCTTTGCTTCGACGTACGCGACCGCTTGGCGGCTACGGCGGCCTTGGAGTCGCTTGACGAAAAGTGGCGCAACGTTGACGTGTTGGTCAACAACGCTGGACTGGCATTGGGGTTAGAACCCGAATACGAAGGGAGTTTCGACGATTGGGACACGATGATAGACACCAATATCAAGGGATTACTCACGATGACCAGATTGATTGTGCCAGGCATGGTGGCCCGCAACCGTGGGCATGTTATCAACATTGGTTCAGTGGCTGGCGACGCGGCCTATGCCAACGGCAATGTGTATTGTGCCACCAAGGCAGCGGTAAAGGTATTGAGCGACGGCTTGAGGGTTGACCTTGCAAACACAGCCGTGCGTGTCACCACTGTCAAACCGGGGTTGGTGCAAACCAATTTCAGTGTTACACGCTTCCATGGCGACCAGACTCGCGCAGACCATGTCTATGATGGCATCCAGCCACTTACGGGCGACGACATTGCCGATGTGGTGCTTTATGCCGCTCAAGCACCACAACATGTGCAAATAGCCGAAGTGCTTGTGCTGGCCACCCATCAGGCCAATGGCTCCACCATCAGTCGCAATGCCGCGCGAAACGAGTCACTGTCCTAACCATAGGGCAGGCGGCGGACAGCCCTCAACCATGCCTTTACCATCTAAGGCATGAGGCCGGGGTAGCAATGTCGGGGCTATGCGCATACCGTGAAGGCACCCGGCATGCACTTCAATTCGTGAGATTCGTATGCAACAACACAGAGACAACTATACATTCTTAACGCAAGGGCCCGTTTATCGGGTCATCGGAACCATGGCTGTGCCCACGATTGTCAGCATGCTGGTTACCAGTTTGTACAATGTGGCCGACACTTATTTCGTAGGAAAGATCAACACTCAGGCCGTCGCGGCCGTGGGCATCGTGTTCTCGGTGATGTTCGTTATTCAGGCATTCAGTTTCTTTTTCGGCAATGGGTCAGGCAACTACATCGCCCGTGAGCTCGGGGCGCAACGGCATCGCAATGCTGAGGCCATGGCGTCGACGGGCTTTTTTTATGCCCTTGTGGCGGGATTGCTCATCATGGTGGTTGGCCTTCTCTTGCTGAGGCCTCTCTCCGTGTGGCTTGGCAGTACGCCCACCATCCTGCCTTACACAGAGAAATACCTCAGCATCATACTCCTTGGCGCGCCTTTGATGACCGGCTCGCTGTGTCTGAACAACCAGATGCGCTTCCAGGGCAATGCGTCATTCGCCATGTGGGGCATCGTTGCCGGCGCCATTGTCAACGTAGGACTTAATCCTATCCTTATATTCTGGCTCGACTGGGGCATCACCGGAGCGGCTTTGGCCACGGTTTTCGGTCAGCTGGCCAGCTTTGTGGTACTGTTGCGCATGACCCGTCACGGCGGAAGCATCCGCATCAGCTTTCGTCATTTTTCCACCTCGCACATCTATATCAAGGAGATTCTGGCCGGTGGTACGCCCTCTCTGTCACGCCAGGGGCTCACCAGCGTAGCCAGCATCTTGCTCAATGTGGCCGCTGCGCGCTATGGTGACGCAGCTGTTGCAGCCATGTCTATTGCCAATAGGTTTACAATGATTGTCATGGCCTCTGTCATTGGATTGGGACATGGCTTCCAGCCGTTCTGCGGGTTCAGCTATGGCGCGCGTCTCTATGGCCGTGTGCGGAAGGGTTTCTGGTTTGCGGTGAGGATAGGAACCTGTTTCTTGCTGATTTGCACCGTGTTAGGATGGATTTTCTCGGATGCCATTGTCGAGTTGTTCCGCAACGATTCAGAGGTAATCCGCATCGGCACTCAGGCCTTGCGCTGGCAGTTGGTGTCGTTGCCAGCCATGGCGTTTTTCCTTATGTCTAATATGTTGATGCAAACCATCCGTAAGACGTTCCGCGCAAATCTGCTGGCTGCCTCGCGCAGTGGTCTTTTCTTCATTCCTTTGATAGTAATATTACCTCAATTTTTAGGTTTGCAAGGCGTGATGATGAGTCAGGCTTGCAGCGATGCCTGCTCGATACTCCTTACGCTGCCGCTATTATATAAGACGTTTAGTGAGTTGAGACAGGCGCAACAAGCTGGCGCACCAAACGATAAGAAAGGTTGAAATTTTAGATAAAAATGTTCAGTATTTTGATGGTAATATGCCTTCAAAATGGCCTTTCAAAATCTCTCATCTGGAGAAAAATAATAGGTCGAGAGGATGCAAAGCAGGAGATTATTTGGGAATCGTCAGCCGTATTTTCAGCAATAACCATGCTTTTGTCGGCTTAGAAACTTCACTTTGGCAGTCAATTCGCATGTGGTTGCCCGTCAAAAGCATGTCAATTGGTGATTAAAAGCAATGCTTTTGTCTTGAAAAAGCGTGGAAAATCCATATATACAGGTCTGTCTTCATCTTAATATATTGAAATACAAAGATTTACAAAATTTGCTCATATTTGGCGTATTTGCGACGAGCGGCACAATAGTTTGTAAATACGGCAAGGATTTAGCGTCATGTTGTCAAGAAAATTCGTCATCATCCAAAAACTTGATTCTTATTTTTTCCATGGGTTTTGTTTCATGAGTAGGCATCCTTCTTGTACTGAAAGTTGGTTAGAACGGGCCAAAAATCCAACCGCTGCACATGGCGTTTACAAACTTATTCGCTAAATTTGCAGATGATACTTCATGCTGTTTGAAGGAAAGGGAGTAACGAGATGAAGAATCAGGCAAAGCCATCTACTGCCGATAAGAAACGAGCATCTGCCGGCGGAAGTGTGTTGTACATCAAGAATATGGTGTGCGACCGCTGCATCATGGCTGTGCGGCAGTTGCTACAACGGCAGGGTATCGCACCTCAATCTGTAGAGTTAGGGGTGGTAAAACTGGCTGATGAACTCAATAAAGAACAGTTGGAAACGCTTGAAAAAGGGTTGCGGCAGCTGGGCTTTGAACTGCTTGACGACAAACGGCAGCAGACCATCGACCGCATCAAAACCCTCATTGTCGACCTGGTTCATTATCATGACAACCGCTCCCAGCTCAACCTCTCCGACTATCTGGCACAACAGCTGCACAGCGAATATAGCAGTTTGAGTAAGCTTTTCAGTGAGTTTACGGGCATCACCATAGAGCGTTATTTCATTCTACAACGCATAGAGCGCGTCAAGGAGCTGATTTTCTACGACCAGTTGTCGCTCACCGAGATAGCCTATAAACTCAATTATTCGAGTGTGGCTTATCTGTCGAGCCAATTTAAGCAAATCACGGGCATGACACCCTCGCAATTCAAGGCATTGAAGAAAAATATGCGTAGGGGATTGGACACCATCTGATATCCTTTTTTTATAATTTTCTCCCAAAATTCCATAACACGTTTTGTGGACCAAGGCTGTATCTTTGCAGTGTTCAATTAAAACATATAACAATGGAAAAGAAAATATTTAAAGTAAACGGAATGGCATGCGATCACTGCAAAGCCAAGGTAGAACGCACATTGTCGTGCCTCAAGGGTGTTGATTCGGCTGAGGTTGACTTGGCCAATCACACGGTTGCGGTGACCTATGATGAAGAGTTGATAAAACCAACGAACATGAAGAAGGCTGTCGATGAGGCTGGTTACGAGTTTCAGGTGTAATCACTCAACAACTCAAAAACTCACCAACTCAAAAACTCAAGAACTCAAAAACTCATCAACTATAACAACATAAAATGATTAAGAAAACAATACCGGTGGTGGGGATGGCATGTGCTGCCTGCTCTGCCCATGTGGAGCGGAAGCTCAATTCCCTGCCCGGCATACAGTCAGCGTCAGTCAGTCTGCCGGGCAGAAGCGCGCTGGTGGAATTCGACGAAAAAGAGATTTCACTCGAACAGATGAAGCATGAAATCAATGCCATTGGCTATGACCTCGTGATAGAGAGTGACCGGTCGGTGGAAGAGATAGAGCGCAATGCGTACAGACAACTGAAGCGAAAGACACTGCTGTCGTGGCTTTTTGCCGTGTTGTGCATGGCCGTTTCGATGAGGTGGATTTCATTGGGGTCAGTCCAAGTGTCCAATCAAGTGGCCATGCTGCTGGCATTGGCCAACTTTGTCTACTGCGGTCGCCGGTTCTTCGTATCTGCTTGGAAGCAGTTGCTGCAAAGGTCGGCCAACATGGATACGCTCGTGGCACTCTCCACGGGCATCGCGTTCGTCTTCAGTGCGTTCAACACCTTTTACGGTGAGCGCGTTTGGGGCAGCAGAGACATTGAGTGGCACACTTATTTTGATGCCTCGGTGATGATCATCACCTTCGTTCTCACCGGCAGGTTGTTGGAAGAGAGGGCCAAGGACAGCACAGCCGGCAGTATTCGCCAGCTCATGGGCCTGTCTCCCAAGACGGCTCATTTGGTTAGTGGCGAGCAGACGGAGGACATCCCTCTGTCTACCGTCAAGATAGGTGACGTGCTTGAGGTGCGTGCGGGTGAGAAAGTGCCGGTAGATGGTGAGGTGACTTGGGCGACGAGCTTTATGCTCGAAGATGGAGCTTATGTTGATGAGAGCATGATAACCGGTGAGCCCACACCGGCATTGAAGCAGGTTGGGGCATCAGTGTTGGCTGGTACCGTTATCTCGCAGGGCAAACTTCGATTTAAAGCCCAACAGATTGGCGAGCATACGGCGTTGGCTCAGATTATCCAAATGGTGCAGCAGGCACAGGGAAGCAAGGCCCCCGTGCAGCGCGTTGTCGACAAGTTGGCATTGGTGTTTGTGCCGGTAGTCATGGGTGTAGCCTTGTTGACGTTCGCGCTCTGGTGGCTTCTTGGTGGCAACGAGGCTCTTCCGCAAGCCATTCTGTCGGCTGTCTCGGTGCTGGTCATAGCTTGTCCGTGTGCCATGGGCTTGGCAACACCAACGGCATTGATGGTGGGCATCGGGAAAGCAGCAGAGAAGAACGTGCTTATCAAGGACGCAACAGCGCTGGAAAGTCTGCGTAAGGTCAATGCCATGGTCATTGACAAGACTGGCACGCTGACTATTCCGAATCAGCAAATCGATTTTACCAAGGCCGATGACTTACCCCTTGAAGCGCGCGAAACGCTGAAGCCGAATGCCCGTGAGGCCATGCTTGAATTGCAAAACGAGGCTGGGGTGGAGGTCTATATGATGAGTGGCGACAAAGAAGAGGCCGCCAAATATTGGGCTCTGCAAGCGGGTATCCGCCATTATCAAAGTAAGGTGCTGCCCCAGGATAAAGAAAACTTGGTGCGCAAGTTGCAGCGTGAGGGCAAGCAGGTGGCCATGGTTGGCGACGGTATCAATGACACGCAGGCCCTGGCGATGGCGGATGTGAGCATTGCCATGGGGCGGGGAACCGACGTGGCCATGGATGTGGCGCAGGTAACGATGATGGGCGATGACCTTCGACGCTTGCCACAAGCCATCCATTTGAGCAAGAAAACGGTGTCGATGATCAGGCAGAATCTCTTTTGGGCCTTCATCTACAACATCGTTTGTATTCCGTTGGCGGCCGGTGTGCTGCATCTTTTCGGTGTCAATTTCCAGATAACGCCCATGTGGGCCAGTGCTTTGATGGCCTTTTCGAGCGTGAGCGTGGTGCTCAACAGCTTGCGATTAAAGTATGTGAAGTAGTTGAAAGGTGCAAACAAGTGGGAAAAGAAAAAGGGTTGTCGGTGGTTAACACTGCCCCCTTGTTTGCGTTTGTACCGGTTGGCAAGATGGATAAACGTTGTTTATCGTTTACCATTCCGGCACGGGATAGTTGTATTGATCGAAGTAGCGGCTATCTTGTTTGGGCATCCAGCCTCGTTCTACCGATAATTGCACGCTGAAAGAAGGGTTGAAGTTGTACTTCACCGCAGCGCCGATGCGGTCGCCCAAATTGCCCATATCGTACAAGGGTAGCGGAGTGAAGCGAGTTTGGACGATGGATTTTTGTCCGTAGAGATAAGCCTCCCAGTGTTCGTCAAAGCGATAACCCAAGGCTGCCGTCAGTCCGGCATCGCGGTAAGATGTACGGCTCCATATAATGTTGTTGAGATAACCGCCCACGGCGAGCGACAAATTCTTGGTCAGGGGCATGGCATACATGGCCGACAGGTTCTGTGTGAACCCTGCTCCACGAGGTGCGTTCTTACCCAAAAAAGCGAAAACAGATGCACCAAGGTTGACATTCAGACCGGGGTGAAGATCCCAATTGTACCAACCCAGCCATCCGTAAGGGTACCAACGGAAGGGCAACACCTGCCCGTATGCATTCATGGTGGGCAGATGCAGTGTGTCGGTAGCCGTGGTTTGTGCGGCCGGCAAATGTCTGTCGATGATGGGTTGGGCATAGGTTCCAGCCGTGTGAGGTTGAAGATTGAGGCCAGCATCAGCATGTTTGGCTTGTACAGAGTCTGTTCTTTCGACCGTCGACCGAAATACTTGGCGACGCTCCTGCGCACTGATGTTGATGCAAAACAGCCCAACCAACAATAAAAAGTACATCTTTTTCATCTGCCACAAAGATAGGTTATCGTGCTAATATCGCAAAACTTTTAAGGGTAATTTTATTTTAATTATCAATTGTTATTTTGGTTCTCTGCTTATTTATGCTATTTTTGCGACGTTCTTTTAAATGATACGACAATGAAGAAAATTGGGTATATCGTGCTTGTCCTTTTATTGGGAGCAGTCACAAACGTGTCGGCGCAGAGCCAAGATAAGAAAAAAGAGCCTTTTGATAAAAAGGTGTCGAAGTTTTTGAAGAAGACCAAGAAGGAGTTGGAGCAGGCCGGACATGAGCTTGGCGATGCTATTGGCTTTAACGACAGGATAGATGGAAAGTCTGATTTGTTGAAAGTAAACGGCTCTTATTACATGCCCTTGTACAGCACGGATCTGTATAAAGGCGAAGATGCGTTGACGTATCGCAAGACCTGCACACAACTGTTTAGAAAGAAATACCCCAAGGTAAGCATCCAGTCGATAGCCATTCCACAGAAAGAATGGGTACTGGAGTCGGTTGAAAAGGATGGCGAACTGGTGGGATATCAACGAACGCTACATTGTTTCATTATCGCCCGTGACGGTGATGAGGGGTATGTCAATGCCAAATTTACCTATCAGCAGTATAAAAATGTGGGACAGGAGTTTCAAAACGTGAAGGACTGGTGGCCGAAATGGGAGCGTACCGACTTCATGACCAACTCGGTTTACGAACAACTTTTAAATCTATAAAAACTATGAATTTCTTGAAATCGCTGTTTGGAAACAAGGCTGAAAACGAGGAAGAAAAGCGCCGGGAAGAAGAACGAAAGAACTTTGAAACACTGAAATACGATGGTGTCAGAGCGCTACAGATTAACCAAATAGAGCAAGCCCTGCGCTGTTTCAGTCACGCCTTGCAACTGCACGACGATCTGGAGACGCGTGATTACTATTCACAGGCCTTGATACGAAACAACGACCTGCCTGGTGCCTACGCACAATTGCAGAAGCTGGTGGAGGCAGAACCCGACAATTTGCAGATTTATCTTCGCATGGCCGATGTAGCATATATGATGGAAGACTATGTTGCCATGGGCAATGCCTGTGAGAAAGCCATGCTCGTGGACAGTGAAAATCCGCAAGTGTTGTATCGCTATGCCAAGGCCTGCATAGGTCGTGACGACCTTACCAACGCCATTGCCATGCTCACCAAAGCCATCATGTTGAACCCCGAAGCATACGAAGCCTATCTCTTGCGAGGCGAAACGCTGTTGGATTCGGGTGATTTGGACGCTGCGGACGAAGATGCCACCCATCTGTTAGAACAGTTGGCAGACAATGAAGACGTGCTGGTTTTGAAGGCTCGCATCGAACAGAAGATGGGCAACAAGGCTGAGGCGCTTACCTATTATAATAAGGTGATAGACGTAAATCCTTTCTCGATGGTTGCCTTTCAAGAGCGAGGGCCGCTCAGGATGGAGCTTGGTGATGAGCAAGGGGGTAGGGAAGACATTGAGATGGCCGAGAAGATGGCTGCTCAATTGGCTGCCGATCAGGCCCAAGGTGTTGCTGATGAGGATGTGGAGCAGAAGGTGAAACAGGCCTACAAGAACGTGGATGCATACGGCATTTTCAGCAATTCTTGATACCTCGTCTTCAAAAATATTAAAAATGTAAGTTATTTTAATGATTTCTTAGCAAAATGTTTGTTAGTTACAAATAAATCATCTACTTTTGTAATCGAATTAAGAGATATGAGAAAAATGTTGAATCAGTTACACACATCTTATTATTACTTCTATTTTTACTTTGCAAACACTTGTGAAGCGGAAGTTTGTGTGCCATAGTCAATTCAATAAATAACCCCATAAAAGCCTCGCTTCACAATATGTGAAAGCGGGGCTTTTCGCTTGTAGTGCCTCATCAAACAAATAAGGATATGAAGAGAAAGCAAAATAATTCTTTCTTTCACCATGAGGTCGGAAAGGCAAAGATGAAGAAGTTTGAACGATAAGTTCGTGGTCTAACTATAAAATCAACAACAAAATGAGCATTCAACCTGCACAACGTGTGAACCAAATACAAGAATATTATTTCAGTAAGAAATTGAAAGAAGTGGCACAGCTACAAGCCGCAGGAAACGATATCATCTCACTTGCCATAGGTAGTCCTGATATGCCGCCATCTCATCAAACGGTTCAAAAGCTTTGCGAAGTGGCCAACGACGTTTCTACGCATGGCTATCAACCCACATGTGGTACACCAGAATTGCGCCAAGCCATGGCACGCTTTTACGAAAAGTGGTATGGCGTGAAGCTCAATCCACAAACCGAAATACAGCCACTCATTGGTAGTAAGGAGGGTATTTTGCACGTAACGCTGGCTTTTTGCAATCCTGGAGATGTCGTATTGGTTCCCAATCCGGGTTATCCTACATATACTTCGCTGAGTAAATTGTTGGGAGTACAGGTGCTCAATTATGACTTGCGAGAGGAGAATGCATGGCAGCCCGACTTTGCAGAGTTAGAACAAATGGATTTGACAAAGGTTCGACTGATGTGGACCAATTATCCTCACATGCCTACGGGCGGTAATGCGCAATTGGATACGTATGAGAAATTAGTGGCATTTGCACAAAAACACAATATTGTGATTGTCAATGACAATCCTTATTCGTTCATACTTAACGACCGTCCATTGTCAATTATGCAAGTAGAGGGAGCCAAAGATTGCTGCATCGAGTTCAACTCTATGTCGAAAAGCTTTAATATGCCAGGGTGGAGAGTGGGCTTGTGCGCATCGAATACAACGTATATTTCGTGGATTCTCAAGATAAAAAGCAACATAGACAGCGGCACTTTTCGCGGTATTCAGTTGGCTGCAGCTGAGGCATACAATACTAATGACGAAATGTGGCATTATATAAATAATGTGAAGGTGTACAAAGTGCGTCGCAAGATAGCTGAGAAGATAATGCAAGTTTTAGGCTGTAGCTATGATCATGCACAAGTGGGGATGTTTTTATGGGGGCGTATTCCTGCCAAATATAAGGATGCTGAGCAACTCACCGAACGTGTATTGCATAAGTCGAACGTTTTTATTACCCCGGGATTTATATTTGGTAGCAACGGAAAACGCTATATCCGAATATCACTTTGTGCTAAAGAAACAAAGATGAACGAAGCCTTGATGCGCCTTCAGGCAATGGCATGGTAGTCGGCTATGATGTAACAAAGTCTTCAAAATCAATGGGAAAATTTGAACAAAACGAGCAATTAGAAATATTTATACAGATAAAGTACTTACCTTTGCCATAGTGTCAAAGGTGATAGAAAATAGAAAAAATGAAATGGAAATAAACTTATTACCACTCAATTTACAAAGTGATGTAAAGCGACCCTTCGTCATTGCGGGGCCTTGTAGTGCCGAAACAGAAGAGCAGGTCATGGCTACGGCACGGCAGTTGAAGGCCAAAGGCTGTCATAACTTTCGTGCCGGCGTGTGGAAGCCTCGCACCAAACCCGGAGGTTTTGAGGGGAAAGGCGAGGAGGCTTTGCCGTGGTTGAAACGTGTGAAGGATGAAACTGGTATGCTTGTTTCTACAGAAGTGGCCATCCCAGAGCATGTAGAGCTGTGCTTGAAGCATGGTTTAGACATCCTTTGGATAGGGGCTCGAACCGCTGCCAACCCCTTTGCCATGCAGGCTTTGGCCGACTCTTTGCAGGGAGTGGATATCCCTGTGCTTGTTAAAAACCCCGTCAATCCCGACTTGGAATTGTGGATTGGAGCCTTGGAACGTCTCAATAGAGCCGGCGTAAAGCGTTTAGGAGCCATTCATCGCGGTTTTTCAAGCTACGAAAAAACAATGTATCGAAATCTTCCGATGTGGCAAATCCCCATTGAACTGCGTCGCCGTATCCCCGAATTGCCCATCATTTGCGACCCAAGTCATATCGGCGGGCGCAGAGAGTTGATAGGTCCGCTTAGCCAACAAGCGATGGATTTGGGGTTCGATGGGCTTATTGTGGAGTCGCATTGTAATCCCGACAACGCCTGGAGCGATGCCAAACAGCAGGTAACCCCTGATGCCTTGGACATCATTCTGAGCATGCTGGTGATTCGCGATGAACATACTACGACCGAAGGTCTGCGTAGTTTGCGCGCGCAGATTGACGAGTTGGATGACGAACTCATGGCTCTTTTGTCAAAACGTCTTCGTGTTTGTCGCGAAATAGGGCAGTACAAGAAAGAACACAACATGACCGTGCTGCAGTCAAATCGTTACAAAGAGATATTGGAAAAGCGAGGAAAGCAGGGCGAGCAGTGTGGCATCTCGGCTGAGAGTGTGGCCAATATCTTTGAAGAGATACACCAGGAAAGTGTGAGACAACAACTGAAAATCATTAATTCATAATATAGTTGACAAGTTTACGAGTTTACGAGTTTACAAGTTGACGAGGAGACAAGTAAATAGACTTATTGCTTATAAGAGTATCAACTGGTGAACTTGTAAACTCGTCAACTTGTCAACTATATTATGAATTATGAATGATGAATTAAAACCAAGCTATGCGAATACTGATAATGGGTGCGGGCAAGATGGGAAGTTTCTTCCTTGACCTGCTGAGTTTCGACCATGAGACGGCCGTGTACGAGAAAGATCCGAAGCGAATGCGCTTCACATACAACTGTCAACGCTTCACTTCGTTGGACGAGGTGCGGGTTTTTCAACCCGAATTGGTCATCAACGCCGTGACAGTGAAATACACCATTCCGGCTTTTCAGGAGGTGATTCCCTACTTGCCGACCAACTGTATATTGAGTGACATCAGCTCGGTGAAGACCGGTTTGAAGGCTTTTTATGAACAGGCGGGACATCCTTACGTTTCAACGCACCCCATGTTCGGGCCGACTTTCGCCAACTTAAACCAATTGCACGAGGAGAATGCCATTATCATCAGCGAGGGTGATTACATGGGGCGCATCTTCTTCAAGGATCTGTATCAGCGCCTGGGGCTGCACATCTACGAGTACACGTTCGAGGAACACGACAAAACTGTGGCTTATTCGTTGAGCATTCCCTTTGTCAGTACGTTCGTCTTTGCGGCCGTGATGAAGCATCAAGATGCGCCTGGAACGACGTTCAAGCGGCACATGCGCATCGCCAAGGGTGTGTTGAACGAGGATGATTATCTCTTGCAAGAGATACTTTTCAATCCATACACGCACGACCAAGTGTCGCAGATACGGGTAGAATTGAAAGAACTCCTAAACATCATTGGCAGCAAAGATGCGGAAGGGATGAAAAGATATTTAGCAAAAATAAGGCGAAATGTGAAAGAAGATTTGTAGCTTTGCAGCACAAATTAACTTAAAAGCTTAAATACATTTTTATTATGTGGTTCTATCACGTTGTAGCTTTCATGACGGTGGCTATCTGGGGTTCTACCTTCATCTCCACTAAAGTATTGATTCAAAGCGGCATTTCACCGGCTCAGGTGTACACGTTGCGGTTTTTAATAGCCTATGTGCTGATGTTGTTGTTTTTCCATAAGCATATTTTTGCCCGTACATGGAAAGATGAATTACTGATGGCAGGACTGGGATTGACAGGCGGAACGGTGTTCTTTCTGGCGCAAAACGTGGCGTTGGGTTACTCAACGGCCATGAACGTGTCGCTCATCGTGTGCTCGTGTCCGTTGTTCACCATGCTGCTTCACCGGATATGGTTCAGGGGTGAGCCGCTCGGCAAGTGGCAAATCATCGGAACGGCCTTCTCGTTTGTGGGCATGGCGGCCGTGGTACTCAACGGTCAGTTGGTGCTCAACCTCTCTCCACTGGGCGACTCGCTGGCCCTGCTGGCTTGCGTGAGCTGGGCGGTGTATTCGCTGTTGCTCAAAAAAGCCAATGAAAAATATCCAACAACCTTCATTACTCGTAAGGTCTTTTTCTACGGACTGCTCACCGTGTTGCCTTATTATGCCTTTGAACCAGGCTTTCCAAGTCTTGATACCTTGATGCAACCCAAGATACTGTACAACCTGCTGTTTCTGGGAGCAGTGGCTTCCATGCTCTGTTTCTGGCTGTGGACGTGGGTGATGTTGCGGCTGGGTGCATTGCAGGCAACCAATTATGTGTATGTGAATCCAGTGACCACCATCATTTTTGCCGCATGGATTCTGCACGAGGAGATAACGGTTTACTTCGTCGTGGGTACCGCACTGATATTGACGGGCTTGTACCTGAGCAGTAGAAAGGGAAGGGTATCCGTACGAAAGGCCGCCTGATGTCGCTGAGATGACGTATCTGCTGAGCCTGTTGCTGGGCGTGTTCACGGTGGTAGAACTGAACTGTGAGAACCTTTTCGACTGCCGCCACGACAGTTTGAAGCATGACGAGCAGTTTCTGCCTTCTTCTGATTATCACTGGACACCTAGCCGTTATTGGAAAAAGGTGAACCGCATCGGGCAGACCATCCTATCTTGTGGCGAATCGGACGACGGCTGGTCGCTGCCCGATTTAGTGGCCTTGTGCGAGGTGGAGAACGATAGTTGTTTGGTTGATTTGACCAAACGGTCGCTGTTGCGCAAGGCCCGGTATGAGTATGTGATGACCCATTCGCCTGATGAACGGGGCATCGACGTGGCTTTGTTGTATTCTCCTTTCACGTTTCAGTTACTTCAATCTTATTCTATTCGCATCCATCCTATGAAAGAGATGCGTCCCACGCGTGACATATTGTACGTGAAAGGACGTGTCAGTTTGCGAGACACGCTGCACGTTTTTGTGGTACACGCACCCAGCAGGACAGCTGGTGAACGTCCTACGCGTGCCCACCGCAGATTGGTCATCAATCGGTTGTTGCAGTCGGTTGATTCCCTTCGTGCCTTGTCTGCCCATCCCAATATTCTGCTGATGGGCGATTTCAACGACTATTCCACGGATGAGAACATCCGACAGTTAACCGATTATGGCATTGTAGATATTTCTCAGCATGCTGTTGGCACGCACGGAGCCAAAGGAACGTATCGCTTCCGGGGCGATTGGGGCAGCTTGGATCATATCATGGTGGATGAGCATACGGCGAAAATGTTGGTGGAATGCCATGTGCATGATGCTCCTTTTTTGCTGAAAGAAGATGAAAAATACGGCGGTGTGCAGCCACGGAGGAATTATTTGGGACCTCGTTATCAGAATGGTTTCAGTGACCATTTGCCCTTGGTGGCCAGACTTCGATGGGACGACTGATAGCATCACCACCCCTCTTTCCATGAAGGGTAGATACCTGACGCACAGGCTGTTTGTTTTATCTGGTTGTAAAAAAAAGCACATGGATGATGCGTGATGAATCTAAAAATTAGTATATTTGCAGACAAATCATGTACTTGGTGCCGATTGGCACTGCGATGATAATCATTAAATACCGATATTTATCATGAAGACAAACCGTAGAACGTTCTTGAAAACAATGGGGACAATTGGGCTTTTTTCGATTGTTCCACGTAAAGTCTTGGGTGGAAATGGATTTATTTCACCCAGTGACCAGTTGACAAAAGGAATCATTGGTGTGGGAGGAATAGGCAAGTCGTCTTACCATTTCACAAGTTCCGAAGCCTGTAGATTAGTGTCTGTCTGTGATGTTGACCAAAAACATTTGCAGCAAGCCGTTGATCTAGGCAAGAAGAAATTTGGAACTACACTCACCACTTACCATGATTTCCGTGACTTAATTGGTGATCCCAACGTGGATATCGTGCACATTGCCACTCCACCTCATTGGCATGCATTGATGGCTGTTGAGGCAGCAAGGGCTGGAAAGGATGTTTGGTGCGAAAAACCCATGACCCGTACCATAGGAGAAGGTAGAAAGGTTGTAGAAGCCATGCAACGTTATAATCGTATATTTAGGTTGAATACATGGTTCAGGTTTACGGATACGTTCTATGGACTGGGTACAACCGTACAACCTTTGAAGAAACTTGTGGAAAGTGGAATGTTGGGTTGGCCGTTGAAAGTCGTTGTGTCTGGTGCGACAGGCTTTACCTGGAAATTCTATTGGGTTGGCAAAGACAATCTGCAACCACAACCAGTTCCACAAGAGTTGGATTATGACATGTGGTTAGGTCCGGCTCCCTTCAAGCCCTACAACGCCCATCGTGTACATCAAACGTTTAGGGGATATTGGGATTATGATGGCGGTGGACTCACTGACATGGGGCAGCATTACCTCGATCCCATCCAATATTTCTTAGGCAAGGACAATACCTCACCCGTGAAAGTGGAAGTGGATGCACCTCAGCAGCATTATGATGCGGTGGGAATCTGGCGTAAGATTACCTACACATACGCTGATGGTTGCCAAATTGTGCTTGAGGGTGAAGGTTACGAAAGCAAGGGAAAGGTGCCGTATATCGAAGGTCCGAAGGGTAAGGTGTACAAAGGTTTTGAATGTACCATTCCAGACGTGATGAACAAGCTGGCCGAATATCCTGATCCAGAACCGCAGAACACCGACTTCCTGGATTGCATTCGCACTCGAAAGAAGTTTGCGCTTAACGAACTGAATGGCCACCATAGTTGCACATTGGTCAACATGGCAACTGTGGCTTTGCGCTTGAATCGCAAGGAATTGGCATTCGATCCCAAGACACAGTTGTTCATAGGGGATGATGCCGCCAATGCTTTGGTCAATCAACCCATGCGTAAAGGATGGAATTTCTAAGGTTCCAAGTTGATAAATGAATTGATAATTTAATCAATCAAATAAACATGAAAAAGCTTCAATATCATATACTTGTATTATTGCTCTTGTGTATATGCACCGTTGGTCATTCGCAAGGGACAGATCAAAGAAACAGAGTTGCCTCGACCATCATAGCCGATGGATTGGCACAGCTGCCCGCTAACAATGTAGAGACCTTCAACCAGGTGATGGAAGAGATGGCCCAGACGGGTGCGGACGGCATCAAGTCGTTGGTAGGGCTGTTCGGTCCAACTAACAAAGGCGCTAATGCAGCCTATGAATATGCTGTCAATGGCGTGGTAGACTATGTAACCCGACCCGATAAAGCCAATCTCCGGGCTGGCGTGAAAGAGGGTTTGATTCAGGCATTGCGTACTTCTAAGGATCAGGTTCTGCAGGCTTTCTTGATTACGCAGATACAAAAACTCGCCACAGCAGCCGATGTTGCCGTGTTCGAGGCATATCTCAATGACAGCTACCTGCAGCCGTTTGCCATGAGTGCGCTGGCTACAACACCAGGTATCGATCAATACTTGATAGGTTGGCTGCCCAAGTCGGACTTGCCCAAGCAGACACTGGCTCATCTCATCACGACACGTCAGTTGGTTTCGCCCGCATTGGAACCAATGCTCTTGTCATGGATTCCCGGGGCAGATTCACAGACGTTGAATGAAATTTACAAGGCTTTGGTGATTAATGGCTCTACGAAAGCCGCCAAAGTGTTGGACAAACAGGCCAAATCAGTTGGTTATCAATACGAACCAACACATGTAACCGATGCCTACATGCAACTGTTAACCCGCCTGGCAAGCAATGACTCTAAATGGGTAGGCAAGGCTGCCAAGCAGTTGGTTAAGCAGCAAAGGCCAGCCATTCGTTGTGCTGCGTTGGAATTGTTGCTGAAGACTTCTGGTTCAAAAGCCACGTCACAGGTGCTCAAGGCCTTGAAAGATGAAGATGTGCAATATCGGAATACAGCTTTGGCCATGGCTGAAGATTGTGCTGGAAATGGCATTTTCAAAGCCGTTTCCAGTCAGATTGACCGGCTTTCGGTGCCTGCCCAGATAGACGTGGTTCGTTGGTTGGGCAACAATAGACAACAGAATTTTGTGGAGGTTGTTCTCAAGAAGATGATGAGCAGCAATGATGAACTCTCCAATGCTGCCATTGATGCAGCCAGTCAGATAGGAGGACCACAGGCATTGCAAGGACTGATGGCATTGTTGGGTGGCCCGAAAGCCGACCAAGCGCTACAGGCACTCAAGTCATTCAAAGGCTCCATCCAAGCCAAGGCTCTCAAGTTGCTGGGCAATAGCAATGCGTCTGTACAGGCTCAAGCACTGAAATTAATTGCCGAACGTCGCATGTATCAGGCTTACGACGAGGTGTTGCGACTGACCTCTTCACAAAATGCCGTTGTAAAGACTGCCGCTTATGAGGCACTGGGTAGCATTTCTGACTATCAACATTTCGAACCTTTGTGCGAAATGTTGGAACGTGCTGATGCTGCAACGGCTCCACATTTACAGAAAGCCGCTTTGTATGCACTCCATCAGCAGTCGTCTGCAGATCAGTTCGCTGCCATTCAAAAACGATTGGCCAAAACCACTCGTCCTCAACTTTATTATCCCATGCTGGCTCAGGCAGGCAACCAACAGGCTATTCGTCAGCTGGTGGAAGAGTTCCAGAAGCCTTCTATGGCCGATGAAGCATTCAATTCTCTGTTGAAAATTGACAACGAATCGGTGATAGACGTGCTTGACCAGATTGCATCAACAACGGCTACTCGAAAAGACCAGGCGTTGAAGCGTGCCTTGACACTGACCAAACGTTCGTCACTGAATGGCATGGAAAGGTATTTGTTGTATCGTAGGGCCCTCGAAATGAACCCATCGGTTTCGGTTGTCAACAGCTATCTGTCGGCACTGGGTAGCATTTATGAGCTGCCTGCATTAACGCTTGCCGCACAATATCTTGATAAGAAAGAGAATGCTTATCAGGCTGCAACCGTTGTGAAGACCATTATTGCTAAAAACAAAGCCTTGCAAGGCGGCGAAACCACCAAGACGTGGCTCAACAAAGCCAAGGACATTTTCAGTGCCAGGACCGAAGATGCCGACGCTGGATATTCCATTGATGAAATCAAAGGATTGTTGGCCAAGTGGCAGTCGGGTGGCTTTATGCATGAAGTGGTTGACGGCAAGTGCAAGGGCAAGGCCTCTGTGGGCAGTGGCGACACTTTCGAAAACGTCGACCTGTATGTGGACTGGCGAACCAAAGGCAAAGGTATGCTGTATCTGCGCTCTATGCCTGAGGTTGTACTGGATGGCGCTACGGGTGCACAGTTTGTGCATGCTGCCGACAACAAGCTTGTGGCTGTTGAGCAGAACGCAAAGCCCGGTGAGTGGAATACGCTACATGTAAGGTTGGTCAACGACCGACTTTTGGTTGAGTCGAATGGCCGTGTGGTTGCCGAGAATGTCATCATCAAGAACACCCCGACCCGTTTGCCAATCAAAACCGTAGGACAAATTTTCTTCATGGGCGGAGAAGAGGAGATGCAGATTCGTAATCTGATGATTCACAAACTGCCTTCTACCCCTGTATTTACATTATCAAAAGAAGAGAAAGAAGAAGGTTATGAAGTGCTGTTTGATGGCCGTTCGCTCGACAAGTGGGAAGGAAATCTCATCAATTACGTTCCCGTTGATGGCAATATTTATGTAAGTGCCAAGTACGGAGCCGGTGGAAATCTCTATTCAAAGAAGAAGTATAGTGACTTTATCTACCGCTTTGAATTTTGTTTTGTGAAGCCAGGAGTCAACAATGGCATAGGTATTCGTACCAAGCACGATGTTGATGCTGCCTACGACGGTATGGAGATTCAGGTGCTCGACCATGATGACCCCATCTACAAAGGCTTACATGACTATCAGCAGCATGGTGCCGTTTATGGTATCATTGTGCCGAAACATGTCAAGTTCGGTCCTTTGGGAACCTGGAACGTTGAAGAAATTCGCGCCATTGGCGACCGCATCACCGTTACAGTGAATGGTGAAGTGATTCTCGACGGCAATATTCGTGAAGCCTGCCAAGGCCACAATGTAGCCCCCGATGGCGGAAAAGTGAATCCATATACGGTTGACAAGAAAAATCACCCTGGCCTGTTCAACAAGGATGGTTATATCAGCTTCTGTGGTCATGGTGAGGGTGTGAAGTTCCGCAATGTCCGCATTCTGGATTTAAGCAAGAACAAGAAAACTTCAAAATCAAGAACAAGAAGAAGATAGTATTCGCTGTTAGCGAAGACAAACATCAGCCGGTTCCGTGCATGGGTCATGGAACCGGCTTTCTTTTTCTCATTTTTGTGACCGAGTGTGTACAAGCAAGTTCACGATAGGTCGATGAGAAAATTTTAGAGTTCGTATTGTATTGATAATCAACCATTTGATTCGTCCGTCCAAACCCTATGCTATTGGGCGCCAAACTCAATGCTATTGAATGCCAAACTCAATGCTATTGGGCACCAAACTCAATGCCATTGAAAACCAAGCCTTATGAGGACTTGTCGAAGCAGGAAAAGCATACCGACTTGTACGCTGGATATAATTTGTACAAAAGGACAATTTTTCCTTGATAATTTAAGCTAAATCACTTGGAGAATCGAAAAAATATATTACTTTTGCAAGAGGGGTGTAGTGTGATTGCAGGCAGCGTTTACGCCACGGCTGACAACAGTTAGGTCATTGTCGGTACCAGCAAGTTATCCTCTCCCCAACATACTTATGAATACGCTTCACACATCATTCGCTGCATTATTGTAGGGCTGTTTTCCACATCGCAGCGGGGATTGGTTTTAACAAGGGAGGCAAACAAGAAAATAATTATATAGAAACAACATAAAACAATGTTCGAGAATTTAAGTGATAGATTAGAGAAATCCTTTAAAATACTAAAAGGTGAAGGAAAGATTACCGAGATTAACGTTGCCGAAACGCTGAAAGACGTGCGACGCGCATTGTTGGATGCTGACGTTAACTACAAGGTAGCCAAGAGTTTCACCGACCGGGTCAAGGAGAAGGCCATGGGCATGAACGTGCTCACAGCCGTTAAACCGGGTCAGTTGATGGTGAAGATTGTACACGATGAGCTGGCAGAACTCATGGGTGGCGAGGCAGTTGGACTACAGTTGGAATCCAAACCGGCCATCATTTTGATGTCGGGTTTGCAAGGATCGGGTAAAACTACGTTCTCAGGGAAGCTGGCCAATCTGCTCAAGAGCAAGCAACGGAAAAATCCTTTGTTGGTTGCTTGCGACGTATACCGTCCCGCTGCCATCGAACAGCTGAAGGTTGTTGGAGGCCAGGTAGGCGTTGAGGTGTACAGTGAGCCCGACAACAAGGACGTGGTTGCCATTGCCAATCAAGCCATACAGCAAGCCAAAGCCAAAGGCAATGATGTGGTAATTATCGATACGGCTGGTCGTTTGGCAGTAGATGAGGAGATGATGGATGAGATTGCCCGCCTCAAAGACGCTGTTCATCCTGACGAAACCCTGTTCGTTGTTGATGCGATGACGGGACAGGATGCCGTGAATACTGCGAAAGAATTTAACGACCGACTCGACTTCAACGGCGTTGTACTCACCAAATTGGATGGCGATACCCGTGGCGGTGCTGCGCTTTCCATTCGCACGGTGGTGACCAAACCTATTAAATTTGTGGGAACTGGCGAGAAGATGGAGGCCATCGACGTGTTCCATCCTTCGCGTATGGCCGACCGAATCTTAGGCATGGGCGACATCGTTTCTTTGGTAGAGCGTGCCCAGGAGCAGTTTGACGAGGAAGAAGCCAAGCGTCTGCAAAAGAAAATTCAAAAGAACAAGTTCGATTTCAACGACTTTCTCAACCAGATAGAGCAAATCAAGAAGATGGGTAACATCAAGGACTTGGCTGCCATGATACCAGGTGTGGGCAAGGCAATTAAGGACGTTGACATCGACAACGACTCGTTCAAAGGCATCGAGGCCATCATCAAGAGCATGACACCGAAAGAGCGAACGAATCCTGAAATATTGAATACCTCACGCCGTCAGCGCATTGCCAAAGGTAGTGGAACGGATATTCAGGAGGTGAATCGATTGATTAAGCAGTTCGACCAGACGCGCAAAATGATGAAGATGGTCACTGGCAACCGCATGGCAGGCATGATGAGCCGCATGAAAGGGATGCCGAAAATGAAATAACCAGTTAGAATAAAAGGAGGAAAAAATAGAAATGCAACTCATAGACGGTAAGGCTACGGCCGCTGCTATCAAGGCAGAAATAGCTGAAGAAGTGAAAACAATGGTCGCCCAGGGCGGCAAACAGCCTCACTTAGCGGCTGTGCTGGTGGGACACGATGGCGGCAGTGAAACGTATGTTAAGAACAAGGTGAAGGCTTGTGAACAATGCGGATTCAAGTCAACCTTGATCAGATTCGAGGACGATGTCACCGAAGAAGAACTTTTACAGTGTGTAGACAGACTGAACAAAGACGAGGACGTGGATGGTTTTATCGTGCAGTTGCCACTGCCCGAGCACATCGATGAACAGAAAATCATCATGGCTGTTGACTACAAAAAAGACGTAGATGGATTTCATCCCATCAACGTGGGACGCATGTCGATAGGACTTCCGTGTTTCATCTCGGCCACACCACTGGGAATCCTCACTCTGTTGCAATATTACAACATTGAGATGAGTGGGAAAAAATGTGTCGTTCTCGGTCGAAGCAACATCGTTGGCAAGCCCATGGCACAGCTCATGATGCAAAAGCAGTATGGCGATGCCACGGTGACGATATGCCACACCAGTTCTAAGGCCTTGAAAGAAGAGAGTCGGCAGGCCGACATTCTCATCGCAGCCGTTGGCAAACCTGACTTTGTTCGGGCTGATATGGTGAAAGAGGGAGCCGTAGTGATTGACGTGGGAACCACGCGTGTGCCCGACGCATCGCGTAAGAGTGGATTCCGACTCAATGGGGATGTGAAGTTTGATGAGGTGTCTCCAAAGTGCAGTTACATCACACCTGTACCTGGTGGGGTTGGCCCCATGACGATATGTTCGCTGATGAAGAATACGTTAGCGGCGGCAAAAAAGGAATATTACAAATGACAGCAGAAGAATTCTACCAGCAAGGTAATCGCTACCGGCAGCAGGAAAACTGGCAGATGGCACTGAATTGCTATCTGGAGGCCATCGAGTTGGACCCCCAGTCGCCCGCCGTGGCAGCCAAACAAATGGTAGAGGATATTCTGGGTTTTTACAATAAGGATGCATACAATCCTTAAACAACTAAAACATTATACAATGAGCAAGATGAAAGGAGCCATAGTTGTGAATACCGATCGCTGTAAAGGATGTTCACTCTGCGTGGTGGCATGTCCGCAAAAGGTAATCGAACTGGCTCAGAAAGAAGTGAATACGCACGGATACAGATATGCACAGGCCGTGAACCCAGATGATTGTGTGGGTTGTGCGGCATGTGGAATCGTTTGTCCGGATGGATGTATAACCGTTTATAGAAAACGAGTGGAGGCGTAACAAGATGGCAGCAGAACAAGAAATAGTGTTGATGAAAGGGAACGAAGCTATTGCCAACGCAGCGATTCGCTGTGGTGCAGATGGCTATTTCGGCTATCCCATTACTCCCCAGAGCGAAATTATTGAGACGCTGGCAGTACTCAAACCGTGGGAAACCACGGGGATGGTGGTGCTGCAAGCCGAGAGTGAGGTGGCGTCTATCAATATGGTTTATGGTGGAGCTGGTGCCGGAAAACGCGTGTTGACGAGCTCTTCGTCACCAGGAATAGCACTGATGCAAGAGGGTATCTCCTACATGGCAGGCGCCGAACTGCCTGGTGTGTTTGTCAATGTTCAACGCGGTGGTCCAGGATTGGGAACCATTCAGCCTTCGCAGAGTGACTATTTTCAGGCAACAAGAGGTGGAGGAAACGGTGATTATCATGTCATCGTGTTGGCTCCTAACTCTGTTCAGGAGATGGCAGACTTTGTTGATTTGGCTTTCGAGTTGGCGTTCAAGTATCGCAACCCAGCCATGATTCTGAGTGATGGCGTGATAGGACAGATGATGGAAAAGGTGGTTCTACCTCCATTCAAGCCCCGTCGCACCGAAGAGGAGATTAAGAAAGAATGCCCATGGGCTACGGTTGGACGGACAAAGAATCGCAAACCGAACATCATTACTTCGTTGGAACTCAAATCAGAAGTGATGGAAGAGCGTAATTTACATCTCCAGGAGAAATACAATACCATTCAGGAGAAGGAAGTAAGATATGAAACACAGCAGATGGAAGACGCCGACTATATCATCGTATCGTTTGGTAGTGCGGCTCGAATAGCCGAAAAAGCACTTGAATTGGCACGTGAAGAAGGGTTGAAGGTCGGCTTGTTCCGCCCGATAACCTTGTGGCCATTCCCTCAAAAGGAACTCGCTGAGGCTGCACAAGGCAAAAAGGGTGTGCTGGTAGCAGAGATTAATGCAGGACAAATGGTGCAGGATGTGCGGTTAGCCATCAACAACACTGTCAAAGTAGAACATTTCGGACGTCTCGGTGGTATCGTCCCTGAACCGGAAGAGATCGTCAAAGCATTGAAGGAGGAACTGTAGGATGAACAATGATATCATATCTCCCGAGAACCTGGTTTATGCCAAACCGGAACTGATGAACGATACAACCATGCACTATTGTCCTGGTTGTTCGCACGGTGTCGTGCATAAATTGGTGGCCGAAGTCATTGCAGAAATGCAGATGGAGGAAAAGACTGTTGGCGTATGTCCAGTAGGTTGTGCGGTTTTCGCTTATCGTTATCTGGATATAGACTGGCAAGAAGCACCACATGGACGTGCTCCTGCGTTGGCAACGGCTGTGAAACGACTGTGGCCCGACCGCTTGGTTTTCACCTATCAAGGTGATGGTGACCTGGCATGTATAGGCACTGCCGAGTCGATTCATGCATTAAATAGAGGTGAAAACATCGTTATGATCTTCATCAACAACGCCATTTATGGCATGACAGGTGGTCAAATGGCACCGACAACCCTTTTGGGTCAGAAGACCAGCACCTGCCCTTATGGACGCGATCCCAAACTACATGGCTATCCACTCAACATCACAGAGTTGGCTTCTAAGTTGGAAGGAACCTGCTATGTCACACGACAGAGTGTAGATACCGTGGCTTCCATCCGCCAAGCGAAGAAGGCTATCAAGAAAGCTTTCACTGCTTCGATGGAGGAAAAAGGGTCATCGCTCGTTGAAATGGTTAGCACATGCAACAGCGGATGGAAGGTTTCACCCGTCAAAGCCAATGAGTGGATGCGCGAAAACATGTTCGATAAATATCCAAAGGGCGACCTGAAAGACAATACAGGCCTATAACCAAACAGGAGGAAACAACGTATGAAGACAGAAATTATCATATCGGGCTTTGGTGGACAGGGCGTACTTTCTATGGGTAAGATCCTGGCTTATTCGGGCTTGATGGAAGAAAAAGAGGTGACATGGATGCCTGCTTACGGACCGGAGCAACGTGGTGGAACGGCCAATGTAACGGTTATCGTGAGCGACGAGCGCATTTCGTCGCCAATCTTAAGTAAATATGACGTAGCAATTGTGCTCAACCAGCCTTCGTTAGACAAGTTTGAACCCAAGATAAAGCCTGGAGGCATCTTGATATACGATGGTAATGGCATCGTCAATCCACCCTCAAGGACGGACATACAGGTTTATCGTATCGATGCTGTGGAGCAGGCTGCCGAGATGAAGAACGCCAAGGTGTTCAACATGATTGTGCTGGGTGGACTACTCAAGGTATGTCCCGTGGTCAGTACAGATGGACTGCAGAAGGCTCTCTATAAGTCTTTACCCGAGCGGCACCATCACATGATTCCGCTCAACATGCAGGCTGTAGATATAGGAATGAAACTCATTACTAAACAAAGATAACTTGATTTTTATAACTCTCTAATTTTTTTTCAGAGCTGGTCGTAGTGATTACGGTCAGCTCTTTTTACTTCTTCAACTTCGATGTATTTGCCATTTTAGCACCATATTATTAGATTGGAAATGTAAAAAAATGAATACTATTTCTAAATATAAGTCAAGTATATGCTATAAAATGTCAAAATTATTCGCATTTCTTTGGAGGTTATCGTTTTTTTTTCTTACTTTGTCTGTACAAATAGGAAACGAAAACATTATAATTGATTAAATTTAAGGTAAATGAAAAAATTAGGATTACTTATTACCGCAGCTGCCATGGCAGCATCTGTTTCAGCACAGACTGTAACAGAAAGCAAGACATTTGACAACTTTTATATTGGTATTAACGGTGGAGTTGCAACCAAAACAACGGGAAACAGTTGGATGAAGAACTTGAATCCCAATGCAGGTCTTCGCATTGGTCGCAATTTTACGCCAGTTTTTGGTATGGCTGCAGAGAGCAATGCTTACTTCTCTAACAAGCCTCTCGCATCAACCGGTACGGCTGTCCGCGCGCTCAACACCAGCTTGTTGGGTACTGTTAACCTCAGTAATTGGTTCGGTGGATATACTGGTGAGCCTCGTTCGTTCGAGTTGGTTGGTTTGTATGGATTTGGTTGGGGTCACTTGTTTGGTAACACCGACGCTTACAAGAAGATGAATCACGACAACCTGATTTCCAAAGCAGCCGTTGACTTCGTGTTCAACTTGGGTACAGAGAAAGCATGGCAGTTCTATGTAGAACCAGCAATTGTATGGGCTTTGAACGGTGATGGTACACAACCCATTGAGTACAACATCAACAAGTCATCAGTACAGTTGAACGCTGGTTTCGTTTACAAGTTCAAGAACTCTAACGGAACCAACAACTTCACCATCGCACAGCTTCGCGATCAGGCTGAAATTGATGGCTTGAATGCACAAATTAACAGTCTTCGCAGCGACTTGAATGGTAAAGACGCTCAACTTTCTAACAAGGATCGTCAGATTTCTGATCTTCAGAAAGCCCTTGAAGAGTGCAAAAACAAGAAGCCTGTATATGTGAAGCCAGCTACGGCAACCAACCTGCAACCAACGGTTCTCTTCCGTGTTGGCCAGAGCGTTGTAGACCGTTCTCAGATGCCAAACGTTGAGATGATTGCCAAATACATGAAGAATCATAAGGATTCTAAGATCACCATCAAGGGTTATGCTTCACCGGAAGGTCCTGCAGAGCTGAACCAACGTCTGTCAGAGAACCGTGCTAAGAATGTCAAGAACTTGCTCGTTGACAAGTATAAGATTGCTCCTAACCGCTTGACAACCATCGGTATGGGCGTGACAGACAAGCTGTTCAAGGAATATGACTTCAACCGTGTGGCTACTTTCAATGACGATACAAGCGTTGAATAAACAACTACAAGATTAAAATATCACCAAATCCCGATGTTCTTCTATAGCGCATCGGGATTTTTTAGTGCCCTGCCAATAGCCCGCATGCTACCTGTTTTCATCAATGGGAAGGATGAGAAATGCCATCATTCACAGCGAATAAGTAACGAAAACTACTTTCTTCGCCTTCAAACCGGATTATTTTGCGGATGATAAAATATTTGTCCATCCCATGGGGTTATATCCTATAGCAACCCCTATTTCGCGCCTAAGCCTAAGGGGCTTGTGAAACATCTACATCAACAACAACGTGAAAATGAATCTATTAAATAAAGTAGGACGCTATTCCTTCCTGTCAGAACCCTTCCATTGCGACTTCTCTCAGCGGCTGTTCATTGGCCGTTTGGGAAATATTCTGCTCAATGCCGCTGATTTCCACTCCAATGAACGTGGTTACGGCATGACCACTCTCCATCCGCTTCACGAAACTTGGGTGCTCTCTCGTCTGGCCATCGAGCTGGAAGAGATGCCCACGGCTTATCAAAAGTTCTATGTTGAAACGTGGGTGGAGGGTGTCATGAAATACTTTACCAACCGTAATTTTGCGGTGGTAGACGAAGATGGACAAGTATTTGGCTATGGCCGTAGCGTTTGGGCCATGATTGATACAGACACACGCCAGCCCATCGACATCCAAACCGTCAACGATGGAATTGTCAGTCAGTATGTTGAGGTAGAAAAATCATGCCCCATTGACAAGCCTTCTCGTGTGAAGATGACCGACGCTGCCCAACGGATACGCACCATCGGCACTTGTTATAGTGATGTCGACATGAACGGACACATCAACAGCGTGAAGTACATTGAGCATGTCATGAATCTCTGGAACATGGACTTTCATCGCTCGCATCAGCTCAAGCGGATTGATGTGGCTTATGTCGCCGAGGCTTATGGCGGAGATGAGTTGGCTTTTTATGTGGAACAGACCGGTGCCGAAGAATACTGTGTGCGAATCACCAAATACGCAAAAGCAGCGCCTCAAGAAGTGGAAGTTTGTAGGTGTAAATTGCTCTTTGTTCAAGCACGCCGCTAAACTCAATGAGTTTGGTGTCCAAACCCATTGACATTGGCCACTAAACCCATTGACTTTGCACCCCAATCTCTATGCTATTGGTTTTGGCCCTCATGGGCTTTCGTTCAGAGCATTGATGGGGGTGTTCTGTTATTTTGATGTTTTCCGTGTCTTAATCTGACAGAATTTAGTATCTTTGCATTTGCAATTGGTTCTATACAGATAGAATGAAAAAGGGAATCAGGTGAAAGTCCTGAACAGTCCCGCTGCTGTGAGCAACCTTCAGCGCATGCGAACACAAAGCCACTGACAATTTTTCGGGAAGGCGTTTGCATGATGGGTTGCAAGTCAGAAGACCTGCCGTTGCAACATGTTCCTATTCGGACTCGAGGAAGACGAATAGATGAGATTTAATTGTAAAACTGTTTCATGCCAAGGTGTGTCATCACATTCGTGTTGTGCGTGTGTGTCCTGTCTGGTTTTTCGCAGAACGATTCGATTCGTGACCAGGTTCATGTGTTGGATACCGTTGTTGTATCCCGCCTGCGCAGCCATCGCTTCCTGCAGAGTACTACTCCGCTTCATACGCTCGGTCACAACGATTTGCAGCGCATGGGGGTGTCCACGATGGCGGATGCCTTGCACCGTTTACCGGGGATTACCTTGCGTGATTACGGTGGAGCGGGTGGCATGAAGACGGTGTCGGTGCGTGGTTTCGGCACACAGCACACGGGGGTGAGCTACGATGGCATCTTATTGAACAATAGTCAGAATGGCGAGATAGACCTCTCACACTATTCGTTGGATAATCTGGGCAGCCTGTCGTTGCTGGTAGGAGATAACGACCAGCTTTTCATTCCTGCGCGCAATGCCAGCGTACCCTCATTGTTGTTGCTGGAAACACGCTCCATGCTATTTGACGATGCTGCGCCGCACGTCACGTCACAGTTGCGTGTCGGCTCGTTTGGCTATGTGGGTCCGTTTGTTCGGTACGAGCAGAAACTGTCTTCCCGCATGGCACTCTCGGCCCTGGGTGAGTATGTGTATGCGGAGAACGACTATCCGTTCACCTTGCGTAACGTTTCAGTTGTAACTCGTGAGCGTCGCACCAACAGTAGGATGAATACTGGTCATGCTGAGCTGAATGCGTCGTGGCTTCCGGTATCCCATCATGAGTTGAAGGCGAAGGTGTATTATTACGACAACCGCCAGCAGTTGCCCGGCATAGTGAGGTATTATACCAACGAGAGTGATGAGACGTTGCACACGCAAAACTTCTTTGCGCAGGCGCAGTATGTGGTCACCAGCCTTCCCAAGTGGTCGTTCAAGTGGTTGGGAAAGTTCAATTGGTCATCGTCAAACTATCGCAATGGCAACTATCCGGATGGCGTGGTTGATGGGCATTATTGGCAGCGCGAGGCCTACACCTCGGCATGTGTCTTGTATGCTCCGAGCCGCCAATGGGCTTTCGATTATTCTGTTGATTACATCTTCAACAACCTCAACAGCTCTCGATTGCATGATGTGAAACCCTATCGCCAGGCACTGTTGCAAGCGCTGTCGGCCACTTATCGTCAACAGCGTTTCAAGGTGTTGGCCCGCTTGTTGGGGTCGCTTTACTTCAATGGGGCCCGCAAAGGTGACGGATCCGATGACATGCGCCGCTTGTCACCCTCTGTTTCTCTGTCGTATCAGTTGCTCCACCAGCCTGCCATGTATCTGCGCGCCTCGTATAAAAACATTTTCAGGGTTCCGACGTTCAATGAAAACTACTTCTACCATTATGGCAGTAAGGATTTAAAACCCGAATTGACCGATCAGTTGAATATTGGACTCACCTTCCTGCATGACCAGTCGCCTTGGCGGATAGAGGCCTCACTCGACGGTTATCTCAACCATGTGAAAGACAAGATCGTGGCTGTGCCGTACAATATGTTTGTGTGGAGCAATATCAATGTAGGTAAGGTGCGCATCCTTGGGCTGGATGCCATGCTTCGTGCGGCTTGTCAGTTGGTGCCGCAACATGTGTTGCGGTACACGGGCAGTTATGGCTTTCAGCGTGCAGCCAACCGAACACTGAAAACGTCTCCTTACTATAACAACCAAATAGCCTATATGCCCCTGCACTCTGGCAGTATGTCGTTGGCCTATGAGAATCCTTGGGTTAACCTTACCGTGCATGTCTCGGGCGTGAGCAGTAACTGGAGCAACAACGAACACCATGACCAGAGCAAGATTGGAGGCTACATGGAATGGGGCGTCATGGCTGCCCGAACGTTCAAGGTGTGGCGCCATTCTTTGGCTGTAAGAGCTGATGTCAAGAATATTTTTAACCGACAATACGAGATTGTGGCCGGCTATCCGATGCCCGGCATCCAATATCAAATAACAATGAATTATCAATTTTAAAAAAACAATGAAGATGAAAAAGTATTTATTAAGTTTTGCCGTGTTGTTGATGGGCATGGCCATGTTCACGTCATGTAGTGACGATGAAGAGGATGTAACGCCTGGTCCTACTCCCATGAAGATGAAAACCACAGGCATTTATGTCATTAATCAAGGTAACGAGTATGCCAAGATTTCCGGCAGCATTACGGGCATTTCCACCAAGAACTGGAACGCAACCCAAAACTTCTTTGAGCTTGCCAACGGCCGAAAGCTGGGCATGACGCCCAATGATGCCATTATTTATGGCAGCCGCATGTACATTGCGGTATCTGCAGAAGGCACGGTAGAAGTGTTAGACAAGAACACCATGAAGTCGGTGAAACAAGTCAAGATTACCGACCTGCTGGGTAGTAAGGAAGGATATTACCCCCGCCATTTGGCAAGTGCCTATGGATGTGTGTATGTAACCACGTTTGGCGGCTATGTGGCAGCCATCGATACCGTATCATTGAGCTTGAAAAAGAAATACCAGGTAGGGTCTTATCCCGAAGGAATCACCGTGCATGGTAATACGTTGTATGTGGCTAATTCTGACTGGGGAAGAGGAAAAGGCAACTTATCTGAAATCAATCTGATCAACGGCACCGTGGCATCCATCAACGATCCGCTGGTTGTCAACCCCTCGAGCATCAAGGTTGTTTCCAAAGGTTTGTTTGTTCTCGACTCCGGTAAGTATGATAAGACAGGCAATCAGCAAGGTGCCGGCGTCATTCGGTTCATGTATGGAAAGGCTAAAAAGGTTGCCGATGCCACCATGATGGCCGTCATGAGCGTGAGTGGTAAGCCACACCGCATCTACACCATCAATGCTCCGTACACCAAACCGGCTACACCTGTTACATACCAGGTGTACGACATGCATACGGGTAAGACCAGTACGTTTATCAAAGAAGGGGTAGACTGTCCGGCTGCAATAGCGGTTGATCCCGTTTCGGGTTATGTGTACATTACGTCTTACAAGAAGAGTCCAGACACAGGCTTTGCTGATTATAGCACACCGGGCTATGTGAATATCTATGATGAGTCGGGTGTGTTGCTCAAAACATTACCCACCGGCGTTGGTCCAGGTGCCATTGTTTTTGACCATCATAACGTGATGCAGTAAGCTGAACGCTGCATCGTATACACTATAGTCTGTGAGCTTCATAGACGCAACATGCCACCTCGGTTGTAACACATCGGGGTGGCATTTTTCAGTTCGCAGCTTTGGCGTCTTCATGCATGAAGGCTGTAAAAGTTAGCGGGGACAACACATCGGTCAATTATTTTGAGACCTCTGCAAAACTCATTGTTCAAAATTTGCTCATTTCATCATATTTTTGTA
>CABQNT010000011.1:0-103180 GCA_902465605.1 uncultured Prevotella sp.
AATAGTGCTCAAAAACAAGAATGATAGAGAATGGGTAAGGTTTTGCAGAGGTCTCCATACGCAAAAAAATCTCTGCGCACTTCGTATTGTTACATAACGAATGTGTGGAAGGAAGACTCATCTCCTCGTGCCCCATACATGACAAAAGTCCGCGATACCTGTCATTGGTATCACGGACTTTTACGGATGGTTTTGCTAATCTGTCAGCTCTGAAGGGCTTGAGGTTTAGCGCACTTGGAGCGTGTAATCCTCAACCTCCCCGTTGTTGAATTCTCCACAAGGATCTTGATAACGGTCTGGGCTGGCAACAATTCGGATGCGATAGTTCCCCTTTTGAATCGTTGTGGGTACATAGATGTAGCCCGAGAAACCATAATAGGAGTAACGTTCAACTTTCTTTTCGTTTGGCGAGAAAACTCCATCGTTGTTGAAATCGACATAGACACGCCAATACATCTTGCTTCTGGAAGAAGATTTGAAGCCCGGAGTGAGCACATACTTAAAGGACTGCCCAAGACTTGCGTAAGCAATATACGAAGTAAAGTCTGAGTATGAACTTCCGCCTGACACCTTCGTCATGGTGCTAAGACTGATTTGGCTGATATAAGCTGATGAGAAGTTGGCAGCTCCAACAGTACAGTATGTGTTTGGATTGGGTGTCGGGTCAGGTTCAGGATCGGGATCAGGGGTTGGGTCTGGCGTAGGATTAGGGTCTGGATTTGGCTTAGGATCAGGCTTAGGATCAGGCTCAGGTGGAGCTGGTTTCGTGATGACAGCCGTATAATCTTCAACCTCACCATAAGTAAAGTGCTCGTCAGGTTTAGGATAACTGCCCCATTTTGCACTGACACGCACGCGCGTTTCGCCATTCACAGCGTTGGAGGGAACCTTGAACATGCGGTAGAAATAGTTGTCCGAATTCATGTATTGAGCCAACACGCGCTCGTTGTCCTCAAACTTCTTGTTGCCATTAAAGTCTACCCAAACACACCAGTACATGGGATAAACACCGTTAGGGAATCGCGGCATGAGCGTAATGTAGTTGCTGCTGCCAGCCTCAAGCTCCACCTTCTTGTTCTGGAAGAACGTGTAGGACGAGGCTCCACTATAGTTTTGCATGTCGCCTATGCTTACATAATAAATATAAGTGGAGTTAAAATAATCCGAATAGGAGGATGCGTAGCTATCTGTCGGGGTTGGATCAGGAGTTGGGTCAGGGGTTGGGTCAGGGTCATTGCCGTCGTTATAGCCTGGAGGAGCAAAGTTTACCACGATGGTTTGCCAGTAATTGAAACCTCCAGAGCCACCACCAATGCCCAAACCACTTGGGTCGAGTGCGTTAAGCAAGAAATAGCCATCAGAATATCCGCCCCATCCCCAATTGATGTGGAAGTATCCGTTAGAGCTGTAACCATCACAAACAAAGGAATGGCCACCACCGTTTCCACTTCCAGCATACTGCACGGGTCTACGGTTGTCAAGCTCGTTGCGCACGATGCTCTCCCACTGAGTAGTAGAATAGTCTGAGCGTTCCAAGCTCGTTACAGCATCAGGATAAGAATAGTAGGTCTTCAACATCTTCGGAACGTACTGCTGATAGGTGCCGCTACCAGAGGGTGAGAAGCCCATGTCCAAGCCCACAGCCACACCGTAGCAAAGGCTTGCTACATCGTTATTGGATTCGCGGAGTACAGAATACGGCATGTTCTTCCAATTCAAATCGTAGTTATAATTGAAAGACAGCGTGCCATAACTGGAGTTGTAAGAGTGATAGCCCTTTCCTCGAGCAGGATACTCGTAGAAACGCATGATTTGGGAGGTTGCCGTAGCGACACAACCCACAGGACAATTATACGGGCAGTAAGCGTTGTAATAAGGAGCTTGGTTCCAATGAATGTTGGCTAACAACGGACTTACTGATGTCTGCGCATTCATCTCTTGGTTAGTTCCTGCGATGGCTGTCTGCCGCATTTGTTTGATGCGATTGTCTATCTTTACGTTCTCGTAGGCAAAGCGTATCTCTTTAGAATAGCCGTCAAGCAACTCGCGCATGTTCACAGGTATTTTGTTAGGGTCGAACTTGCCATTGGTGGAATAGCCCAGAATGGGATAAGTACCCTTGGAGGCAGAAACGACAACATAGCCATCATTACCATAATTGACAATGTAATAGGTAGATCGTTGTGCGTTTGAAGCACGGGTGTGCGGCTTTCCGTCGGTATAAACCACCTTTAGTTCAGGTATGCCACCTGCCCTGGTCTTCACTTGAGCCACATCACTGTTTTGCTCAAGGAAGGTTCCTGCGATTTCCAAAGCTTCTTTTTCTTCCACGAAATTACTTTCGTTATTGTTTGTCATGATGGATTGAAATTCATCTGTCTGGCATCCAAAAAGAGTCAACAAGCCAACGAAGAAGAATCCATACAATAATTTGAAGAAACGTTTCATCAGCGTATAGGTTTAAATGATGTGTTGAATATGATAATAATAAAGGTAATAGGAAGTAGAGGAGAGTGCGAATTTTCTTCTGATTCGCACTTTCCGTCTATAGTGTGTAATAGTTCTTGGCGGAGAAGTAGATTTCCCCGCCAAGAAAAAAGATTATTCTGTAGCGTAGCTTACATCAAAGACGATGGAGCCATGGAAGTCCACTGCAATCTTACGGCGTGTTTGCATGCCGAACTGATAGTCTTTTGCATCGAAAATCAAGTCTTTCAACGTCTTGGTTATAGTCACCGTACCAAGATCATCACCCTTGGTAGTTCCTGCAGCGACTGTGTTACCCAGCGTAACGGTGATTTCCACCTTTTGATTGAGGAATGCTTCCATGTCCATACCGTTTCTATTCAGCGTAATTGTTGCGGTAGGTGCATCAATTTGGGTGTAAATGTTCGGACCACTCATCTTGTAAGCGTCTGAATAAGGAGCTTTGAACAAGGATATCGTTTGACCATTTGGCAATTTCATCGTTGCATTACCCCAAACGTAAAGATCATTTTTGCTGGCAGCGGCAGCCTCCAATGCGGAAGGTGTAAGTTTGAAGGAAATACGGTTGCACTCGGGTACAAACACAGAAGAAATAATCGGGAATCGATCGGTAGTAAGCACCTGCGCAACGGAGTTGTCGTCTACATAGCGGAGCGTGTAAGAGATTGGCTCTGCTGTAGAAATAGGCATAGGCTCTGCGAGACTTTTGCGGAAGCCTTCCCAACCTCCGTCAGCGAGACGCCCGTGTTGTTCAGCCTTGCCACCGATGCAAAGCAGGTGGAGTGCAGACTCATCGAGTATTTTCTTATATTGTGTCTGCAAGCTCAAACTAAGATTGTCCCAGTTGGGAAGCAATAAACCAATGGCGGCCGTCACCTCGTCATAGGTATAGTTACTGGAAACTAACATGTAGGCGATACGACCATAATACACGTCACTAACATAAACAGGAATGGTGCCCTCAAAATTCTTTGCTACCTCAGGTGCATTGGCAAGTATACAGCCTGTTGGTGTATCCATTGAAACGCTATAAACTTTTTGGATGAACTTCAACAGCACATGTGTCTTGTTGCGTTGCCATGAGTTGCTCAAGTCCCATGTAAGTTTTGCCGAGGTACCGATAGAGCCTGAGAGCTGTACAGAACCAGACCTATCGAGTGTAACCTGATGGTATTCATATTCGGTCATGGCACCTGCATCCTGTGCACCGAAAGTGAGCCAATCTTTGAGCACATCCTGATAAGAGCTCCAAGTTGGATCGTTAAGAGGTCTGGAACTCAAAGAGCCTGGCTCTCTTGGCACAAGCGTGTTGGAGATGACTATAGGATTGAGCTTCTGTCCTTTAACGGGCTTGTACTCGCCACTTGTAACGCTTCCACCAACAAACACATGTCCAGGATAAATAGATGTCTGTGCAGGATTAAAGATCATAAACTCGTTGTAAGCCGTACCTGACTGGTGATAGGTGGTACGAGTGATTTTCACACCAGGAACACCATTAACGAAGTCATAAGAAGAAGTTTCGTTGCCTGGAGTTGGAGCCGAGGGAACATTCGGGGTTGGTGCACCGCTACGCGCCATACCCACGCCAAGCGAGTAATTGGCAAATGAGAACGACTCATTAGGAACTGGGTTGGTGGTCTCATCATCGACCAACGGATCCTCACTCGAACAAGCACAAAGAGCCAAGACGGCTACCATCGGAAGCCAAGTTTTGGGCGCATGCAGCTTAAAAATTTTCATAATAGACTGATTTTAAATAATTTGTTAATAAAAAAACTATAAAGTCTTTAAAAAACAGCAACAGTATTCTTGTTTCTTTTTTGTTATGCAGATTAGTAATTATTATCATTGCTTTGCTTATCGTCAACCTTCATGCCTGCAGAGATTATCTTTGAGTTGTCCAGCTAACCAAGAGAGTACAGAATGTTCTGCAAATGTTCACACGCTTTCATCTCATCAAGAGAAGATACGTTTCAGATATTCAAGGGAGACTAACTCGAATTTCAAGTCCACTTCTACTTCGTTGGAGATTTTCATCAGCAAGAAAGAGAACACTCCCATATAGTATCAGGCCACGTTGTCCACCTAAGGACTGTGGGAATTGATAATACATAGTACATTTCTTTATTATCTTGCCTTGACTCCAAAATGCAACTAAGATTATAATCCGCCAGCAAAAATAATGAAAATCTATAATACCGTAAAAATTATAACTGATTTTTTAAGAAAAAAAACAGCTATTTATTTAAACAAAAATACCCAGCAAAAGCCACTCAATCTTAGATTATATCATTAAAAAAGGCATTTGATATTTCAGGTGAATGAGCACAAAATTAAATAGGAGGCATTTCTTTGTAACCGTCTGGCTGGCCTCGTCCTGATGTAACATGCCATTTTCGCAGTAAAGTCAACACCTAAAAATGAAACGCGATAGTCGGCCTGCTTCGGATGGCTACCAATGAACGATGCCCCCTGGGATGTGAGAAAACATTCCAGGGGGCATTGCTTTGGTTAGTGCCTTATCGAACGAACAGCTTGCGGTGATTCACCACATACACGCCTTTTTGCAATCCTTGCAGACTCTTGTCCTCGTTTACTTGCGAGCGAACAAGGCGTCCATCCAGTGCGTATACGTTCACCTTGCGCTGGCCTGTCTGTGCTGAGGGCACCTTGTTGATACCGGTCACCACACCTAAGTTTACACCTGTGGGATTGTAATATGCGCCATTTTGAAACTTCAAATCGCTGGTTTGTTTGCCACCCGAAGTATTGAAGATAATACCAGTTGGCACTTGTCCTTCGGCAGAGCCATTGGTGAAGGTGCCGTTCCATGTCCACTTCCATACCTCGTTACCATTGTCAGTCACACCTACCTTGGTGCATGCCACGCCAGGCCATGCGCCACCCGTAAAGTTGCCAGCATCGTTCCATGCCCAGCACTTGATGTCGGAGTTCCAGTCTTTTGGCTTTTCAAAGAAAGCACAGGTCTCACCATCATTCACCACACAAAACGAAGGAGCATGGAATGTAGCTTGCTCTTCCTTGATGCTTGTTACCTCATCAATGTTGACGACATTGCTGACATACATTTTATAGTTGTCGCCCGATGTAGCCAACTTCATGCCTTGCGTATTTGCGTCTGTCGTTTTTCCCAATATCAACAGCAAATCGCCTTGGCTACCTTTTACTTTCAGCACGAAGCCATTGGATTTGGCATCGGCTTGCACGATGTCGCTGGTATTGCTGATGCCCACAGCACGGCGTGTAGCAATCATCCGCTTGATGGCAGTTTTGTATTGAAGCCAATGTGGCAGGAACACGCAAGGCGTGCCTGGCATGGCGAGGATATAGGCATTGGCAGCCTCGATATTGGCAAACAGCGGACTGCTGCCTTGCCCATCGGTGCGACCTGTATCATGATTGTCGACAAACGTTACAGCATATTGCTTGTAATATGAATCTCTTGCCAGACACTCGCCATTGAGTTTTGACCAGTCGCCATTAGAACTAAAGGCCTCATAAATACGATACTTCATGTCGAAATCGAAGGCGGCAGAGGTAGGAATACCCTCTACCTTGGTGCCGTTAATCCAGTTCTTGATGTTACCTGTGTTGTCCCAATACTCGCCAACCGAGTACACGGGTTTGGCAGACTTGTTGTACATGCCAATGTAATTGGCTGCAAAGCCTTTGACCATATCGTAACGGAAACCTGTGTAACCCAAATCATTCAATAGGAAATCAAGATATGCCTTGATGTTCTTTTGGGCATTTGCAGAGGTGTGATCGATGTCGCGTGCGCCCTTGAAGTCGTCGCCCGTATCACTGTTGCCTGTCAAGGCATAGCCATTTCGCTCTGTTTCTCCTTGGTCATCCCCTTTGCAAATATCGGCAAGCGACCATGTGAAGGTTTGCCCTTTCCATGTCTCCTCGGGGAAGTCGCACCAGTTGCGGTTGCCGTTGCGGTGATTGATGACCACATCTTCGATGATGCCCGTGCCTTTTGCTTTGAAGGTCTTGATCATCTTGCGCAGTTCAGCTTCGCTACCAAATGCGCTATCGTGTTTGAACCACCATATAGGCGCATAGCCCATTTGGTTTTTCAGCGTGTTGCAATTGCCCGACTGTGGCACCCAAATGAGTGAGAAGTACTTGGACAGCTCATCGGCCTGACTCTCCAAATGGCTCCATTGCGTGTCTTGATAGCTGTCCCAATAAAAGCCTTGCAGCATCACACCCTTGTAATCCTTGGGCCAACCCTGCGCATGAACGTTGCCGGCGAGTGCCAGCAACAATAATATTAAGGTGTATAAATGTTTCATAGTCATTATTTGTTAGTAGTGATGAATATGTGTTTTGGTAAAAAAGGCGCACTGTCCACATGTGAGAGTGCGCCTTTTATGATGATTGTTCTCTACTTCCGCAACGGTTTATTGCTCTGTTACGGTAGCAGTTTTGGCTTCTGGATCAAGCTCGATGAGGTAGGTACCTGCACCAATCTTGATATTGTCGCCACCATCGGTAAGACCTGTCAAGGCACCACCAAGATTCTTTTCCCATGAGGCATCCCAACGGAACTTGTACTCACCTTCCACCATGGTTATAGTGATAGACCATTTCTTGGTTTCTGGGTTGTAGGTCATCAACTGTCCCTTGTCCCATCCATCAGGGGTAGCAGATCCGATAATCTCCCATCCTGTCTTGGCAATGGAGGCTACCATCTTCTTGGTGTTGGCGGTAATGCGATACCAGCCGCCTTCGGTAAACTTGATATTGGCACCATCGCCAAGAGCAAGCTCTGCCTTAGTCTTGTCCTCGTTCCATTTCACTTCGCCTACGCTTCCCAGCCATTTGCCGTCATCATAGAGCTTAAACTCGGTGTTGGCAGGATAGTAGTAGATGCCCGTGTATTGGAAGTCGCGGCTCTCCGACTTGAGTCGGTAAGCAGTTTCAGCGGTCGGGTTCCAACCTTGATAAGAGCCAGGCACTGTCAGTTCTGAGCTTGACAGTTCGATGTCGGTCTCTTCCATGGTGTAAGTGTACTTGCCAGCAGTAGTTAAGTTGAGCTTCACGATGTATGCGTGTGTCTTGGCCACCTTAAGGTTTTCGCCACCTTGCGCCAAAACACTTGGATTGTTTTTGTCACTACCATAGTTGATATCCCATCCTTCATTGGCACGGAACTTGAACTCCTTGTCGGTCAACGGTGTTACCGCCGTCCACATACGGGTGTCTTTATCGTACTCCATCTTGGTGTCTTTGGTCCATCCTCCAGATGTAGCTTCACCAATCATACCCCACTCGCAGGGCTTTCCAATAGTCACATTGCCATCGGGCGTGAGCGTTACCTCCACAAATCCCTTCTTAGCAGCATCAACTGGATGGTCTTTGGCAAGTACCTTGGTAACGTCTTTGCCATCAACGACAGCAAAAGTACATTCTTCATCAAACTGCACCCAGCCTTGGTAGGTACCATCACCATCGGGGTCGCCAAGAAGATAAGCCTTGGAATAATCCCACTCTGGATAACCCACAGCCACATAAACATAGCTCCAATCAATGTTCACGGTGTTGGGGTCGTAAGGCGTGGCCTTAAAGTTGACCGTGTTCTGCGCATCGTTGGTCAGCGTCTTGAATGCAGAAGACTTAAGAGATACGGTGAAATCATAGGTGTGACCGGGATAGGCACCTATCTTTGCCAACAGCGAGTTCATCTCCTCATTGGTAAACGTGAGTTTGTTATCATCGGTGTTCCCTGCCTCAATGCTCTTTTTGTTCTCATTATTGGTAATGGTAACAGTGTATTCAACCACTGCACCCTTGCCGTAATTTGCTTTTTCCCAACTGATTTGTGGAAAAGCCTCTGCACTGTTTGCCTTTGTGAAAGTTATCGTGGCTGGATTGACAGCGTTGAGCTTCGCAGCTTGTTGCAAGCTGAGTACTGGTGTGGTGATGTCATCCGAACACGATGTCATTGCCAAGAAACCAGCTGCAAGAAATAATATATTTTTTAGTTTCATGATCTGTTTTGTTTTAATCCATTAATAACCATCATTCTGTTTCAAGTTCTGGTTCGAGCCAATGTCGTCAGAAGGCAAGGGGAATATCTTGTACTTGTCTTTCACTGCTTTACCTTCAGCAACACCACCCTTCCAAGGCCACACATAATCGGCGGAGGTGTACTTGCCAAAGCGCACAAGGTCGGTGCGGCGCTGTGCCTCGAAGAAGAGCTCACGTCCACGCTCATCGAGCAAGAACTTCAGTGTGAAGTTGTTGTCATCAATAGGCGCCACGGTCTTATCCTTATAGGCACGCTTGCGCAATTCGTTCAGGTAGTTCATGGCTTCGTTCTTGGTAGCACCTGTTCCTCCACGGAGAACAGCCTCGGCCAAGTTCAGGTAGATCTCGCCCAAGCGGAACAATGGGAAGTCAACGTAAGCTTCGCTTGATGCGGGCTTGCTGCCATCCTTGTTTATGTTGTAGAACTTGGTCACGGGAATACCGTTGTCCTTGAAGTCGCCCTCCTTGACGATTTCCACATTCTTGGTTCCATCCAAGCGCAGCATGGCGAAACGCGTGTCTTCCTCATGCTTTTTCTCATTGGTAAACAATTTGAGCAGTGACGACTTAGCACGCACGCCTTGCCAAGCTCCCTTGGCATTCGTCTCTTCTTGGAATTGTGCAGAACCCCAACACAACAGAGCGGTCATACCTCCCCAAGTCATGGTTTCAGCACCTTCGTAGCGAAGTGGGAAAATCATTTCCTTGGAATGATCGTTGTCCGCCTTGAACATGTCGCCATAGTTGGGTTCCAACTCATAACCAGCTGCAATGATTTTCTTGCTATAAGTGATGCACTCGGTATATTTCTTTTGCCCCACGTAGGTTTCGGCATTGAGGTACAAACGCGACAGGGCAGCCCATGCGGCAGCCTTGTTGGCGTTGCCATAATTCTTGTTCCAGCCTACAACAGGAGCTGCAAGATCCTTCTCACATTCCAGTAATTCTTTCTCCACATATTTATAAAGGTCGTCCTTCATAATTTGTTGTGGACGCTCGCTACCTATTGTACTATTCTCATCAAAGAATGGATAGTTGCGATACAGGTCAAGGGCGTACATGTAAGTGAGCGCACGCAGGAATCGAGCCTCGGCTCTATACTCCTTTACTGTTTGCTTAACTTGCTCGTTACAACCGCGGCTACTCAGCTTGTCGTCAGTGGTCTCACGAAGGAAAGCATTCGCCAAGTTGATTTGGTAAGCCAATCGGTAATACGAACCTTTGATCCATGGGCTTGACGAATCCCAAGAAAGGTGGTTAAATCCAGGAATTCCAGGGTCGTTCCATGCACAGTGAGCCATGTCGGATGCCAATTCCTGCATATTCCACAACACACGTATGAAAGAAGCCTGCGAGCCTCCATCAATTCCTTTGACGTCTTGCTCGGCGTCTCCACCTTTGTTTCCACCTATCACCATACCCGCATAAATCTTGGCGAGGCTCTGGGTATAAGCGTTGATATCGTCCTTAAACACTACATTAGACACTAATTCATCCTTGTCCAACGGTTCGGTATCCAAGTCTCCTACACAGGAGGTCATTCCTAACAATGCTCCTGACAAGAGCAAAAACAATGACTTTTTAATATGATATTTTTTCATTTTGAGTTGCTATTTAGAATTTGAAATTGAAACCAAACATAAACGAAATAGGTCTCGGATAGATCTTGTTGTCTATACCCTCGCCGCTGATTTCAGGGTCAATGCCACTGTAGTTGGTAATGACAAATGGGTTTTGTACGGTGAGATACAGACGAGCTGACTGTTTGTCATTGAACAGCTTGTTGAATGTGTAGCCAAGTGTAATGTTGTCCATGCGAACAAAGTCAGCTTTCTGCACATAGTAACTGCTGCGGTACTGTCCTATATGGAAGTTCTTGTTGGCAGCAGAGTTAAGACGATTCTTCAAGAAGCCTGTCTGGTCGTACATCTGTGAACCATCCCATGCCTCACGGTTAGACTGTGTGTTGTTGTACACATAGTTGCCAATGCTCGAGCGGAGGGCGAACGACATATCCCAGTTCTTGTAATTCAGCTGCGATGTCAAACCCATGTAAACATCAGGAGCCGATTTCTTATAAGGAATAAGGTCGCCTTCATCAATCTTATTATCGTTGTTCTGGTCTACATAAGCTCCTTCAATAGGAGTTCCGTTCTCGTCATACATCTGCTCAAATACATAGAATGAGTTGTATGGCTTGTCAACAGCATTAATTTGAATGTTGTAACCTGTGGCACCGTCAATACCACCATGTATCACGCCCTTATATTTGGGGTCGTCGTTGAACGTCAGTTTGGTGATGGTGTTCTTGTTGTATGACACATTGTAACCCAATGTCCATTGGAAATCCTTGGTTGTAATAGGATGCGCTGTCAACGATAGTTCCACACCTTTGTTTTCCAATGTGCCAACATTGGTAAGCAACTCATTACTGAAGTTGGTACCAGCTGGTGCCGTAACAGTGTTCAACAAGTTGTTGGTCTGACGATAATAGAAATCCAGCGTACCCGAGAGTACACCCTTGAAGAAGCCAAAGTCGAGACCCAAATTATAGGTTGTGGTTTCCTCCCACTTCAGGTTTTCATCGTACGCCAACGGAGCAATCAGTCGTATGCGCCTGTCGCCAAAGTAGTAATTGGCACCTGGTTGTGAATAAGCGTAGCGTGCCATATAGGGGTAATCACCGCTACCAAGGTTCTGCTGACCTGTCACACCGTAACCCAAACGCAGTTTCAAATCATCAAGCCAGCGTGCGTCTTTCAAGAAAGCCTCTTCGTTGATACGCCAAGCCAATGCTGCCGATGGGAATACACCCCAGCGATTGTCCTTGTTGAAGCGTGAAGAACCGTCATTACGCAAAGTGAATGTCAAGAGATAACGATCTAATAAGGTGTAGTTCACACGTCCGAAGAACGACACGAGGTAGTTCTCGGTAATGAAATCGTCTTCGCCCTTGTAGAATTCCTTGCCATATTCCTTAGCCTTGGCTGCTGAATAGGGGTACTTGGTCCATTCCGAACGATAGAAGTGCTGCCACGAATAACCTGCCATGGCATCAATGAAGTGTGCGCCAAAGGTCTTGGTGTAGTTCATATAGAACTCCAACAGCGTATTGCGCTTGAGCTGCCAGAAGCTGCTGTTCTCACCAAATCCTTTCTTGAAGTTGCCCCACGTCCACGACATAGGAGAGTTATCTACGGTTATCACGTCGCCCGTCCCCTTGGAAACATCATATCCTAAATTGAGGTTTGCACGCAAGTCGGGCAAGAAATGGAATTTATAGTCGAACTGTGCGTTGCCGATGCTGCGGTACACCTTTGACTTGTCGCTCTTGTCGGTGAGGATGGATACAGGGTTAGCCAAAGCAATGTCGATGGGTTTTCCCTTATCATTGAGATACATGAAGTAGCCGTTGCCATATTCAGACCCTTTCATATAGATGGGCTGTGTGGGGTCGTACTGTGTTGCCATGCCCAAAGAACCAAGGTCTGCAAAACGGTTGGTGTTGTAAATACCCTTGAGGTTCAACTGAACAGAGAGATGCTTGTCAAAGAATTGCGGACTCAAGTTGATGGCACCCGTATAACGTTCCATGTTGGATGTCTTCACGATACCGTTCTCATTCGTATAACCTACCGACACACGGTAAGGCAAATTAGCCACCGCACCCGACACGTTAATGTTGTGGTCGGTGCTAACAGATGTGCGCAGCACTTCCTTCTGCCAGTCGGTGTCGCTCGTGCCAAGAGCCTTGGCTTGCATGCTTTGTTCACCAAATTTGGAGATTACAAAGTTCTTGAAGTCGTTTGCCGACATCACATCCACGTCCTTGACACTGGTGCTCACCTTCACAGAACCGCTATATCCAACTTGAATACCACCAGCTTTTCCTTTCTTGGTGGTGATAAGAATCACACCATTCGATGCACGCGAACCATAGATAGCTGTTGCTGACGCATCCTTCAACACCGTCATGGTAGCGATATCGTCAGGGTGAACGGTACTCAGGGGGTTGGCCATACCGTTAATGCCGCCATCGTCTACAGGTACACCATCGATTACCACCAACGGGTTATTGGATGCCGACATAGACGAACCACCACGAATACGTATCGTTGCACCAGCACCCGGTGCGCCACCGTCCGTGATAACGCTCACACCAGCAGCCTTACCTACCAACATATCGGTGGCAGAGGTAACGGCTCCTTTTACCATTTTCTCTGCATTCAAGGCAGTAACACTACCCGTCAAGTCGTTTTTCTTCACTCGTCCGTAGCCAATCACCACCACTTCGTTAATCGACTCACCTTTAGCTTCTTTCAGAGTAATGGTCATCTTGGCGGTTGCTGGTGCCTCAAAAACATCGTAACCAATGTAACTAACGGAGATTTTGTCGCCCGTATTGGCGTTGATGGTGAAGTTTCCATCAAAGTCTGTCACCGTACCTCCCGTCTGTCCCACTACTCTAATAGTAGCGCCAATAATGGGTTCGCCGGTTTCATCCTTCACATGGCCGTTCACGGCAATTTGTTGCGCGAAGGCACTGACTGATAATACCAACACACATAACAGCGTTAGCATTCTCAGCGGCAATGTAAAATTTACCTGCTTCATCTTTCTTGTTTTTAGTTAATGTAAATATAATAAATTTAGTGTATCGCTTAGGTCGTGTTCCCTGATGTTCATGGCCTGTCGTGACTCATACGTTTGCGTCTTCCACATGAAGGCCAGGGAAATGCAATGAGGAGGCTTGATTGTTTCTCTTATCGGTCTGGTTAGTAGCTCCTCTGCGTGCAAAGTTAGTATTGTTTAACCTTTGACATACGATTTTGTCTGTAAATTCGTTGTTTTAGTAGTGCAAACGTTTGCATGAAAGATTTGGTTAGAAATCAATGACTTGCTTTCATGCATTCTCAGGTTTTGCATACATTTGTATCACTAATAACAACCTAAATGGATATTTTGTCACCGCTCACAATGAAAGACATTGCAAAGGAATTGGGTGTTTCTATTGCAACGGTCTCGCGTGCGTTGAAAGACAACCCGAGCATCAGCAAAGAACAACGGGAAAAGATACAGGCTTACGCGCGCGAACATAATTTCTATCCCAACGTTATCGCCGAGTCGCTGCGCAACAGCAAGGTGAAACCGCTGAGAGTCATTGGCGTCATCGTTCCCCAGCTGTCACATTTCTACTTCTCCAGCATCCTCTCCGGCATCGAAGAGGAAGCCAGTGCCCGCGGCTATCGTATCATGGTGGCTCAGAGCAACGAGAAGTACGATCGTGAAGTGCGCATCTGCCAGGATTATTTTGAGAACAAGGTATGCGGCGTCATCGTCTCACAAGCCAAGGACACTATACGCTATGAGCATTTCCAGAAACTGATAAACCACGGCATGCCACTTGTGTTTTACGACCGTATTTGCACGGGCGTGGAATGTAGTCGAGTGGTGGTGGACGATTATATGGGTGCCTTCAATGCTGTCACCCACTTGATACAGACTGGCTGTCGGCGCATTGCTTACTACGGCACACTGATGACCATGGAGATTTCCAAGAACCGTTATAACGGCTACCGCGATGCCATTACCAAGTACGGACTGAAGGCTGACGACCGTTTTTTTCGTATCTGCGACAACCGAGCTGACGCTGAGCTAATCACCCCTGAGCTGCTGAGTCAGGAGGAAGCCCCCGATGCTTTCTTCGCTGTGAACGATGACACGGCCGTGGGCATTCTCTACGCTGCTAAGCGCATGGGGTATCGGGTACCCGAGGATATCTCCATCTGTGGCTTTACTAATGGTGACCGTGCCAAGGCCTGCGACCCCATGCTCACCACCGTAGAGCAGCGTGGCGTGCGGGTAGGTGAAGAAGCGGCTAACATCCTCATTTCACGCGTGGAGGGGTTCATCCCACCTGACAAGATTGAAAAGAGAATCGTGAGAACAAAACTTATTATTAGGGGAACAACGAGATAATTCATAATTAAGAATTCATAATTCATAATTTTATTTGCTGACAGTATTTTGTTATGGAATATGAAGAAATCATGTTGAAATGAATACCTTTGTAAGAGGTATCTATACAATACATATAATACATATATTTTAACTTGAACCTAAACTCCATCTATCAATGAAAGATATAGACAACAATGTTATTGTCCAGAAGAGCTTTGCTTTTGCTATTCGCTGTGTACATCTCTGTAAATATCTAAGAGAAGAGAAAAAAGAATACGAAATGAGCAAACAGCTTATACGGAGCGGAACGAGTATTGGTGCAAACGTAAAAGAAGCACTAAGAGCTCAATCAAAAGCAGATTTTAAATCAAAACTCAACATCTCACTGAAAGAAGCGAGTGAAACAGAATACTGGATAGAACTTTTATGGCGCACGCAGTATATTAACGAAGCGGCAGCAAAAAGCATCTTAGCAGACTGCGTTGAATTGATTAAACTGTTAACATCCATCATCAAACACATTACTAAGGAACAACAAAATAATAAGTCTTCATAATAAGAATATTGACCGTTTTGCATAAAACATCATGAATCACAAAACCCTCAACGTATATTCTAACAAAAGTATGAATTATGAATTATGAATAAAAAAAAATTCATTGTATATTCAACCAAAAGTATGAATTACGAATTATGAATTATGAATTAAAATAAACCTTATCGTATACTCAACCAAAAGTATGAATTAAGAATTATGAATTATGAATTAAAAAAGAAGCCCGACATGAGCTTCTGGAAACTTTGGAATTTAAGTTTCGGATTTTTCGGTGTACAGATTGCGTACGCTTTGCAGAGTGCAAACATCTCGCGTATCTTCGCCACGCTGGGCGCAGACCCGCACAACCTGAGTTATTTCTGGATTCTGCCGCCCTTGATGGGCATTGTGGTGCAGCCCATTATTGGTACACTTTCTGATCGAACATGGACACGCTATGGGCGCCGCATCCCTTACCTATTCATCGGAGCGGCAGCGGCTGTACTGGTCATGTGCCTGCTACCCCACTCCGGCTCGTTTGGTATGACGGCATCGGAAGCTATGATTTTCGGACTTGTCATGCTCATGTTCCTCGACACCTCTATCAACATGGCCATGCAACCGTTTAAGATGCTCGTGGGCGACATGGTGAACGAACGACAGAAAGCCAAGGCCTACTCCATCCAGAGCTTGCTGTGCAATGCAGGTTCGTTAGTGGGTTACCTGTTTCCATTCTTCTTCGCACTGTTGGGCATCGCCAACACGGCACCCAAGGGTGTCATCCCCGACTCGGTGATTTACAGCTTTATCGTGGGTGCGGGCATCCTCATTCTCTGCGTCAACTACACCATCTCCAAGGTACGGGAGTGGCCACCGCAGGAGTACGAGCAGTACAACGGCAGTTTGAAGTCGGACACGGAGAAGAAAGAAAACTGGATCAGTCTACTCAAGCATGCACCCTCCACTTTCTGGAAGGTAGGCATCGTGCAGTTCTTCAGTTGGATAGCCTTCATGTACATGTGGACCTATACGCACGGCACCGTAGCCGCCAACGTTTGGGGCACAACTGACATGGCCAGCGAGGGAGCACAAGAGGCCGGCAACTGGGTAGGCGTATTGTTCGCCGTGCAGGCCATTGGCTCTGTGTTATGGGCACCGCTGCTCCCCAAACTCGGTAGTAGGAAGACCGCCTACGCTCTTAGTCTGGCATTGGGTGCCATTGGCTTTGCAGCCTGTACCGTGGTACACGACCAGTATTTATTGTTCATTCCGTTCCTCCTCATAGGCTGTGCGTGGGCCGCCATCCTGGCCATGCCATTCACTTTTGTCACCAATGCCCTGCAAGGTTATGGCCACATGGGTGCTTATCTCGGCTTGTTCAATGGCACCATCTGCATTCCGCAAATCGTGGCTGCGTTAATAGGAGGCACACTCCTCAGTCTTGTAGGCTCGGTACAAAGCCACATGATGTTCGTTGCGGGCATCTCACTGTTACTGGGTGCCGCCGCTGTATCGCTCATCAAGGATGTCAAGGCCTGACATTGGTTAGGAAGTGATTACTACAGAATTAGCTGTTGGCAGTTAACGCTCTACCACAGTGGTCACAACCACCTTAGAGAACAAATTGTTGCAGCAAGTTTACATCCGCTCCAAGGAATGTTATTTTTCTCCTTAAACACGGGTGTCAAACGCCACAAAACGGAGGTGTAAAAGTGTCAAGAATATTGACATGCACCCTCAATACTCGCGTATTTGCAAGCAACCGACAGGTTGGCGGCAAATACGCGAATTTTGTATATCACTCATTATCAAGATATTGTATATGACGAGCATTCTCGGTCGGCAGCAAACTCCATGCTATTGACTGGCAAAAGCATTGGGTTTGCACGGTCATCACTATCACTTTTCTCGTCAAAAACATTGCTCTGTGCAGCCAAACTCTATGCTTTTGGCCAGACAAGGTGTAAAAACCGACCTTTAAAAGTTTAAAGCACCCTCTTGAGAAGCTAGAATGAGAATTTTGAAATGACCAAATAATCGGACAAAACTCACTGCCATGTCACCTACAACCGAGAGGATAAAATAGTATTTATGCAAACGATTGCATCATATTTTTCCAATAATTAGACTTCCAAATCAACTTCACCTTACTTATTATTTATACATTTGCATATATTAAGTACCAAACCTAAAGTTACTCAACTACTACACCTTAGTTTATGAATCTATTATTTAACATTGAATACAAAACGGTTTTTGGGGAAGACCTCATCTTGAATGTAGTGAATGAAGGCCAGCCTGCAGACGGGCTTTATACCCCTTATAGAATGTACACCACCGACGGACTGCACTGGAAGTGCGACCTCAAGCTGTCAGCCACTGAAGAGCAAAATTCCCTTTGCTACTACTACTCGGTAGAATGTGACGGAAAGGTAACGCGCAAGGAATGGACCACTCTTACCCACCAGCTTGACCTCACGGCAGCCAAAGCGAAGCAATACCATGTGTACGACCACTGGATGCAGATACCAGAAGACTCGTATCTGTACTCTTCGGCTTTCACCGACTGCCTTCACCGCAGCACATTGCAAGCCATGCAGCCTACGACTTACGACAAGACGGTGCGCATCATCGTACGTTCGCCACAACTCAAACCCGACCAATATTTAGTGCTGTCGGGCGACACCGAGGCCTTGGGCGAGTGGAACATCAGCAAAGCACTGCCCATGACCCAGCACCAGCACAACGAATGGGTGGTGGACTTGGACGCTGAAACACTGAGCGAGCAGCACATAGAACTGAAGTTTGCTGCCCTGTCGTACAGCCTTCCCACGAACGACCCCATGTGGGAACCGTGCTTCAACCGCACCATTGACGTACCCAAGCTCAACCGTGGCGACGTGGTAGTGTACCACTTGGATCAGGCTTTCATGCCCATGCCCAACACAAAGGTGGCAGGAACGTTAGTACCTGTATTCTCACTACGCAGCAAAGGCAGCTTTGGCGTGGGCGACTTCGGCGACCTCAAGGCAATGATCGACTTTGTGGAAGCCACCGGACAGCACGTCCTTCAGTTGCTGCCCATCAACGACACCACAGCCACCTATACTTACACAGACTCTTACCCTTACAGCTGCATCAGCGTGTTCGCGTTGCATCCACTCTATTGCGACTTGCGACAACTGCCCAAACTCAACGACAAGGCACAGCAAGCGCAATTTGACGCCTTGCAAGAAGAGCTGAACTGCCTGCCACAGATAGACTATGTGCGCGTGATGAGAAGCAAGATGGATTTCTTACAGCTACTCTTCAAGCAAGAGGGCAAACGCACCATGGGCACCAAGGCGTACAAGGCGTTCTTCGAAAAGAGCGCCCGCTGGCTGGTGCCTTACGCACAGTTCTGCTACCTGCGCGACCAATATGGCACGGCAGACGCTACACAATGGTGCGACCACCACACATGGAACGAGGAAGACCGCAAGGCGTTAAGCACCCCAAGCAACAAGGCATATCAACAAGTAGCTTTCTACTACTTCGTGCAGTTTGTGCTATACACCCAAATGAAAGAGGCGCACGCTTATGCGCAAAGCAAGCGCATCGTACTCAAAGGCGATGTGCCGATTGGGGTGAGTCGTCACGGTTGTGACGTTTGGGTAGAACCCAAATACTTCAACATGGACGGACAGGCTGGTGCCCCACCCGATGATTTCTCTGTAAACGGACAGAATTGGGGGTTCCCCACCTACAACTGGGACGAGATGTTGAAAGACGGATGCGCCTGGTGGGAACGCCGTTTCAAGAACATGGCAGAGTTCTTCGACGCTTATCGCATCGACCATGTGTTGGGATTCTTCCGCATTTGGGAAATACCTATTAGCTGTGTCAACGGCTTGTGCGGTCAGTTTTCGCCATCGTTGGCCCTATCGCGCGAGGAGATAGCATCCTACGGACTCAACTTCCAAGAAGATTTGTTTACGAAGCCTTACGTCCGCAACTGGGTCATCGACAGAGTGTTTGGCGAACATCGTGAAGAAGTTATCACCAAATACCTCAACCATATTCACGACGACGTGTTTGAGTTGAACGAGCATTTCAACACCGAGCGCAAGATTGAAGCTGCCTTCGAGGGGCAAGAAATGGACGAGAAGAACACATGGATACGCGACGGATTGTATGCACTTGCCAACGATGTGTTGTTTGTTCGTGACAAGAAAAATCCCCACCTGTTCCACCCACGCATCACGGCACAATTCAACTTCATCTACGAAAGTCTGTGGGATGTGGACAAACAGGCGTTCAACCGTTTGTACAACGAGTACTACTATCGCCGTAACAACCAGTTCTGGTATCACGAGGCGATGAAGAAATTGCCTAAATTGGTACAGGCTACTCGCATGTTGGTGTGTGCCGAAGACTTGGGAATGGTGCCCGATTGCGTGGCATGGGTGATGAACGAGCTGCGCATCCTAAGTCTCGAGGTGCAGTCTATGCCTAAAGACCCAAAGGTTACCTTTGGCTATTTGCCTGGCAACCCCTACAGAAGTGTGGCTACCATATCCTCACACGACATGCCAACGCTGCGCCAATGGTGGGACGAGGACTACCCACGCACACAGCATTATTACAACACCATGCTGGGAAAAGAAGGCCCTGCCCCTCACCCACTGCCGGGTTGGTTGGCTCGCGACATCATTTGGCAACACTTGGCATCGCCCTCCATGCTCTGTATCCTGTCCATACAAGACTGGTTGTCCATGGACGAACGGCTCAGATTGGACGATGCCAACGCCGAACGCATCAACATTCCTGCCAATCCCAAGCACTATTGGCGTTATCGGATGCACCTAAACATAGAAGATATGCTGACCGACAACAGCTTGGTGAGCAATCTACACGAACTAAATTCACAATCGGGAAGGGTCTGACACCCTACCCCTCACACCTATAGCCACAAGGGTTTGCGCCCTTGTGGCATACTTTTCAACTACAACATCATGAAGAAAATCAATCTTATCCTTTTGTTTTTTATGCTGCCAATGGCACTGTTGGCACAAGTAGTCAAATCGCCCAATGGCAATGTATGCGTCAACTTCAGCCTCCAAAGCAATGGCGTACCCACCTATTCCATGACTTATAAAGGCAAAGCCGTGGTGAAACCGTCGCGCTTGGGCTTGGAACTCATGAAGGACAAGCACGCCTCCAAGGGGCTTCGGGAAACCGACTTGATGAATGGGTTTACGGTTGAAGACACGCAGACATCCACCTTTGACGAGACATGGAAGCCCGTTTGGGGGGAGACCGCAACCATCAGAAACCATTATAACGAGCTGGCGGTATCGTTGCATCAAGCCTCTTCGCACCGCAATATCATTGTTCGGTTCCGTGTTTACAACGAGGGAATGGGATTGCGCTATGAATTTCCGCAGCAAGACAGCTTGACCTATTTCCTCATTGAGGAAGAACATACGCAGTTTGCCATGGCTGGTGACCATACGGCATGGTGGATTCCGGGCGACTATGACACGCAAGAGCAAAAGACACAGCAAAGCAAACTCTCCGAAATCAGAGGTCGTTTCCATGATGCGGTGAACTGGGGAAACTCGTCGGTGGCGGTATTCTCGCCAACAGGCGTGCAGACCTCGCTGCAAATGAAAAGCCAAGATGGGCTGTACATCAACATCCACGAGGCAGCTTGTGTGGACTATTCTACCATGCACCTCAACTTAGACGATAAGACCATGACGTTTGAAAGCTGGCTCACTCCAGACGCATACGGTGCCAAAGGGTGCATGCAAACCCCTTGTAAGAGTCCGTGGCGAACGGTAATGGTGAGCGATGACGCACGCGATATGCTGTCGAGCAACCTCATACTGAACCTCAACGAGCCGTGTAAGATAGAAGATACGAGTTGGATTCATCCCACAAAATACTGCGGTGTGTGGTGGGAAATGATTGTTGGCAAAAGCGCATGGAACTACACCGACGAGTTCCCGTCTATCAAACTCGACCAGATAGACTGGAGCAAAGCGAAGCCAAACGGACGCCATGCGGCTAACACAGACAAGGTGAAGCGATACATCGACTTCGCTGCCAAGAACGGATTGGACCAAGTTTTGGTGGAGGGATGGAACGTAGGTTGGGAAGATTGGGCGAACCATTGGAAGCAAGACGTGTTCGACTTCGTTACCCCTTACCCCGACTTCGACCTGAAGGGACTCAACGAGTATGCTCATTCCAAGGGTGTAAAACTCTTGATGCACCACGAGACATCATCCAGCGCCGTGAATTATGAACGACATTTGAAAAACGCTTTCAATCTTATGAACCAATATGGATATGATGCCGTGAAGACAGGATATGTAGGCGACATCATTCCTCGTGGAGACCACCACTTCTCTCAATCCATGAACGACCATTATATGTATGTGGTGAAGCAAGCAGCCAAGCACCATATCATGGTGAATGCGCACGAAGCGACACGTCCAACAGGCTTGTGCCGAACCTATCCCAACTTGGTTGGCAACGAAAGTGCGAGGGGTGGAGAGTACGAAGCCTTTGGAGGAAATAATCCAGACCATACCACTATCCTGCCCTTTACTCGCTTACAGGGCGGACCGATGGACTACACGCCGGGTATTTTTGTAACGAAACTGTCAGAATGGAGCGACAATACCAGCTTTGTACACTCCACCTTGGCAGGACAGTTGGCACTATATGTCACCATGTACAGCCCACTACAAATGGCTGCCGACTTGCCCGAACACTACGAGAAGTACGATGATGCGTTCCAATTCATACGAGATGTGGCAGTTGACTGGGACGACAGCAAGTATTTAGAGGCTGAACCCGGCGACTATATCACCGTGGCTCGCAAAGCAAAAGGCACGGACAACTGGTTTATCGGAGGCAAATGCGACGAGAACGGACACAAGAGTGTCATCAAACTCGACTTCCTCGACAAGGGTAAAAAGTACAGATGCACGATTTATGCCGATGCTAAAAATGCCCATTACGACCACAATCCACAAGCTTATGTCATCACGCACAAAACCGTGAAGCGTGGAGACGTGTTGAAAATCAATCAAGCCAGCGGTGGCGGATTTGCCGTTTCGCTCATGGCGCAATAATCAATAACACCCTTACTTATGAGACATTATCAGCATTATATTTTCCTGTTGTTGGCTTTTCTGATGCCAACAAGTAAATTATCTTTATCTGCCAAAGTGTTCAACGAAATGATTTATTCGCCTCAAAAGACTGCATTCAAGCTCAATGCGCCAAGCACTGCCAAGCATGTCGTGCTGCGTTTGTACAAAGAAGGCGAAGGTGGAAAGCCCACAAAGACTATCAAAATGAAGTCAATGGGCAACGACGTGTGGGCAAAAGAGCTCAAGGGCGACCTGAAAGGTATGTACTACACCTTTGAAGTGTTGGGTTACCAACAGCACAAAGGAGGTGAGACTCCGGGCGTGTTTGCCAAGGCGGTGGGCATCAATGGCAACAGAGGAGCCATCATTGACCTGCAGACAACCAACCCCGAGGGGTGGGAAAACGATAAGAGACCTGCACTCGCATCGCCCTCCGATTTGGTGTTATACGAGATGCACGTACGCGATTACACCGATTCGCCTACTTCTCCTGCCGTTCATAAGGGCAAGTTTGTGGGATTGGCTGAACCAAAAGCCATTGCCCACCTCAAAGAGTTAGGGGTGAATGCGGTACACTTATTGCCTTCGTTCGACTTTGCTTCGGTGGATGAACACCAAACCTCCAATGCCAACTACAACTGGGGATACGACCCAAAAAACTACAATGTGCCAGAGGGAGCATACAGTACCAACGCCAAAGACCCCAAAGTGCGCATCAAGGAGTTCAAACAAATGGTGCAAGCCCTGCACAAGGCGGGCATTCGCGTCATCCTCGACGTAGTGTACAACCACACGTTCGACATCGAAAACAGTAATTTTCAGCGTACTTACCCCGATTACTATTATCGCAAAGACGCCGAAGGCAAGTATTCAAATGGGTCGGGATGTGGCAACGAGACAGCCTCAGATAAACCTTTGATGCGGCAATTCATGTTAGAATCGGTAAAATATTGGATCAACGAATATCACATCGACGGCTTTCGTTTCGACCTCATGGGCATTCACGACATAGCCACCATGAACGCCATCCGACAGGAAGTGGACAAGATAGATCCCTCTATTTATATCTATGGTGAGGGATGGAGCGCAGGTAGTTGTGCTTATCCTGCGGACAAACTCGCCATGAAAGCCAACATCCAACAACTGCCAGGCATTGCAGCCTTTAGTGATGAATTGCGCGATGCCTTGCGTGGTCCTTTCAGTGACGACAGGAAAGGAGCGTTCCTTGCTGGCATTGCTGGTGAAGAAGAGAGCATTAAGTTTGGCATCGCCGGTGCCATAGCACATCCACAAGTAGACATGAGCAAAGTGAACTACAGCAAAGTGGCATGGGCAACCGAACCCACACAAATGGTTAGTTATGTAAGTTGTCACGACGACATGTGCTTGGTGGACCGGCTGAAAGCGTCGATACCCAACATTTCTACCGAAGAAATCATCCGATTGGACTTACTCGCACAAACGGCAGTGTTCACTTCACAAGGTGTTCCGTTCATGTTGAGTGGCGAAGAGATGCTTCGTGACAAACAAGGGGTACACAACTCGTTTAACTCTCCCATTGAAGTCAACCGATTGGATTGGAACAATTTGCAGCGTTTTCCACAGGTGTTCAGTTATTACAAGGGGCTCATTGCATTGCGAAAGCAATACCAGGCATTCCGTTTGGGCAATGCCGAGGCTGTGCGTCAGCATCTCACTTTCCTCCCAACAGAGCCATGCTTGGTGGGTTATCGCTTGTTTGATGCCCCCACCAACAGTGATATCTACGTGCTGCTCAATGCCAACAAGACCGAAAAACAGGTATCCTTGCCTGCTGGAGTGTACAACGTACTGTGCTACGATGGGGTCATTGATGTCAATGGAACAGAGAAATTGATGCTCGATGAACATGCCGACAAGGCCATTGTCCCTGCACAATCAGCCATGATTCTAAGAAAACAATAGTAGAAAGAAAATAAGATGAAGAAGTTATTATTTGTCATTTGCCTTTTAACACAGACTTTTGCGACGTATGCCCAAATACAAATAAACCGCATTGACCCAACCAATTGGTTTGTTGGGATGAAGGATGCGAGTTTGCAACTCATGGTGTACGGCAACGACTTGCACGGCACTCAAGTAACCACCCGTGACGCTGGCGTGCAAATAGACAGCGTGGTACAGATGCCCAACGCACATTATTTATTGGCTTACCTCAACCTGAAGGACGCCAAGCCAGGCACCATCACGCTGTCGTTCACCAAGGGAAAGAAAACAAAAAAGGTGAAATACGAGCTGAAGCAGCGGGAGATGAGTGGCGACAAGCGCATGGGATTCACCAATGCCGACGTGTTGTACATGCTCATGCCCGACCGGTTTGCCAACGGCGACACCAAGAACGACCAGATAAAAGTCATGAACAACTATGTTTGTGACCGCACGCAACCCAGTCTGAGACATGGGGGCGACTTGGAAGGCATTCGCAAGCACCTCGATTACTTCACCAATTTGGGGGTGACGGCCCTATGGTTCACGCCCGTACTGGAGAACAATTCGCCCGACACCAACGGCTTTAGTACCTATCATGGCTATGCCACGACAGATTATTATAAGGTAGACCCACGCTTTGGAACTAACGAGGAATATCGCCAGCTCATTGACGAAGCCCACCAAAAAGGACTCAAAGTGGTGATGGACATGATTTTCAACCACTGCGGATTTGAACATCCATGGCTCAAAGAATTGCCCTCAGACGATTGGTTGAATGTGCCTGAATGGCTCGAGGAGGATAAGAAGACTGGCAAAAACGAGAAAACAGAGATGCCAAATGGTACAAAAACCGACTCCAAGTATTTGCAGACCAGTTATAAACTCACACCGGTGCTCGACCCATACGCTTCGAAAATAGACCTAAAGGAAACCGTTGACGGATGGTTTGTACCCTCCATGCCCGACTTGAATCAGCGCAATCCGCACGTCATCAAGTACCTCATCCAAAACAGTATATGGTGGATTGAGACCGTAGGCATCGATGGCATCCGCATGGACACCTATCCTTATGCCGACCGCAAAGCCATGGCACTGTGGATGAAGACGCTCAATGATGAGTATCCCAACTTCAATGTGGTGGGCGAGACATGGAACACAGAACCCGCTTATACGGCTGCTTGGCAAAAAGACAGCAAGCTGTCGGACATCAACAGCAACCTGAAAAGCGTCATGGACTTTAGTTTCTTTGAGAAAATCAACAAAGCAAAGAACGAAGAAACCGATGGCTGGTGGGACGGACTGAACAGGGTTTACAACTCACTGGCGTACGATTACCTATACGAAAAGCCCGAGAATGTGATGGCTTTCATCGAGAATCACGACACCGACCGATTCTTAGGCAATGGACAAGATGTTGCCACACTGAAACAGGCCTTAGCTCTTTTGCTCACGATGAACCGCACTCCGCAGCTGTATTACGGCACCGAGGTGCTGATGAATGGCACCAAAGAGGTGACCGATGGTAATGTACGGCAGGATTTCCCTGGTGGTTTCCCGGGTGATGCACACACGGCATTTACGGCAGAAGGCAGGTCAAAGGCACAAAATGAAATGTTCAACTGGCTCAGCAAGCTGCTGCATTGGCGACAGGGCAATGAAGTAATTACCCAAGGCAAACAGATTCAGTTCATCCCTTACCAAGGAGTGTACGTCTTGGCACGCCAATATCGAGGTAAAACTGTGCTGACTGTACTCAACGGAACATCGAAAGAAGCCCAGTTGGACGTGAAGCGTTATGCCGAAGTCATCGGCAAATCAACTGCTGCTCATGACGTGATTAGCGGAGAAAACGTGGATATAAGCAGAGATATAACTTTGGCTCCACGCCAAACTCTTGTCATTGAATTATAGGTAGGAAGATAGTTAACGGGAGTTAGCGGGGAGTTAAAAAGGAGTTAGCGGACATTAGTTCGGCAGAACAATAGAAACGAATGCTTTTGTAGTCAATTACAAAAAGCTATTGTTAGCTAACTCCCTTTTAACTCCCCGTTAACTCCTTTTTAACTCCCTGCTAACTCCTTTTTAACTGCATGTTTGCTCCCGACAACTCCCATCAACCTCCCATCGTCCCCGCCCTATGCTCTCGCGGCAAGATGTCAAGAAGAATCTGCCTGGACGTAAGCCGAGATATTTTTCTTTACAAAAATACCTTTCAAAATTTCATTATTTGTCAACAGCAGTGCGTTTGGGTTCAAATATGCCAAGGATAAGGCATGTTTGTATTTCATTGTCACACAGACCGTTATGCCATTTTAGCCATAAATAGTAATTCTCTCATCAGTCTTTTTTTCTCAAAAGCATTGCCTTTACACGCTAATAGACATGCCTTTGCCATGCAATAGCATACGTATAGGGGTGATAAATGACGTCTTTTGGAGGCTAATTTCGTCGTTTCGAGGGTTAAAAACACTTTTTTCAGTCTAAACAGCTCCTTGTTTTCATCCGCCAAGCCTATTGTTTTTCTCCAGAATGAGAATGGCGAAGGGCTGTTTTTGGGCCTTTTTTTGGTAAAAAAAAATGAAGTTTTCAGTCTGTACCCCCTTCGTTTCACTTTATTTTTGGGTATTCTACCAGTTTCTCCAATAAGTAGATTTTAACCCAAGCGGATAGTATTAATAAACCGTAATATAATTAATAAATTATAAAATAACGGCTATTAAGAGAGCCTAATGTTGGCTATGTTTATAGATATGTGTATTTTTGCAGACCGATTATTTCGGGGATGAACTTAGAGTCCCCTGTGCGGATGTGTTAATAGTGGTGCTTTTGGCCGAGCATCACGGTTAGTGAATCGTTCGTACATGAGTGAAATAAAAACGTTTTTTAGTAGTAAAATTTAAATTTTTAATGGACACATTAAGTTACAAGACTATTTCCGTCAACAGGGAAACAGCTCAAAAAGAGTGGGTCGTAGTAGACGCAACCGACCAGATTGTTGGTCGCCTTTGCTCAAAGGTCGCTAAGTTGCTGCGTGGCAAGTACAAGCCAACTTTCACTCCTCATGTTGATTGTGGAGACAACGTCATCATCATCAATGCCGAGAAAATCAAGTTCTCTGGCAAGAAAGAAACAGACAAACTTTATACACGTTATACCGGTTATCCTGGTGGACAGCGTTTCAACACCCCTGCTGAGCTTCGTACTCGCAAGAACGGTGTTGACAAGATTGTTCGTCATGCCGTGAAAGGTATGCTGCCAAAGGGCCCGTTGGGACGTTCTTTGCTGAGCAACCTGTATGTATTCGAAGGCGCTGAGCACGACAAGGCTGCACAGAAGCCTAAGGCTATCGATATTAACCAGTATAAATAATAAGGAAAGATGGAAGTAATCAATGCAATAGGCCGCCGCAAGAGCGCCATCGCTCGCGTATACCTGACTGAAGGTACCGGCAAAATAACGATTAACAAAAAAGATATTGAAACCTATTTCCCATCAGCTATCTTGCGTTATGTGGTTAAACAGCCATTGGAAACACTTGAGGTTGAAGGAAAATATGACATCAAGGCCAACCTTGATGGTGGCGGATTTACAGGTCAGAGCCAGGCACTTCGCCTCGCCATTGCCCGTGCGCTCGTCAAGTTGAATGCTGAAGATAAGAAGGTGTTGAAGGACAATGGATTCTTGACACGTGACAGCCGTGCTGTTGAGCGTAAGAAGCCAGGACAGCCCAAGGCCCGTCGTCGCTTCCAGTTCAGTAAGCGTTAATGAGGAGAGTAGTTGACAAGTTCACGAGTAGACAAGTTGACGAGGTGATACTTCTTAACTTGTAAACTTTCAACACGTAAACTTGTAAACCGGCAAACAGTTAACTCGTACACTTACAAGCCATCAACTCGTAAACCTGTAAACGGTTCATTCGTAAACTTGTAAACTTGCAAACAGTTAACTCGTACACTTACAAGCTATCAACTCGTAAACTTGTAAACTATCAACTCGTAAACTGATCACCCGTTTAGTATCTAAATCCTCGAGATTTCCCATGCGTGGCGAACTACTCGAAGATTGGTTCTAATCAACTAAAAAGAAAGTAAACAATTTAAAGAAAAGAAAAATGTCAAGAACAAATTTTGACCAATTATTGCAGGCAGGTAGCCACTTCGGACACCTCCGTCGCAAATGGAATCCAGCCATGGCTCCCTATATCTTCATGGAGCGCAATGGCATTCACATCATCGACCTGAACAAAACGGTTGCAAAGATTGACGAAGCAGCCGAAGCTTTGAAACAGATTGCGAAGTCTGGTAGGAAGGTTTTGTTTGTCGCTACTAAAAAACAAGCTAAGGACATCGTAGCCGAGAAGGCTGCATCTGTAAACATGCCATACGTGAACGAGCGCTGGGCTGGTGGTACACTCACCAACTTCCCAACCATTCGTAAGGCTGTGAAGAAAATGACAAACATCGACAAGTTGATGGCTGATGGCACGTTCGAAAACATCTCCAAGCGTGAGTTGCTTCAGATTACACGCCAACGCGCCAAGTTGGAGAAGAACTTGGGGTCTATTGCCGACCTTACACGCTTGCCTTCTGCACTGTTCGTTGTAGACGTATGCAAGGAACACATCGCCGTGAAGGAAGCTAATCGCTTGGGCATCCCCGTGTTCGCTATCGTTGACACCAACTCAGATCCTAAGAACATCGACTTCGTGATTCCCGCAAATGATGATGCGAAAGATTCTGTAGAAGTAATCTTGACTGCTTGCTGCCAAGCCATCGCTGAGGGTTTGGAGGAGCGCAAGGCTGAAAAGGCTGATGAAAAGGCAGCTGCAGAGCAGCAAGAGGAAGCTGCAGAGGCTAAGCCAAAGCGTGCTCGCAAAGCTCGCAAGCAGACCGAAGAGGCTGAAAAGGCTGAAGGAACAGAGGAAGTAGCTGAAAAGGCTGAGCCTGCAAAGGAAGAAAACAAGGAAGCTGAAGCTAAAGAAGAAGCTCCTGCTGCTGAATAATCATATTGAATAGAGAAGAACGAAGGGGGAAAGGTATGTTCTTTACATATCTGGTGGTCTCTTCATTCTTCTCTGTCATTTTTTATAAAAGAATAATATTAACCCAATAAATAAGATTTTTATATTATGGCTGTAACAATTGCTGATATACAAAAGCTTCGTAAAATGACCGGCGCTGGTTTGGCTGATTGCAAGAAAGCGTTGACCGAAGCTGCTGGTGACATGGACAAGGCTGTTGAGTTGGTTCGTGAACGCGGACTGGCTATCGCTGCCAAGCGTTCTGATCGTGAGACCTCAAACGGTTGTGTGCTTGTGAAAGTTGACAAAGACTTCGCTGCAATGATTGCTTTGAAGTGCGAAACCGACTTCGTGGCTAACGGCAAGGACTTCATCGAGTGTACACAAAACATCCTCGACGCTGCCGTTGCTGCTAAGGCCAAGACCATCGATGAAATCCTTACTTTGAAGCTCGCAGATGGAAAAGATGTAGCCACAACTGTTAAACTTCGTTCTGGTATCACAGGCGAGAAGATGGAGTTAGATGGTTATCGTTTCCTCGAAGGTGAAAACATCGAGGCATACAACCACATGAACAAGAACATCTTGTGCACGATGGTTCAAACCAACAAACCTGCTGAAGAGCAGGCTCACAACATCGCCATGCAGGTTGCTGCGATGAACCCTGTGGCCTTGAATGAAGAAAGTGTTTCGCAAGAAGTGAAAGATGCTGAGTACAAGGTGGCTGTAGAGAAGACCAAAGAAGAGCAGATTGAGAAGGCTGTTTCAGCCGCATTGAAGAAGGCTGGCTTCAACCTGTATATCGCTGAGAGCGAGGAACACATGGAGGAAGGCCTCCGCAAGGGTGAGATTACCGCTGAGCAAGCAGACGAGATTCGCAAGATTAAGGCTGAAACAGCAGCTGACAAGAAGGAGCACTTGCAAGAAAACATGATTCAGAATATTGCTAAAGGCCGTATGAACAAGTTCTTCAAGGAAAACTGCTTGTTGAACCAAGAATATATCCAGGACAGCAAAATCACTGTTTCTGAATATCTGAAACAGGCTGACAAGGATTTGGAAATCGTGGATTTCAAGCGTTTTAGCTTGCGTGCAGATTAAGAAATAGCTTCCCAGCAAGGAAGATTTATGACATAGAAAAGTCCGGTTGAGTACCTCTCAATCGGGCTTTTTGCGTTTATCTTCGCTACTTCTTCTAATTTGTAGTATCTTTGCAGCATACCCCAGTGTAGCTGGAGATGTTGGAGAATCAATAGAAAAAAGCAAAGGGATGAAGATATTTGCCGTTGGAATGAATTACGCACAGCACAATAAAGAGCTGTTGGGAACGTTATTAAAACCAGAGAATCCTGTGATTTTCATTAAGCCTGATTCGGCTTTGCTTAAAGATCATAAGCCGTTCTTCATTCCCGATGACTTGGGGAGGATAGAATACGAGGCCGAAGTGGTCGTGCGGATTTGTCGATTAGGTAAGACTATCTCAGAACGATTTTCCCATCGTTACTACGACGCTGTTACCCTGGGAATTGACTTCACCGCTCGTGAGCTGCAGCAAAAGTTACGCTCAGCAGGGCAGCCTTGGGAGCTATCCAAAGGATTTGATGGTGCGGCTGCGTTGGGTGACTGGGTAGATGTGGGCAAGTTTCGCGACGTACAGGCGCTCAACTTCCATCTTGATATCAATGGTAAGACGGTGCAAGAAGGATTCACGGGAGACATGTTGTATAAGATTGATGAGCTGATAGCTTATATCAGTCGATATTTTACCTTGAAAACTGGTGATATCTTGTACACCGGTACACCTGCGGGAACGGGAGTGGTAAAGGTAAACGACCATTTGGAAGGGTATCTGACAGACCGGAAAGTGCTTGAAATGAATTGTAAATAAACACAGAATTAGAAAGCGTGTTGAGAGGAATCAAATTTCTTGTTATTGGTTTTTTGTCGCTTTTGTGCTTGAGTGTTTCTGCTCAAGAGCGTTTCTTTAACTTGACGGCAGCTGACGTGAAGATAGATTCACGGCTGCCTCATTTCTCTCATTCCTTTGCACTGGGCGATCAATACGCCAATTCTTCCTACTCTGTTTCTATTCTTTATCCCGAATTTATCGATATGACATCGGCCGACATTGCACGATACCGACAGCTTTCTGATGCGCCATTGCCAGCTTTACCACCTATCCGACAGCGGTTGGCTTTGGATAGAAAGAAGGGATCGTTGGAGGTAGACTTTTGTCCTTTGGTGTTTCGTGACGGCAAATATCAAATCTTGGTCAGCTTCATGCTGCGATTAGAAGCCCAGCCACGCAAGCAATCGCTGCGACATGCCGCCGCGCAGACAAGGGCAGGCGGCACTAGTCGTTATGCGGCTCACTCGGTATTGGCTTCAGGCAAGTGGGCAAAGATACGTGTACCCGCATCGGGCGTGTATCGGTTGACGGATGACTTGATTCGTAAGGCCGGCTTTACAGATATTAATAAGGTGAAAGTTTATGGCTATGGCGGTAGGTTACAAAACGAGAAACTGGTTGCTGAAGAGTTGGTGGCAACCGATGATTTGAAGGAAGTTCCCACATGTTGGGTTGATGGGCGTCGATTGTTTTATGCATACGGGCCGGTTTCATGGGAATCCAACACAGCTACTCGTCGCACTCGCAACCCTTATTCAGACTATGGCTATTACTTTTTAACGCAGACAGATGACACACCTACGTCTGTCGATTCTACGGCATTTCTGGCATCTTTCTACCCTTCGCCAGACGATTATCACACCCTTTACGAAGTTGACGCACATGCATGGTATGCTGGCGGGCGCAACTTGTTTGACCCCAATCCCATTCCAGCAGGTTCTTCCAAGACTTTTATCATCCCGTCTAAGGCGGTTCAAGGCAGTGCTAAGATGTCGGTCAATCTATCAGCTGGCACCGCATCTCAGGCAACCGTGACCTATCAGAATACCGAATTGGGGGCGTTGAACATCCGTTTAATAGACCATGATAGTGGAAATGAAGCGGGTACGGTATATGAAATCAACAGAACAGGGACGACTGATTCGGTCAAGATATCCACAAACTCCGGTGGTCCGGTTCGCTTGGATTATATTTCTTTTACATGGCAGAAGCCTCTACCGGCACCACAACTCAAAGGAACCACCTTCCCTGTCCCTGAATATGTGTACAACATTACCAACCAAGACTTGCATGGAGATGGCTTCGCCGACATGGTCATCATCATTCCTACCAGTCAAAAGCTGCGTACGCAGGCTGAACGCCTGAAGGCTTTCCACGAGCAAAACGATGGCATGCGGGTACGCATCGTGCCGGCAGATGAACTTTACAACGAGTTCTCGAGCGGCACTCCTGACGCTAATGCCTACCGCAGATACCTCAAGATGTTGTACGATAGGGCTCAGACCGATGCTGACATGCCGAAATATCTGTTGCTGTTTGGCGATTGTGTCTGGGATAACCGAATGCTGACGGCCAACTGTCGCAACCTCAATCCTGACGATTACCTGCTTTGTTTTGAAAGTGAAAATTCGTTCAACGCCCTTCATTGCTATGTAGACGATGGTTTCTTTTGCGTTTTGGACGACGGAGAAGGTTTGAATACAAATTTCTCTGATAAGCAAGATGTCGCCGTGGGGCGTTTTCCTGTGAAGACAGAAGCCGAGGCCAAGGTGATGGTTGATAAGGTTATCAACTATGTGAAGAACAAAAATGGCGGTGCATGGCAAAACACTTTGGTATTCATGGGCGATGACGGCGAGGACAATCTGCACATGCGTGACATCGATGCCACGGCCGATGCCATCTCAACACAATATCCCGGCTATTTGGTCAAGAAAATCATGTGGGATGCATACGTTCGCGAAACTTCGTCTACAGGACATGCCTACCCAGAGGTAACACGACTGATTAAGCAACAACAGGCGGCAGGAGCCCTCATCATGGATTACGGCGGACATGGGTCAGAAATACAGATTTCCCATGAAAAGGTGTTGAATTTAAGTGATTTCCAGTCGTTCAATAATCCTAATCTTCCCCTGTGGGTCACTGCTTCGTGTGACATCATGCCTTTCGATGGTGTCGCTCCAACCATTGGTGAGGCAGCTGTACTCAATCCAAAGGGCGGTGCCTTGGCTTTCTTTGGTACAACTCGTACCGTTTGGGCTTATTACAATGCCCTGATCAACACCTCTTTCCTGCGGCATGTGTTGAGCAAGGACCATGCTGGGAAACCGATTACGATAGGTGAAGCTCAACGCTTGGCCAAGAATGAGATGATTGATACTAAACGCGACTTGACCGACAACAAACTACAATATTCATTGTTGGGCGACCCAGCCGTGGCACTTCATCAGCCTTCCTTAAAGGTAGTAGTCGACTCAATCAACGGCGCTCCCGTGTCAACTGACATCAAAGCTTCTCTCAAAGCTGGTGGAATAGCCAAAGTGACGGGGCATGTAGAGCACGCAGCCGACTTCAATGGAACGGTAACTGTAACCGTTCGGGATAGTCAGGAAAAAATTGTTGGCCGAATGAACGATGCGGCTGACATCACCAGTCCGTTTACCTATTACGATCGCACCAAGACATTGTTCAACGGATCTGGCAACGTTGTTGGCGGAAGGTTTACGTTAACTTTCGCCATTCCGCAGGACATCAATTACACGGATGGCACGGGATTGATGAATTTGTATGCCTTGAGTGATGACCATCGGTTGAAGGCGCACGGTACCAGCGAGGCGTTCACGATTGGTGGCACGGCCGATGTAGCCAACGATTCCATCGGCCCATCCATATACTGTTACCTCAACTCACCGTCGTTCACCAATGGCGATAAGGTGAATAGCACGCCTTATTTCGTTGCGAAAATAACCGATGAGAACGGAATCAATAGCGCCGGAAGTGGCATTGGGCACGACTTGCAGTTGATTATCGATGGAGAAATGTCAAAAACGTATAACCTCAACGATCATTTCGTGTACGACTTTGGCAGTTATACCACCGGAACCACGCATTACAACATCCCTGAATTGGCCCCTGGTCCGCACAAGTTGCAATTCAGAGCATGGGATGTTCTGAACAATTCTTCAACCGCAGAACTGACATTCCATGTCGTCAAGGGCATGCAACCCAATCTGTTTTCGGTCGATTGCACGAACAATCCCGCACGCACCACTACGACCTTCATCATCAACCACGACAGGGTAGGCACACAGGTGGATGTGGAAATTGACGTGTTCGACATGAGTGGCCGCCAACTATGGAAGCATCAGGAACGTGGCGTGAGTACTAATGATGCTTATACTGTTGACTGGGACTTGATAGTTGATAGTGGGGCACGCTTGCAAACTGGCGTTTATCTCTACCGTGTGTCACTCTCTTCTGAGGGCAGTCAGAAGATTTCCAAGGCGAAGAAACTCATCGTGATAGGCAATAATTAACTATCCCGTGCGTTTTTTAATCAATAATAGAAAAGAGTTACTGAACAGAATGAAAACATTTCCAAGAATATTTTGCATGCTGTTGTTTGTGTGCTTTGCCATTACATTGTCAGCACAAGACAAACGAAACATGTTTAATCCAGTCCACTCATCGGTCACCTCACAAATGATTGCACCTGATGCTCGCTCGGCCGGCATGGGTGATGTGGGAGCGGCTACCGATCCTGACGTGGTTTCACAATATTGGAACCCGGCCAAATATCCCTTCACCATCAGTCGTGCCGGTGTGGCACTCAACTACACACCGTGGCTTAGACAGTTGGTCAACGACATTGATTTAGCCTACCTGGCAGGCTACTATCGCATTGGTGACTATAGTGCCGTGTCTGGTTCGCTGCGCTATTTCTCACTGGGCGAGGTGACAACCAATGTTGACAGAGATGGCAAAGGGGGTGGGATGACCATCAACCCATACGAAATGTCATTGGATGTAGCCTACTCGTTGATGTTGAGTGAGCGGTTTTCATTAGGTGCTGCCGTGCGTTGGATTTACTCTGACTTAACTTACGACTTTAAGGATGAAACCACTCCTGGCTCGGCTTTCGCCGCAGACATCTCGGCCTATTACCAAAATTATATCAACATCGGGGAACGTGAAAGCCAGTTGGGCATCGGCCTCAACATCTCAAACATCGGTAGTAAGATAACTTTTGGTGGCAGCGACAACAGTGAATTCATTCCCACCAACCTGCGGTTGGGTGCTTCTCTGATGATTCCCATCGATGAATATAACCGGTTTACCTTGGCAGCCGATGCCAACAAATTATTGGTACCCACCTACCCAAAACAGAATGAGGGCGAGAGTACGGAGGACTATCAGGAGCGTGTACAGAAAGAATATTATGATGTGTCGAGCATCAGCGGCATCTTCAAAAGCTTCAGCGATGCTCCCAATGGCGCGAAAGAAGAGCTGCAGGAAATACAATGGAGCGTAGGTGCCGAGTATGTTTATCACGATCAGTTCGCACTGCGGGCAGGCTACCACCATCAAGCGGAGAATAAAGGTAACTTAAAATACTTTACAGTGGGTGCCGGTTTCAAGATGAGTGTGTTCTCGTTGGATGCAGGTTACGTCATTGCCATGGCGAAGAGTAACCCGCTTGATCAGACTCTTCGTTTCTCATTGAACTTTGATATGGATGGGATTAAAGATTTGTTTAGGAGGTAAGAATGGAAGCCTCTCCCCCAACCCCTCCCCAAAGGGGAGGGGAGTAATTAGCAAGGCTATCACCATGTAAACTTGTAATCTAGGAACCTAGAAAATCTAGAACTTCTAGGAATCCTAGGTAATCTAGAAAAACTAGAAAAACTAGATAACTAGAAAAACTAGACAACTAAAAATCTAGATACTTGTCAACTTGTAAACTCGTCAACTTGTCAACTAAAAAAACTTATACCCTATGCTTCCTATTTTTCGTGTTGGTTTTGGCTATGATGTCCATAAATTAGTGGAAGGGCGCGACCTTTGGCTCGGTGGCATCAAGATAGAGCATTCGATGGGATTGTTGGGACACAGCGATGCCGATGTGTTGATTCATGCCATTTGCGATGCTTTGCTTGGAGCAGCCAACATGCGTGACATCGGTTACCACTTCCCAGATACCTCAGATGAAACCCTTAACATGGACAGCAAGGTAATCTTGCAGAAAACCATGGCACTCATCGCCACCAAAGGGTACCAGCTCGGCAATGTTGACGCCACCGTTTGTGCCGAACAGCCCAAGATTAATCCCCACATTCCCGCCATGAAGAGTTGTCTGGCCAGGCTGATGCAAACCGATGAAGACAACATCTCCATCAAGGCTACCACCAGCGAGCGCATGGGGTTTGTGGGCCGTCAGGAGGGAATGGCTGCATACGCTACCGTGTTGATAGTGAAAGCATAAGCGTTGGCATCATTGGTCAACGCTTCTATGAGGCAAGTGGTTGTGTGGTTTAGCTGAACCATGAACGCTTGCAGTTCTTAGCAGCATCCATGAGCAAGGGCGTGTTTGATGGGGTTGAACACCTTTGTTTCTCTTTACGAAACAAGGAAATGAAACACGACAGCCATCGTCACAACTCGCCTGATCTGTGCCAATGCAGCTGAAATATGCGTTTCGACGGTGCGTTTGCTGATGTGAAGGGCTTGAGCGATTTCCTGATTCGTCATGCCTTGCAATCTGCTCATGGTGAATACTCTGCGCCGCTGATCGGGCATTTTGCTGATAACATTTTCGAGAATCGCCTTGAGTTCTTCACTGAAAATCATTTCTTCCAAAGAATTTTCTTCGGGTATACCCGCCTCCGGGTAAGCTCTTAAATTGTGTTCATGCACTTTCTGTTTGAGGGCATTCAGCGTATAGTTGCGTGCCATAGCGAACAAATAGGCATCCCAATTGTCAACAATACCTATTTTATCGCGTTGAATCCACAATTTAAGAAAGATATCCTGCGCAATGTCTTCAGCCTCATTTTCATCTTTGACGATGGAATAAACGAAATTTCTCACCTTGGCATAATAACGTGTAAATAGCATATCGTATGCTTTTAAGCATTCGATATCCTGTGGGTTGGTTTGCCCTACCGCTATTATTTTCTTAGACATTGAAAGGTGATTATAAGTATTCTTTTGCGCAAATATACGATAAAAAACAACATCTTAAAAAATATTACATTGATTTTACAAACCCTTCGTTTTGAAATGCAACTGCTTGGCCGCCGTGATGAGTTGCTGCCAAACGAGCCGTCGGTAGTCGTGTGAATCTTCGTGTGTCGCCTAAATTCCGCATGAAAAGTTAATTTTTTATCACAAAAACACCCCTAAAAACAGCCAGTTCAAACTTTCAATCTAGAAAAAATTTATAGGCAAACAGCATGCAAAAAATGAGTTGAGCGGGCAAGAAAATTCAACTTTTGGCGCAAAAGCAATGAGTTTTCTGCTCAACCTACATGACTTTGATGAGCAATCTACATGCACTAACCTGTAAAAAGCATGCAGATAACATCCTTAACGCAATGCTTTTTCCCTAAAAAGAGATGAAGCGCAAGCCTGAAATCGCCTACCAAACCCGCAACAAACTGATTCATAGACAAATACAAAAGTTACGGATGCTTGGCGTATTTGCGACCAAATGAGTGACTGTTTGCAAATACACAAAATATGAAGAGGTTCTTTGTCAAAATAAAATCAAATGAGTTACCTGGATGATGTTCAGCTTTTATCTTCAAAAGAAGCACCCTTTTGTGGTACCGAAAGGCTGTGGTTTATCGATAAACCTTTATTTAACATCTTTTAACTGCGTGTATTGGCCGTTATTATTGTCTATTGAGTAAAACCCTAAATCATGAACAAGGAAACCGCATACAAAATCATTAGATATTTTGCAGATGGACTCATTCCGTCTCGCTATCGTCAACAAGTGATGGCGTGGCTCATTGACGAGGCTGATAGAGAGGCGAAAGACGAAGCCTTGAAGCGCGTTTGGGATGAAACCGATGACGTGATAAACGCCGATGCCATGTCGCAGTCGGTTCTGCGAAACTATGTTCTTCGTTCTCATCACGGCCATCAGGAGCGTGCCCGCCAAATACGATTGAAGGTCTTGAAGTATGCAGCTGTTATCTTCTTACCCATTGCTTTATGTCTGGGCACCTGGCTGATGGCTTCAAACCAGATGGCTTCCCAAGCTATGCTCACCGAATGTCATGTGGAAAACGGGCAAACTAAAGTTTTGCGTTTGTCCGATGGAACCCAGGTACGCCTCAACGCAGGTTCTTCTTTGTTTTATCCCCAACGCTTTAATCGTTTTTTTTCTCGGCGTGATGTCTACTTAGACGGAGAGGCACATTTTGACGTTGCTAAAAATAGCAGTCAGCCTTTTATCGTACATGTGGGCAATTTGAAGGTAAAGGTGCTGGGAACCCATTTTAACGTGAAGGCCTACCCTGCCGAAGAACTGGTTACCACAACCTTGGAACAAGGTAAGGTGAAAGTTTATGAAGACAAAATTGCCATGACGCTGTTGCCCGATGAACAGGCCGTGTACAATCGCATCAGTGGTAAAATGACAAAGCGTAGCGTGGACAGCGGGAAGTACAATCAATGGATGAACGGTAAATTGTTGTTCGACCAAACGCCTTTGAAAGTGATTATTGCTGATTTGCAGCGTCGATACAATGTCTGTATCAAGGCCACTCCGGCAGTTGATTTGTCACAGCAATTCACCATGGCTTTCAGGGCAGATGAAGGTATTGACGACGTGATGAAAGTGCTGACGAAAATATCTGGAAACTTAGATTATATTCATCAACAACATACAATTACACTTAATGTGAAGAAAGGAGGACACAAAGCAGGCAATATGTAATAATAACATGTAAATATTGAGGCTGCATCGGGGTGGTGGCAAGAAGAGCAATCACGGATGCGCACGATTAAAGAATCTATATTAAAACTATCAATTTATTTTATTTACACAAAGTAATGAAACCTAAGGCTAAAAAAACACTGTTAACGATGATGCCATTCAGCAAAACTTTTTTGGTTGGCGCATTGTTATTTATTTCATCAGCAGGGTTCGCACAAAATCAAATCATCAAGTTGCAGCAACGCAAAGCAACGCTGAAGACCCTGATTACTGCTATTGAAAAACAGACCAACAAATCAGTGGACTATGGACAAAATGTCATTAATTTGAAGAAAGTAGTCCAAGTAAGTTCTAACAAGATGAAGTTGTCCGATCTTTTACAAGAACTTTTCAAGGGCACCAACGTCGATTACACCATTACCGACCACCACATCTTGATTAGTGAGAAACCCAAAACTAAAGTAAACAATTCTGCACAAGACCAGGCTACCATTAAGGTGACAGGGCAAGTGACAGACGAGAATGGCGAATCGCTCCCAGGTGTTACGGTGAGAGTGAAGGGCAGCAAGAATGCTACTGCAACTGATATTGATGGAAACTATACCCTCAATGTTCGTAGCAATGATATACTCGAATTCTCGTATGTTGGATTTACTACTCGCGAATTCAAGGCTTCTGATGTCACCTCTACTACCATTTTGAACGAAAGTTCTAAACAACTGGGTGAAGTGGTTGTAACGGCTCTTGGTATCAAGCGAGAGGAGAAGGCTTTGAGCTACAATGTACAACAAGTAAAGAGTGAAGAACTGACTCGTAACAAGGATGCCAACTTTGTCAACTCGCTCAATGGTAAGGTAGCAGGTGTAAGCATTACCAAAAGTGCCAGTGGTGTGGGTGGTGCCACGCGTGTGGTTATGCGTGGTGCTAAATCTATCGAAGGCAGCAACAATGTGTTGTATGTAATAGATGGTATCCCCTTGTTCAACTTCAATGGAGGTTCAGATAGTGGTGTTTTAGGAGAGGGACGTGTCAGCAGTGAAGGCATTGCCGACTTTAACCCTGAAGATATTGAGAGTATCAACGTTTTGGCGGGTCCGTCTGCCGCTGCCTTGTATGGTAGTAATGCAGCGAATGGTGCTATCCTCATTACCACTAAAAAGGGTAAAGAGGGGAAAATGGAGATATCATTCTCGTCAGCAGCCGATTTTAGCTCTCCCTTGCTCATGCCTAAGTTCCAAAACACTTATGGTAACAAAGCTGGTTCTTACGAGAGCTGGGGTGAAAAGCTTGCAACGCCCAGTTCATACGACCCTGCAAAAGACTTCTTCCGCACAGGTACTAACTTTATCAACTCATTGACCCTAAACACAGGTAATGAGTATAATCAAACCTTTGCATCGGTAGCTTCGACTAATTCAAAGGGCATTGTGCCAAACAATACGTACGACCGATTGAACTTTACAGTCCGTAATTCTTCAAAACTCTTTGGTGGTAAGGTTCAATTAGACTTAGGCGCATCGTACATCAAGCAAAAAGACAACAATATGGTATCGCAAGGTGAGTATTGGAATCCTATTGTTGCTGCTTATCTGTTCCCACGTGGAGAGTCGTTCGATGCCATCAAAACGTTTGAGCGTTACGACAATACACGAAACTTCCCATTGCAATATTGGCCCATATTAGATGGTAAATTTGCCAATCAAAACCCCTATTGGACAGCTTATCGTAATTTATCTCCAGATGATAAAGACCGTTATATGTTCAATGCAGGTCTCACTTATCACGTTTTAGATTGGTTGGATCTTGCTGGTCGTGTTCGTTTTGACAGAACTTTCATGACGAGCGAACGAAAGATTTATGCTTCTTCATACGATGTGTTTGCTAAGTCAAAAGGCGCATACGAATACTATAATTATAAAGATCATCAGACCTATGTTGACTTTATTGCCAGTATCAACAAACGTTTTGGCGATTTTAGCTTAGCTTCCAACATTGGTTACAGCTATTCAGATTATGGCTCACTCACCAGAGGCTATGGTGGTAACCTGACGTTGGTACCCAATAAGTTTTCTCTGACGAACATCGATCCTACCGATAGTAAGATTCGCGAGGAAGGTGGCGACAGCAAGGTGCGCAATGTGGCAGCCTTTGCCAGTGCCGAATTAGGCTACAAGAGCATGCTCTACCTTACCTTAACAGGCAGAAACGACTGGAATTCGCGCTTGGTTAATTCTTCCGAAGAGTCGTTCTTCTATCCTTCAGTAGGTTTGTCAGGAATCATTTCTGAAATGGTAAAATTACCCAAAGCCATTTCTTACCTCAAAGTAAGAGGTTCGTTCACCGAAGTTGGTTCGCCTGTATCACGTTCGGGTATGACACCAGGAACCATTACAACGCCTATTTTGGGCGGTAGTTTGAAATCAACCGACATTTATCCGTTTACCGATTATAAGGCAGAACGTACAAAGTCGTATGAGCTTGGTTTGACGGCACGCTTATTCAAAAAGCTATCTTTCGACTTCACATGGTACAAATCGAATACCTACAACCAAACGTTTATCGGTGAATTGCCCGAAAGCTCTGGTTATAAAGCCGTATATCTACAAGCAGGAAATGTGGAGAACCGCGGTGTGGAGATGACCTTGGGTTATCACGACAACTTTGGCGAGTTAGGTTGGAACTCTTCGCTTACCTATTCGCACAACAACAACGAAATTATTGAGATGGTGAAGGATTATACTCACCCCATGAGTCCCAAACCTATTAACATTCCTCAAGTTTCTAAAGACAATGGTCGTGTTATCTTAAAGGTTGGAGGTTCTATCAACGACATCTATGCAAATAAGTTCTTGGCTAAAGACAATCAAGGCTTTATCAATGTTACCTCGTCTGGTGGCTTCAACGTAGAGAATGTAGATCCCGTGTACCTCGGTAAGACTACACCAGATTTTACGATGGGTTGGAACAACTCATTCTCTTATAAAGGCTTCGGACTAAGTTTCTTAATCAATGCACGTGTGGGCGGTGTTGTTACTTCTTCTACACAAGCATTGCTCGATAAGTTTGGAGTGTCGCAAGCATCTGCCGATGCTCGTGATGCTGGTGGTGTGCTAATTCCAGAACAGGGAGTGTTCGATGCCAAAAACTATTATAACTTGATAGGTACTGGCGAAACAGCCTTGGCTGGCTATTATACCTATAGTGCAACCAATGTTAGATTGCAAGAGTTAACTTTCAGTTACAAGTTTAATTCTCGTTGGTTCAATAATGTGGTGAAAGATTTAACACTCTCGTTTGTGGCTAACAATCCTTGGATGATTTATTGCAAGGCACCTTTCGATCCAGAGGTGACTCCTTCTACAGGAACTTATGGACAAGGAAACGATTACTTCATGCAGCCCAGTCTGAAGAGTTATGGATTTAGTGTAAAATTTAAATTCTAATCAACTATGAAATTTCTAAGATATAAACAATATATGATAGGTTTATTGGCTTTGTCATTGTTTGCTTCGTGCGACTTTGAGAAAATCAATACCAACGAGTTCGAGATGCTTCCCGAAGAAGGTAAAATGGACGGTATCTCTGTCGGTGGTCCTATAACAGCTTTGCAAAAGTGTGTAGTGCCTGTTGGCACACAAGACGACGGAACGAATGTTGCCAACGAATATCAAGTAGCTTATCATTTGGCTGCCGATTGTTGGAGTGGTTACTTTGCTCAAAACAACAACTGGAACAGCGGTCGTAACAACTTAACCTATTTCTTGATGGACGGTTGGGTATCGGCATCGTACACTTCGGCATACACCAAAGTGATACCGTTGTGGCAAGACATCAAGATAAAGACTGAGAAAGATTTCCCAGAGGCGTATGCTTTGGCACAAATTCTCAAAGTATCTACTTGGCATAAGGCTACCGATATGTTCGGTCCAATTCCTTACAAAGAGGCAGGAAAGGGACTTATTAGTGTGCCTTACGACAGTCAGGCAGACGTGTACAAATGCATGTTTGAAGATTTGACGAATGCCATTGGTGTGCTGACAAATGCTCTCGAGCATGGTACTACCAAATTGTTGCCCAATGCTGATGCCGTATATGGAGGCAATGTGAAGAAATGGATAGTTTATGCCAACTCTCTAATGCTTCGCTTGGCGATGCGTGTATATTATGCTGACGAGGCCATGTCAAAGAAGTATGTACTGCAAGCGGTGAACAATCCTTACGGTGTGATGCAGTCTAAGGACGATGAAGCCAAGATGGAAAAAGGTGCAGGACTTACCTTTATCAATAACCTTGAGATTTTATCAAATCAGTACAATGAGTGTCGCATGGGTTCGTCAATGCAGGCTTATTTAGGTGGATATGAAGATCCACGACTTCCTAAATACTTTACAGAGTCTGAAGCTTATTACGCTCAGGAGTTGGGACAATACGGAAAATACCTGGCAGTGCCAACTGGTAATATAGCTTCGCAGAACGATGTATTTAAAATGGCATCAAGACCTAATGTAACCAAGACAACCGCCACTTATTGGATGCGCGCTTCCGAAGTGTATTTCCTTTTGGCAGAAGCAGCGTTACATGGCATTTCTGTCAACGGTTCTGCTGAAGACTTGTATCGCAAGGGCATTGCCATGTCGTTCGAAGAGAATGGCATTTCTGCCAATGAAGTAGACAGCTATATGAACTCTGGACGTACACCGATGAAATATGAGCTAAGCATGTGGTATCCTAACGTGAATGTTTCTGAGCCTTCTGTTACAAATGCTACCGTAAAATGGGGTGGCAGTAACGAAGAGAAGTTAGAGAAAATCATGATTCAAAAATGGATTGCATTGTATCCTAACGGACAAGAAGCTTGGAGTGAATATCGTCGTACGGGCTATCCAAAGCTGCACAAGGTAATGGCGAATTACAGCAATGGTGAGGTGGATACCAACATTGGTATTCGCAGAATGCGTTACCCAGCCAATAGGGCTACATCTGATGAGGACAAGCAGAACTTGGACAAAGCGCGTCAGATGCTGCGTGACGGACAGGATAAGGCTGGTACTCGCCTGTGGTGGGATAATAAGAATAAATAATACTTAAAATCGAAAAATAATGAAACGTTTTAAATATCATCAACTATTTCTCGCTCTTGCGATAGGAATGTTCATGACCTCCTGTAGTGATATGGTTGAACCCGAAGCAAAAGAGTTTGACCATGTGGGTGGTTATAACACCATGAACAACGCAAAGAGCGAACAATATTATGCTGATTTAAGAGCTTATAAGAAAACGGCTAATAATTATGGTCGCCCTGTAGCATTTGGTTGGTATTCTAACTGGTCACCAGCAGGCACTTACCGTAGAGGCTATCTTAGTTCAATGCCCGACAGTATGGACATTGTATCTATGTGGAGTGGTGCCCCTAACAGATTTGAAATCACACCTGCACAGAAGGCTGATAAAGAGTTTGTGCAAAAAGTGAAAGGAACCAGACTGTTGGAAGTAACCCTACTCTCTTATATCGGAAAGGGTAGAACTCCTGATTATGTGTATCACGAAGTAGAGAAAAAAGCAGAACAAGAAGGTTGGAGCAAAGACGAAGCGCGGCTGAACGAGGCAAAGAAACAGGCACGTTGGAAGTTCTGGGGCTACAATGGTGTACGTGGTTCAGAGAACCATAAACAGGCGTTGGCAAAGTTTGCGAAAGCTCTCTGCGACTCGTTGGTAGCTAACGATTGGGATGGTTATGACATCGACTGGGAAATTGGAAGTGGTGTCTTTGACATGGATGGAACTTTACAAACCAATGAAGACTTGATTTATTTGATTAAGGAAATGAACAAGTATATTGGTCCTAAGAGTGACCCAGAGGGCAATGGCCACAAACTAATTTGTATTGATGGACAATTCCATGGTCTAACCAAAGCCTTGGATGGCTATGTTGATTATTGGATTGCACAATCGTATGGCTGGGTACCCAACTTAGACAGCTATGATTTTGATACCAAAAAGCTGATTATTACCGATAATTTTGAATCCAACTTTAGTAGTGGTGGTAAGCTATTGAAGCAGGCAGCCCTGATGCCAGCCAACGGATGTAAAGGAGGCGTAGGTGCTTATCGTTTTGACAACGACTACGACAACACGCCTAATTACAAGTGGATGCGCCAAGCCATTCAAATCAACCAAAAGGTTTATAATGAATGGAAAGCCAACCAAAAGAAAAAGTAGTTTAGTGAATCATCAAAAAATGAGTTAACAATGAAAAACAAACATATATGCCGTTCTCTTTTAATGGGAGGGTTAGCCCTCTTGTTAGGAGCATGCAATAACGAGAGCGAATGTGATTTGCTCGCAGAAAAAGTTTATTTCGAGAGCAGTGAATATCAAGTAACGATGAAAGAAGAAAAAGATGTGATGGATGTCAATATCACCTCTCGTCTTAGCAATCTTCTATCGTCGGATGTAAACGTATCGTATGAGGTAGCAGAAGAGTCATTGGTGAAAGAGTATAATGCGAAACATGGTACAGGCTATTTACCCTTCAATGCTCAAAATGCGAAAATAAACACGCCGCAAGCTGTAATTGAAGCAGGTGCGACACATGCCAAACCGGTAGTGCTTTCCCTGTCTGGGTTGAATAGTCTTGAAGCAGGAAAGTCTTATCTCTTGCCTGTTCGAGTGAAATCAAGTAGCGTTCCTACAGTGGCTGGTGAGGACATAGAATATGTTATTTTAGCAAAACCAATCTTAATTAACAAGGTAGGCACGTTTACAAGCCACTATATTTCTGTAAAATTCCCAGCAGGAACTTTCTTCAAATCGTTTACCTATGAGGCTTTAGTTTATTCTTCTGGCTGGGGATCTAATAATACCATCATGGGTTGCGAAGGTATCATGATATTACGCGTTGGTGACGAAGGCGGCGGCATTAGTAGAGGTATTTTGCAAATTGCAGGAAACCAACATTATGAATCGCCTGACAAGCTGCCCGCTAACCAGTGGTGTCATGTTGCCATTACTTACGATCAGCCTTCTGGAAAAACCGTTCTGTACTTGAATGGTGCCAAATGGGCAGAGTCTACTTGGAACATTGCTGGCTTCGATCCTAATAAGGATGTTGGCTTTAACATTGGTAAGTTGGCAGGATTCCCATGGGGTGAACGTCCATTCTATGGTTATATGAGCGAAATGAGAGTATGGAGCGTGGCTCGTACCGAGAAGCAAATCAAACAATTCATGTTAGGAGTTGATCCTAAGTCTGATGGACTTGAATTGTATTATAAGCTTGATGGCTCTGAGAAAGTAGAGGGCAATATTATCAAGGATGCTGCCAAGAATTTGGATGGTAAGACAAACGGTATTAATATTACTACCTTAGATGAACCTATCTCCATCAAATAATTTTTGAGAGTGATATAAAATGTAAATAAAAGGAGGTGTGCGACCATGCGTACACCTCCTTTTATTTCTATACCCCAAAAGCATTATAGTACCCATATAAGCGTGCAAAGTAAGCATGCCATATTCGTAGTTTGTGTGAAGTATTTTTCGCAGCTAACCTGCTTGTTTTTCTTTAGATGCGATTCATGTTAGACCGTTGAAAATATGTTGCTCGCCAATCTCAATGATATTGATCCCCAAACTCAATGCTATTGGACATCAAACTCAATGACTTTGGACATCAAACTCAATGCTATTGGATATCACCCCCAAAACCAATACTAAAATAGGAAATATAGAATTGAGGTTTTAGTTCACGAGTTGACGAGTTGTCTAGTTTTCTAGATTTACTTGTTTTGCTAGTTTTCCTAGAAATACTAGTTTTCCTAGAAATACTAGTTGGTTAGTTTACAAGTTGAAAGCCTCACTCCCTACCCCTCCCCGAGGGGAGAGAGGTTGGGGGTGAGGCTGTAGAGGGGTTGGGGGTGAGGCTGTTCGTTCTCAGTCTACCTGTTACAATCGGCTGTCCAAGTCTCCTTACCCTTTACATAAAGGATATGAAGTTTAGACTCGTCAATCTTGATTCCCTTCAAACCATCTGACCCTATGCTCACAAAGGTGTTGTCGTCTTTTTTCGAAAACTTGATGTTGGTCAGGTCGGGAATGCCATTGTTGAAGTGAAACGAATAGCTGTTACCCAGTTTGACAACTGTCACTTTGCCGTCATTGGCCGTAATCTTCTTATCCGTTTTGAGGTTTACATACGATATTTTCCCTTTATAAACGTCTGTGAATACTTCGGCCTCAGCTGGATCAGTGTCATCACTACAAGCTGCAAATCCTACTGTTAGAAGTAGGGCGCATACGAAAATGGATAATGTTTTTAATGTTGTTTTCATAACTTAATTGTTTTAATTGTCATCACAAATATAAGAAAAACAGGGCAAAAGTTCAAAATAATTTACATATTTTACCACAGAATGCTCTGTATTTCTGACAAATTGGTGGTTTTAATCCCTGGAATTAGTTTTCTGTCAAATTTGTTCACATATAAAAAGGGAGGCGCACACCTGGTGAATGTAACTGAATATCGTTCGTGAACCGTCCACCATGACGCCTCAAAAAAGATAATCTGTTTTCTACCGTTTCATCGTTTTTTTCAATATTAATATGTATTTTTGCATGGTATAGCCCGTGCGGCTTTGGGCATGTCAGTCATTAATTTTTACTTGACTGCTGTGTCAGGGACTGATAAAACGATATGTAATCATGGCAGAACAGAAATTAAGATTTGCCCTTTTTGGCAACGAATACCAGCCTGAGAAAACAGCTTTCTTCCTGCGAATCATCGAGGAGTTGCAGGCACACGGTGCTCACGTGAGCATTGACCGCACGTTTTACGACTTTTTATCTCAAGATGTTCACTTCAAATCGGAGACCGTACAGCGGTTTGAAGGACAAGACTTCGATGCCGACTTTGTGATTTCTGTGGGTGGAGACGGTACCTTTCTCAAGGCTGCCCGACGTGTGGGCATCAAACAAATTCCGCTGATAGGGGTGAACACCGGCAGACTTGGTTTTCTTGCCAACATCCTTCCAAGCGAGTTAAAGGAAGCCGTTGCTGACATTTACGCCCACCATTACGAGTTAGAGAGGCATTCGGTCATTCAATTAGAGACCAATGGAGAACCCTTAGACATCAACCCTTACGCCCTCAACGACATTGCTATCCTGAAGCGTGACAATGCGGCGATGATTACGATTCGTGCTTGCGTGAACGATGACTACTTGGTAACCTACCAAGCCGACGGTTTGGTAATTGCGACACCTACGGGTAGTACGGCATACAACTTGTCAAATGGAGGACCTATCATGGTGCCATCGACCAGCAATTTGTGTCTCACACCTGTGGCTCCGCACAGTCTTAACATTCGTCCTATCGTGATTAACGACAACAATGTCATTACACTCACGGTAGAATCGCGGTCGCACAACTTCCTCGCTGCCATTGACGGTCGCTCTACAAAATTAGGTGAGCATACGCAACTGACTATTCGCAAGGCTCCTTTTGCAACCCTATTTGTCAAACGATTCGGTCAACGTTACTTCTCAACCCTGCGTGAAAAGATGATGTGGGGTGCAGACTCAAGGGGATAACATAAAGACACAGCAGCTTATGAACATCCGACAATGGTTTAAGATTCCTACCCCCAAATATTCCGCCAAGGTTATTTTCAAATGGCTTTGGCGTGCTTGGCGTGGCAATCAGTTGCAAGCTATCCTCAATGCCGCCATTGGTTTGCTCTCCGTTGTAGTGAGCTTAGCACAAGTGTGGGCGGTACAGCATGCCATTGATGTGGCTTCTGGACACGCTGAAGGTTCTATCTACTGGTCTGTAGGAGTGATGGCATTGCTCGTTCTTTGCGGCTTCGCCCTGCGTATCTGTTCTATTTGGGTGCGCAACATCTTGGGCATCAAGGCGCAAAACCGTATGCAGCAACGCATGCTCGACCGTATCTTGCGGTCGGAATGGACGGGAAAAGAGTCGCATCACTCAGGCGATGTACTCAATAGGCTGGAACAGGATGTTGGCACAGTGGTAAGCTTTCTAACCGAAACCATCCCTAATACCATTTCGGTAGTGGCAATGTTTGTGGGCGCATTCTTGTATCTTTTCTCTATGGACAAAGTTCTTGCCTTTGTTATCGTAGGCATTATTCCAGTGTTTGTGCTGTTAAGTAAGCTGTATATTGGACAGATGCGAAGGCTCACCCGACAGGTACGCGACTCGGATAGCAAGGTGCAAAGTGTGCTGCAAGAGACCATTCAGCACCGTATGCTCATCAAGACGTTGGAGAGCGACAGCATCATGGTGGATCGATTGGAAAGCACACAGAGCGAACTTCGGCATCGGGTGGTAAAGCGAACGGCATTTAGTGTGGTATCAAACTTTATCCTGAACGCAGGATTCTCTGTGGGTTATCTCATCGCTTTCCTATGGGCAGCCTTGCGAATGGCTGACCAAACGCTGACTTTCGGTGGCATGACGGCATTCTTGCAATTAGTAAATCGCATCCAAGGACCAGCGCGCGACCTCACTCGCTTAGCACCTGTGTTTGTCGGAGTCTTTACGGCAGCCGAGCGATTGATGGAACTCGAGGAGAATCCCTTGGAAGAACAAGGCGACCCTATCCCTCTAACAGCACCGTGTGGAGTGCGCTTGGAACACATTACCTACGCATACGACGATGGCGACAGTAATGTGATTGAGCAGTTGGATTTTGATTTTTATCCTGGTTCGTGCACGGCTGTCTTGGGCGAAACGGGCGCAGGAAAGACCACACTGATACGACTCATCTTGGCTTTATTACATCCCAATGAGGGAAAAGTCATTCTATACAATCAACAAGAGCAAAAAGAATTGTCGCCTCTGATGCGCTGCAACTTTGTGTATGTGCCACAGGGAAACACGCTAATGAGTGGCACGATTCGCGACAACCTGCGATTGGGTAAGCTCAACGCTACAGAAGAGGAAATAAAAACGGCGTTGGAAATGAGTTGTGCCTCGTTTGTCATGGAGCTTCCTGACGGCTTAGACACCGTTTGTACGGAAGCAGGAGGCGGATTGAGTGAAGGACAGGCACAGCGCATCAGCATTGCCCGAGCCTTGTTGCGCAACCGTCCAATCATGCTGTTCGATGAGGCTACCAGTGCTTTGGACCCCGAGACGGAGCGACAGCTCTTGCATAATATTCTCTCTAATCACGACAAAACCGTGATATTTATTACTCACAGACCTGCCGTAGTAGACTACTGCGACCAAACGTTACATCTACAAAAACAATAATTAATCATGAAAAGAATTGTATTTCTCACATTTTGCCTGTTCTGCACAGTTGCAACATTGTTGGCACAAGATGATGATGCCAAGTATGCCACTCAGCTTTTAGAGGTTGGAACGACAGCACCAGCCCTTTCACTGCCCACCATCAACGGCGAGACCTTATCACTAAACGATTTCCGAGGGAAGTATGTGGTGTTGGAGTTTTGGGCATCTTGGTGTCCCGATTGTCGAAAAATCACACCGAAAGTGGAAGAGTTGGGAGCAAAATATGCCGACCATGGCGTGGCTTTCATACACGTTTCGTTCGATACCCAAAAAGAGGCATGGACCCAGTATGTAAAGCAAAATTGGAAAAACAAGCAAGCATACCATGTTTGCAACTTCGAGAAGATGAAAGAATCGAAAGAGGCAAAGGATTTTCACATCAAGTGGATTCCTTCCTTCTATCTTATCTGTCCTGAAGGAAAGATTGTCATGGGGACGGTGATGGTGGAGAAAATCGAGAAAAAATTAGCTGAGCTGGTGCAACTTTCGAAGCCATGCTGTCGTCTAAAAGCCAAATGATACATCTCAAAGACATCAATAAGACCTATTTTGGCGCACAGCCCTTGCACGTACTCAAGGGCATCACGCTTGACATAGAGGAAGGCGAATTTGTCTCTATCATGGGCGCATCGGGCTCGGGGAAATCTACCTTATTAAATATATTAGGCATCCTCGACAATTATGACAGTGGCGAATATGTGCTGTCAGGTACGCTCATTAAGAACCTGAGCGAAAGGCGTGCCGCCGAATACCGCAACAAGATGATTGGCTTCATCTTCCAGTCGTTCAACCTCATCGGCTTCAAGACAGCGGTAGAAAACGTGGAGTTGCCCTTGTTCTACCAAGGGGTAAGTCGCAAAACACGCCGTCAACAAGCCCTTGAATATCTCGACAAATTAGGATTGGCACAGTGGGCAGACCACTATCCTAACGAGATGTCGGGTGGACAGAAGCAACGTGTCGCCATTGCCCGCGCGCTGATTACCAAACCACAGATTATTTTAGCCGACGAACCGACGGGAGCTTTGGACTCGAAAACAAGTGTGGAGGTGATGCAACTGCTCAAGTCGCTCAACCAAGACGAACATATGACCATTGTTGTGGTAACGCACGAGAGCGGTGTTGCCAACGAGACAAACAAGATTATCCATATCAAGGACGGACTGATAGGACGCATTGAGGAGAATCTCGACCATAACTCAAGTCCGTTCGGGACAGGAGGTATCATGAAATAATGCTTAAAATAAGTCGAACATGAGAGACATCTTAACAGAAATATGGGCCACCGCACGACGCAATAAATTGCGCACTACCCTCACTGGGTTTGCTGTTGCGTGGGGCATCTTTATGCTCATATTCCTGTTGGGAGCAGGCAACGGCTTGATCAATGCCACGCAACAGAACTCGCATAGATACCTTAATACCTCCATGGTGATATTTGGCGGACAAACTTCAAAGGCACACAAAGGACTAAAAGAGGGGCGCAGGATAGAGTTGAACGACCGTGATATGGAAATCACCCAAGACCGATTCAGCGACAATGTGGAAGAGGTGGGTGCCGAACTCGATCATGGCAACACCACTATGAGCCATGGAAAAGAGTACACTGCCGCTAACATCAGTGGCGTATATCCCAACGATTACATCATCAACAAGCGTGATATGATCTATGGGAGATTTATTAATAAGATAGATATCAGAGACCGCAGGAAGTCGATTGTTATCAGTGATGACATGGCGAAGGAGCTTTCACCCACGGGAAACGTGGCAGATATGCTGGGAAAAATCGTGAGGATAGATGACTTGGCGTTTCACATTGTGGGTATTTATCAAGTAGACAAGAGCATGATGGGTACCGATGCGTTCATCCCTTTCACCACCTATCGTACTATATATAATGTGGGCGACAAGACGGGCAACATCGTTTTCTCGTTCAAAGGCTTGGAGACAGAACAACAAAACGAAGCTTTCGAGCAGCGATACCGTGCTAATCTCAACGGCAATCACGGTGCAGCACCCGACGACGAAGAGGCGGTTTGGATATGGAACCGATTCACGCAAGCCATGCAGATGAACACAGGAATGGGGATGTTACGCACGGCATTATGGATAGTGGGCATCTTTACCCTGCTCAGTGGTATCGTCGGGGTTTCCAACATCATGCTCATCACGGTGAAAGAACGCACCCACGAGTTCGGCATCCGCAAGGCTATCGGCGCCACACCATGGTCTATCCTGCGGCTCATCATCATTGAGAGCATCATTATCACCACCTTTTTCGGATACATCGGCATGGTGTTAGGCATTGCAGCCAATGAATACATGAATGCCACCATTGGCAACATGAAGGTTGATTCGGGCATGTTTACCACCACCATGTTTGTTAATCCCACCGTTGGACTTGACGTTTGTATCAACGCCACGCTACTGATGGTGGTGGCAGGCACTATCGCTGGACTCATTCCTGCACGCAAAGCGGCACACGTAAGACCCATTGAAGCACTAAGAGCAGAATAAGCCATGAAGTTTGATATCGACACATACAAAGAGATTATCGAGACACTCTCGCGCAACAAGAGTCGCTCTTTCCTCACTGGCTTTGGCGTTTTCTGGGGCATCTTCATGCTCATGGGACTCATCGGAGGTGGACAAGGGTTCAGAGAGTTGCTCAATCGGGTGTTCGAAGGCTTTGCTACCAACTCCTCAGTCATCTTCGCTCAACCCACTACCAAGCCATACGACGGCTATCGGAAGGGACGACAATGGACATTAGAATATAAAGACGTGGAGCGTATCAAGGCGAACGTTCGCGACTTAGACATCGTTACACCGGGACTATCGCAATGGGGTGGAAACGCTGTGTTTGGCGACAAGAAAAGCAACTGCAACATCAAAGGACTGATGGCGGATTACGCCAAGGTGGAAACACCGCACATGTACTACGGCAGATACCTCAACGAAATGGACATGCAGCAACGCAGGAAGGTGTGCATATTAGGCAAGAAAGTGTACAAGAACTTGTTTCCAGGCGGTGGAGACCCTTGCGGTCAGCTCATTAGAATAGACTCTATCTACTACAGTGTCGTAGGAGTAGACTATAGTGCAGGTAACATGCAAATCAATGGGTCGGCAGAAGAGAGCGTCGTCATACCGCTCCCACTGATGCAACAAGCCTACAATTTGGGGCAAACCGTTCACGTTATTTGTGTTACTGGGCGTCCCGGGGTCAAAATGAGCAAAGTGGCACAACCCATGAGGGATGTCATCGCCCGTGCACACCACATTGATCCGACTGATGGAAAGGGCATCACGGTGTTCAACACCGAAGTGATGTACGGCATGGTTGACAGTCTTTTTGCCGGTGTCAACTTCTTGGTATGGCTCGTAGGTATCGGTACTTTGCTGGCTGGAGCTATCGGTGTGTCCAACATCATGATGGTAACGGTGCGCGAACGAACCACAGAGATTGGCATCAGGCGTGCCATTGGCGCTACGCCACGCACCATCTTGGGACAGATTATCGCAGAGAGCATCATCTTGATAGCGGTAGCTGGCATGAGTGGAATACTCTTTGCCGTCATCATTCTACAGTTAGCAGAGATGGGTAGCACCACCGATGGCTTTACTGCTGCACACTTCCAAGTAAACTTCTGGACTGCCGTGGGCGCTGTCATCATGCTGTCTTTGCTCGGTGTCTTGGCTGGATTGGCACCTGCACTGAGAGCCATGTCTATCAAACCTGTGGATGCCATGCGAGACGAATAATCCAAATAAGAACACAAATCATAGAATCTATTCATGATACACACTGCCGACCGCAGAACGAGTTGCGCATTGTGAACCATACATTACACCATTATGAAAAAGAATATCAAATTTATCGTTGCAGGCGTTATCGCCCTCATCTTCATTGGAACATTTGTTTTCCTATGGTTCAAGTCACGCCCTCAACCCGAGGTTTACGACGAGTTTACCCCCAAGATGTCGAACCTGAAGAAGGTAACTGTCATCACTGGCAAGATAGAACCTCGCAACGAGGTGAACGTGAAGCCGCAGATTTCGGGTATCATCACCGAGATTATGAAAGAAGCGGGCGAGATGGTGCAGGCTGGAGAGATTATCGCAAAGGTAAAAGTGGTGCCGGATATGAACCAATTATCAAACGCACAGTCACGCGTTCGCTTGGCGCAAATCAACGTGAAGCAAGCGAAAGTGAACTACGACCGTGAGAAGAAGCTCTACGACAAAGGATTGGTAGCAGGCGATGAGTACGACAAGATACGGCAAGCCTACCAACAATCGCAAGAGGAAGTGAAGGCTGCACAAGACAATTTAGAGGTGGTTCGCGATGGTGTGTCGAAGAATAATGCCAACACCAGCAGCACACTTATTCGCTCCACCATTAGCGGTTTGATTCTTGATGTACCCGTAAAAGTGGGCAACACGGTCATCTTGAGCAACACCTTCAACGACGGAACCACCATTGCCACGGTAGCCAACATGGGCGACCTTATCTTCCGAGGCAACATCGACGAGACAGAAGTGGGACAACTGTCTGTGGGCATGCCGATGAAGATTACTATCGGAGCCTTGCAGGACAACACCTTGCAGGCGTCTCTCGAATATGTTTCGCCCAAAGCTGTTGAGCAAAACGGTGCCAACCAATTTGAGATTAAAGCCGCCATTCGTAACATCCAGGGCAAGAAGATACGCAGTGGATACAGTGCCAATGCCGAGATTGTACTGGCAAGTGCGCAAAACGTGTTGACTGTTCCCGAGAGTGCCATCGAGTTTAGTGGAAAACAAACCTATGTATATGTCGTCAAGGGAGATGAAGACAATAAGACTTACGAGCGCCGAAAGGTTGAAACGGGCATGAGCGACGGTCTGAACATCGAAATAAAAAGCGGCTTGAACAAGAACGAAAAGGTGCGTGGACCCAAGAAAGTGAAGGAAGATTAAGATGACGCAACCGTGCTTTCCCATCTTATGCGCACGGTCTTGCAATATCATTCGTTTGTAAGTGATGTTGAATTCTGCTACAAAAAGCTATATAAAAAACGTAAGTAAAAAAAATACGCTGCAACTCTCAACGAGCTGCAGCGTATAGTATGTTTAACTAAAAATCTTTTCTCAGTAAATGAAAACCTCACGGCCTTCATTGTTACCTGTTAAACAATCTGTTTAATTTACCTTAAACCTAATAACTAAAAACCTAAATCTATTACTACTAACCTAAACAATCTATTAACCTTTTTGGTACTGCAAAGGTAGACAGATTTGCCACTCGTTCCAAATAAGTGAGCCATTTTAGTGCTCAGAATGCCTCTTTCTTGACCTATATCAATATTTTGTGTCCGCACACAACGTACAGAATCAAGCTTCTTCTACCCTTTCGTTGTAACCAAACAGGTATCACTTTCGCCACGCACATACGATGAAAATGGGCAGAATGGCGCAAGTTCAAGGATGAAATAGGCTAAAAATAGGCGAAACACTTGTTGGTGTTTCCGATTTAGCGTACCTTTACATCAGAATCAAAACGACCTATATGCGCGTTCTTATTGTGAACACCAGCGAGAAAACGGGTGGCGCCGCAGTGGCTTCCAACCGATTGATGCAGGCCTTGAACCAGTCGGGTGTCAAGGCCAAGATGCTGGTCAAGGATAAAGAAACCGACCATCTCACCGTTACGCAGTTGCCCCATCAAGCACTGAAAAGGTTGCATTTTCTATGGGAACGCTGGTGTATATTTTGGCATTTGCATTTCTGTAAACGTCATTTATTCCATGTTGATGTAGCCAACGTGGGTACTGATATCACGTCGTTGCCCGAATTTCAAGAAGCTGACATCATTCATTTGGAATGGATCAACCAAGGAATGTTGTCGCTGCGCAACATTCAAAAGATTCTTGAGAGTGGCAAACCGGTGGTGTGGACTATGCATGACATGTGGCCGGCAACGGGTATTTGTCACCTTACCCTGTCGTGCCAGAACTTTAAAACGCAGTGTGGCAACTGCATGTATCTGCCTCATCATGGCTCAGATGGCGACCTCTCGCACAGGGTGTGGAAACGAAAACAAAAGGTATATGCATCGGGCAACATCCATTTTGTGGCATGTAGCAACTGGCTTGCCGCACAGGCAAAGGCAAGCGGACTATTGCAAAACCATGTGGTGACAACCATTCCAAACCCCATCGACACCCACCTCTTTACGCCTAACGATAAGGTAGCGGCTGCTAGGCGGTTGGGATTGCCTACCGATAAACAGCTTGTTTTGTTCGCGTCGCAGCGCATTACGAACGAAAATAAGGGCATTCAGTACCTCATCGAGGCCTGTCAACAATTGGTAGCTGCTCACCCTGAAATGAAAGACAAGGTGGGATTGGTAATGTTGGGCGGTCATGCGGAAGAGTTGGAAGGTGCCTTTAGCTTGCCAACTTATTCGCTTGGATATGTCAATGACACGAAGAAAATAGTGGACGTGTACAATGCAGTGGATGTATTTGTACTGCCTTCGCTCTCAGAAAATCTTCCCAATACCATCATGGAGGCCATGTCATGTGGCGTACCCTGTGTTGGTTTTGACGTGGGGGGCATTCCCGAGATGATTGATCATTTGCAAAATGGCTATGTGGCTCGCTACAAAGATGCCGCATCGTTGGCCGAAGGCATCGCATGGATATTAGACAAAGATGCCAATGGTGCGGAACTGAGCAGGCGGTGCATCCATAAAGTGCAAACTGCTTATGAGCAACAGCATGTAGCAAAGCGCTATCTGGAGGTTTACCAAGAGGCAATGGAGGAAGGCAGAAGGTAATGAGCTGGAGTTATTGGGAGTTATCAGGAGTTAATAGGAGTTATCGGACATTAGACTTTCTGCACGGAAAATCTATCGTCTGTTAACTCCCGTTCACTCCCTCGTAACTCCAATTAACTCCCAAAACAAAAAGAGAGCGGAGTTATCAGGAGTTAGTTGGAGTTAATTGGAGTTATCGGACATGAGACTTTCTGCACGTAAAAGCTATCGTCTGTTAACTCCCGATTACTCCCTCGTAACTCCCATTAACTCCCCAAACAAAAAGAGATCGGAGTTATCAGGAGTTAGTTGGAGTTAATAGGAGTTATCGGGCATTAGACTTTCTGCACGGAAAAGCTATCGTCTGTTAACTCCCAATCACTCCCCCTTAACTCCCATTAACTCCTCAAAACAAAAAGAGATATGATAAAATTTAGCGTCATCACATGCACCTATCAGGCAGAAAACGAATTGCAAAGAACGCTTGACAGTGTGCTGAAACAGAGATATAAAGAGGTGGAACACTTGATTATTGACGGTGCTTCTACAGATCAAACGGTGCGTATGGCAAAGCGTTACGCCGCACTTTCTGCCGAGATGGAAACCGGACACGAGGTATTGGTGGCTTCAGAACCTGACCATGGTTTGTATGATGCCATGAACAAAGGCTTGCAGAGGGCAACAGGCGACTATGTGCTGTTTCTCAATGCCGGTGACAGCTTTCCGGCAAACGACACGCTGGAGCTTGTGGCTGGTAGCGTGGGCGCATATGATGTCTTGCCCGCCGTGCTGTATGGCGATACCCATATCGTTGATGACAAGGGCGAATTTGTGCGCCGTCGACGCTTGACGCCACCGCGCCATCTCACCTGGCGTTCGTTCTTACACGGCATGCTGGTGTGCCATCAGGCTTTTTATGCACGCACCGACATTGCCAAGGTTACGCCTTACCTGACGAAGTATCGCTATTCTGCCGACGTTGATTGGTGCATACGAATCATGAAAGAGGCCGCCCGTAGACACTTGCCATTGCGCAATGTGCAGACTGTGGTGGCGAATTATCTGGATGGCGGTATGACCAATCAAAATCACCAAGCATCGCTCAAAGAGCGTTTTCACGTCATGGCGTCGCATTATGGCTACCTGCCAACCCTCGTGATGCACGGCTGGTTTGTGCTAAGAAGTGTTTTCAAACGGTGAATTTGGGGTGAAGCTGCATGGTAACAGCTGGACAATTGGCAGCTCACTGGTAGTTTCACCGCCATGCTGATCTGACTACATAAGAACTCGTTTTGTTGATTTATTTCAAAATTTTGAAGTTTTGAAATAGAAAAAAATATCCGCTGATGGTGACTTTTTGGTGATCTATCAAGCTAAGAAGTCATATTTTACAGCATCAAAACAGGCAGTTTATCGTGTTATTTGTATGTTTTAGCCATACTATTGGCATGCTATTGGAACGCAATAGCATGCATATTGAAGTTCAATAAGCATGCTTTTGGAGGGAAACCAGCATCAAATTTGACGGATAAAATGCACTAAAACTTATAACTTTTTATTGATCAATAAGTTGTAAAAATCGCTCATATCTTGCGTATTTGCCATCAACCTTGCGGTTGGTTGCAAATAAGCTCGTATTTCGAGGGCATGTAAAATTATTTCTTAGTTGCTCAATCAGGTTTTCCATATCAGCAGTTAGTGGAGTGTGAATTATCACGTTCAGCCGCTATCCTCGGATACAGGAAATGAAAATGGGAAATGGAAAAATGGGAATCACACCCCCAAAATTTCCCATTTCCCATGATTATAGATGAACGCTATGTATTAGATAGCTGGTAAATTACCTACAAAAACTATTCTGGAACCCACACTGAGACATTCCCAGCCGGACAGGTAAAGTTGCCCCAACCATTCTCATCAATCTGAATCTTGTGGTCGAATCTGCCCAACAAATCGTAGAATTTCTGCCCAGCATAAGCCTTACCTACTTCCATGGGTTTCTCGTATTGGTCCTTGTTGCTCATCACCACGGCACATCCCCGGTTATATCCATCGCCCTCGCGTGTCCAACCAAGGCAGTTGGCGTCTTCAAAATAATCGCGCTGCGTGCCATAAGCATTTTCTTTTCGGGCTTTCAACAGACCGTCAATGCCATCAACCTTATCCAAGAAAATCTCATAATCGTTGCCATCCTGCCCCTTATCCGTATAATGTGCGCCAAACAAATCGGGATAAAACACGCAAGGATAACCGTCTTGTCGCAATAAAATGAGGGCATAAGCCAATGGCTTGAACCACGCTTCTACCGGTGCTTCCAACGCCTGAAGAGGTTGGGTGTCGTGATTGTCGACCACAGTAACTGCCTTGTCAGGGCGGGCTGACAACAGGGTTTCATCAAAGATGCGTCGCAAGTCGTAATCACCGCCACTGTTAGAGGCAATATGGAAGTTTTGCTGCAGCGATGCATCGAACAGGCTCATGCATCCATCCGTAGCCTCCAGATAATCAAGCATCAATGGAAGCATACCTGGTGTCCAGTACTCACCCACGGCAAAAATGTCCTTTCCTGTATTCGAGCGCAATAGATTCAGCCACTCTTTATAGAATTCAGGCGATTGATGCTTCACGGCATCTAGCCGCACACCATCGAAAAACACTTGGTCGTGATACCATTTTGCCCAGTCGTTCAGTTCCTTGCGAACATAGGGATTTCGGTGCTCAATGTCGTTGTACATCAAATAGTCGTAATTGCCTTTCTCCGTACCAACAACAGTTTCCCACCCATCGCCATGGTCGTTGATGATTTGGAAGATGCCTTTGTCCTGCCCTACCGCATAATCTACGCCGGAGAAGCAAGTGAAATCCCACTTAAATTTAGAATATTTGTCGCCTCGACCAGGGAAAGTAAACTTGGTATAGCTTTCAATTTCGAAAGGAGCTGATATGTTTTTTTGACGGTTGTTGGGATCTACTTTCACCACATGAAAGTGTTCGGTCTCATCACCACCAGCCTTGTGATTGAGCACCACATCGACCATCACCGAGACATCCTTGCTCTGTAGGGTCTTGCAAGCATCGACATATTCGTCCTTGGTGCCATACTTTGTGGCAATAGACCCTTTCTGATCGAATTCTCCTAGGTCAAACAAGTCATAAGGATCGTAGCCAACAGAGTTGCTACCGCCAGCTGCCTTGTATGCTGGGGGGAACCACACCATGGTGATACCCAACTCTTGAAGCTGATCGGAAATCTCTTTCATGTGTTTGTAAAACACGCCGTTTCCTTCTGTGTACCAGTGGAAACCTTGCAAAATAGTTTGATTCATACCTTTATCTCTTTATGTAAAGCGTTTATTTAAAATGACATATTGGTTGGAAAAAGCCGTTACTTGAACTGGTGCGAAGTTGATTTGGCCTGTTGCAACAGAAGGGTTTGTAAACGATTTCATTCACTCGGATGGGTTGTTTGGTTGGCATCCTATTTAAAAAGATGCACAAAAGAACACCTTCATGTGGATTGAAAAGCCGTCATAATGTTGTCGTTTTGTGGATTGTACCATACAAAGATATACATAATACAGCAATGTTCTCGTACAAATTATATTAATTTAACCCGATTGATTCACTATTTTTTCGATGAATCTGTTAAGCAATAGAGGGCAACGTTTCCTGCGTTGAAATAAAAAAAACAGCTCCTCCGTAATAGAAAGAACTGTTATTGTGATATTTTCTTGTGCTTTTATATCGGTCAGATGATATGGCCTTTTTCGCACAAGTGAGCGTTAGATTGTTGTTTGTTCGTATCGCATTCCGATGTTAAGAATATCTCAAGATGCTACCCGGCTTAAGCTTCGCAGATTTACTGATATGGCTCAGCCTACAAATCTGCTCAACCGTTACACCGCGTTTGCGCGCAATCGAGGAGAGTGTCTCGCCTGCCACCACCTTATGGTATTGTACCTGAGTAGGGTTGACCATGTCATTATCGTCCTTTTTGTAGGCTAATTCGCCACGAACCTCTTCAGGTGTATATCTTCCGTTTCTTACTACACCACGCAAACGGGTAGCTTCTGATGACTCTCGTTGATAGGAAGCGTTTCTGAATGTGTAGAAATCGCCTGTGACATCTTGAGCTCGGAAGTCAAACAAGAGTGCGGGATTCAGAGCCACACCGCATAATCTCGTTTCGAAATGAAGGTGAGAACCGGTACTTCTACCCGTGTTTCCCCCCAGTCCAATCACGTCGCCTGCTCGTACTTCTTGATTCTCTTGCACTAATTGTTTTGACAAGTGACCGTAGATAGTCTCCAGTCCGTTGTTGTGTCGGATGACGATATAGTTGCCATATCCACGTGCCTCATAACGAACAATGCGTACTTTGCCACTGAAAGCAGCACGGATGGTGTCTCCAATGTACACCTTAATGTCCAAGCCTTTGTGCTGACGTCCCCAACGAGAACCGAAGTTACTCGTCACAACCCGGCTGGGTGTGGGCATATGAAAGTGACGAAGATCTATCTTGAATGAGTCGGGAAGTGCTGTTGCACGGTGTGCATAACGGTTTTCCCATTCGTCATATAGCTGGGCTGCTGGTGACTCTGTGTTTTCTTTTTCGATGATGCTATGCAGCAAAAGCGTATCTACGGCTTTCATCTTCCGGTCTACGGGAGCCTGTTTGGCAAGTAAATCTTGCGCTGTTGCTGATTGAGCGATTGCCCCAAAGACTGCAATAAAAGCAAATGTTTTTATCTTGTTTATAAATGCCATACAAATTTTGTTAGTTTTAGGTCTCCCAAAAGAGCTAATCAAAAATGTTTTTTAAAGATTTACCAGATGCTGTAAGAAATCCTTCAACTTTAAAAAATGGTTGTGCAAATATAACGATTATATTGCAAAGTTGTTACGTTATTAACAGAATTTATAACGGTTTTAACTAACTTGGAATAACTACAAATGGGTGTTAAGAGATTGATGCCCAATTGATATTGGCTTTTCTCAGGTCGTTGAGCCTGTTCCAAAGCATGCTATATTCTGTCTTTTCGCAAAGCGGGTCGGCCTCTATAATCTTCTGTGCTTCGTCACGAGCTCGTTGTATGATTTGTCCATCGCGTGCAATGTCAGCTATTTTGAGGTCGAAGGCAATGCCACTTTGCTGCGTTCCCTCCAGGTCTCCAGGTCCACGGAGCTTCAAATCGGCCTCTGCAATCTGAAAACCATCGCAGGTTTCGCACATGATGTCAATGCGTCTGCGGGTTTCTTTTGACAACTTGTGACTGGTTACCAAGATGCAATAACTCTGTTCGGCACCACGTCCCACACGTCCTCTGAGCTGATGTAACTGTGAAAGACCAAACCGTTGAGCATCGAGAATCACCATGACCGAGGCGTTTGGCACGTCAACACCCACCTCTATCACCGTCGTGGCCACCAGAATTTGGGTTTCTCCACGACTGAACTTCTGCATTTCGGCATCCTTTTCTTTCGGCTTCATCTTGCCATGCACCTTGCTGAGTTTAAAGTCTGGGAAGATTGTACATAGCGATTCGAACCCTGCTTCCAGGTTCTTCAGGTCAATTTTCTCGCTCTCAGTGATCAGCGGAAAGACGATATATACCTGTCTGCCCTGTTGGATTTGCTTCCGTATGCCTTGATACAAGCTCGTCATCTGATTGTCGTATTGATGAATAGTCTGTATGGGTTTACGCCCAGGAGGCAATTCATCGATGACACTTACGTCCAGATCGCCATAAATGGTCATAGCCAAGGTGCGCGGAATGGGTGTCGCCGTCATCACGAGGATATGGGGTGGGCGTTCGCTCTTGCCCCACAATTTGGCTCTTTGTGCCACGCCGAACCTGTGCTGCTCGTCGACTACGGCCATGCCCAAGTGTGAAAATCGCACGTTATCTTCGATAACGGCATGCGTTCCTACCAAGATGTGAACCTCTCCGGTGAGCAATCCGTGGAACACTTCGTTGCGTTTTTTGCCTTTCACCATGCCCGTGAGCAGTTCCACGCGCACGTCCATTCCATTCAAGAACTTCTTGATGGTGGCAAAATGTTGTTCGGCCAGAATCTCCGTTGGGGCCATCATGCACGCCTGATAACCATTATCAATGGCAATGAGCATGGACATCAGTGCCACCAGCGTCTTGCCCGAACCCACGTCACCCTGCACCAACCGGTTCATTTGTCGGCCAGTGGTCATGTCCTTGCGTATCTCGTGCATCACTCGTTTCTGTGCGTTTGTCAGTTCAAAAGGCAGGTTGTTCTTGTAAAAATGATGAAACTGTGGTCCCACATGATTGAAAACATAACCCTTGTACTTGCGTTTGCGGTCGTTGGCATAGCGCAGGATATTGAGCTGAACGTAAAACAATTCTTCAAACTTGAGCCGTAGTTGGGCACGCTGCACGTCATCAAGACTCTTTGGATAATGAATCTTTGTCATGGCTTCGGCGCGTGAAACAAGATGCAGAGGCCCCGTGATGTATGGAGGAAGTGTTTCGGGCAGGTCGTTCTCGCCGAGCTTATCAACCAGCGTCTTGGTGAGTTTCTCAATGGCATGCGACTGCAATCCCGACTTTTTCATGCGCTCGGTCGTCATGTAATAGGGCTGCATGCCCATTTCAGACAGCTGGATGTCGGCAGCTTTGTCGATGTCAGGATGCGCAAACTGATATCTCCCGCCATAGATGGTTGGCCTGCCAAAAACGATGTATTCTTCGTTTACCTTATAATTCTTGTAAACATATTGTGTGCCTTGAAACCAAACAAGGTCGGCAATGCCTGTGCCATCACTAAAATGAGCCACCACCCGCTTCTTCCTCGGGCTCATGGTGAACTCTTCAAAGCTCAGAATCTTGCCTTTGAGTTGCACGAAAGGCAGGTCGCCTTGCAAGTCGATGATGCGGTAGATGCGGCTTCTGTCAACGTATTTGTAAGGATAATACTCGAGCAAATCGCCCCATGTGGCGATGTTGGCCTCTTTCTCCAATATCGCCTTACGCTTGGGTCCAACCCCAGGTAGGTATTTGATGTCTTGCTCGAGTATGGATGACATGGTTTCGATGAAATAAGCATTTACCCTCTTTGGTCAGCTTCTGTTGGCTTTTGCGCAGACTGCTTACCGCCGCATTGCCCTATGTTTCCAGCGTTTGCACGGGGCGTTTGGCCGTGCTGAAGCATGGCTTCGGCCAAAACGAGGTCAAAGGGAGTGGTGATTTTGATGTTCTCCCGGTTGCCGTCTACCATGCTGACGCTGTGCCCGAGTGCCTCAATCACCGAGGCATCATCGGTGAACGATTCCTGGTCAGGTTGTCCGAAAGCTCGCTTGGCCAATGCGATGTCAAAGACTTGTGGCGTCTGTACAATGCGATACTCGCTGCGCAGCACGTTCTTTCCGCCGCCTTGATCGTCGATGTGGCGCAGCGTGTCGGTCACGGGCAGTGTGGGGATGACGGCTTTTTCGACTCGGGCTGTCTCAAAACAACGCTTGATAACTTCGACCGAAACAAACGGACGAACGCCATCGTGGAAGCCTACCACGCCATCGGCATCATCGGGAATGGCCGCCAAACCGTTCTGGCACGATTCATAGCGCGTGCCTCCTCCATCTGCGATGGTGTGCGCGAGGTCAAAGTGGTGGCGCTCACACAGTGTTCTCCACTGCGCTTGTTGTTCGCGAGGCAACACCACAATGACGTTCAGCTCGTTGCTGTATTGGTAAAAGCGCTCGATGGTGCGCATCAGAACAGGCTTTCCACCGATGGGCAGAAACTGTTTCGGCGTGTCGCTTCCCATGCGAAGGCCTTTCCCTCCGGCAACAATGATGATGTAGTTCATGAGTTCATGAGTTCGTAAGTTTATGAGTTGCTGAGTTCATGAGGTTATGAGTTGGTGAGTTTTCCTCACCGCCCCATCAAATGGTCGTATAGCATCTGTTGCTGCAACTCCTTCGTCTTGGCTTCACCCACGAACATCTTTAGGATCTCGTACGCGTATGGGAACGTCGCAGCAGGACCCTCTCCCGTGATGATGTTGCCATCAACGGTGAACAATTCGGCCGTGTATTCAGCACCCTCGAGGTACTTCTCGAATCCTGGATAGCATGTTGCCTTGCGTCCTTTCAGCAGTCCTAAGCTGCCTAAGACCATCGGTGCGGCACAGATGGCACCGATATGTTTGCCCTTAGCGTTGTGAGCAAGCAGTGTTTCTCTCACGCCCGCATGCTCGTTCAGGTTGGTTGCGCCGGGCATACCACCGGGAAGCATCAGCATGTCGGCATCGTCAAAGTTGTGCATGTCTTCAAATTTCACGTCGGCCTTGATGGTTACGCCATGAGAAGATTCCACCCACTCGGAGCCTGTAACGCTCACTGTCTGAACTTCAACGCCGGCTCTGCGGAAAATGTCTACGGGTGTCAAGGCTTCAACTTCTTCGAAACCATTGGCCAAAAATTCATATACTTTTGCCATATCTGTGATGTTTTGGAGCCTTTCGGCCCTTTTGTAAGTTTTTTAATAATTGTCATTGCAAATATAATAAAAATATTTCAATGCAGCGCATCACACGTCTTGTCATTTGGGAATGATTGACGCAGGTTAACGTTGTTTTAGATTCGTCATCCTTTCTTTCAAACACGCAACGATATCTCCATGCGCCGTTGTAAAATAGGGGTTCATACAACGATTGGCACCAGCGCAAAAAACGATACGCTTCGCCTGACGCATGATTACTGAAAATATCCAACTTTTTTACCAAAAAACGGCCCAAAAACGACCCTTCGCAATTCTCATTCTGGAGAAAAACAATAGGCCAGGCAGATGAAAACAAGGAGCTTTTTTGTCTCAAAATTGTGTTTTTCGATCTAAAAACGATGATATTACCCTCCAACATGCACCACTTTGCACCCTTAGAACCATGCAATTGAACGCCAAAAGCATAGCAATTGCACCACAAAAGACATGCTATTGGCTTGAGGGAGAGTGAAAACAAGCTACTAACGGGCAGCGTATCTTTACAAAAGTGTGACTATCAAGCATATATAAAAACCGCTTTATTTTCGGCTTATTTGCAACCCGAGGCAGGGTTGGTTGTAAATACGCCAAGCATGGAGAGGTTCTTTGTCAAGATAATTCACAACATTTGTTCGTCATGATTTCATTTAGGCAACAGGTAACAAGTGGGCAATTAAAGCGACTCTGTATGTGAAACAGATAGACATCAGGTGTATAGTGCTTAAATAGTGGAAGTCCTCGTCAACCAGGATAAATACAAAAACACACAAGGGTTAACGCAACACAAAATACAGAGAGAGCCACTTTCATTCCGCTGTGACGTAAGAAAAATCTGAAACATGAGCAACTGCGAGTGTAGGAATATCATCTACACTTTTAACAAACAACCTAAAAGCGCGTCATCACTTCAATAACGAACTTGTCTTTCTCCGATATTTTGGCCAGGTTATCGTGCTCATAGAAATATTTCTCGTAGTTCACACGGAGGTCAGAGATGAAGGGCTTGTCGATACTCAGTGTCACCCCGCCAGTCACGCGTGAGCGTTTGTAGTCGTTGACGATCAACACGCCCGTCTCATCCCTCACGCCATTGGCATACCGGAAACCGTCACTGTGGTCGGTCATGTAATCAAAGCGCACCAGCGGGGATATCTTAGAAAAGAAACACCGCTTCAACGGAATGTCATAGTTGACGAAAGCGTCGACCGAATGTACGGCATCGAAAGCCTCTTTAGCATAGTGCTTGTAGAGGTACTCCACTTCGGCGTGCCAGCCATTTGCGTGATAGTACATACCAGCGTCGTACATCATGACGGTAAGATGGTCGGGATTGATTTTCTGAGTGCTTAGCGTGATGTTCCATCCGCCAGGGATGAAAGCCTGCAACTTGGTGGAGAAATTGATTTGACGGGTCCAGAAATCTTTCTGGTCGGTTAGTCCTGAACCATTAAAGACACCACCCTCGATACGCATGGGGATGCCCAACTTGAAATTATAGCCCACCGTCAGGCCCACGTCGCGCACGTTGCCTACTTGCTTTGCGATGAACGAACGATTGGCAAAATATTGCTCGTGAGGCGAACGATGCGCGTCAATGGTGAAGGGCACACGCATCTGTCCGATGGTGAACTGCACGCTATCAAGGGGAACCAGCCGCGTGTAAGCATCAAGCATCTTAATCTTTCCCTCGTCAGAGAGGTCAATCTCGGCCTTGTATGATACCCTTGGCGCCACCCTACCCGTCAGGCTAAAGCGCGCTGTACGCACCTCGAAGCGGCCCTTTTGATCATCGGGCTGGTATTCAAATTTACCACGAATGGTTCCTTCTATTTTGGGTTTGTAGTCCACATTGTCACTTTGCTGCGCCTGAACAACGACTGACTGTACCAGCAAGACAAAGACGGCAAGGAGCGTTTGGATATGTTTCATGTTTTGTCTAACATGTGATTTTGGGTACAAAATTAACGTTCGGATGTTTCATTTTTAATACATATTTATTACAATTGCATGATGCAACGCTACAGATTTGTAACCTAACGGATTTGATTACAACCTGAATGACTACTAATTCATGCGTAAATGTAACAGAATTGTAAAAAACAATACAACCATATTTCGCTTTTATATGGTATTTTTGCACAAAACTAATTGACAACTTGTATGAAGGAGAACAAAAAACTCATCAAAGACGTTCTGAAAAAACATGTGAATCGGGAGGACAAATTTGAGAATCTCGTTTTGAACCTTGCCCTCAAGCGGATGGCAGGAGCCAAGAAAGATGAAGAGGGCGTTTACTATTCGAAGAAGCAAAAACGTGTCATCATGGCCACAAAAACGCTCGAAGGCACGTACGATATCCCCGAAGGGACTGAGGTAATCGACGATGATGCCTTCTGGGGATGTGCCTTTCTGGAGCAAGTGAACATCCCGGAAACCGTCACACACATTGGCAACGAAGCTTTTTCGCGATGCATGTCCTTGAAAGAACTCGTGATTCCTGCCTCCGTTGAAAGCCTCGGCCATAATCCGTTCGTAGGCTTGAACAGCGAAAACATCGTGTGCAAGTCAGAACATTTCATCATTGAGAACAAACTGATGTTCACTGCCGACCACAAGAAGCTCGTCGCCTGTCTGACCGATGCGGCGATGGTCATCATTCCGAAGGGCGTGGTGGAGATACAAGACTTTGCCTTTTCTCGTCGCCGCAGGTTGAAAAAAGTAATCATACCCGACACGGTTGAGGTCATTGGCAGTGACGCCTTCTCTGATTGCGACGCCTTGGAGAAGGTCACTCTTCCTGCTTCTGTCAAAATCGTTGAGCCACATGCCTTCGCTGAATGTGACCAACTGAAGAAGCTCACCTTCTTGGGTGTTGTAGAACACATCGCGCGCACATCCGTTTCCAATTGTGACGCTCTGAAGAAAATCGTCGTCCCAGAAGGTTCCTCGGCTCAATACATCAAGCAATTGCATATCCCCTTGGAACTGGAAGACATTGTGATAGAAAACACAGAGCGAAAAGACCAGGAGAAACAAGCGCCGCAATCCTAACGAACGCTCACCTTCATCAAATTCGACACAATAACAGTTACTACCTCCGAAAAATGGCACAAAGCACAAAAATGAAGTATCGTTACATCGAGAGAGACATCAGTTGGATGTATTTCAATCATCGCATCTTGCAAGAAGCACAAAAGCCCACCGTTCCTTTGTTGGAGCGTCTTTCATTCTTAGGCATCTACTCCAATAACCTGGACGAATTCTTCCGAGTAAGGATGGCTTCGCTCAATAAGATTTTGGAAAGCACGAATGTCTCGGCAGCGACAGCGAAAATGATCAAAAAAACCATCAAGCACATCAACAAACTCAATGAAGAATACAACATTGAGTATGGCAACGCCATCAAAGATGTGTTCGCCGGACTGGAAAAGCACAACATGCGCATGCTTGACGAAACGCAGCTTAACGAGGAACAGAAGGCTTTCTTGAAAGCGTTTTATTACGACAAGCTCAACGGTTCGACCAATCCCATTTGGCTTTCAGAAATTGATGACCTCAGCATTTTGGAAGACAATCGTATCTATCTCGCCGTGAAAAGAACCGAGGAGATGAGCCGCAAAACAAAATTTGCCATCATCAAAATACCCGACAGGATATACGGACGCTTCCTGAAAATTCCCTCTTCAGACAATTGTGAGAACTTCATGTACCTGGATGACGTCGTTAGATACTGCCTGCCCCTCATCTTCATCGGACTGAAAGGGTCTACCTACGAGGCTTATTCTTTCAAGTTTACCAAGGATGCAGAAATGGAGGTTGACAACGAAGCCGATTACGGTGCCATGGAACGCATCGCCATAGGGGTGAACAGTAGGAAACGAGGAGAGGCCATACGCATGGTATATGACAAGGACATGTCTGCCGACTTGAAAAGGAAGGTGATGAAACGTCTGCACGTGAAAGAGCTGGACACCTTGCTGGCAGCAGGTAGATACCAGAATCATAAAGACTTGATGGGCTTTCCAGCATCGGGTTATGAAAAATTGAGTTATCCCAAATGGCCGCAAATACTCAAACCAGAATTCCTGTCAGAAGAAAGTATCTTCGACCTCATCAGGCAGAAAGACCGTTTCATCCATGTTCCTTATCACTCGTTCAACGGCTACATTCGCATGTTGAGAGAAGCAGCCTTGCGCCCGGAAGTCAAGGAAATCAAGACCACGCTCTATCGCTTGGCCAAAGATTCCAAGGTGGTGAAGGCCTTGATTTGCGCAGCACAAAACGGCAAGAAGGTGACAGCCGTGGTAGAGTTGCTGGCTCGGTTCGACGAAGAAAGCAACATCAAGTGGAGCAAGCGCATGCAGGAAGAAGGCGTGAACGTGATTTTTGGCGTGGAAGGTTTGAAGATTCATTCTAAACTCTTGCACATCACGACCACCAAGGGCAATCTGGCTTGCGTCGGAACGGGCAACTTTCACGAGGGAAACGCCAAGACCTACACCGACTATCTCATGATGACGGCGCGGCCACGCATCGTCAATGAGGTGGAAAAGGTGTTCGACTTCATCGACAGACCCTTCTCACAAGTACGCTTCAGGGAACTCATGGTGTCGCCCAACTCGATGAAATCACGCATCATCCGCATGCTCGACAACGAAATCAAGAATGCCTTGGCTGGGCAAGAGGCATGGGTTAAGATTAAAATCAACCACATCACCGACCCTGACATCGTCAACAAGCTCTACGCTGCCTCGCAAGCTGGCGTGAAAATAGACTTGCTCTTACGCGGCAACTGCTCACTGGTGCCAGGCATCAAGGGCATGAGCGAGAAAATCAAGGCTGTGGGCATCATTGACAGATACCTGGAACATTCGCGCATTTTGATATTCTGTAACGGCGGAAAACCAAAATATTATTTGGGTTCGGCCGACTGGATGCCACGCAATCTCATCAACCGCATCGAAGTGATGACACCTGTTTACGACCAAGACCTGCAACAAGACTTGCTGCGCACCGTTGAGTATGGCATGCGTGACACAACCAATGGGCGAATCATCGATGGCATGGGGACCAACGAAATACAACCCATCGCAGAAGGACAGCAACCTTTCCGTTCACAGCAAGCCTTGTTCGAGGCCTATCAATCAGAACAACAAGCATGACGAAAAAGAAAGAAACAACCCCAGAACCCATCAAACAAAAAGAAAAAATGGAAGCAAAAACATTCGCAGCAATTGATATTGGATCGAACGGTGCGCGCCTGTTAATCAAGCGTTTTGATGACAGTGCGCCCCAATTTGAGCGCTTTAAGCGGGTGATGTTCATCCGCATTCCCCTGCGATTGGGCAAAGACGTGTTTACATTAGGCAAGATTTCGAAAGACCGCGCCACGATGATGATGCGTATGATGAAAGGCTTTAAACAGTTCATGCTGCTCTACCAAGTGGATCAATATCGTGCCTGTGCCACCGCAGCCATGCGCGATGCAGACAATGGGAAGAAGGTAATGAAAGAGATTGAGCGTGAGACAGGCATCAAACTTGAGATTATTCGGGGCGAGGAAGAAGCACGACTGCTTTGCAATAACATCATTGAACAAACCAATAGTCAAACGGGCAATTTCGCATACGTCGACGTGGGTGGCGGCAGTACCGAGATATCATTGCTGCATGATGGCGCACTGGCCGAGAGTCATTCATTCGATATGGGTACCCTGCGCATGCTCAGTGGCAAGGTAACCAACGCTACCAAGCATCAGATGCGGGGCATGTTGGACGAGTATGCCGAGCATTTTCCTGACACACAGATTATTGGTTCGGGCGGCAACATCAACAAACTCTTCAGGCTGACGCACGGTAAAAACGACGAAAAGCAAATGAAAGTGGAGGAATTGAAGGAAATATACGAGACTCTCTCCAAGCTCAGCGAGGAAGAAAGAAAAGAAAAGTACGGACTGAAAGACGACCGCGCCGATGTCATCATACCGGCTGCGGAGATTTTCCTGATGGTGGCTAAGGCCTTGAAGTGTGACACCATATACGTACCTAACATCAGTTTGGCCGATAGTATTGTTGACGGTTTATACCGAGAGTACAGCCAAACAAAGTAGAAAATCATGCAATGCAGACTAGAACGGGGCTTGGTACCATTGGGGTATCAGGCCCCGTTCGCTTGTCATTAATGTGCAGTTGAAGTGCAAATGATACCTCGCCAGCACAACCTTAGAATAGCTTCGAAACATGATTTTAATGCAAAATAATCGTAATAAATAGGTGTTGTGTCAATTCTTTTTTGTTAATTTGCAATAAGTATCATAAAACACGGAACAAGATGGGAAAAGGAAAAAAAGGTGGCAAACGCATGTCCAAAAAGCAATTGGCTGAAAAGTTGGAAGGGTTCTTTACAACACAACCGGAAAAAACATTTAGTTATAAAGAGATATTCCGTACGCTCAAACTGAACACACATCCGCTGAAGATGCTCGCCATCGACCTGATGGAAGAGATGGCTTGGGACGATTTCTTGACAAAGGTGTCTGACCATTCATACCGCCTCAACCAGATGGGACAGGTGGTGGAAGGACTTTTTCGGCGCAAAGGTAATGGGAAAAACTCATTCATCCCCGATGGAAGTGACAAACCCATCTTTGTTTCCGAGCGCAACTCGATGTCGGCACTCAATGGTGACCGTGTGAAAGTGTCGCTCATGGCACGCCGTCAAAAGCACATCAAAGAAGCACAGGTCATCGAAATACTGCAACGTTCGCGCGATCAGTTCGTCGGTAAACTGCGAGTTGAAAAGAACATCGCCTTCCTGGTGACGCAGGAGAACTTGTTTGCCAACGACATTTTGATTCCGAGAAACAAGTTGAAGGGCGGCCAAACCAACGACAAGGTGGTGGTGAAAGTGAGCAAATGGCCCGATGAGAATCATAAAAACATCATAGGAGAGGTTGTCGACGTGCTGGGAAAGACTGGCGACAACGATGCGGAGATGCACACCATCTTGGCTCAATACGGTTTACCTTACAAGTATCCAAAGGCTGTAGAAGACGCTGCAGAGCGAATTAGTGGCGAGATTACCAAGCAAGATTTAGCTGAAAGAGAAGACTTTCGACAGGTGTTCACCTGCACGATTGACCCCAAAGATGCCAAGGATTTCGACGATGCCTTGTCTATTCGTGAGGTAAGCAAGGGCATTTGGGAAGTTGGTATCCACATTGCTGACGTGACACACTATGTTACCGAGAAGTCTATCATCGACAAAGAGGCGCAGAAGCGTGCCACCTCCGTGTATCTGGTAGACCGCACTATCCCGATGTTGCCCGAGCGATTGTGCAACTTCATCTGCTCCCTTCGTCCCGATGAAGAGAAACTTTGCTACAGCGTCATCGTGGAGATGGATGTCGATGGATTCATTCGGAGCCAGCGTATTGTACATACCGTCATCAAGAGCAATCGCAGATATGCCTACGAAGAGGTGCAGCAGTTGCTTGAAGAGAATGGTATAATAGATGGAACAGGGCAACCAGCACCGGCTCCACACAAGGGTGGATACAAGGGAGAGCATGCTAAGGAGCTGATTATGCTGGACACCTTGGCCAAGAAGTTGCGCGAGGAACGCTTCAAGAACGGTGCGGTGAAGTTTGATTCTGAAGAACTTCATTTCGATGTTGATGAGAAGGGGAAGCCCGTGCGCTGCTATTTTAAACGTTCAAAAGATGCCAACAAGCTGATAGAAGAGTTCATGTTGCTGGCCAACCGTACCGTGGCTGAGAGCGTGGGGAAGGTGAAAAAGAGTGCCAAAGCCAAGACTTTGCCTTACCGTGTACACGACAATCCCGACCCACAGAAGTTGGAAAACCTGAAAGATTTTATCGTGAAGTTCGGCTATAAGATGAAAACGGCAGGGACAAAGGGACAAACAGCCCGCAGTCTTAATCGTCTGATGGAAGCCGTTGACGGCACGGATGAGCAGAAACTCATACAAACCGTCGCCCTCAGAGCGATGATGAAGGCGAAGTACACCATTTATAATATAGGCCACTTTGGCTTGGCTTTCGACTATTACACGCACTTCACATCGCCCATCCGGCGTTATCCAGACATGATGGTTCACCGACTGTTGACACGATATGCAAAGGGTGGCCGCAGCGCCAACAAGGACTATTACGAGCGTTTGTGCGAGCATAGTTCTGACATGGAGCAGGTGGCAGCCAATGCCGAACGTGACTCTATCAAGTACAAGATGGTGGAATTCATGGGTGAGCATATCGGTGAAGAGTTTGATGCGCACATCAGTGGCATCCAAAGCTACGGCATCTATTGCGAAATCGACGAGAATCATTGCGAAGGAATGGTACCCATGCACGATTTGGATGACGATTATTACGACTTTGATGAGAAGAACTATTGTCTCGTTGGCCGTCGACATCATCACAAATACCAGCTGGGAGATCCCATCAGGATTAAAGTGGCACAGGCCAACCTGGAGAAGAAACAACTCGACTTCACACTGGTCGACTAATCATATATCCATCAAATCGAAGAAAAGAGTAAACTTATCTATTTTGTTCAACTAATTTAATCATGATATGAATCTCACCAATAAAGTACCAATGCAATTGCTTGCATGGCTGCTGTGCCTTATCTTGGTCCCGTCAACTCATGTAGATGCGAAGAACATCAAGGTCATAGAGACCAACATACCCCAACGTCCTGCCGGACAAAAGGACGTGCTACAGCTCACCACACCTAAGTTACAAACGGTTCGTGTGGGCTTTGTAGGCCTGGGAATGCGCGGAATAAGTGCCGTAGAACGATGGAGCCAGATTCCTGGAACGGACATCGTGGCGCTCTGTGACGTAGAGGCCGACCGCGTAGAGCTTAGCCAGAAGAGGCTTGATAAGCACGGACGACACCGAGCTGTGGTCTACAGTGGCAGTATAGATGCATACAAGAAGATGTGCGAACGCAAGGACATCGACATCATCTACATCGCAACCGACTGGGTTCATCATGTGCCGATAGCACTTTATGCCATGAACCATGGAAAGCATGTGGCCATTGAAGTGCCTGCAGCAACCAACATGAATGAGATTTGGGCATTGATCAATACGGCTGAACGCACACGCAAGCATTGCATGATGTTGGAAAACTGCGTGTACGACTTCTTTGAATTGTCCACCCTCAACATGGCACAACAAGGCCTCTTTGGTGAGGTTTTGCATGTAGAAGGTGCCTATATCCACAACTTAGAGGACTTTTGGGGCGAATATTGGCACAACTGGCGACTTGATTTCAATCGCAAGAATCGAGGTGATGTTTATCCTACCCACGGCATTGGTCCTGACTGTCAGGTGCTGAACATTCATCGTGGTGATCGCATGGAATATCTCGTTGCCATGGATACCAAAGCAACTATTGGTCCTAAGCTCGTTGAAAAGCAGACCGGGAAACCGTGTAACGACTTCCAAAACGGCGACCAAACCTCGACGTTGATTCGCACTGTCAAGGGGAAGACCATGCTCATTCAGCACAACGTGATGACACCACGGCCATACAACCGGATGTATCAGGTGGTTGGAACCGATGGCTACGCCAGCAAATATCCTGTTGGCGAATTGGCTTTCAGACCCAAACAGTTGGCTACCAACGAGAAGATTAGTCACGAGAACCTCACGGCTCATGCTGCAGTAGCAGACAAAGTTCGCGACGAGTTACTGCAACAATACACACCACAGTTTGTCAAAGACCTTCAAGAGAAGGCTAAGAAGGTGGGTGGACACGGCGGCATGGACTACATCATGGACTATCGTTTGGTTTATTGTCTGCAGAATGGACTCCCACTCGACATGGATGTGTACGACTTAGCCGAATGGTGTTGCCTGGGAGAACTCACCAGATTGTCTATCGAAAACAATTCGGCACCAGTCGCCATACCCGACTTTACGCGTGGAGCTTGGAAGCGCATCAACGGTTTTCAATATCATTTCGCTCCATAACAACCCCGCAAAAAGTCTCGCTAAGAATTGATCATTGTAATATGGGATATATCGATAAAAGTTTGATGGAGGGCGAACGTGTCGTTTATCGCCCACGACTACACTCGGCAATATACTGGCGTTCGGCATCGTTGGCCGTGCTTGGGATTCTCTTGTTGGTCTTTCCAACCGAAGGAACTCTTTTCCATCTTCAAATCGCAGCTTGCCTGTTGCTCGTGCTATTCGCCGTTCTGGGTTCTATATCAGCAAACGGAGGGCGGCAGTACGCACTGACCAACAAGCGCATTATCGCCAAAAAAGGTATCATTGAGCGCAACTCTTTGGAGCTGATGCTCCACAAATGCGAAGGCGTGCAAATCAGACAATCTATGTTAGGGCGCATCTTCAACTACGGTACCGTATACGTGACAACGGGAGAGGAAACCAACAGCTTCGAGTATATCCATGATCCCATCGTGTTCAGTACGAAGATTCACCAGATGATAGATACACTAAGAGCATCTGAATAATGGCACTATACATGGCATCTGTACGTTTACGGATGTCGTGCATGTCAGTGAGGAGGGGCATAAACCCATGCCGTTGGGTGGATGTCTCGCTTTTTATGCGTTTCAATCAGCATGTGGAAGATTTTTTGTACCTTTGTAACCCAAAACCAAAGACAATGAAGAAGCTTTACATCGAGACATACGGATGCCAAATGAACGTGGCCGACAGCGAGGTAGTTGCATCGGTCATGCAGATGGCAGGGTATGAGATATGCGACAAGGAGGACGAGGCTGACGCCATTTTTCTGAATACCTGCAGCGTCAGAGAGAATGCGGAGAACAAGATATACAACCGACTTGACTCGCTTCACGCAGAGCGAAAGAAGGGCAGAAACCTGATATTAGGCGTGTTAGGCTGTATGGCCGAACGGGTGAAAGACGATTTGTTGGACAACCATCATGCCGACTTGGTGTGTGGACCCGATTCGTATTTGAATCTTCCTGACATGATTGCGCAAGCCGAAACGGGCAACAAAGCAATCGATATAGAACTCTCGAAGACCGAAACCTATAAGGACGTGGTTCCTCAACGGCTTCTCTTAGGCAAGATAGGAGGCTTCGTAAGTATCATGAGGGGATGCAACAACTTCTGCCACTACTGCATCGTACCCTACACAAGAGGTAGAGAACGGTCGAGAGACGTGGAGAGTATCTTGCGCGAAGTGCGCGATCTGCGCGACAAGCACTACAAGGAAATTACGCTGTTGGGGCAAAACGTCAACTCTTATTGTTATACCATTCCCGAACATTTGTCGGCAACAGGCGAAACGATTCCAGCAGAAACCATTGATTTTCCAAAGCTCTTGCGCCGTGTGGCACACGAAGTTCCCGGCGTACGCATTCGCTTTACCACGTCGCATCCTAAGGACATGAGCGACGACACGCTGCGCGTGATTGCCGAAGAACCCAATGTTTGCAAGCACATTCACCTGCCGGTGCAGAGCGGTAGCAATAAGATATTGAAGCTGATGAACCGCAAATACACCGTTGAATGGTACATTGACCGCATCAATGCCATTCGCCGCATCATTCCCGATTGTGGCGTTTCTACCGATATGTTCGTGGGCTATCATGGCGAAACAGAAGAAGACCACCAACAATCGCTGGCCTTGATGCGTGCCGTTGGTTACGACTCGGCCTTCATGTTCAAGTATTCCGAGCGTCCCGGCACCTATGCGTCGAAGCATTTACCAGACGACGTGCCAGAAGAAGAGAAGATACGCCGCCTGAACGAGATGATACATCTGCAAACAGAACTAAGCGCCGTCTCTAACAAAAAGGACGAAGGCAAGGTTTTTGACGTGCTTGTAGAGGGATTCAGCAAACGCAGCAGAGAGCAACTTTGTGGCAGAACGGAGCAAAACAAGATGGTGGTGTTCGACAAAGCAAATCACCATATCGGCGAAACCGTGCGCATTCGCATCGTCGGCAGCACGTCAGCGACGTTGTTAGGAGAGGCCTTGTAAGAAAGAAAGCCTCACCCCCTGCCCCTCTCCAAAGGAGAGGGGAGTGATTAGCTTTATTCATCATCAGCAAGTTGATGACTGATCGTAAACAAGATAGCTGCTGTCATTGATTGGAAAAGGTGTAGAAACGCATGGGGTATGCGTGCCTACACCTTTTTTCATTTGCTTTATTTGTCAAAACGACAGCGTTAGTATAGTTCGGACCCTGTCGTTTGTTTCTTTCTCCTTATCCGTTATTTAAAACAACTTCAATACAATGGTACATGTGAAAACATGACGATATTATCATGCATCGGTACAGTGTTTGCAGGGTAAACAATTGTACATCTTCAAACAAAGAACTCGATTGACACTTACCTTATCTATTCAGTTTCCACGTCACCCCGTCTTTGGTGTCTTTCACCTCAAATCCATTTTCTGCTAAAGCATCGCGTATTTGGTCGCTTGTAGCCCAGTCTTTCTCCGCCTTAGCCTTGGCTCTGAGTGCCAAAACCATGTCAACCACCTTGCCGTAAGCTGCCTCGCGCGCATCGTTGTTACTTCCCTTCTCGCTCTTAAGCCCAAGCAAGTCGAAGGCGAACAGCTGCATCACATCCTTCAGTTCGGTAAGGTCTTCCGCATTGATGCTGCCTTTGTGGTCGAGCAAGGAATTGATAGCGTGGCACGCTTCAAACAAGTTGCTGATGACGGTTGGTGTCTGTAAGTCATCATTCATCGCCTCATGACACTTCTGCCGTAAATCCACAACCAGTTGATGGGTAGCCTCATCCGAGGTGGATGCTGTCTGAATACGCTCCAAGTCGTTAATGCCGTTCATCAAACGTTCCAATCCTTTCTCACTTGCCTGTAAGGCTTTATTGGAGAAGTCGACGGTGCTGCGGTAGTGGGCCGACAGGATGAAGAACCGAATGGTCATGGGTGAATACGCTTGCGTCAAACGATCGTGCGTGCCATGGAAGAACTGTTCGAGCGTGATGAAGTTGCCCAAACTCTTTCCCATCTTCTTTCCGTTAATGGTAATCATGTTGTTGTGCATCCAATAGCGCACCATCTGGTCGCCCTGACTGGCTACGGCTTGTGCAATCTCGCACTCGTGATGCGGGAAAACAAGATCCATTCCGCCGCCGTGAATGTCAAAGTGATTGCCCAGATACTTACGTCCCATGGCCGTACACTCACAGTGCCAACCGGGGAATCCGTCGCTCCACGGACTGGGCCAGCGCATGATGTGTTCGGGCATGGCACGCTTCCATAGTGCAAAATCCACTTGGTTGCGCTTCTCGTCTACACCATCCAACTCACGACTGTTATTGATGACGTCGTCTAAGTTGCGCCCCGACAGAATGCCATAGTGATGGTCTTTGTTGTACTTCTCGATGTCGAAATACACCGAACCGTTGCTCTCGTAGGCGTAACCATTGGCAAGAATCTGCTTTACCAGCTCTTCTTGCTCAATGATGTGTCCCGTGGCATGTGGCTCTATACTGGGACGCAGCACGTTCAGCGCATCCATAGCCGCATGATATCGGTTGGTATAGAGCTGTGCTATCTCCATCGGTTCGAGCTGTTCCAAGCGAGCCTTCTTCTCTATCTTGTCATCCCCCTCATCGGCATCGTGTTCCAAATGGCCTACGTCCGTGATGTTACGCACATAGCGCACCTTATACCCCAGGTGCTTGAGATAACGAAAAAGAATGTCGAACGTAATGGCTGGACGCGCGTGCCCCAAGTGAGGATCACCGTAAACCGTTGGACCACACACATACATACCCACGTTGGGGGCATGCAGGGGTTTGAAAAGTTCCTTCTGGCGGGTCAACGTATTGTAGACAAAAAGTTTTTGTTCCATAAGTCAATCGTGTTGATATCTATTTGCAAAGTTACGACATTTCAGCAAAAGGACAAAAGAGCGTGAAGTAAAAAGACGGAAAAAGAAAAGCTGAATCCATTCAACTCAGCATGCTGATGCAAACGAGCAGGCTGGCAGCAGCATGCGGGCATCCGTCGTTGGACGTACCGCTTTCAAGGCTGGTTCTATAAATTAGCTTTGTTAGATTTTGAGCTTATTTTTGAGGTAAAAATGCAAGAGAGTGAAAGAGTGTAGCGAGCTACACGACTGAACGAACTTACATTTTGAACCAAAAAGAAGCCAAAAGATAACAAAACGTATTTCATAAACATTTAATGACTATGTGCGGTGGTAATTTATAGAACCAGCCTTTAAATCACGCCGTACCGTTCGAGCGCGTTCTTCACGCCATCTTCGTCCACAGACGTGGTGACGTAGTCGGCCACTTTCTTCAATTCAGGCACGCTATTGCCCATCGCCACGCCAACGGCAGCCTGTTCGATGATGGAAATATCGTTGCCACCATCACCAAAAGCCATCGTTTCTCCCATCGAGAAGTCCAGGTGACGGGCCATGGCATGCAGCCCCTGTCCCTTGTCGGCCCATCGTGACGTAACGTCGGTAAACTCCGGATGCCAGCGGCCGGAGAGGCATCCGGTGAGTTTTTGCATGAGTGCTTCTTCTTGTTGCGGCGTGATGAACGGACTCATTTGCAGGATGGGTTCTTTGAGAATCTCATCGAGTGTGACACCTTGCTCAAAGGCTTTCACTTGCAGCATGTCCACGAAGATGCGTCGAAACTTCTCGTCTGGCTGGTAAATACACAGGTTCTTAGTACCCACCAGCACGCAAGAAAAACGTTGTCGGGTGGCTTCATCCACCATTGTTTCAACATCGTTCGCGGGGATGGCGTGCAGACAAACGTCCTCGTTGTGGGCAAAACAGTAGGCTCCATTGGCCGTGATGTAGCCGTCTATCAAATGTTCGATATCGCCCAGAACGGTGATGAGCGGTGTTGGACGACCCGTAGAGATGTATATTTCCACCCCGTTTGCCTTTGCTCTTTCCAGCGCTTCCGTGGTTGATGCGGGTATCTTATGGGTTTTAAAACTCACCAACGTGCCGTCGATGTCAAAAAATAAAGCTTTTATTTTGGGTTGTTTCATCAAAAATCAATGTTGAACAGTGGGAAAATAGATCACAACACATACCTTTATAGTATATCCATGACAATCCACTTGCAAAGGTACTGCTTTCCAAAAATTATCCGAAAAAAATTTCGTTAACATTCAATAATCGACCAACTTACATGATTTTTGCACGGAAAAACGTATCTTTGCATAAGATAGGCATCGCCTTAACAAAGAAAATGAATTTTCTTTGTCTTCGGCTTGCACTATCTTTGCAAAAAATAGGTTGCACCTCAACAAAGCAAACAAGTTTTCTTTGTCCTTGACTTGCACTATCTTTACCAAAGACACAACATAAGAAAAAACGATGAAACAGATTATCAGTCACCTCACCGACAACGACGCTTATACCTTCAGTTGTCAATATTACGTCCTACAGAAGTATCCTCGCGCAGAGGTTGAGTACACCTTCTTTGACCGCAGCAACACCGTTTATCCGAAGGGATTCACCGCTTTGGTGGAAGAACAACTGGGCTACATGCCGCAAGTCATGATCACCTCAGAGGAGATTGAGTTCATGAAGGAAAAGATGTATTACCTCCCAAAATGGTATTTCACCTTCCTTCGTGGCTACCGCTTCAATCCTCACGAGGTTACCGTTTCGCAGGATGAGCAGGGACATTTAGACATTACGGTGCGCGGCAAGTGGTATTCGGCCATCATGTGGGAGATGCCTATCCTCGCCATCGTGTCCGAGTTGATGCACAATCTGCGTGGAGAACGTGACGCATACGACCCGAAATGCGAGGCTGAGCGCACCCGACAAAAGGCGGTTGAGATTCTCAAGAATGGCCTTGTGCTGGGCGATATGGGCACGCGCCGGCGCTTCTCGTTCGATCATCACGACATGGTGTTGCGCGTGATGAAAGAGGTGTACGAGCAAGGTGGCTACGATGACGAGGACGGACACCACCGCTGGTCGGGCAGATTCACGGGAACCAGCAACGTCTACCTGGCCATGAAGCACCATCTAACGCCCATCGGCACCATGAGCCATCAGCTCATCCAGTTCGAGGAGAACGTCAGTGGTGTGTTTGAGTGCAACTTCAACGTGATGAAAAAGTTCAGTGACGTGTACGATGGCGACAATGGCATCTATCTGTACGACTGCTTCGGCGACAAAGTGTTCTTCAACAACCTATCCAAGCGCATGGCGATGATGTTCGTCGGACTGCGCGTGGACAGTGGCGATGAGAATGAACAGACTGACAAAATCATTGAGAAATACGAGAGTCTGGGCATCAATCCGGCAACCAAACAGGTGGTGTACAGCAACGGACTGGACATTGAGAAGGCCATCCGAATACACAAATATGTCAATGGGCGCATGCAAGACAGCTATGGCGTGGGCACCTTTCTGACCTGTGACGTAGCGCATGCCGAACCCATGAACATCGTTGTGAAACTCACGCGCAGCCGAATCACGGAGAAACGCGAATGGCACGATTGCGTTAAGTTGTCGTGCGATAAGGGCAAAACCACAGGGGATGCTGAAAAATGTGCCTATCTCTTGAAGCAGATAGGATAGCCTTTCTTACCTGACGAATAAAGAACGCTATATAAAAAGAGGTGTGTCAAATTGCTGATACATCTCTTTTTGTTTTACGAAAGATGACAACTGACATCATCAATTGGTAGCCACTTGAGAAAATCTTGCAATTTTTTATAAATACCTGATTGTCAGAATGTTATACAACATTAGTAGGTTTGTTCCAGACATGAAAATACATGGGCGTCCAATCTCTTTGACTTTGGGCGCTAAAGTCATTGACTTTAGGCTCCAAAGTCTATGGGTTTGGCGGGTAAAGTCAATGGGTTTAAAATGCAAGGGAATATCATGTTTTTTTCAGCTAAATAGTTATGCATTTGCAAATTCATTTTTTTCGTCCAAACGCCTGCGTTCATTGAGTGCAAGCAAGGTGATTCCTTTCACCCTTGATTTTGGTTGTTGAAACCAGCGCAAATACTTGTTTTAAACAGTAATCAACCTTTCTTCCATAAGAGAGCCGTGGCGCAAGAAGTCGTTTTTTATCCGAACAAGCCGATTATTCGGAAAAATTGTCTAATTTTGCAGCGTAATTACAATTTTTCAATGAGCATTCTAATCACTGGTGCATCGGGTTTTGTCGGCAGTCATCTTGTAGACGAAGCCTTACAACGAGGTATGGAGGTTTGGGCGGCTGTCAGGCCATCCAGTTCACGTCGATACCTCCAGGACAAGCGCATTCACTTCATCGAGTTGGACTTTTCGTCGGAAGAGAAATTGGTTCAACAGCTCGAGGGGCACGCATTCGACTATGTTGTTCATGCCGCCGGCGTCACCAAATGTGTTCATCCAGACGATTTTCACCGTGTCAACACCGAAGGAACGCAGCACCTGGTGAATGCCATTCTGAAGCTGAAGATGCCCATCAAGCGGTTCATCTATATCAGTACACTGGGCGTGTTTGGCGCCATCAGGGAACAGAAACCGTTTACCGAAATCAACGAGCACGACACTCCCCTGCCCAATACGGCGTATGGTAAAAGCAAATTGGAGGCCGAACGCTACCTCGATTCCATTGGAAACGACTTTCCATACATCATTCTTCGACCGACGGGCATCTACGGTCCACGCGAAAAGGACTATTTCCTGATGGTAAACAGCATTGCTCGCCATCTGGATTTCGCAGCCGGCTTCAGTCGGCAAGACATCACCTTCGTGTACATCCTCGATGTGGTTCAGGCCGTATTTCTGGCCATCGACCGCGGCATGAGCGGCCGTAAATACTTCCTCACCGATGGAGGCGTATACCAATCAGACACTTTCAGCGACCTCATTCGCCAAGAGTTGGGCAATCCTTGGTGCGTACGCCTGAAAGCACCGTTATGGCTTTTGCGCATTATCACGGCGTGCGGTGAACTCGTAGGTAGAAAAACGGGGAAGCCCATTGCGCTGAACAATGATAAATATAACATTCTACGGCAACGAAACTGGCGCTGCAACATCGAGCCAACCATGGACGAGCTGGGGTATCATCCACACTACAACTTGGAACAAGGTGTGAAAGAAACTGTTAAGTGGTATCGCGAGAATCACTGGCTTTCCCGCAAAGCAGCCCCTAAAAACCAATGAACGCATTCTGATGAAATACTTCTTTTCTGAACTATTCTCCATCGAGAAGAAACCCAAGCGCGGGCTCCTACCTATCGAGTGGGCCATGTTTGCTTACATGGGGTTCACCTTTCTCATGATATTCTTCACCTACACCAAGCTGGTCAACCCACATTCGATGATTATCGGGCGCATACAAGTGGCCGCCATGACATTGGCTTTGTGGGGAGTGTACCGACTACTGCCATGCCGCCTGACCCTTTCCGCCCGCATCTTCGCACAGATGGGACTGCTGGCATGGTGGTATCCAGACACCTACGAACTGAACCGGGTGCTGCCCAATCTTGACCATATCTTTGCCAGTTGCGAGCAAGCCATCTTTGGTATGCAGCCGGCTTTGGTTTTCGCCCAGGCGTTTTCGTCGCCCATCTTCAGCGAACTGATTGATCTTGGCTATGCCTCGTTCTATCCGATGATAGCCCTCACCGCTCTTTATTACTTTGTGTGCCGACAGAAAGAATTTCAGCGTTGCACCTGGGTCCTCGTCACATCATTTTTCGCTTACTATGCCATTTATGATTTATTGCCAGTCGTTGGACCTACGTTCTACTTCAAGGCCATCGGACTGGAGTATGCGGCAAAAGGAATATTCCCAAGCGTAAACGACTATTTCAACTATCATCAAGAATGCTTGGTTAGTCCTGGTTATCAAGAAGGACTGTTTTATCACTTGGTGGAAGATGCCAAAGCGGCAGGCGAACGTCCCACTGCGGCCTTTCCGAGTTCACATGTAGGCATCGCCACGGTATGCATGTTGTTGATTGAACACACGCGCAATCGCAGGCTACTCTGGTTGTTGGTGCCCTTCTACGTGTTTCTGTGTCTCGCCACGGTGTACATCCAAGCCCACTATGTGATAGACGCCATTGCCGGATTCATATCGGGCGTTGCCTTTTACTTTCTTTTCATGTTCTTGGGAAAGAAAGTAAAGTGACTAATAGAACCCTACAAAATAAGCATAAAAGGCGAAGAGGCAAGGTGCGAACAATCTCGCGCACCTTGCCTCTTCGCATATAGATTAAGGCCGTATTGCCTTAGTAGGTGATGATTCCCAGCCAGCGCAATACATCATTGAGGTTGGCTACAATCATTAAAAGCAGTAAGATACCAATGCCGATGTATTCGGCACGCACCATGAAAGTCTCACTGGGTTTGCGGCGAGTAATCATCTCGTAGAGCAGGAAGAGCACGTGTCCACCATCCAACGCGGGAATAGGAAGAATGTTCATGAAGGCCAGGATGATGCTGAGGAAGGCCGTCATGAGCCAGAACATGTGCCAATCCCATACGGGTGGGAACAGACTTCCGATAGCACCGAAGCCTCCTAACGACTTGGCACCATCAGCGGTAAACACATATTTCATGTCGCCTACATATCCTGCCAGTACATGCCAACCGTATTTGGCACCTGCAGGGAAGCTTTCGAAGAAGCCGTACTCTTTCTTGGTGGGTTGATAATACGAGTAAATGCTCGTCATCCCAACGCCCAAAAGCAATTCTTTACTCAACACAACCTGCGCCGTATCGGCTTTCGAGGCACCCGGATGCATGAACGCGATGGATGCCGTTCGAATCTTCATGCTGTCTTGCGGGGTCTTGGCGGCCATGAGTTGATCGCTCAACACGCCCAACTCGTCTTGGAAAGCGTTCCAAGAGTCAACCGGCTTACCATTGACGGCGACGATGCGATCACCCTTTTTGACACCGGCTTTAGCCGCTGCTCCATCAGGCATAACGCTGTCTACATCGGCCAATACAAACGGTGTGACGAAGCGAGGGGTACTCTTCAGCATGGACAACAGGTTCAAGTCACCAGGCAAGTTGATGCTCATGTGCTTCCCGTTGCGGATGATGTCTACCCGTTTGGCAGTAGACAAGTCACGATAAACGTCGGCGTTGAAGTCCTTGAACGCACCTTGGTCGGTACCCACAAGGATGTCATGGTCTTGAAATCCATACGACTTGGCTTCTTGGTTGAAACGCATTCCGTGGGTCATGTCCTTGACCTGCACATACGATTCGCCCCAATAAAACAACACCATGGAATAGATAAAAAGAGCTAAGAGAAAGTTGACGGTTACGCCACCAATCATGATGAGCAGGCGTTGCCATGCTGGTTTGGAACGAAACTCCCACGGTTCGGCCGGCTTTTTCATCTGTTCGGTATCAAAACTCTCGTCTATCATTCCCGCTATCTTACAATAGCCGCCCAACGGAAGCCATCCCATACCATAGGTAGTGTCGCTATGTTTGGGTTTGAAACTGAACAAATGGCCCTTCCACTTGCCGATGCCGACATCGAAAAAGACAAAGAACTTTTCAACTCTTACACCGAAGAGCTTGGCAAAAAACATGTGTCCGCCTTCGTGCAAGAGGACCAATAAGGAGATTGCCAGCACAAACTGAAGCAACCTGATTAAGAATATTTCCATTTCTATTTGATGAGTTTTCGGAGCTGAAAGGGACTTGATTGTGAACACAAGCACCCTGGTTTCTCCATGATCATTTTGTAATTAATTCGTTAGCCATGCGGCGAGCCGCAGCATCTGTCTCGACATAGGTTTCAAAGGCGGGTGCCGCATCGAAAGCAACACGCTCCATGGTTTTCTCTATGACGTCAGCCATGTCCAGGTAAGAACACCGTCCTTGGCGGAAAGCCTCATTCACCACCTCATTGGCAGCATTCACCACGCAGGGCATGTTGCCCCCTTGGCGGATGGATTCATAGGCCAGCGCGAGGCATTTGAACTTCGTGAAATCGGGCTCAAAGAACTCCAAGGGCTGCTTGAACATGTCCAAGCGAGCGCCATCCAGATGCAATCGCTTGGGAAACGAGAAGGCATATTGTATCGGCAGGCGCATGTCTGGCACGCCAAGTTGCGCCTTGACACCACCGTCTACGAACTGAACGGCGCTGTGGACGATGCTCTGTGGATGAATGAGTACCTGTATTTTTTCGGCTGGAACGCCAAAAAGCCACTTGGCTTCGATGACCTCGAAGCCCTTGTTCATCATCGTTGCCGAGTCAATCGTAATCTTGGCACCCATCTCCCACGTTGGATGTTTGAGCGCATCAGCAGCAGTAACGCCCTTCATCTGCTCCAGAGAGAACGTTCTGAATGGCCCCCCACTGGCGGTCAACAATATCTTTTCAATCTCATTGTCATCTTCCCCGACAAGAGATTGGAAGATAGCACTGTGCTCAGAATCGACAGGTAGAATAGGTGCATGATACTGTTGAGCCAACTTGCAAATCAGTTCACCCGCCACAACAAGCGTCTCTTTGTTGGCCAAGCACACCTTTTTGTGCGCCTTGATGGCCTGAATGGTTGGCGAAAGACCAGCGAATCCAACTAATGCCGTAAGCACCATGTCTATCGGTTCGGCCTGTACGATTTCATCAAGTGCCGCCTTTCCCGCATAAACCTTCACCTCAGGACAGTCATCCAACAACCGACAGAGCGGCTCGTATAGACTTTCGTTGGCGATAACCACCGCAGCAGGCTTGAACTTTCGGGCTTGCGCAGCCAGTTCTTCATATCGGTTGTTGGCGGTGAGGCAATAGGCTTCATACAAGTCGGCATGCTGCTCGATGACATCGAGTGCTTGTGTACCGATGCTACCTGTTGAGCCTAATATACATATTTGTTTCTTCATTGATCGTTATGAAAAGGTGCCGAACAGCTTTACTTGTCTGATAAGTTGAGCAAGCCGTCGGGCAATTGTATCGTTATTTCTTTGTTCTGTGCATCTATTTGCCGTATCAAATCCGCGTTGGCGGGAATCAATGTGCCGTCTTCCAGTTCAAACAGCACGTTTTCCGTGCTGTCATCTACCGAACTGATCGTGCCAATCAACTGACCAGTTTGCGCATCTTTCAAGGCAAACCCTATGATTTGCGCCCACGAAAGATGGGCATCATCTGACTCAGCAATCGCCCTTGGAAAGAAAACCTCGCAGCCTGTTAACTGACGAGCCTTGTCCTGCGTATCAACATCACAAAACTTCACCAAGACCGTTTCATCACTTCTGAAACGATATTCCTCCAGGAAGAAAGGCACGAAGATGCCATCAACCTTCAAAATGAGATAGGAACTCTCCGTACGATCGAACACATCGTCGGTGAAATGGAATGACAACTCGCCTTTAACACCATGCGGTTTGCCAATCTTGCCTATGCGGTAAACATCTTCTTCCTTAATCATCGACACGTTTGATATGTGCGCCCAACGCGTTGAGACGAGCCTCTATGTCCTCGTACCCTCTGTCTATCTGGGCAATGTTTTCTATTCTGCTGGTACCTTCTGCACTCAATGCCGCAATCAACAATGCGATACCGGCGCGGATGTCGGGACTGGTCATGCGGCCGGCACGCAGCCTAAATTGGCGATCGTGTCCGATAACCACCGCACGATGCGGGTCGCATAGGATGATTTGAGCCCGCATGTCTATCAGTTTATCTACGAAAAACAGACGGCTTTCAAACATTTTCTGATGAAAAAGCACGCAACCACGCGCCTGTGTAGCCACCACCAACAGCACCGACAGCAAGTCGGGCGTAAGTCCTGGCCATGGGGCATCGCTCAAAGTCATGATGGTACCATCGATAAACGAGTCGATTTGGTAGTGCGGTTGACGGGGAATGAACAAATCGTTGCCTTCAATCTTGATTTTAATTCCCAAGCGTCTGAAGGTATCGGGGATGATTCCTAAATGCCGAACAGCCACATCTTTGATTCTCACACCATTGCCTACCATGGCAGCCATGCCGATGAACGATCCCACCTCAATCATGTCTGGTAAGACCGTGTGTTTGGCTTTATGTAACGACTTGACGCCAACAATGGTCAACAAGTTCGACGCGATGCCGCTGATGTTGGCCCCCATGGCATTCAACAGATGACACAACTGCTGGATATAGGGTTCGCAAGCCGCATTGTACACGGTGGTTGTCCCCTCTGCCATCACAGCTGCCATGATGATGTTGGCCGTCCCTGTAACCGAAGCCTCATCCAAGAGCATGTAACAGCCTTTGAGCTTGTTAGCCGTTTCTATATGATACACGTCACGAGCCGCATCATGCCTAAACTTCGCTCCCAGTGCTTTAAAACCCAGAAAGTGGGTGTCCAATCGACGACGACCAATCTTATCACCGCCTGGTTTGGCGATGGTACTCCTGCCAAAGCGACCCAACAAAGGGCCAATCATCAAGACAGAGCCGCGCAAGGATGAGCATTTGTTGACGAAAGCGTCGCTGTCCAGATAGTCGAGATTAACCTCGTCTGCCTGGAAAACATAATCATTTTTATTGATTCGGGTGACTTTGACGCCAATCTGTTGTATCAATTTGATTAAGTTGTTGACGTCAAGAATGTCTGGAATATTCTTGATTGTGACAGGATCGGAGGTAAGAAGCGTCGCACAAATCACCTGCAACGCCTCGTTCTTGGCACCCTGTGGCTTGATGGTTCCGCTCAGCTGATGGCCGCCTTCAATGACAAATGCCTCCATACGCCTATCGTCTCTTTTTCCTTCTGTCGTTGGGACGCGCATCCATCCGGTCGAACTTGAAAGTATCAAGGTCAAGAACAATTTTGCCGTCGGTGAACTTTTCAAGATCGAAAGCCACCTTCTCATCATCCGAGGAGCCGTGTCCCCACTGCATTAGGTTGCGTTTCATCTGGTTAGCTGTAGCGCGAGCCAACTCGTCACGTTCGTCACCAGGCTTCATGGTCTTGAGTTTTTCAAACATCTCGAACACCATGTTTCCATAGTGACGCACAGGAATTCGATTCATGGGGTATTTCAATGGTTCGGGCTTTGCGTAAATCTTGGCAGCCTGCGAAACATCATAAGGATAGTCGATGTCAAGCTTAAAGTTGCTCATGATGGCAAGATGATCCCACATTTTCCGTTGAACATCCTCGTTCTCACGACTCTGTGGAAACATGCGGGCCATGATTGCGACAATGGTTTCGGCACATTGTTGACGCTCATCCTTGTCGGTGAGCGATACAGCATGGTCTACCATGTTCTGCACATCACGGCCATACTCGGGCAAGATGAGTTTCTCGCGCTGGGTATTATAATCTAATCCTTCAATATCCATAGTTCAATTTATTTATCAACTAAAAGCCTCGTCGCAGCGAACCCCATGCTCTCAAAGCAACTTCTTGGGTGATTTGGCCACAAAGTCCTTCAAATAGAACGGCACGAAATAGGCCACATCCTCGAACTGTTCGTTCATCATGCGTTTCTCCGCCAATGGGAACATGTTCTTAGCCAAGGGTTCTACGCCTTTGATGAGGTGCGCGTTAGGGTGGTTAATGGTTTCCAAACACTTCTCAGCACCATTGCCAAAGAAATATACGGGGTGCTCATCCAAATAGGATTTATAGGTATCGTGATCTACCACGTCTGCTTGTATCGGTCGAATTTCTTTCAAAAATCGGTCGAAAAGCTGCGCATACACCTCCATTCTACGGGCATCCAGCATGGGACACAACAACGCATCTTCCTCTTGTATCTGCTCGCTCAGCAACACGGGGACGCACAACAGCTCGAGCGTTGGAACGGAAATCAACTTGACCGAACGTCCATAGCAAATGCCTTTGGCCATCGATACGCCAATTCGCAGCCCGGTATACGAACCCGGTCCGCAACTCACAGCTACGCCATCGAGTGGAATCAAATGACTGTCTACGAACGACAGTGCCTCGTCTACATACACACCCAACTTCACAGCATGGTTGGGACCGCTGTGATCTTCTCTCTCAAAGATGCATGCTCCATCTTGGCTTACGGCCACGGAACACACGTCTGTACTTGTCTCTATGCTTAAAATACACGACATATGTATCGTAAATATTACCTAAATAAAATGCAAATTTACGCTTTTTTCCTGCAAAATGATTACTTTTGCATAAATTTAACGTGTTGAAATTATGATACAATCGATGACAGGTTACGGAAAGGCAACCACAATCTACAAGGAAAAGAAAATCAATGTCGAAATCAAATCACTCAACAGCAAGTCGCTTGATCTCTCTACACGTATCGCCCCACTGTACCGAGAGAAAGAATTAGAGATTCGCCAACAAGTCGCTCATGCGTTAGAGCGTGGCAAGATAGACTTCTCCATCTGGATAGAGAAAGACGCATCAACCGACCTTTCTCCCATCAACAGCGAGGTTGTTGAGAATTATTACAAGCAAATCAAACAAATAGCAGCCACGACCGGGCTGCCCGAACCGCAAGATTGGTTCCGCACCTTACTCTCTCTTCCCGATGTAACCATCAAGACCGAGACCGAAGTGCTTGATGATGAAGAATGGGCTGTCGCACAAAAGACCATCACAGAGGCTCTCAACCAGCTCATCGACTTCCGCAAACAAGAAGGTGCCGCACTGCAAAAGAAGTTCACCGAGAAGCTGGACAATATCACCAACCTGCTGAATGAGATTGAACCATACGAAAAGTTGCGCGTTGAAAAGATACGCGCTCGCATCGTTGACGGTCTCTCCCAGATACCCGATGTTGAGTATGATAAGAACCGTCTGGAGCAAGAACTGATTTATTACATCGAGAAACTCGACATCAGTGAGGAGAAACAACGGCTTGCCAATCACCTGAAATACTTCCGCACCACCATGAACGAGAACGAACCCGTAGGAAAGAAACTGGGCTTCATCGCACAAGAGATGGGCCGAGAAATCAACACAACGGGGTCGAAAAGTAATCTCGCAGAGTTGCAGAACATCGTGGTGAAGATGAAAGACGAACTGGAACAAATCAAAGAACAGGTGTTCAATGCGCTGTAAGCCATAGGAAAGGGAGCCTCCCCCAACCCCTCCGAAGGAGGGGAGCCATAAACTAAGGAGGAAGAAGCGATAGGCAATTATCACGCTACTTAAACATAAGGAAGCTATACATTTTTAACTTTGGGATTGAAGAAAAGGCTATTTTCATGAACATTGTTCACCGCTTTCATGACTGTCATCAAGGAAATGGCGAAAAACAGGCAAGAAAGATATAAATACGAAACAGCTGATGCTTCTTTATACAAAGTATCGCAAGAGCGTGCACTGCAACATCGGAAACACCCAACGCAGGCTGAAGCCGCACTTTGGGAATACTTAAAAGGGAATCGTTTGGGGGCAAAATTCAGAAGACAGCATTTGATTGGCCAATATATACCCGATTTTGTATGCCTTTCCAAACAGTTGATTATTGAGGTGGATGGAGGTTATCATTTCATTGGCAACCAACTCATCTCTGACGAACAACGAACAGCATATCTCGAATCTTTTGGCTATCAGGTTATACGATTCACAAACGAAGAGGTGTTGGCAGACACGCAAAACGTACTTAAACAAATAAGACAAATCATGAATTATCGAAACGAGCAAAACAAACAACAAACCGTACAGAATACGACGTCCTCTGATAATGCTCCCCTCCTTAGGAGGGGCGGGGGGAGGCTCTCAACCCATCTCATCATCTTCTCGGCCCCTTCGGGCAGTGGTAAGAGCACTATCGTGAAATGGCTCATGGAAGAGCATCCCGAACTAAGGTTGGCTTTCTCCATCTCCTGTACCAGTCGCAAACCAAGAGGTACGGAACGAGATGGTGTGGAATACTTCTTCGTCAGTCCTCAGGAGTTTCGCGAACGTATTGACAACGATGAGTTTTTGGAGTACGAGGAGGTATATGAAGACCGCTTTTACGGCACTTTGAAAGCGCAAGTGGACAAACAGTTGGCCGCTGAACAAAACGTTGTGTTCGACGTGGATGTCAAAGGCGGCATCAACATCAAGCGGTTTTATGGCGAAAGGGCCTTGAGCATCTTCATACAGCCGCCCTCGGTAGATGAGCTTCGACGTCGGTTGGAAGGGCGTGCCACCGACGCACAGAGTGTCATAGAAGACCGATTGGCCAAGGCATCATACGAGCTGTCGTTCGCATCTCAATTTGACAAAATCGTGATCAATGACGATTTGGCAAAGGCGAAACAGGAAACATTGGAAATCATCCGCACATTTTTGGAAGGAAAGAAAGCGTGAAATCACCCGGCACGATGAAACAAGTAGGCATCTACGGTGGGTCTTTCAATCCCATACACAACGGACATATCCAGTTGGCAAAGCATATTCTCAGGCTTTCCGCCTTGGATGAAATTTGGTTCATGGTGTCCCCTCAAAATCCCCTGAAGCCCCAAAACGAATTGCTCGACGACCATTTGCGCTTGGAAATGACACGCACGGGCCTTCAAAACGAGCCGAAACTCATCGCCTGCGATACCGAATTTCACCTGTCCAAACCATCATACACCTGGAACACGCTGCGACATTTGTCCACCGAGCATCCCGAAGTATCATTCACACTCATCATCGGAGCCGACAACTGGCTGGTATTTAATCAGTGGGCACACCATGCAGACATCCTGCGAAATTACGAGATTATCATCTATCCTCGCCTCAACGCTCCCATCAACAAACAAAGTTTGCCCCACAACGCTCACCTGTTGGACACCCCTCTCTACAACATCAGCAGCACCGAAGTACGCCGACGCATCCAGCAAGGCGAAGATGTAAACCAACTGATTCCACCAAAAATCATTCCACTTGCCACTCGGTATTATCCTCACCTCTAAACGAAGGACTGATAAAAGAATTGGATAGGAACCCATCGCCACATCGCAATAAGGATTTCCTATCCAACATCATTTTGAGGTAATGAAGGGGATATGGCAGCAAAGTTTCACTATCTTTTTTCCAATCCCCTGCATTTATTCTGGAATTTATTTCAACTTAAAAGTGATGGGAAGATTGTATATAACCCGCACAGGCTTGCCTTTTTCATATCCAGGCTTCCATTTCTTTTGCAACTTTGCCACTCTGAGGGCTTCTGCATCTAATAATGGGTCGATAGATCTAACAATCTTATAGTCTGACAGCGATCCATCTTTTTCTACAACAAAACTCACGATGACGCGCCCTTCTATTTTCTTTTTCTGCGCTTCTACGGGATATTTCATGTTTGTTGCCAAAAAGTCCATTAAAGCTGGTATGCCCCCTTCGTACTTGGGCATCACTGATGGTACTGTATACACTTTATCGGCATTATCTTTTGCTGTACCACCTTTCTTCTGTGTTTTGACAGGTGTCCGTTTCTTTTTGGGTTTTTGTGGTTGTGTTTGCCGCAAAACTTTTACGGCATCTTTCTTCACTATAGTGGGTTGTTCACTGATAGAGCGTGCGATACTCTCTATGTTGCTCGCTGCGAGGAGTGCGGCTACGAGCGGAAGGAAAAACAAGTATTTAACCTTTCCTACGGGTTTTGTTCTGCGTTTGTTCATCATCTTGATTCTTTTTTTTAATGGTAAAACATTGAAGTTATTTGAAATTGTAGCTACATTCTTTTGATACGACAATCCTAAGAGGTGGTACTGGTAGGTTTTAGAGTTGATTCCATTTGCCACCACTCGATGATCTGCCAAATATTCGATATTCATTCTCACCTCTCGTCTCAACAACCATGCAAAAGGATTTATCCAACATGCGATGGTAAAGAGTTCGGAACAAATGACATCTATCGAATGCCATTGTCTGGCATGTGTCTGCTCGTGCACCAATATCTCGTGCAGTTGAATAGGCGTTTGTGCGTCGGGATTCACAAATATCCATTGGAAAAAGGAGAATGGACTGCCTTTGCCCTTGATGATATGTACCTTACAACCGTCTATCTCGCGCGTCTTGGTGCGGATAATCATGGCCACAATCATGCCTACTTGCACCAACATCCGAAGTAAGAGTACCGCTACCCCACCTATATATATCCATTGCGCCACGTTCATCCAAGTCAACTCGGTTTTCTCTGCTCCAACAGTTAGCTCAGGAAGCACTACTTGCCGGTACGTTAATGCCATTCCTTGAGTGGTTTCAGCGGTCATGAGCCAATTGGTTGTTGGCATCAATGGAACCAAGAAGGCGATGGCATAAATGCCTAACAAAAGACCTCTTCTCCAGCCAAAGAACGTGTCTTTAGCACAAAACATCTGATAAAAGCCATACAACAGTATGAGGGCTATGTTCACTTTGACGAGATAGATAAGCATAATCTGTATTTTTTAAGTGTGCGTGTTCAAATCTATTATTTTCCAACCAGCGATAGGGAAAGGTGTTTATTCGTTACCCTTCTCAATTTGGTCAATGATGTCTTGCAAGTCTTCAGAAGACAGTTTCTCTTCTTTCGCAAAGAAAGACACCATGTCCTTGAACGAGTTACTAAAGTAATCACGAACAAAGCGCGACATACAGTGCTGTTTGTACTTCTCTTCTGGAATGGCAGGAGAGTAAACATAGGTATTCCCTCGCTGTTCTTGATTTACAAAGTCTTTGCGCTTGAGGTTGTTCACCACCGATGCAACAGTGGTGTATGGCGGTGGAGGCGTGCCCAGTTCACCCAATATTTGCTTTACCGTACAACTTCCTAATTGCCATATCCGTTGCATGACCTCTTCTTCTTGTACTGTCAATTTTTCCATATTCATCATCTTGCGTATTATCAACTTAAACAGTAAGCAATTGTCTGATGTCAGCCCATTGATTGCTTATCATCCGCAAATCTACGAACTTTTCGTAATAATATCAAGTATTTCTTTGTTAATAAATTATAAATATTTTTCAAAAGTAATTGTTTGTAATATTATTACGAACATCTCGTAATACTTATTTTTACACAAAATAGTACTCGTTAGGGGTACTATTGGGCTGATTGACACATCAAAAAAAGATTCTATAACGTTTCGTATAGACAAGTATAAGAAGTCATAAAAAAAACTACTTATCTATACGATCCGCTATAGAATCGCTAAAACCTACAAATTTACTGTCGCATCAACGTACAATCAATAATTGGCATTTTCTGGATCGAACTCTGTCCAACCGTCAGCCCAGTTATCGTTTGCAGCAAAGGCTCCAATGTAAGAAACTGTCTTAAAGCCTTTCAATCCTGTGAAAGAAGCAGCGTTCAGCAACGGACTTGATGCCAAAGGTTTGAAGTTCTTGGTATCAATCAGGCCTTCCCATGATTCCTTCACTGTGTTACCCTGTGATAAGAAGAAGGTGGTAGAGAATGATTTCTTGCTGCTATCTGCCTTCTTTGCCTTATAGTCAGTAACCAACTCGTCCTCATATTTCTTGTTCATATCCGAACCAATAGCATCCATACCAGCAAACCAAATGTTCTTCAAACTGAGTTTTCCAGCTGTGGCAGCACCCTGTGTGTCGCCCTTTTCGTTATCAAGCATCAGACCGATAGGATAGCCAATGGCCAAGGTATTGTAACAACTCAAACGAGAGTTACGACGAATTTGCATGGCAGCTTGGAACTTACCGAGTGCCGAACCATTATTGGGGTTCATGTTTCCACCTGTAATATAATCGGGCTTGTTTTGGAAGTTCTTATCCAATTTAGGTCCTATAAACGTTATATTCGAGAATTGTGCAGTGGTATAAGGCTCAACAGCCGACCCCGAACCATTGTTATCACTTTCAAATCCATTGCTTTGAGAGGCATCAGCAAGCTTCGAGTCACGCACAACAAGACCAAATTGTACTGTACCACAATAGCCATTGTCAGTGTCAAAATCATCATCCCAACCTTTGTAAGCAATGAGATACTTAGCGTTTACCGCACCTCCAAACCACTCATAAGAGTCGTCATTGGAGTAAGAAACCTGGATATGGTCGAGCTGTGTGCCACTTCCTACCGAGCCTAAGGTCAAGCCATTGATTTCCTTATCCTGTCTGAATGGATAACCAGCAAACTCAATGCGCACATAACTCAGTACACCTGAGTTGTCTGCATTGTCATTTCCTCCATGCTTCGTGCGTGGTCCTCCTTCTATTTCCATTTCCTGCTGATTGTTTACAGCCTTTCCACAGAGGATAACACCACCCCAATCTCCAGGCTTACGATTGCCTTTGGCTTGTGCCGATGTAAACACAATAGGTTCTGTAGGCGTGCCTTTCGCAATGAGTTTTCCACCTCTTTCGGCAATTAAGGCAGCCTTTGTCGCCTTATCACCCTTGATGATAGTACCCGGTTCAATGGTCAGTTCCGAGCCTTCGGCAATATACACCCAGCCCTTCAGCAGATAAGTACCTTTCTTTAGCGTTTGCTTCCCCTTGAAGACAAACTCCTGGTTGCCATTACCAATCTCCTTACCATTAGGGTCTTCCTTACCATTCGTGAACAGTAAGTGGTCGCAACTCTTTAACCCACCATCTGTTCCCCAAACGTATTGAGTCGTTGACTCCTTTTTATCAACTGGTTCATCATCATCATCTCCACAAGCAGTAAAACCGAGAGAGAGCGTTAGGACTGTCATCAATCCCCATAAATTCAAACTTTTTTTCATCTTTGTTTTGTTTTAATCAATAAACGAAATATAATATTTATACTAACTTAGTTTTCAGAATTGATAGATAACCGACAACGATAAATTGCGTCCAGGTTGATAACAACGACTGATTTCGGTTACCTCTTTCTTAGCTCCATCAGCGTAGGTAACGTCAGCAAATTGCTTATAATACACTTTCTGTGCTAACAAATCGCGCACTCCTAACTTAAGTTCCCAGTGTGTTCCAAACTTTTTAGAAGCCGTCAAATCTATGACATCCCGTGGCATCTCATAGCTATCGGGCACGCGGGCATTGATGTTGTCGCCCGAAGTGGTGCCTTCACTACGTCCCACACCTATAATACGTTTACCTATGCGATTGTATAACAAGGCGATGTGCATTTGGTGTGCCTCGTTCTTATAAAATATTCCTGTGTTAATCAGATAAGGTGATTGCCCTTGCATGGGTCTGTCTTTTTCCTTAGATCCCTTTTCAAACTGCACACTACTTTTAATCAAAGCACCATTGAGTGACCAACTGAAATGAGGAAGTCCGATGAAATCGAGCGTTTTCTTGATATCCAATTCAAGTCCATAATTGTTGGCAGCCAAGGCATTGATGTACGAATAATTCAAATCTGTACCTCCTGTCACCGTATAGGTCCACTCAATAGGATGTTTAAAGTGTTTGTAAAAAGCGGCTACTGATATCTGTTCGCCTCGGCTTGGATAGTATTCGTATCGCAAATCGATGTTATCCACATACGCATTTTTTAAGTTAGGATTGCCTTTTACATCGGAAGCTAAGTCGAAATCATAATATACTGATGAGGACACTTCACGAAACTCTGGACGGTTGATACTTCTTCCATACGACAAACGCAGTTGATGTTGATCATTAAACTTATAGGTGGTGTTAAGCGAGGGAAACAAGTCGTTGGTTTTATAAAATGTACTGACATGACTCACTTCTGTGTCTCGTGTATTTGATACCAACTCCATGTTGTTATGTTCAAATCGGACACCGGCGTAGATACCTAACTTGCCAAAGGGGAGAGACATTGCCAAGTATCCTGCGCCTAACGTGTTGTGTCCGATATAGTCGTTGCGCATGTGCATCTGCTCCAGCAAATGCAACTTGTCCACACCAAAGTAAGAGGCATCACTCAGCAGGGTTGGCATCTCCATGTACCTGAATCCGTCTGGCATGTTGTTGTTAGACGTGTTCCAATTGTATATCAATTCGCGAGTGGTGTAATCGCGGGTACGATATTCGCCATACGCACCATATTTCAAAAATGGCTCCCATTGTCCCCAATTAAAGGTTATCTTGTCGTTCACACTCCCCGATACAATGTGCTCGTCTAACTGTGTCCACTCGCGTGACACATCATTTCCCGTCAATAATCCTAACCGATTGGTCTCAATGGCATCGTTAACCAAATAGCGTCGGCGGTCGGGAATGTGCCGATTGGCGTATGCATATCCCACATTCCAGTCCAACTCGTGTGCCCTGAGCGTATGCTTTCCGGTAAGCTGTGCATTATAGGTAGTACGACTACGATAATAATATTCTGCCGATTGTTCATTGTTCGACTGTGCACTGATGCCGTTACGCTCGGTATAGCGATTGTTGCCCAACTGGTTAAAGATATTCTTCAATTGGTATTTGTTCTTGCCATTTTTCGACATGAGCGTAAGATTGAACATGCTACCCAAGCGCACATTGTTGTTAAACTGGTTGTCAACCGACTGGCGGAGATAGTTTTCACGGTCGTTTTGGGCGTCATAAATACCAAACAGGTTGTTCTCCATGTCCCGATAGGTTCTGTATTCATTACTGTAATTCAGCACAACTATCATCCCCAATCGATACCGATTCACGTCCCATTGGTGATTCCAATTGGCAGAAAGTTTCAAGTCTCCCAAAGGTTTCTTCGTCTTCTCGTGCCAGTCATTGTTCAATCCGTTATCCAATAAGCTAATCGCTTGGTCGGATAAGGTTTTCAGTTGACTGTGAATACCGCCGTCTAACGAGCGCAAACCGCCATCAAATCCAAGAAAATCGGTATTCGAACCTTTGGCATAAGTAAAGTCTTGAAAGGCCGATTGGGTATTCCAATTGCCTCCTAAGGATAGCGAGAACGAGTTTTCTGACGGTATCTCCTTTGTATTCAACACGATAAATCCACCGCTATAATCAGATGGATATTCGGGCGATTGGGTTTTTACAATCAACAAATTATCTATTTGTGAGCTGGGTACAATATCAAACGAGAAAGCCCTTGAGTCGGCTTCACTGCTGGGAACAGCACCCCCATTCACCCATACATTATTATAACGCTGGGACAGTCCGCGCACCATCACGAATTTATCTTCTATCAAGCTCACGCCTGGTACACGCCTGATTACCTCACCTGCGTTTGAGTCTTGCGTGCGACGAATCTCTTGCGAAGAGATGTTGCTCATCACATACGGACTCTCTTTCGCCAACTGCACCATGGCAGTCTCGGTAGTTTGTTTGACAGCAGCCGTTATCTGCACTTCTTTCAGCGTCTGCTCGTCGGTGCTCATCTCCACCACCAGGTCAGTGGTGCCGGTGAGAATGCCTCGGAGCGTTTTGGCCTTATAAGAAACGTACCTTATTATAAGTGTGTATTTCTGTTCCTTGAGTCCGGTAAGCTTAAACCTACCATCCATGTCGGTCACACCGGCAGGCTTGCCACCTGCAATCTCGATAGTCGCACCTATCAACGGCTCCTTGCTTTTGGCATCCACCACCGTGCCGCTAATCTCTTGGCCGGCCATTTGTAAACTCATCAGTAGTAGCATGCATGCAGCTACCAATCCCCTTTTCATTGTCTTCATGAGAAATACTGAACTAATTTTTACGCTGCAAAAGTACGGGTATGATGTTGCATTTTTATTTCCGTAATATGATGATAACGATACAACTGCGTGACAAACTCACAACATGTATTTCATTACCATTGCAACTTGCTGGGCGCCAAACCTGCCTGGCGATGAATCGCACCTTCATCCTTCCACGTTCTCCATTTCAAATTGACAGAGGCGGAGCGTGATGAATCATGCCTTCCACAATTTGTCCGATTTTTTATCAAAATAAAGCCCCGAAAATGGCAGTTGAAAACTTTCAATCTAGAAAAAAACAATAGGCAAGCAAGGAGCAAACAGCAGATTGTTTGGCTGAAAAATCGCTCTTTTTCACGAAAAGTAATGAAATGACAATCCGAGATAATTTTCAAAACGTATCTAATTGAAAATAAAGAAGTTAGCTTGTTGCATAAACTAAACAGGTAACGATTTGGAAACGAGCGAACTGCTTTTAGTCGCGGGTTTCTGCATTAACAAAGAACGCTTGTTATTCTATTTGCAAAGATAATCATTTGCTTTGAATAACAAGCGTTTTTGATGAAGATTTCTCTCTTTTGCTTTGTCTTCGTTTTGGGGAAAGACAGGGATAACGAAAAGTGGTTACAATCCTCTTCCTCTTTTCTTCTTTTTCTTGGCTTGGTTTCTGAGCCTGTGTTGCCATGCTGTCTCGGCATAATCATCACCGTGTGTCTGTGGGTTGATTAACTCACCTGCTCCGGAAATGATTTCTTTGGCTGCATTTATGGCAGTACTTGCCACATTACCTACGGCTTGTGCAATAGATGAATTTTCATTTGTGTTGGCAGGTGACGTATAGGTGCGGCTGAGAGGAACAAGTTGATAACCTGTATCGGATTGAATTTTGTTCTTTGCCAGCTCATCTGCCATTGTCGTAGCTTTCTTTGGTTCTGTCTTGTTACTTATCTCAAAATTCTTCTGCAAGGAACGATAGCCGAACTCCCTGCCGATTTCAGATGCCTTAAAAGTCTGTCCTCTATATGCGAACTTCAATCCATATATCTTTCCCCGTTTGTTCTTTAAGCGTTCAATGGTTACACCACTCTTGCTAAGGTCGTAGAGGAACATCGAATGCCCTGTGATGCCTGTGCCTTTGTACCTATCAAGTAAAGCATAGCATATCTTCTGTACCTGCTGCTTTGTTTGTTCTCTTGTTGGGCTAGCTTTTATCTTTTTGTGTGTCCTTTCCGTCTTGACTTCCTTTGCGATGGTCATACCATACTTGCGGCTGAGTTCCTCTGCAACCCTTGCTGCCTTGTTACTCACAAAGGTAGTGTCATAAACGTTGCCATACAGACTAATGCGATTGGCGATGATATGGATATGCATATTGTCGGTGTCTTTATGTGTAACCGCCACCCATTGATGGTTGGCAAGTCCCATGCGTATTGCAAAGTTTGACGCAAGGTTACGGACGGATGCAAGACTCAATCTTTTCTCGTCCTGTGGTGCTATGCCGATTTCGATACGCAGGAACTTGTTTCTGCACCGTGTGTTGTAATCGCTGACCATCTTCATTTCCTCGTAGATCTCCTTTGGCGTAGTGCCGCAGAGATTGTGAAAGAGAAGCGTTTTTCCGAGTTTTCCCTCTCTGAAAATATACTCCAGTGCATTACTGCCATGTGCTATTGCTTTACATTTTCCTATCATTCTCCATCAGATTTAAGAGTTTAATTGCCCTTTCCTCAATACGGTATTTGGGATTAAAGAAACGTTTAAAAGCTTCCCTTGCCAGATAGGAAAGGCTTTGGGTAATCAGTACCCACGCATCATCCTTTACCTTGATAAGGTTGGAAATATGCATAAAGAAGTAGGCAGTTCGTCTCAACACCTCTATGGCTTCCTTTTCATTGTCCGTCATCTTAGGAACAGAAATAACTTCTCCACTAAGAAGCATCTCGCGGCAGTAATCAGAGAACTTCCGTCCTGTGCTTTCTGCCTTTGATTTAATTCGTTGCTTTTCCTCTAAGGTGCATCTTACCTTGATGAACTCCGTCTTGTTCATCCGCTGTTCTTTCTTCTCCTGTTGCTGCCATCGGGCAGTCTTTCTGTTGTTTCTGTTCATATAAAAGTCCTCTTTTCGTTATTTCTTAATTTCTGATGGCTGACCGATGAGAACGGAGTGATTACGGTCTAATCTCCCCGATAATCGAATGAGGGGAGCAAGCGCAGTTTGTGGGTACAAACTGACGTCTTGCAATGTCAGCTAACGAAACGTTTACGCATAAAGCGTTTTGCCGTCCAAAAACGAATGCCGTGCATTCAGTATCTAACTGCGTTCGTGGCATTCCCTCCATTCAATGTATTCAGCAAAAAACTGTTATCGGTACTACCCTAAAACGGTCGAGGATTTTGAGTGAAAGGAACGTCCCTTTTTCTGAAAACCGTCAACCCTTTTCTTACGGCTTACAGTCTTCTCCACTTCTCTATGTCTTCACCATATTCCTCCAGATGCTGACGAACGATGTTCTCCACAAAGCTTGAAAGGTTGCTGCCTCTGTCGCCCAGCCTGCGTACGATGAAGTCGGCACGTTCCTGTGTCTCCCTGCTCAGATAGACCGCCTTTCTCTCGCTTAGCTTTGTTGGAACAAGGAACGCCTGCTTATAGGCTTCGAGAGTCTCCTTTCTCATTTTGGCACTGATGCGTCGTTGAACGGTTGCGCTCTCTGTATGCTGTGCAGGCTCGGATGGCGTGGCATGCTCTATGGCATGTCCTGTTTCTTGTTGTTTTTGCTCTTGAATAGTTTTCATTCCCTTTTCCCGGAATTCAGAGACAGATTGTTCACTTGAATTTTCAGCTTGGCTCATACCAAAAGTTTTTCCTATGAAACGATCTATTTCTTCCATGTTTCTTCTTTCCTTTTTCATCACTCTATCTTATTTTAAGTTTGACTTGTTTTATTTTGTTGCTTGTATTGAGACCTCTGCAAAACTCATTGTTCAAAATTTGCTCATTTCATCATATTTTTGTA
>CABQNT010000012.1:0-102087 GCA_902465605.1 uncultured Prevotella sp.
TCAACCAACTCGTCTTGCTCAACAAAAGCCCATTCTGTTTGATCAGAACCGCTCACTGCTATCAAATTCATTGCGCTTTTAATTAGTTTGCTACAAGAAGTTGCAAAGTTACAAAGATTTTTTCAATTTGCCCTCACCATCGCTCTCCTTCATGAAAACGATGCCAAGACTTTTCGTTCATCGCTGGACAACACCCATTGTGATGCAGTTATTCAGTCACAAATAAAAGACTATCATGGAGTAAGAGTAATGCTGTGAAATGTTAACCTCATGAGTTTTTCAATCTTTCCATTTGTTGTTAGAAAAATCACTCAAACCGTTTCGGGACGATTCCCAAACAACACCAAGCGTTAAATCATATAAATTATAGTGAATATTCCTGATTTTATATTTCTAATTCTAAAAAAATAACCTATCTTTGCTCATAACTAAAAATCAACATAGTACATGAAAAAACTGATTGCCCTACTGCTGCTTTTAGGCACTTTCAGCACCACCTGCTGGTGCTCAACATCACACGTCGTTACCGGAGCCGAGCAAACACATCTTTACTTTCCGCTACTAAAGGGTAAGAAAATCGTTTTGTTCTCCAACCACACCGGCATGGTGGGCAATCAACACTTGCTGGATATCATGGTCAACTACCGAATGAAGGTCATTGGCGTGATATCACCCGAGCACGGATTCAGGGGAACAGCCGATGCTGGTGAGCATGTCACCAACTCCGTAGACGCGCAAACTGGCGTTCCAATCTACTCATTGTACAACGGAAAGGAGGGGAAAGCGAGTCTGCAAGTTCTCAAAAATGCTGACGTTTTAGTGGTAGACATACAAGACGTAGGACTGCGGTTCTACACCTATTATATATCCATGCTCAAACTCATGGATGCCTGTGCGGAAGTAAAAACACCGGTACTGGTTTTAGATCGTCCCAATCCGAATGGCTTTTATGTAGACGGCCCCATCCTAGACATGAAGTACAAATCGGGCGTGGGTGCCCTACCCATCCCCATCGTTCACGGAATGACCTTGGGCGAATTGGCGCGAATGATCAACGGAGAAGGTTGGCTGAGCAACCAACGAAAATGCAAGCTCACCGTCATCCCTTGCAAGAACTACACGCACCAGACACGGTATGAGCTACCCATCCCACCTTCGCCCAACCTTCCCAACATGCAGTCGGTGTATCTCTACCCAAGTACATGTTTCTTCGAGGGAACGAATGTAAGTCTGGGACGAGGCACATCAAAGCCTTTTCAGCAGTACGGCCATCCTGACATGATAGGGTACGGCTACAGTTTCATGCCGCAAAGCGTGGCTGGTGCCAAGAATCCGCCGCAATTAGGGAAGACGTGTCATGGCGTTGACTTGAGCAAGACAGACACCGCACTCATACAGCGAAGAGGAATAGACCTGTCGTATGTTATCAACGCATACCGCAATCTAAACATAGGCAGCAAGTTCTTCACGCCCTTCTTTGAAAAACTAACAGGCGTAGGCTACATCAGAGAGATGATCATGAGTGGCTGTGACGCTGATACCATCAAAGCTAAGTGGCAGAAAGACGTTGAACAATTCAAGAAACAACGGCGGCCCTATCTACTTTACCAAGAATAAGCGAATGAACTAAAACCATCCTTTCCTCATGAACGCCATCATCATTCTCATCACCGTAGGCATCTATTTCATCCTACAACTCGCCGTGTCGTTTAGAAAATCAACGACAGCCAACTCCGATTTCTTTTCGGGCAGTCGACAATCTAAATGGTATGTTGTTGCCTTTGCCATGATTGGTGCCAGCATTTCGGGTGTGACCTACGTGTCGGTTCCTGGCATGGTGAACAAGAGCGGGTTTGGCTATTTGCAATTAGTCATGGGGTTTATCGTCGGCCAACTCATCATCGCCTTTGTCTTAACCCCATTGTTCTATCGCATGAAGCTCACCTCGGTGTACGAATATCTTAGCAACCGATTCGGCTTGAAGGCTTACCATACGGGAGCTTGGTTCTTCTTCATCAGTAAGATGTTGGGAGCTGCGGTGCGCCTGTTCCTGGTGTGTTTTATCTTACAGATGCTGGCTTTCGACCCCTTGGGCATTCCGTTCATTGTCAATGTTTTCATCTCTGTGGGCTTCGTGTGGCTGTACACGCATCGCGGAGGGGTAAAATCGGTGATCTGGGCAGATGTCATCAAAACCTGTTGTTTAATCATTTCGGTGGCGCTCTGTATTTACTTCATCGCCCGAGACATGGGACTTTCGCTTACCGGAACCTTCCATGCAATTGGACAAAGTAGCATGAGCAAGATGTTGTTTTTTGATGATCCCAACGATAAGCAGTTTTTCTTCAAACAATTTTTGGCGGGTATCTTCACGATGATTGCCACCAACGGACTTGACCAAGATATGATGCAACGCAACTTGAGTTGCCGCAACAGCAGGGAATCACAAAAGAACATGATTTTCAGCATCATTCTTCAGTTTGTCGTGGTTTCTGCTTTCTTGATGCTTGGTGTGCTGCTGTACCTCTTCGCAGCACAGCATGGAATGTCAGAAACAGGCGACAAACTGTTCCCAGCCATCGCCACAGGGCCCTATCTCCCCATGATTGTCGGCATCTTATTCATCGTCGGTCTGGCATCATCGGCCTACAATGCTGCCGGAGCAGCCTTAACAGCACTCACCACTTCATTCACAATCGACATCTTAGGTGGGCACTCGCTGAGCGAGAACCGTGTGAAACGCATGCGTCAACGTGTACATCTTGGAATGGCCATCCTGATGGGTGTGGTTATCATCGCTATCAACATCTTAAACAGCACCAGTGTGGTAGATGCCGTCTACACCCTTGCCAGCTACACCTACGGTCCACTCTTAGGCATGTTCGCCTTTGGCATCATTATGAAACAACAAGTACACGACCGCTATGTGCCATGGGTGGCTATCGCTGCACCTGTGCTTTGTTTCATATTAGACAAACATTCCACGCAATGGTTCAATGGCTATCAATTTAGCTACGAGATACTTATTTTCAACGCATTGTTTACCTTCTTAGGACTTTGCCTGTTGATTAAACGAAAATAACGACAAAATAACCCCCAATATTGGTACATTTATATGAAAGCAATTGCGATACTTACTGCTCACATCAGTTGTATGCTGTTTACCATTGGCATACATGCTCAAAATAGACCTGCGGTCTTTGCGCCAACTTGCGACACTCCTTTGGTGCAAGAGCTCACTACTCATAACCGACCAAAATACGGTCTGTCAAACCGCCATATCGCCATGTGGCAAAGTCATGGACGTTATTATGAAACCAAATTAGACCGCTGGGAGTGGCAAAGATGCCGACTCTTACAAACCGTTGAAGACCTATATACGCAGAGTTATGTGCTTCCTTTCTTGGTTCCAATGCTCGAACAAGCAGGAGCCAACGTACTGATTCCGCGCGAAAGGGATTGGAACAGCTTTGAAGCTATCGTGGACAATGACGGCAACAGCTTTCAACCTAAGTCGAAATATAGCGAATACAACGGAAAAGAAAGTTGGAAAAATGGCAAAGGAAAAGGCTTTGCTTACCTTCGAAAGACCTATACCGACTTTCAAAACCCATTTACTGAGGGCACTTATCGCATGGTGACCTCGATTAAAAAAGGAGCAGAAAGCACGGCCGAATGGGTTCCACAGATTGACGAAACAGGCGAATATGCCGTTTATGTAGCCTACCATACCGTGCCTGGAAGCACCAACTCAGCCCGTTATACCGTTTATCATCGGGGAGGAAAGAGCGAGTTCAAGGTGAATCAACAAATGGGTGGAGGAACTTGGATTTATCTTGGAAAGTTTGTATTCGATAAGAATTTAGGCAAAAGTCAGCGCATCGTCCTCAGTAACAAAACAGGTAAAGCAGGCGAAGTAGTGACAGCAGATGCTATTAAAATAGGTGGAGGAATGGGCAATATCGGCAGACCAGAAATAAGTACCTACCCTCGTTTCACCGAAGCAGCACGCTACTGGATGCAATGGGCGGGCGTTCCTGACAGCATTTACAGTCCTACGGCTGGCAAAGACGATTACAAAGACGATTATCAAGCACGTGGCGAATGGGTGAACTGGCTGGCCGGAGGGTCTGAAAGCTATCCCAGCGGCAGGGGTTTGAACATTCCCATAGAGATGTCTTTGGCCTTTCACTCCGATGCGGGTGTCACCAAAAACGACAGTACCATTGGCACTTTGGGCATTTACTTCACGCAATCGTATGACAGTGTGTTTGCCAATGGCGCCTCGCGACAACTTTGTAAGGAGTATGCCGAAACCATTCATAACAGTATTTTACGAGACATACGGGCACAATTTGAACCCGCATGGCACAGCAGGGGCAACAAAGACGCCACTTATTTTGAGGCTCGCACGCCACGAGTGCCAGCTATGTTGTTGGAATTGCTGTCGCATCAGAACTTTGCAGACATGCGTTATGGACTTGATCCTCGTTTCCGATTTGCGGTAAGTCGCGCCATTTACAAAGCCATGCTACGCTTTTCTTGCAAACAACACCAACAAAAATACGTGGTGACACCGCTCCCCGTGAGTCACATGGCAGCCCATTTAACGGATAAAGGGCAGGTAGAACTCACTTGGCAAGCTGTTGAAGACACGCTTGAACCCACGGCAAAACCCAACCGCTACATTGTTTACACGCGCTATGGAAATGGTGAATTTGACCATGGAAAAGTGGTAAAACAATGTAAATATGTGGCAGATGTTCCCAAAGACATGGTGTGCAGTTACAAAGTGGTGGCGATGAACGAGGGCGGTGTGAGCTTCCCATCCGAGATTGTGGCCGTAGGACGCAGCGGAAAAACTGACGCTAACAAGGCTTTAGTGGTAAACGGATTCAACCGAGTGTCAGCTCCAACCGATTTTGTTGCACCCGCTCCGTTGGACACCTTGTACGCTGGATTCCTGGATAATGAAGACCATGGTGTACCCTATATGGTAGATATCAGTTATGTAGGCAGCCAGAAAGAGTTCAACAGGTCGCTGCCATGGCTCGATGATGATTCGGGTGGCTTTGGCGACAGTCACGGAAATGAAGAGACAACGGTCATTGCGGGCAACACATTCGATTATATCGCCTTGCACGGAGATGCCATTTTGAAGGCGGGATGTTCGTTCGAATCGTGTAGCCGAGAGCGCTTCAACCGTGTTGAGAAAGACATCCAATGGATTGACATCATCTTAGGAAAACAGCGACAGACAAAGTTAGGCAACGGCAAAGTATATCCTTTGCGTTACAAGGTCTTTACGCCCGAAATGCAACAAATACTCACCGCTTACACCCAACAAGGCACATCCATATTCGTATCGGGTGCATACGTAGGCAGCGATCTATGGAATAACAAATTGGCAAAGCCACAAAAAGAAGACATTCTCTTTGCAACAAACGTACTGAAGTACAATTGGCGCAACAGTAGAGCGGCCGTCACAGGATGCTTGTCGACCGTAAAATCGCCATTCAATCTCACACCAGCTGCCTACAACTACGCGCATACGTTGGGGCCTAAGACCTATATTGTAGAATCGCCAGACGCTATTGAACCTGCTTGCGACAACGCCTATACCGTGATGCGTTATCCCGAAAACAACTTTAGTGCGGCAGTGGCATACCGCGGTGACTACAAGACATTGGTCATGGGCGTGCCATTCGAGTCGATATTGGATGCTACCAACAGAGAAAAGTTGATGGCAGAAGTCATACAGTTCTTTAAACAATAAATCCCATTACTAATTATACCTATGATTATGAAGAGAATACAGACCTTTATATACAGCTTATTAGCACTTGCCTTCTGCGTACAGATACAAGCGCAAATAGGCACTTTCCGCTTTGCTCAACTGACAGATATACACCTCAGTGAAAACAATCCCAATCCAACCGAAGACTTGCTTCGATCCATTGCGCAGATTAATGCAACGGACAGTCTTGACTTTGTTCTCGTTACGGGCGACCTCACAGAGGAGGGTGACAATGCAACGCTGCACAAAGTAAAGCTGTGTTTAGACCTTTTACGCTATCCTTATTATACCGTGATGGGCAATCATGAAACCAAGTGGAGCGAATCAGGATGCACCATGTTTGCCAAGATATTCGGTGGCGAACGCTTCTCATTTTTCCACAAAGGCATTCAGTTCTTAGGTTTCAATACAGGTCCATTCATGCGCATGGCATTCGGTCATGTGAAACCGCAAGATATATCGTGGATTCAATCGACCATCAAGGACAAGAAGCAACCGGTGATATTGGTCACCCACTACCCTATTTTAGAAGGTGATGTAGACAACTGGTATGAAGTGACCGATGCTGTGAAGCCCTATAATATACGTCTTTTCATCGGCGGGCATTATCATAGGAACAAACAATTTGCTTACGATGGAATCCCTGGCGTACTCATCCGAACCAATCTTCGTGACAAAGATGCACTGCCAGGATATGGCATTTATGAAGTTTCTCCAGACTCTATCATCGTTTACCAGCAACGTATAGGAGAAAAGAAACAACGTCTATGCGCCTACTCTTTAACCAAACAGCTGTTCAACCACGACAAGAAAGCCGACAAGTATCCTGATTTCTCAGTCAACAAGTCCTACCCAAACGTTAAAAGAAAATGGTGCGTTCAGACGGGTACAGCCATTTATAGTTCGCCAGTCGTTGAGGGAAACCGAGTTTTTGTAGGCGATGATGCTGGCATACTAACGGCATACAACTTGAAAACGGGTAAAAAACTGTGGGCATACCAGTCGGGAAACCGTATTGTGGGAACGCCTGCGGTTGAAAATGGGATTGTTGTTTTTGGCTCAGCCGACCAGTACATCTACGGCATTGATGCCAAAAACGGAAGTTTAAAATGGCGCGTTCAGGCCGAAGCACCTGTGTTGGGAGCCGTTACCATACAGCAAGGCATCGCATATATAGGCAGCAGTGACCACATTTTCCGTGCCATTGACATTCAAAACGGAAAAGTAGTGTGGACCTATAACAACGTAAAAGGATACGTAGAAACAAAGCCTTTGGTTACAAACAATCAAGTTATCTTCGGTGCATGGGACAACACACTTTACTCGCTGAATCAAAAGAACGGTCATGAGAATTGGCGTTGGACGGGCAATCTCACTCGAATGCACTTTTCACCAGCAGCCGTTTGGCCTGTTGCCACGCAGAACCGCGTTTTTATTGTAGATCCCGAACGAGCCCTCACGGCCATCGATTTAACAACGGGTGCAACCATTTGGCGCACCTATCAGTCGAAAGTACGAGAAACGATTGGCCTATCAGCAGACCAAACGCGCATCTATGCCAAGACCATGCAAGACAGTGTGGTGTGCTACAGCGCCACCTCTGAACAACCCAAACAACTATGGAGAGCCAATTTACAGTTTGGTTACGAACACGCCACCTCCATGATGGCCGAACAAGGCGATGTGGTTTTAGGTAGCACCAAAGATGGTTTGATATCCGCTTTACAGGCGAAAACAGGAGAAATTAGATGGAAACACAAAATAGGCAACTCACTCATCAACACTGTAGTTCCTGTTGGAAGCCGACAACTGTTGGTGACAGCTGCCAGTGGAGAACTATGCTTACTACAATATCGATAATACTCATCACATCAAATAAAATGAAATAATGAAGAAGATAGATTGTTTTTTACCCTTCATCAACGAGGAGCAATACCAGCAACTATGTGCTGCGTTTGAAGATTTTACATCTCTTATCAATATTCATGCGCTCAAAGAGAGCTTGTACCAATCCAATACCTTGCAGCAAATAGCAAAAGAGGCTACCGCCCCATATACCCTTTTGCTTACCAAGGACACACCTTTGAGCTTGCATTACAGAGCTTTACAACGATTGATACAACTTGCCGAAGACACCCAGGCTGCGCTCTTGTACGCCGATCACTATCAGATTAAGGCTCAAAAGCGTATCAATTCGCCTGTTATTGATTATCAATTGGGGTCTTTACGCGATGACTTTAACTTCGGTTCGCTGTTGTTTTTCAATACCGCTGCATTCAAAACTGGTGTTCTCAACCTCAAAGACAATTACCAGCATGCCGCACTGTATGCCCTACGCCTTTGTCTGAGTAGGCACCACCAGTTGGTACACGTCAACGAATACCTGTATACGGAGATTGAAGAGGACAACCGAAAGAGTGGTGAAAAGCAGTTCGATTACGTTGATCCACGCAACCAAGAACGCCAAAAAGAAATGGAAAGGGCATGTACCGAGCATCTGAAAGCTGTTGGAGGTTATCTCGAGCCTGTGTTCAAAGAGGTAGATTTCAACCTTACCCCATTCGAATATGAAGCATCGGTCATCATTCCGGTCAAGAATAGAGTTGGCACCATCGAGGCTGCCATACAGTCTGTCTTGCGTCAACAAGCCAACTTCAAGTTTAATCTCATCGTGATTGACAACCATTCGGATGATGGCACTAGCGAAATCATTGACCAACACAAGGGTGATGAGCGTGTCATTCACCTCGTTCCCCAACGCACCGACCTCGGTATTGGTGGCTGCTGGAACTATGGTTTGCATCATGCCAACTGCGGAAAGTTCGCCGTTCAGTTGGACAGCGACGATTTGTATTCAGACGAACACACCCTACAAACCATCGTAGACGCCTTTTACCAGCAGCGATGCGCCATGGTGATTGGCACTTACCGCATGACCGATTTCGACCTGAATACGCTTCCTCCCGGGGTGATTGACCACCGTGAATGGACGCCTGAGAATGGAAGAAACAACGCATTGCGTATCAATGGACTCGGTGCTCCACGTGCTTTCTACACCCCTATTGCACGACAAATTGGATTCCCCAACACAAGTTATGGCGAAGACTATGCCATGGGACTGAACATTTCACGCCATTATCAGATAGGACGTATCTACGATGTGCTTTATCTGTGCCGTCGTTGGGGCGGCAATTCGGATGCGGCCTTGAACATAGAGCAAGTAAACGCCAACAACATCTATAAAGACCGAATCCGCACTTGGGAGTTACAAGCTCGTATGGTTCTTAACAAACAAAAAACAGAATAAGAACAGCTAATTTTATACTGAATATCAAGTAGTTATAGAATGCTAGAATCTATGCGTTCCAAACTCAATGAGATTAAGGTGCAAACTCAATGAGATTAAGGCTCAAACTCAATGAGATTAAGGTGCAAACTCAATGAGATTGTAAACCCAACGATTTACCCCGCACATGGAACCTACATTAAAACAGAGAATAAAGAATGAAACATATAACATCTAACATCAGTCCTTGGGCATGGATACCCACGCTCTATTTTGCAGAGGGCATCCCCTATTTTATCGTTAACAACATATCGGTCATCATGTTCACCAAGATGGGTGTGCCCAATGGTGACATGGCCATGTTTACCAGTTTGTTGTATCTGCCGTGGGTCATCAAACCCCTGTGGAGTCCGTTTGTCGACATTCTGCGCACCAAACGTTGGTGGATTGTGATGATGCAAGCCCTCATGAGCTTGGCTTTCATTTTGCTGACGTTTACCCTTCCACATCCTTCACCCGACATCATCGCTTCGGGCAATACACCCGTGAGCATGTTTACGCTTACGTTGGTGCTGTTTATCATCACCGCCTTTGCATCTGCAACCCACGACATCGCAGCTGATGGATTCTACATGTTGGCACTTAATCCTTCGCAGCAATCGTTCTTCGTCGGCATCAGGAGTACATTCTATCGCTTTGCCTCTATCTTCGGACAAGGCGTTTTGGTGTTCGTGGCTGGATATTTAGAGCTACACACGGGCAACATTCCGTTGTCGTGGATGATTACCTTGGGCATTACAAGCGTTTTGTTCACCATCATTACCATTTATCACACCTTCTTTATTCCTTATCCTCAACAGGACAAAGGAAAGGTAGGTGCCACCGGTGTGCATGCTAAAGACATCGTTTCAGAGTTTGGACGTACCTTTGCAACCTATTTCAAGAAGCCCGGACTGTGGATAGCCATCGCCTTCATGTTGCTTTATCGTTTGCCCGAAGCCTTCTTACTCAAAATGGCTGTGCCCTTTTTAGTAGATAACAGTGCTGACGGAGGTTTGGCTATGAGCACCCAAGAGGTGGGGTTGGTCTATGGAACCATTGGTGTTATTGCACTGACCATTGGTGGCATCATCGGTGGCATTGCAGCTTCCAACTGGGGACTCAAGAAGTCGTTGTGGCCAATGGCTGCCTGCATGACGCTTCCCTGCTTTACCTTTGTGTACCTTAGTATGTTCCTTCCTCACAACATCATTATCATCAGTGCTTGCGTGGCCGTCGAACAGTTTGGCTATGGATTTGGTTTCACTGCCTACATGTTGTACATGATGTATTTCTCTGAAGGCGAATTTAAGACCGCCCACTATGCCATTTGCACGGCATTCATGGCACTGAGCATGATGATTCCAGGTATGTTTGCCGGTTATCTGCAAGAGTGGTTGGGTTACGAACACTTCTTCTGGTTGGTCATTGCCTGCTGCTTGGCAACCGTCATGGTTACATTAATTATCAAAGTTGACCCTCATTATGGACGTAAAGATGCTGAAAATGTTAAATAATTCTTTCAAAAAACTATTTTTACTTGCCTTCATGCTTTGTTTCATTGCCACCGTTTTACCGGCAAGAAACAAACAAGTATTAACTGGTATTGATGTGTTAGAACGTCAAAATTTCAAACAATTGCAAGGCAAGCGCATTGGTCTTATCACCAATCCTACGGGTGTTAACCGCTATTTGAAGTCAACCATCGACATCTTGCACGATGCTCCTGGCGTCAAACTGGTAGCGCTCTATGGACCTGAGCATGGTGTGCGAGGCGACATCCATGCAGGTGCGAAGGTGCAAGACCAAAAAGATGAGAAAACAGGTTTGCCCATTTTCTCCCTCTATGGCAAGACACGAAAGCCCACCAAAGAGATGCTTTGTGGCATCGATGCCTTGGTGTACGACATTCAAGACATTGGGGCACGCTCGTTTACCTTTATCAGTACCATGGGGTTAGCCATGGAAGCGGCTGCCGAAAATGGCATCGAATTCATTGTACTGGATCGCCCAAACCCACTTGGCGGCCTGCACATTGAAGGCAATGTGGTGGAAGATGATTGCATGTCGTTTGTCAGTCAGTTCCGCATTCCCTATATCTACGGACTTACTTGTGGCGAATTAGCGCAGATGCTCAATGGCGAGCGTATGTTGAAGCATGGCGTTCAATGCAAACTAACGGTCATTAAGATGAAACGTTGGAGACGAAAAATGACCTACGAAGACACCAATTTGCCGTGGATAGCATCCTCTCCACACATTCCACAAGCCATTACTGCATGGTATTATCCAACAACCGGTATTGTTGGTGAGTTTGGTTATCTCTCTATTGGCGTTGGATATACCCTGCCCTTCCAACTGTTTGCCGCCCCTTGGATTAAGGCCGAAGAACTTGCCAAGGCCATGAATGCCCATCGATTACCTGGTGTTACCTTCCGTCCCATTCATCTTAGTCCGTTTTATAGCGTGGGAAAAGGCGAGCAACTGCAAGGCGTTCAGATACATATCACGAACTATAAGACAGTTCAACTCACCCCCATTCAATTTGTATTTATGCAAGAAATAGCTCGTTTATATCCCGAACACTCGGTGATGGAGCATGCCAATCAGGCCCGTTTCTCCATGTTCGACAAAGTGTGTGGTTCTAAACAAATACGCGAACGCTTCATGAAACACAACCGCTGGGAGGATATTGCACCTTATTGGAACAAGGACGTGAAGGCTTTTAAGCAACTGTCAAAGAAATATTATCTATATCGTTAAAATCATATTGCGCTATGAATGTTACACAAAAACCACAGAGTAAACGCATCTTAGCCATCGATATTCTACGAGGCATCACCATCGCTGGCATGATACTCGTGAACAATCCAGGCAGCTGGGCACACATCTTTGCCCCCCTCGAGCACGCAGAATGGAACGGAATGACACCCACTGACTTGGTATTCCCTTTCTTCATGTTTGTCATGGGGATGTGTATTTTCATTTCCATGCAGAAATATCAGTTTGCGTGCAACCGCCAAACGGTTTACAAAATTATACGCCGCACGCTGCTACTCTACCTCGTAGGCATATTCGTTGGTTGGTTTTCAAGGTTCTGCCATCGCTGGGCTTTCCCATTAGAAGACGCTACTTTAGGTCAGCAAATATGGCATACCGTATGGTCGTTCGACACCATTCGGTTGTCAGGCGTGTTGGCACGGTTAGCCATTTGTTATGGCATCACAGCCCTGTTGGCCATCACCGTGCGTCATCGTTACTTGCTCAGCATCGTCATCACCTTGTTAATAGGCTATACCATCTTATTGTTTTGCGGCAATGGTTTTGCGTACGATGAAACAAATATCCTGTCCATTGTCGACCGAGCCGTTCTTACCGATGCGCACATGTACCATGACAATGGCATCGATCCCGAAGGATTGTTAAGTACATTTCCAGCCATTGCCCACACTCTCATTGGCTTTTTGATTGGCAAACTGGCTTTCAGTAAACAAAAAACTGTTACTGCCACCACGCAGAACGACCCCAAGACAGGTCTCATTTTACACAACATCGTTCCGCTGTTCATTGCAGGAACCATCCTAACTTTCAGCGGTTTGTTGCTTGCCTATGGATGTCCGCTCAACAAAAAGATATGGTCGCCCACCTTTGTGCTGACAAGTTGTGGATTGGCCTCGACGCTCTTAGCCCTGTTAATATGGCTCATCGACGTGAAAGGATATAAGCGTTGGTGCCGCTTTTTTGAAGTATTTGGCATGAATCCACTCTTCTTATATGTTATGAGTGGTGTGATTGCCATCTTGTTTGGTTCGTTCCAGTTCCCATTTGGCGATGAGCCAACCTCAATCACAGGTTTTCTTTACCGTGATGTTTTTTCACCTTTGTTAGGACAAACCTTTGGATCGCTGGCCCATGCCCTGCTCATCATCACGATACTTTGGATTCTTGGCTACATTCTCTACAAGAAACGTATATTCATTAAATTATAAAAATACTGCACGACATGAAACAAAACATATATTTGATAGCCGACAGTGGCTCGACAAAAACAGATTGGGCGATCATTGAAAACAATCAACTGGGAAAGGTCATCACCACAAAAGGGATGAATCCTGTCTTTCAATCGACCGACGAAATGGTAGCTGAAATCACAGAAAACCTTCTGCCTCACCTGCCCACCAAACATTTTTCCAACATCTTCTTTTATGGAGCTGGCTGCATACCCGAAAAGGTTTCAGTGGTTGAAAATGCCCTACGACAGGTGCTCATGGTAGACCAAAAGGTTGAAGTAAACTCAGATCTCTTGGCTGCGGCACGCGCTTTGTGTGGGAAAGAGCCTGGCATTGCCTGCATCTTGGGCACTGGGTCGAACTCATGTTTTTACGATGGCAAGCAAATAGCATGGCAAGTGCCTGCCCTCGGCTTTATCCTTGGCGATGAAGGGAGTGGCGCCAACTTGGGTAAGCGGTTGGTGAGCGACCTCTTAAAAAACCAGTTGGATGATCAACTCAAAGAAGAATTTTTCGCACAGTTCAACACCAACATGGCTAACATTATTGAAAATGTTTACCGCAAACCATTTCCAAGTCGTTATTTGGCCAGTCTAAACGTATTCTTGGAGCAGCATAAAACACACAAAGCCGTGCACGCGCTTCTGGTAAACGCTTTCTCTGATTTTATCCGCCGCAACGTCATGCAATACGATTACCATGAGTATCCCATGAATTGCATTGGCACCATCGCCCTTGTCTATCAATCGGAACTAACCGAAGCCGCACAGGCATTGGGCGTAAAGATAGGAACCATCAGCAAAGCCCCCATGGAGGGACTGCTCAAATACCACACATTATAAAAACAGGAGGATAAGTCATGAGCTTTAAGAAGATAACCGAAGAAGCTTCGCTGTACAACGACTTGGAACATAAGTCGGTAGAAGAACTTTTACAAGACATCAACACCGAAGATCAAAAGGTGGCGTTGGCCGTACAAAAAACCATTCCACAAATAGCCAAATTGGTGAAGCTGATTGTGCCAAGAATGAAACAAGGCGGACGCATTTTCTACATGGGAGCCGGAACCAGTGGCCGTTTAGGTGTGTTGGACGCTTCTGAACTGCCCCCAACCTTCGGCGTTTCAAAGACATTAGTCATCGGACTCATTGCTGGTGGCGACACGGCTTTGCGCAATGCGGTTGAAGCGGCAGAGGACGATGAGGAACATGGTTGGAACGAGCTGGCAGAGCATAACATCAACAGCAATGATACCGTGATTGGCATTGCCGCATCGGGTACGACGCCATACGTTGTGGGCGCATTGCGCGATGCACGCGAACATGGCATTCTGACAGCCTGCATCACCAGCAATCCTGATTCGCCAATGGCAGCCGAGTCGGACATCCCCATCGAAATGATTGTCGGACCAGAGTATGTCACCGGTAGCTCGCGCATGAAATCGGGTACGGGACAAAAAATGATTCTCAACATGATTAGTACCGCTGTCATGATACAATTAGGACGCGTGAAGGGCAACAAGATGGTTAACATGCAGCTGACCAACCAAAAACTCGTAGACCGTGGCACGCGCATGCTGGTCGACATACTGGGGTTAGACTATGGCAAAGCCAAAAGTCTGCTGCTGCTTCACGGTTCTGTAGAAAAGGTGCTGCAAGAAACAAAACTACCCACGAAAGACGAATGATGACCACCCTTAACTTAAAAACATATCAACGATGAAACGAATGAGTTTTCTGTTGCTCTTGATGGTAGGGATGCTTTCCTCCATCAGGGCCAACGATATCCCGGTAGTCTACCCCGAACAGGTAGGCATGAACAGGCAGCGTCTGCAAAATGCTGACTGCGTTATCAATCAAGCCATCCGTGAAAAGCAAATTCCCGGAGCAGTGTTAGCGGTGGTTAGACATGGCAAGATGGCCTATCTCAAGGCCTACGGCAACCGTCAACTCATTCCGACGGTGGAACCCATGACCACGAACACGGTTTTTGACCTGGCCTCGTGTACCAAACCAGTGGCTACAACGATGGCTACCATGCTCCTCATTGAGCGTGGAATGTTGCGCACTGCGGATGCCGTCAAGATGTATCTGCCCCACTTTCAAAGTTGGAACAGCCAACAAAATGACACCACAACCATACGCATCAGCAACCTGTTGACGCATACATCAGGCCTGCCACCCTACGCGCCCGTCAATCAATTGAGCAGCGAGCCCGGTGCTGACAAGCAACAAGTGTTGGCACGTTACATCGATCAATGCCAACGACAATACAAAACGGGTACGGACATGCGGTATAGTTGTCTCAACTATATCACCTTGCAACGCATTATCGAACACATTACCCATCAATCGTTAAGAACTTTTTGTGCCGAAAACATCTTCATTCCTTTAGGTATGAGCCACACCGATTTCATACCCTGCGCGCAAGACAAAAAGGGAAATTGGACGAACACCGATGAGCCACGATGGGGCAAAAGAAACGACTCTGCCGCTTATCTCCTCGCTCCTACCGAGCAACAAGCCAACGGACAAGTGCTCAAGGGACAGGTTCACGACCCCTTGGCACGCGTCATGAATGCGGGGATATCAGGCAATGCGGGCTTGTTTTCAACAGCTTCCGACCTGGCTGTGCTTTGTGCCATGCTGCAAAACGGAGGTTCGTGGAACGGCAAACGCATTCTGTCACCCAACACCATCCAAGCCATGCGCACCATTCCATCAAGCCTGAAAGACTTTGGACGCAGCTTAGGATGGGACGTGTCGTCGCCATACGCCTCGAACAAAGGCGATCTGTTGAGCAACGAGACCTACGGACATACGGGATATACGGGTACTTCTATCGTGATAGACCCGGTGAACGACCTCTCCATCATCCTACTTATCAACTGCGTACACCCACAGGACAAGGGCAACACCGTGCGTTTGCGGGCCTTGGTGGCTAACGCCGTTGCAGCCAGCATCACCAATGAAGAACCTTTGTACCATGAGCATTACTACCAACGCATGCTGCAATTTGAAAACGAACCTGCCATACAGAAAAACAACATCGTGATGTTGGGAAACAGCATTACGGAGGGTGGCAAAGATTGGGCAGCTAAGTTGGGTAACAAAAACGTTGTCAACCGCGGCATCAGTGGCGATGTAGCCACAGGTATTTACGACAGACTGCACACCATCTTGCCCGCACATCCCGCCAAGATATTCTTGATGGTTGGGGTAAACGATGTGAGCCACGACCTCAGCACCGACAGCATTGCCAACATGATTATACGACTGACGGAACGCATCCGACGCGAATCGCCGCAAACCAAGCTCTATCTACAGAGTATGCTTCCTATCCGCGAATCAACAGGCAGATGGAAACGACTGGTGGGTAAGACCGAACAAATACCCGAAATCAATGCGAGGTTGCAGGCATGGGCAAAGCAAAATCATGTCACCTACATCAATCTCTTCCCGCTATTTACTGAGCCAGGCACACATATCATGCGCCAAGAACTAACCTACGATGGTTTACATCTAACAGAAAAGGGGTATGAAGTGTGGATTAAAGTGTTGAAAAAATATTTATAGAACCCACGTTAAAACTGCGAGGAAGATAGATGTTAATTTACATCCTCTCATTAGAGTGAAAAGCGATAGTTCGACATACATTTCAATAAGCATGAAGATGGGATGGCAAAAGCAATGAGTTTAGCATCCAAAAGCATTGAGTTTAGCATCCAAAAGCATTGAGTTTGGCACCCAAAAGCAATGACTTTGAAAAGCCTCCTCTAATAGGTTGAATACCATACGAATAGAACTTGGTGAAAAACTATCGATTCAGATAAGAAACACCATAGCCTGATAACGCGTCGGACTGCCGAGTGTGAACAAAAAATCCTTGCCCCATGGGACAAGGATTTTTTTGTTTGTCGGCCTCAACGAACAATCACTCTTTGTTCAAGCGCTTGCGTTCGGTATGGTCGAGGGTTATCTTTCGCATGCGCATGCTCTTAGGAGTAACCTCCAACAGTTCGTCGGCTTTGATATACTCCAAACACTCTTCCAAGCTCATCACCACCTTGGGAATCACTCGTGCCTTATCATCCGAACCGCTGGCACGCACGTTGGTAAGCTGCTTGGCCTTGGTTACATTGATTACCAAGTCGTTGTCGTGAACATGTTCGCCTACCACTTCACCAGCATAAACTTCCTCTCCCGGATCGATGAAGAACTTACCACGATCCTGAAGTTTATCGATGGAATAAGCGAATGCCGTACCCGTCTCCATGGCAATCATGCTGCCATTCACTCGTCTTGTGATTTCTCCCTTATAAGGTTGATACTCTTTGAAACGATGCGCCATGATGGCTTCACCCTGAGAGGCTGTCAGCACATTGGTTCGAAGTCCCATGATACCGCGCGAAGGGATATCAAACTCGATGTTCGTACGTTCGCCTTGGCTCTCCATGGAGGTCATTTCGCCCTTACGACGTGTCACCATGTCAATCATTTTGCTGGAAAATTCTTCGGGAACATTGATGGTGAGTTCCTCGATAGGCTCGTATTTTTCGCCGTTGATTTCTTTGAAAATCACCTGCGGCTGCCCTACTTGCAACTCATATCCCTCGCGTCGCATGGTTTCAACCAATACGCTGAGGTGGAGAACGCCACGTCCACTGACAATCCACTTATCGGTTGCATCCTCGAAAGGACGCACACGGAGAGCCAGATTTTTCTCCAACTCTTTTTCCAAACGGTCGTTGATGTGGCGCGAAGTGACATACTTTCCCTCCTTACCAAAGAAAGGTGAGTCGTTAATGGTGAACAACATGCTCATCGTAGGCTCGTCAATGGCAATGGGAGGTAATGGCTCTGGATTCTCAAAGTCACAGATAGTGTCGCCTATTTCGAATCGATCCAGCCCAATAACGGCACAGATATCACCACTACCCACTTGGTCGGTCTTGGCGTGACCCATGCCTTCAAAGGTATGAAGTTCTTTAATCTTGGTCTTTTCCTGACTGCCATCGCGGTGGCTAATAGTTACATTCATGCCACTGGAAAGAACACCTCGATGTACCCTTCCAACGGCAATACGTCCCGTATAGTTGGAGTAGTCGAGACTGGTTATCAGCATTTGCGGGGTACCCTCCAACTGCTTGGGCGCAGGTATCACCTCTACAATCTTGTCAAGCAAATACTCTATATTGTCCGTTGGTTTCTTCCAATCCTCTGACATCCATCCGTTTTTGGCCGAACCATATACGACAGGGAAGTCCAACTGGTCTTCGGTGGCGTTCAATGAGAACATCAAATCGAACACCATTTCGTACACTTCCTCGGGCCTACAGTTGGGTTTGTCAACCTTGTTCACCACAACGATGGGTTTCAAGCCTATCTCCAAGGCTTTTTGCAACACGAAACGAGTTTGCGGCATGGGGCCTTCGAAAGCGTCAACGAGCAAGATACAACCATCCGCCATGTTGAGCACGCGCTCTACTTCCCCACCAAAATCGGAGTGACCGGGAGTGTCTATAATGTTGATTTTAGTACCTTTCCAATTGATAGAAACGTTTTTAGAAAGAATGGTGATGCCACGTTCGCGCTCCAAATCATTAGCATCCAATACCTGTCCACTGTTATCCTGTCCGTCACGGAACAATTTTCCTGCCAACATCATCTTGTCTACCAACGTGGTTTTTCCGTGGTCAACGTGTGCGATGATGGCAATATTTCTAATGTCTTGCATTTTCTGTTACCTTAAACTTTTACGACTGCAAAGGTAATGCTTTTAATTTATAATTTGCAATGCACTATTCGTAATTATAAACTATCAACTATATTTTTTCTACCTTAATAGACATCCATGGACAGAAAACGAGAAAAAAGAACTTATTAAATGTTAAAAAACGACTCATAGCTGACAAAATATGAAAGAGCGATGATGAAATGTACATTAAAAGCATTACCTTTGCAACCGCATTATTGCACAACATTTTTTATTTTTTAACAACAAAGTTCTATGTATTTAGACAAAGCAAAAAAAGAAGAGATCTTTGGACAGTACGGAAAGTCTAACTCTGATACTGGTTCAGCTGAGAGCCAGATAGCATTGTTCTCATACCGTATTTCCCACTTGACGGAGCACCTTAAGAAGCACCGTAAAGATCATAACACTGCACGTTCATTGACCAAATTGGTAGGTAAGCGTCGTTCTTTGCTCGATTATCTGTATGATAATGACATTGAGCGCTATCGTGCTATCATCAAGGCTCTTGGCTTGCGTCGATAAAACGCAACGTGCTATTTAGCTTAAGGAATGAAGTAGGAGGAAACAACTTTTGTTTTCTCCTACTTTTGTTTATTCTCCTTCTTTGAGTATCTCACGCAAAGGAACCATCACAAACTCGCGCTCATGCATCAATGGATGTGGAATTGTCAGTTCGGGAGTTTGGATGTTGAGATGGTCAAACAACAAGATGTCAATATCAATGCAGCGGTCTTGGTATACTTCATCGTGTGTCTTCTCCACGCGCCCCATCTCTTTCTCTATTCTCTGGGTTGCTCTTAACACCTGAAACGGACTCATGGTGGTGCGACAACAGATGCAAGCATTGATGAAAGCATGGGACGATGAGAATCCCCATGGCTGTGTTTCGTAGAACGAAGACTGACGTTCTACGGGACCAATCTGTTCTGCTATTCTCGCAACAGCTTGGCAAATGGCTTGATGCCTGTCACCCAAATTAGAACCAAGTGCGAGGTAAACGATATGCTCTTTAGTCATTTTGCGTGTCTATGATAGCAATTAATCGTCCAAAATCAAGAGCGAATCGCCGTAACACCCAAACTTATAACCATGCTTCACGGCCAGGTTGTAGGCTTCCATCACCAGCTCGTATCCACCAAACGCAGCTGTTTCCATGAGCAAAGGCGACATACTGTGATAGAAATTGGCTATCATCGTATCAGCCAGGCCAAAGTCGTATGGTGGGAAGATGAACTTGCTGGTCCAACCATCGTACTCTTTCAGTAAACCATCTGTACCTACAGCCGTTTCAGTAGCCTTGACAACGCTTGTCCCAACGGCACAGACACGATGCCCTTCTTGCTTTGCTTTATTGACAATCTTACAGGCCTGAGCATCTATCTTCATCGGCTCAGAGTCCATCTTATGCTTCGTCAGGTCTTCCACCTCAATGTTATTGAACGCACTGAGTCCACAATGCAGGGTGATATAAGCAAAGTGAATGCCCTTGATCTCCATCCGTTTCATCATCTCTCGACTAACATGCAGACCAGTAGCGGCGGCAGTTACGGCTCCTTCATTCTTGGCGAAGATGGTTTGGAAATCTTCCATGTCGTGCGCATCGGCATGCGGAACCTCACGCTGGTTGAGGATATAACGAGGCAATGGTGCCTCACCGAGCGCAAAAAGTTCGCGCTTGAACTCCTCATGAGGACAGTCGTAAAGAAAACGAAGCGTTCGTCCACGACTCGTGGTGTTATCGATTACCTCAGCAACCATGGTTCCACTTTCATCAAAGAACAACTTGTTTCCAATGCGTATCTTACGTGCAGGCTCCACCAACACATCCCACAAGCGCATTTCACGATTGAGCTCGCGTAAGAGAAAGACCTCTATCTTGGCATCCGTCTTTTCTTTTGTTCCATACAAGCGGGCAGGAAATACCTTTGTGTCATTGAAGATGAACGTGTCGCCTTCATCAAAATAGTCGAGTACATGACGGAACTCCAAGTACTGTCCCTCTACAGGTTTGCCCTTTTTGTTCTTCTGGAACATATCAATAGTCTGCGACTTACGATGCAAGACCATCAATCGAGATTCGTCACGACGCGTCATTCGGGAGAGATGCTTTTCTCCTTTGTCATCAACTATCTCATGGTAAACACTATGAGGATACAGAGCAACAAGCTCTTCTGGTAAATTGAATTTGAATTGTGATAGTTTCATTTATTGGTGTTTTTCGTCTATTTCTTGTTGATCCAACCACTCTTTGAAGTGATCGAAGTTAATACTGTTTTCTACTTTGATAGCCCCCACTCGGGTCCGGCGCAGTGCTGTGAGGTATGCCCCACTGTCTAAAGCGCGTCCCAGGTCACGAGCCAGGGCCCTGATATACGTCCCTTTACCACATACCACACGCAACTGGAGCAGCATGGTCGTTGAATCAAAACCCATCACCTCTATCTCATCAATTCTTACGCTTTTCGGTTTGAGCACCACTTCCTCGCCTGCGCGACGCAAGTTGTATGATCGTTCACCGTCTACCTTGCACGCACTGAAGGTTGGTGGGGTTTGTTGAATGTCGCCAACAAACTGTTTCAGTGCCTCATCAATACGCTCGCGTGTGATGTGTTCGGTTGGGAATGTCTGATTAACCTCGTGTTCTTTATCGTAACTCGCAGTGGTTGCCCCCAACTGGAGCGTGCAGGTATATTCCTTATCATGTGCCTGCAACTGCTCGATCTGCTTGGTTGCTTTCCCCGTACACAACACCAACACCCCCGTGGCTAATGGATCCAACGTGCCGGCATGACCTATTTTTATTCGTTTGATGCCCAACTTGCGAGATATAACATACCGCACATGGGCCAAAGCACCAAAACTGGTCATGCCATAAGGCTTGTCAATGGCAAATATTTCTCCTGTATAAAAGTTCACGGTGTGATAGCTTTTGAGTTTATGAGTTAATGAGTTTTTAAGTTGATGAGTTTGGGAGTTAATGAGTTGATGAGTTTGTAAGTATTTGAGTTTGTAAGTTGTTTTTTGTTTGCTTACGAGTGATGTACTCATCATGTATGTACTATCAACTCGTCAACTTGCCAACTCGTCAACTTGTCAGCTAATCAACCATAGCCAACTGATGTCCCATCATCAACCAAATCAAGATGGCACCGCCGACAATGATACGATACACGCCAAAGGCTTTGAAGCCATACTTGGTGAGGAAAGCCACAAACCATTTCATGGCCAGCAACGCTACGACAAAGGCAACACCACTGCCCAACAGCAAAGTTGGCACATGTGCGGACAGGGCTTCCACACCTCCATTCTTGATTAACTTAAACACATCGAGACAGGTGGCGGCGAACATGGTGGGTACAGCCAAAAAGAACGAGAACTCGGCCGCACGTTTGCGCGTCAGTCCTTGCGCCATTCCACCAACGATGGTGGCCATCGATCGCGAGACACCCGGTATCATCGCAATGCATTGGAACAGTCCTACCCGCAAAGCTCTCTTCTCTGTCAGCGGTGTTGACTCGCTTCCATGATTGAACAGTCGGTCGCAAAACAACATGAAAACACCACCAATCACCAACATCACGGCAACCACCACAACACTTCCCAACATCTTTTCGATCAGATGGTTAGCCAGTAATCCGATGACTGCGGCTGGGATAAAGGCCACTAACAGCTTCCAGTAAAAGTCCCATTTGTGCAAGAAAGCTCTGACCGGCGTACTTCCTGCCGGTGCCGGTGTGTGGTCGAGCCGGAAGAATCGCTTCCAATAGAGCGTCACAACCGACAGGATGGCACCAAACTGAATGATGACAATGAAAGCGTTGATAAACGGATCGTTGGCCTCCATGCCCAACAAGTCGCGCGTGATAATCATGTGTCCCGTAGAAGACACGGGCAAAAATTCTGTCAACCCCTCAACGATTGCCAGAATGATGGTTTCTATAATGCTCATTTATTCTTCAATATGCTGATCCTTAGGTCTACGAACAATGGCATAAATCATTGACACAAAGCCAATGAAACATACCACCGGAGCCACCTTGATGCGGCGAACGCTGAAGATGTCTGGATTGTATGCCGTTTCTGTAGAGCCTCCGCCACTCATCAGGAGGAAGCCAATGATGACAATCATCATACCAACGGCCAACAATATGAAGTTGACCTTGTCGAATGCGAAATTTCTTCTATCCATTTTATTGATAAATTTTCGTATGCTTCAGGATATCGCGTATTCTGTGCATGACGATATGGTTGCGAGTTTACTTAATTAGATGTTATATAATTCACCAGCCTTCATCCGCAAGAACTTGTTCACGGAAATATGTGCGCAGATGGCCGTAATGATGATGCCGAACAAGAACACCACAGCCGCTGTGACAGCCATGTCACGCCATGTAACAACGCTCAAGATGTCAGGTTCAGAGACATACAAGCCATAGATACATGCAGCCAGCACGGTATTGGCTATCAAGCCGGCTATCAAACCAATCCATATAGCACGGTTGACAAACGGCCGGCGGATAAAGCTCCATGAGGCGCCCACGAGTTTCATGGTGTGTATGGAGAAGCGCCGCGCGTAGATGTCCAGCCGAACGGTATTATTAATCAGGGAAAATGATACGATAGTGAGCAGAATGGCCAACACCAACATCACCAAACCCGTCTTTGCCAGGTTGCGGTTGACGCTGTCTATCAACTCTTTTTGATAATTAATCTGATTGACTTTGGGGTATTTCTTCAATTCGTCGGTAATCCATTTCAACGAATCATTATTGGCATAATTCGACCTGAGTGTCACCTCGATGGAGGCAGGACATGGGTTCTCACCATCGGTAAACTCAGATGGGTCGCTTCCCATGGCCGCCGTAATCTCCTTGAGGGCTTGTTCTTTACTGATATAATCCAAGCGTTTGATATAAGGTCGCTTCTTGATGTCGGCACAAATCTTCTGAGCTTCAGGGTTTGTCATGTCATTTTCCAAAATCAGCTGCACCACCAAATTCTCCTTGACATACGAAGAAAGATTCCTGCCGGTAAGCGTTGAAAACACAACCAATCCCAATAAAATAAGCACTAAGGCTGTGCTAATACAAAGAGTAATGGCCTGTAGTCCACGATGACTACTGGTTTTATTTCGTTTTTTTCCCATTCCGATACGGATATAATACACCAAATTTGTTGCAAAGGAACAAAAAAAACAGCGATATCGCAACGGTTTAACGACAATTAACGTCCATTCTGGCAATAGGGTAACTGTTCAGCAATCATAGGCATTGGATATCAGAAACTTGCAGACTTACCATTATAGTAAAGTGCCCAAAAATGATATTATTTGCCAAAATTCTCATATATTCATTCTTGTAACTCGCTAATTCTCAATAATACTCTATAAAACTTTATTGCTGAATAGTTACGGCAATAGGATTTTATAACCCAGAATCAATAATCAACTGCTTTTAATAATGAGTGAAGACACAATAATTATTTCATGCCACACCTGACATCACATCACTCACCAAGCAATTACAAAAGACATTCCTCACAAAATTTTTCACTCTTCCAAATGAACAACCTTGTGAGGAATGTTAACTGATGATTAATTTCTGTACTTAGTTGGCAAAGAAATCTTCAATCTTGTTACGAGTAACCGTAAAAGTGTTTTCTGGATTGTCGACTTCAGTAAACTTGATGTAGGTCGGATTCTTGAGATTGTCTGTCTCAAGTTTGAACACACGGTCTACAAACTTCTTATTGACATTATTGACAAAGGGTAGCACACAAGGTAAATAGCCCGCGTTTTTGGCATAGAAATTGGCGTTGCCATTGCCCTTTCCCTCAAAGCCAATGCTTATTTGGTCTTTGCCAATGATTTTATAGGTGAAATAGTACTGGCACCAAAAAGTTCCTTCACCGCCTTTGCTTGCGAATGTTAAACCAAATTGTGGTCCCTTGTTTTTATTAATCAGCTCTTTACCAAGACCTGCGCTAATGATATTTTCTCCCATGCTTGCAGCTCGAGGTTTAATCATATTCCAGTATTTTTGACCATAAGCGCTGAAATTGCTGAAAGCAAAGTACCAATTGGTACTTACAAACTGTTCGGTAATAGGAGGTACGACGGGCTTCAATACCACGTTTTTGTTATTGGCGTCCACCCATTTATCGTCATCAGAATAAATAAACTCTGAGAACGTTTCGCCAGCTATGGTTACTGGCTTGTACAGTTTAATTCCCTTATCAGTAACAACGAAGTTGAGCCGTGTTTCATCTTGGCTGTCAGGGTTGGTAAACGAGATAGTGTGGTGGCTGCGCAAAGCTCTGTAACTCTTGCCTTTGATCACTAATTCATAAATGTTGTATTTCATGCTGGCAAAGCGCTTCTGGACGGCATCAATGTAATTAGACCAATTGGTACTTTTCTTCAATGGTACCATGACCACGCGGCTGTTGTGCTTCTTGCCCATAAGGATAATGCTGTCGGCTGAGGCTTTCATTACACGAAATTCCAAGTCGCCCAACATACCTTTTCCGTCAACACCATTTCCATCTGGATTGTGCGGATCGGAGAAATAGTGGAAGATGTCATTGTACTCATCAAAAGAGAGTATCACACCCTGGCTCTGTTCTATCTTGTAATGTGACGTGAACGTGGAGTCTTTGCCAGCAACTTCACTTGCCACAGTGACGCGGTCGTTTTTGTCAAACTTACAAAGTACGTTGTAGCCGCCATACATGGGTGATCCATAATAGTGCATAACCCAACCGTCTGCTGGTGTTGTGAGGATATCCTTGGTATTATTGATGGCCTCGCTCATGCGCTGCGATGAGGACTTGTCAAACAAGTCATCGACCTCTGGCGAGCAAGCCGTCGCAAGGAGGATCGTCGCAAGGAAAGTGAAGAGATTGAATATCTTTTTCATATTGCGTTTCCTTATTTTAATGTTTTCAAATCAAGTTGATGAATCTCTGATGCCCTTCTTGTGACAATGTCGCGAAGCTTGTCAATGTCAATACCCCAAGTGTTAAGGAAGTATGATCTGAGGATGTCAAGTTTTTTAAGAATGGCATCAAGCCCAGTGGTGTCGACCTGTGGTGCGCGCTCATACTCAAATACGGGTACCTTGAAATACTCTGGTACAGGTTTGCCGTTTTTATCAAATATAGTATCCCCATCTTCATCTACTTGGTAAATAGGATCACCACCATGAGCTGTAACGGGATAGGCATTGCCTTTGAACACAAAATATGCGAACAAGGAACCATCTTCATCATATTGATATTTCACGTTTTTGTGGATAGAGTAACGTGGGATACGATTGCCCTTACTGTCGAGAATATAAATATATTTCCCGTCTTTGTCTTTCTCCCACATGATATTGCCCTTGGCATCGGTAGCTGGCACGAGATTGTCATCTTTGTCATACAGTGGGATAAGATTACCATCCGCATCCTTTTTGTACACATCATTGCCATTTTTGTCTTTTTGATAGAGGATGTTACCATCTTGATCTTTCTGGACAATCAATGCTTCGTTCATCAGCTTCTTCCATGCAGCGGGAGTAGAGGTGACGTATGTGGAATACAATTCGGCAAAGTCCTCATTGTACTGTTCGCTGGCATAACCACTGATGAAACCTTCGTGGAGAGCCTGCTCGTCAGAAACGTTAATCCAATCGGTGGTGTGGTATTTACCAACGGAAACCGTGCGATACTCTGTTGAATATTCCTTTTTCTGTGTAAGGATATGACAGAACTCATGGTGCATGGTATGAAAATACCAGTAGTTGAGGTCAAGTGGCAAGTCGCGATGGTTCTTCAATGGATCGTCTTGGTTGACATAAAGATTGTCAAGGTCAAGATTGTTGATACGGAAAAGTGTAATTTGAATACCACCTTCAGCGGTACCAAGGATAATTTTGTTTTGTCCGTCATACTCTGGAGAGCCAATGAGCTGGATAACACGGAAGCAATTCTTCTTCAGGAAATCCTTTCCCATCAGTTCGGTGTAAGCGTCAAGCCATACATGCTTCAAAAGGATGGACATGGCTCTTGAGTTCTTTTCGTTAGCTGGAACAACGTTATAATTGTTATTGGTGAGCTTGTCAACGTAACGATAATTGAACTCGATGTTATAAGGTTTGGCGTAATTGGCTTCTAACCATTTGTCAAACTCTGATTGCTGCGTGGTAGTCTTGGTGAAGACAGAGTTGTTTGTATCAACGTCGTCTTCCTTGCAGGCGTTGGTCACCGCAATGAGTGCCAGCAGCATGATGATTTTGATATATTTCATTGTGTTCATTTTTTAGGAGTCTTACTTGTGTTTGCTTCTCTTGGATTTGCCTCCAGTCCTGCGTCGATTACATCGAGCGGCAATTGGATAGCGCCTCGCAAGTCGCCCGGTTTGAAGAAAATGGGGTCTTCTCCATCTAAGAGGTGACATACGGTGATGCCGAAACGTTTGATATCAAGGAAGCGACCGCCGTGCCAGAAAGTCTCTATACGACGCATTTGTAACAGCATGTATATCATGTTGATCTGTGTGCCTTCTTCCAATGTGAACCCTTGTGGATGCAAAGTCTTTTTGATACTTCGGTCACGATTGGTGGTAATGGTATCCTTTGCGAGAGGAGTATCATTGATGAATTTATTCAGACTTTCCTGGGTGAGCGTAGGCCGCTTGGCTGTACCTTGCACTGTTTTGGTGTGTGCGGTTATCCAAGCGTTCATGTCAGCCAAGGCTTCTGTGTATTTTTTCTTCATCACATACGCTTCTGCCCTCTCAAGCAACACTTGGTCTGTGGTGAATATGGGTCTCACGATATGCGGGAATCCTGTGTCGTTAATCTTATCGGTTACTTCAAAATACTCGTTGACGGTTGGAATCCAAACCTTTTGGTTAGAGCCATAAAGCTGGCGTGCCTCGACGAGACAGTTGTTGGAAGACCCACCACGAGGAGCCCATGGCATGGGTGCCCAAAATGTTTCACAATCCGTCATGGTCATGTTGTGGTTGAAACGTGAACCTGTGCGGGCTAAATCAGAAAATGATGGCAGAATTAGCAAGTTGGCATTCTCTGAAGTGCTGATATATTTGTTAGAGAATGCATCAATCGTCAGTGAGGCATATTCGCTCATGTTTCTGAGCACACCTGATGGATTGCTGCCCAAAACCTCGTTTGCGTACTTGATTGTTTTATCGTAGTTGAGATAAAACAGGTTGAACCGAGCCGCGAAAGCGTAAGCTGCCTTTGCGTTGAAATGATATTTGGGCACTTTGAGGTAGGTGTCGTCCAACAGTGGCAAGGCTGCCTCAATGTCCGCATTGATGTTTTCGTAGAGTTGCTTGAGCGTGCCACGAGTGTTCACCGACACGTTTGGTACCTTAGGATAAGGCAAACCGAGATATTGTTCTGCCTTTGCGGGGTTCCAAGCCATGCAGAACACCGTAGAAAGACGGAACATGGCGTAGGCGCGGCAAAGCAACGCCTCTGCCTTGGCACCATTGAGTTCGGCTGGCGACCCCAAGTTCTCAATAGCCTGAAGCGCAAGGTTGGCTGAGGCTACGGCGGTGTAACAGTGGTTCCAAATAAATTTCGGATCATCGTTACCCTCTGTTTCAACGTCTTTCCAACGGTAGAGTTCTTCCTCTTTAGGAGAGTAACCATAGTTTATTCCGTTGTCATCGACATTGTCACTACTCATTTCAAAAATATAAGTTGGGTCTTGTTTGGGATAAGCCGAAACAAGAAGTTTCTGGACTTTATCCACGTTGTCCACTTCGGCTCTATCATCAGGCAATTTGTCGAGATAGTCATTGCATGATGAGGTTATGCCCAACGCGAAGACTGCCGAAAGGAATAAATATATCTTTTTCATATTCTTAACTTGTTAAAGGAATTTTATAGTCCAACTCTGAGTGTCATTGTGAGCTGTCGAGCCATTGGCACAGCTACACCACCAGCGTTGAAGAACTCTGGGTCTTGACCGTTGAGCTTCTTGTCCGCATAGATAAGGAACAAGTTTGTACCCTGCAATTTGAGGTTAACCTTGTTCAAATGTAAATAGTTAGCCCATCGCTGTGGGAAATCATACGACAGTGAAATTTCTTTCATGCGTATAAAGTCACCCTTTGCCACACGTTCTGTAGAGCGATTATAAGCATTGTATGCGTAGCTCAATCTTTGGTCTTTTTGGCGTTGACGCAAGTCAGGGATGGCAGGTACGTTGGTTGTCATCTCATCGCCTGCTTTTGTCCAACGGTTTCTGAACTCTTTTGGTGTAGCGTCAAGATCAGAATACCAAGAGTAGAAGGCTGGGTCAAGACGCACTTTGTTGCCAAAAGCGTAAGTTGCAAAGACGATGAGATGCCATCCTTTATAAGAGAAAGTATTGCCCAAAGAACCTGTGTAGGTAGGATCGACAGGACCTTCATACTTCAAATGCTCAATGTTACGAGATTGGAAGTAGATATCACTGGTAGTCTTCTCTCCATTCTCATTGATAAAGGTTGGTATACCTTTCTCGTTCAATCCTTGGAAATCCATGGAGAACAATGAGCGGTACGGATAACCTTCGAGCGTAAAACCAGAACCTGTAATCATCTGGACAATGTTTCGACGATTCTTTAATGAGGTCACTTCTGTCTTAACATGAGAGAAGATGAAGTCTGTGTTCCATGTAAAATCTTTGCTCACAATGTTCTTGCTGGATATAGAAAGCTCTTCTCCATTCGACTTCATGGAAGCCACATTGGCATATTCTACAATGGTACCCTTGGTTCCATTGGTGATGCGCGGACCTATCAAGTCGTAGTTGTTACGACGATACCAATCGAAAGTAACATTGATACGATTGTTGAGGAAGCCCAAATCCATACCAAGATTAAGCTCATGTTTCTTCTCGTAGGTAAGTTCATCGTTGGCAAAATCCCATATCTCTAGTCCCGACTCCTTGTCAACTGTAAATGGTCTCCAAGGGTTGTAGCTCTGGATAATTACTGCAGCGTTGGTCACAGCAGGTTTGTCACCCGTCAAAGAGTAAGACGCTTTGAATGTGGCGTGTGTGAGACTGTTCTTGAAAGCTTTTTCAAACCATGGCTCCTCGTGCATGTTCCATGCTCCAGAGATGTTCCATGTAGGCAGCCATCGAGCACTACGAGCCTTGCCCAAGCGGTTGCTACCCTCGTAACGCACAGTTCCGTTGATGGTGTAACGACCTTTCCAAGAATAGGTACCCGTTCCGAAGAAAGACACTTCACGACTATGTCCATTAGATAAGTCATAGTAAATCTCGTTCTCTTCGCTCGACTGCTTGAAATATCTGTAATCGTACGAACCGAGCAATCCCATCTCGTATTGCATGCCCACACCATTGAAATAGCTGCGGTTGCGGTCGGTGTTGTTCACTTCCATACCTCCAAAGAGGTTCACGATGTGGTCATTGTTGTAAACATCGTTATAGCTTGCTGTGGCACGGAAGTCCCAGCTGTTCATCTTGTACTTTGTCTCGCGATAGAAACCACCGTTGGGCAGTACTGAGAATGGCAAGCTGTTAGGCACGTCTGGGTCAGTGTAAAGACGCTGGTTGCCATAAAGCATGGTTGCGTCGTCCATAGCGCGGAAAGCCAAAGCGACGTTAGAGTTGTCCCTAATCTGATTGGCTTGGGTTGTCGTAGAGAACTTGTAGGCTCCCAACATTGCCAACTCTACTTTCGTAATGGGCTTATATTTAAGTTCTGCCTGAACTTTAGTGTCGATGACATCATAGTCGTTAAAGTTGTTCGCCAACTCATGGTGAATGTTGAATGGTGCATAGTTTCTAACGTAGAATTCATTGGCATCCAACGTTCTTGATGTATTGATAGCATAAGAATAAGGGTTGATGTCAAAGTCGCGGGTCACAGCTCCTGTCACATTGTCCACATGCTGGTTCATGGCACCCGGTGATTTTTGCTTTCTATAAGCTGCATTTCCAATCAAATTGAGCGACAAGTGCTTGCTCATGTTGTACAATGCATTAGTGCTGAAGGTGTATCGTCTCACGTTGCTCTGTTCAGTCCATCCGGGGTCGTTCATCATAGAGAAAGAGGTATAATATTGTGCCTTCTCTGTTCCCGAAGAAATACTGATGGAGTGATTCATTGATACAGCGTTGCTGAACAACTCGTCAAACCAATTGGTATTGCGCATTTCAGCCGCTTGAAGATACTTTATTTTTCCATCTTCTGTGTTTGGAAGTAGGAAATTACCTGTAGTGGGATCGTAAGTGTTCATCAATTGGTACATCTTGCCATACACACCACTTGTGGATGCGCGATGAGTGCGACCAAATGAAATCATACCATTGGCTTCAAGCTCCTTGTATATACCCATTTGCTCTTGTGAGTTCATGATATTGAACTGACTATAACTGGGTTTCAAACGCATGGTAAATTCACCCGTATAATTAATATGTGTCTTACCAGCTGTACCTTTTTTCGTGGTAACAACAATCACACCTGACATGGCACGTGCACCATAGATAGAGGTTGCGGAACCGTCTTTCAAGATTTGGAAGCTCTCAATGTCGTCGGCATTCAGACCTGCAATGGCTGATGAAATAACCGTTGCAGCATCTCCAGACGACAACTGATCTGCATTGACTTCTGTTACATCTTCCATGATAACACCATCGACCACCCACAGTGGCTTGCTGCTACCATATATAGAGGTGGCACCACGTACGCGAATCTTGGGCGCCGTACCAAAGGTTCCTGATACATTTTGAACACTCACACCTGCGGCACGTCCTTCGAGAGAACGGCTGATGTCGGCAACACCATCAAGTTTGGACTTTTCGGCATCCACCTTTGTAGACGCACCAGTGAAGAGGCGCTTGTCCATCTTCTGCATACCAGTCACCACGACCTCGTCTACTTTCTGTGCGTCCGACTGCAACACAATCTTCATGTTTTGCGTACCGCGCAAGGTTTGCGACTTCATTCCTATGTACGAAACCGTAATCATAGGATTGCTCTTGTTAGAGGTAAGCGAGAACTTACCATCTACGTTAGTTACCACGCCTGTCTTTGTGCCTGTGATCATGACCGATGCCCCTATCACGGGCTGTCCATCATCTGCCGATGTGACAGTACCATTGATCTGTGTCTGGGCATTAGCCAAGCCTACACAGAGAAACAAACTGACAAGCAACAATGTTAATCTTTGTTTCATATTATTTATATTAGGTTAAATGCAACTTCAATTGATTACTAATGTTTTATCAAGTTCCTTGCCATGAAATTAGGAATTTAAAGCAAAAAACTACTCAAAAAAAATAACAATCAAAAGTTATATTCGCTAAATATTTTGACAAATATAAGTTAAAAAAGCTATAAAATCAAACCAACCAATACAAAATAATATATTTTTAACCAAATTTTACATTTAACACTTCCTCACAGCTACCCAGCGATAGAAAACGAATGAACACGTTCAGCATACTTTACACTACAGAGGAATTTACACTTTCAACAACAAAAATCGTAAGTCAAACGACTGGTTATCATCAAAACAACCTGGACCGCCGACTTGTGATTTTCAAAAAAAAAATCACTTTTTGTCAAGAAAACCAACCGCTTTTTAACACTTCCTGAACGCTCCTTATAGAAGAAGGAAAGGGAAATTCAGACGTAGTGACGAGAGTTTTGGTGGGCAGTTCATGGTCTTTTAGGGCCAATCTATATGCTTTTTCTCCACTTTTATTCACTTTTTATCGAAAATAGCCATGCCATTGACCGCTTAAAGCAATGGGTTTGACGGGCAAAAGCTATACTATTGAAAGTTAAAAGCATAGCTATTGAAAGTAAGATGCCTTGACAAAATGCAACAACCAACTGAACATAAATATCTTACAAACATGCTAAATCCTTGCCGTATTTGCGAGCAAAGGGGCATGAGGCTGCGAATACGCGAGTTATGAAGAAGGCTTTGTCAAGAAAATTTCGCATTGCTCGCTGGGTTACGACTTGCACAAAACAACCTTTTCATTGTCATAATGAGAACTATATTTGTACAACTCGCTTTTTTTGTTTTCCTTTGTATCTGATAATCGGCGCGCATGGTGCCACACCATCAGGGGCCGACGTAGCATGAAACAGCGCAACACGATATTGACAATCACCGGTTCTGACGGTTCTGGGGGTGCCGGAATCCAGGCCGACATCAAGGTCATTACGTCCTTGGGCGGATATGCCGTGTCGGTCATCACGTCAATCACCATGCAGAACACGCTTGGCATCCAGCGCTTTTACGACATCCCGGCCGACGTCGTGGCAGAGCAGGTAGAAGCCCTTATCGACGACATCAAGCCCTCGGTGGTGAAGGTTGGCATGGTTCGCAACGTGAAGACGCTGGATAACATGGTGAGCATTTTGGCGAAACGCTGTCCGCCGCAACTCATCTACGACCCGGTGGTGACGTCGAGCCAGGGCGACCTGCTGATGCCACCAGAGATGATTGACAGCGTCAAGACCAAGCTGCTGCCGCTGTGCTCGCTGGTTATCTTGAAGCAAAACGACGCAGCCTACTTGCTGAACAGTCCGCTCAAGACCCACGACGACATCGTCAACGGCATGAGAAAGCTGTTGAACATGGGGTGCCGGGCCGTGCTGTTGCACAGCGGCGACGACCACGATTTCATCGCATGGCAGCAAGATGGCGACATACACGTGGAGCCCTCGCCCACCCTTTGGCAAACCAACGCACACGGATTGGGCAGCAACCTGACCTCGGCCATCGCCTATTTTCTGGGCGAAACGGATGATTTCAGAGAGGCCATCAGTAGAGGCAACGCTTACATTCATCAGCAGATGAGCGAGATGGGCGAACTGAAAGGACGGGGAAGCGAGCTGCTCAACGCGTTCATGAAAGCCGTATCAACGCATTATGCCACCAACAACGACGTGCGGTTCTATGCCGACATGCTGAACGTGAGTCCCCGTTACCTGGGACAGGTGACCAAACGCATCGTGCAGAAAACGCCGAAGGCCCTCATCGACGAACAAGTTTTTCACGAAAGCAAGTTCTTGTTGGACACCACCAGCAAGACCGTTCAAGAGATAGCGTACGCGCTGGGGTTCAACTCACAGTCGCATTTCACGAAGTTTTTCAAGAAGATGGGAAACTCAACACCAAGTATTTACCGACAAAAACAAATAAAATGAAAACAACTGAAAGACAAACACTGAATCGTAATTTAGCACAAATGCTCAAGGGAGGCGTCATCATGGACGTTACAACACCCGAACAAGCACGTATCGCTGAACAAGCCGGAGCCTGTGCGGTGATGGCTCTTGAGCGCATACCGGCCGACATTCGCGCGGCAGGTGGTGTTTCGCGCATGAGCGACCCGCACATGATCAAGGGTATCCAGCAGGCCGTAAGCATTCCGGTGATGGCCAAATGCCGCATTGGACACTTCGTTGAAGCTCAGATTTTGCAGGCCATTGAGATTGATTACATCGACGAGAGCGAGGTACTCTCGCCCGCAGACAATGTCTATCACATTGACAAGACCAAGTTTGACGTACCTTTTGTCTGCGGTGCAAAGAACCTTGGTGAGGCACTCAGACGCATCGCTGAAGGCGCAACCATGATCAGAACCAAGGGAGAACCGGGTACGGGCGACGTGGTTCAGGCTGTGACGCACATGCGCATGATGCAGGCTGAAATCAGAAGACTTACCTCGATGGCTGAAGATGAGCTATACGAGGCTGCCAAACAATTGCAGGTTCCCTACGAATTGGTGCAGTATGTACACGAAAACGGCAAGCTGCCTGTGGTGAACTTTGCGGCTGGTGGTGTAGCAACTCCTGCCGATGCAGCCCTGATGATGCAACTCGGAGCTGAAGGAGTGTTCGTGGGTTCGGGCATATTCAAATCGGGCAATCCAGCCAAACGCGCAGCTGCCATCGTTCAGGCAGTGACCAACTACAACGATCCGAAGCGGTTGGCCGAGCTGTCAGAAGACCTTGGTGAAGCCATGGTAGGCATCAACGAACACGAGATTGAAGTGCTGATGGCTGAAAGAGGAAAGTAAACAGATGAAAATAGCTATATTGGCATTACAAGGAGCATTCGTCGAACACGAACGAATGCTCCGTTCTTTGGGCGTAGAAACGTTTGAAGTGAGGAACAAAGACGACTGGCAGCAGCCGAAAGACGGTCTGATTATTCCCGGTGGAGAGAGCACCACGATGGTGAAGTTGCTGCATGACCTCGATTTACTGACATCCATACAGCGCGAAATCCGTGAGGGATTGCCGGTGTTTGGCACTTGCGCAGGACTTATCTTGCTGGCAAAACAAGAGAATGGGCAAGCGGCTTCACGCATTTCCACGATGGATATTGACGTTTGCCGCAACGCTTATGGCAGACAGTTGGGCAGTTTTCGTACCGTATCACCATTCGAAGGCATTGAAAACGATATCCCCATGACCTTCATCCGTGCCCCTTATATCAATCAAGTATATGGCGAGGCCGAGGCGTTGGCAACGGTCAACGGACACATTGTAGCCGCCCGGCAAGGTCATCAGCTGGTCACAGCCTTCCATCCCGAGCTGGATGAGGACGTAAGCATTCACAGGTATTTTGTTGATAGCATAAAAAAAGGATAGGAAGGCTTTTGTGCCAACCTATCCTATTCGTTATATAAATGTGTTCGATACGAACTAAAGTTTACCGATGATTCCTGCTTTTGTCGCCTGAATGAACCGTATGATGTTTTCAATTTCAGGACTGCCGGGAACTTGTTCCTTTACCTGCAGCACCGCATCGAACACACTTGTTTGGCCATGAAATATCAGGCGGTAAGCATTGGCTATGTGATTCTGAACCTTTTCTGTGATGCCATACGTCTCCAACATGGTCTTGTTGGGACCTCCATAGCTTACTGGCACACCGCCGGCAATGATGAATGGCGGCACGTCTTTATAGAACGTGGTACCAGCTTGTATCATGGCGGAATCGCCAACGCGCGTGTTCGCATTCTCGATAACACTTGAACTGAAAATCACGCCATTGCCAATTTCACAGTCACCGGCAATCTTTGTTCCATATCCAAACACACATTGATTACCCACTTTGGTGTCATGTGAGATGTGAGTTCCTTCCATCAAGAAGTTGTCATGGCCGATTACGGTCTGTCCTCCCGCATGGGTTGCCCGATTGATGACTACATTTTCACGAATGATGTTGTTGTTTCCGATAATCAATTCGGTGTCTTCTCCTTTGAATTCAAAGTCCTGTGGAAGGGCTCCCATCACCGAACATTGATGTACGGTGTTGTTGCATCCCAGACGAGTTCCCTTCAAAATGCTGACAAAGGGATAAATCACACAGTTGTCTCCTATCACAACATCTTCTTCAATATATACGAAAGGGAAGATTTTACAATTGTTTCCAATCTTCGCTTTGGGTGATATTTCCGCTTTCTCACTGATATCGTATGCCATAATTTTTAGTTTTTTAGTTTATAGTTTGTTAGTTGATAAGTTGGTGCATCATGTGGGTCGAACCTTATCTCATAGGACTATTTTGCCTGATTGGTTCTACCTTGTCAACCTATCAACTATCCTATGCTATTATTTCACACCGCCGCCGAGGGCCTGATAGAGGTTTACAACAGCCTGCATCTTGTGAAAATCGTCCGTAATCTTAGCCATCTGCGCATTGAGAAGGGTTTGCTGAGCTGTGATTACCTCAAGGTATGTACTGCTCGACTGACTTAAAAGAAGCTTGGTATCCTCCACATTTTGTTGCAGAGTTTGTATTTGTTTAGCCTCAATCTTGCTTTTTTCATCCGACGAATGATAAAGCACAAGTGCGTTACTCACTTCATTTCCGGCCTTCAATATATTGTTTTGCCATGTGTTGTAGGCCTTTTCATATTGCGCTTCAGCAACGCGTAGCCCTGCAATAATCTTTCCCTTTTGGAAAATAGGCTGCACCAAACTGCCGACAGCCGACAGCAACCATTTGCCTGGATTGATGACTGCAGCTCCCGCACTGTTGGTAAACATGCCGGTAGGAGCAATCGTTAGACTTGGATAAAAACGGCTTCGAGCAGTTTCAACACCATAGAAACATTCGGCTAATTGCATCTCAGCCGCATGAACGTCGGGACGATTGGCCAGCAACTGGATACCGATGCCGGTAGATAAGTTCGTGGGCAGAGCCTGATTCTCAAGCCTTCCACGCGAAATACTTTGTGCCGGTTGTCCCATCAAGAGCGACAAAGCGTTCTCCGTTTCACGTATCTGGCGCACCAAATCGGTCTTTTTGGCCGCCACAGCATAGTAGTTTGCTTCGGCACTCTGCACACCTGTCGACCGAATACCGCGTCCAAGATCTTTCAATACCTTCATCTTGTCCCACGTTTCTTTGGTCAATTCGTGCATGTTGTTGACGATATCGAGTTGCTTGTCGAGCATCAAAAGGGTATAATACATATTCGCTACCCCGCTGATGATATTGGTTTTGACCAATGTCTGATAGTCCTTTGTGGCCAATAATGCTACCTGTGCGGCACGTTTCTGACTGAGCAAATTGCCAAACAGGTCAACATTCCAGCTGGCAGCAACGGGCAATTGATAAGTTGAAACGGCCTTTCCACCATCCCAAGAAGCGATGGTTCCCTGGGGAGCAAAGGTGAAAGAAGGCAGAAAAGACAACCTGGCTGCTTTCAATTGTGCCTCAGCCATCTTCACGTTCAGCGCAGCATTCAGAAGATCTACATTGTTGGTCAACGCCCTTTCTATGTGCGTTTGCAACTGTGGGTCGGTAAACACACTGCGCCAAGGCATGTTACCAAAGCTCGTTGTGTCCGTCACAACCAACGTATCTGACATCGAGAGGGAATCACGAACGATTCCCTTGGTGTTCACATTGGGACGTTGGTACGTTCCATAGAGGCTCTTGCAGCTGGTCAACGCCAATGCTGCAAGTCCCATAATCATTATATTTTGTATTTTCATCACTATTCTTTATTATTCTCATCTACTGTGATTCCTACCGGACGGCGTGCGTATTGCTGCAATTCAGCCTCTGCTTCTGAATTCTCTTCATCATCAAACTTAATCGGTGTGAATCTCTCCTGCAATGCCTGGAAGATGACAAACAAACCCGGAACAACAAACAATTGACAGAGCGTACCAATCAACATACCTCCTACAGCGGCCGCACCCAGAGTCTGATTACCATTCTTTCCCACGCCCATGGCAAACATCATGGGCAACAAACCAATGACCATGGCCAACGAAGTCATCAAGATAGGGCGCAAACGAGCACCCGATCCGAGAATGGCAGACCATGTGATAGCCATACCCGTGCGCCGTCTTTCAAGTGCGAACTGCACAATCAGAATGGCATTCTTGGACAACAAACCAATCAACATAATCAGAGAAATCTGCATATAGATGTCATTGTTGTGCCCAAACAACTGTGTAAAGAGGAAAGCACCCGCCAATCCAAACGGTATGGAGAGGATAACTGCGAAGGGCAACAGGTAGCTTTCGTACTGCGCTGCCAATATCAAATACACGAATAAGAAGCATAGAACGAATATCAAGCCAGTGGCATTACTCGATTCACTCTCTGACCTTGACAAGCCAGAGAAGTCGTATCCATAGCCTTGAGGCAAGTCTGTCGCAGCAACTTCCTTGATGGCTTGAATGGCTTCACCTGTAGAATAACCGCTATTCAGCGTTACCTGTACGTTGATACTCGTAAACATGTTGAACCGATTGATGTTTGATGGGCCGAAAACACGCTTCATCGAAATGAAACTTTGCACGGGTGCCATGCCGCCAGGTGTACGAACATAGATGTCATTCAGCCCTTCCGGACGCTCACGACTGGACACATCGCCCTGAATCATGACACGATACAGCTTGCCGTATGCATTGAAGTTAGAGGCGTACATGCCACCGTAATATCCCTGAAGCGTACTCAATACGGTGGCGGGAGATATGCCTGCCTGCTTACATTTAGCCACATCCACATCAATCAGATACTGAGGATAGTTTGGATTGTACGAGGTCATGGCCATTTGTATCTCTGGTCGCTTGTTCAATTCGGCCAAATAAGCCTTGGTTACTTGGAAGAATTTATTCAAATCGCCACCCGTTTTGTCCTGCAACACCAAGGAAACGCCGTTACTCAAGGCGAAACCAGGAATCATAGGAGGTGCGAATGCCAAGATTTGAGCATCCTTAATCTGAGCTGTCTGCTTGTATATCATGCCTAAAACCGCCATGGCACTTTGTCCCATGTTACGCTCACTAAAAGGCTTCAACTTGATAATAAAGGTAGCTTGGTCAGACCCTTGCCCCGCAATGAAGTTGAATCCTTGCAGCTGTTCGCGGCTCTGGATGGCCGGATTGCTGGCCAACATGGCATCAACCTGGTCGATTACCTGCTGCGTGCGCACCGCACTTGTTGCCGGAGGCATAGACACTGTACAGAACAGCGTACCCGTATCTTCATCCGGAACCAATCCTGTTTTGGTTGTCTTCATGGTCAAGAACAGGGCTATTGCACCCACCAAGATGAAGACACCCGTGAGAACTGGCTTCCTAACCAGCGTTTGTAATCGATTTTTGTATTTACCTAAGACCTTCTCATAACTGGTGTTAAACGACGCATGAAAACGGTCTATCCTACTCATCTTACGCTCGGTTCCATCCTCATTCTTTGGTTTCAGGAAGATGGCACACAATGCTGGCGAGAGCGTTAAGGCGTTCAGGGCCGATATGATGATTGACACCGCCATGGTCACACCAAACTCTCGGTAGAACGTTCCTGATGTTCCACCGATGAACGACACCGGAACGAACACCGCAGCCATCACCAACGTGATGGAAATAATGGCACCCGCAATTTCGTTCATCGCATCAATGCTGGCGGTCAAAGCACTCTTATACCCCAAATCCAACTTGGCATGAACGGCCTCAACCACCACGATGGCGTCGTCAACCACAATGGCTATCGCCAGCAACAGGGCCGACAGCGTGAGCAAGTTGATGGAGAATCCGAACAGTTGCAAGAAGAAGAATGTACCAATCAGCGACACTGGAACGGCAATCATCGGAATCAAAGTAGAACGGAAGTCCTGTAAAAAGATGTAAACCACCAAGAACACCAGCAGCAAAGTAATAACCAATGTCTTGACAACCTCCTCGATAGAAGCGTAAAGGAACTCGGTCACATCATAGTTAATTTTGTATTCCATGCCCGGCGGGAAATTCTTTGCCTGATTCTCCAGTTCTGCTTTCACCGCTTTAGCAATGTCGTTGGCGTTCGAACCCGCAATTTGCTGAACCATACCCATGGACGATGGCTGGTTGTTGTTGCGCATGCTCACGGCATAAGTCAATCCACCAAGTTCTATCTTTGCCACATCTTTCAACTTCAAGGTCTGTCCCGTTTGCGTACTGTGCAAGATAATGTTGCCAAACTCTTCGGCAGTTTTCAGACGACCTTTATAGCGCATCACATACTCGTAGGCCATGTTGCTCTGTTCACCGAACGAACCAGGAGCAGCCTCCACGTTTTGTTCGGCCAACGCGCCAGCGATATCAGATGGCATCAAGCCATACTGTTTCATCACATCAGGCTTCAACCAGATACGCATGGAGTAGGTCTTCATACCCGGACTCTGCACGTCACCCACGCCTTGAACACGCTTGATGGCCGGAATGATGTTGATGTTGTTGTAGTTGGTTAAAAACCTATCATCGTATTTGCCACCTTCCGACGTCAACGTGTACATCAACACCTGCGAGGTTTGACGCTTCGAAACGGTCACACCCACGCGGTTTACCTCTGCCGGCAGCAAGGATTGAGCCTGCGAAACGCGGTTCTGCACGTTGACGGCACACATATCTGGATTGGTTCCCTGACGGAAATAAATGGTAATTTGTGCACTTCCTGCATTGGTAGCCGATGAAGTCATGTACTCCATGTTCTCCACACCGTTGATGCTTTCCTCAAGGGGAGCAAGCACAGAGTTCTTCACAGTCTCAGCATCTGCGCCGATGTAAGTGGTCCATACCGAAATGGTTGGCGGTGCTATATCCGGATATTGCTCGATGGGAAGCGTGGACAGTCCGATGAATCCCAAGATCACGATGACCACGGAGATCACCGTTGACAATACCGGTCGCTTGATAAAATTTGTAAATGTCATAATTCGTTTTTGTTTTCTCGCTTACTTTTCAACATTCATGACAGGCCGGTTCTCACCCCAACCCATCACATGCGCCTTTATTTAAAAGCCTCTTTCATCTTTCCGTAGTCACCCTGAATCTCGCCAAGTTTCTCTGCATCAGCTATTTTCTTGGCGTACTTCGCCTGTGTGATGGGCTTGATTTCCATGCCATCGCTCAACTTTGTGATGCCATTGGTAACGATGCGGTCGCCCACTTTCAGTCCCTCTGTCACGATATAGTTTTGTCCATCGTTTTGCGGAGCCACCTTAATTTCCGTGTACTTGGCCTTGTTGTCCTTGCCAACCGTATACACAAAAATCTTATCCTGTACCTCGGTTGTATACGACTGCGGAATAACGATGGCTTGGTTGCTTACCCGTGGCACGATGATAGAACCCGATCCGCCACTCTTCAACAACCGATCGGGATTTTTGAAGTGAGCAATCAGCGTCAAGGTACCAGTAGTTTGGTCTATCACACCACTCATCTTCACCACCTTACCAGGCTGGTTATAGATGGTGCCATCGGCCATCTGCAATTTAACCGTTGGCATCGACGCGATGACAGCCGACACGTTGCCCGATGTCTTGGTCATTTCCAGCACGTCTTTTTCTGTCATGGAGAAGTAAACCTCCATGGTACTGTTGTTGGAAACGGTGGTCAACGGCGTAGGACTTGATGCGCTGACCAAGGCTCCTACCTTAAAGGGAAGGCTGCCAACAACACCTGCCGCAGGACTCTTCACATAACAAAAGCTCAGCATCTCCTTCGCCGAAGCCAGCGCAGCTTGTGCCTGAGCCACCGCTGCCTGGGCCGTTGCGTAAGTGTTTTGAGCTGATTGTAATTCGTATTGGCCAATGACATTGCTCTTGAACAACTGCTCACTGTTCTCGTAGGTCAACTTAGCCGTGTTGAGTTGCGACTTGGCTGAGTTCACGGCAGCCTGCGCCTGGCGAACCGATGCCTGATAAGTGCTGTTGTCTATCACGAACAACACCTGCCCCTTGCCTACGGTTTGGCCCTCTTTCACGTTCAGCTTTGTAATGAATCCCGACACCTTCGGCCGAATCTCAACATCTTGAATACCCTTAATCACGGCCGGATAAGTGGTCTGGGTTGTAGAACCCGTCGACTCGATTTGCGTGACAGGATATTCGTCATCACCAAATTTCATGTTGGGTTTACCGCCACACGAAACCAAGAGTGCAGCCATGGCTGCAAACAAAAACATACTTTTTTGTCTCATACCTTTATATAATCTATTATTTTTCATACTTTCTCAAAAAAACATACAATAAGAATTTATTTGAAAACTATTATAAATCCATAAGTTTTTGTCATGCAAATTTACATGATTTTTTCTCACTATGGGTGCAATGCCACTTACATTTAACATATATTATCTGCAAATAACGAAAATAGATGATTTACATCAAGCGGATTCAAACATACTTCATTGGACCAAAAATACAAAAACACGCACTGCAAGCAGATAGCGGAAAGATAAAAATGAGCGTTGACATCGATGATATTTCACCCCCTACAAAATGCCAAAAACGGGTTGCCTGGAATGTTGAAAAATCTTGCAAACCTCCTCAAATACTCGCATATTTGCAAGCAAGTGCCTCGGTGGTCGCAAATACGCGAATTTTATATATGCTTCACACTCATCTAATTACATAGATATACCCTATCAACAACATTTCAAAAGCAATCATATTGCACGGCAAGAGCATTGAGTTTGACCTGCAACGGACATGCTTTTCGAGGGTAAAAAGCATGCTATAGAAGACCAAAGTCAATGCTATTGGCCAAACAAGGGCATCAGAAAGTGATTTTTGAAGCTAAAATTGGCTGGATTTTTTCTATAATGCAAATTTTGAAATGACCAAAAATATTGACAAAACCGTGATTTCTTCACTCCTATTTTTGGGGGATGTCCAATCCCATTTTTTTGGCTTTTTCAATTAAAAGAGCCATCAACGGTTCGCGTTCGTTCGGCACCTTATTATCAAGCACCGCGTCTTTCAAGGTCTGCTTCAACGTCCCCACCTCGCGCGATGGCTGCAAGTTAAACATCTCCATGATTTCGTTTCCGTCGATGCAAGGCTGCAACAGACGCTTATAGTCGCGTTCTTTCAGGTCATCCAGCTTCTCGCGTACCATACGAAAGTTGTCCAAGAACCGCTGTTTGCGCTGTGCGTTCTTACTGGTAATATCGGCTTCGCACAGCGTCATGAGGCCGTCGATGTCATCACCGGCATCGTTCATCAAACGACGAACGGCACTGTCGGTCACCTCTTCATCGGCAATGGCAATGGGACGCATGTGCATATCAACCATTTTTTGCACATACTTCATCTTGCTGTCCATGGGGAATTTTAGCCGTCTGAAGATGCCTGGAATCATCTTGGAGCCAATGTAATTATGGTTATGGAACGTCCATCCGGCCTTAACGTCCCACCTTTTGCTGCGTGGCTTACCGATGTCATGGAACAAGGCAGCCCATCGAAGCCACAAGTTGTCGGTATGTTGGCAAATGTTATCAACCACCTCCAGGGTATGATAGAAATTGTTTTTATGCGCTCTGCCGTTCCTTGTTTCCACGATATCCATGAGAGTGAACTCTGGCAAGATGAGTTCGAGCAATCCACAGCGATGCAGTTCTACGAATCCCCGACTGGGATGGTCGGTCATCATGATTTTGTTCAGCTCGTCGGCGATACGCTCCCCACTGACAATCTTGATGCGTTCCCGGTTGCGCTGCAATGCCTCAAAGGTTTCGTCCTCAATGAAAAACTTCAATTGTGTGGCAAAACGCACGCAGCGCATCATGCGCAACGGGTCGTCAGAGAAGGTGATGTCGGGATCGAGCGGCGTGCGAATGATGCCGTCTTCCAGGTCTAAAAGACCGTCAAAGGGATCGACCAGCTCACCAAACCGCGAATCGTTGAGGCAGATAGCCATGGCATTGATGGTGAAATCACGACGATTTTGGTCGTCCTCCAAGGTGCCATCCTCCACCACGGGCTTGCGTGAATCGTGGCTGTAGCTTTCTTTTCGGGCACCAACAAACTCCACCTCCAGCCCCCGATACTTCACTTGCGCCGTTCCAAAATTGCGAAATACCGACAGATGGGCTTGCTTGCCCAGCCGCTGCTTCAAGGCCTCGGCCACTTTGATGCCGTTGCCCACCACCACCACGTCGATGTCGTTGGACGGTCGTTCGAGAAAAAGGTCGCGAACAAAGCCACCCACTACATAGCATTCCAGCTGCAAGGCATCGGCCACAGCGGATAGGTGATGAAAGATAGGTTGATCAAGAAGATGAGCCAAGTCGGCATTGGAGAGATTACGCATGTTGAAACTATAAAACTTCTTAAGTGGCTGCAAAGTTACTAAAAATTAGCTATGTTTTGGGTGCTATGAAAGAGAAAAATCGTATTTTTGCGATATGAAGAAATATATGTGGTTGATTCTGTGCACGCTTCTCATCTGTTCGTGCACACCATCTGAAGACGAAAAAGCAGCAAGATTGCTCTCTCAAATCAAGACCTTATATAAGGACGGTTGCTATAACGAAGCACTCGACTCCATCATGGCACTGCGCATGCGGTTTCCAAAAGCCATAGAGAGCCGCAAGGAAGCCCTACGCATTTGGCAAGACGCCTCCTTGAAGCAGGCGCAGGCCGACATTGCCCAGACCGACTCGGCACTACAAACCGTCTTGAGGAGTATCCCCATGGAATCTAATCTATACAAAGCCAACATGATGAGGGTGGAACGCGACTCGCTGAAAGCGCGCTACGAGGCCATGTGTGGCGTGGTGCGAATGATTAGGATGCGGCAGAAACAGGGACTGTAGCACAGGTCGCAGACACGTCATGCAGCCTTAGGCGTTGCACAGAGGATAGAGAATGAAGAACAACTGGCGAGAGATAACCCCGCAAAGCGATTCTTCATTTTTTTCGTTTGGAGCCTGCCAACTCATTCAGCGCACATCTGTCTACAAAAATTCGACATCCACTTCCTTTGGATATTTCATGAAAATTGACTAATTTTGCAAACAATAAATATGAACAATACGAAGACAGAAGAGCAGTTCAAGAAGGTGCTGACCGAATGTCGCACGCTCTTTGAGAAGAAACTTCACGATTACAGTGCGTCGTGGCGCATTCTGCGTCCGTCGTCGTTGACAGACCAGCTGTTCATCAAAGCCAAGCGCATACGCTCGTTGGAAATCAAGAAAGAAGCCATGATAGACGAAGGCATCCGCCCGGAATTCATGGCCTTGATTAACTATGGCATCGTAGGACTGATTCAACTGGAGAAGGGATTCGTTGACGAAATAGACATCAACACCGAGCAAGCCATGGCGCTGTACGACCGACATGCGAACGAAGCGCTCACACTGATGGTGAAAAAAAACCACGACTACGATGAGGCATGGCGCTCGATGCGGGTGAGCAGCTACACAGACTTCATCTTGACAAAGATACAACGAATCAAAGAACTGGAAGACATCCATGGACAGGCACTCGTTTCTGAGGGCATCGACTCCAATTTGATGGACATCATCAACTACGCTGTCTTCGGTGTTATCAGGCTCAGTGAATAAACTCAAGACGATATTAACCAATGTGTGCCGCCTGCTCCTGGGCGTGACATTCATCCTATCAGGATATGTCAAGGGCATCGACCCGCTGGGGACACAATACAAGATAGAAGACTATCTGGAAGCATTGGCATGGCAAGGCATGGTTCCCGACTGGATGACGTTGGGTGCTTCGGTGGTTTTGTCGGCTTTGGAATTTTGCTTGGGCGTGTTCATCCTGCTGGCCATCAGGCGGCGAGTGGTGTCGAAGATCACGCTGGTTTTTATGGCAATCATGACAGTTGTGACGCTGTGGTTGGCCATCGCCAATCCCATCAGCGACTGTGGGTGCTTTGGTGACGCCATCAAACTGAGCAATACGGAGACATTGTTGAAGAACATTGCGCTGCTGGGTTGCGCCATCGTCTTGGCCATTTGGCCGACACGCATGTGGCGTTTCATATCGAGGCCCAACCAATGGATTGTGTTCAACTATACCATCTTCTTCATCATCGTGTCCAGTCTGTATTGCCTGTACAAGTTGCCACTGTTCGATTTCAGGCCTTATCACGTGGGAGCCAACATCCAACAGGGCATGGTGATTCCCGAAGGAGCGGAGCAACCCAAGTTTGAAACGACGTTCTTGTTGAAAAAAAATGGCGTGACGAAGGAGTTTACACTGGAGAACTACCCCGACTCTACTTGGACATTCGTGGACAGTAAGACCGTTCAGACGGCGAAAGGGTACATGCCTCCCATACACGACTTCAGCATTCAAACCCAACAGGGAGATGATCTCACCCAGGAAGTGTTGAACGATACGAGTTACACCTTCTTGCTCATCTCGCCTCATCTGGAATATGCGGACGATTCAAACTTTGGCGATATTGACCGGATTTACGAGTATGCACAGACGTACAATTATCCTTTTTATTGCCTCACGTCAAGTACCGAGCCGCACATCAAGCGTTGGCAGGACCTGACAGGTGCCGAATATCCGTTCTGCATGACTGACGAAACCACGTTGAAGACCATCATCAGGAGCAATCCTGGGCTGCTTTTACTGAAGAAAGGAACCATCATTAGGAAATGGAGCCACAACGACTTGCCGAAAGAAGTCGACATGCAACGGCCGCTGAACGAAGAGGTGATTGGGCAAATGCCGGCCAACAGCGTGCCAACCAGGATTACTGAAATTTTCTTGTGGTTCATCCTGCCGTTGATGTTGCTGACCATTGCCGACCGACTTTGGGCCTGGAGCCAGTGGTTGAAGTTCAAGAAAAAGAAAGAAGAACGCTATCAAAAGCAAGAAAAAGATAATAAATCAACTCTAAAAAAAGAATAGAAAAATGAGAAAAAAAATCGTAGCAGGCAACTGGAAGATGAATCTGAACCTGCAAGAAGGTGTTGCTTTGGCAAAAGAAATCAATGAAGCATTAGTAGCTGAAAAGCCCAACTGCGGCGTTATCATCTGCACACCGTTCATTCACTTGGCATGTGTAGCAGACGTATTGGATAAAAACTTGGTGGGTTTGGGTGCAGAGAACTGTGCCGATAAGGAAAAAGGAGCCTACACAGGTGAGGTTTCTGCAGAGATGGTAAAGAGCACCGGAGCACAATATGTCATTCTTGGACACTCTGAAAGACGTCAATATTACAAGGAAACTCCAGAAATCTTGAAGGAGAAAGTGCAGTTGGCATTGAAGAATGGCCTGAAGGTTATCTTCTGCATTGGTGAGACTTTGGAAGAGCGCGAGGCCAACAAGCAGAACGAAGTGGTGAAGGCAGAACTTGAAGGCTCTGTATTTAACCTTTCTGAAGAGGAATTCAAGAACATCATTATCGCCTACGAACCCATCTGGGCCATTGGTACTGGAAAGACTGCTACAGCCGATCAGGCAGAAGAGATTCATGCCTATATTCGTTCAATCGTTGCTGAAAAGTATGGTAACGAGGTGGCTCAGGACACCACTATCTTGTATGGAGGCAGCTGCAAAGCCAGCAATGCACCTGAATTGTTCGCTAAAGAAAACATCGATGGCGGTCTGATTGGCGGAGCATCACTTAAATGTGCCGACTTCAAGGGCATCATTGACGCTTGGAAGAAATAAGACTCCACTCATGTTGAGTGAGGCAAGGCCCATCCAATAGTGAGCCTTTGTTTCACTCAACATATTTGAATTAACACCAAAGAAAAATGAAGAAATTCGTCACTTTATTCATCATCATCATTTGTTCAATAACATTTGCTGATGCACAGACTTTCCTTGAGCATCTTCAGAAGAAGGAGCCAGGAAAAGCATCTGTCAAAGTTAGCCAGAGTAAGGATATCGACGAATTGGTTAACGGAAAAGCGAAAACCGCTACAACACAGACCGGCAGGACTGATAACAAAGCGCAAGACGTAAAAAATGTCACATCAACAAAGAATCAAAACTCACCTGCAGTAACAACAAACCCAGCGGAGAAGAATGGTCAGAAACCTAAAGAGGGAGCTGAAACGAAACATGATTCCACGGCTAAACATGAAGATAAACGACTGCAAAACGAAGAAACTTCGACCAATGAGATGGAGATTCCCACCATCGACATGCGCAAAAAAGTGATGCGTAAGGGGTATAAAATCAATGGATACCGTGTGCAAGTTTATGCTGGAGGCAACTCGCGTGCCGACAGACAACGTGCGGAAGCGGCCAGAGACAAAATCAAACAGACGTTTCCTAATGAGCCGGTTTACGTCCATTTCTATTCTCCAAGATGGATTTGCCGCGTAGGTAATTATCGAAGTTATGAAGAAGCGGCGCACATTCTCAAGCAAGTGAAAGGTCTTGGGTATAAACAAGCCAGCATTGTACGCGGCAAAATTACTGTACAATATTAAACAATAGGAACGAAGAAAGACATGAATTCAGATACTGAATTTCGTGAAGGTCTGGACGAACTGGCCTCACATTACGAAAAAATATTATCACTTCTCGGCGAAGACCCACAGCGCGAAGGCCTACAGAAGACTCCCATGCGCGTGGCAAAAGCCATGCAAGTGCTGACAAGAGGTTACGCACAAGACGCCAAGCAAGTGCTTCTCGATGCGCTGTTTGATGAGAAATACAATCAAATGGTCATCGTCAAAGACATTGATTTCTTCTCCATGTGCGAGCACCACATGCTGCCTTTTTATGGAAAAGTGCATGTAGCCTACATCCCCAACGGTCACATCACCGGATTAAGCAAAATAGCTCGCGTGGTAGACATATACAGTCACCGTCTGCAAGTGCAAGAACGTCTGACGCAACAAATCGGAGATTGCATCCAAAGTGCACTCAAACCCTTGGGAGTGATGGTAGTGATTGAGGCCAAACACATGTGCATGCAGATGCGCGGAGTGGAAAAACAAAACTCTATCACCACCACGAGTGCATTCAGTGGTGCCTTCAATCAGGCTAAAACTCGTGAGGAGTTCATGAATCTTCTGCGTGGGGAATCAAAGAGAATATAAGCACATTCACACCTATCGTGTTTGGCATCTCGCATCCAACATTGCGCTATTTTCCTATCATCAACAAGCAATTGAACGACAATTCGGCCATCTCAAAACCAACATAAGACGGCAACTTGAGGATTGCCAAACGCAATTATTTACGATCAAGCTAAGTATATGAAGTTTATCTCATGGAACGTTAACGGGCTGAGGGCCTGTGTGAAGAAGGATTTTGAAGCATCATTCCATCATTTGGACGCTGACTTTTTTTGCTTACAAGAAACCAAAATGCAGGCAGGTCAATTGGACTTGCAGTTCGAAGGCTATCAATCGTACTGGAACTATGCCGACAAGAAAGGTTATTCGGGTACCGCCATCTACACCAAACACACACCGCTGAACGTGACCTATGGCTTGGGAATAGAAGAACACGACCACGAAGGAAGGGTAATAACCATGGAGATGGAGGACTTTTTCCTCATCACCGTTTATGTTCCCAACTCGCAAGATGAGCTTCGCCGACTTGACTATCGAATGCAATGGGAAGACGATTTCCGAGCTTACGTTATGCAGTTGGATGCCATCAAACCAGTGATTATCTGCGGAGACCTGAACGTTGCTCATGAAGAAATTGACCTGAAGAACCCCAAGACCAATCGCCGCAATGCCGGTTTTACAGACGAAGAGCGTGAAAAGATGACCATTTTGCTTAACAATGGCTTTGTAGATACCTTTCGTCATCTCAATCCTGAGCAAGTAACCTACTCGTGGTGGTCGTACAGATTTCGCGCAAGAGAAAAGAATGCCGGCTGGCGTATCGATTATTTTCTTATTTCAGAACGGCTCAAAGAACGACTCGTTGATGCTAAAATACATACAGAGATTTTAGGAAGCGACCACTGTCCGGTGGAATTGGAGCTGCTGTAAATCCTCCCCACTCCTATCATTATCCAGATAAATACAACTATTCCATTCGAGCATAAACCACAATGAATGGCTTCGGCAGACTGATTTTAACCTCTTAGAACAACTTTTTGTTGCCAGAAGTCATTATTCATTGGATTTTAATGGAAGCAGGATATCAGTGATAGTCGTGCCGGATGCAAACGCATCCAAATCCACTTCTCGATTGATACCACTCACCCATCCATGCTGATCGCGTTGCCATATATAGTGCCGGTGCGCGCCCTTCACCACGGGAGCCTCATCACTATAACGGGCAATGAATAGGGGTAGCTTATCAAAACGGGGCGAAAGATGAGCATTATAGAAGCGACTATCGGCATAAAGTAGCGGATACGAACCGTAATGTTGCTTGATCAACCCTACAAAAACAGCCAAACTGTCCTGTATTTGACGCTTATTCCACCCTTTTACTCCCGACCATTCCACATCAACCATCGGCAAAAGATGCTGAGATGTACTGTCAACTTGAGTGATAAAGTTGTTGAATTGAGAACGCATGGAACTGGAATAGGTCAAAAAATGATACGACCCAATCAACAGTCCCGCACACTTAGCTTCTCGTATATTGTACTGATAAAGTGTATCGACGTGCGTACTTCCCTCGGTAGCCTTGATGTATACAAACTGAATGCACGTGTCGCTGGCCACCAAAGGCCAATCGATAGGTCCTTGGTGATGCGAAACATCGATACCATCATAATGATATTTGCTTCGGGGATGAGGCAGCAATCCGCTTTGCCAAGCCGTAGTTTGCAGGCCTGAAAGAAAACTTCTGTACTGCTCTGGGAAAAAGATAACCACCGAACAGAACACAAAAAACAAAACAGACACCACAATAGCCATGGCCTTCAGCCTTCTCTTCCACCTTGAACCGTGGTGGTGATGGCGATGATGGTGGTGCCGATAGGAATGTGAACGTTGGTTGGTCATGATTTAAACAGCTATGGATTGGCACATTTTTTTAAAGACATATCAATTCATAGGACAAGCCATCTGGCATCAATCCACCAGTCCATGCACATCCAACACAGGCTACAAGAAGGGCGATACATCTACTATTGTTCATTTTTATCCTTGATAACAAGTTTTCCTCTGAACAAAATTTGCTCACGTTTCTGCGCCCTTACCAGCAGGTTAACCTGTCCATTATCAAAAATTTCCATCATATACGCATAACAATCTTCATCGTTTTCTACATAGATGTCCATTTTTGTCAACCCTTTTTTAGGGCTACTAACAGCATAATCCTGAATAGGAGCCTCGAACACCAAAGCCTTTCCGCCCCCGTATGGGATGTTGTAGGCACGCCCATAGTAGGGAAGATAAGAATAAAGCGTGTCGCCAGACAGGCGGATGTCATACCCGTAGTCCAGATGTTTCATACCCGCACGGAAAGGAATGACATAATTAATTTCCACTGCCATCTTTTTATTTTCAATGGCTTCGTGAACCTTTTGCGCCGTCCAAGCCAACTTCACATCCTTCTGCTGTGGTGTCAAACGGCTTGATGAGCATCCCACCAGAAGAGCAAACACACTACATAAAAGGAACTCATTTCTCATGTCAATCTCCTAATTATCTGCTAAGATACATTTTTTTCAGCAGTATCACACCATTTGTCCCAACTAAATACCGTTATCTCTTGAGATGTTTTCTGCCATGTTGAATCACCACTCCTTTGTAATTTTCCTGCACCCGGTGCCCAAACAAATCAAACATCGGTGCCGCTGGGTCCAGTTTATTCCAATCGGTAATTACTCGGGAGATGCCCGTAGGCACACTTCCCGTAATTTTTAAATTCCTGATTTCCCATGTTGGCGCACAGGAAGTGGTACTCTTGTAGGCAAAAGCCACTTGTATTTTCTTGCCAGCATAGGCACTCAAGTTGATGGGGTTGGTCTGTACAAACGTCCAATTTTCAAGCCCGGGGATTTCAATATTCAAGTTCGTCCAGGTCGATTGTCCTACCTCTCGAGCCATCACAGACAAGAATTCTCCTCCCCTATTTCTGTAATTCTTAAGAAAGTTGCAGGCCTGTTTAAAACTCATTTGTACTTTATCATACGCAGTCAAATCGATGACAGGCGATACCAACCAGCTTTCAGCTGCCTTGTTTGAACGATTGACATAGGCAGATGCCTTCATACACTGCACGTAGTCATTCGCATATTTAGACCAAACGCAAGATATGCCGTTAGACAATTGCTTGTTCTCGACAGTGAACTTCCCTTTACCCGATGCAAACGACTCATTGAAAACCACACCATCCACACCCGGTTGGGGTGTTGGATCGGGTGTAGGATCAGGCACCACAACGCTACCACCAGTGCGGTAATGGTCATAACTAAATGCTACATTCACAGAATCACCCCAGATATAATCCTCCAAACCAGGATAATCAACAAACGGATTTCTGTTGCCTTGAGCTTTTGCCACCGCCTCATTGCGCTTGATCTCCTTGTCACTCACGGGGTCATTCTTCGCCCAACGCAGCAGCATGTCCATCTGCCACTTGACCAACGGCTTGTAGGCATTTCCCGTAAAAATGTTAGTACCCCCTTTCGCACTCGACCATTTTGACACAGTACTTTCATAACAAGTAACCATGTAGAAATAGATTCGAGCCAAATCGCCCTTGTATTCATCGTTGGGTTCAAACACAGTTCCACCGTAACCAGGCAACGTACATCTTCCACGTTTGCTGAATCCGTTGTTCGACTGGTACGTTTCACCCTTGGTTTCGCCATAAGGAAAATTGCTTCTTCGACTGTTCACATAGCCATCCGAGGGCAGGATGTGATGAGCGTCATACACCATCGGCTTGGCTTCAAAGAACCAACTCTGAGGCACCGTGTGCTCTCGGTTGTAGCCGTCGCCTTCACCTGAATACCTATGTCCTTGCGCACTACTGCCAATGACATAATTGGTGGTGTTGGAATAAATATCGTAAAGTTTGCCGTCAGCACGCCGATCGGACGTATGGTAAATCGCCCACAGACCATCGTAAGAACCGTGAATGGTACCCGAAATGACGTGAAAAAAGGCTGTCTTCAACGCAGCACCCGTTTTTCCATTCGTACGTTCGTAATAGGTTCCCGTGTCGTTAGGACCTTGGGCCCACAAAGTGGCGGTTCCTAACATGAGCGTTGACAAGAAGATATGTCGTAGATTAGATGATTTCAGCATAAAAAATAATTTGAATGTGATTGTTTGCAAATTTACAAAACAATCTTGTTTATCAATATAAATTTACAAGAAAAGTCGCTCTCACTACAAGATCCAATGCTTATGCGATAACAAATGTAGCCTATTTTGAATCAGTCATAAGAATAATGTAGGGACGCACGACCAGTCTGTCAGCAAATCCAATAGCCACCTGCTATATTTTTTTCATTGTCAGTCAACCTCGCAACAATCAATGGCCATACTGAATGCAACACCATTATTCATCAAAACAAAATGCTATGAACCACATCACGACCTTGTAAATGTTGAAAATTTTACCCGAAAAACGGGCCTAAAACAGCTCATCAATGTTGATCATCTAGAAAAAAATGATAGGCACGCAGGGTGCAAATCGAATGATTGGTGGGTCAGAAAAATCTATTTTTACCAATAAAGTAATGGTTTCATGCCCACAGATGCATCTTATTGGTCGCCAATAGGCATGGGTTAACAGGACAAAAGCATGATAATTGCACCCCTAAAGCATTGCTTTTGGCTTAAAAGTGCATGAAAAAAAGTGGCATAGAAACAATCATATCTGTAACCAATTGTATCAAAACCACTTACAAAACCTTCGCATGCTAACCGTATTTGCAACGACTGAAAAGGTTGTTGGGAAATACGCCAAATATGAAGAGGTTCGTTGTCAAGAAAATTCACCATTGTTGAGCATCGTAGTTTCCACACACAACCTTTCAAACCCATTTGCCCATGCTGTTGTCAAAACAATAAAATTGGGCGTTAGGAGGGTTAAACATGCCTCATGAAAAGCATGCAGAGTCTTTAGAACGGGAACAGCAAGGGCAGCACAAAAGTCATCACCAAACCGATGAGCAACTGAAGAGGCAAGCCTACCTTGATATAGTCCATGAACTGGTATTGGCCAGCCTTCATCACCAGCGCATTGGGTGGCGTGGAGAAAGGCGATGCGAAACACATGCTGGCACCCAACGTCACGGCAAAAAGGAATGCGTATGGGCTTACTCCTACCTGTGAGGCCGCCGACATAGCGATGGGTGCCATGAGTACGGCCGTAGCGGTGTTGCTGATGAACATGGTTAAGAGTGTGGTAGTGTAATAAACCCCTGCCAGCAGCACCATGGGACCCATGTTACCCAAGGCATTGACCAGCGAGCTGGATATAAGAGTCGAAACACCCGTCTTCTCCAAGGCAATGGACATGGGCATCATGGCAGCGATGAGCACGATGCTCTCCCACTTGATGGTTTTGTAGGCCGCCTCGACATTTCGGAAACAACCTGTGAGCACCATAAGCAATCCCGCCACGATGACCGCAGTAACCGGTTCAACGGGAATAAAGTCGAATACCATCATGCACACCATCAGCAACATGATGAGCGCAGCAACGGGTGCCTTGTAGTTGAGCGTTACCTTGCTGGCTTGTTCAATGGGCCTGCCCAACACCACCCAGTCGCTTTCAGCCATGTCCAACTTGTCGATGTTGCTCCACAAGCCTTGCACCAGCAGCACATCGCCAGCCAATAACTTCTGATCGGAGAGGTTCTTCAGCATATAATCGCCATGGCGGCGGATTCCCACCACATTGATGTTGTACTGTTCGCCAATGCCCGAATCCTTAAGCCGTATGCCGTTGATGCGTGAATTGGGCATCAATACCAGCTCGGCCATACCAATGTCATAGAAGTCAACCGAACTGTCATCGAGCTTAGCCAACCCATTTTCTGCAGCAAAGGCTTCCATCTTGTCGGTGTCACCTGCAAGGTACAGCAGGTTACCAACGCGCAGCACGGTAGATGGCTTTGGCATATTTTGCTTAACCTGCCGCATAATGCGATTGGTATTGGTTAGTTCTTTCCTGATTTCGATAATCGACAGGCCATGCCTGTTGCGCAGGTCGAGCTGGGCTACCGTCTTTCCCACCAGTGGCGAATGACTGCCAATGCGGTAGGCCTCCGTATAGCTTTGCAACTGATATTCGGACACCAGTTCGTCCATGCTCTTGCTCTTGGACTTCCTGCGCCTTCCTTCTTTCTTTTCCTTGCCAAGGAATATACGGCTCAGCGGCAACAGCACTATGATACCTAAGGTAATACATACGATGCCAACGGGAAAGAACGAGAAGAACGACAATGGTTCAAAACCTGCGTCGGTGAGTGCTTCCTGAATGACAAGGTTAGGCGGCGTACCAATAAGTGTGAGCATTCCGCCCAGACTACTGGCAAAGGCCAGTGGCATAAGCAGCTTGCCGGGACTGGTATTCGATTGTGCCGCCATGCTCACCACGATGGGCATCATCAGCGCCACCGTGCCAGTGTTGCTGACAAAGGCGCCGATGAAAGAAGTGGTGAGAATGACCAACAGGAAGAGTTTGATGTCATTGCCCTTGGATAAGCGTATGATGCGCTGGCTGGCAGCCTTGGCCAATCCTGTTTGCAGAATGGCACCGCCCACCACAAACAAGCCAATCATCATGATGACTACCTTGGAAGAAAAGCCAGAGAGGGCCTCTTCAGGCGTTAGAATACCAGCCAAAAGCAATACTGACAGGGCGCACAAGGCCACAATATCAGCACGCAGACGACCAACGACAAACATGATGACTGTAACAAGAAGTACAATGAGTGTAAGAATCATATTAAAATAAAATATATTTCTGGTTGTAAATAAAATAGCGTGAACAATGGTTATTTCATGATAACCACTTGCAAATATACGAAAAATAAATGACAATCAGGCTGACATGTACAGGAAATGACAACTACGATACATGGAAGCATGTTTTCATGGCATGAGTTATTCATGACATTCGTATGAGGAAGAAGCGCTTTTCTTGCTCAATCAGACATATAATTTAATAATTTTATGTAAGTTTGCAAATGATAAATGGAATCACCAAGGCCGGTGAAGTTGTTCACAAGATGACATACATTTAAACTATTTGCTTAACACGCTATGATTACCTTTACAGCAGAAAACATATTTCTCTTTGGCTCGTTCCTCGTGCTGATTAGCATTCTCATCAGCAAGACGGGCTATCGGTTCGGCATCCCCACCCTGCTGCTGTTCCTTTTTACCGGTATGGGTTTTGGCAAAGAAGGACTTGGCTTGACATTCGACAGCCCGAAAGACACGCAGATGATTGGTATGATAGCCTTGAGCGTCATTCTCTTTTCTGGAGGAATGGATACCAAGTTCAAGGAAATCAAGCCCATTATTGGCCCAGGTGTGCTGCTCTCCACATTGGGTGTTATCATGACCACCGTCCTCACGGGCGGGTTTATCTTTGCCCTCTCACAGTGGGCAGGGATGGATATCAGGCTGTCGCTCATCGTGTCGATGCTGCTGGCGGCCACCATGTCATCCACCGACTCGGCATCGGTCTTCAGCCTTTTGCGCACACAACGCATCGGCCTGAAGCACAAGCTACGGCCAATGCTCGAGCTGGAGAGCGGTAGTAACGACCCGATGGCCTACATGCTCACCATTGCATTGATGAATGTGGCTCTGTCGGGAGGCGAACTTTCTTTCACAGACCTGTTGTTCGATGTGGGCGAACAATTCGTGTTGGGCAGCGCGTTGGGCTACGGTGCCGGTCGAATGTCCGTATGGCTGGCCAACCGTATCAACCTACCGAACCCATCACTCTATCCTGTTTTGCTGCTGAGCATGGTGTTCATCACCTTCACCCTGACCGACCTGCTGAATGGAAACGGCTACCTGGCGGTGTATATCGCAGGACTTGTGGTGGGCAACTGTCGTCTGTCGTATCGCCGCGAGATGACCACCTTTATGGAAGGCCTTACCTGGCTGCTGCAAATCGTGTTGTTCCTCACGCTTGGTCTGCTGGTCAATCCGTCCGAACTCATCGGCGTGAGTCTGTTCTCCCTGGCCATTGCCGTCTTCATGATGCTCGTCGCACGGCCGCTGAGCGTATACCTCTGCCTGCTGCCCTATCGCAACATACCCTTCAAGGCTAAGGCATTCCTTTCTTGGGTGGGCTTGCGCGGCGCCGTTCCCATCATCTTTGCCACCTATCCGCTAATCAATGGCGTGGAGGGTGCTGACATCTTGTTCAACATTGTGTTCTTCATCACGTTGCTGTCGCTTACCATTCAGGGTACTACCATCTCGCTCTCCGCCAAGAAGCTCAACCTTGACATGCCCGAAGAAAAAACGGGAAACGAGTTTGGGGTGGAGATACCAGAAGAGCTGGGGTCGAAGTTACGCGAGGTGACACTGACAGAAGCCATGCTTGAAAACGGTAACTTGCTCTCGCAGATGGATGTTCCGCAGGGCACGCTCGTCATGATGGTGAAACGCGGGAAAACCATTTTGGTTCCCAATGGACAATTGCCACTGGAAGAAGGCGACATCTTACTTTGCCTCTCCAGTGCCGACCAACGCACGCAGGACGTTCGCAAACATCCACACTGGTAACCGAATCGCTCTCGTACGATCAGCCCCTCCTAATTAATTTCTGTTGCAATACCAGGTGAAGTTGGTTACATGGCATCAAAAAAAAGTTGCACCTCAAATGAGATGCAACTCTTTTTATGTTGTTAATTTCAATTCGCTTTACTTCACTTTGTCTACGATAGCCTTGAATGCTTCAGGGTTATTGACAGCAAGATCTGCAAGAACCTTACGGTTGATTTCAATACCGGCCTTACTCAAAGCACCCATCAACGTGGAATAGGTCATACCTTCCAAGCGCGCAGCAGCATTGATACGCTGTATCCACAGTGAGCGGAAAGTGCGCTTCTTGTTACGACGGTCGCGGTAAGCGTAGGTAAGTCCCTTCTCCCAAGTATTCTTAGCTACGGTCCAAACATTCTTTCTTGCTCCGAAATAACCTTTAGTCTGTTTCAGTATTCGGGTCCTTCTTGCTTTTGATGCTACATGATTTACTGATCTTGGCATAGTTTTTCTCCTTTTAAATTGTTTGACTAAAAGTTAATTAACGCAAGTTGAGCAAGTCGCGAACCTGCTTAACATTTGCAGAGTCAACGAGGGTGTAACCTACTAAGTTTCTCTTTTGTTTCTTTGTTTTCTTAGTCAAGATATGACTATGGTAAGCATGATTACGCTTAATCTTACCAGTTCCGGTAAAGCTGAATCTCTTCTTCGCGCCGGAGTTTGTCTTTAATTTTGGCATTTTTTGTTAATTTTAAATGGTTATTTATTTACTTCTGTGGCAACGTATATACCAAGACGTTACGCACATTCCAATATTTATTCTTCGTTTTGGAGTTTCTTCAATGCATCCGAACCATTCTTGGCATTGTCGAACAAGCCTCCCTTTAGTTTGTCATCTGCGGACGTACCGTCAGTAGGAACAACCTTTTTAGCGGCCTTAGCTTCAGCCATTGCCTGTTCACGGTCACGCTTTTGCTGGCTTTTCTTCTCTACACCAACTTTTTTAGGCGCAAGATACAAGAACATTTTCTTGCCCTCCAGCTTCGGCATCTGCTCAACTTTTCCGTAATCTTCCAAGTCGTTAGCGAAGCGAAGAAGCAACACTTCTCCCTGCTCTTTAAACAAAATGGAGCGTCCACGGAAGAAGACATAGGCGCGAACCTTGTTGCCTTCATTGAGAAACCCTTGTGCATGTTTCAGCTTAAACTGATAGTCGTGCTCGTCAGTCTGCGGCCCGAAACGAATTTCCTTCACCTCTACCTTCACTTGCTTCTGCTTCATTTCCTTAGCACGCTTTTTCTGTTGGTAGAGAAACTTACTATAGTCGACCAAACGACAAACTGGCGGTTGAGCTTTAGGAGATATTTCAACGAGGTCAACTCCCTGCTGACGAGCTAAATCCAGAGCCTTCTTTGTCGGCATTACCTGCGATCCATCGTCACCTACAACACGCACTTCCCTTACGCGAATCTGTTCATTCACGCGGTACTGATTACTTAATTTGTCATTCTTCATTCAACTATATTAATGTGTTTACTTTCGCTAAACGGCTGCAAAGTTACTGATTTTACCACAATTAGCAAAACATTTAGATGAGTTTTTATTGTAGTTATAGATACAAATTGACGAGAAAACAAGGAAATGACCTCCTTACAAAGGTTATATTCTTGTTTACTCGTCAATCCTGCTCACAGATAGTTCAAGGCAATTTTTAATCTTTTGGATGGATATTGGTTGCCTCAAGCATTTGGGCTACTTCGCTGTTTATGCGCGAAGCGAAGTCTTCCATCTTCATGGTAGCTTGTTCACCGCCACCCTGTTTACGCATGGATACAAGTCCTTCAGCAGCTTCTTTCTCTCCAACAATAACCATGTAAGGCACACGTTTCAACTCGTTGTCGCGAATCTTACGACCTATTTTCTCGTTACGGTCATCGATTGTAGCCCGAATATCTTGCTCCGTGAAGTACTTAACTACTTGCTGAGCATAATCATTAAACTTCTCTGAGATAGGAAGAATGGCCACCTGCTCGGGTGTAAGCCACAAGGGGAAGTGACCAGCTGTATGCTCAATGAGCACAGCTGTGAATCGTTCAAGCGAACCAAATGGTGCTCGGTGTACCATCACTGGTGTTTGTTTGGTGTTATCCTCCGCCGTATATTCGAGCTTGAAACGTTGTGGCAGGTTGTAATCCACTTGAATGGTACCCAATTGCCAACGTCTTCCAATGGCATCTTTCACCATAAAATCGAGCTTAGGGCCATAGAATGCAGCTTCACCATAGGCCACCTTGGCATCCAATCCCTTCTCCTTGCAAGCCTCGATGATGGCCTGTTCACTTTCTGCCCATACCTCGTCAGAACCGATGTATTTCTCTTTATCGTTAGGATCGCGCAGACTAATTTGCGCTTCAAAGTTGTCAAAATTGAAAATAGTGAATACGGCTTGGATGATGTCCATCACGCGAAGGAACTCATTCTTGACCTGATCAGGACGACAGAAGATGTGCGCATCGTCTTGTGTGAACGAACGAACGCGCGTTAATCCATGCAGTTCGCCACTCTTCTCGTAACGATAAACCGTACCGAACTCAGCGATACGCAGTGGAAGATCTTTGTATGAGCGAGGCTTGCACGCAAACACTTCACAGTGATGAGGACAGTTCATGGGCTTCAACATGTACTCCTCGTCATCCTCAGGTGTATGGATGGGTTGGAAAGAATCTTTACCATAGTGAGCATAGTGCCCGCTGGTGACATACAAATTCTTGCTGCCAATATGCGGAGTAATGACCTCTTGATAGCCAAAACGCTTCTGTATTTTGCGCAACATCTCTTGCAAACGCAAGCGAAGTTCTGTTCCTTTTGGCAACCAAATAGGCATTCCCTTGCCCACACGATCGGAGAACATGAAGAGTTCCATTTCCTTTCCAATCTTTCGATGGTCACGTTTTTTGGCTTCTTCCAGCATCAACAGGTACTCATCCAACATCTTCTTCTTGGGGAAGGTAATGCCGTAAATACGGGTGAGCTGCGTGTTTTTGGCGTCACCACGCCAGAAAGCACCTGCGACACTTGTTATTTTAACAGCCTTAATCAAGCCTGTGGACATCAAGTGAGGGCCACGACAAAGGTCAGTAAAATTGCCTTGCGTATAGGTAGAGATGTTTCCATCTTCCAAATCTTCAACGATGTGTTCAACCTTGTAGGTCTGTCCGTCTGCCGTAAACTCATTAACAGCGTCGGCCTTGGAAAGCTCACGTCGAACGATTGGCGAGTTTTTCTTGGCCAATTCCATCATTTTTTGTTCAATCTTAGGGAAGTCATTCTCTGAGATAGGAGTTCCATCGGCCGTCTGAACATCATAGAAGAAGCCGTTTTCTATCGCAGGACCAAAGCCAAATTGGATGCCTGGATACAGTTCTTTCAATGCCTCTGCCAACAAGTGAGCCGAAGAGTGCCAAAAAGTATGCTTGCCTTCTTCGTCCTCAAAGCGATACAATGCGATGGTAGCATCTTCGTTGATGGGTCGATTCAACTCAACTGTCTCACCATTAACACCGCAAGATACAACGTTGCGAGCGAGAGCCGGTGAGATGCTCTCGGCGATTTGTAACCCAGTTACGCCCTTTTCGTACTCACGTACCGAGCCATCTGGAAATGTGATTTTAACCATAACAAATTAGTTTATTTATCTTAATCGACACAAAAGTAATGCTTTATTTTGAGATAAAACAACGATTTGGTTTGTTTATTCCTATAAAAATGGAGTTTGATACCAAAAGGAAAACATAGCTGAAGGTTAAAACGAAAGCCTATTTTGTCGCCGTTTTGCGTTTGATAACGCCATAAGCGTCGTAAATACCGAGTTCTCCAGCCTTGCTCAAGTCAGCGATTCCAGCATTCTTGGTATGGGTGTTTTCCAACCGAATGATTCCTCGGTTGTAATAAGCCTCAGCCAATCGACTGTCCAGTTCGATGGCCTTGGTATAATCGTCGATAGCCAACTGATAATCTTTGCGCGCCGCATGGAAGTTGCCGCGGTTATAATATAGGTAGGCATTCTGCCCATCCAGCTTGATGGCTTGATTGAAATCATCGAGCGTCTTGGCTGCTTTCAACTGGATATCAACACCATGAGAGGCATTAAAATCGTTCATCATGAACTGACATACCGCCCTCTGCCAGTAGGCAATGGCCGAAGTACTGTCTTGATCGAGATAAACATTCAGGTCGTTGATAGCCTCGTCAAAATTCTGCGTAACGCTATATGCTACGGCACGTTGCAACAACCAAGCATGCACAGCCTTCATATCCTTCGCATCTTGGATAGAAGCCGACAGCTGATCAATGAGAGAAAGAAACGCCTTTGACTGTTCTTCGGTCAGCTGAACGGGATTACAAGTGATGTTAAGTGGATATTTCAGGGGGTGAAGATCATTAAACTCTTCTATTTCTTTGTTGAATGCCTGATAGGTATTCATGCCATTATGGTACGGCAGATACGACACTTCGAACATCGGCATACGTGCGACATCCACCTTTCGATGCTGAATCTGTCCCCGATACTCACTCTCATACTCGCGCTCTACCGTGTTCTCGTCGGCCACAACGATTTGATTATACTTCTCTGGATCAATCTCGCTGCGCTTACGCATAGCCTTCAATTTGTTGTTGCTCCAGCGTTTTTGAACACCACTGCGCTTGTCCATCTGCGCCTTGAAGATACGAAATTCGTCCATCTCGGCTTTTGCCGTCATACCCAACCGCCGGTAACAGTTGGCACGATAGGATAATCCTGTCCAGAAATTAGGGAACTGATCTATCACAGCCGAATAGTCACGAATGGCCGCACGCAAGTCGCCAGTCCTGTCGTGTAGCAGTGCTCGGTTAAAAATGGCCATCACATTTTTCGGCTCCATCTTGATGACGAAATCGAAATCTTCAATCGCCCGGTTGTCATCACCCAGCTGCATACGCAGCAATCCCCGGTTGTAGTGAGCCAAAAAGTCGTTGGGTGCCAAATCGAGTGCCAGGTCATAATCGGCCATTGCCCCACGAAGATTGTTGTAATTAAGTCGGGCCAAAGCACGGTTCACATAGTTGTTGGCTACATTAGGTTTCAGGTGAATGGCCTTAGAGAGTTCCTCGTCCGCATCCTTCCACTTCCTTCGAGCCAGACTGATGTAGGCGCGTGTGGTCCATGTGTTGCCATCGTAAGGATCTATCTTCAAACTCTTGTCCAAACACTTGGCTGCCTGGGTGGTATCTTTCTGATGCAGATAGATTTCGGCTTTCAGCGAAAAGGCATTGGCAGCGTTAGCCCATTTCTGCACGATGGTATCTGTCTGCAACAACGCCTCGTCGTATTTCTTCTCGTTCATCAGGCAGACAGCCCGGTTAAACCAATAACTTTGCTGTCTGGGTTGTAGTTTGATGGCCCGATTATAGTCGGCAATGGCCTCATCATACCGCTCTTGTCTGATCTTGGTGATGGCCCTTAAATCAAAAAACTGATGGATGTAAGGGTTCAGCTCGATGGCTTTAGAGATGTCAGCTTCGGCACCTATGAAGTCATCTAAATAGAATTTTGCCACGGCTCGGTATTGCCATGGCTCATAAAGATAGGGTTTTAAGGCAATGATTTGGTTGAAATACTGTATCGACAGCACATAGTCTTCATAGTGAAGGGCCACCTGGCCATTCCTAAGCAGCTTGTCTATATTGTATTGCGCCCGTGCCACGAGCGACAAACAAGCCATAAATATGATGACTACATGCCGATACATACATTCTCCTTGTGCACCCATTTTTTCGGGCAGGTGCACTGTTTTCGCCTTATCTGCGAACAGGTTTGGTGCGGTAGTGACACTCATACTTGCCCTGCGTCATACCCTTCAGTTTATTTTTTATCATTTGTTTACGGAACGGTGAAATGCGATCAACAAACATTTTACCGTCCAGATGGTCAAACTCATGCTGCATTACACGGGCCAAATAGCCCTCTATCCATTCATCATGCGGCGTAAAATCATCATCCATGTACTGCACACGAATGCGTGTGGTTCTCGAAACGGCTTCATGGATGCCGGGAATGGAGAGGCATCCCTCGTCCATCGACTCCTTGGGTGCGTTCTCGTCAATCTCTATAATATGCGGATTGATGTATGCACGCCTGAAATCTTTGTATTCGGGAAAGTCGTCACTCAACACGTTGAGGTCGATAACTACCACCCGGATGGATTTTCCTATCTGTGGTGCGGCAAGGCCAACGCCATCTGCCGAATCGAGTGTTTCAAACATGTCTTGTATCAACTGTCCCAGTCCTTCATACTCGGGTGTGATGTCCTGCGCCACTTTGCGAAGCACAGGTTGACCATATATATAAATAGGTAAAATCATTTTTTTGTTTACAAGTTTACAAGTTGACGAGGTGACGAGGTGATAGTTTACAAGTTGATCGTTGACGAGATGCTCGTTCTGTGGCTGACAAGGTGATGGATTCCTGTTTTCTATTTATGACCGAACCATGAACCTGCCTACTCGCAGCTTCGTCAATGTGCAAACATGTCAAACCTGTTACAACGTCGTTTACCTTAGTCGTTTCGACTCCATATAACTTTGCAGAATGATGGTAGCCGATATCTCGTCTACCAACGCTTTGTTCTGTCGGGCTTTCTTGCCAATGCCACTTGCGATTATGGCCTGATGAGCCAGCACGGACGTAAAACGCTCGTCGTAATATTCGATGGGTATCTGCGGCATGGCCTTTCGCCATCGGTTCACAAACTGCTCCACCCTGGCCATATTCTCACTGGGCTTGCCATTGGTCTGCATGGGCTTTCCAATGACAATCCGTTCCACCTCCTCACGCGCTACATAGTCTTTGAGATAATCGAAGAGTGTAGATGTAGAAACAGTTGCCAATCCATTGGCAATGATTTGCAATGGGTCGGTAACTGCTATGCCCGTACGTTTCTTTCCGTAATCTATCGAAAGGATACGCATAGTATCAGTAAATGGTCATGAGGCGAAAGTTAACAGGGTGTTCACCAGGAGTTCATCGGAGTAAACAGACGCCACCCTTGCTGGTGAACCCGTGCGTAACTATCTTTTGCAGACTCTTACCCGCACTTTATTAGCCCACACCATTTACAATCATCTTCTTATTTCTTGTACAGCAACCAAGCGTCAGGATACTTTGAACGGAACTGATTGCGCGATGCTACAGCCGAAGCTTTGTCGGCATGGGTAGTAGCAATAACGCGGTACATGTTGCGTGCTGAGTTGTAAGCAACCTGTGCTCCATAGCCTGCTGACTGCAACGTACGCTGCAATCCCTCTGCGTTGGCTTTCAATCCGAACGAACCTACAACAACGCTGAATGCGCTTAATCCACTGCCGCTCACCACGGTCACGTCCTCGGTACGTACCGTTGCGTTGTCAACATTATCTACAACCTGCGTCTGTGTTACAGGGGCTGGGGTCAAAGGAGCTACCACCGGAGCCACGGTCTGAGCCGAAGCCTGTACAGATTCCTGTGCCTTTGCCTTTTCGTATGCTTTCTTATAAGCGCTCTCACTTGATTTACAACCGGTAAAAGCCAGTGCTACACACATGCCCGCGCACAAAACAATACTTTTTTTCATAATTCTGTATGATATTATTAATTAAACTTATTGATTCATTATACCTTGCGAAGGTACAAAATATCCGCTAAAATGGAACAAAAGCGCCGCATAAAGTTTGTTAAATGCTCAAAACTCATGTTTTTTAACAAAAATATGCAATGCATTAACTATCTATCTGCAAAACTTTTCATATATTTGCGATAGTTCGAAACATTCGAACACTTATAACGTGATAAAGAACTGATTTAGTAACAACTTTAAAAACAATTAAACAATGAGAACAGTAGGTTATATCGGCGCATTCTTAGGTGGCGCCATCGCAGGTGCAGTGGTTGGGTTATTGATAGCTCCACAAGAGGGCAAGAGAACACGCAACAAAATTTCTGACACCGTTGATGATTTCTGCAAGAAACACGACATCAAGCTGTCAAAAAAAGATGTTGATGACTTGGTTGACGACATCAAAGAGGCTGCAACAGACATCGTAGAGTAAACATTAGCACATGTTTTCAAACGATCAGAACGTTGAGACCATCGGCCGTTTGGTCGATATATGCAAACATTACATCGGGCTTCAGACAGAATATGTGAAGCTCGATGTAATTGAGAAGGTGGTACGTCTTATCACGGTCATCACCTTGGCCACAGCGCTTTCCATCATCATGATACTGGCACTCATCTACGTGTCGTTCGCAGCAGCATACGCGCTCGAACCTCATGTGGGGCTGCCCATAGGCTTCCTGATTGTGGCCGGAGGCTATTTATTCATCTTTTTGTTGTTCTTCCTCTTCCGCAAACAGTGGATAGAGCGACCACTTGTCAGGTTTCTGGCAAGCCTATTAATGGAGAAGTGACATGACAAACAATACAGATAATAACGCTCTCGCACAATATAAGTCGCTCGATGAAATCAGGATACGCAAAGACCAGATTTTGAAAAGCATCAGGAAGGATGACGAAAGCATGCGCCGTCTTTGGAACAGCATGTTCGACAAGCCGGCCACACTGACATCAAAGCTGCCCTCGAAGCGTATATCAGGATTGATGAACACTGGGACTGGCATCTTCGACGGTGTGCTGTTGGCCTGGAAATTGTATAGAAAATTTAAGAAAAGAAGCTAAGTTTTCTTCAGAAACTAAACGATGACAACCTATTGACGGTTGTCATTTTTTTCACACCCTACTACCATTACTATCCAAAAGCATCGACAGACTCTTTATCAATCGTAAGTATGGACCTCAACAACAAGTTTCCATTCATAAACTGAGTTGACGACTACATTCCCCATTTTTGTTGTTGATTGTTAGCTTACCAGATGAACCTCTCCTGAAAAGAAACAAGGGAAAACGCACCTCTGACAATGTTAATTCCGATTGAACACTTGACTGCGAGTTGCGATTTTGTTGTGTTTATTCAACGATTTTCGCCCATAAAACGGCGTCTGTAAACTTTCAAACTAGAAAAAAAACGATAGGCATGGAGGATGCAAAACAGAGATTTTGGAGCCCAAAAAATCAAATTTTATCACAAAAGTATTGACTTTACACGCTTAGAAGCATCACTTTGGCTACCAATCAACATGCTTTTGTTGTGCAAAAGCATGCATATTGCACCCTAAAAGCATTGCTTTTGGAATAAAAAGACTTGTTAAGTTGATACTAAACAGCATCACAAATTTGTAAATACCTCTGTATGAATGATATATAAAAATCGCTCATTTTGGGCGTATTTGCGACAAGACGGATGGTTGTTTGCAAATTCGCCAAGCATAGAAAGGTTGGTTGTCAAGAAAATTCATCTGCATTTATCTTCGAAATCTTGTTCATAACGACACAACGAGTGATAAAGTTGAGCTTTCAAACCGATGTGGCTTCTGTATTGGTTTCGGGGTGGTAGGCACTGACAGTTGCTGCTGGAAAGCTGTTTTCATGCTGCCTACGAGCGAGGTATGTGTCGTCATTTTACTGATTTAAGGGCAAAAAAAAAGAGTACCGCCGTACTCTCAATCTTATTAACCTTAAATCTAATACTATGAAAAACACATTGCAAAGATACAAAATGATATCGTATCTGCAAGATTTGGCCATGATTTTGGAGTTTTTATAACTATTTTTAATCGAGCTAAAGGTATTTTTGACAAGAAGATACAATTTGCCCATAAATTGTTGACGAATGTAAACGACCAGCCGTTTACACATCAATTTGCAATCCGTCATAAGCTAATTGCATGCCAGCGGGCAGCCGTTTGTTCACTTCTTCATGAAAACCCACGTCGTGGTTCATGTGTACAAAGTAGGTTCGGTGGGCTCCAATGTGCTTGGCAAACGCCACGGCTTCATCTACCGTCATGTGCGAATGGTGTTGCGGCTGATACCTCAGTGCGTTCACAACGAGCGTGTCGATGCCTTCAAGATAGGCATATTCGGCCTCATCGATGGTCTTCATGTCCGTGATATAGGCCAGGTTACCAAACCGATAGCCCAAGATGGGCAGCTTGTCATGCATCACCTGGAAAGGCAACACCTCGACATCCCCGACGATTAGGGGCTGATGTGGGACCACAGGGGTTAAGTCGAGCTGTGGTACACCGGGATAAAGTTTCTCCGTAAAACAATAAGGCATGGTCTGATGCAGCTGATCTACCGTTTGTTGGTCAGCAAAAACATGTACGGAACCGAACACGCAGAAAGGACGCAAATCGTCGATGCCAGCCACATGGTCATAATGAATATGCGTGAGCAACACACCATCTAATGGAGTAAAGGCGAAGGGCATGAGCTGTTGACGGATATCGGGACCACAGTCTATAAGTATCCTCGTCGTTTGCGTTTCCAGCAAAGCGGCCGTTCGCAAACGCTTGTCATGTGGGTCAGTGCTCTCACATACCGCACAATGACATCCCAAAGAAGGGACGCCACCCGACGTGCCGGTACCCAAGAATGTTAATCTCATAAGATGTTTACCTCCGGTTTGATGATGATGCCGAAGCATTGGAAGACATCATGCCGTATGGCCTCACACAATTTTACAATATCGCTTCCGGTGGCTCCTCCACGATTCACCAGCACAAGCGCTTGCTTGTCGTGCACGCCGGCGGGCCCCATGGAACGGCCTTTCCACCCACATTGGTCAATCAACCAGCCGGCTGGAATCTTCTCATGTTCATCATCTATGGTATAATGGGGCATCTGAGGATATTGCATGGCCAAGCGTTCATACACCTTTCGGCCAACAATGGGGTTCATAAAGAAGCTGCCCGCATTGCCTTGCACCTGTGGATCGGGCAGTTTGGCCTGCCGAATGCCGATGATGGTTTGGCGCAATTGCTGTGGCGTGGGGCGTTCTATTCCCTGTCGCTGCAAGGCTGCTCGAATGTTACCATAATCTAAATGGGGACTATAGGTACAGTCGAAACGGAACTCAACATGGGTGATGACAAACCTATTTTTCCACTCTTCCTTGAATTTACTGTATCGGTAGGCATATTGACAATCAGCGCGAGCGAAGGTTACCTCATGTCCCGTGGCGATTTCTACAGCCGTTACGGAGTGGATGAAGTGGTTGACCTCGCTGCCGTAAGCACCGATGTTCTGCACGGCCGCAGCGCCTACCGTGCCTGGAATCAATGAGAGGTTTTCCAGACCGTAAGCCCCTTGCTCGACACAGGCGGCAACCAAATCGTCCCACACCACGCCACTGCCGCTCTTGATAACGGCCTCATGGTTGTTAATCGCAATGTCAATCGAACGGATGTTCGAACACAAAACGGTGCCATCAAAATCTTTTGTCAACAACAGGTTGCTGCCTTTTCCCAATGGCATGATGGGATAATCGGCCTCGGTGAGCCTCGATAGAGCCTCGAGGAGTTCGGCTTTCGTATCAAATTCTATGAAGCGACGGCACGAAACATCGATGCCAAACGTGTTGTGATGCAGTAAACTATGGTTGCATATATCTCTCATCCCTACTCTATCAGCTATTAAATTTCATCAATTTCCATTCAGACTTTTGCCGACGGAACACCATGATATTCTCCAAATCGGTAGCAATGCCACGCACAACAAATATTTTTTGATTACCTCGCTTATGCTTCTGACCATAAACTATATTGTAGATAGTTCCTTTGGGGATGATGGGTGGCTTGAACGCCGACCACTGTTCGGGAACGATGGAACCCGTGATGGTACCGAAATCGTCATCGGGATCGGGCGCTGTAAACTCAACAGTTTCGTTCATACTACGCACCTGAAAAGCACTGTCGACCGCAAATCGTTGGTAAAACTGTAAAAAAGAGCCGTTGACACTCTCGTTTATTGGCTGGTAAACTATCGAGATTAGCATAAACTCACCATTGATTCGGTTGAAGATATACTGCTTGACGGTTTTGTTCTTGAACAATATCTTTTCAACTGTCACATGGTTTACCGACGTGTCTTTCATCACTTCCATCTGTTTGAGGTTGTCAAAAATGAGCGTGAAATAGCCTTGTTTCATGAAAAAGTAGTCCATTTTCCACTGCTCTTTCTTGATTTCGTCTGTCTTTTCACCATGCTTCATCACAGGAAGTGGAAACTTCACACGCTTGAGCTGCAGCTTTCTGTTTGCGGCAAAATTAAAGATAAAGTCGTCAAACAGCTCGTCGGCTGACTTCGACATGGGCGATTCAGCAATCATGTTTGACAGCGTATCCTCGTCAACACTATCCTCTTCAATGGAATCAACCGCCAAGGTATCAACGGCTTGAGGCTTTTTATCAACACATCCCGTTGTGGAAAACAGGACTGATATCAGCATCATCAATGCCAAAACAAAGAAAGTAAATTTTCTCATACGAACGCTTTTACTTATAAAATCCTCTCACTTTTTCTAACGTACCCCTTCTATTTTCAATGAATACACAACTATTCTGAGCGAAGGTGCAGCCTATTTTATGCAAAATTACGACTTAATTTCGATATAAGTCTTCTTTTTAACTTAAAAAATAGTACCTTTGCAGTAGGAAATTATTATAAAGTATGATACTTGATAAAATAGATGAGCTTCTGAAAGAAGTAAGCAACCTTTCAGCTAAAAACGCTGAAGAAGTTGAACGGTTGCGCCTGAAATACCTCAGTAAGAAAGGTGAAATCAATGCTTTGATGGCCGATTTCCGCAACGTGGCCGCTGGTGAGAAGAAAACAGTAGGCATGAAAATCAATGAATTGAAGCAGATGGCGTTGGACAAAATCAATGCCTTGAAAGAGCAAGTTGAGACTTCCGCCGACGCTTCTGATGACATTGACTTGACTCGTACGCCCTATCCTATCCGCTTGGGGACACGACATCCACTGACCATCGTGAAGAATCAAATCTGCGATATCTTCCAACGAATGGGCTTTGTGTTGGCCGATGGCCCAGAGATTGATGACGACTTGCACGTTTTTACCAAGCTCAATTTTGCGTCAGATCATCCTGCCCGCGACATGCAAGACACGTTCTTCGTGAGCAAACATCCCAATGATGTGACCAAAAACATACTGCTACGTTCCCATACGTCAGGTGACCAATCGCACTATATGGAGACCCATCAACCTCCAATCCGCATCATCTGCCCGGGAAGAGTGTACCGCAACGAGGCCATCTCGGCCCGCGCACACTGCTTCTTCCATCAAGTAGAGGGTCTATATATTGATAAGAACGTGTCGTTTACCGACCTCAAGCAGGTCTTGTTGACCTTTGCACGTGAGATGTTCGGCCCAGATACCGACATCAGACTGCGCCCCAGCTACTTCCCTTTCACCGAGCCAAGTGCCGAGATGGACATCTCTTGTTTCATTTGTGGTGGCGATGGTTGCGCCTTCTGCAAGCATACTGGCTGGGTAGAGATACTCGGTTGCGGCATGGTTGACCCCAACGTGCTGGAAGCTTGCGGCATTGATAGTAAGGTATATAGTGGCTATGCCTTCGGAATGGGCGTGGAACGCATCACCAATTTGAAGTATCGTGTGAGCGACTTGCGCATGTTCTCGGAGAATGACCTGCGGTTCTTGAAGGAATTCGAGGCCGCCTATTAATGACAAAAGACACAGACAGCAAGCTGATATCACCTGCCTGTGCCATCAAATAACTACAATAAGACAATCCGCATGGATTGTCTTTTTTGTGTTTGTGCACGATACTTTACAGGCGAAAGCATGATACCAAGTCGCTCAGGCCACACCTATTGTTCTATTTTCTCATAGTATCTCAACGAGTCTAAGGCTGTTGCTTCGGGATGTAACATGATGATAAGATCCCTTAATAATAAGTCGGGACGGAAAGGAGTCTCCTCAAAATAAGGTTTAACACTGCCATTACACTGATAAATCTGGCCCGTCTTGAAAGCTTTCAATCCATCATAACCATGATATTCGGCCAACAAATCCTTTTTCGTCATGAGCCTTTCGCCGTTGAATTTGAATGCCCAGACGTCACTATCTCCAGCCTTTTCCAGCACTTCCTCAAACGATAACGGCAGGCTACCGCTATGCTTGTCGTTTGAAAAGGCGTATGTTCCGTTGGCATCGGCTATCATTTGCCCCATCGTACTCATCCCTCCGGGGCAGTACCACACACTACCTGTCTTGCGTTCCGTCAAGATTGAACGTCCAGTGTGCCACGCTTGAGCCGTCGCCTTCAACCCTTGATAAAGACTGTCCACAACATTAAACAGCGAATCGGCACGCTTTTCCTGACCGAACAACATGCCATAAAATTTCATCCACTCGGCTCTGCCCAACGGAGAAGTTTCCATATAATCGGCCATCTCAATGATGGGCGTTCCCAATTGCGCCAACTTTCCATAACCACCGCTGTTCTCAAAAGGTGACAAGAACAACGCCTGCGGCTTCAATTCAATGATTTTTTCTAACTGGGGTGCCATGCCTTCACCACAATCCACAATCTTTCCCAATCGTACCCGTTCATGAATAGAGGGTATCAGGATGTATTTCAAGTCGGCAACGCCAACAATTTGATTCAAACAACCTAAATATTCAAGCAGTTTGCAGTGAGCTGTCGTGAAGACAACGCTACGCGTCAAAGGCGTATAAACCAGCGTTCCTTCAGGCAAATGATCCACCCGAGCCGAATCTTTCCTATCGATCAGCACGTAAGTATGCAACGTTTTCCCCTCACGCCACGGGTCAACGAGTGTGACAACCGTAAACAGTTGATGCTTCACCACCTTAATATGTTGGGCATACTTGAATGCCACCGGCTCCCCATCGCTCGAACTTTTCGACCCACTGCCATGCCGGCAACCCGCCAACAAGATGACCGTGAAGAGGACAAAAGCTCCAAACCAACGCAAAATAAATTTATTCTTCATGCCTTTTTGTTCTATACATGATGCAACATGCCATGCCAAAACACGATACAAAAATACAAAATTATGGAACAAAAGCTACAATGATGTGCCACGATTTTTCAATCTTTCCACCACTTTGTGCGCCCGTCATACAAGAAGGTAAAAAGATGTTTTTCACTATTTTTGTGTTATAATTTTATTTGTAACAAAAAAAATCATAACTTTGCCCAATCTAAATATAACTAAACACTCAATTAACCATGGAAGAAGAAAAAGAAAACGTCATGAGCGGTCGGCTGAATACCAAGAAGCTGTTTACCTTCTTAGGAATCATAGCCGTGACCGCTATCGTGTGGAACCTACCCATTGACACCTTTGGCATCGATGGATTGACCGTCATTCAACAGCGAATCATCGCCATTTTTGTGTTCGCCACCCTGTCGTGGATCACCGAAGCCGTGCCTTCGTGGGCCACCTCATTAGCCATCATCACCGTGATGTGCTTAACTGTTTCCAACAACAGTCTTGCCATGTTCAAGGGCGAAGAGAATGAAGTATTTGGCACTTTGCTCAAATCAAAGGAGATTATGGCCACCTTTGCCAACCCAGTCATCATCCTGTTCTTGGGCGGATTCATCCTCGCCATCGCAGCAACGAAATCGGGATTGGACGTCCTTTTGGCACGCAACCTTATCAAACCGTTCGGACATAAGAGTGAGAACGTACTTTTAGGGTTCCTCCTCATCACCGGTGTTTTCTCCATGTTTGTCAGCAATACCGCCACGGCAGCCATGATGCTCACCTTCCTCACGCCTGTGTTTGCAGCCCTTCCACCCAACGGTAAGGGGCGCATCGCACTGACCATGAGTATCCCTGTAGCCGCCAACCTTGGCGGTATGGCCACGCCTATCGGCACACCACCGAACGCAATTGCCCTCCAAGCCCTCAACGACCCTGAAGGATTGAACATGGGTATCAGCTTTGGTAACTGGATGACCTTCATGTTTCCACTGGTCATCATCCTGCTGTTCATTTCGTGGCGCATCATCTTGAAGTTCTTCCCCTTTACCCAGAAGACCATTGAGTTGGAAATCAAAGGACGCATACATAAAGGATGGCGCATGTGGGTGGTAAGCGGAACCTTCATCCTCACCATTCTTCTCTGGCTCATCCCAGGCAAGATTACCGGCATGGACTCTAACACCGTGGCAATGGTACCCATGGGTATTTTTGCCATTACGGGCGTCATTACTGGAAAAGATCTGCAAGAAATCAACTGGAGTGTCATCTGGATGGTGGCCGGCGGATTCGCCTTAGGCCTCGGTATGAACGGTTCGGGCTTGGCCGACCGTGCCATCGAGAGCATTCCTTTCAAGGAATTCAGTCCGGTAATCATACTGATTTTGTCGGGATTGATTTGTTATTTCTTGTCCAACTTCATCTCCAACACTGCAACAGCGGCCTTGCTGGTTCCTATTTTGAGCGTTGTCTGTGCAGGTATGGGCGACACCCTCAATTCCATTGGCGGCACATCTACGATACTAATCGGTATTGCCATAGCAGCTTCTTCAGCCATGTGCTTGCCAATTTCAACGCCACCAAACGCCATCGCCTATTCAACAGGACTGGTTAAGCAGAACGACATGCTCAAGGTGGGCTTGACAGTGGGTATCATCAGCATGATATTGGGTTACGCACTCCTGTTCTTTATTGGCGAGACCCATTTGCTGTAGCATAGCGAATTAATCCCCATGACCCGTTGTGAGCATCATGCTCCAGCGGGATTATGGGTGTGAATATTCTTGACAAGTAGCCGCTTCATATTTGGCTTATTTACAAACAACAATCGTTTCGTTGCAAATAAGCCAAATATGAAGCGGTTTTCAGATGTACCTGTGAGCCAATACGTTATGGTTAACAATCACACTCAGGGGGTTGTTTTTCAAGCTTTTCTTCATTAAAAGCATTGCTTTAAGGCTGCAATCTGCATGCTTTTGCAGGCCAAGTCCATGCTAATTGACCATCAAAGTGATGATTTTAAGCAACTAAAAGATATGTAATGAAGGTGAAATTAACATTTTCAGCCACGATTATCCCTTATTTGCATCCTGTTTGCCTATTGAATTTTTCTAGATTAAAAGATTTGATGTGCCGTTTTTGGGGTATTATTTGGTAAAAAAAGTCAACGACATGCGCCATCTTTCACCCACAGCTCTCTACTTAAACGAATAACGGCCGCGGATGGAAGTATGTCATCCATCTATTCTATTTACCTTGTATGCAAACGTCATCGGTCCTAGTTAAGCGATTCAACTGCGGCCGATTTTTTTGACATCCTTATGGATGATGGGACAAACGTTTACTGTATTTTCTTGTAACTGAACACCGCCCACACATCGATGACAATGGCGAACACAAGCAGAATTAGCAGGTCTTGGGCGATGGAAGCGAAGTTACCCCCACGAATAAACACCGTTCGCATGCCCTCGATGAAGTAGGTCACGGGGTTAACCAGCGTCAACTTCTGCGCCCAATCGGGCATACTGGCTACGGGAGTGAACAGTCCGCTGAGCATCATAACAAACATAATGATGAAAAACATCACGAACATGGCTTCCTGCATGGCATCACTATAGTTGGAAATGATGAGTCCGATGCCGCTGAATATCAAGGCAAGGAGCATGGACAACAGGAATATCAACACGATGCTGCCTGCCGGAAAAATGCCAAAAACCAGCCAAGCCAGGAAAATACACTCTATGATGACGACAGCGGATATGACCCAATAGGGAATCATTTTGGAGAGAATAAACTGGAGTTTGCTCACAGGCGTCACGTTCATCTGCTCAATCGTGCCGGCTTCTTTTTCGCTGACAATGTTCAAGGCCAAGAGAAAACCACACAGCATGATGACCACCAACGACATCAGGGCAGGAATCATGAACAGCTTATAGCTTTTGTGAGGATTGAACAATGCCACGGTAGAGAACGGCGACTCCATCGGTTTGACCTGTCCGTCCTGTAAGTTTTGGTTCACAATCTGGGCCAAATATGCCGATCCCATGCCACCCTTGGTACCATCCACGGCATTGGCAGAGATGAGAACCTGTGGCTGTTGTCCGTTCACATGGTCGCGCTCATAGTAGTGAGGGATGGTGAGTACCACGTCGGCATCATTCCTCTCGATGGCCTGCATGGCCTCTTCATTGGTCTGAGCCATTCCCGAGAACTTGAAATAGGGCGATGATTGAATGCGCTGTACCAAGCGTTGCGACAGCGTACTGTGATCGTTATCAACCACGGTGATATAGATGTTTTTCACCTCCATACTGGTAATCCACGGGAACACCAGCATGATGGCGATTGGAAAAAACAGTATCAGCTTGGGAATGAATGGATTGTGCCGAATCTGGATGAATTCTTTTTCAATGAGATAGGACAGTGTCATGACAGTCTGATTTTAAATTTCTTCAACGCAACGGCTAACAATACAACGGCCATGGCTGTGAGTACAGCCAGTTCTTGGTACACCATCTGCACATCAACACCCATGATCATCAGTTTCTTCATGGCCGACACATACCATCTGGCTGGTATGATAGCCGAGAGATAACGCAGAATGGCCGGCATGCTCTCGATGGGATAAATCATTCCAGAGAGCATCGTGCTCGGCATCATGAGCAACATACCCGACATTAACAAGGCTACTACTTGCGTGTTGGCAACCACACTGATGAGCAATCCCAAAGCCAACGACAGCAGGATGTACAGCAACGAAACACCAAAGATGAGTGCCACGTTGCCAGCAATGGGCACGGCAAGGATAAACTTCGAGATGAGTAGGATGCTGATGAGTATCATAATGGACAGCACAAAGTAAGGCACAGCCTTGGCTATCATGATGTAAAGTGGCTTGACGGGCGATACCAGGAGCACCTCCATCGTACCTCTTTCTTTCTCACGAACAATGCTCACCGAGGTCATCATGGCGCAAATAAGCATCATGAGCATACCCATGGTGCCCGGAACAAAGTTGTATGCACTCTTCATCTGTGGATTATACAGCAGTTGGGTGTTGACGGCAGGCCTGCTTTCTCCATGCATTTCTCTCGTCAGTTCGTCCATCACGATTTGTTGGGCATACGACACCTGCTGTTCAGCGATGTTCGGATCCGTGTAATCAGCGATAAATTGAACACCAGCCTGCCCGCTGTACCGATTGTTTCCGAAATCGGGAGAGAAGGCAATGGCCATGTTCACCTTGTTGTCTGATAGTAGTTGTTTGGCCTCTTCAGTCGTTCCAACCGTATGAGTGACGATGAAATTGTCTGACGCATCAAGGCTGTGAACCACCTGTTGCGTACGACTATCCATCGAAGAAGTGACAATGGCCACCTTCACATCTTTGATATCGGTGGTGATGGCGAAGCCAAAAATGAGCATCATCACCACCGGCATGCCAAAAAGAATCAGCATAGTGCGCCGATCTCTCATGATGTGTTTCGTTTCTTTGATGACAAATGAGTTAAACTGATTCATTCTTTTTCTCGCTAAACATTATTCTCCACGGGTGGCTTGGCGTGCCAATAGCGTAAACACCTCATCCATGTCGTTGCAACGGTACATGCGTTTCAGCTCGTCGGGTGTACCCATGGCACGAATCTTTCCATCCACCATGATGGAGATGCGGTCACAATATTCGGCCTCATCCATATAGTGCGTGGTGACAAACACGGTGATACCGCGCGCCGAAGCGGCATAAATGAGTTCCCAAAACTGTCGTCTTGTGGCCGGATCCACACCCCCAGTAGGCTCATCAAGGAACACTACTTCGGGTTCGTGGAAGATACTTACCGAGAAAGCGAGCTTCTGTTTCCACCCCAATGGCAACGACTTGACCAGCGAATCTCGATGCTCTTCAAAATGCAACTGCTTGAGCATGTCGTCCATCTTGGTGGCAATGGCTTGCTTACTCATGCCATAAATGCCGCCAAAAAGCTTGATGTTCTGAGCCACGGTCATGTCTTCATACAGAGAAAAGCGTTGACTCATGTAGCCAATATGCTTCTTTATCTGCTCCGAATGCTTGCGTATGTCAAATCCAGCCACCTTACCTTTGCCGCTTGTGGGCTTGTTCAATCCCGTAAGCATGTGCATGGCAGTGGTTTTTCCGGCACCGTTTGCGCCTAAAAAGCCAAAGATTTCGCCACGATGAACGCTGAAAGAAATGTCGTCAACGGCATGGAACGAGCCGAAAGCCTTGACCAGATGTTCAACCTGTATCACATCTTCCGCCTTCTCTTGCAGCCCCTCTTCCGCCATTCCTTGCTGCACCTGGGCAGACTTATCCTCATGTTTCAGTCCTTCAGGATTGAAGATATCGGCAAATTGCGTTAAGATTTCATCGGGACCATCGATGGCTCTCACCCGTCCATTGTCCAGAAAAGCCACCCGCTCACAGCAGCGAATCTCGTCCAAATAAGGCGTTGCGGCCACAATGGTGATATTCCTTTCCTTCAGCATTCCAAGCATCTGCCACAATTCTTTGCGCGAAACAGGATCGACACCCGTGGTGGGTTCATCCAAAAACAGCACGCTTGGTTGATGGACAAGTGCACAAGAAAGAGCCAATTTTTGTTTCATACCACCCGACAACGCACCCGCCTTACGATTTTTGAAAGGCTCTATCTGCGAGTAAATGGCTTTGATTCCATCGTATCCGGCAGCGATGGTGGTGCCAAAAAGATCGGCAAAAAACTGGAGATTCTCCTCTACTGTCAAGTCTTGATACAACGAAAACTTGCCCGGCATGTAGCCCACTCGCTGACGAATTTCTTTATATTGGCTCATCACGTCATAGCCTTCAACACTTACAGTGCCTGCATCTGCCAGCAAAAGTGATGCCATAATGCGAAACAGAGATGTCTTGCCGGCGCCATCGGGGCCAATAAGTCCGAACACTTCTCCTTGCTTCACGCTGAATGAAACATCATCCAGCGCCTGGACATCATCGTAACGTTTGGTGATATGACTTACTTCTATCGCGTTCATTCTTATCTTACAACTTCATCCCACCATACATACCAATCTTGATGTGACCGTCATTTTGCACGGCAATCTTCACGGCATACACCTGATCGGCACGTTCGTCATCGGTCAAGATGGTTTTGGGGGTGAATTCTGAGCGTGGTGATATCCAAACCACCTTTCCCTTATACTCCTTACTGGTGTCGTCTCCGTAATCGCTAAAGACGGTCACTTGCTGCCCAATCTTCACCTTTTCCAACTGCCGACTGGTGAGATAGGCGCGCAAGAAGAGGTTCTTGGTGTCGGCAACCTTGAACAATGGCTTGCCGATGGAGGCGAACTCCCCTTCTTCAGCATATTTCTCAAGCACGGAACCCGTAAGCGGTGAGGTGATATGACACTTCTTCAACTGGTCAAGTACCTGATATTTTTGGATGTCGTTCGCACTGATTTGTGAATTCAGCGCACGCGTACTACTGTTCAAAGAAGACTGCTGTGCAGCCAATTGGCGCTTCAACACCCGAACGGCCGATGTGGCATCGTCCAGTTGTTTGCGGTTGGCAGCCCCGTCATTCACCAGTCCTTCAAATCGTTGACGCTCCTGTTCGGCCTGGCTGAGCTGCTGCCTGAGCACGGCTATCTGCGCATTTACATCTGGTTTCTGATTGGCAATCGACTTGGAGTTGGCCCCTACCTGACGTGCTTTCAAGGTCAATTGAACCGTATCTATCAAGCCTACCTGCTGTCCTTCACTCACTTCAGAACCCTCGGTAACCCCCAGTTGCAAAAGTCTGCCGTTCTGTTCGGCGGACACAACGACCTCCGTCGCTTCAAAAAGGCCGGTGGCATCGTATTTATTCTCGTGTGACGAACATGCCGACAAGATGCCAACAAGCCCGACCATCACTATCTTCATCGTTTTCATATCAGTTATTATTGATGTTTTTGAGTTGATAAATTGCTTGCAAGAGCTGTATTTCATGAATGGTTTTCTGCTGCCGTGCCTCGCTCACCGCATTGACATCGCGCAGCATTTCGTTGATGCTCTCAATACCATTCTGCACCTTTTTTACCGACGTGTCATGGATGCGCTCACGCAAAGTGATAATGCGCGTGTCTTGTTCCAGCTTCTTGCGCAGGTCATCTACCACCCCAGCCGACTGCTGGTTTTGCAAACGTGTGTTGAAAAGGAAAGTTTCACGCTCACTTTCAATCTGCCTTTTCTTGGTTTCCAGATTCCTCAAATCGTTCTTACGCGTATAAAAAGGTGACACGTTCCATGACAACGTAATGCCACCCGCAATCATACCCGGACGCATGATGTCCATCACTTTGTTATGATACATGCCCATGGCGAAAGCACTTATCGTGGGATTGAGCTGACTGTTCAAGGCCTTGCGCTGCGTATCGAGCAATTTTGACTGCGCTGCGAAGTACGACAATTCGGGACGATGCGACGTGCTCTCCGGCAAAACTTCCGGCATGACAGGCTTCGCCAGTTGGGTTTTCTCATCCAGCTCCTGTCCAATGAACAGTCCCAGCATCCGCGCATACGAGCGTCGTGAGGCACGAAGACTGCCCTCTTGCTGCTCGGCACGAACCTGTTCTACAGCCACTGCATCCAAATCAGACTGGTTGGCGACGCCGCCTTTCAACATGGCTTCAACAGTATTGCGGCTCAACTGCAAGTCGTTTTGTAAGAGTTTAACCTGTTTGAGCTGTTCATCCAACATCAGAATGCCGAAATATAGCTGGTCTACACGTTGATTGATGTCGTACAAACGCACGTTCAACTGGTTTTCATCAACCTCTGCTTGCGCCTTAGCCAGCTGTTTACGAGCGGCGATGCCACCTCCATCGTAAATCACCTGGTTAATCTGTACGCTGCCATTGAGCAGGTAGTTCTTCATATCAGCCTGGCCCGAAGCTTTCATTTGTTCGGTCAAATCCAGCGGATCGGTGAACCCATTGGCTCCCAAACTAACCTTCACTTGTGGTAAATAGGCCTTTGAAGCATTGGAAACCGTGTAGTTCTTGCTCTGCCTGACCAACTCGTATTGCTTGATAACGGGATACTGTCTGCGTGCCAACTCATGGCAACGCTCCAACGTAAGCTGGGCAAAGCCTTGCACGGCAACAGCAGACAACAGCAGCATCATGATTCGTTGTTTCATATACTTTGTGTTAGTTATGTTTGCAAAAATACAATATTTTGCGGTAATTGTTCTTACCCTTTATACTTTAAATATGTCCTTTTTGTACGATTGTATAAGATAAAAAGGTTAAAACGAGAATTAATCGTTATCCTGATGTCGCTCTTTATAATTTTATTGAATGTCGAACACAGCGTTTTATGCACTGAACCAGATGAACCAGGTTAGCACTTTGTCACAACGCAAGATGTTAAGTTTTTTGTATGAAAAACGCCCATAAAACGGCTCTTCAAATCTTTCAATCTAGAAAAAATCAATAGGCAGGAAGGATGCAAACAAGGAGTAATTTGGATAAAAATATCGAGTTTTTGCGCAAAAATAATGATTTTTCACCACAAAATGCAGCACTTTGGCGGTCTACCAACATGCTTTTGCGCTGCAAAGTCATGTGAATTGGCGGCCAAGAGCTATGCCTTTGGCTAACAAATGGGTAAAAGGAGATGAGGATAGGGTTACATTTAGATATAATTCTTTCTATATCAACAACATACAAAAGTCGCTCATCTTTGGCGTATTTGCGCCCAGGGTCAGCTTTGTTTGCAAATACGCCCAAAATAAGAAGGCTTGTTGTCAAGAAAAATCACATTCATGAACAAGCCTGATTCCGTATTCGACGACGTGTAAAGTCGCTGTCCTATTTCCGTTTTTTATCAATAAAACATAGTGCTGCACCAATGGCTGTGCAGAATTCACTGTACTTAGGAATGATGAAATTCACGCCATACAACTTCTCCAAGCCACCAAATATGGACTTGCACTGAGGTAGAAGCGTGAGGTTGCCGATGAGGACAAAGTCCTTAATGCCCGACCCCAACGACGCCAGGATGGTGCTGCTTCCGATGGTTTGTAGCACCATGGTGATGATGCCCAGCGCAATGTCTTCGCGCGAGGCGTTGCTCTTGGCGTTGCCAAAGAGTGAGGCGGTGGCAGTTTTGGGTAGGTTGGGCAACGGATTGGGACTGATGTCGCCAATGCGCACATCGATATTCGAACCGTCACCTTGCATGGCCAGCATGGAAATCTGCTTGATATCGTCGGTCTTGAGCATGATGCGCGACAGTCCGATGAGCGTTCCGCCTCCCAATCCCATGCCGCCAATGTGACGGATGTCATCGCCCAAACATTGGATAAGACTGGTTCCAGTTCCCATACTCACAACGATCATGTCGTCCAACTCGGTCTCAAACTGTGCCCCAAGACCATTGCAGATAAACTCTTCTGCCTTGGCTGTGGGCAATCCATACACGGGGTCGTCGACGTAAGCCGCACCAACACCGGTAAGCATCACCTGCTCTACCTCGCCAAGGGCAATCTTGTTGTCGTGCAAATACTTGCCAAACGCGCCATAGAGAGAGGTCACCGGGTCGGTAGCCTTGATGCGAATGGGGGCCACCACGGTGCCATCATCATTAATTCCTACAATCTTTGTCGTACTGATTCCTACGTCAATTCCTATTACAATAGCCATAATTATCGTTTTATAATTTGCAAAATTAGTGCAAACCGAAAACAGAGAAAGTTCACTTTCTATGTTGAGGTGCAGCCTATTTTATGCAAAATTACAACATTATCAATAATTATTTGTACATTTGAAGCAAAATAAAAACCAAGCAATCATGGAAGAAAAGACATATCATGTGGTAGCTGCCATCATCAAAGACGGCGACAAATACTTGTGCATGCAGCGGGGACGCTCGCGCTATGCGTACATTTCAGAACACTGGGAGTTTCCTGGTGGGAAGGTTGAAGCGGGAGAATCTGACCACGAAGCATTGGTGAGAGAAATCAAGGAAGAAATGGATTGGGATGTCTTTGTGGGCAAAAAAGTGGGCACAGTGAAATTCCACTATCCCGATTTCAACATGCATCTCACGGCCTACCTTTGTAAAGGCGGTGACGGAGAGTTCAAGATGTTGGAACACTTGGACTACAAATGGCTCACCATCGATGAATTGCAAGACCTGAAATGGACGGAGGCTGACAGAAAACTGATAGAAATTCTCAAGTCAAATTCAATCTGATGACAAACGATTTACGGCAAAAGATGCAGCAGTTGGTTGAAGAGCTCAACCGTGCATCAGACAATTATTATAGCGGACGCACAGAGTCGATGACCGACTTTGAATGGGATGCCAAGTTTGATGAGCTGAAACGACTGGAACAAGAAAGTGGAATGGTGCTGCCAGACAGTCCCACCACGAATGTTTCTGACGGCACAATCACCGGACAGAAAGAGGCACACGAGTTTCCAATGCTGTCACTGGCGAAGACCAAGAAGCCCGAAGAACTGGTAAAATGGACTGAAGGACGACCGATATGGCTGTCGTGGAAGCTGGACGGTTTGACCCTCGTGGTGACTTATGACGATGGGAAACTCACCAAAGTGGTAACGCGTGGTAACGGACACATCGGCACCAACATCACCCATCTGGCTCCTGCCATTCAGGGAATTCCTGCCACCATCAAGGTCACAGGACATCTTGTGATTCGCGGAGAGGCTGTGATTTCGTACGCAGACTTTGAAGTATTCAACATGGAAGCAGATGAAGCATACGCCAACCCACGCAACCTCGCATCGGGATCGCTCACGCTGAAGGATGTCGAAGAGGTGAAACGGCGCAAGATACAGTGGGTTCCGTTCACGCTGGTGTACACCGAAAAGACGATAAACTCTTGGGGAGAACGCTTGGATTGGCTTAGAGAAATGGGCTTCAACGTAGTGAAACACGAACGCATCAGCGACCCTTCCATCCACAACGTGAACCAAGCCATTGAACAATGGACCAACCTGGTGACCCACAACCAATGTCCCTTCCCCGTCGATGGCTTGGTTATCACGTTCGACGACACTGCCTTTGCTGCCACAGGCTCTATCACTGGGCATCATGCCACACGCGCCGGACTGGCCTTTAAGTGGCAAGATGAAGCGGCTACAACCGAACTTGAGAACATTGAATGGTCGTGCGCAGCGTCTACCATCTCACCCGTTGCGGTGTTCAAGCCAGTAGAATTGGAGGGAACAACCGTGAAAAAGGCATCGCTGTGCAACATCAGCGAGTGCGAAAGGTTGGGCATTGGCGGCCCCGGCAGCGTGCTGTCGGTAATCAAGGCGAATAAGATTATCCCGAAAGTGATTAAGGTTGTGCAAACCATTGGGGCGTTAGAGATACCGCACGAATGCCCCGTTTGCCATCATCAAACACGCATCGACATCAGTAAGGCAAGCAGTACGCGCACCCTTCACTGCACCAACGAGGCCTGTCCGGCTAAACAATTGAAGAAATTCAATCGCTTTGTGTCGAAAAACGGCATGGACATCGATGGTATTTCAGAGCAAACGTTGGCCAAATTCATCAACTTAGGATGGCTCAACACCTACGCCGACATCTACCGTTTGCCCAATTATGCACAACAAATCGCGTCATTGGAAGGATTTGGAAACAAGTCGGCGGGCAACATGATGCGCTCTATTGAGAAGTCAAGGACTGTGGAAGCGCGCAAATTCCTCTATGCTTTGACCATTCCCATGTGTGGTGTTGACGCTTGTAAGCGCCTACTGGACGCTTATTCTTTGCACGAACTCATCAGCAAAGCCATTGAGGCAGCCACACCAGAGGCATTTGCCAACATCCCTGGAATTGGTCCGGAAACATCGGCTTCGGTTGTAAATTGGTTCCAAGTGGAAGCAAACAGAAACGTGGTTGATGAGCTATTGAAGATGTTAAACATTGAACAGCCGTCCACACAGCCTACAGGTGCGAGGTGCGAAGGCCTCACTTTCGTCATCACAGGCGACGTCCATCACTACAAAAACCGCGCTGAGCTCAAGGCTTATATCGAAAATCAAGGCGGACATGTGACAGGAAGCGTGAGTAAATCGACCAACTACCTTATTAATAATAATGTGAACTCTACCTCCGGAAAGAATAAAAAAGCAAAAGAATTGGGGATAGAAATTATATCAGAAGATCAATTCAGGGAACAATTCACCTAAGGTTTTTCCTTTTCATCCCGCAACATCCGTCGCGTTGACAGCTGGACTCATCACGTCAAACACCTTGATGAACCAGCACGAACAGGACGCATGTTGCGGGATGATGGATATCAGTTAGAACGTCCACTTTGCAGCTAAAGTTGGAATGGCGTAGAACTTATTGTTCTTTCCATGGTCGTTCCAAACGAAATTATTGCTGAGTTCCACCTCTGAACCGATGCTCAGGTTAACCCCTTCCCAACCCTTGATGGCATTAAGGTTGACCCACAACTGTGGTTCAGACAAAAAGATGAAATTACCGTTTACATTCGAATTGTACCAAAGATCACAAAAACCGCTGAACGACATCAGGTTGTTGGCGAAGTTAATGCTCCACACTTCCGTGAGTTGCACACTGCTGAAAGCCTTCGCACCCATGTGCCTACTCTTGAAAAACTGCTTATACAACAATTGCACCGAGAAGGTTTTTGAGAAATTGTCGTTGTGCCAATTCCACGCACCACCCAGCAATGCAGCATGTTGAAAGCGGGTTGCGTTCCAAGTTTTCTCATCAGAAGACAGTCCACCGTTATACTCAACGTGTGCGGCCCACTGCTTGTTGGGCGTCAGATTGAACTCACGGGATATCTCCCAATAAGCACCAGCCACGCCATCACGCTGATAATCGAGGTCAGTAAACATGTAAGTACTCCCCCACTTGTCTGCTTTGAACATTTCCACGGTTGTTGTTACCGACGGACGCCCACTCAACTCACTGTAGATGTTGTGGCCTAAATCGTAATGAAACTGTACGTTTTGTGCTACTGCCGACAGGCTCAGACCCGCCAAAAGCATGGTGATGATTTTTGTTTTCATATCGATAAAATCGTGTTTTGTGATATATTGTCGGCTACAAAGTTACGAAAACCGATGGAGTTTCATGCCCTATTTTTTCACAAATCATAGCATTTGTTTGCAAATACACCTGCAAACGACTACCTCTGTGCACCATTCCATCCCATCAATCAAGGGTTGTTCGCACGCATGGAACACATGAAGAAAAAACATTTTTCACGTCTTTTCAATCTTTCTATCATTCACTTATTTCACATTATTTAAGGAATTAGTGTCATTAACATTAATGCTTTTTTCTTACTTTTGTCACAATATGAGAATCGACATCATTACAGTTTTGCCCGAAATGCTCGAGGGATTCGTCAACGAATCCATTCTATTGCGAGCACAAAAGAAGGGATTAGCCGAGATACACCTACACCATTTGCGCGATTACACCACCGATAAATGGCGACGCGTGGACGATTATCCGTACGGAGGCTTTGCCGGTATGGTGATGCAATGCGAACCCATAGACCGCTGTATCACCGCCTTGAAAGCCGAAAGGGAATACGATGAGGTGATTTTCACGTCGCCCGACGGTGAACAGTTCAACCAACAGGTGGCCAATGACCTATCCATGAAGGGCAACATCATCATTCTTTGCGGCCACTACAAAGGCATAGACCAGCGCATTCGCGACCATCTAATCACTCGTGAGATTAGCATTGGCGACTACGTCTTAACGGGTGGCGAGCTGGCTGCGGCTGTGATGGCCGATGCCATCATACGCCTTGTCCCAGGAGTAATCAGCGATGAGCAGAGCGCACTGAGCGACTCGTTCCAAGACAACATGCTCTCCGCCCCTATCTACACGCGCCCAGCCGACTACAAAGGGTGGAAGGTTCCCGAGATATTGCTCAGCGGTAACGAGGCAAAAATCAAGAACTGGGAAATGGAACAGGCCTTAGAACGCACCCGCAGGCTGCGCCCCGACCTGCTGGAAGACACGCCCCAGAATCCTCAAGAACGTGATTGACAAACTATTAAAACTATATTATCTTTAAAACCTATGACTAAACTTATTGAGAAACCACAACCCTCATTTCCGGAAGCTGTAAGAAAAGGATGCAATCGACTTTTCGATTTCCATGGGCGCACACGTCGTTCAGACTTCTGGTGGTTTATGTTAGCCTACATGGTATGCTATTTCATCCTAACCAATATCTGTAAGGCTTTCCTGCTACTACTGGCTGCCGCCATCTGTGACCTTGCTGTCTTATCACTTGCCCTTGCCATTACCGTGCGCCGATTGCAAGACCGTGGTGCCAGCAAATGGTGGGTTTACGCAAACTATGCATCAACAGTTGTTTACACACTGTATATTTATGGAACAGGCATTGGCGAAGAATTGATGAGTGTCAATGCCAGTCCAGAAGCCAGCATGGGCATGCTCACCGACCCCACCTTCATCATCTCACTGATCGTTGTCATGATTACAGGTCTGGTAACGTTCGTGCTTTGCTTGCTGGATGGGAAACCCCAGCCTAATAAGTACGGCCCCTCACCCAAATACATCATTAAAGAAGAAACGACACACGAACAGCATCTTGAAGCAACAGCATAAGATATTGTTTATCCAAAAGATACAACATCTCTGGAAAAGCACTATGATAAGGTTTCGCAGAAGGCATTGCCCAGCATAAAACCCTCTTGATACAACCGCTCCAGCCTGCCTATATCTTTCTCCATCCGTCCCACCTCCATGGGTCTTTGGGGCCTGATACACACAACCTTCCCCAACTCCTCGAGCCGCTCCACCAGTTCCAGTTGCTTGTTGTAAGCTGCCACTCGGCGGCTCAGGGCCACGCGCAGACGGGGATATTTCTTATAAACAAAGGGAGGTATCTTCCGGTCGCGTTCCTTGCTGCGATAGCCTTTGTTGCGCGTCAAAATCACCACGTTCTGCGGATGCCCCGTCTCTATGGCCCGCATCACAGGAATAGAGTCGACGATGCCGCCATCGAGCATGGGTATGCCGTCTACCATCACAATCTTGCTAACATACGGCAGACTGCTCGAAGCGCGCACGATATCCAGCGAACGTTGCCGGTCGTTCGACTCCGTAAGGTACTCCGCTTGTCCCGTCAGACAGTTGGTAGTCACCATTTCGAAGGTCGCTGACCACTGAAAAAACGTATCGAAATCGAATGGTAGGTATTCGTTTGGAAATTTATCGTACAACAATTCTTGGTCAAAGATGCAACCCTGTCTGAGTAAATGTCGCCAACCAATGTAACCATATTGAGACAAAAAGTCGATGTTAGACAAGCGCGCCCTGCGCGGTTGCCTGCTGATGTACGACATGCCATTACACGCACCGGCCGACACGGCAACGACATGACGGAAATATACACCATGCTTCATGAAAGCATCCAGAACACCACTGGTAAACACGCCACGCATGCCTCCACCTTCCAACACCAGTCCTGTATTCCTCTCAATATGCATAAAAACAAGTTATTTATTGCCACAAAGTTACAATTTTTCAATCACTTTTTATTATCTTTGCCGAGAATAAGGTTGTCGCGGACGACAAATCACCGTTTTGTAATATCCATGACAAGCCGCAACAGATTACTACACTAACAAAAATTATTATCATGTTCGACCAACAAACTTACATAAGACGCCGCGCCCAACTGAAAAAAGAAGTGGGCCAAGGCATCATCATCCTGTTTGGCAACAACGAATCGCCTGCCAACGGACCCTTTAACGGTTATCATCCTTTCCGTCAAGACTCTTCGTTTCTGTATTATTTCGGACAGAACAGAGACGGACTCGTGGGCGTCATCGATATCGACAACGACACCGAGACCTTGATTGGCGACGACATCGACATAGAAGACATCGTTTGGTTTGGCTCTGTTGACAGCGTCAAGGACATGGCCGAACAAGTTGGAGTGAAGAACTCGGCCCCGATGAAGCATCTCAAAACCCTCTGCAACGCAGCCATCGGCAGCAAGCGCAAAATACATTTTCTGCCGCCTTACCGCCACGATATCAAGTTGCAGATATACGATTTGCTGGGCATTCATCCCAGTCAGCAGAAAGAAAGCGCCTCACTCGATCTCATCAAGGCTGTCGTAAAGATGCGTTCTGCTAAGGAACCGCAGGAGATTGAAGAACTGGAACGCGCGGCGAAGATTGGCTATCTGATGCACACCACGGCCATGCGCCTGACCAAACCCGGCGTAACCGAGAAGTTTGTAGGCGGGCAGGTCGACGGCATCGCCAACTCGTATGGCGCCATGGTGAGCTTCCCAACCATCTTCTCGCAGCACGGCGAAATCATGCACGGCAATCCCTCACTGGCCAAACTTGAAGCCGGAAGGCTGGCACTGTGTGATGCCGGAGCTGAAACGGTGAACAATTATTGTTCGGACAACACCCGCACCTTCCCCGTTAACGGCAAGTACACCCAACGACAGCTGGAGATTTACAGCATTGTAGAGGCTTGCCACGACCACGCACTCGAAGTTGCAAAACCAGGAGTCAAATACATGGACGTGCATTTCTCTGTATGCAAACTCATGACAGACCGCCTGAAAGAGCTGGGACTGATGAAAGGTGACACCGAAGAGGCTGTTAGAGCTGGTGCTCATGCCATGTTCTTGCCGCACGGACTGGGCCACATGATGGGCATGGACGTACACGACATGGAAGCTTTGGGGCAAATCTACGTGGGATTTGACGATGAAACTCGTCCCAATCTCGAACAATTCGGCACCAATGCCCTGCGCATGGGACGGCGCTTAGAAGAAGGATTTGTTGTGACAGACGAACCAGGCATCTACTTTATTCCTGCCCTCATTGACGAATGGAAGGCCTCCGGGCATTGTGCAGAATTCCTGAACTTTGACAAGTTGGAAACGTACAAAGATTTTGGAGGTATTCGTATTGAAGACGATATCCTAATTACCAAAGACGGATGCCGCTTCCTTGGAAAAGACCGCATACCCTATCATCCCAAAGATGTAGAAGCATTTATGGCTAACAATTCAACTAAATAATTTATTAAAACTATTCAAAAACATGAAGAAATTTTTAATGTTCGCCCTCTTGGCCATTATGACAACGGGCGCACAGGCAGCTAAGAAAAAGACTGCCCCCAAAAACAACAAGCCGGTATTTACTGTTGTTAAGCAAAACAAGATTACCAGTATCAAGGATCAGAACCGCAGCGGTACGTGCTGGGCTTATTCTACCTTGAGCTTCTTGGAAAGCGAAATCTTGAAAAAAACAGGGAAAACGTACGACCTATGCGAGATGTTCGTAGCACACAAAACATACCAAGACCGAGCTGAAAAGGCTGTACGCATGCACGGTGATGTTAGTTTTGCACAAGGAGGTAGCACATACGACCCTGTTTATTGTTGGCAACACTATGGCATGGTTCCCGAAACAGCGATGCCATTGCCTGGTACAATGACAGGTGACTCGTTGGCTAACTTTAGCGAATTCTTTGAACTCTTGACACCATACGTTGAAACAATAGCAAAAAGTAAGCAAAAGAAAATTTCTTCTGCATGGAAAAAAGGAATGGTAGGAATTCTTGATGCTTACCTTGGCAAAACTCCTGAAACATTTACTTACGAAGGAAAAACCTACACACCACAATCGTTTGCAGCAAGTCTGGGACTGGACATGAACGACTACGTACACTTCACCAGCTACACACACCACCCCTTCTGGACGCAATTTGCTGTTGAAGTTCAAGACAACTGGCGCTGGCCTTTGAGCTGGAATATCCCCATTGACGACATTTGCAGGATTATCGACAATGCGCTTGACAACGGTTATACCGTAGCATGGGGTGGTGACGTGTCGGAAGACGGATTCACACGCAATGGTTTAGGTATTGCTTACGACCTGAAGAAAGCCCGCGATTTGTCTGGAACAGACGCTGATCGCTGGGTGAAAATGTCCAACTCCTCAAAGAAAGCAAAAGCAGATTCATTAGGTATCAATGCTCCTGAAGTTGTTCCTACACAAGAGATGCGCCAAATAGCGTTCGACAATTGGGAAACAACCGATGACCACGGCATGCACATCTTTGGTATCGCTAAGGACCAAAATGGCAAAGAATACTACATGGTGAAGAACTCTTGGGGAGAAAGTGGCAAGTATAAAGGTATTTGGTATATGACCAAGGCTTTCGTTGCTTACAAGACCATGGACTTCATGGTGAACAAGAATGCCGTTCCACAAGACATCCGCAAGAAGATTAACTTGTAAAGGGCTGGGGCCAAAAGCCGCCACCCTACATAACATTTACAGACCGCTTACCCGCCGTGGGTAAGCGGTCTTTTTGTTCAGGACACCCTAAATGCACATGATGAGTTGAAATCTGGGTATCAAACAGTTTTGAATTTGAATGCATCGTAATAAAAAAATATTTGAAAGAAAAGCAATGGAATATGACAAATATTTTGTATCTTTACACGCAAAATAGCTTACAAATCCCATGAAATTCACACCCGCATCCATTCTATGCGGACACGGTAAGACAAAATAAAAAAAATAATATAAATGCATTTCAAATGGAATTATGTACCACCTACATCAGAAGAGAAAAAGGCAGCCAATGAGTTAGGAGAGAAACTGAACATCAGCCCCCTTCTCGCTCAATTGCTCATCCGTCGTGGCATCACTACGGAGTCTGCCGCCAAGCGATTCTTTCGCCCACAGCTGGCAGACCTCATCAATCCATTTCTTATGAAAGACATGGATTTAGCCGTAGACAGATTGAACGACGCCATGGGACGCAAAGAGCGCATTATGGTGTATGGTGATTACGATGTGGATGGCTGTACGGCCGTCGCATTGGTGTATAAGTTCCTGCAGCAATTCTATTCCAACATCGATTATTATATCCCCGATCGCTACGATGAGGGCTACGGTGTGAGCAGAAAGGGAATAGACCATGCGCAGGAAACGGGTGTTAAACTGATTATTATTCTGGATTGCGGCATCAAGGCAATTGACGAAATTGCATACGCCAAAAGCCTTGGAATTGATTTCATCATCTGTGATCATCACGTCCCTGACGAAGTGATGCCACCCGCCGTGGCCATCTTAAACCCAAAGCGCCCGGACGACAGCTATCCTTTCAAGCATCTGTCGGGATGTGGAGTGGGCTTTAAGTTCATGCAAGCCTTTGCTAAGAACAACAGTATTCCTTTTTCACGGCTTATCCCACTGCTCGATTTCTGCGCAGTGAGCATCTCGGCCGACATTGTACCCGTGACAGACGAAAACAGAATATTGGCGTTTCATGGTCTGAAACAACTGAACCAGAACCCAAGTGTTGGTTTGAAGGCCATCATAGACATATGCAACCTCAATGGAAGGGACATCTCCATGAGTGACATCGTGTTCAAAATAGGCCCTCGTATCAATGCTTCGGGCCGCATGGAGAATGGCAAGGAGAGCGTAGACCTCTTGGTTGAGAAGGACTTTGCCAGTGCGCTGAGACAGGCAAAACACATCAACGAATACAACGAACAGCGCAAAGACATTGACAAACAGATGACTGAAGAGGCCAACCAGATAGTTGCCAAGCTGGAAAGCCAAAAGCATCATTCGTCCATCGTGCTGTATGATGAGAACTGGAAGAAAGGGGTCATCGGCATCGTGGCATCACGGTTGACCGAAATTTACTTTCGCCCAACGGTTGTGTTAACACGCGACGGCGAGTTTGCCACAGGTTCTGCGCGCAGCGTGACGGGCTTTGACGTTTATTCGGCCATCAAGAGTTGCCGAGATTTGCTCGTCAATTTCGGCGGACACACCTACGCCGCTGGCTTGACCTTGCGATGGGATGATATCAAGAAATTCAGAGAACGGTTTCAGAAATATGTAGACCTGCACATCGAACCCGAACAAACTGAGCCTATCTTAGACATCGATGCCATCATCGATTTTAAGGATATCACCAAACGGTTGCATGCTGACTTGAAAAAATTCTCACCCTTTGGGCCGGGTAATTCTAAACCTCTTTTCGGCACACTCGGCGTGTTCGACTATGGCACCAGTAAGGTAGTTGGACGCGAACAAGAACACATCAAACTGGAATTGGTTGATTCAAAGTCGAGTAACATCGTCAATGGAATTGCCTTCGGACAGAGTGCATCGGCCCGATACATCAAGTCGAAGCGTGGTTTTGACATCGCCTACACACTTGAGGACAACGTGTTCAAGCGCAATGCCGTGCAATTGCAAATAGAAGATATACGTCCTATCGAAGAAGAGGAGCAGGATTTCTAACGACATGCAGGCCGAAGATAAATACCTGAACATACTGCACCAATACTGGGGGTATGCCGATTTTCGTGGCATACAACGTGATATCATCGAAAGTATTGGGCAGCAAAAGGACACACTGGGGCTGATGCCAACCGGAGGGGGCAAGTCTATCACCTTTCAAGTGCCGGCCCTGGCACAGGAAGGCGTGTGCATCGTGGTGACTCCGCTCATCGCTTTGATGAAAGACCAGGTGCAACATCTTCGGCAAAAAGGCATACAATCCACAGCTATCTATTCAGGAATGAGCCAACGGGAGATCACCACGGCGCTCGATAATTGCATCTTCGGGGGTGTGAAGTTATTGTATATCTCGCCCGAACGCATCGGTTCAGAACTATTTTTGATGAAGTTGCGCCGCATGAACGTCAGCTTCATCACCATTGACGAGGCACACTGCATCAGTCAGTGGGGCTATGATTTCCGACCAGCATATCTCCAAATAGCGAACATCCGCAAGGAAAAGCCCGACGCTCCCCTATTGGCTTTGACCGCAACAGCCACCCCTAAGGTTATTGTGGACATCCAAGAAAAGCTGGAGTTCAAGGAGATGAATGCTTTCCACATGAGCTTTGAGCGCAAAAACCTGACCTATGTGGTACGTAATACGCAGGACAAGAATGAAGAACTCGTTCACATTCTCAACTCTGTGCGTGGCTGTGCCATCGTTTATGTGCGAAGTAGGAAGCGTACCAAGGAGATTGCGGAGATACTGAACGCTAATAATATTCCTGCAACCTTTTATCATGCGGGGCTTGAACCCGCCGTAAAAGACGAACGACAGACAGCTTGGCAAAGCGATGTGGTGCGTGTTATCGTTGCCACGAATGCCTTTGGAATGGGTATTGACAAGCCAGACGTGCGCATCGTGGTGCACATGGACTGTCCCGATTCGCTGGAAGCTTATTTCCAAGAGGCGGGACGTGCAGGGCGAGATGGCAACCGTTCCTATGCTGTTTTGCTCTACAATGGCGGCGATGAGCGCAAGTTGGACAAGCGAATAGTGGACAACTTCCCGGAAAAGGAGTATATCAAGAATGTCTATCAGAGTCTGGCTTTCTACTACGAGATAGGCATCCACAGTGGCAAAGGACACACATTCACCTTTGATATCGGAAAATTTTGCTCTATATACAAGTACTTTCCCGTGCCTGTCAATTCGGCCTTACATCTGTTGGCACGCGCGGGTTATCTCGTTTATGAAACCGATCCCGATTCCAGTGCGCGTCTGATGTTCCTCATTGGACGCAATGAGCTGTACAAATTGGAACATCTCACACCTTATGAAGAGAAACTCCTAACGGCCCTTTTGCGCAACTACGGCGGATTGTTCACTGATTATGTTTACATTGATGAAGGCCTTTTGGCCCAGCAAACCGAACTGACGAGAGAGCAAGTGTATCTGCTGTTGCGTGGAATGACGCAGCGACGTATCGTTCATTTCATTCCACAACGCAAGATGCCGTTCATCACTTACACCCGCAACCGCGAGGAGATTGACCGGCTTATCATTCCTGCTGAGGTGTACGAGCAAAGAAAAGAAGAATATACCAAGCGCGTCCGGTCGGTCATCAACTATGCCAAGAATGATGAAGTGTGTAGAAGTAAGCAGCTTTTACGCTATTTCGGAGAGACCGAAGTGCAGGACTGTATGCGCTGTGACGTGTGCCTGGAACATTATACAGACCAGACTTCAGAAGAAAAAATAAAGCCCGCCCAAGACCAAATCAAGCATTTTTTGAACGACGGGGAGAAGCATCACCTGACGGAACTCCACCAACTGTCCATTGCAAGACGCCAATTAGACGAAGCGTTGGAAATGCTTATTGCCGAAGAAGAGATAACAATTGAGGGGAGTTACATCTTCTTACATCCCTGAAAAAGCCTCACCTAAACCTGTAATAAACAAAAACCTACCTTTATCAAAAAGGCACATTAGATTTTCAATAAATCGTGAAAATCAGATAATATATAGGTTGGAAGCGTTTCATCATATTGTTTATCCGTCCATCCTTCACCTTTCAACCAAGCAGTTTGGCAGCCTATTGTAGAGGCGGGTTCTATGTCTTTGTAGAAACTGTCACCAACAGCAAGAACGTTAGCGGCTGGCATTTGCAAAACCTCCAATGCCATTTTGAACAGTCGGGCATCCGGTTTTCGGATGTTAACCACAGCTGATTCGATGACATCTTCAAACAAATCGTCAAGTTCAAACTCCTTCAAAACCTGCCTCATGTTACCATAAAAGTTGGTAACCATAACAAGCGGATATTGTTGGTGTAGCTTCTCAAGGATTATTCTGTTGCGATAAATGATGGTTGAGACATGCTCATATACACGATTTGCCAGTTGTTGGTGCATCCGTTTCAGTTCGTTCTCATCCGCATCCCACGCACCAAGGATGCACAACTGTTCCAACTCGAGCCGCAACTTGACATCTATCGTCTTCTTGAGAGAATAATCTGCCCGAATCAATGGATTTTTTTCGAGCGTGCGTTCACCATGGACATAAGCGTCACGAAAAGCATCTTCCGTCACAGGCATCCCCTCCTGTTGGTAAGAATGCCACAACATCTTGCCCCAATGCTGGCCGTTTGTATCGATGGTTCCACCAAAATCAAGTATCAATCCCTTGATGTCTGATGTATTTTTTTTCATAATCTTCTCCATGGTTAAATGTGTTTTAGTTGTTTTTCGAGGTCGCTCAAAAGCAGTTTACACAAGGTTTCATGGCGATTGTGCATATAAATGTAGAGCGTATGGAGAACCACTATCTCGAAAACAAAGTACACCCATGGGCAGTTGAGCAGACAAGTAACGTACAAACAGATAGCGCGTGTATTGAACGTCAGAATGTTGGCATAGGGCATGAGCGGTCGGCTTCCTGCTACGAATCGTTGCTTCACATCCTCTTGTGGATGTCCAAGATAGCACTGGAAGAATCGCTGAAACGCCGGTGTGCGCCTCTCTTGTCCTCGACAATAGCTGGCATAGTTGACGTAAAACAGTTTTTTCAGCCATTCATTCTTTGCCAACGATTTATAAATGTCGTATTGTTGATTCGAATGATCCAACTCACTCCCCTCTTTACCCTTCAAAAAATAAAGATGAATCTGCCGGTAATAATCGCCCAAGGAACTTTGCTGTGAATGACACAAGATACCTGCAACGGCCGCCAAAGCCCAACTTCCCATGCCCCAGTGAATATCGGTGAACGGCATTGGCTGATGCTGCAGACGCATGGCAATGGCCACATAGATGCCTAAAAACCACAACTGACTGGCGAAACCATCAAGCATGCGCCCGATGAATGTATGCTGGTGAGTGAGACGAGCCAACTGACCGTCGGTGCTATCGCATAGATTGGCCAAGAGCAACAGCATCACACCACACAGATTGTGACACAAGTCAGTAAAATAAAAACAATAAGCTGCTCCTGCTCCAAGAAAGATAGAGAGGATGGTGACGGCGTTGGGATGCACACCAAGTCGTTTCCACATCAAGGCAAACACCAAACCCACGGGGCGTGTGAAGTGAACATCAAGCCACTCTTCCGTATCTTTCGACTTCATGGAAGCCCTCAAAAGTTCTTGAAACCTACTCATACTTCCTTTAAAAGTTGTGCAATGGCCTGTGCTGCTTCCTCTCTACAAGGAGAGAAACTGGGCCAATCGTTAAAATCAATGATGCTGAAATGACCATCTTCGCTCACGATACAATCACCGCCAAAGACATCAATGCCGATGATATCAGCCAATCTACAGGCATGGCGGTGCAGGTCTTTCGCATCAAAAGCGTACCCATGTTCGGCTGCATGTAGCCGATACCATCTGAAAAAGTCATGCCCAACGCAGTAAAATTTCACCAAGTCGCCTTCAACATTCGCACTCTCCACACAAGTTAGAATACCGCGTTTCTCCCATTCGTCCTTCCGCTTTCTCAACTCATCCTCGTCTTGACAAAACACCACGTCGCTATCTCTTTGTGCCAAGGCGTCACCCCGTTTGAGCCAATAGCCGTGCTTTCCTTTCTCTGGAGGCATGGGAATATGGTGCGTTCGCATCAACTTCACAATATTCTTTCGCTCACATGCTTCCACAGCCTTGGGCGTATTCATCACCAAAGCGCCCGCTGCGGCTCGTTTACGCAAGAACTGCAACGTTGCTGGCAGGCGGCCCATCGACAAATAAACGTCGGCCTTATGCTCGTCTGTGAGTTGAGCTTCGTCAATCATAGGAATGTCACCGCCCAGACATTGGATGACAGAAGCGAGTATCTCGCGGTCCTTTTGTTCTGCGTCCAGTGAATATCTCACGTCACGACGGATAGCAATGATTTTATTTTTCATATCGTTGGATGAAGGTACTGCGGGCCTTCTATAATTCTGTTTTAATGAGTTTGGCTCAACTTCGACGCTGGATTTCGTAGGAACTCCTCTGCCTTTGCGATGTCCGTGGCATGATCGATGTCCATCACCGGCCCCATATCATAGGCCATTACCTTTAATTGTTCTTCAATCAATGCTCGCTGAAAGTTGCGCATGCGATGTTCGCCTCGCTCAATACAGTGAGCCAAGGTGTCCAACACACGAGGGTGCAGACCATAAACACCACCAGAGATGAAGGTATGGTGACCAGGGTTTTGATCATGAAAGCCCAAAACATTGTACGCAGCGTCAGTTTCTACATAGAGTGGTTTCTCATCATCCACATACCTAGTCACACCCATCAAAGCATCAACACCATGATTGACAGAATGTTTAAAAGTACGAATGTAATCGGTGAAAGCTTGTTCCAAGAAAACCGTGTCTACCGTTGTAAGACAGAAAGGTGAATCCTTGAGCCATGTGCTCATGGCATACAGACTGTGCATTGAGCTGGGCGTACGCTTCATCAGTAGGCGTAAGGGAACACGAACGCCTTGCAAACCATCTGCCTTGAGGTCGCACAAATGAGCATAAACATCGGGCATGGCTTCGTTGCAGATTACGATGATTTCGTCTGCTTCATTCTCCATGAAGATTCGTATCAAGCGGTCTATCAACGATTCACCATGCACTTTTACAAGCGGCTTTGGGACATTAATCCCCTCTTTGCTCAAACGTGAACCCTCACCCGCTGCTATGACAGCATATTTCATTCGTATCTGTTTTATCCATTCGTCGACAAAGGCTGGTCAATATCTTGCTGCGCATTGTCACAATGACCCCTCAAGAGCCTTTATAGATACAAAGATAAAACATATTTTTGAAATAAGGAAGTGGCGTTTCAAATATTCCTTTCATTGTCGTGAAGCCGCAATGCATTCGACAGCAACAGCCTCACAACACTAAAAAGATTGACGCCACCCCAAGAAACTCGCTTTTCTTCCAGGTCTAACGATTGGAAAGAATCTGCAAATCGTCTGTGTTGATAGAGCCTGTTCCCCTCACCTTGTGTCTGAAATGCCTAACCGTTCCCGACAGTTCGATGTCGCCAACCCCTTCAAGTTCACATTGCGCCCAATCACATTTTGCCAGATGAGCCTTGACATCTCCTACCCCTTTGAGTTTAAACGAGGCTTTAGACGCAATCACTTGTTCGAGTTCGATGTCGCCTGCCCCTTTCATTTCCACATTCACCTCATCGCAAATCAAGTCTTCTATCTCAACATCACCAGCCCCTTCCAATCGAATTGTTAAGGTATCTGTATCCAGATGGTTATCGATATTGAAATCACCGGCGCCTCGCATCAATACAGAAATAAGGTCGGGGGAAGTGAGATAGATATCCACGTCATCGGAAGAACGCAGGTTTTTCCATCCATTATTTCGTGTATGTTGGATGGTCAATTCCGTTCCATCACTGGTAGTCTTGATGTGCTTGATTACATTTTCAGGCCCTACAATCTTGACACTCACAGAATCAGCTTGTACAAAATGCACTTCACAAGCCGTTTGTAAGTTGATGCGTTTAAACGATTGCACCTTCACGTTCTTTGTTATTTTCTTTCCACCATCCTTCTTTTTAACGATGTTCACGCACGATGCGAGTGTCACTACGCAGACTACAGCACATGCCAACCAAAGTATTTTCTTCATACCATTTACTATTTAGAGGATTACATGACCTACCAACGGAGGCCATTTACTAACTGTTTATAGGACGATGACACATCCGTAAAAGTTGCATCGGGCAAAACTTTTATCCGTCATCAATCGCATTCATCTGGTCATGTCATATCCTTTTCATCAAAAAAGTTCATCATGACCATGCACAATGAACTCTTTTCATACCGTTTTCTTAATCAACCGTTATCTCGTCTACGAACAAGAAGGCGGGCTGTCCATAGCCATAATGCCATTGAGGCATACTGTGTTCGGACAACACCTTGATGCGTAGATACCGTGCTTTGACGTTTTCAAGCGTTACCTTTTGCGTGTTTACACTGGGTGGCACAACGTGCGGAAGCGATTGTTTAGTATCCGCAAACACCTCCTTGAAATGCTCTCCATCGTCAGACACCAATAAGGAAACGCCTCGATCGGGGAATATCCAGTTAGATTGTTCGGTGAGTGTGCGTACCGATACACTCTTAATGGGCATCCTGCGTTGCAGATCAATGATGATGTCCATATCGTTTTCCACGAATCCTACCCAGCGTCCGGAGTGAAACGAAGTGTTGCCCAGCAATCCATTCACCAACTCTTGTGGACTGTTTCCTTGATAAGCATGGTTGGGTGGCGTGCAAAAACGAACGGGTTTCATCATGGCTTTGTGAACAATGATTTGCTCCTTGGTTACATCACTGTGCAGACTATCGCTATAAGCTATGGCTTTAATGGTAGCAGATCGCTTGAGACAAAACGGCTTTTTGTACGGTTTGCTTTGCTCATTTGGCTCACTTCCATCGGTGGTATAATAGATTTTCGCCTTCCCTGGTGCACTGAGAGCCACCTCCATGGCTTGCCCTTTGGGCGATGGTGTCAGCACCGTGTTCACCGTGAAATAATGTTCAGCATATCGATAGCCGCAAGTTGTGTAGAGTTGCAGCATGTGAGGCAACCGCTTTAAGAAGCTGCCATAATCCTTCTCCTGCTCGCTCGACCACTGCACCTCGCACGCTGCTGCCAATCGTGGCAACATCATATATTCTATGTGTGATAGCGTTTTTACCTGCTCGGTCCACAGATTGGCTTGCACACCAATGATATGCTTTGCCTGTTGTGGCGTCAGCGACGTAGGAACAGGCTGGAAAGCATACACCTTCTCAATAGGCAGATAGGCATTGAAAGCCACAGGCTCGTTGGCTCTGTCTTCGGTTTGGTAATAATCGAAATACATGTTCGATGTGGGACACATAATGGCATCGTGTCCCAAGCGTGCAGCCTCTTCAGCTCCTTTCATGCCGCGCCACGACAACACCGTTGCGTTAGGCGCCACACCACCTTCCAATATTTCGTCCCAGCCACACACTTTTCTCCCATGCTGGGTGATAAAATTCGCCATTTCTGTCATAAAGTAGCTCTGCAAACGTTGCTCTTTGGTGTGCTGTGCATCGGTAACAAGTCCCAAACTTTGAATCTTCGCCTGACATTTGGCACAGTTTTGCCACGATTTCTTTGGACACTCGTCGCCACCAATGTTGATATACGGACCAGGAAAGAGCTGCATCACCTCGGCAATCACGTCTTTGGCAAACTGCAAAGTGCTGTCGTTGCCGGCACAAAGCACCTCCTCTGCAATGCCCCACTCCGTACGTACGCTGTACGGTCCGCCCGTACATCCTAACTTAGGGTAAGCCGACAAGGCAGCCACCATGTGTCCCGGCATATCTATCTCGGGTACAATGTTGATGTGACGATCGGCAGCATACTGCACTATCTCCTTGATTTGTTGCTGCGTGTAATAGCCTCCATGGGGCTTGCCATCCTTCTTGTCCGTGTGTCCGATAGCCGTTTCGGGGCGGAATGCAGCCTTCTGGGTCAGCAACGGATATTTTTTTATCTCGATGCGCCAACCCTGGTCATCGGTCAAATGCCAGTGAAAGTTATTGATGTTGTGCAAGGCAAGCATGTCGATAAAGGTCTTGACAGCTTCTACCCCAAAGAAATGGCGCGCTACATCGAGCATGGCACCCCGATAAGCATATTGCGGATAATCTATTATCTCGCCTGCTGGAAACACAATCCCTGACGAATAAGACAGCAAATCCTTCTGTTCTGTTGCTGAACAGCACTTCTTGCTTTTTCCCTCCTCTTTCTCACATCTTCCCTTATCCATATTACACTTCAAGGGAATTGCCTTTCGCAAGGTTTGTATGCCATAAAAAGTGCCAGCGGCAGACGCCCCCTGAATGGTTATTTTTTGTGCGGAAACACGCATGCTGTACGCCTCCTTATTGGGATGTAGCAACCCCGTATACAACTCGATGTTGTGTGCATCGGTGGCACTGGTGTCCACTTTAAGTTGCATGCCCGTGAGTTCAAAGATGTAAGATGCCAGCAATTCGGCATCTTTCTTCAGCACACTGTCACGTGCTGGGTACACAATTCGGGTTTGAGGGGTCAGCACAAAGCCCTTACTCTTCACCATGTTGATTTGTCGTGGCAAAGGAATCACACTGTAATTTGCCATGTTTGGCGCACATTGCGCATACCCCATGGCTGCAAGCAACCACAAGCATACGCTCATCAAGATTGTTTTCTTCATATCGAAAGATTGTTCAAGTTTACTTTTTTACAAAGATTGCGCAAGCCGAATACAAAGAAAGTTTACTTTCTATGTTGAGGCGCAGCCAATCTTCTACAAAGATAGTGCAAGCCGAAAACAGAGAAAGTTCACTTTCTATGTTGAGGTGCGGCCTATCTTCTGCAAAGATAGCCAAAATGAGACCTCTGCAAAACCTTACCCATTCTCTATCATTCTTGTTTTTGAGCACTATT
>CABQNT010000013.1:0-78683 GCA_902465605.1 uncultured Prevotella sp.
TCTGTTCAGAACGAAACTCCAGAATTTAAAAGTATTCTCACCTTTGTTCGTTTCTAGTAAGAATTGAACGGTTCGTAAATGTTCACCCATGAGCATCTTTAACAATACTCATGCTTCTTGTACTACTTCTGTCTTTATGTAAATCTTTTCAAAGAACGCTTCTTCGTGTTGCTAACGAGTGTTTCATTTGTGTTTCATTCTCGAAAGCGGGTGCAAAAGTAAACACTTTCTTGGCAACTTCCAAATATTTTCAGAAAAAAGTTTGATTTTTAAGAGAAACTTGATTTACATCAAGCGAAAAGAGCGTTTTCTCTAGGCAATCTAGGATTCCTAGGTAATCTAGGGTTCCTAGGGATTCTAGGGTTTCTAGGGAGCCTAGGGGTTCTAAGGATAATAGGGCGTGTGCTGCTGCCATTTATTGAGACATCCCGTCGGCTCGTAGCTTCAAGAGCTCTTCTTTCAAGCGGTTGTTTTCGGCTTTCAGGCGTTGATTCTCTTCCTTCAGCTGCTGCATAAGACGGTCTTGTTGCTTGCGATAACCTGTGCGGGCCGCATACATGCGCTCTTTTATACCACCGTGCTCAACAAACTGCTTTTCCAAGTACTTCAAATAATTGCACATCATGCGGTCGGTAAGATGGCACAGTGTTAGCAGCGTGTTGCAATATTCCTCAGCGGTCCACTTGGCAGCAAAAGGCATATAGTGGGCGGCGAGATTGTGCGTGCGACAGAAGTTCAGCATTCCATCGTAACGTTTGTGCTGACTGGTCCACAGCTCGAGCCTGCGCGTGTGCAGATAGTCCTCATAATCTTCGCGCAACTCCTGCAACGACCCGCGAGCAACATTCAGCAGTTTAAGTTGCATCTCGGTAGACGTGATTCCGTCTTCCAACCCTTCCACGATATTTTGTTTCCCCGACCGCGCAGCCTGCACCATTTGGTCTACCGTTCGGTCGCCATACTTGGGCAGGAACTTCTGACAGAACAAAAAAGTAAGCTGAAAGATGGCATCCGCCTTTTGATAGAATCTCAAGTCTCCTACCGGTGTACCGTTTTCCAACACCCATTGATTCTTGTTCTCACCGTCAGCCATCTTCGAATCCTCGATAACGATTACTTGTTTCTCATGCTCTGCAAAGATACAACATCCAACCAACAAATGCAAGAAAACCGGGTTAAAAATTTGGTGCGTTCTCCAGTTGGTTGCCGCCGGGCAAAAGACATGCTATTACCTAGCAAACGCCATGCTATTGCGCTACAATACCCATGCAATTGGCGGTTATCCTCATTGCTATTACGAATTGCTGCCGTTGCGTTTTCTTTTTCTTACTATTAAAAAAAATATTTACATCGGCGGCGACGACGTTTTTCGCACGCACATTCGACGACGGATAATTAGTATAATCAGTATTATTAGTATTATTAGTATATATAGGAGCCATGCCTGATTATCAAGCAGTTAGAAGGGGGTAAATTGATTGTTCGTTCAATGTTCATTCAATTTCCGTTCAACTATCAATTAGTTTTCAAGTAGGAAAATTCCGCCATTGAACTCATCAAAAAGGGAGAGGAAGATGATTAATTCTTTACAAAAGAAGCGGAAAGAAGAAGTAAGTGAATAGATGATTTTAATTTTCCACCACACCACGCATGCGCTTTTTATGGACATTTGCGTGTAAACTTTATGAAAAGCAGGTGACCGTACCATCTTCTTGGTATTTTCACCCATGTCTACACCTTATTATATAGCCCAAATCAATCAGACAATCTTTTCACGCCAACCGCCTTTTCACTTTGGCCGGCACGCCTACTGCCATACAGTCATCGGGAATATCAGTGGTGACCACCGAACCAGCTCCGATGATACAACGCTTGCCGATGGTAACACCCGGACACACGATAACTCCCCCACCCAACCAGGTATCATCGCCGATGCTGATAGGATGAGAGGTTTCTTGCGGCAAACGTCGTTCCAGATAATTCATCGGATGCTGCGGCGTGTACAACTGGCAATTGGGACCTATAAGCACATGATGTCCTATGCGCACATAAGCACCGTCCAAGATGGTACAGTTATAATTAAGAAACGTATGCTCACCTATCGTGATGCCACTACCATGGTCGCAATGAAAGGGCGGACAGATGGTGGTGCTCTTCGGGATGCCGGGGATGAGCCGTTCGATGACATCACGATAACGCTCGTCGGTGAGCGTCATGGTCTGCAACTGGCGGCACAAGTCTATTGCATGTGCAATACTGGCCGCAATCTCTGGGTCTGCAAAGGAATACCGCTCCTCTGTACGCATCTTTTCAAATTCGGTCTTCATCATTTTCTTTTTCTTGGTGGTAAAGTTACACTTTTTCGAGCATTGCCACAAAGAAAACAACGGAAACACAGCGCATTCCACATATCTTCTTCGAAAGTAAGCCATGCCGAATGCGCCAAGTGTTGCGCCGAATCTTTTTAACAGCATGGAGTCAGATAGATTTGCATCCTTCACATAAATAATTTATCTTTGCAGACAGATACATCAATAAAAAAGACTTATGGAAGTAAATGATTTAGACAGATTGATTAGAGAGCAAGAGGGTTCGTTGTCACTGGCCTTCCCGGCTCTCATGCGAAAAGTATATGTATGGATGACCTTGGCGCTGGTTCTCACCGGCATAACGGCCTATGGCGTGGCTTCATCGCCCAGCTTGATGATGACCATCATTCAGACCCCAGCCATCATGTGGGGCCTCATCATAGCCGAACTGATTATCGTCATCGCCATTTCGGCAGCCATCAACAGACTGTCCCTCACGACAGCTACGCTGCTCTTTGTGCTCTATTCGGTTCTGAACGGCGCCACGTTTTCGCTGATATTCGCCGTGTACACCATGTCTTCTATCGCCAACGTGTTCTTCATCACGGCCGGCACCTTTGGGGTTATGGCAGCATACGGCTATTTTACCAAGCGCGATTTATCATCGTGGGGCAAGCTTCTCTTGATGGCCCTCATCGGACTGATTATCGCTACCCTGGTCAACGTATTCTTAGTTAAGAGCAGTGGCTTCGACTTAATCCTCAGTTATGCAGGCGTATTGATTTTCGTAGGACTTACCGCATACGACACGCAGAAGATTAAACAGATGTTGGCCATGCAGACAGACATGGGCGAAGGTGCGCAAAAGGTGGCCCTATTGGGTGCGCTGTCACTGTACCTCGACTTCATCAACCTGTTCTTGTATTTGCTGCGGATATTCGGAAGGAGAGAGTAAAGACAATGAAAACCATTTATATGACATGTGCCGCCCTATCTTGTGCGGCACTGATGAGTTGTGGCAGCTTACAAACAGATACCACACAGGCTGGAAAGAAAGAAACAAGCACGTTTGGCCAAATATTCAGTGCCATGACCAATGCCGACGCTTTGGGCAACGCTTTCAACAGCGTGATTGGTCTGGACAAGCCAACCGAAGCCCAACTTTATGGCTCGTGGCACTACACGCAACCGGGTGTGGCGTTCACCAGCAAGAACGCTTTGGCGAAAGCTGGAGGCGAAGTGGCGGCCACACAGGCCAAGGAGAAACTGAAAGCACCGTACCAAAGCGTTGGATTCAATGCAAGAAACACCACTCTTCAGTTAAACAAGGACAAGACCTTCACCATTCAGTTGGCTGGCAAGACCTTCCAAGGCTCGTACACTTACCACCCAGACGAATGCAAACTGGATTTGCAGACGTTCCTCATCACCTTTCCGTGTTATGTCAAGCGCACGCCAAAAGGCATGAGTTTTCTCTTGGAATCGAAAAAACTGCTCACCCTGTTTCAGGCCATTGCGAGCATCAGCGGTGACCACAAGCTGGAAACCATCGGCAAGATCAGCAAAAATTACGATGGCATCCGCATGGGATTTGAAATGGGAAAGTAGGTAGACCAAGGCGATAGTAAATCAATCATGGAGAGTAATCTGATATTATACACGAACGACAGTGGCGACGTAAGCATTCAAGTACGCTACGAAGATGGAACTTTTTAGCTTACTCAAAAACGAATGGCAGAGTTGTTCAATGTGAGCGTGAGTACCATCAACAAACATCTAAAAAGTATCTTCAACACGGGAGAGCTATCGGAAGAGGCAACTATTCGGAAATTTCGAATTGTTCAAAACGAAGGCACTCGCTAAGTAACACGAGAGGTGGCATTTTATTCTTTGGACGCCATTATTGCAGTGGGGTATCGGGTCAACTCAGAGCAAGCTACCTATTTTAGGAAGTGGGCCACAAAAGTGCTAAATTCGTTTATCACAAAAGGTTATGTTCTCGATAAACAGCGACTGAAGCAAGGCGAGCAGTTTGGTCACGATTATTTTATATTACTGTCCGCTAAACTTTTGGGTAAGTCACTAACATGCTGTCATCCGAACTATTGTGTCTCAATGAGTTGGAATGAGGACTTCTATGTTTACCGGACAGTAATAATTGAAAATACATTGTAAACTTTCAATCCGTTTCTTATTTGTCATACATCAAGCAGTCGTGTGTTACAAATCAAACAGATGCTTGTAACTTGATGTGACATAATTGGTTAGCGTGAGGTATAATGATTCGAGCTCTTTTGTGTTAACTTTACCGTTCTCATACCATTTCATGGACACGGCGTTGGTCTTGTTGAAAATTTCTTTCTCAACAGGTTTCAATTTTTGCATAATTCCATCGCCCTGTTTGTTGTAGAGCGCTTCCCAATTGAAATATCTGTCAGAACCAATTCCTTGGTGATAGGAATAAACCCGATCTTTTAGCGTGTCCACTTTCTTTCCGAAAACGGTCACTTTCTGGCCTGCCCCGATCGTGTATAAAGCTGGTAGCAATTTATCCGCATTTTTAACCCAAAAGGGAAACGCTGTGCTCACAGGAGGATAGCCAATGACGGTCCACATGGTTGTTAGCTCAGGGTTCTCGTGCGGTTTTACCCCTTTGATAACACCTGAGCAAGCTGTTCCCACTCTTGAGATGAAATCGTGGTCAACAAACCATCCGGATGTGTTGGGAATGTTATGGGTGCCATCGTGTAGGTCTATGCCAAGTTTGGGGTTAAGGAAAGAGCGGTCTAAATGTTCGAATATCCAGTCGGGGGTGATAGCTTTGGCTTTTGCGGCTTGGCTTAAAGCATCATCGGCAGTTTTATAACGCACGTATCCCAACCCCTCGTTGGGCTCTCCTGTGAAACTGAAATTTGTTCTCACCGCATATCCATTGGGTGCTATTTTGGGGTCGTTTACGTCAAAAAAATGATAACTTCGCGTGCTAACTTCCACCCACACGGCTCCACCCTCAGCATCGATTACACCAAAGTTGGCGCACAGTCCTACGAGCTTAGTGGTATCAAGATAGTGCCTTAGGTCTTGTACGGTGGCGCAAACGCTAAGCGTTTTGTACATGAACTCACCATTTTTCCCACCCGGCTCTATACCGTTAACCGTTTTCTCAAGATTGAATGATTGTGTGTTTATAATTGAAAATCCAGCCGTGTTTGTTCCCAACCACACTTCTTCTTTTGATCGAGGTTGGCAATCTACAACGCCAATAAAGTCATATTTCTGTCCTTTGAAAAAACGCATGCAGTTTTGTAGGGCGTCTGTATCACGCACTTTCCATATCATAGGTCGACCGTCTTTGGTGGCTTTGCCCGTTATTACCGCGGCCGTGCAGGCATGCCCAGTGGCAACTATCATGCAAAAAATGTAAGTGATTAGTAGTGTTTTTTTCATATTCCTTAATTCCGCAACACTATTATAAATTAAACTTTTTAAGTATCTGAGCAACAAAAAGTTGCTCAGGATTTTGCCATGTCAGAATTTTCACTTATCTTAGTGTTGCAAAAAAATAAGAGATTCCGACGATAGACATGGCGAAGATACAAATTAAATCTAAGAGACTCACTCCTTTTGGGGGATTATTTCCAATTGCCTCAAGTCACATTGTGGGGTAAGGGGATATTGTAGGCAGAAGTGGGTGTTTCAGTTCAAATTATCTGCAAATTCAGTAATGAGAGGACGTGTAAACGCAATAAGGACGTTCAAGGGCTTAGTTGCGGATTTGAGGGTTATGTAAAAATTTGTAGATACATATAGACTTTTTTCTTGCAACGGATCCACACACAGCCATCTTCCCAACACAGCATCATAGTGGCGTATATGGTCAACTCAGAACCTGCCACCCATTAAAAGATGAGCTACAAAAGAATTTCATCCTTTTTGTTCTGGCGAAAGCACTGCGCATCATCCCTGCATGAAGCGTTGCTTATCTACCACGAAGCGCAGGTGGTCGCCCTCGCCAATCACCTCACCATCCTGCTTAGCCACTATGTGAAAAAACAGTTTGCGGCGATCGACCTTTGTCAAAGTAGCCGTGGCTTCCACCATCGCCCCCACCTTACTCGGCTTAAGATGCGACGAGCTGATATGCCCGCCCACCGTGGTTTGTCCTTCTTCCAACTCGTTAGCCACCGCCAGCATGGCAGCGTTCTCCATCAAGGCCAGCATGGCAGGCGTGGCCAACACGGGCAAATCGCCCGAGCCAATGACTTGAGCGGTTTGTGCATCGCTGACGGTCAACCGGCTGGTATGCGTTAATCCTTCTTTCAACATCATTATCGTTTTTTAGATTCAATATTCACTTCAACCATGGCGGGGAACATGTACGCCCAGTCGTTACGCTGAAAGAGCGTTTGCCGCATGGTCGACTCCTTGCGTCTGACACGTCCACGAAACAGCAATCGCTTGCCATATTTAATGGTCACCGCTTTGTCCAAATCAACCAAGTCGTCATTGAGATAGATGGTCAGCGAGGAGTAATCGCACGCGGTGATGTCCACCTGATTACCATGAATGGACGCACGCACCATCTTGCCTGGCGCCAACTCATGCTGAGGTGCGCCCAACCAATAGAAATAAGGTTTTACCACTTCGGCCTGCTGCCACACGATTTGCTTGGGATAAGGGTTGCGACGGAATTGTTGCATCCATGGCAGCGCAGCCGAATCAACCCGATTCATCCAATGTCCCACACCTTTTATAATATGCGTTTGATGAACGTATCCCGTAGGATCGTGCTGTTGCAGCGAGTCCATTTGTAGTCCTCGCTGTGCTGCCAGCGTATTGCGATTGTAGGCAGAGTCGCGCTCGCCGCACCAAATCATGAAAGGCGTGTTGCGCAGATTCAGTAATGAAACATCGCCAGGATGGCCCGCCATCATCGAAGCCGCCGCCCACGAGTCGGCCATACGTGGAGCCATGCGCCACACACCATCGCCCCCAGCCGAGTAACCCATGAGGTACACCTTGTCTGGGTTGACACCCCCGAAGGCCACGCACATTTGGATGAGTTGTTCGTAGAGTGGGTCGATACCTTCATGACACCACATATTCCACAAATTCCATGGCGCACGAGGTGCCACATATACCGCCTGCTGGGGACGATAAAGGTGTTTTTGGTTCTCCCATTGCTGATTGTTCACCTCTTGTGTAGTTCCACCTCCCCCATGAAGCGAGATGAACAAGCTATAGCCATCGACTGGTTTGTCACCGTAGACCGTCCACCACAGCGGCATAGACACCCCGTTATGCGTCAGCGTACGAGCTCTGTAATACAGCCCCAAACGTGCTCGGGTAGTTTTCATCCATTCTTTCTTGAGTCGCTCACCAATGATAGGCACTTCAGCTTTAGCGATAAATCGCTCGCGCATGGCACGTTTGGTATGCGAGAAAGCGGGCAGAGACAGCACGAGCACAAGCAGCAAGGTGGCTCCCCATCGATAGGTTTGTTTGTTCATCATCATCAATTATTTGCTTGGTTGTCACGCAAAGATAGCATTATTCTTCGACATCCTCTTCCTTGAAAGCACATTTTTCTCATAAACCTCCATTTGCCTCGCCCATGGCAGTAGCGGTTTTACCACACCTTTTTCGTAGACAAGAGCAGATGATACCCTCCACTTCTTCTCTGTTAATAAGTGTATATAAATGTTGGTTTTGGCAAGAATCGTTTTGCTTTTATGCAAAATTCATTATATTTGCAGCAACCAGTGAATAATCTTACAAACGATGAAGTTAAAAGAAGATAGAATAGAAACCATCAAAATGCTCATTTCGAGCAAGGAGATAGGCAGTCAGAAAGAGCTGCTCGACGAACTGAAAAAAGAAGGTTTCGAGCTGACACAGGCCACCTTGAGTCGTGACCTGAAGCAGCTGAAGGTTGCCAAAGCGGCCAGCATGAATGGCAAATACGTGTACGTTCTGCCCAACGAAACCATGTATCGCCGGGTGCACAATCCTGCCTCGGCACGAGAAATGATGCGCACGCCGGGGTTCCTGTCCATCAATTTCTCTGGCAACATCGGCGTGATCAAAACCCGTCCGGGCTACGCCAGCAGCATCGCATACAACTTGGACAACAGCGACATCCCGGAAATACTGGGGACCATCGCTGGCGACGATACCATCTTCATCGTCGTTAAGGCTGGAGTGAGCGAACACGAGATAACAGACATACTCAACGATCTGCTGTTGAATATGTAATGAAAAATAAACGCATGGCGGGAAAGCATGCAACTTTTCTGGCCTCGGCAACGTCTAACATACAAGTAAAAACAAAAGGAAAAATGTCATGAAGAAGAAATTAACCTTATCCAGCAACAAGATGATCGGAGGAGTTTGCGGCGGCCTGGCCGAGTATTTTGATTTAGACCCTACCCTCTTCCGTGTGCTCTATGCCGTAGCAACGGTGTTCACCGCTTTCAGCGGACTGATACTTTACCTCGTTTTGTGGATGATTATCCCCAAGAAATAACCGGTAACGAGAGTTGTTTCATGGCACACATGGCTTCACGGGATGCGATTTTACCTGCGTCCCGCGCATGCCTTAGTGTGTATGCCAGAGCGAGCTGAAATCCCATAACGCCCATACGCAGGCTGGGAAAGACGTACAAGCCCCATGACGATGGCAACCGATTGATGGCCAAAACTTACAGAAAAGCTGCACGGAAGTACTGATTGCGTGCAGCTTTTTATTGTATCCATCCGGCCGTTTTACGTTAAATGATGAAAATAAATAACCGATTGTAACATATTTTTCGTAATTTTGTACGCAGAAAGTTCGCCGTCGTTCATCCGTCGCGCAAGCTTTCTGTGAAGTAATATACGCTGTTTTAGTCTGCAAAATCATCTGATGCACTCGCTAAAATAGCTTATTTTATGCTCGTGACCGTAGGTTTTTCCTACAAAGATGTCACAATTATCCATGAAGTACTGTAGGGTGCAACTCATCCTGGTATCTGTCTCTGGGCGTTTGTTTGACTCAGTGACAAATGTAACATGTGCTTCCAAGACAGTTTGCCGCGAGGCTTAAACAGAAATAAAAACAATGGAAAGACAAAAAACATTTAAATTCAAGACAGCTTTTGATCGCAAAGTAGCCATTCCTGGTTTGTCAGTATTAATTCTCCTATCTATTTATTGCGGGCTTTTTCCTACCCAAGCCGAATCCGTGTTGACCACGGTTCAGACCTACGTTTATCAAAACATGAGTTGGGTTTACGTGTTGCTAATCACCTTCTTCATGGTGTTTCTGGTGCTTTTGGCGTGCAACAAGGCTGGCAACATCCGATTGGGCGCAGACAATTCGGAACCACAATATGGCTTTTTCTCCTGGATTTCGATGCTTTTTGCGGCCGGCATGGGCATTGGATTGATGTATTATGGCGTGGCCGAACCGATGACTCATTATGTAGCACCAGCGTTGGCCGACTCTGCGATTCCGGCAAAAGAGGCCCAATTACACACTTTTTTCCACTGGGGGCTGCACGCTTGGGGTGTTTATGCCATCGTGGGTCTGTTGCTGGCCTATTTCTCTTATCGTTATAAATTGCCCTTGGCCATTCGCAGTGGTTTATATCCCTTGTTGAAAGATAGAATCAATGGCCCCGTAGGCGATGTCGTGGATATCTTCGCTTTGGTGAGTACCTTCTTCGGTATTGCCACCTCTTTAGGCTTGGGAGCCATGCAGCTCAACGCCGGACTGAGTTATTTGGGACTGGTAGAAGAACAGAGCTTTACCTGGCAAGTTGCATTGGTCATCGCGGTGACCAGCATAGCCATTTGCTCTACAATGTTGGGTATGAACAAAGGCGTGAAGCGATTGAGCGAGCTTAATTTAGCGTTAGCGGTATTGCTGCTGATCTTTGTCCTGGCACTGGGTCCCACCATCTTCTTGTTGAGCGCATTCAGTGAAGGTGTTGGGCATTATTTCAGCCAGTTTGTCAACCTCACCTTCAACACGTTTGCCTTTGAACCACAACGCCAACAGTGGTTCACCGACTGGACAGTGATGTTCTGGGCGTGGTGGATTTCCTGGTCGCCTTTCGTAGGTTTGTTTATTGCTCGCATCTCGAAAGGGCGCACCATTCGTGAATATATCCTGGGCGTGTTGCTGGTTCCGTCCTTACTTATCTTTGTGTGGATGACGGTTTTTGGCAACGGAGCCATCTGGTTTGACCAAAATACCGCAAACGGAGCGTTGTCTGCTCTGGCCAATTATCCTGACGTACTGCTGTTCAAGTTCCTGGAACAGTTCCCCATGTCTCAATTTCTTTGTGGACTGGCTCTTATGATGATTGCCGTGTTCTTTGTGACATCCTGTGATTCTGGCATTCTGGTAATGAACAGCATTTCCACCAAGAACAGGCCCAATTCGCCCCGTTGGCAGAACGTATTCTGGGGTGCCCTGCTCTGCTTACTATCCTTGTTGCTGTTGCGCACGGGTGGTTTGAAGGCTTTACAAACCATGACCTTAATCTCGGCCCTACCTTTTGGCATTGTCATCGCCCTGTTGTGCTTCTGCTTGGTCAAGGCTTTGAGGCTGGACAACCTGTATCACTCGACGAAACTTCCCTATGGTAGTCGCAATTGGGACGGAGAACATTGGGAGCAACGATTGAATCAAATCTTGACCTACTCGCAGAAAAAAGATGTTAAACGGTTCATGGCCGAGAAGGTTCGGCCAGCCTTTGAAGATATTCTTGCGGCATTGGAGCCGAAAGGAATCCATGCCGAGATACGCGGCGAGCAGGAGGGCAAGATGAGAATTGAACTGATGATTCCGCACAACAAGATGAATAATTTCGTTTATGGAGTGATGCCCGAGCGACAAAGCATCTCCGACTACTTCATCGATGACGAGAACACGCCCAACATTGACACGATTGACCTGTACGTGCCAGTAACTTATTACAATGATGGTAGGCGCGGCAATGACATTCAATACCTAACGAAGGAAGAAATCATCGCAGATGTACTGCGCGAATACGAACGATTCAGCAGCATCATCCGCAACGAACAGAATGAACTATTGGTGATAGACCGCGACCATTTGAAGTAATCACTCAAGGCTTGCACCGAACGCATTTCCATGCAACGGCGCACCAACAGGTCGACAAACGGCATTGAACTAACTTAAAAAGGGTACCACGGAGGTGCCCTTTTTTGTTTTTTCTAAAAATAAACTTCCTATTCGGAATTTTTTATCTACATTTGTAACGTATTGATGAAGGGGACAACATGAGGATGTTATCCCCGTCATTCATAAGAAGTACGAACCATGATGAGTGATTTGCTTTTGATATTAGCCATGCCCCTCGCAGGAACTGTGTTGGGCGCATCGTTTGTTTTCTTCATGAAGGACCAAATGTCAGCAGTGGTTCAAAAAGCATTGCTGGGCTTTGCGTCGGGCGTCATGGTGGCTGCCTCGATTTGGTCGCTGCTCATTCCCAGCATGGAACAATGGGCCGATATGGGCAAGTGGCAGGTATTGCCGGCTGCGGTAGGCTTTGCGATAGGCATCGGATTCTTGTTGCTGCTCGACCATATCACGCCCCACTTGCACCTGGGAAGCACCGAACCCGAAGGGCCACGGGCGCATTTAAGTCGCACCACCATGCTCATCTTAGCCGTCACGATACACAACTTCCCCGAAGGAATGGCCGTGGGCGTGGTGGTTGCCGGTATGCTGCAAGGTGACGTAGGCATATCCGTGGGTGCTGCCATGACACTGTCACTGGGCATTGCCATCCAGAACATTCCGGAAGGAGCCATCATATCCATGCCCCTGAAATCTGAAGGTAAAAGCAAATGGCGCTCGTTTACCATGGGCGCACTCAGCGGAGTGGTTGAACCGATAGGCTCGGTCTTGGTCATTTTATTGGCCGCCTTGCTCACGCCCACGCTGCCTTTCATGCTGTCGTTTGCCGCTGGTGCCATGCTCTACGTTGTGATAGAAGAGTTGATACCCGAGGCTTCACAGGGCGAGCACAGTGACTGGAGCACCATCGGCTTTGCCATTGGCTTTCTCATCATGATGACACTGGATGTGGTGCTGGGCTAAAATTTACTTTGAACTTTGAACATTGAACATTGAACTTTATAAAAACAAGCCAAGCTAACTACTCCCCTCCCTTTCGGGGAGGGGCAGGGGGAGAGGCTTTTAATTATCAACTCATGACTCTTCAAGAAAAAACAATATTAGAAGAACGAATCGTGGATGTACTCAAAACAGTGTACGACCCGGAGATACCAGTCAACATCTTCGACCTCGGCATGATTTACAAGGTGGACGTGCAAGACGACCATACGGTAGAGATGGACATGACCTTCACCGCACCCAACTGCCCTGCGGCCGACTTCATCCTGGAGGATGTGAGAAGCAAGGTGGAAAGCCTCGAAGGCATCAAGGCCTGTAACGTGAACCTGGTCTTCGAACCAGCATGGGACCAGAGCATGATGAGCGAGGAGGCAAGGGTTGAATTAGGATTTGACTAAAGAATGGCAATGCCTCCCGCTTAAAGTCCTCCATCCATAGAAAGGAGGAGCGAGGAGACAGGTTGGATAGTCACATTCCTGCAAAGCTTGCCATGAAGGTGACAGGTCAAAGTAAACCAATCACGCAGTGACACCCCAAAAAGTTCAAAGAAAATAATTCCAAACTGAATATGAAAAACGTCTATTTCCTTTCTGATGCACATCTTGGCTCGTGGGCCATCCAACACCAACGAACACAAGAAAGACGACTGGTACGCTTCCTGGACAGTATCAAGGAAAAGGCATCGGCCATCTATCTGCTGGGTGACATGTTTGACTTTTGGAACGAATACCGATATGTCGTGCCGAAAGGATATACGCGCTTCTTGGGCAAGATTAGCGAACTAACCGACATGGGCGTGGAGGTTCATTACTTCGTTGGCAACCATGACCTGTGGACCTACGGCTACCTGGAACGAGAATGCGGTGTGATTGTCCACCGAAAACCCTTGACAACAGAAATCGGCGACAAGGTGTTCTTTTTGGCACACGGTGACGGATTGGGCGATCCCGACCATCGTTTCAAGCTGTTGCGCAAGATTTTTCACAACCCTACCTGTCAGCGTTTGTTCAATGCCATCCATCCGCGGTGGGGCATGTGGCTCGGACTAACCTGGGCAAAGCACAGTCGTTTGAAGCGAGCCGATGGTAAAGAGACGCCTTATCTTGGAGAAGACAAGGAATACCTGGTGCAGTTTACCCACGAATACATGAAGACGCATGCCGACGTAGACTATTTTATCTACGGACACCGACACATTGAACTCGACCTGACGCTGAGTCGCAAGGCGCGCATGTTAGTCCTGGGCGACTGGATATGGCAGTTTACCTATGCCGTCTTTGATGGTGAACACATGTTCATGGAACAATATATTGAAGGCGAAAGCAAACCATAAATACAAATAATACATCAATGAAGACTAAATTTCTAAGCATGGTTCTCTTCTCATCCATGTTATTTTCGGCGAGCCAAGCAGTGGCTCAGCATCACGAATTCGCGAACTATAAACGATATGCACAAGACAACGCCCGACTGGGAAAGCCGACCAAAGGCGAAAAACGCATTGTGTTCATGGGCAACTCCATCACGGAAGGATGGGTCAACCAGCACCCCGACTTCTTCAAAAAGCATGGCTATATCGGCCGAGGCATCAGCGGACAAACTTCCTTCCAATTCCTCTTGCGTTTTCGCGAGGACGTCATCAAGCTGCAACCCAAGGTGGTTGTCCTCAATTATGGAACCAATGACATCGCTGAAAACACAGGGGCTTACAACGAAGAACTGACCTATGGCAACATCATCTCGATGGTGGAGATGGCTCGCTGTCACAATATCAAGGTTATCTTAGCCTCTTGCCTCCCTGCTCGCAACTTCGGTTGGCGGCCCGAAATCAAAGACGGAATGCAGAAAATTCGCAGTCTTAACGCACGAGTAAAGGCGTACGCCAAAGCCAACAACATACCGTATGTAGACTATTTTACGGCCCTGCTTGCCAAAGATGGCAACGGCATGGACAGCCAATACACACCCGAGACCGTACATCCCAACCTTGCTGGCTATGCGGTGATGGAGAAACTGATAGTGCCCGTGGTTGAAAAACTGCGCTAATGGCCGTCGCCTCACCCTTCTCGCGCCCACTCTATGTGATGACAAAGCCAGCGGGTGCGTCATGCAACCTGGCTTGTGAGTATTGTTATTACTTAGAGAAGTTGCAGCTGTATCGCCACGACGCACGGCACGTCATGAGCGATGAAATGCTCGAACGCTTTGTCAAGCAATACATTGAGAGCCAAACCATGCAGCAGGTTCTTTTCTGCTGGCATGGCGGAGAAACGCTCATGCGCCCCCTATCGTTTTATGAAAAGGTGGTCAGATTGCAGCGTCAGTACGCGCAGGGCAGGCAGATAGACAACGTCATACAGACCAACGGGACGATGATTGACGACCGCTGGGCCCAATTTTTTCATGACCAGGGTTGGCTGGTGGGCGTTTCCATCGATGGTCCTGAAGAGTTTCACGATGAGTACCGGCGCAACAAAGCCGGCCGACCTTCATGGCGTCAGGTGATGAAAGGCATCAACTGCCTGAACAAACATCAAGTAGAATGGAACGCCATGGCCGTGGTCAACGACTTCAATGCCGACTATCCACTCGATTTCTATCAATTCTTCAAGGACATAGGTTGCCACTACCTGCAATTCACACCAATCGTCGAACGAATATCCCCCCATGCCGACGGTCGGCATCTGGCATCCATGGCTGATGACGCGCAAGCAGAGTTGGCTGACTTCTCGGTTACGCCCGAGCAGTGGGGACACTTTCTTTGCACTGTTTTCGACCAATGGGTACGCAACGATGTGGGTTCTACTTTCGTGCAGTTGTTTGACACCACCTTGGCCAACTGGATGGGCATGGAGGGCAGCTTGTGCACCATGGCCAGAGAATGTGGGCATGCCGGCGTGATGGAATACAATGGTGACGTGTATTCGTGCGACCACTTTGTATTTCCCGAGTACAAACTTGGCAACATTCGCGACAATACGTTGACAGAGATGATGTACAGTGAGCGTCAACGAGCCTTTGGACAAAATAAATACCGCTCTTTGCCACAGCAGTGCAAAAGCTGTCACTACCTCTTCGCCTGTCACGGTGAATGTCCCAAAAACCGATTCTCCGAAACGGCACAGGGTGAGCCTGGATTGAATTATCTGTGCCAAGGTTACTACCGTTTCTTTGAACATGTGGCCCCTTACATGGATTTCATGAAGCGCGAACTCACTGCTCACCGTCCGCCATCCAACGTCATGGATGTCATCAAGAAAGGCCTATTATAAGAGCATACAGCAAGTCACTACCCTTTTATAACTATTCTGTGGCAGAAAACACCTTATCGTTTTCTCCTCTCATGTGAGAAAGAACACCTGTGCGTCGGGTGCCTCGCAGGCCGCTTTGATCTTCGCCTTGGCGCGATTGCTCCATGCATCAAAGCCATAAGTGAGCGACTGCTGGTCGTTTATTTCAAACAAATGGCACAACACTTGTGGGTGTGCGCCATTATTATAATCACATTCAAAACTGATCACGTGAGGCCCTTCTTGCGGGTTATTTGTTGAGTTTGATGGCCAATTTCTCCAGCATGTCCTTGGTCATGCTTTCCAAATCATAGGTTGGGTTCCATCCCCATTCAGCACGGGCGCAACTGTCATCCATCCTATCGGGCCAGCTTTCAGCAATGCTTTGCTTCAGTGGATCCACGTCATACACCATCTCAAACTCGGGCTTTTGCTCCTTGATGGCCGCATAAATCTCCTCTGGGTCGAAGCTCATCGACGCGATATTGAATGCGTTGCGGTGTATCAACTTGTCTGGATTGGCCTCCATGAGCATGATGGCAGCCTTCAACGTATCGGGCATGTAGATCATGTCCATCTTGGTACCGGCCTTGATGGGACAAACAAAGCGGTCACCACGCACGGCATTGTAATAGATGTCGACGGCATAGTCGGTGGTACCACCACCAGGAGGAGTGACGTACGAGATTACGCCCGGGAACCTTACCGCACGCGTGTCTACGCCATACTTATGAAAATAGTAATCGCTGAGCAGCTCAGTGGTCACCTTTGAAACGCCATAGATGGTCTGTGGCCGCTGAATGGTGTCTTGAGGCGTCATGTCATGCGGTGTGGTAGGACCGAACGAACCAATCGAACTGGGGGTGAACACGGCACAATGATTCTCGCGCGCCACCTCCAAAATGTTCCATAGGCCATCAATGCCAATCTTCCAAGCCAGCCTTGGTTTCGACTCTGCCACCACAGAGAGCAGGGCGGCGAGGTTATAGATGGTGTCAATGTGATAATCTTTAACCACCTTCGCAATGAGTTCCGCGTTCGTGACATCAGCCACGGCCGACGGTCCACTCTCCTTTAGTTCACCGGTAGGCTCTGCTCCGATGATGTATCCAGCCACAACATGACTGTTACCATACTGTTTTCGTAGTTCTCTGGTCAGCTCCGAACCAATCTGTCCGGTCGACCCAATAACCAAAATGTTCTTCATTATTCTTGATGTGTTTTAACCCTTAGTAGACGATTTAGTGCAAAAGTAGCGCAAACCTAATACAAAGAAAACATATTTCCCTTGCCAAGGCGCAGCCTATTTGATGCAAAAATAGTGCAAACCGAACATAGAGAAAGTTTACTTTCTATATTGAGGCGCTGCCTATTTTATGCAAAATAACAACTTTTTTTTGACATCCCCGAAAGATTCTGGTAAGAATTTGAAAGTCAATCTTACTTTTTATAAAAAATCACCATATTTGTTTTAAGTTTTTGCTGTATTTTATTTTAAGTTTTTGCTGTATTTTATTTTAAGTTTTTGCTGCATTTTATTTTAAGTTCTTGTGCTATTTTATTTGTAGTTTTAGATGTGATTCATTTATAGTTTTAGATGTGCTTATTTGTCATTTTACCGTAGTTGTAACCTACATACGCCACATTTTTTCCCACGCATCTTATTTTTAAACGAAGGAGCCAGGCACTTTTTATAAAAAATAACATGAAATCCGTTGTCATGTCAAAAATAATGAGTTACTTTGTAGGAAGAACAAATTAAAAACCTAATATTATGTACGGTAAAATGAAAGAGCATCTTAGTCAGAGCCTCGATGCACTAAGAGAAGCAGGTCTATACAAAGAGGAAAGAATCATTGAGAGTCCACAAGACGCAGCCATCACGGTGAAAGGGAAAGAAGTGTTGAACTTCTGTGCCAACAACTATCTGGGCCTCTCCAACCATCCGCGCCTGATTGAGGCGTCCAAGAAGATGATGGATCGCCGCGGGTTCGGCATGTCTTCCGTTCGTTTTATCTGTGGCACACAAGACATTCACAAAGAGTTGGAAGCCGCCATCAGCGAATATTTCAAGACCGAGGACACCATTCTCTACGCAGCGTGCTTTGACGCCAACGGCGGATTGTTCGGTGCATTGCTCACCGACGAAGACGCTATCATCTCGGATGCGCTCAACCACGCATCCATCATCGACGGCGTCAGGCTATGCAAGGCTAAGCGTTACCGCTATGCCAACGGCGACATGGCCGAGTTGGAGAAGTGCCTGAAAGAAGCACAGGCACAGCGTTTCCGCATCATCTGCACCGACGGCGTGTTCTCGATGGATGGCAACGTGGCACCAATGGATGAGATTTGCGACCTAGCAGAGAAGTATGATGCCTTGGTGATGGTAGACGAGAGTCACTCGGCAGGTGTGGTTGGCGCCACCGGTCACGGCGTGAGTGAGTTGAAAGGCACCTACGGCCGCGTGGACATCTACACGGGAACGTTGGGCAAAGCCTTTGGCGGTGCGCTCGGAGGATTCACCACTGGCCGCAAGGAAATCATCGACATGCTGCGCCAGAGCAGTCGTCCGTACCTCTTCTCCAACTCGCTTGCACCGAGCATCATCGGCGCCAGTCTGGAAGTTTTCAAGATGTTGAAAGAAGGCAACAGCCTGCATGACAAGCTGGTGGAGAACGTTACCTACTTCCGCGATAAGATGCTGGCAGCAGGTTTTGACATCAAACCCACGCAGAGCGCCATCTGTGCCGTGATGCTTTACGACGCGCCGCTGTCACAGAAATATGCGGAAAAATTGCTCGACGAGGGCATTTACGTCACCGGCTTCTACTATCCGGTAGTGCCGAAGGGCGAAGCTCGCATCCGCGTTCAGCTCTCTGCCGCACACACACGCGAACAACTGGACAAGTGCATCAATGCCTTTATCAAGATTGGCAAGGAGTTGGACGTGCTGAAATAATGCGCGTGCGACATCTAACGCACCTTAAAAAAAACAAACTTTTCTATAGAATTCAACGCTGTACGGCTCTGGCTGTGCAGCGTTTTTTATGGTACGGGGCGGTCATCATAACTGGCTGATTATCAAAAGCAAAAAATCCAACTCGGAAAAAGCTATGGGATTAGGGTGCAAAAGACATAACTTTGGCACCTAAATTCATTGACTTTGATGTCCAATCTGCATGTTATTGAAAACCAATGCCGCGCGCGAAGGCAAAACAATAAGGGTGGCGTGTCAAAAAGCAGAAACTTTTTTTTTGACACGCCACCACTTTAAAACATCGGAAGGATGATGCCATCTATTGCTTTTGTGGACGCACTTACCTGTCCAGTCCTCAAAAGCAATCAAGCGTCATGGCTTTCGTGGAATCTCACGGATGTAGATGTCACGATAGCTCACCTTGCTGCCGTGCGCCTGCAACTCTATCTGCTCGATAGAAGGGATAGGCTGTTTGCGATCCCAATAGTTTTCCATCACCACGTTGTTCACCACCAGTTCGCCATTCAGCCACACGGTGACCCTATCTCCTATCATCTTAATTCTGAACGTATTCCACTCGCCCACTCGCTCGTCAGCCACTTTCGAGGGTTTACTTTCGTACACCTTATTATTATAAAGTCCGCCAGATCCCACTTGCGCACCTACATGCACACGAGCCGTATCCCAAATCTGCACCTGCGGAGTGCCGCGCAGATAGATGCCTGCATCGGGTTCTTTGCCATGATGCAACTTCCAGTCGACCAGCATTTCAAAATCACCATATTGACGAACGGTGCAAAGATTGTCGCCTTTCCCCGTAAAAACAAGCACTCCATCTTCTACAACCCAACTTTTCTTGGCTTGTTCATCGGCCTTCACCTGCGCCGCAGCCAGTTCCTCACTGGACATTTGAAGTCGTTTAATGGGATTGGCCACCAAGCCCTTCCATCCTGTCAAATCCTTTCCATTGAACAGACTGACGAAGCCAGATTTCACTTGGTTTTGCCGTGTTTGTTTGTCGATGAGCTGCCGAAGCGTTTTGGCCTTCGAACCAGATAGCAACGCACAGGCTTTTTCCACAGCGGGTTTCGTTCCCTCATCCAGGAAGTCGGGACGGCTCAACACCACCTGTGACACGGTTTGTGCAGCTGTTTTCTTGAATTCAGGATGATTCAAGAAAGAGGAGGCATACAGCAGCGCCTTGTACGAACGGGTCTTGCCCAACTCTTTCAAGATGGTTTTTTGCTGGCTCTTACTCTTGCTAAACTGCATGAGTTCACGCAGATACAATGTTTTTACCTCTCCATTTTTACTGGAGGCAACCACCAACTTGACAGCTTGTGCAGCTGCCCGATCCTGCGCCTTGGCATCCATGCCGGCCCTCATCTCATCCAACAATCGGTACACCCCATCCAAGGAACGGTCACACGTCGGATGATTTACCTGAAGATTGTTTGTGCCTGGCTGGCTGATAGCGCCGGCCTGAAGGGGAGCAAGGGAAAAGGCAAAAAAGATTGCCCATACAAAATAAAAGTTTCTCTTTCTCATGTAATAGATTTTTCTAAATAATGAATGATAGGTACGGCATCAACCATACTCATGCAAAAATAAGGATTTTGTTTGTAATATCCCGCCTGCTGCGCAAAAAGTTGCATTTCTAAATTGAGCTTACCTGCACGCAAAAGTTCGTCGCGGCTACAACCTGCCTTCCTCACGGTAGCTGTAGTAGCGGCCATCGGTGACGATGATGTGGTCGAGAAAGTAGATGCGCATGGTCTCGGCGGCCTGCTTCACACGCTTGGTCAGTCGGTCGTCATCGCTGCTGGGTGTGGTGTTGTTGCTGGGATGGTTGTGGCACAAGGCCAAGACCGTGGCGTTGCAGAGCACCGCTTCGCGCATGATGACACGCACGTCGACGGCCGTTTCGCTGATGCCACCATGACTGATGCGTACCGACTTGATGAGCTTGAAGTTTTGATTCATCAGCAGCACCCAAGCCTCCTCCACGTCCAAATCTTGCATGCGGGGGTGCATGTAGTCGTAGATGGCGGCGGCCGACCCCAAATCTTGCCGCTCTTCGGCCCGCTCCATGGCTCTGCGCTTGGCCAGTTCGCAGGCTGCCAGGATGGTGATGGCTTTGGCCGGACCGATGCCCTTATAGCGAGTGAGGTCGTGAATGGACAGTTTGCCCAGACTGTTGAGGTTGTTGTTACAGCCGTTGAGCAGGCGTTTCATCAAGTCAACAGCACTCTCATCCGTCGAGCCCGACCCGATGAGAATGCCCAATAGCTCGGCGTTAGAAAGCGAAGAAGCCCCCAGCCGCTCCAATTTTTCGCGCGGTCGGTCATCTTCCGACCAATGGTTGATGGCCAGACGCATGGGAACGTCCTGCCTGTTCTCATCCTGCGGAGAACATGGGTTACTACTGTCCTGTGGGTGGGTCATGATGGCAATTTTATCGGTAGAACGTTTTGTCGAAAGCATGGAACTCACCCTTGCCGCGCATGCATCGCTTGTACCAAGCGCTGATGAAGCCAAGGCCGTAGCCAAAGAGTTGGATGAAGGCGGCCCGGATGCTGAGAAATCCTATTCTTAGGCTTTCATTGCGGTAGGAAGAGTCGATTAAAATGGCCAGACAATAGATGACAAGCGGTGACAACCCGCCCCAAAAGAGATACTTGCCAACGCTATGAGTGCTGAAATGGTTGCTGGGTCCCGACCATAAAATCAGTCCAAAAATCATGAGGAAACACAGCAACGTCACGCTCAAGGTGAACACCGTGGGCAGCAGATGCACCAGCTTGAGGCTCTCGGGGTGCTTTTTATAGAGGTTAACGCGGGCAATGCCGCTGTTGAACACCTGTCGGAAAAACTTGCGAAAATCAGTACGACGCTTGTGCCACACCCACGCTTTGGGGAACAATCGGCAGGAGTAGCCGCCCTTGAAGATGCGGATGGAAAAGTCGATGTCCTCGCCAAAGCGCATTTTACTGAATCCGCCCAGCTTCAGGTAGACGTCGCGCCGAACGCCCATGTTAAACGAACGGGGATAAAACTTGTCCAGCTTTTTCTTGCCACCACGAATGCCTCCCGTGGTGAAGAAGGCGGTCATGGCATACGAAATGGCTTTCTGGGTGTCGCTGAACGACGGATGCGCACGGTCAGGTCCACCGAATGCGTCGGCAGGAGCAGCCTTCAGCTCCTGTTCCACCTCATAAAAATAATCGTGTGGCACCACCACATCACTATCCAGAATGATGAGGTACTCACCCGAGGCCCGCTCAGCACCATAGTTACGGCTGTCGCCCGGGCCACCGTTTTGCTTCATGAAATACTTGATGTCCAGCAGGTTTGAATACTTCTCACACACTTTATCACAAGGACAAGATGAACCGTCTTCGACAATCAACACCTCAAAATCGGTGAATGTTTGTCGCCGCATGCTCTCTAAGAGTTCATCTATCTCATCCGGTCTGTTGTATACCGGAACTATCACGCTGTATTTCATATTTTTAGTTAACAAGTTGACAAGTTGACAAGTTTACAAGTTGATGGTTTCGATGCAGCGCACTATGGATTTCGATGCTGCGCACTATGGATTTCGATGCTGCGCACTATGGATTTCGATGCTGCGCACTATGGATTTCGATGCAGCGCACTATGGATTTCGATACAACGCAGTACGGATTTCGATGTTGTGAACTGCGAACGGCAGACGCGTCATCAACAATAAAGTAAAAGAGGTTACAACACCCATTCCGATGCAGTAACCTCTCATTCTTCCCCTCTGTAAAGAGAGACTTGTATATTCTTTATAAAAGTCTTTTATTCGCTCACGCGACTCAGGTAACTGCCATCACGGGTGTCTACCTGAATCAGTTCGCCCTCATTGACGAACAGCGGAACACGTACTTCTACGCCTGTTTCGAGCGTAGCCGGCTTGGTAGCGTTGGTGGCGGTGTTGCCCTTGATGCCCGGTTCAGAGTGAGTGATGCGCAAAACGGTCTTCACCGGCATTTCAGCCAACAGCACACTGCCATCACTGGTGTCGGTAACAACCTCTACTACATCGCCTTCTTTCATGAAGTCTCCACCCGTCACAGCGGATTTGGGCAAAGGAATCTGCTCGAAAGTTTCCTGGTTCATGAAGATACAACCAGTAGCATCTTCATACAAATACTGATAAGGACGACGCTCAACACGCACATCTTCCAATTTAAAGTTGATTTGGAAAGTACGCTCCAATACACGACCATCAGAAACATTCTTCAGCTTCGTAATCATGACTGTGTTACCCTTGCCCGGCTTTCTATGCTGAAAATCGATGCAAGTCCAAATTTTTCCGTCAAGACGGATACATGTTCCGATCTTTATTTCCTGTGAATTGATCATTTGTTTGTTTATCTTGAATAATTAGTTATGTCGCTTGTAACGCTTTATAAAACGGTGCAAAGTTACGAATAAATTGCAAAAAAGCATACTTTTTGAGCCGAAAAATAGTTTAATCCTTTGTTATTCCGAAAATAATGAGTACTTTTGCACCCCAAAGTAATCAGAAAACAATAATATAAATATCAATAACAATGAAGAGAACATTTCAGCCACACAACAGAAGAAGGGTGAACAAACACGGATTCCGTGAGAGAATGGCAACAAAGAATGGTCGTCGCGTACTGGCTTCGCGTCGTGCTCATGGCCGCAAGAAATTAACCGTTTCTGACGAACATCACGGCAAATAAGCAAGCATAGCTTATCGGGCGTGACGCCAAAAAGCAGCAAAGAAATAGGTCTTTGCTGCTTTTTGCATCTTTCAACGCTACGGTGGCGACAGTTAACCCACACTCAACGCACAAGCGGCAACAGTTAACCAGTGCAGAAAAAACAAGAACTTTTATTTTGTATTATCTGCGAATTGACCTATCTTTGCATAAAACAGGCTGCACCTCTGCAGTTCAAACACAGTTTGACTGCTTTCGGTTTGCACTGTTTTTGCATAAGATAGGCAGCGCCTAAGCATAGTAAACAAATTTGCTTTTTGTGCGTTTTGCACTATCTTTGCATAAAGATAGGTTGCCATGAATTTGGCCATACTATATCAACAAGCCATCAAGAAAGGGAATGAAATCATCTGAATTTTTCAATAAATTTAAGAGCTTTTACCTGTGGGGGAACCTCCTGGGCATGGCCGTCGCCATTGTTTTGGTCTGTCTTGGTGTGCGATATGGCCTTGATATCTACACGCACCACGGCGAATCGATTGCTATTCCCGACGTGAAGCGAAAATCTTTCAAGGAAGCAGAGAAAATATTAAGTCAGTTAGGCTTTAAGGCTGTGGTGAGTGATACGGGATATGTGAAGACAATACCCCCCGACTGTGTGTTGGAACAAACGCCCGCAGCTGGCGACAAGGTGAAGACTGGACGCATTATCTACCTCACTATCAACGCCTCAAAATCACCAACCATCACCCTACCCGATGTTATTGACAACAGTTCGCTGCGTGAAGCTATGGCCAAACTCACCGCCATGGGCTTCAAAGTGGGCACACCTCAATTCATTCCAGGCGAGAAAGACTGGGTATACGGCATTCTGGTTCGAGGGAAACATGTGGTGACAGGCGACAGGATTTCCATCGAAGACACGGTGATTATCCAAGCGGGAAACGGCATGCGCGACTCCACTGACGTGATTGACTATGTAGATCCGATTTATCCTGAATATGACCCAAGCGAAGAGGATGACGTTGATGGATTTGAAGAAGTGACGGGACCAGTGACGGAAACGGAAGAAGCAACAACTCATCCACAAGAGGTCAAACCCATCAACCCAAGCAAAACGGAACCCACCGTGCCACAGAAGAAAGAACCGACGGCATCCAGGAAGACCGAACCGACCACGCCTAAATCACCCAAATCCACACCAAAATAAGAATAGATGGCCGAAGAAGCACAGGACATGACGTTGTTGGAAGACGATGAGGAACAGCAACTTTATGAGCATTTCCGCATCGTGGTAGACAAAGGACAGGAGCCTTTGCGGGTGGACAAGTACATGTTTGAACGCCTGAAGCACTCCAGTCGCAACCGCATTCAAAAGGCCGCGGACGCCGGATTCGTGCATGTAAACGACCAACCCGTGAAGAGCAACTACAAAGTTCGTCCTTTGGATGTCATCACGCTGATGCTGGATGCGCCGCAACACGACCATACCATTGAGGCCGAAGACATTCCCTTGGACATCGTGTATGAAGATGCCGACCTCATGGTGGTTAACAAAGCGCCCGGCATGGTGGTGCATCCGGGTGCCGGAAACTTTCACAGAACGCTGATTAACGCCGTGGCTTGGCACCTGAAAGACCTGACTTCGTTCGATGCCAACGACCCCGCCGTGGGGCTTGTTCATCGCATCGACAAAGACACCAGCGGACTGTTGGTCATCGCCAAGACACCTGTTGCCAAGACAAAGCTTGGACTTCAGTTCTTCAACAAGACCACTCACCGTAGCTACAACGCCTTGGTGTGGGGCAACTTCAACGAGGAGGAAGGGCGCATAGAGGGCAACATCGGACGAGACCCGAGAGACAGGTTGCGCATGAACGTGTTTCCACCCGACAGTGAGATAGGCAAAAGCGCCGTTACACATTATCGCATACTCGAGCGTTTCGGCTATGTAACGCTCGTGGAATGCATCTTGGAAACGGGAAGAACGCATCAGATACGCGCCCACATGAAGCACATTGGGCACCCGCTGTTCGGCGATGAGCGATATGGTGGTACCGAAATTCTGCGCGGACAACGCAGCTCAACCTACAAAGCATTCATTCAAAACTGCTTCAAAGTGTGCAACCGACAAGCCTTGCACGCCAAGACATTAGGATTTGTACACCCCACAACAGGCCGACAAATGGACTTTACCTCCGACTTGCCCAACGACATGCAGCAGCTCATCGACAAGTGGAGCATCTATGTTCACGGCACTAACAACGATACTTTTGAAGAATAAACAAAAAAATAAATCATCTATGAATGATCTGAAACGTAACATTGCCATCGTTTGCGGTGGCGATTCATCAGAATACGACGTATCCATACGTTCGGCACAAGGCCTCTATTCGTTTTTCGACAAAGAGCGATACAATGTCTACATCGTCACCATCAAGGGACAAGACTGGAACGTTTGCTTTGACAACGGCGACACGGCCAGCATCGACAAAAACGACTTCTCGTTCGTGAAAGAAGGCGAAGCCGTGCTTTTCGACTACGCCTACATCACCATTCACGGCACCCCAGGTGAGAATGGCATCCTGCAAGGCTACTTTGAGCTGTTGCACATACCCTACTCTACCAGCGGTGTATTGGTGGAAGCAATGACCTTCAACAAGTACGTATTGAACAACTACCTCGCTGCATTCGGCGTCAAAGTGGCCAAAAGTATGTTGGTGAAACGTGGGGAAGAGGACAAACTCTGCGAGCAGGAGGTGCAAGATGCCCTTGGCATGCCCTGCTTCGTCAAGCCTGTCGCTGACGGTTCGAGCTTCGGAGTGACCAAAGTGAAGAACACAGACCAGCTGGCTCCGGCTTTGCGCAGGGCCTTCATGGAGAGCGACACGGCCATGATTGAGCATTTCATGGATGGAACCGAACTGTCCATCGGCTGCTACAAGACCCGCGAGAAGAGCGTGGTGTTCCCTGCAACAGAGGTGGTGAGCAGCAACGAATTCTTCGACTACGACGCCAAATACAACGGACAGGTGCAGGAAATCACACCTGCCCGCATCTCTGAGCAAACGGCCAAGGAGGTTGCTGAGCAAACAAGTAAGATCTATGATATCCTACAATGCAACGGCATCATCCGCATCGACTACATCATCACCAAGGACGAAGCGGGCCAAGACGTGGTGAACATGCTCGAGGTGAACACCACTCCGGGCATGACACCAACCAGCTTTATTCCACAACAGGTACGCGCTGCAGGTCTGAACATCACCGACGTGCTGACCGAAATCGTAGAAAATCAATTCTAACTCCTCATCATGCATATCCCATCCGAATTCGACTCCATCCGTCCTTTCGAACCCGAAGAGCTGCCGAAAGTGTTCGATCGGCTGTTGGCCGACCCACAGTTTCAGCAGGTGTTGGCCTATCTTTATCCCAATGTGCCTTTGGATGCAATTGCCAAACGGCTGCATGTCTGCAAGACGAACGTTGACTTTCAGAAGGCTTTCGCCTATGAGTTCTTAGAGAAGCTGTTGGCGCAGAAAGCCAAGAGTTGCGACATGGATGCCACAGCCATCAGCAATGAGCGCAACTACACGTTCATCAGCAACCACCGTGACATTGTTCTCGATTCGGGACTGTTGGCGAAACTGCTGATAGACCACAACTTTCCGACCACCTGCGAGATTGCCATTGGCGACAACCTGCTGTCGCTACCATGGGTCAAAGACTTGGTGCGGGTCAACAAGGCCTTCATCGTAGAGCGCAGTGTGTCGTTCCGAGAGATGCTTGCCACCAGCAAACGGCTCTCCGCATACATGCACTTTTCCATCGGAGAGAAGAAAGAAAACATCTGGATAGCACAGCGAGAGGGACGTGCGAAGGATTCTGACGACCGCACGGCAGAAAGCATATTGAAGATGATGGCCATGGGTGGAGAGGGCAACATCATCGACCGACTGCAACAACTGCATCTAGTTCCGCTGACCATCTCGTACGAATACGACCCCTGCGACTACCTCAAAGCGGCCGAGTTCCAACTGAAGCGCGACAATCCTGACTGGCAAAAAGGACCGCAAGACGACATCGTGAGCATGCAAACGGGCATCATGGGCTACAAGGGACACATCCACTATCACTGTGCACCCTGCATTGACGATTACCTCAGCACACTGGATGCCAACATGCCAAAGGCCGATTTGTACCGCATGATAGCCGCGCACATCGACCAAGAGATACACCGTAACTACCGCATCTATCCCAATAACTACGTCGCCTACGACCTGTTGGAAGGAAACAACGCTGCATCGAGCCACTACACCCCGCAGGACAAAGCTACGTTTGAGCAATATCTGTCGGACCAACTCGCCAAGATAGACATCCCCAACAAGGATGAAGCCTACCTGAGAGAGCGCATGCTCACGATGTATGCCAATCCCTTGAAAAACCATTTAGCCGCATGTTGAGAATCACTGCCCTCGCCTTGAGCGTTATAAGCCTGTTGGCAGCCTGCACCATCGACCCCTACGAGGCAGGCGACGGACAATACTCGTACCTCAAAGCCGAGATGGCAGACATGCACACCGCAGCCAAATGCAAGGTAGATTACGCCATGACGGACACCGATGAGAAGCTCACATTCAGTCCTCCCTTCAACTGTCATTGGGCCACCACGCCCGACAGTACCTACCGAGCCATGCTCTACTATAAAAAATCACCTGACAAAACGGAAGGTAACACATGCGTCAAGGTGTGGGTGTTGCACCCCATGAAACCATCAAAGGACATCCCCACCGATCCCGTGAAGCTGCAAAGCTGCTGGCTAAGCCAAAACAAGAAGTACATCAACCTGCGCTTGGGCGTGATGTCTGGAAAGCCCAATGACGAGAAACAGAAGCAAAAAATTGGCATCGTGCTCAACAAGCAAGTGACACACGCCAATGGCAAAATGGCCATTGACCTACAGCTGTTGCACAACCGCAACCACGTTCCTTCATATTACACCAACATCCTTTACATCAGTATACCCACGGCATCCTACAAATCCGGCGATTCCATCCGTCTTAAAGTAAACACCTACCAGGGCATGGTGGAGAAAACTTTTGTTTTGTAAATATTGAGCTCAGTTTCCAAAAGTAATGAGTTTAGCTGTCAAAGGCAATGAGTTTGGCATCCAAAGACATTGAGTTTAGCAGTCAAAGGCATTCATATTACAATATCTCCCTAACAGGTAACGTATTGAAGGAATCTGTACCTTTACTTTAGAACGAACATTGAAATCGTTCGAGTGGCCTCAACTCCTATGCGTTAGAACGGATATATGATGCCATTTCACAACAGCTCCATGCGAAGACTGTACGAGCATGGCCTGCGCTAACTGTACTGCTACTCCCTGACTTGCATCTCCACACGCTCTTTCATCACTTTGGTTGATTTGCCCATTTTGTACGAGTAGCACAGTAAAAACACGTTCGTTTTCACCCCGTAAGTCTCCTCCACCTTAAAAATATTGGGGTACTTCGGATCATTGTCAATCTGTTGAACCTCGAGAGAACCATAAGGCTTGATGGTCACCTTTCCGTCTTTGGCTACTGTGAGGATGAGAGAAGTTTTTCGAATCGCATCCTCTTGTGACACAAACGACTCTGTACCCGCCACCATCCTCACACTATTGCTGGTCAGTGGAAACAAGGTTTTGTTGGCTGCGGTAACCATTCCATCGACCAGACCCGTCATGGTGTAGAGTGAAGAACCCCTGACTTGGGAGGCGAAATCGTTTTCCAAAACCACCTGATACAGAATAGTACTCTTTTCCGGATTGAGTTCTATGTCAGAAGCTGCTGTTGCTTTCAAAGAGATAAAATAGGTTGAATCGGGTGACAAGCCTTCCGGACGCAACTTAATCATGGTTCGCCCAGTAAGCTCTCCTGCCTTGATACGAATGGTATGATCGGGGATATCGTATTGATTTGGCGACAGCGCCTTGGCATACATGGAAGCGTCAGCGTCAAAATTGCTATAATTGTAGTGTGCCAACGGCATAGGATCTTCTTCCAAGACAATTTGCATATCACGTGCCGGTGCATGTGTACCACCCACAGAAGCAGCAATATAGCCAATGACCTCTTTGTCATTGAGATGCACGACCTCTTGGAACAAATTGTATTCACCACTGCTAATCAAGGCAATACGGTTCTTATACATCTCTCGTTCGAAAATCTCATTGTCGTTACATGAAACCAGCATTCCAAGCATGACCAATAAGATGAGTGATTGATATTTCATTGATATATTCCTCTTTATTTGTTAACTGATTAATTAATTGTATCCGGGATTTTGATCCAAGGAAGGCAACCGTCGCATCTCCGTTCTGGGAAGAGGCAGCCAAATGAGTCGTTTGTCAAACACCCGGTTCATGAAAGTTGATGTTGATGGGATGGTACGTCGATAGTACGTTTCTCGAGTTGCACCATCAGGATTCATGCCTCGAATGGGTTCTCGCTCGGTTTCCTCGTATATACCCCAACGGCGGATGTCGTAATAACGACGATTTTCCCACAAGAACTCCACCATTCGCTCACGTTCGATGGCCGATTGCAAGGCGGCGGGGTTATCCAACTCTGACTGTCGCAGCCCAGGGAGGCCAGCACGATAACGAACCAGATTGAACGCGTTCTTTATCTCGTCCGTATTCCTTGACAGCGCGTATTCTTTCTCTCCCAACTGCACCGTGTGTGTGGTAGTGAGGTTGTTGAGAGCTTCTGCGTATGACAGCAGTATCTCGGCATAACGGATGATAGGATAGGCCTTTGGCAAGCGGCGGGCTCCCGTACCTTGGATGGCATCGTATGGATGAACCCACTTCTTAATCACATACCCCGTAATGGGATAGTTTGGCGAGGTTGCCGTGACTCCGCCACGCCCATCTTCGTCTTGATAATAATATTTGGCGGTATGCATGTTGTTGGTAGTGCTAGAAAGTGCCTGCCATACAGCCTCGTTGAAGCCGATGGATGCATAGAAACGCATCTCCCGATTGTCGTACATTTTGTATACACCCGCATTCATGGGATAGCCGGAGAAATTCTTAGGCTGCTCTGTAAATAAATCATCAAAGGTTCCTCCCTGGGGCAAGTCAGATACGTTTTCAAAATATGTGTCGCCCCTTGCTTCTTCCTTGGTACGACCGTCGTCCATCAAATAAGCGTCAACCACCTTTTGCGTGACCGCAAAACGTCCCCATCCACCGAGGCTTGGCGGAAAAGCACCTTGGTCGATATTAGTATTGAGATAACCTGTGTTGCGTCCCCAAATCAACTCTTTGTTGATGGCGGCAACGGCTTCGCCCGTGAAAATATCAGAGTAAGAATGCAAAGCATCAATGCCAGCCGCTCCTTCAGGATAAGGGCGATAGTAATTTGGGTCTGTTGTCACTCCCTCCGGAAGAGGCTTGGTATCCTCATTGGCTGGCACGGTATAGAGCCGATAAATGCCCATATCCATCACGCGTTTACATGCCGCAGCAGCAACGGCCCACCGCTTCTCGTCGTAAGTTTGTGAAACGTAGTTCACCCCATCGGTAGAACGCTTCCACTGACCAAAGTACGAACGGGCCGCTTGACCGCCATTGAACAGTGGACTGGCATGTATCAACCGCAGGCGGGCAACCAACGCATAGGCAGCTCCCTTGGTGGGTCGGCCGAAGTTGAGCAAACCTACATCAACAGGCATCAGGTCGCCAGCCTTTTCCAATTCGGTACAAACATATTCCATGGCCTCATCATAGGTAGCTCGCGGACGATCGTAGTATTCAAGTTCCTCATTGGTGTTCACAATCTCATCGCCCAACAAGATGGGAGGTCCAAAGTCAACCAACAGGTTATAATAAGCATAGGCGCGAATAAAGCGGGTATACCCCTCGATACGAAGTCGATCTGTAGACGAAAGATCCTGGGGCTTGTCCAGATTTGCCAATATATTATTGGCCTTGCGGATAATCTTATAATAGTTGCGCCACTGGTTGAGTGGGGCCGAACCGCCTCCATAGTAATCGGGAGTAATCACATTGGCTGCGAATTCCATACCGTAATAGATGTTCGTGACACCAGTTCCCGTCAACACATTGAAACCTTCGTCGGCTGCCATGGGACCAGGGGTATAGTTGCTACGAACGGTATTTGACTCATCGACAAACATCGCTGCCGCACCCCACATATAGGCCTCAATGTAACGGGCGTTGACAAATGCGGAGTCGATGTTGAACTCATCATCGAAGTAATTGTCTATATTGAGATAATCACTGCACGAGATGGTTGTCCAACAGGTCAAGACCATGACCAGGACTGTACCTATTTTATTCTTTATTACTGACTTCATCATTGTTATACATCTATATTATAAATTTACATAAAGCTGCAGGGCATAGGTAGTAGGGATGGGATATTTACGTCCATTCCAAACGGCCTGCTCAGGATCGAAGATTTTCACCTTATCCCAAGTGAAGAGGTTTGTACCAATGAATTGTATGTCCAACGAGCCGATACCGATGTTCCTCATGAACTTCGGACTGAGGTGATAGTTCAAGGTGATTTCTTGCAGGCGCAGATACCTCGAGTCGCCTTCCCAGAAAGTAGACAGCTGACTGTTGTTGGTGTTATTTCCATATTGCAAACGTGGGAAACGCGCATGGGGATTTTCGGCCAACGATGGGTCTATGCCGTGTTCAAGGGCATACTCTCTTGGAATCCAACGATTGGCTGGATCGGCTGCCAGCGTCAGCACATTGCCTTCATTGCCTTGGAAGAATGGCATGTATCCCATGCCGTTGACCTCAGACTCGCCATGGACTCTGGTGGTTTGACCAACATAAAAGAAGGAGGTCTTTCCGGTTCCCTTGAACAAAAGACCCAGCGAAAAGTTCTTGTAACGCAACTCTGTACCAAAGCCATACATCACCAAGGGGTAGTTGCTATGCGTCAAAGGAACCTTGTCCATGGTAGTTATCACACCGTCACCATTGACATCTTTGTACTTGATGTCGCCAGGCATCACAACACCAAAGCTCTGTTTAGGACTATACTTGATATCATCTTCATCTTTAAACAAACCGATTGCCTGATATCCGCGAATGGAATTATAGGGGAAACCGTTGTAGGCCAAATAAGGATATTCTTTGTAAACATCTTCCCAGTTCTGCACTTTGTTCTTTGAGTAAGTGAAATTACCGCGCAGGGTAAGACCAAAATCCTTGGTTAGGTTGGTAGAGTAACTGATGTTACCATCGGCCCCACAGCTCATCATCTTACCTACGTTGGCGTAGGGATTTGAGATTACACCGACATACTCGGGAACCTGGACGCGCTGTTGGAAGATGCCATTACGCTGATCCTTGAAGATATCTACCACAAACTCGAGCTTGCTGCCAAACAACTTTCCTTCAACTCCTAAGTTTGACTTGATGGCTCGTTCCCATGCTAGGTTGTCGGCACCTATGCGTGTCTCGCCCAGTGTTTCTATTCCATTTAGCCCCCACACCTCGGCAGTACCTTCATGTACTTTGGTCAAGTAGGGGAAGCGTGTGCTCGTGATGCGGTCGTTACCCACCGTTCCATACGAGGCTCTGATTTTGAAATGATCCAGCCAAGGAAGATGCTCGCGCATGAATTCATAGTTAGTGGGCACCCATCCCAGGGCAATGGATGGAAAGAAACCATACTGCTTGCCAGGTTGGAAGTTTTCAGATCCCGTGTAACCAAAGTTGACATCAACCAGATAGGTGTCTCTGAAACCATAGGTGACACGTCCGGACACGCCCTGATATCTCAAAGGAATGGCTGACAGGTTGCTGGTGGCATCGTTCGAATCTTTTTCATCGCTGAGATAATAGTAAATCAACGCAGAGGTGCGATGGTCGTGACCAAAGATATGATTGTAATTCAACGTCGCTTCAAAGTGATATTTGCGATACTGGCTGGTAGACTTACTATACGAGGCTTTACGCTCTTGCACACGCTCTATGGTCATCAAGGTGCCATCATAGTTGCGGCCAATAGCCTGATAAAGGGCGGGTTGGATGAATCTGCGCTCATGGAAGTAACTGTGAATGTCGTAGGCTCCCTGCATCTTGAATTTCAAACCTTTCAACACTTTCGACAAGTCTTGTGAGAGTGCCATGGTTATTTTTCCTTTAAACGACTGGTTGGATGCTCTGCCGGTACGATTGATCATGACCGATGGCGACGACTGGCTGTTGTTTCCCATGCCAGGATATTGCCCATTGCTGTAGACCGTAGGAATGGCCAAGGGCGTGAGGCGAGCCTGTGCATTCCAAATATACTCGGTATTGGCAATACCAGGTTGATCCAGCTGCGAATAATATCCGTCTGATCCGACGTAAAGAGTGGTTGTCTTGGTCAGGTTCAAGTCAAGGTTAATACGATAATTATAATTGGTATAACCTACATTGGAAGCGTACGGACTGTCTTTCTGCACCTTATACGCCGCCGTTTCGTTGTTCAGTCCAAGACTGATGAAATAGCGAGCCACCTCACTACCTCCTCGCCCACTGGCATAATAGCTTTGCCGCCAGAAGTTCTTGTTCAATATTTGATCCTGCCAGTTCACGTTGGGATAGATGTCGTTGTCCAATCCATCCTGGATGATGTTCATCTCTTCTTCAGAGTACAGCGGCGAGTTGCCACGAACCACATTGGCCTCGTTGGCCAATTGAGCATACTCATAGGCCCCGAGATATTTGGGCAACCTATTGAGATGCGACAAGGTGACATTGGCACGACCCGTGATTTGTATGCGGTCAACGGTTCCCTTCTTGGTCGTCACCAACACCACGCCATTGGCTCCCCGCACGCCATATACGGCTGTGGCTGATGCGTCTTTCAACACCGAGAAGCTCTCAATATCGGCAGGGTCAATGGTATTGAGGTCGCCCTCCAAGCCATCAATCAGCACCAGGGCCTTGCTGTTGGCACCAAAGGTACCGATGCCTCGAACCCAGAACTCCGACAAGTTCTTGCCTGGTTCTCCACTCGACTGCAGAGAGATAACTCCCGGGACACGACCTCCTAATAGATTGGTTATCGAGGCTGCCGGCGACTGCAACTGCTTCACATCCACGGTAGAGATAGCTCCCACATTGGTGATCTTTCGTTCTTTCGCACCCAAGCCCACAACCACAAACTCATCGAGACCAACACCTTGTTCCTTGAACTTGATTTGCAAGTTACTGACTGATTTCACCGACACGTGTTCTACCGACTCGAAGCCAACGAACGAGAACACCAAATGGTCGCCGTATTCGACCTTGATTCTGAACTTTCCTTCCACATCAGACACCGTCCCCGCAGACGGTTTATCCTTGATGTACACCGAAGCACCTGGCAAGGGTTCACCGGTATCGTCCATCACCGTACCAGCAATGGTCAAAGTTTCTTTCTGTTGGGCAAACGTAACCACATGCCATAAGCACAATGGCAATAAAAGACAAATAATTCTAAGCAATTTCATTTTCGGATGATCTTCATTCAATAACTAATTTACGAATACGCGCGTTTCCCCAATCTGCGATATAGATTTCACCTTGCTCATTCACTGCAACGCCCCATGGATTTTTAAACAGCGACTCTACCGGGCCGCCATCCTTATATCCAGCTTTACCTGGCTGGCCAGCTACCGTAGACACCACGCCATCGGCAGACAACATACGTATACAGTGGTTGCCATAGTCGGCAATGAACATATTGCCATCGTTATCAAACTTGATATCCTTTGGTAAATTAAACAAGGCATCCTCTACCGGACCATCACGGAAACCACTGCCACCAGGGGCGTTGAGTCGTTTAAAACCTTTTTCGGGATGACGCAAATCCATCATCATGATACCCTGCCGAAACTCTACTGGATTGGCATTAGAATGCAGGGTGATATACAGCTCCCATGGCTTCTTCGGATTGATGCCCTGTCCATACTGCGAACCGTAGGGCCCTTGTGCCACGATGGTAGCCTCATAGGTGTCGGGATTGATGCGCGCCACCTTACCGTCACGAAAACGAGTATATAAATGATTGTCCCATGAACTGAAGGTCACAAAGTTGGCATAGCGGTCGCTCCAGACAATGGAAGCATAATCTTTCTTAGAGAATTTAGCATTACGCTGGCGCGGATACCATGCTTCTTTGGGGTCAAAGGAGAAGAACACCTCTGGCGTTGACTCGTGAGAAACGGTCACCACACCCGACTTCCGGTCAACGGTCACCCCATTGGCAAACAGCACCCGGTCCTCTGATTTCGTTGCTTTGATTAACGAAACCATCACGTTTTCTTTCTCATTGATACGCGCCACTCCCCAGCTGCCACCGTCACGCCACGACATGAAAAGGTTACCTTCGGCGTCCAATTCCAGATATCTGCCGTAGACATGCGCTTGATCGAGCGAGCCTTCCACAAAGTCTTTCACACCGTTTCCCACCACCGTGGTGACCTGAGCCTGCGGAGTATACAGGTAAGTAGAGTCGTACACCGCCGAGTCGCTATCCACCACAACCTTAATCGCAGGATGCTCACCGGGCAAACGAGGCACGATAGCGTAAATGCGGTTACCACTTGACGAAATAACGGCCGCTTTCTTTTTGTTGAAATACACGGCAATCTTGGATACGTCCGTACCAAAATTCTTACCATTGAGCAAAATTTTATCCTTCGCTCCGCCATGAGTAGGATAAAAAGATGTCAACTCAATCGGCTGTGAAGGATTGCGCTCAATTCTCATAGGGCCATCTTCCGTACGGTCGCTGCACGAAGCAACAAACAACAAGAACGGCGTGAGCATCAGGCTGCACACTAACTTTTTGATTCTCATCTTTACGAACTGATTCATTTGATTATGGATAAGATGTGGTGCAATGGCCTTTTAAGTGTTCTTTCATCTGTCCATCTTACATAAACGTCACATGTGGAAAGAGCATGTCACCTACATACTCGTGAACTCATCACACCCCGTCTGCGGGCTGTGACAGCCACCCGATGTAGATGCACCTTGGCCTTTGCGAGTGCAAAATTATCTTCATCGTGTTTAAATAGTGTTACCAACATGTGACGATAGAATGAAGAACAAATGAAGTGAATGTTTCCATCGTATGACAAAGTGATGACACGACATTCCATCTGCTTTCTATCTTCTTTACGCACAGATGCTTGCAGATCAACCGCAACAGTGCCACAGCCAACGAACAGCACCCTATCCAACTGATCACTACATGATGTAGCACTTGGTCGTACAAACAAAAAAAAGGGACTGAACCCGATGGCAAAACTAACTTATGCCGTAAAACTTGCGTAAAAAATGGTGCGTATTCGTTGACGCTGCTTCTATATAACGACCTTCGCAAGAACTTTTTTCATTTGTTATATAGAAACAATGATAGGCTACAAACAGCGTTTCTTACACCCCTATATACGGTATAATCATGTAAGAAACGCTGTATTCTTTTTAGTGGCCCATACGTGAGGTATCAACTTCCTTAACTTTCTTTTCCTTGTAACCACCGAACTTATAGACAACGGCAAAAGTAACGGTGGACCAATTGTAGTTGATCTTCATACGATAGTCTTGGTTGCCTTGCACGGAACGGGTGTCGTATTTATTGTTGAAGATGTTGCTGCCATTGAGGCGCAGTCCCCATTTTCCATCGTGCGACGACCATTGCAGTTTGGCATTCATTCGGAAGATGGGACTGATGTCATAAACTCCCTGTATTGCCTTTGACTGAAAGAAAGGATTCAGAATAAGACGCAAGTCCTGTGTTTTGCAAAGTTTTACCGATGCAGTACCTCCAAATATGGCAGAAAGTTTCTTGCGATCGAATGGCAAGTCGAAGAAATGGCTGCTCTTGTCGTGCCTATAAGTTCCTACGGCAAACACGTTTCCGTTGAGCCATTTGCCCGCACTGAAGATGGCTGATGCCTGTAGTCCGAAGTTATTTGAATAATCAAAGTTGGTTTCTTTCATGATGACAGCCATGCGGTCTGATGTCTGGTAGGCATCTGCACGAAATAGTCGGGCTGTATCCTTGCGAAAGCCGACAGCGTATAACGTCTCTTGATCTGCCACATCAGGTTGACATTATAATAGGAGTATGGTTTCAAATCGGGATTGCCATGTATCTCCGTGTAGGTGGATGAGTAAAACACATTGCTCATGGTTGACCAATAGCTCGGAAACACTGAATTGGAATTGAAGGAGAGGTTGAGCAAATGGTTGTCGTTGATGCTCCACAAAGCATTGAGCGTAGGATAGATACGCCATTTATTCCACATCGGGGAGTGGTATTGCTCGGCAGCAACGGATGCTTCAAGACTGATTGCCTTGTTGACCTGCTTGCTGAAACCTGCATACATGTTCCATATTCGCTCATTGATGTCAACGCTGCTGGTCGCATTGGGCAGAATGTTTCCCGTTTTATCGAGGGTGTTCTGATAGCTCTTGTTACTCGCAAACTGTCCTTTCACGCCATACGACAACCCCCACCCATGCGCCAATGAATGGGTTTGATCTGCCGTAAACATCCATTTATTGATGGTCTGCTCACTGCTACTTGTCAGGTTGCGTTCTGTTTCCGCCATGCTTTCATCCGCCTGCATCGTGCCGTTAAGCCATTGTTGTTGCGGAGTGCGATAGTAGGTGTACGAGCCGCTCAGGGTAAGTCCGAAAGGAAGTGAATAGTTTAGATCAACATTGTGCAGATACACATGACTGTCATGGTGCGTTCTGCTTACACTCAAACCTGTGGTTTGGTTGTTGGAACTGGCCTTTTTCCAATTTCCGGTATAGGCAATGTCGAGACGATGATTCTTGCTGAACGCATAATTCATACCTAATCGGTAGTCGTGTGTGATGCCAAACGACTTCTGCCCAATTTCGTCATGATAGTTTACGCGCTTGTTGCTCAAAGGATGATTGGCTATGTGCGAAGACTCACTGTATGAATTGCCGTTAACGTATTGATACTGCGCATCCAGTCCAAACTTGCCTCTTTGCATAGAAAGGGCAAGATTGCCAAAGCCAGTTGAATATTTGTTTTGCTGCAATCCACCAACCATCTGTCCCGACAACCGATTGGTGCCAGCATTATCTTTCGTGACGACGTTGATAGCCATACCACGAACATGATAGCGAGCTGGGGCAGACAACATCACCTCAGCCTTTGCCAACTGTGCGGCAGGCATCGCTTTCAGTCGTTCTGCCAGCTGTTCTTGTGTCAACGTAGTGGCTTGACCATTGATAATCAGCGTCACCGCATTGCCCAAGAGGGAGATACTACCAGTGGCATCGCTGACACCGGGAATGCGTGTAAGCGCCTCGTAAGCGTTGTCGGCTGGCAACTGCTTCAACAGCAGCGGCATATTGTACAATAGCATGCCACGCTCTACCTTGACGATGGGGCGCGAGCCCTTTACCATTACTTCAGGAAGATTGTGCATCATGGATTCCATGGTGAGCGAATCTTTTGAACTTTGCGCTTGTGCATGAAGGGATAAGGTGGATACTAAGATACATCCCAAGAAAAACATTCTACATCTCATTTGCAGCTGATACTTGATTAAGGGCGGTTCTATAAATTACCACCGTAAAGTTTTTTTATGTCAGTATTTTTACGTTTTGTCATCTTGTGGACTCTTTTTGGTTCTATTTGCTTGTTCATTCAGTCGTATAGCTCGCTATACTCCTTCACTCACAAACAAATTGAACTCAAAAATAGTCTCACAATCTGTCAAAGCTAATTTATAGAACCGCCCTTAAGTTTGACTGATTCGACGAATGAACACTGCGCAAATATAAAAAAAAATCATGAATCCAAAATTTATTTAGGATGAATCGACAAAAAAAACTTGTATATAATTGACAATAACGGCATTATCGATAGAAGCTATCAAGGAAAAGGCACAGCGCTTTCGAGCATGATTCAATGCTGAAGAAGAAGGGCCTTTCCATCGATTAACAGTGCCAATGTTCACTCCGTGAAAGAGAGTTTGGAAAGGGATGTAGGCGTTTGGAAAGCGTCCACAAATCGTTGACTATTTTTACCAAATTTCGCCCCAAAAACCGCTCTTCAAAACTTTCAATCTGGAAAAAATCAATAGGCTGGCAGGAGGTAAACAGGGAGTAATTGGGACAAGAAATTCGGCTATTTACCATCAAAAGCATGCCTTAACCTGGTTAAAGACATCACTTTGGCAGACAATCTACAGGCTGTTGGCCTGCTAAGGCATGCATATTGCCCGCTTAAAGCAATGCTTTTGTCTACAAAACGCGTGAAGCATGAGAGCTAATTGTCGACAAAAGCACATAACATCCTATTTATCAACGAGATACAAAAGTTGTTTGTCCTTAGCGTATTTTCGGCCACAAGCAAGGTTGTTTGCAAATATGCCAAGCATGAAGAGGCACGTTGTCAAGAAAAATCATACATACGGACACGCATCATTCTCATTTTGTCAACGTGAACAAAGCGTAAAGTTAAAAGGGGATACACCGTTTGGCATATCCCCTTTAACTTGTTTTTATATCGAAGAAAGTTATTTTTCTGATACCAATCGCATGGTGTCGCGGGCGATGACAATCTCTTCATCGGTAGGAATCACACAGACGGTGACCTTCGAGTCGGGGGCAGAAATGATGGCTTCCTTACCCCGAACCTTGTTGGCTTCGGCATCCATCTTTACACCCAAGAACTCTAATCCACTGCAAGCCTCGAGGCGAGTACTTATCTGATTCTCGCCTACACCAGCCGTCCACACGATGATATCAACGCCTCCCATGACAGCAGCGTAGGCACCGATATATTTCTTGATGCGGTAGTTGTACATCTTCAATGCCAACTGAGCCTTCTCATTGCCCTCTTCGGCTGCCGATTCTATCTCGCGCATGTCCGATGAGATGCCAGTAATACCGAGCACACCACTCTCCTTATTCAGGAAATCTGCCATTTCTTGGGGCTTCTTACCTAACTTCTCCATGAGATAGGTAACAGCAGAAGGGTCGATATCGCCCGAACGCGAGCCCATCATCACACCAGCCAAGGGGGTCAATCCCATAGAGGTATCGATGCACTTGCCGCCCTTAATGGCTGTAACACTGGCTCCATTGCCGATGTGGCAGGTGATGATGCGCATGTCCTTTATGTCCTTACCTAAGAATTCGCACACACGTTGTGACACATATTTGTGACTGGTGCCATGGAAGCCGTAACGGCGTACATGATATTTTTTGTACAGTTCGTATGGCACGGCATAGAGGTAAGCATAATCGGGCATGGTGCTATGGAACGCATTGTCGAACACACACACTTGTGGTGTGGTGGGCATGAGTGCATCCACGGCACGCAATCCACGTAGATGACCGGCGTTGTGTACAGGAGCCAAATCGCACAGGCTCTCGATTCCGTCTTCCACATGCTTATCTACAATCACGCTATCCTCGAACAGGTCGCCGCCTTGCACAATACGATGGCCTACGGCATCAATCTCGCTTAAGGACTTAATAGCCCCTATCTCGGGGTCGGTGAGCAAAGAGAACACGAAGTTCACACCTTCTTTATGGTCGGGCATGTCGTGCATGATTTTCTTTTTCTCGCCATTAGGCAAGGTTACTTTCACAAAGGCCTCATCGAGACCAATACGTTCTACACCTCCCTGAGCCAACACTGACTCATCGGTCATGTTGTAGAGTTTATACTTGATAGAGCTGCTTCCGCAGTTTAATACTAAGATGTTCATTTTTTAGTTTATGAGTTTTTTAGTTTGTTAGTTGATAAGTTTTTTAGTTGACGAGTTTACAAGTTCACGAGTTCACGAGTTTAAAGAGCCTCTCCCCCTACCCCTCCCCAAAAGGGAGGGGAGTAGTTAGCTTGGCATGTATTATTTTTTCTTTGTTAAAGCCTCTCCCCCTGCCCCTCCCCAAAAGAGAGGGGGAGTAGTTAGCTTGGCATGTATTATTTTTTATTTGTTAAAGCCTCTCCCCCTGCCCCTCCCCAAAAGGGAGGGGAGTAGTTAGCTGTATGATGTTGAATTATGTTGTAGAACTATCAATTTGTGAGCTTATCAATTAAACCAACTATCTATTCCCCTCCCTTTCGGGGAGGGGTTAAGGGGTGGGGCTGTAACTTGTAAACTATATCACTTCTCCTCCTCTTTCTTGGCATCTTGTGCCTGGCAAGCGGTGATGGCCACCATATAATAGATGTCGTCTACCGAGCAACCACGGCTAAGGTCGTTCACTGGGCGTGCAATACCCTGCAAGATAGGACCTATGGCAATGGCATTGCCCAAACGTTGTACCAGCTTATAGCTAATGTTTCCTACTTCCAAATTGGGAACCACCAATACGTTGGCATTGCCAGCGATAGCACTTCCCGGTGCTTTCTTTTGTCCTACCGACATCACCAAAGCGGCATCGGCTTGTAACTCGCCATCGATTTTGAGTTGTGGTGCACGCTGCTTTGCCAATTTTGTAGCTTCTGCCACTTTCGCAACGACCTCATGAGAGGCACTTCCCTTGGTGGAGAAACTCAACATGGCTACGCGTGGTTCTTTAAAACCTGCCACACTCTTGGCCGTCGCTGCCGTGGTAACGGCAATTTGAGCTAACTGATCTACATCGGGAACAGGGGTAACTGCCACGTCACCCATAACCACTACACCGTTTTCGCCATACTCCTTTGCCTGCGTAATCAACAGCATGGCACCACTCACGCAAGTGACACCGGGCGCGCACTTGATGATTTGCAATGCCGGGCGCAATGTATCTCCCGTCGTACTTAATGCACCACTAATCTGTCCATCGGCACCTTCGGTCTTGATAATCATGCAGCCCAAGTATAAAGGATTCTTCACCAACTCGCGTGCTTGTTCGAGCGTCATGCCCTTTTTCTTTCTAAGCTCGGCTAACAGCGTGGCATATTCCTCACTCTTGGGATTGTTTTCAGGGTCAATAATGGTAGCCTTGTCGATATTCTTCAGCGCTCGCGCTTCTGCCATTTTGTGAATCTCCGTTGGGTTACCAATCAAGATAATGTCTGCAATGTCGTCGGCCAATACACGGTCAGCGGCACGTAGCGTTCGCTCCTCCAATGCTTCGGGGAGCACAATACGTTGTTTGTCGGCTTTTGCTCGCTCAACAATTTGCTGTAATAAATCCATGATGTTGTTATTTATATTTTGATTTGTGTCATAATAGCGGCATCAACATGCCTGCAACCCACGGTAGACATCAAAGCAAAAAGAAAGATTTAACTCGTTGACATCCACCCTGTATTGCAATTGCAAAAATAACAAATATTATTGACATGCGGAATGAAACGTCTATAAAAATACTAAACATCGCAAAAAGGACTGTATTCCACGAAAGAATACAGTCCTCAATTTGTATTTTGAATCTACGTGATTAGGGCGTCCAACTCTTTATAGCAACAACGCTATAGTAGGGCGTTATCCTATTAAGGATTCTGTTTCAAGTTAGGATTAGCATTGATTTCCTTTACAGGAAGTTGATGCAAGAATTCCTTGGCGTCTGTTGCCATCTTCTTTTGGGCAGAAGCCTTGTGGTTAGAAGTAACCACAACTTCCTTGCCATCTTTACCTATCACTTTGTAGCCCTTGGTGCGGTCAATGGTTTCCTTCCAGCGCTTCATATCAAACCAGTTGGTACCTTCGCCCCAAAGTTCTATACGACGTTGGAAACGAACTTCCTTGCGAAGTGCGTCTTGAGTAGCAGGAGCCTCGAAAGCAGGGTTGCGTTTCTTTACAAAAGCGTTAAGCTCTGCCTGTGCTTCGCTTAATTTGTTTTGTTCAACCAATGCTTCTATTTCGAGCAAGATAGGGTCTTGAACGCGAATAAAACAATAATCTTGTTCCATACCTGCCTCTCCAGCGATAAACTTCACCTGTTCAAAATCATCGAGATCCTCCATTGATTTCATTCCTGAATTGTGTGTTTGAGCAAGCATTGAAGATGCTACATCAGGATATTCCTCTTTATTAATCCAAAGTTTTCTACGTGAGTCGGTCTTCGGAATCTGGTTGTACAAATAGTTGTAAATCAGTTTTGTCCTACCACCTGCTGCATATCCACGAGCCAAGAAGTGGTCCATGTGGCTCCAGTAAGATGCCCACAGTGTAGAGTTTTGTGAGTTGATGTCATATCCCCACAAGATGTCAGCCTGACCAATATCCCATCCACGAGCAGGTTCGGTCGCCTTATCAGTACCACCTTCGGCAGCAATCTTTGCATAAGTTTCCACATTAGGCCAATCTTCCATTTGTGCATAAGCCTTAGCCAAGTAAGCAGCAGCCACGGCACGGTCGGCATCTGTGCGAACACCTGTGTTCTTACAATTCTTAACAGCAAAGGTCAAGTCCTCAATAATCTGCTTGTACACCTCTTGTACGGTAGCACGAGGCAGGTTCTGGTCGGTTGATTTCAACGCCAAAGGCACGCCCAAAGCAGCTTCGTGTCCTTTGTACGTATGCTGATAGAAGTTAACCAAGTGGAAATAAGCAATGCCACGAAGAGCCAATGCCTCACCTTTTGCAGCCAACACGCCAGGGTCGGTTGATTCTTGTGCAAAGTAAGTCTCCAAGTGCAGATTCACCTTTGCAATGATTTCATAGAACTGCCCCCATGTAGAACGGGTACGGCGGTAATTCTCCATACGGTTATCGATTTGATAATCATACTGGAACCAGTTCCAATTTTGATAAGCCACATCCTCACACATCAAGTCAGTAGCTATCTGGAATGCTTTCAAACCGAAATCATCGTGGGAGTCATAAAAATCTTGGAAAATCGTATAGATTTTCGCAATGGCAGCTTTTGCAACCCCTGTCTGTGTTTCAGGATTAGCAATTAATTCTTCGTGTCGCTGCTGAGTTTCATATTCTGAAACCTCAGGATCGAGATTGCACCCTACGATACCGAACGTGAAAGCGAGTGCAGCTGCAACTTTTATATAATTTTTCATATTTCTTATGTTTTATAATCGTTTATAAAGCTGTTTCTTATAAATTCAGGTTGATACCAAACGAGAGTGCGCGAACGGCACTGTTTACACTATAATCTTGTGTACCGTTGAGGGCAATACGTGGGTCAAGCCCCTTTCTCTTTGACCACAGCCCCAAGTTGTCGGCTGCGAAGTAAAGACGAAGTCCCTGGATTTTAGCCTTATTCAACACGCTCTTTGGCAATGAGTAGCCCAATGTAAGGTTATTCAAGCTGAGATAAGAGCCATCAATGAGGAAACGGTCAGAAGCCTGATTGAGTTTTTGGTTTTGGTTATGCAAACGTGGAACGTCGGTGTTGGTGTTCTCGGGTGTCCAGTGATTCAGGATATCCTTGTGCCAGTTCGTACCTGGCCTACCTGACGACATTAATTCACTATAGCTACCATCGTAAACCTTTCCACCCACTCTATAAGAGAATTGAATAGAGAAATCGAACCCATAAGCTGCTGCATTCGCATAGAAACCTCCTGCTATTTTTGGTAAAGCCGAGCCCACAAACTGTCTGTCCTTTAACGAGCTGCTGTAATCTTTGCTGCCAACTTTCTCAAACTGTTCTGTTTTCTTATTCCAGCACCAGTACATTTGGTCACCATTCTCTGGATTGACACCTGCCGATTTAACCATATAGTAATCGAAGATACCACCCTGCTCTTTCAGGATACGGAAACCTTTGGAGATACCGTCTTCTCTGAACTGTTCGGGCAATTCAGTAATCTTGTTCGTGTAAGTAGTTCCATTCACACCTACATTTACATTGACATTGCGGTCGTTGTAAACATTGGACGAGAGGTTGAATTCAAAACCTGTATTTACCATTTTACCGAAATTCACTGGTTCAGAATCGAATCCTGTCGTTGAAGAGATAGGAAGGTTAAAGAGCATATCGGATGTACGACGGCTGAAGAAGTCGAGTTCACCAGCTATCAAACCTTTCCATAATGAGAATTCCAAACCAACGTCAAAGTTGTTGTTCTTTTCCCAAGTAATGCTTTCGTTACCTTTATAAGCAGGTCCGTAAACACTTTCGGTACCCGTAGAGGCAATACGATAAAGGTTGGTATACGGCGTATAAGCACGCAAAGGAGGATCCGTATTTGGCAAGTACAGATAGTCATTACCCTGTACACCGTAGCTAACACGCAGCTTCAGGTTTTGGATAGCATCAACGTCTTTCAAGAAGTTTTCCTGATTGATGCGCCACGATGCGCCCAAGCTCCAGAATGTACCCCAGCGATGATCGGGATGGAATACGGAAGAACCATCACGGCGCAAAGAAGCAGAAGCGTAATATTTATCCATGTAGTCGGTTGTTACCTGTCCGAAGTAGCCTTCTACCTTATATTCGCGACCATAAGAGTCTAAGTCGGAAATGTTGGCACCCGAACGGAATTCTGGCAATGTAGGATCGAGCAACCCTTTCTTCTCGCCTTTTAAGAAGTTGGATTTCTCATTATAGTTTTCATGTCCCAGCATCACATGTACACCAAAATCATTGAAGGTCTTGTCCCATTTCAATATTTGGTTCCAGTTCAGTGACACTGTTTGGTTCACTTCTTTATCAAGAATACCACCATAAGCCTGTCCATCACCAACGAGTGGGTTCATCATGTTGGTCCAACGCCACCAGTTGCCATTAAATGTAGCCGTAGAGCTAAACTTAAAGTTGTAAGGCAGTTTCACATCTACACGCGCGTTTTGCGTGAGGTAGTAGTTGATATTTTTCGTAATATTGAGTTCGGTTTGCCGAATCAGGTTCATACCTCCAGCATACATTCGAGACTGAGAATCGTCGTAAACCATCTCTCCATGAGCGTCACGCAAAATCTTACCATCTTTATCATGCTTGAAAATAGGATAGATAGGCGCAATCATACGGCTCCACATAAACAAGTTACTATAGTTGCCTTCCTCATATTGCGCAGGATTTTGTGCAGTAGTCCTGGCAAATTGCGAAGAAGCACCGATGCGTAACCAGTCGGTAATATCCGAATCGTATGACATACGAGTCGTCAAGCGCTCAAATTTGGTCTTCATACTGAAGCCACGATCGTTCAAGTAACCTACAGAGAAATACACCTTCGACTTAGCCGAACCCTTGGTGATACTCAGGTTATATTCTTCACGTGTCTTGGGTTCATACAATGTACCTATCCAATCGTTGAAGTTGGCAGCATCTTCGTAGCGAATAGGTGCTGTGGTCAGATTACCTTTTTCGTCAACTACTTTGTCATCGGGTGTACTATACACATTATATCCCAACTCATCTATCAAATTAGCCGAAGCCCATTGTCCAGGGTTTTTCTCAGGTTCATCAATGAAAGTAACCGAGTTTTTGAGTCCCTCCCAAGTAAGTTTATAATACATACCGGGGTCGGTAATGATATCATATTCGGGAACAGCACGCTGATTGGTACCAATGCGGGCATCGAAAGACACCTGAACTTTTCCCTTGTTACCGCTCTTGGTGGTAATCATGATGACACCATTGGCACCACGTGCACCATACAAAGCAGCAGAAGCAGCATCTTTCAGTACGTTGATGCTCTCGATATCCTTGGTGTTAATAGCGTTAATCTCGCCACTGTAAGGAGCACCATCGAGAATAATCAATGGTGAACTGGAAGCGTTCAACGAACCGATACCGCGAATACGCATCGTTGTTGACGATCCTGCACGTCCTGAGGGAGATGTAACTGACAAACCAGCAACCATACCCTCCAAAGCCTTAGAAGCATCGGCAGCCTGCACTTTCTCCAATTTCTTAGAGTCTACATTCGTTGCAGAACCTGTATAGGTAGATTTCTTTACTGTACCATAAGCTACAACGATTACTTCATCGAGCTTACTGTCATCGCTTACCAATCTAATGGTCATGTTGTTGGTAGCAACAACTGTTTTGGTCACCATTCCAATGTAAGAAACCATGAGTTTTGCACCAGCAGGTACACTCAAGGTAAACTTACCCTCAATGTTAGTAGCGGTACCATTTTTGGTTCCCTGAACTACGACGGAGGCGCCAACAACTGGCTGACCATCATCCGCAGAAATCACAGTACCGTTAATCTGTGTTTGTGCCATTGCCATACCTATGCTTAGGAAGAGGCAAGCGAGAAACAATGTTAGTCTTTTTTTCATAAAATTTCTCCTTTCAATCGCTAATTTAACATATTGTTTATTATTAATGGTTTGTTCAGTGGTATTAAAAGTAGCTCTTAGCGATAGATATTTATACAGGTTTCATTCTTCTTCTGCCAATTTACATTTCAGTCTGTAAACATAAATCTGACTCAGCGAAACATTCCGTGATATCACATCCTTCAGGCTAACAATTTACAAATATAGGTGAATTGTGCGAAAAGTAAACAAAAATGAGTTAATAGTTGTAGTTTTTAACATATTTTAGCGAATAAAGATTAAAATAGCCTATCCCTGACACTGCCTTTAACGAGTAAGTACGGTACAGCTAAAGCGGGTGAATGGGGCACGCCAACCCCAATAGGGCATGCTCAAGAAAAAGAATCTATTCCATGAAATATTCTTACATATATCAACAGAAACACCCAGTTCAGGGATACATATTCATATATGAACAATATTTGTCAAGCAGATTTTCTAACGGCAAATCACCTTTTGCAAAGCGCTCTGCATCCAAAGACTGCAATCTTTCACGCACAGGCGTATTTCCTTTATATGTTGCTGTCAGAACATAAAATCCATCTTGCTTTTCGATAGCCACATCCGAAAAGTCTTCAGAGATATCATCCGAGCTATACCGAATGGAATAACTTGGACGCTTGGCACCTGGAATATCCTCACGTAGAATACCTTTTGCCACCAAATCCTGTATGTCACGAATGGCAGTGTCCTTAGAGCATTTGGCAAGTGAAGCCCACATTTTGGAGGTTACCTTTGCTTCATAGCCATCCAAGAAAAGATTTAGCACATCCTTCTGGCGCTGACTGAACGCCACGGATGAAGCATTTTGCCAAAAAAGACTCTTGTTCAAAATCGTATTCACATTCACCTTAGCCTCGTCAAGCGCTTTAGACAGCGTGTTGGCATACCATAAAATCCACTCAGTAACATCCCCGTCACCGTTCTGTGTTTTCTTCAAAATCTCATAGTACCGATTCTTATCCTTATTGATCTGAGATGATATGTTATAGAAACGAAATTCGCTCTTATCGGCACGAGCCAACAACATGTCCGACAAAATACGAGCCAAGCGCCCGTTGCCGTCTTCAAAAGGATGAATGCTGACAAACCACAGATGCGCTATGGCCGAACGAATCGTGGAACTTACTGGCTCATCTTCATTAAACCAGTGAAGAAACTTCTCCATTTCTCCCTCCACTCGCTCTGGAGCCGGCGCGACGTAATGCACTTTCTCTCGGCCAAAGATACCAGACACAATGTGTTCTTCATGGGTGCGGTATCTTCCCACCTCTATCTTAAAACCCTCGCTAAAGCCTGTCGGGAAAAACGCTGCTTGCCAAGCACACAATTTTTCTTTGGTCAATGGTTGGTCAACATGATGCAAGGCATCAAGCATGACCGCCACAACAGAATCTACATAATGAGAAGGCGCCGTCTGCCTGACATTCTCCAGTCCCAGCTTTCGAGCGACAGACGAACGCACCTCGTCCGCATTCAGACGAATGCCCTCTATCTCTGAAGAAAACACCACATCATTTGTCAAGTTCTCGGCCATAGCTTTCAGTTTGCTGTCAAAGCCAAGCGAGTACAACCTGCCATACAGCAAACCTTGCTTTCGATTCACCTCTTCAAGGACAGCCGTAAGTTTGAGTGCAACCCATCTAAACGCTGTCCAATCTTCTCTTTCGTGGATATACATATTTCATTATGTTGTGAATGCAACCTAAATCGCGCAATAACGTCGCAACATTTGCGACAAATATACTGTTTTTTTGTCGCATTTACAAGAAGGGAACACGAAATAGTACCATTTTTTCCATATTTTTTTGTGGCTATCATGATTGGGTACAATTGGCCAACGTTGTAAGGGCGTGATTTATCACGGTCAGCACACCCGCACGTCCCGTCCCTGGAGCCACAACATGACGGAGCGTGATGAATCACGCCCCTACGTTGCTACAGTACAAACACAGTGGATTTTTTTTGGGTAGCAATAGACTGCCGGTTCAATCTCTTTGACTTTACCGTCCAAAGGCTATGCTATTGGAGATCTAAGTCTATGCTATTGGAGGGGAAAGTCAATGCTATTGCAACTATTTGAAATACAATGGGAAACAGATTTCTAACAACCGAATAAACGAAGGGGTTTTGAGATGTTGTAAATGAAAAATGAAGCGTGGAAAGGAACCTTTCCCTGGTTGGAATTCCACAGAGGACTGTCAACGCACGTCACCGCTCATTTTTTGGTGGGCGAACAGGGCGGGGGCCGGAGACCTTCTGGCTCATTTGCTCTACACAGTCGGCGATGTATTGCTTGAAACGCTGGTCTTGCAGAACCTCGATGTCTTGGAACAAACCCAACACAAAACGCCCGATGCCCAGATAGCTGGCCACGTCGGCCTTGAAAATCCAGTGTTTCTCATCCTTCTCGGGAGCCAGGAAAGGTTGCGACTGCGGGTATTCCTCCAGCAAAAGATTGTATGCCAACTGCCCCAAGCGCAGTTTCACGGGCAGCTTTTCGTCGCCACTGAACATGAAAATATCCGTGAACAGGTCGCGGTGCTTAGCCTGGTTCATCCAAAATACATCCATCACCTCGACACTCTTGATGCGCGACACCTTGAACGTTTTGCACATGTCCGACTGCATCTCGTAACACCGCACGTCCAAATCGTCGTTCATCAACAGGTAAGGCTCCACCACACGGTCGGAAACGGTCTTGCTGTGGGGCGACGAATAGCCCCTGAGTACCACGACGCTCTGTGTCTCCATCGCCTCTTTCAAGGTGCGCACGTTGTTGTGGATGCGCTTCAAGGCGGCTGGCGAGAACGACCCTTCCAAACTATAATAGCGGTCGAGTTTGGTTTTAAGGGTCGCCAGGATAAGGTCTTTCTTGTTGCTGGCCTCCAACATTCGGCGCAGGTAAGCGGCTTCTTCCTTGGTGAAAACGATATTGTCGTGCAGTCGCCTGAAAAACTTACTATTGGGGTCCAGTCGGTAATAGGCTCCGGTCTTGATGACCTGAAACCCACTGTTGCGCAGATAGTCAAGATAATAATAGAGGTTGCGCCGCGTGACGTGAAGCCTGTCGGCCAACTGCTGGGCGGTGTAGTTGTTGTTATCGGTGAGCAACAGCAGCAACTCGAGTTCGTTTCCGAATTTTTCTAAGCGCATGAGGAATTAGTTTGTGAGTTTTTGAGTTCTTAAGTTTTTAAGTTTTTAGTTCTTGAGTTTTTTAGTTTGTGAGTTTTTTAGTTTCTAAGTTGGTGAGTTGACAAGTTAACAAGTTGACGAGTTGACGAGTTGACGAGGATGTGTGCATGCCGAATTCCTCCAATCCACTGCAAGCTAAGCATTCAAGCATCAGAAGCCAACGCATATCAAGCTAAAGCACGCAATCTTGTAAGAGAAGCGTGATGCAACGTGCATCAGTAGGACAAGAGGCAGTGCATTAAAAATCCAAGGACAGCTCTGCACTGCCCAAAAGATTGTACGAACGGCGGTGATAGGGCGTGATACCATACTTACGGATGGCTTCCCGATGCTTGCGTGTGGGGTAGCCCATGTTCGATTGCCAATCGTATTGCGGGTATTCTTGCGCCAGCCTGTCCATGTAATCGTCCCGAAAAGTCTTGGCCAAGATGCTGGCCGCGGCTATGTCCTGGTACTTGCCGTCACCTTTTATAATAGTGGTATAGGGCAAATCATGATAAGGCGTAAAGCGGTTTCCGTCCACGATGATGGCCTGCGGGCGTGTGGTGAGCTGGTCCAGCGCGCGGTGCATGGCCAGAAAACTGGCGCGCAGGATGTTAATTTCGTCAATCTCTTGCGGTGTTACCTCGCCCACGGCCCACGCCACGGCATCGTGGATGATGGTTTGTCGCAATGCGTTGCGCTTTTTGCGCGAGAGCTGTTTCGAGTCGTTCAGATCCGCATTGTCATAGTTGGGCGGCAGGATGACGGCGGCGGCAAACACGCTTCCGGCCAGACATCCACGCCCCGCCTCGTCGCATCCAGCCTCGATGAGGTTGGGATAAAAATGAGATTTCAAAGTGTTGTGCATCCTCTACATGTGAAATAAAGTTAACCTACAACAAGTATTAACAACCTTTGTTTGGTGTGGAAAAATGAGTTCCAACTCTTGTCGTACTTTTGCCGTATCAAACAGAACATGAACCATCAAATACGAACGACAATGGAAAAGAACATTCTTTTATCAGAAAGCACACCCTCGGCACGAATCTCTTATCAGCACGTCATCGGAAAATTATTGATGCCGATAGAACTTTTGCGGCGTTATTACGCCAAAGTGATGGAACGTGATGTGAACACGCGGCAGACGCTGTTGCTGCTGAATGCCCAACTGGCATTCGTGATGACCGTGTTTCCCATCGAAGCGCCGTTCGCCGTGCGCGTGGTTTGCTGTCTGTGGCTGCTGAACGCCTTGTGGAAATGCAAGCAAGCGTTCTGATTAGAACATCCGACTGACGCGCTCAATGCCCGCAACCAGTTGGTCTACCTCTTCGCGTGTGTTGTACAAAGCGAAGGAGGCGCGCGCCGTTCCAAGAACGCCCAACCGCTGCATCAGCGGCTGCGCGCAGTGGTGCCCCGTGCGGATGGCGATGCCGAGCCTATCCAACAGGGTGCCCATGTCCATGTGGTGGATGTGGCCAACCTGAAAGCTGATGACCGCATCACGATGGGCCGCCTCTCCGAAGATGCGCATCCCAGGGATGGATTGCATGCGCTCAAGGGCGTAAGCGGTCAGCTCGTGTTCGTGCTGGGCTATGTTGTCCATGCCCAAGGATGACAGGTAATCGAGCGCGACGGCCAACCCATGCGTGGCGATATAGTCGGGTGTGCCCGCCTCGAACTTCAATGGCGGTCGCTCGAAAGAAACCTTGTCGAACGACACATGGCTGATCATCTCGCCTCCTCCCTGATAGGGTGGCAAACGGTCGAGCCATTCTTCCTTACCATAAAGCACGCCAATGCCCGTGGGACCGTATGCCTTGTGCCCGCTGAAAACAAAGAAATCGCAATCAATGTCTTGCATGTCCACCTTGAAATGGGGCGCACTCTGCGCACCATCTATCACCACCGGCACGCCATGGGCATGCGCCGTGGCCGTCATCTGTTTCACGGGATTGACGGTACCCAGCACGTTGCTCACCTGCGTGAGGCTCACCAGTTTGGTTTTGTTGGTAAACAACTTTTCGTATTCGTCGAGCATCAGCTCCCCCGCATCGGTCATCGGAACCACTTTGAGCACGATGCCCCTTTGCTGAGCCTGCAACTGCCAAGGCACAATGTTGGAATGATGCTCCATGGCAGACACGATTACTTCATCGCCTTCGCGCATGAACGCCTGACAATAGGTGGAGGCGATGAGGTTCAAACCCTCGGTGGTGCCCCGTGTGAAGACCACCTCAGCGGCCGAGCGGGCATTGATGAAGCGGCGCACCGTCTCGCGGGCAGCCTCGTGAAGTTCGGTGGCCTGCTGCGACATCCAATGCACACCACGGTGGACGTTGGCGTTGACGTTAAGGTATTCGTCACGCATGGCATCCAACACACACAAGGGTTTCTGCGTGGTGGCCGCATTGTCCAAGTAGATTAAGGGCTTATCGTAGACCTTTCGGGAGAGGATGGGAAAATCCTGACGGATGGAAGAAATATCGTACATAGAATGAAAATGTATGGGTGGGACTGGCAGAAAAATCGCTCGGAGCCGACTTTCTGTTGGGCCTGTCACGGATGATTGGTTTGAACGTTCATGAAAAAACCTCCGCCCAAGTTTGCTTTTCAAAGCACTTGGGGGAGGCAATGATGGGTTTATTAACAATTTCTACATCCCGCACACTTGTCGAGTTCGCCTCTGAAGCGCTTCTCAACCAAGTAGTGTAGACGGTCTTTCAAGGGTTCGAGCTGCATGCTGTCGACCACCTCATTGATGAAAGCAAACTCCAACAACAGCTTGGCTTCCTGCTCACTGATGCCGCGTTGGCGCATGTAGAACATAGCCTGGTCGTTGAGTTGACCCACGGTAGAACCATGACCACATTTCACATCATCGGCATAAATCTCCAACTCAGGCTGGGTGTACATGCGCGCCTGCTTCGTGGTGCAGAGGTTTTGGTTGCGCATCTCCGAGTTGGTCTTCTGCGCTCCCTTCTCTACAAGCACCCTACCGGCGAAGGCTCCCGTGGCCTGACCATCGAGAACGTACTTGTACAGTTCATGACTTTCGCAGTGAGGCACGGCATGACGGATGAACGTGTTATTGTCTACATGCTGCTTCTTGTCAGCAATGACGCAGCCGTTACAGCAACAAGACGCCCCTTCGCCACGGAACACCAGATTGAGTTGGTTGCGCGTGATGCCATTGTGCAGGGTTAGCACGTTGTGATTGAAGCGACTGTTGGCCTGCTGTTCCACATACACGTTGCTCACGCGGGTATTGTGTTCGTGCGTTTCTTCCATGCAATAAAGGTCGAGCGAGGCATTCTCGCCCACATAAGCCTCGATTACTTGCGTGGCCAGAAAATGCTTGTCGTCCATGGTGTGGTCGCAAAAAAGGAACTTGGCCTCGGCTCCTTCATCCAGCACGATGAGCACTCGTCGGTTCACCATCAGGTCGACATCAGAGCGAAGGAGGTTCACCACCTGGACGGCACGGTCAATCTTAACCAGCTTGGGCACATAAATGAAGAGCCCATCTTGCGCCAGCATGGTGTTCAGTGCCGTGATGGCATCGTCCTTTGTCGCGGCCAGCTGGGCATAATACTTGCTCACTAATTGCGGATGGGTGTCGGCCACCTTCTGCAAAGAGTCTACGATGACACCTTCGGGCAGCGTCGCTTTGGGCAGTGCCTTGGCGTGGAAAGCGTCGTTGACGATGAAGTAAAGCGAAGTACTCAAGTTGGGTACGCTGCACTTGAAAGCCTCATAGGGTTTTACGGGGATATCCAGCCGGTTGAGGTTCAATCCATAGTTGGGTTCAAACAGCGCCGCCATATCCGTGTAGCGATAGCGTTCGACCTTGCGTGATGGGAACCCTTGGCGCTTAAAATCTTCGAAGGCAGCGTCACGAACGTCGTTCATCACGGGCGAACCATGCTGAAAAATCATGGCGCGGGCATCCGCATACAGGTCGAGATATTGTTTCTCACTGTTCATCATTCTGCCTCCGCCTTAATCCAGTCGTACCCCTTGTCTTCGATTTCCTTGGCCAATTCAGGCCCTCCGGTCTTCACAATGCGTCCATTGAATAGCACATGAACGATGTCGGGCTTGATTAAATCGAGCAAACGGTCGTAATGTGTGATGACAATGGTGCTGGTATCGGGCCTCTTCAGCTTGTTGACACCTTCGGCAACTATGCGAAGAGCGTCTACATCCAAGCCCGAATCCGTCTCATCGAGAATGGAGAGAGTAGGCTCGAGCATCGCCATTTGGAAGATTTCGTTGCGTTTTTTCTCTCCGCCACTGAATCCCTCGTTCACGCTGCGGTTGGACAGTTTGCTGTCTAACTCAACCACCTTTCGCTTTTCCTTCATCAACTTGATGAAGTCGCCGGCACTCATCGGCTCCTGTCCTTGATACTTTCGCTTCTCGTTGATGGCTGCCCGCATGAAATTAGTCATGGACACACCGGGGATTTCCACAGGATATTGGAAAGAGAGAAACAATCCCTCATGTGCGCGATCTTCTGGCGCCATGGCCAACAGGTCTTTGCCATTGAATGTCACTTCACCTTGCGTAACCTCGTACATCGGATTGCCCACGAGCACTGCACTCAAGGTACTCTTGCCCGAACCGTTAGGTCCCATGATGGCATGTACTTCTCCTGTCTTGATGACGAGATTGATTCCTTTCAATATTTCTTTGCCGTTGATGGTGGCATGCAAATTCTTTACCTCTAACATAATGATTCTTTTGTTATAAATCGGTTTATCCAACGGTGCCCTCCAGCGAGACGGAAAGCAACTTTTGCGCCTCGACTGCGAACTCCATCGGCAACTTGTTTAATACTTCCTTGGCATATCCATTGACAATCAGGCCAACGGCATCTTCAGTAGGAATGCCTCGTTGATTGCAATAAAAGAGCTGGTCTTCACTGATTTTGCTTGTCGTGGCCTCATGCTCAACGATGGCACTATCGTTATGAATGTCCATATAGGGGAACGTATGGGCACCACATTCGCTTCCCAACAGCAGACTGTCGCACGAGCTGTAGTTGCGTGCATTGTCAGCATTGGCGGTTGCACGAACCAATCCTCGATAGGAATTTTGGCTGTGTCCGGCACTGATTCCCTTTGAAATGATGGTGCTCGTGGTGTTCTTTCCCATGTGAATCATCTTCGTACCCGTGTCGGCTTCTTGATGATGATTGGTCACTGCCACCGAATAGAACTCGGCCTGCGAGCCGTCTCCACGCAAGATACAAGATGGATATTTCCATGTAATGGCACTACCTGTTTCGACTTGCGTCCACGAGAGCTTGGAGTTGACTCCGCGACAATCGCCCCTTTTGGTGACTAAGTTGAGCACTCCGCCCTTGCCATGTTCATCTCCGGGGTACCAATTCTGAACGGTTGAGTATTTTACCTCGGCATTGTTCATCACGATGATTTCCACGATTGCGGCATGAAGTTGATTCTCATCGCGCATCGGAGCGGTACATCCTTCGAGATAACTCACATACGCATCGTCTTCAGCCACAATCAATGTTCGTTCAAACTGTCCAGTATTGCGCGCGTTGATGCGGAAATACGAACTTAATTCCATGGGACAGCGCACGCCTTTGGGGATGAAAACGAACGATCCATCACTGAAAACAGCACTATTCAGGGCTGCAAAGAAATTGTCATGATAAGGAACCACCGTGCCTAAGTACTGACGCACCAAGGCAGAATGTTCCTTGATAGCCTCGCCCATGGAACAAAAAATGACGCCTTTCTCTTTCAGTTTTTCCTTGAAGGTGGTCTTCACAGACACAGAGTCCATAATGGCATCAACGGCCGTTCCACTGAGTGCCAACCGTTCTTCCAACGGAATACCCAGCTTGTCGAACGTTTTCTCCAGTTCTGGATCAAGCTCCTTGTTGGCCGGTTTCTTTGCCATTGGGTCGGCATAATAGGATATATCTTGGTAATTAATCTCGGGCAACGTCACATGTCCCCATGAGGGTTGTGTCATTGTCAGCCAATGTCGATACGCTTTCAGGCGAAATTCGAGCATCCATTCCGGCTCTCCTTTCTTGTCGGAAATGAGCCGAATGACATCCTCATTAAGCCCCTTCTCTATAATCTCGGTATGAACGTCAGTGGTAAAACCAAACTCGTACTTTTGTTCGGTTAGCTTTCTGACGTATTCGTTATTCGTGTTATTTACTTCTTCCATAAATGTAAATGCAGGAACTCCCTGATGTTTCATGGACGCCCCTGCAATAGATGATATGATTAGTTTGTTTGTTGACGAGTTTACAAGTTAACGAGTTGACGAGTTGTTGGTGCACAAGGGTTCATAAACTTAAATGCTTACGAACTCAAAAACCTATCAACTCAAAAACTTACCTACTCAAAACTCGCGCGCTCAAACTTACAACGTTTGCTTTACTTCTATTTCTGTAAAGGTTTCTATGATGTCACCTTCCTGGATATCATTGAAATTAACCAGACTGATACCACACTCGAAACCGGTTGCCACTTCCTTTACATCGTCCTTATACCGCTTCAATGCATTGATAGGAGCGGTGTGAACGACGATTCCGTCGCGAACAACTCGAGCTTTGTCTGAGCGGTGTACCTTTCCATCGGTAACCATGGCACCAGCTACGGTTCCCACCTTTGAAATCTTGTAAACTTGCTTTACCTCAACCTCGCCAGTGACTACCTCCTTGGTCACCTTGTCAAGCATGCCCTCCATAGCCGACTTCACGTCATCAATGGCGTCGTAGATGACGGAGTAGGTGTTGATTTCAACACCGTTCTGTTCGGCCAGTTTACGGGCAGAAGCAGACGGACGAACCTGGAAGCCCACAATAATGGCGTCGGAAGCATCTGCCAAGGTGACATCGCTTTCACTAATCTGACCTACCGACTTGAAGATAACATTCACGTTAATCTTCTCGGTAGACATCTTAATAAACGAGTCACTCAAAGCCTCGATACTACCATCGGTGTCACCTTTCACGATAATGTTCAGTTCCTTGAATGAACCAAGAGCGATACGATGCGAGATGTCACTCAGCGTGAGGCGCTTCTGTGTACGCAAGCCTTGCTCGCGTTGCAGCTGCATACGCTTGTTGGCGATATCTCGAACCTCTTGTTCTGTTTCCAGCACATGGAACTGATCACCAGCCGTGGGCGCACCATTCAGTCCGAGAATGATGGCAGGTTCGGCAGGTTTGGCTGATTCAATACGCTGGTTGCGCACGTTGAACATGGCCTTGATGCGTCCCCAGCTCGTTCCGGCGATGATGTCGTCACCCACACGGAGCGTACCATTGCTGACCAAAACCGTAGAAACATATCCACGTCCCTTGTCCAAACTCGACTCGATGACACTACCCGTCGCACGACGATTGGGATTAGCTTTCAAGTCAAGCATGTCGGCCTCGAGGAGAACTTTCTCCAACAATTCGTTGACACCTATACCTTTTTTCGCACTAATTTCCTGACATTGATATTTTCCACCCCACTCTTCAACCAGCAAGTTCATTTGAGCCAAGTCTTCACGAATCTTATCTGGGTTGGCTCCCGGCTTGTCAATCTTGTTGATGGCAAACACCATGGGCACGTTGGCAGCCTGCGCATGTGCGATAGCCTCCTTGGTGGTAGGCATCACACTGTCGTCGGCAGCGATGATGATGATGGCGATATCCGTCACCTGTGTACCGCGAGCACGCATGGCAGTGAAGGCCTCATGACCAGGAGTATCCAGGAATGTGATGTACCGTCCATTCTCCAACTTTACGTTATACGCACCGATGTGCTGGGTAATGCCACCGGCCTCGCCTTCAATCACATTGGTGTTTCGGATGTGATCCAACAGAGATGTCTTACCATGGTCTACGTGTCCCATCACGGTAACGATAGGTGCGCGAGGCAACAGGTCGTTCTCGTCGTCGATTTCTTCAGCGACAGCCTCTTGAACCTCTGCACTCACATATTCGGTCTTGAAGCCAAACTCATCGGCAACCAAGTTGATAGTCTCGGCATCCAATCGTTGATTGATAGATGCCATCACACCGATGCTCATCAAAGTTCCAATCAGTTTGTTGACATCCACATCCATCATGGTAGCCAATTCGCTGACAGTCACGAATTCGGTAAGCTTCAGTGTCTTGCTTTCCTTACGTTCTGCCCTTGCTTCCGCACTCATACGTTCTTGCACGGCATCACGTTTCTCCTTACGGTATTTAGCACCTTTCCTGTTCTGCGTACCCTTACTGGTGAGTCTGGCCAGCGTTTCTTTTACCTGGCGTGCTACCTCTTCCTCGTTCACCTCCAAGGGTTTCTGGTTACGTCCTCTGCCCTTTCGATTTTTCTTATTAGCATTTCGGCCGTCAGCATACGCAGACTTATTGGCATTGCCACCGCCATTGTTTCCAATTTGTCGAGAAGCAGCATTGATGTCAACCCGCTGTTGGTTAATGCGTGCGCGCTTTTTGCGTCCATCGCCTCGTTTTTCTTCACGTTCTTTGCGACGTTCTTCCTTGGTTTTCTTCTTGGGTCGAGTACTCTGATTGATGGTGCTAAGGTCTATTTTACCCAGCACATTCACCTTGGGCGCATTTTGCAAGCGCAGCTCACTCTTGGTCTGGAAGATTTCGTCTCCACCGCTTTGAGATTCGTCACTCTCCTGTTTTTCGTCAACATCCTGCGGTTTATCATTTGCCTGCGGTTCAACACGCTCCTGTGGCTTGTCACTTTCCTGTGGCTCAACACGCTCGTCAGACTTCTGTTTCTTGTCCGCTTGCGCCTTCTTTACAGTTGGCGACTCGGTCTTGGCTTCCGCTTTCTGGTCGTCCTTCTTGCTTTCTTCCACCACAGTTGGTGCTGCCTTTGGTGTTTCCGCGGGCTTCTCTACTTTTTCTTTTTTAGGCTCAGGGCTGACGGCAGCAGCCTTCTTTGTCGGTTTTTCTTGTGATTCCGATGCCTTTTGATCGTCTTGAGCATCAGCGTTCTTAGCGGCAGGCTTCTTGTCGAATACGCTCAAGTCGATTTTGCCGAGCGGCTTGTATCGCTGCTGCGATGAAGCTGTCTCGACTACTTCTTCAACACGCTCTTCTTTTGCTTCCGGCGTGCGTTTCTTTTCTTTGGGCTTTTTCTGGAAGATCTTTTCCGCTTGATTGCGCACCTCTGCGTCTTGCTTGAAAGCCTCTACCAGGGCTTGGTATTGTGCGTCGCTCAACTTAAAGCTTGGCTCGCCTTTCACCTCTCCCAGCTCACTTTTCTTTTCAAGGAATTCAACTGCCGTTTGAAGTCCTATGTTTAATTCACGTAATGCTTTGTTTAATCTGATGCTCATTGATAATTATTTAACTCTTGTTCTTATTGATGTTCACACTCCCAACTGCTCTGCCTGTTTGCAGAAGCTTTTCTACTGCGTCCTCGTTCGCAGAGGACTGCAAGTATCACGGGGTGTTACTGTTCAAATTCTGATTTTAATACCCGAATCAGGTGATCGACGGTTTCTTCCTCCAAGTCGGCTTTCTCGATTAACATTTCACGAGGTGCGTTCAACACCTGTTTAGCTGTATCAAGACCGATGCTTTTGATAGCGTCGATAATCCATTGATCGATTTCGTCATCAAACTCTTCCAAGTAGATGTCTTCGTCAGCGTCGGCATCTGAAACTTCACGGTACACGTCGATGGTGAATTCTGTCAGCATGGAAGCCAACTTGATATTCAGTCCTCCCCGGCCAATGGCCAAGCTCACCTCTTCGGGTTGCAGGTAAACTTCGGCCTTACGATTCTCCTCATCCAGATTGATGCTGCTGATGCGAGCGGGACTCAACGCGCGCTGAATGAACAGTTTGATGTTTGACGTGTAGTTGATAACATCGATATTCTCGTTACATAGTTCGCGTACGATGCCGTGCACACGACTGCCTTTCACGCCAACACAGGCACCTACCGGGTCAATGCGGTCGTCGTAGCTCTCTACAGCCACCTTCGCGCGCTCGCCCGGCATGCGGGCAATCTTCTTGATAGAGATGAGTCCGTCGTTAATCTCAGGTACCTCGGCCTCCAACAGTCGCTCCAGAAATACCGGACTGGTACGCGAGAGAATAATCTTGGGGTTGTTGTTCTCGTTGTCTACCCGCAGGATGACGGCGCGGATGGTTTCGCCCTTGCGGTATTGGTCGGCTGGTATCTGCTCTGACTTGGGCAGTATCAGCTCGTTGTTCTCATCATCCACCAACAGCACCTCGCGCTTCCATATCTGGTAAACCTCGCCGGAAATAACCTGTCCCACGCGATCCTTATACTTATTGTACAACGAGTCGTGTTCCAGCTCCAGCACTTTTGAAGCCAATGTCTGTCGAAGATTCAAGATGGCACGGCGGCCAAACTTGGCAAAGTTAATCTGCTCAGAAACCTCCTCGCCCTCTTCATAGTCGTCTTCAATCTCGCGAGCCTCTGTCAGCGATATTTCTTTATTTTCGTCCGCCACCTCGCCATCTGGCACAACGATGCGGTTACGGTATATTTCGAAGTCGCCCTTATCAGGATTTACGATAACGTCAAAATTCTCATCGCTACCATAAATCTTGGCTAGCACGTTGCGGAAACTTTCCTCCAACACACTTACCAATGTGGCACGGTCGATGTTTTTCGTGTCTTTAAATTCACGAAAGGTGTCAATCATGCTGATGGTTTCTTCTACATTCTTTCTTGCTGCCATAGCGTTATATGTTATATATTAGTTTCATTCAATGATCAGTTTCTGCCTCATTATTTAAAGCTGATGAGGTACTTGGTATACTTTACCTTGTCCATCTGGAAAGTATGATCCACGGCTTGCAGCTCTGGGCGTTTCTTGCCTTCCACCTTGACCTTCTCGTCAACGGTCACAACAAAGTCGTTCCCATCTACCGATTTCAAGACACCTCGGTATTTCAGTCCGTCGCCGTTAAGCACCTCGACCTCTTTTCCTATGAAATTGACGTACTGCTGTGGCACCTTGAAAGGTTGACCCAATCCGGCCGAGCCTACTTCCAACTCATAGTCTTCATCGTCACGGTTCAGTCGGTCTTCAATATACCGGCTCAATTCCACGCAGTCTTCAATCCACACGCCGTCTGCATGGTCGATTTCGACAACAATCTTGTCGTCTTTACTGACCTCAACATCCACCAAGAAATAGTCTTTGTCCTGAAGCCAATCTTCAACCAATCCTTTTACGACACTTTTATCAATCATATATATTTAATTAGTACTATATATTCTTTCCGCTCGCGCCGAGCATCTTCCAAGCAGCGATGCCGGCCGTATTCAAAATAAAATGAGGAGCTTTCTGCGAAGCCCCTCATTCCACTGAACGGTGCAAAGATAGGTTTTTTCAACGAAATATCCAAATAAATCGGCGATTATTCACGAAATTTTCACATCATAATAATGCCCTACGGCCAGGCGTCGCACCAAAGTGATGGCACATTGCAACCATCTACGCGCGTTGAATGAGCTTTGGAAATGAGCGGAGAAGTAAATTATTTTTATCAAAAAAGACCTATAAAACGGCACTTGTAAATTGGCAATCTGGAAAAAATCAATAGGCCTGCGAGGAGCATCAAGGCAATGGTTGGTCAAGAAAATGCAGGTTTTACGATTAGAACATTGACTTTGTATCCTTAGAAACAGCACTTTGACGCGTTAGGAACATGACATTGACGGGCAAACCCATGCTTATTTCACGACAAAAGCCATGCTTTTGGCCGAAAAAAACATGAAAAATAGGGGGTTAATTACGCCATACAGGCGTAAATAGTTAAATATCAGCCAAATATAAATCTCGATCATTTTGAGCGTATTTTCGGCCAAAGACAAGACTGGTTGTAAATACGGCAAATATGAAGAGGTTGGTTGTTAAATATTTTCCAAGTGCATTAACAGCATGATTTCATTTCCACCAACACGCTACGAACACGACACAAGGAAAACGCAGCGATGTATTTGCACAAAAGATAGTTGACATTACCATATATTTATTGTATTTTTGCAAGGAGTGTTGAGCAACCTAATCTTGATGAGAATGATGCAAAAGAAGACGATTTTCCTCACGGGTGCCACCGGACACATGGGGTCGGAGGGCTTGAAACAGCTATTGAAACGGCGTGACGAGTTTGACATTCGCTTGCTGGTATTGCCCACCGAGAACGATCGTAAGGCCATTGCGCCCTACGCTTCATTGCCGGGTGTGGAAGTGATTTATGGCGATTTGACGCATTACGATGACGTGCTGCGAGGGGTGACGGATGCCGATTATGTGCTGCATGTGGGCGGAATGGTGTCGCCGGCAGCCGATTATTTTCCACAAAAGACCATGCAGGTTAACGTGGGGGCGGTGAAAAACATCATCAGAGCCATCAAGGCACAGCCCAATCCCGACCGGGTACATCTGGTATACATCGGAACGGTGGCGCAAACGGGCGACCGCAACGATCCCATTCACTGGGGACGTGTGGGCGACCCCATCAAGATTAGCATCTATGACATCTACGCTTTATCGAAAGCCTTGGCCGAAAGAGAGGTCATCGAGTCGGGGTTGAAGCATTGGGTGTCGCTCCGACAAACAGGCATCTTATACCCCTCCATTCTCAACACATTAGATCCCATCATGTTTCACCAACCCCTGAACGGCGTATTGGAATGGGTGACGGCCAAAGATTCGGGCGTACTGCTGTCGCATGTGTGCAATCAAGACCTGCCCGAAGACTTCTGGTGCCGCATCTATAACATTGGCGGAGGAGCGGAGTATCGCACTGTTAACTGGGCGTTTATGCAATACACCTTCACGGCTTTGAACTTAGGAAACCTCAAAGACCTCACCGAACCCAACTGGTTTGTGCTGCGCAACTTCCACGGACAGTGGTACACCGATTCTGATATCCTTGAATCGTACCTGCATTTCAGAAGTGGAAAGATAGACCAATTCATTCAAGAAATGGCTGAAAAAGCTCCGTTGAAGATGAAATTAGGGGGCTTGATCGCCTCTGGCCTCATCAAACATCTTGTGTTGAAGCCCACCGCCAAAAAGCCTTTGGGACCGTTATATTGGACGAAGCACAACATCGAGCCGCGCATCACGGCTTTCTATGGCAGCATGGACGCATGGAGGGACATCCCGGGTTGGAACGAGTTTAAACTGTATCACCCATCGCCTCAGCCCGTGATGTTGGATCATGGATATGACGAGTCGAAACCAAAAGACGAACTGGACATAGAAGATATGCGGCAAGCGGCTGCCTTCAGGGGCGGCAAGTGCCTGTCCAAGCAGATGGTGCGCGGTGACCTGTCCACCCAATTGGAATGGCAATGCGCTTTTGGACATCGTTTCAAAGCCTCTCCCCGACTGGTACTATTAGGTGGTCATTGGTGCCCCGAGTGCTTCCCCATGCCGTGGAATTACGACGAAGAGGCCAAACGAAATCCTTTCTTTGCACAGGTATGGAAGCCTCTACACAGCCCTGACGAGCACAACGTGTATGACGAATCCATCATCAAGATGGAAAAGTGATAAGATATACACGTTCTATGGGAGTTGACGGTCAACACGTTTTCAAATCCATTACGCCACTACCCCCTACTTGACTCTACGTTTTTCTAACGCAAAAAGAGCGGAAACCCTGTTCAATAGGACTTCCGCTCTGTGCGCTTCAAGATGGGCTTGAACCAACGACCCCCTGATTAACAGTCAGGTGCTCTAACCAACTGAGCTATTGAAGCAATGACAAATCAATATTCTTGATTGCGGATGCAAAGGTAGAACGTTTTTTTGAAACCTCCAAACATTTTGCAAAAAAAATAGACCGGAAAGCTAAAATACAATAAAAAAGCGCACGCACCCACCTATATTATAGTCTTAAATATTATCTTTGCTCAACAAATTGATGTTGTGACAATGAAAAAACTACTGTTATATCTCTTGCTGTTGGGACTATTGCCTAATAGCTTATTCGCCCAAAAGGACAAAAATCACCTTTTTGAGGCGGCCAAAAACATGGAACTGTTCAACGCCGTTTATAAAAATCTGGACCTGATGTATGTAGACACCCTCGATGCCAATGACGTGATTGGCACAGGCATCAAGAGCATGTTGCGCAGTCTGGACCCCTACACGGAATATTATCCAGAGAGCGAAACGCAGGAGTTGCGGCAGGCCCTGTCTGGAAAATACGGCGGCATCGGTGCGCTCATCCGCTACAACCAACAGCTGAAGAACGCCGTGATTGACGAGCCTTACGCCAACATGCCATCATCGGAAGTGGGGTTGAAGAAAGGGGACATCATCCTACAGATAGACGATTCGACGATGGTGGGCAAAGATACCAAGTATGTGAGTGAGCATCTGAGGGGAGAACCCGGCTCGACCTTCGCCTTAAAGATTAAGCGTCCGTCAACGGGCAAGGTGATGAAATTCAAGGTGAAGCGCCGTGCCATTCAGATGCCAGCCATTCCCTACTACGGCATGGTGGCAGGAAACGTGGGCTACATCAATCTGCTTCAGTATTACGAAGGCTGCGCGAAAGAGGTGCGGCAGGCTTTCATCGACCTGAAAAAGCAAGGAGCCAAAGGCCTCATCTTGGACCTGAGAAACAACGTAGGAGGCTCTGAACAGGAAGCGGTAGACCTCGTGAACATCATCGTTCCAAAGGACATCACGGTGGTGACGAACAAGGGAAAGCTGAAACGCGCCAACATAGCGTTCAAAACGCGCATGGAACCCGTCGACGCCTCCATGCCCATTGTGATTTTGGTCAACGGCATGACGGCCAGCGCCAGTGAGATTACGGCCGGATCGCTGCAAGACTTGGACCGCGCGGTCATCATGGGTACCCGCACTTTTGGCAAGGGATTGGTGCAGATGACCACAAAGCTGCCCTACAACGCCAACATGAAAGTAACCACCGCACATTATTACATTCCCAGCGGACGCTGCATCCAGGCCATCAACTACAAACTCACGGCAGGGCGCAACAGTGCCACACAGCTGCCCGACTCGCTGACCAGCGTGTTCCACACCAAGAACGGACGCGAGGTAAGGGACGGCGGAGGCATCATGCCGGATGTGGAAATCAAGCCCGACACCATCGCCAACATCTCGGCTTATCTGCAACGTGGAGACAGCACGGAGACAATGTTCAACTATGTGGTTGACTACATCAGCAAGCACAAGACCATCGCTCCTGCCAGCGAATTTACGCTCACGGACACCGAATACAACGAGTTTAAGCGGCTGGTTTTGAAAAACAAGTTCACCTACGACCCCGGAACGGAGAAGATTTTGGCCGAACTGGAGAAGATGGCCAAGTTTGAAAAGTATTATGAGGATGCCAAGCCTGAGTTTGAGGCTTTGAAGAAAAAGCTGACCCACGACGTGGCAAAAGACTTGGAGCTGAACAAGGATGAACTGAAACAGATGATCGCCACAGACATTGTTACGGCTTATTATTTCCAAGCCGGGGCGGTTCAGCTTGGTTTGAGATACGACAAACAGACGAAAGAGGCCATCAAACTGCTCCAAATGCCTGAAGAATACAACAAACTTCTCATGCCCAAGAAATGAGCCACACACGATAACGGCACACGTTTTTTGTTTTATTTTACCTCATCACATGCAAGATTCCTGCGAACCTGATGTTCTGTCAATAAACAAACATCATGGTTATGCGCAAAAAATTATGGAGTCTTGCACTCGTCGTATGGCCTCTTTTCGCCACGGCAAAAGTAACATGGAACGTCAAGGGAGCATTGGGGACCAGTGCATTCATCGCCAATAGTGGAGAATCTCCACGATTGTCCTATCGGCTGGGCGGGGGTATGGCAGTACCCTTGGGCCGCACTTTCTACTTCCAGCCATCCCTTTATCTGGCCAATAAAGGTTTCAAGTTTAACGGATATTTCGGCAACGAGCAAATCAGTGATGCGCGCTATCATGTCAACATGCACTACGTTGAGTTGCCGTTGAACATTGTCGCCCACATTCACCTGACCGATGACCTCTACCTGAATCTCTACACAGGGCCTTACATCGCATGCGGTCTCAACAGCAAGGCCAAAGTCAGCATGGCGAATAGCGACTACAAACACACTTTCAAGGAGAATCTGTTTGAGCAAGGAAGCAAGATGCTGGGCAACAGCTATAACGAAGACAAGAAGCTGGTGGAACTACCCAAGTTCAAACGCATAGACGTAGGACTTCAATCTGGTCTGGAGCTGGACATCAATCGAATCATCATCGGAGTTGAGACAAGCATTGGACTCACCCCCGTAACTAACCAACCCATCGTGAAGGAAGACGTTGTGTTGCAAGTGGTTCAAGCCTTACTCTTAGGAACCGCCACCCCCCATCATTTTGTGGTTCAAGCTACGGTGGGCTATCGGTTTTGAGAACGACAGAACACGGTGTAGCATTGCGACATCAAACGCATTGACTTTGAATGGCAAACCCATTGACTTTGGACTTCAAAGTCAATGGGTTTGTGCACCAAAGGCATTGAGTTTGCAACGGCTTGTGGTTCAGTTATATAGAAGTGTAGTTTGTTATGTTTAAGACACAACGTATCAGTGCATCAAAATACTCACGCAAGGTTTTGATACATCCGCCACAAAGCGATGAAATCATGCTTTATTTCAAGAACAACAATCGCTCTTCCAACGGCTCAAAAGTCTTCTCTCCCGGCTCGCCCGCAGGTACGCCAAAAGGCATCTGCGCACGGAGTTTCCAGTCGGCATCAATCTTAAATTCCTTGGCAACCACCTCATCAATAATCGGATTGTAGTGCTGTAAGGATGCGCCGAAACCAGCATCTTCAAGGGCTGTCCAGATGGTAAACTGGTGCATGGCATTGGTATGTTCTGACCAAACAGGGAAATTGTCTGCGTAAGTGGGGAATTTTTCCTGCAACTGTCGCACGGGAGCTTGCGCTTCATAATATAAAATAGTGCCATAACCACTCTGAAAAGACTCGTTAATCTTCGCCTCCGTCTTGGCGAAAGCGTCGGCAGGAACGATGGCACGCAGCACGTCCTTGGTCAGCTCCCACAACTTGTGATGGCGCTCCCCCAGCAACACGACGATACGTGTCGACTGACTGTTGAATGCCGACGGCACATGCTTCACCGCCTGCGCCACCAACTCACGGAGGGCATCATCTGTAATAGGCGATTCATTTTTCAATGCATAATAACTACGGCGATGCGCAACGGCATCTAAAAAACTTCTGCTCATAATTCGTATTCTACTTTAGTTGGATGTAAAAAATAAACTTCTGACCATCTATCTCATCAGAAATCCATGTTACAAATATATCAAAAATTCCGCACATCCCCACTCGTTCGGCAAAGAAAATATAGAAAAAATGGGGTGACACCTTAATTAATATAACCTGTTTTAGCATGAAGTTTGAATGGAGCAGAACACAATGAACCTCCCACCAGCTGCCACAAACATTGCTGAGCTGCGATTGGATATTCTCTATCCCAATATTCTGTATGCGACACTAATCAATCACACCCTGTTGAAAACTCAGCAATGAGAGATGTTAACGACATGTGGCAGCAACGTGTTTACAGGAAAGTAAATTCTGTTAAAATATTGTTATATTAGTAAAAAACTTATTATATTTGCGAGTTGCAGTAAATATATGAGTACTATGTTCAGTAGAAAATCATTGATTCCAAGTTTTATTTTCATATCATTTTGTCTCTCATCGGTGGCATCAGCCCGTTCAGCCGAACCATTTAATTGGTATCGGTCCAATACAGACTCTGTACAAGGAGCTGCTATTGATGCGGCAATTCAATACCTTTCAAAGTATCACCACAAGAAGCAAAAGCCAATCATTGTAGGAATTATCGATTCTGGTGTTGATACTACCGTTGTTGATTTGCAGGATGCCCTGTGGAGAAATCCTAAAGAAATTGCGGGAGATGGCAAAGATAATGATAAAAATGGCTATATCGATGACGTTCATGGGTGGAACTTTTTGGGCACGGCAGACGGAACGTTTAACATGACCAGTGCTGGTACCGAAGAATATCGGCAGTTTAAACGTTTGTATCCAAAGTATAAGAATATCAATCAAGTGAGCACTGCCGACAGTGCGGAATATCATTATTACTTGAAAATGAAGAAGAAAGCTGGGATTGCCAAGTATCTCCGCATGTACCAGTATACAATTATTAAGAACAAGGCTTTGCAAACCATGGATGCCTTGGTGCGCCGGTATTCTGCGATTGATACCATCACGCTCAATGGTGTGATGCATTTGCAGGTGCCAGACACGCTGTGGGAACAATCGGCAGAGAAAATTTATGCCGACCTTTTACGTGCAAAAACATCGATGAAATGGACGCAATTCGTTCAACAACAAAATTCTCGTTTTCAATTAATGAAAACGAGAATTGACGGAATTGAGCATGCAAAGGATAAGCGTTTACTCATGGGAGATAATCTCTTGGATGAAACAGACCGATATTATGGCAACCCTATACTAACCGTCGATGGTTGTTATCATGGAACCTTTGTGGCAGGTGTCATTGCAGGACAGGGAAAAAATGGCCATGAAATTTGGCAAGGAGTGTATCCAAAGGCCCAGCTCATGATTATTCGTGCTGCTCCCGATGGCGATGAGTACGATAAAGATATCGCCTCTTCAATTCGTTATGCGGTTGATAATGGCGCAAAAGTGATTAATATCAGTTTAGGAAAATATACCTCTCCCACCCCTCAAATGGTGAATAATGCCCTTGCATACGCAGCCCAAAAAGATGTTTTGATTGTGCATGCGGCTGGCAATGATCACTTGAATGTGGATTCGGTCGATTACTTTCCCACAGGTTTGGATGCTCATGGTAAGTTCTATCCCAACTTTATCAGGGTGGGTGCCTCTACTAAAAAGGGAGCTGTTTCCTCCTTGTCCAACTATGGAAAGCAGCGTGTACACTTATTTGCACCTGGCGAAGAGATTACTTCTGTTGTCCCAGGTAATCAGTATGCTACCGAGAATGGAACTTCTATTGCAGCTCCCATTGTAAGTGGAGTAGCTGCTTTGATAAGGAGTTATTTTCCAAAGCTGAAAGCATCGCAAGTAGTAAAGATTTTAATGAATAGTGTTCAGCCAATGAAAAATAAGGATGCAAGCATCAGTGGTGGTAGCTTAAATGCATTGCAAGCCGTAAAATTGGCAGAAAAAACAAAGCGCAGGTAGATGAAAAAAATTATTCTTGCATTACTTTTAGCACCTCCGATTTTTGCTTGGGCACAACAAACAAATTGGCAGCAGGTAGCATTACATACAGAAAAGGCAGTTAAAAAGCACTTGAGTAGTGATGTTTTGGCATCTCCGACATGGATAGATCAATCTACATTTGTGAATTATCACCGCATCGAGAATGGTCATTTGGTGCGTTATATCTTAGATGCAAAGACGGGGAAGCGAGAAAAATTAATTGCTGATGTACCTGCTTTCTTGAAGCAATATCAACAACTTACAGGCGATACGGCTTTTGGTAATAACCAATTACGATACCTGAACGTGCAATTTGTGAAAGAAAACAGTCAACTATTTACTTTTAAAAACAAAGGTACCACCAAGCTGTTCAATCGAGAAACAGGAAGATTGCAACTTCAGGAGACACCTAAAAAAAGCAATACGCTTGAGAGAAAAGACCGTCGGAAGTATTCCTATCAAACCGCTGATTCGGCTTTTACGATGCTTGGCGATCAATACAACCTTTACGTAAGAAACAACCTCACGGGAAAAACCAGGCAACTTACCACCGACGGCAAAGCGTATGCATCGTATTGTCACCGTTCGGCGAAAGACACACTCGTAGGAAGCAACATCACTGGCAGCTGGTATGGACACCGATTTGTGTGCTTTATGCAGGACGATAGTGAGGTTGCCGACCTGTATATCATCAACGCATTGGCAAAACCACGCCCACGGTTAAAAACCAAAAAGATGCCCCTGCCCAATGAAAAACACGTGCGCCAATACAAATTGTTTTGGTATAATGCTGATACAGACGAGGCAAAGCTGCTACCTATAGAAAAGTTTAAAGACCAGTATGTAGAATTAGACGACCGCCATAACGGTCGTGACATCTACTTTACCTGTCGCAGTCGAGGGGTTGATACGTTACAATTATGTCATTTAGACGTACAAACAGGAAAGGTGAGAGCATTGATAACCGAGGTTTCTAAGCCACATCTTAATATTAACGAGATGAATTATCGGTTGGTAAATCATGGTGAGCAAATCATTTGGTGGTCTGATAGAACAGGACGAGGTAATTATTATCTCTATGATAAAAATGGTAAATTGCTCCATCAGATAACTCGCGGTGACCAATTAGTGGCGAGCACAATTGTGCATATTGACACACTTTCCAATACGATGATCTTTGCTGGTTACGGACAAGAAAAAGGTATTGACCCTAATTATCGTTTCTTTTACACGGTTACGCTCAATGGTAAGCATCAGCAGCTGTTGACACCAGGCAACGGAACACATTCACTTGATTTCTCGGACAACCGTCATTACGCTATTGATACTTATTCGCGAATGGACATGCCACCCGTGTTTCAGGTGATAGATGTACGTCATCCAAGCCGCAGATACGAGATAAAGCGTGCCAACGAACAACTGCTTTTGGCAGCAGGTTGGATAAAGCCAAAGCTTATTTCGGTGAAAGCGCCCGACAAGAAAACTGAATTAACAGGGGTGATGTATCTTCCCTCCAATTTTGATGCCACCAAGAAATATCCTATCATCTCCAATGTTTATCCCGGTCCACAAGCCGATCAAGTACCCAGAGCATTTGTGATTGATGACAATGGCAACCAAAGTTTGGCAGAGTTGGGCTTTGTGGTGATTAATGTTCAGCCGCGCGGCAGTTCTCCCATTCGTGACAAAGCCTTCTATACCTACGGTTATGGCAATTTAAGAGATTATGCTGTGGCCGATGATAAGCACACCATCGAGACGTTGGCTCAACGCTATCCGTTTATTGATCTTGCTCGTGTGGGCATTTATGGACATTCAGGAGGCGCTGCCGAGTCGGTGACAGCTCTGCTCACTTATCCAGATTTCTATAAGGTGGCTGTAGCAGCGTCGGGCAATCATGACAACAACATCTATATACAGTGGTGGGGTGAGACGTATCATGGCTTGAAACGTGTGCCCACCAATATGGAGTTAGCGCATCGACTAAAAGGTAAATTGTTACTTATTTCAGGTGATGTAGACGACAATGTGCCATGGGCTTCTACCCTACGCATGGCGAATGCGCTGATTAAAGCCAACAAACGATTCGATTTCATGGTATTACCAGGCATGGATCATGCCGTGTACGGTCCTTATTATGACAATCTGATTCGTTATTATTTTCGCGATCATCTGTTAAAACTCTCACCGAGAGACATTGATATAGTGAATCATCAATAATCTATTTACATTCTTTTTCTATGAGAAAAAAAACATTATTATTTTTTTGTTTCTGCCTCATCTCATTGGCAATCGTAGCTCAAAATCCACAAAAGAGCGATGCTATGGTGCAGGTAGTCACTACCATTACTGACACAGAAGGCAATCCCTTAGGAGGTGCCACGGTGAAAGTAAAGGGTAAACCTGTCGGAGTGATTGCCGATATGGACGGTAAAATTTCGTTGTGGGTAGATAGAGGAAATACCATTACGGTGTCGTATTTGGGCATGAAATCTAAGACTATCAAGGTGACAAGCGCTTTGACAAAGAACATTGTACTTGAGAATGATGCCTCGTTGCTTGACCAAGTGGTTGTTACGGGATATACTCGTACCACCAAGCGGCGCACCACAGGTTCGGTATCTACCATTACGGCCGAGGATTTGAATAAGAATCCTACCGCCAATTTGGATATGCTGTTACAAGGAAAGATGGCAGGTGTAGATGTCAAAGCACTCTCTGGACGTCCCGGCGAATCTGCCAAAGTGCGTATTCGTGGTACCAATACCATTACTGGAAATGCAGACCCGTTGTGGGTGGTAGATGGGGTAGCACTTCAAAAAGATTTGCCTACCATCTCGAAAGCACAAATGTTGTCAGGCAATTTCAGCGATATTTTTTCCAATGGCATTGCTGGTATCAATCCTAATGACATTGAGAGTGTTACTGTTTTGAAAGATGCATCGGCAGCAGCCATTTATGGTTCGCGTGCTGCAGGTGGTGTCATTGTGGTGACAACCAAGCGAGGAGTGGCAGGGAAGCTACGTATCAACTATTCTGCCAATGCTACCATGGTCACTCGTCCACCACGCGCTGTCAACTTAATGGATTCGAAAGAGAAACTTGCTTGGGAGCAAGAACTGTGGGATGAGTACTCTAAACCCTATTTCGAGAAGAACGAACGTTACCCTGTGATAGGCATTGTGGGCATGATTCGTTCGGGATATGGACAGTATAAGGGTATGAATAAGGAACAGCAGGATGCAGAAATCGCCCGCTTAGGCAGTCATACAACCAACTGGTTCGATGAGCTTTTCCGCAATTCTGTATCGCAAAGTCACAACTTGTCTTTATCGGGAGGTTCGGAGAAGAGTACCTATTATGTCTCTTTAGGCTATTCTGAGAATGCGGGATTGGTGAAGAAAACTGATTATTCACGCTACAACATCAATTCTAAGTTGGACATCAAACCCAACAAACGTGTAAAATTGGGATTGTCATTAGATTTAGGTTGGCAAACGTCTAATAGTCCTTCTTTGGCAGTAGACTTGTTTAAATACGCCTATTTTGCCAATCCTTATGAGCGTGTGTATGACGAGCAAGGGAATTATGCAGCTGATCAGACTTATTATAATATCATGCTCGCCAATGGTTCTAAATCAACCTTGCCTTTACCCGATAATGGTGTGAACATCATGAGAGAGATAAATAATACATCCAGCAAGACCAAAAACTTCTCTACAACCGTTATTGGAAACATCACTATCAATATTATTGATAATCTTAACTTTGAAGGCTTAGGCTCATACAGCTACACAACGAACAATGGAGATAACATCAATGATAAAGATACCTATACAGCTTGGCAAGATCGTCCTTTCGATTTAAAGACATTAACCTCTAAGCGTACTTATTCTTCTATTGCACAAAGCTCTTCCTACAATAGTAGTTATAATTTGCGAGGACAGTTGCATTACTTCAATACGTTTAATGACAAACATTATATCAGTGGGTTATTGGGTTCAGAAATTCGTGGACAATATGCAAAAAGTATCTTTGCTAAACGCTATGGCTACGATCCCGTGTCTGGTAATTCTGCCATGCCAGTCTATCCAGAAGGTAAGACTTTTGAGTATAACGACTTGAAAAACTATGCTTTACTCATGGATAATCTGTCGGGACAAAATATTGTAGAAGATAGATTTGCATCCTTTTACTTTTCTGCTGATTATGTGTATAACAATCGCTATGTATTTTCGTTTACTGGCAGAACAGATGGTAGCAATAATTTTGGTAGCAAGGAACAGTTCAACCCCACAGGCTCGTTAGGTCTGTCGTGGAATGTAGACCAAGAATCGTTTATGGAAAAGCTCAAACCTATTATCAGTAGCTTGTCTTTACGCACTGCATATGGGTTTACAGGTAACATCAATAAGTCGGTTCATCCACAAGTGATCATGGATTATCGACAGTCTTTCCGCAAAACAGATACCGACTATTATCGTATGGGCTGGATAAAGAAGGCACCAAATCCCAATTTGCGATGGGAGAAAACCAAAGATATGAAGGTGTCTATCGATGCAGGATTTTTGAATGATCGCATCCGAATGACGGGCGAAATCTATAAACGCATAACGAGTGATGCGGTTTCAGAGGTGTTTATTCCTTATTCTACAGGATTCAGAAACCAATCGTTCAACACTTCTAAGTTGTCAAATACGGGTGCTGAATTCACCTTGTCGGCTAACGTGATTAAGCAAGACGACTGGAATTTGTTAATCTCTGGAAACATCGCCTACAATAGAAATAGGTTGTTGGAGTACAAGTCTATTGTTTCAGGTTTAGGTGAAGGAATCTATGTGGGTTATCCTATCGGTTCTATCTTCAGCGGAAAAGTAGCTGGCATTGATAGTCGGTTAGGACTCATTACGTACGAGCCACGCCCTGATGCGGTATTTGAGACCTCTGCAGACCGCAACAATGCGGAAAATTATTTGTTCTATTTGGGTACTTCTAACGCACCTACCAATGGCGGATATAGCATGAGTTTGTCTTATAAGCGGTTGACATTGAGCTTATCTGGCACGTATTCTTTGGGCGGAAAGATTCTCAATCAGATCAACAGTCCTGTAGGTTATGGTTCTTTGAGTGGCACCCCAGTAGAAAAAATACCCTCACAAATGAACGACTTATATGTAAATCATCTCAATGTGACAAGGGATGTGGTGAATCGTTGGACCACAAAGAATCATCGAACCGATGCACATCCTCGCATTCTCGATGCGTATGGTAAATATTATGGTTTGGACAATTATGTGGTTTCCTCTCCAAAAATTACCAAAGCTTCTTTATTAGAAGACGTTTCTTATTTTAAGATTGGCTCACTGAATTTAGCTTATAGTTTTGACACCAAGTTGATTCAGCGCATTGGTTTAAGCTCGCTCAGTGTTTCGTTCACAGCAGATAATATTTATACCTTTACCAATTATTCGGGAATCGACCCCGAGAGTCCGGGTGCAGTATATCCTATGGCACGTAGTTTCTCAATGGGTGTATTTGTTGGATTTTAAAAGTTAGAATCAGTATGAAAAAGATATATTTTATAATTCTCGTCGCCATGTCGCTTGTATCCTGCGACAAATACTTGGATATCAAACCTTATGGAAAGACAGTCCCTAAGACTCCTGAAGAGTTTTCGGCACTCCTTCATAGTCATCTCAATGACATGGACGAAGGTGGCTCCACTGGCTTCATGGATAATGTGGGTACCATTGTGAGTTTAGATGCTGGATGTGGAGATGATTTTGAGGCTTGTCTCACTGCTAACAGCGGTCAAGGGTTGCCCTTTTATGTGGGTAATCTTGTCGGTGGAACGTATGCAGCGGGCAAATATGAACAACTCTATCAGGTCATTCGCGATTGTAATATTGTCATAGACAACCTTGATGATGACGGCACTAAAGATGCCAACACTATCTTGGCAACAGCTTATGGCTTGCGTGCTGTGTGTTATTATCAGCTGTTGCGTTACTTTTGTGAAGCACCAGTGCATGGAAAAATGGATAGTCAGTTAGGCTTGGCATTGGTTCAGACCTTCAATCTTGAAGACCGCCCGCTGCGAAGTTCAATGCAAGCTACGGTCGACTTCATCGAAGCTGATTTGAAAAAATCAATCAATTATCATTCCACCGATGCGTTGTACCGCTTTACAGAGCCTGTCTGTAAAGGCTATTTAGCTCGATTGTATTTTTGGACAGAGCAGTGGAGTAAAGTGCTTCCGTTGACAGCCGAATTGTTAAAAGCCTATCCAATTCTTCAAATCAATAATTATAAAGAGGTAATGGGTACGCCTTTCAAGGTAGGGTCAAACCAGCTCATCAAGGCTTACAGTACGTCATCGGGAAATAATCAGGATTTCCTTGCCACTACGACAGAAATCAAATACCGCCCAGTAAGTATTCGTTTTTTGAATAGTTTTAGTGTCTCTGACACGGCAAAAGATGTTCGTTACAAATTCTATGTCACCCCTGAACGTGTGGCAGTCAAAACATTCTTCTGTGGGTTGCGCTCCGAAGAGCTGAAGCTCATGCAAGCCGAAAGCTATTACCACTTGGGTAAAACCAACGAGGCTTTAGCCGAACTCAATGACCTTCGGTTGGCGCGTGTAAAAGATGCGCAAGCATGGACCATGGCAACGCTGCCACCTGCCAATTCTTATGAGGTGATTCAGGAGGATGCCGAGGGTAAGCCTCTCAACCCTTTGATTTCTGCCATCCTACAGGAAAGACGTAAAGAATTGTTTTTAGAGGGGGACAGATTCTTTGAGTTAAAGCGAAATGGAACACCTGAATTCTGGACAGCTTACCAGTCTATGAAGTACACCACACGCAAGTTCATGTACACTTTCCCCATCCCTATTGCAGAAATAGAGAAAATCAGCGGTTTGAAACAGAACCCAGGGTATGACAAAATCATTACTTACTAATTAAAATGACAATGAAGATGAAACAATATCTCAAAATATTTCTTCCTGCGGTCATCATGTTGATGACAGCAATGGGGTCTGTCTCCTGTCAACAGGAAGACGAGGTGCCGCCACGCGAAACCAGTAATTACCTGAAAAAAGTATATAAAATGCCTGAGCCTGAAGATCTTTCTTCCACCGATAAACAAGAGGTGGATGCCATTAAGGATGAATATAATAAGTCAACCAACAATCATTAAAATTATGATGACAATGAAGAAAACATTTATCCGATTTTGTCTATTGGTACTGGCACTGGTGGTGGTGTCATGTTCGAAAGACGATTCGATCAATTATCATACCGAGTTGAGCTTGGAAGAGCCACATTATATCTTAGGTAATGTGGTGGGCGATACGGTTATTGTGGCTATTGTCACCGAAGGAAAGGCGGCATCAACCGTACGCATTCCTTATCGTTTATCCTCTTCATCCAATGCGGTATTGCATCAAGACTACGAACTTTCTGATAGCGCATTTACCCTCAACAAGGGCGACTCGGTGGCTTATCTGAAGGTGACGCGTAAAGCTGTGTCTAAACCCAAATCTTTCTTATTGACATTGTTACCAGTAGAAGGCGTTAAAATTGGTGCGCTCAATTATATAGAAGTAGAACTCTTGGGGCAAAACATCTATAGTTTTGAAGACAAAGAGGGTGAGTTGGGGTTGACGCGCGATTGTGTGATACACCTAAGAACCGCTCGTGGAAGTGCCTTCTCGTTTACTAAAAAGACAAGACTCGACGTAGTTGTCGATCCAGCTTCTACAGCACAAGAAGGTGTACACTTCAGATTTATGAACGATACGAAGCAGGCAGTGTTCCGCGCAGGACAGAACACAGGTACGGTAACCCTTGAATTCTTAAAATACGAAAAAGGGAAAGATCATATCATCCTACGTTTAGCAGAGAATACAGGCTTGTTGCCTGGCACCAATCCTACCACAGATATTCGCATCATGGGTCCAGACAACTTGTCGGGCAAGTGGAGTTTCCAGGGCATTACCAATAAAGACTGGTTTATTAACTCTTGGGGATACGACCCTGCCTTGCTCATAGACACCGTGCAGACCGATCGAATGGAACTCGAAGGAACACCTGCAGAAGGCTATCAGTTGACGCCTCATTTTGAAGGCAAACTGAGGAATTACTTTATAGCTCCTACGAAAGCGAAGTTTGTGGGTGAGCGTCAGTCCTTCTTCTTTGAGGGTGCTGTCGGTCGTCCTCCAAAGATTTCACTCACCGAGTATGAGTTGGAGAAGGTCAATGTGGCCTTTGATGAGGGTCATACCAATGTGCGTAAAGCTCTCATTGGTTTCCGCTTGTTGAAGACCCCACAAAAGGAAAAAATCTTAGAAGTATCTATTTATGATATTGAACCTACTGAACCAAGTTGGCATGAATTAGTAGAAATGATGAAATACTCTTATTCAGAACCACCTTATATGTTGGACGGTCCGATTAGGTTGCATTTCAAACAAATCAAGTAATTAGTCATCCCTCAAGAACTCGACTTACAACCAGCAAAAGGTATTGGATAACACCA
>CABQNT010000014.1:0-66633 GCA_902465605.1 uncultured Prevotella sp.
TGGTGTTATCCAATACCTTTTGCTGGTTGTAAGTCGAGTTCTTGAGGGATGACTAGTGTAGCCTGTACTCCATTTTCACAGCAGCACCACAGTCGGCCATGATTTTTGCCACTGCTTGCTTCTCCTCGTCCGAGCTGTTGTCACCAGGAGTGTAGGCCTCTCTCATCTTCTCCCAATCGTAGGTGCTTTTGCTGAAGTCGGTCTCAACGAAGTATGTCAGTCCGTCGTTGCCCACGTATGCGTAGCTCACACTGCCTTGTCCGTGCGCCGGATAACCGTAGTATTTCATAACCTGTGCCATGGCAGTGGCTACGCAGCCCGTCTTGCAGTGTACGTTCTTGCCAGGAGCCAGCGGACATTGTAGATTATAGGGTGCATTCTGTCCCCAGGTTGTCTTGAGCATGGGCGCCACCGATGGCTTTATCTTTCCCTTCATGAGGCTGAAGCATTCATATTGCGACATGTCTTTCGCATGGATGCCCGTGATGAGGCAACATGAAATGAGTGTGAGTAGGGTTTTCTTGTTCATGACCTACAATGTAATTTTGTGAAATATGCTATATGGTAAATAATAAAAACAACAGGGATGGACACGCTTGTGGCATGCTCATCCCTGTTGTATCAGAAAGTTTACTTTGTTTCTATCTCTTCCTTCATGTCAATAAACTGCTTTTTTGAATTGTAGAATTCATATTGCAAAAACGCTAGTTTTTGTGAAGGGATGACATTAACTCCAAGTCCATATTTAATCTGCCACTTACGTTTCAGGGAGAAGACTCCTTGATTGATATAGGCGGCTACATACGGATGAACATGGAGAGTGAACCGTTTAATTCCTATTTTATTGACTAGTTTGTCAATTTTTCTTTCAAGTAGATCGGTAAATAAAATACTTGACTTAATTTTACCTGTGCCATTACACGTGGGGCATGTCTCGTCAACATTGACATCCATTACAGGTCTTACTCGTTGTCTAGTAATTTGCATCAATCCAAACTTGCTCAGTGGGAGAATGTTGTGACGTGCACGATCACTTTGCATGTTCTTGCACATGCGTTCGTAGAGCATCTGTCGATCTTCAGCAAGATGCATGTCGATAAAATCAACAACGATAATGCCTCCCATGTCACGCAGTCTGAGCTGCCGTGCCAATTCGTCTGCTGCCCCAAGGTTTACTTCAAGCGCATTTGCTTCTTGGTCATTTTCTTTTCGTGTTCGGTTCCCACTATTTACATCCACGACATGAAGGGCCTCGGTATGCTCAATGATAAGATAGGCTCCATGCTTGTAGTTGATGGTCTTACCGAAGCTAGACTTAATTTGTTTTGTGATGTTGAAATTATCAAAGATAGGCACTTTGCCCGTGTACCGCTTCACAATGCCCGACTTGCTCGGGGCTATTAACGTGACATAGTCTTTAACCTGCCTAAATGCTTCTTCATCATTAATATAAATATTCTCGAAGCTTGGGTTAAATATATCTCTTAATAACGCGATTGCTCGTACGGCCTCTTCATATACTAATTGAGGTCGTTGTTGGGTTTTCTGGACTTTGACAATTGCATCTTGCCAACGCTTTGCCAGCACTTTCATCTCGCCGTCTAACTCAGCAACTCTTTTTCCTTCTGCCACCGTGCGTACGATGACGCCGCAGTTTTTAGGTTTAATGCTGCGGACGAGCTGTTTCAACCTGGCGCGTTCCTCACCGTTTTTGATTTTTGAAGACACGGAAACTTTGTCACCAAAAGGAATCAAAACTAAAAAGCGGCCTGCAAAAGACAGTTCAGCAGTTAGTCGTGGACCTTTGGTTGAAATAGGTTCTTTAACTATTTGCACCAATACTTCTTGCCCTAAGGTCAGTGTCGACTGAACGCTACCGTCTTTTGGAAGGTCAGGCAGATGTGAAGCTTTGGCAAATGGATAAAGTTTTTTTCTGTCACTTTGTACTTGTTTTAAGTACTTCGCATACGAATTAAATTGGCTCCCTAAGTCAAGATAGTGAAGAAAAGCGTCTCTTTCATATCCTACATCCACAAAACAGGCATTCAAGCCTGGCATAAGTTTTTTTACTTTTGCAATGTAGACATTTCCAACAGAGAAAGTTGCAGAGCGCGGTTCGTTCTGGTATTCAACCAGACGCTTATCCTCTAACAGTGCCGTGGCAATGTCTTTCTCCTGGACGTCAATAACAACTTCGCTGGTCATTTCTCTTCTTACTTTGCTTAGTTACATCAAAAAAGGGCGTGTCAAATATCCTTCATAGGACTTTTTGACGCGCCCCACTGTCTATATAGACTATCAAGCCATGTTATTTGCTCTTATGTCTATTCTTTCTTAATCTTTTTTTACGCTTGTGCGTAGCCATCTTGTGGCCCTTCTTTTTCTTACCGTTTGGCATAATTTTAAATGTTTAAAAATAATATGTTTTGTACTAAATTTTCTATATTAATAGATGTAGAATACCAATTTGATAATTCACAACTTAAAAGTTGCCTTACGCTTTCATCGCATTGATGAAACTCTTAGATGGTTTAAAGCTGGGCAAATCGTGTGCATCAATTGTAATTGTGGTGTTCTTTTGGATGTTCCTTGCTGTCTTTGCCGCTCTGTGCTTGATAATAAAGCTACCAAAACCTCTCAAATAAACATTTTCTCTTTTCTTGAGAAGGCTATCCTTTACAGTACTCATGAAGCATTCTACCACAGCTGCTACTTCTTTTTTCTGTAAGCCGGTAGACATTGAAATTTCGTTGATGATATCTGCTTTCGTCATTGTATTTATTGTTATTTGTTGTTATTTTTTATCTCGTACCTCAATTTTGATTTGCAAATATAGTTGTTTTTTGCGTGATAGAGAAATATATTTAGTTATTTTTGCCAAAATACTTCATAAAAATAGTTCAGAAGTAGTTCTTATCCAAGAACTTATATATCTACATTAAGAAAATATACCCATTTCACCTTTATGAATCTACCTTTGTGCTATGAAACAGGTGTAGCTGTTTTTCCCCGTTTTATGTCACAAGCTTTACCATCATATCCATGTTCTCAGTTCATTGCATTAGCCTAAGATTGTGGAGATGTGAGAATAACTTGTAATTCGAAACATGTTTTTCAAGGGTATTAAATGCGATTTTGAAATCTTTTTGGTGGCTGACCTTCACCTGATGACAATAGGCAACATAGGTCAGAAAAAGCACTCCTGCTGTAGATTAACAGCATGAAATGCAGAGCTATGTGGAAGATATTTTGCCGAATAGGCGCAATTAGTATTCCATGATTGCTGGTAATTCTTTGGCTTGATCAATCATTTTCTGAACTTCTGAAACAGAGGGCACGCGGTTTACCAAGTTTCTCTTATTATTAATTTCTTCAAGTTTTTGCTGTAAATTCTCTGCTACTCGGTGTTTCAGTTCCTTCACCGTGTCAACACCAGCGGCTTCCAAAAGTTCAGAGAACTGTGGACCAACACCGTTAATGCGCATCAAGTCAGCATGGTTTGTCCACTTCAGAATACTTTTACCACTTATCCCTGTAGTTTCTTCTAGGGTTTTACGACCGGCAGGATTTTTTGCCTTTTGCAGCAAATCATCCACTGTATTGATACCTGCTTGAACAAGTTTTTTTGCATTTACGTTGCCGATTCCCTCGATGTCAATAATCTCGTAAGTCATCTTTGTTTAAAATTAGTTTATGAAAGGTTTCTTTTCGCATCGCCAAAGTTAACGATAAATACCTAGATATCAAAATATTTCCAGCTGTATTTTGTTAGAATTTACGAGCCATTATTGTGAGCTTTAATGCGTTGTTCTTGTGCAATATATAATAAATGTGTAGATTTGCATGATGAGAAAAATAATCCATGTTGATATGGATGCCTTTTACGCTTCGGTAGAACAGCGTGACCATCCCGAATTAAGAGGCAAACCGGTCGCGGTAGGTCATGACGGACCGCGTGGGGTAGTGAGCACGGCAAGTTACGAGGCGCGCAAGTTTGGCGTGCATTCGGCCATGGCCATGAGCAAAGCCAAGCGTCTGTGTCCGCAATTGATTATTGTGCCTCACAGCGGAGAGGTGTACCGAGAAGTTTCCATACAGGTTCGTGAGATATTTCGTGAATACACGGACATCATTGAACCTATATCCTTAGATGAGGCATTTTTGGACGTAACTAACAATAAAAAGGATATAGACAATCCCTTGACCATCGCCCTTGAAATAAAAAAGAAGATACGAGAAACCACTCATTTGACTGCTTCTGCCGGCGTGTCTTTCAATAAATTTCTAGCCAAGATAGCTTCTGATTATCGAAAACCTGATGGAATGTTTGAGATTAGTCATGAAGATGCGTACGATTTTATTGGTCAGTTGAAGATAGAAAAGTTTTGGGGCATCGGACCAAAGACAGCTGAGCAAATGCATAAAATGGGAATCTTTACAGGCGAACAGTTGCGCCACGTTTCTGAACAACACTTGATTGACGTGTTTGGTAAGATGGGCAGCGTGTACTATCATGATGCCAGAGGCGAAGATGAACGGCCTGTCGTCAGCCATTGGATACGCAAATCTGTTGGCTGCGAACGTACATTCCAGGAAGATCTCACCCTGCGCTCAGCCGTCTTAATTGAACTTTACCACACGGTGTTGGAACTGATTGAACGAATCAAAGAGGCTGATTTTGAAGGCAAGACACTGACCTTGAAAATCAAATTTGATGATTTTACGCATATAACCAGAAGCGCAACGGTAGATCATTGTTTGCAAACCAAAGACCAAATACTACCTCTGGCAAAGAGTTTGTTACGTGAGGTGGATTACTCCCATCGAGCTATCAGGCTGATGGGACTGTCTGTAAACAACCCTCATGCAGACGATAAGGCTGAAAAGGAAATACGATGGGAAGAAGGATGGATAGATGGCTTTCAAGATGCCTAATAAGAATCTTTCTCATAACTATGAACACCATCTCGTGTTAAATTTTATATTGTGTGCTAAATCAGCAGGAATGAGGCTTTGAAAAACTTAAAATCATTTGGACGTATCAGATATCTTTTGTAATTTTGCATAGAATAAAAAAGCAATATTTGCATTGATGATTTGGCCTGAACCTTCTTTTTTGTGCAGGTCATACATCAAATGAATCATCATCATCATGAAACAAACAAAGATAGTATGTTCGATCAGTGATCGGAATTGCAGTGAGGAGTTTTTACGAAAATTATTTTTCGCAGGTATGAATGTCGTGCGTATGAATACTGCTCACGCCACTATAGAGGGGATGAAGAACATCATTAAGAATGTTCGCGCTGTCTCTTCTCACCTCGCATTGTTGATAGACACCAAAGGCCCGGAGGTGAGAACCACGAACGTAGCTGAACCCTTGCTGTACAAAACAGGTGAGGTTGTAAAGATTTTCGGTAGGCCGGACGTAGACAGCACACACGACATCATTAACGTTTCGTATGCTGATATTGCAAAAGATTTGAAAGTTGGCAACGACATCTTAATCGACGATGGAGCGCTGGACATGAGAGTGATTGACATTATCGGGCCGATGGTGGTGGCACAAGTGATGAACGACGGCGTTCTTGGAGCTCATAAAAGTGTGAATATACCAGGCAGACACATCGACTTACCCGCACTTACCGAGAAAGACAAACACAACATTCTCTTTGCTATCGAGCAGGACATTGACTTTATTGCACATTCTTTTGTACGCAATGCACAGGATGTAAAAGCCGTGCAAGACATCCTTGATGAACACCACAGCGACATCAAAATCATTTCAAAGATAGAAAATCAAGAAGGTGTTGATAACATCGATGAGATTATAGATGCCTCTTATGGCATCATGATTGCCCGCGGTGACCTGGGTATCGAGGTTCCCATCGAGGAAATACCCGGCATTCAGCGCCAAATCATTCGCAAGTGCGTCATGAAGAAAAAGCCGGTCATCGTGGCTACGCAGATGCTTCACACCATGATTAACAATCCGCGACCCACGCGAGCCGAAGTAACCGACATTGCCAACGCCATCTATTCTCGAACAGATGCATTGATGCTCAGTGGTGAAACGGCATCTGGGCGATATCCTGTAGACGCTGTACAGACTATGGCGCGCATTGCTGAGCAGGCCGAAGCCGACAGAACATGGGAAACAACCATCAATCCCATGGCTCATGGTTATGAAACCCAACGGGAATTCTTGGCACATTCAGCCATTGAATCTACCCGTCGACTGGGCGTGAAGGGTATCATCACGGCCAGCGAGACAGGACAAACGGCTCGCACGCTGTCGGCTTTCCGCGGTGCCACACCTATCTTGGCCATCTGCTATAGAGAGAAAACGCAACGATTGCTGAACTTGAGTTACGGAATTATGCCTATATACCAAAAAGAACATACCAGTTCTGAATACCTCTTTACGGCAGCCCTTAGGATGCTACGGCAGAAGGGATATATCAAACCAGAGGATAAAATTGCCTACCTCAGCGGCAGCTTCGGGAAGAACGGTGGTACCACTTTGCTCGAAATCAATAAAGTAGGGCAGGTGTTTGATAACTCATACGAGTTCCACCTTCCACATTATGTGAAGGATGAAACAGAAGCGAAGCGATAAACGACCGTGGCTAACTTTGAACAAAAATGAAATGAACATTGGAATAATTGGAACGGGTAAAATCGTCAACGAAATGATTCCCGTAGTCCAAGAAATCAGTGGTATTACGATTCAAGCCATTTGCAGCCGACCGCAAAGTCTTTCAAAGGCAGAGCGGTTGGCTGCTTTGTTTCATATTAAAGAGGTCTACAATGATTATGATGCCATGCTCCACGAGAGTGACATCGATTTTGTTTACGTGGCTGTAGCCAATCATGCACATGCAACATACGCACGGCGTGCCTTGTTGGCCAAGAAAAATGTCATCATCGAAAAACCCATCTGTACGTCTGTTGCTGAATTGGAAGAGCTGATGCAGTTGACATTTGCGAACAACTTGTATATATTCGAAGCTGTTACCCTGTTGCACATGCCCCACTATCGATTGATAAAAGACGAGTTACTGGCGCAACTGGGGCGTATCAAATTGATAGTGTGTAATTACAGTCAACGCTCCAGTAGGTACGATTTGTATTTAAATCACCAGTTAACCCCTGCGTTTGATCCGGCATGCCATGGTGGGGCTTTGATGGACATCAACGTCTACAACATCAATTTTGTCGTATCATTGTTTGGCGAGCCCATTCGCGCGGAGTATCATCCCAATGTGGGACATAACAAAATTGATACCTCTGGAGTAGCCATTTTGACCTATCCTGATTTTGTGGCTACCTGCATTGGTGCAAAAGATTGTGACGGACATTCATTTGGAGCTATACAGGGTGGCGAGGGTCGCATAGTCGTCACAGGACCCGTCAGTACGCTATCTGAATTGGAACTGAGTAAGGACGGCAAACCGCAAACCATCAACATTCAGCCAAAAAAGCATAGGTTGGCTTTTGAATTCGAGCATTTTCGTGATATTTATCACGCCCATAAGGTAGATGAAATGGAGCATTACTTGCAAATTTCTCACCAAGTGATGAAAGTAATCGATCAACTGCGAGACAATACCTTATTTAATAAATAGAATCTTTGAGCCGACTCAGAAAAATATCTACAAGGCATGAAACAGAAAAGTTTGACAGAGAGTGAATATCGCCAACACATCAAGGAACTGGAAGAAGCACTTGAATATGAACGACTTCGCAATTACGCCTACGAGTAACTCTTCGAGATTACCGAAAAAGAAGAAGGTATCACGATTTTGAAAAAAGGCGATAAGCCGAATACGAAATAGCACTAACTATATTAATCTTTTGCCCCATGTGTCCAAACTCATTGAGTTTGGTCTCCAATCTCAATGGGTTTGCCCTTCAATGTCAATGGGTTTGGGGGATAAAGTCATAGAGATTGATTTTCAAACTTAAATCTCTGCCATCACTCTAGATTTTTACATGTCGGGTAGACCATATTTTATCGGAAATAAGTTAACTTTTCTTATTGAAATGATGTCTTTTTTAGACGCAAATCATACCCACTCATCCAACCCGTTATACAATGTCATGAATGCTGACAATCCATTCGTCAAAAACACGGCAGTTTTGTTCATTTCTGCTAAACAGCTTTTTCTTCACACGAAATATAAGTACTTAGGAATCTTCTTTATGCGCCAATATTATTCATTTTCACGCACACCCGATGGTGAATGTCGGAAAAAACTTTTTTTATCGTAAAATCTTATCAAATTTTTATTGAAAAACTTGATGAAATGAAAAAATATGCATATATTTGCAAAAGAAAGAATAGTTTCGGATTTTTTTAATTTGGGTGATATGGCAAAATACAACATTGTTAAGAAAAAGGAAAAGGATGCCGCTTATCGTTCCCTAGTCAGTCCTGAGTTGATGGATGAGCTGAAGGAAAAAATATTAGATGTTATTCTCATCCAAAAGAAATACAAAGATAAGAATTATTCGGCAAAGAAACTGGCAGAGGACTTGGGCACCAACACGCGGTATATTTCGGCCGTCGTCAATGTGCGTTTCCACATGAACTACACATCATTTGTCAACAAGTATCGTATTGAAGAGGCAATGGCCTTGCTGACCGACAAGAGGTATCAAGATTTGAATATGGAACAAATATCAGATATGGTAGGCTTTTCGAATCGGCAATCGTTCTACGCTTCTTTTTACAAGTTGAATGGTTGCACGCCCCGCGATTACAAGATGCAGCACCTGGCCATGCTTCCAGCAGATGCATTGCCTCCGAAGAAGGGAAAAAAGAAATCTAGTTCGAAGAGGAAAAAGAAGTAATAATCCTATTGTCGCTGAATGACACATGAATTTAAATATTCAGACGAGCGATTTGCTGATTTGCAAATGCTGAGGTATCGTCTGAAAGGGTTTGAGAACTTGACGCTCAAACAAAAGATTTACATCTATTTTTTGGCAAAGGCCACATTGGCGGGAAGAGATATCACGACCGACCAGTTTGGTAAGTATAACTTGAAGATAAGAAAGGTGCTTGAGGCAGTGTATGAGGAATATGCTGGCTCGAGGGACAGTAATGACTTCAAGAATCTGGAAATTTATCTGAAGAGGATATGGTTTTCTAATGGCATCTATCATCATTACGGCAGTGAAAAGATGATTCCTGGGTTTTCGGAAGGCTTTTTTAGAAAAGCGGTGTCCGGGATAAATGCCTCACGCCTGCCATTGTCACCCCGTCAAACGGTGCAAGAGCTGCTTGATGAGTTTGTTCCGGTGATGTTCGACCCCAACATCTTGCCCAAGCGTGTGAACAAGACCGATGGAGAAGACTTGGTATTGACATCGGCTTGTAATTATTATGAAGGCGTTAGTCAAAAGGAAGTTGAACGCTTTTACGCTGCCCAAAAACAGCCTTCGGATGATGAACCTGTTTCTTATGGACTGAACACCAAGTTGGTGAAAGAGGATGACGTCATCATAGAGATACCATACACGACCAATTGCCTGTACCGAAAGGAGTTGAAACAAATAGTTTACTGGTTGGGCAAGGCACGAGAATTTGCCGAAAACGAACAGCAAAAGAAGATTATCAAGCTGTTGATACGATATTATGAAACGGGCGACTTGAAGTTGTTCAACGAATACTCCATAGAGTGGTTGAAGGAACAAGATGGACAAGTAGACTTCATCAATGGCTTCATAGAGGTTTACGGCGATCCGTTGGGATTGAAAGGCTCATGGGAGGGGCTTGTAGAATACAAGGATTTAGAGGCTACCAAGCGCACCCAACTCATTAGTAAAAATGCACAATGGTTTGAAGACCATTCACCGGTAGAACAGCGTTTCAAGAAAGAAAAGGTGCAGGGTGTAACCGCTCATGTCATCTGCGCTGCCATGTTGGGTGGCGATGAATATCCGTCGTCGGCTATAGGCATCAACCTACCAAACGCAGAATGGATTCGAGCCAGGTATGGTTCTAAGAGCGTCACAATCGGAAATCTCACGGAAGCTTACAATCATGTGGGCAGAGGCAATGGTCTATATGAGGAGTTTGTGATCGATGACGAAACGCTGGGGTTGATTAACCGTTATGGAGATCTTTGTGATGATTTGCATACTGATTTGCATGAATGCTTAGGACATGGCAGTGGACGGTTGTTACCGGGTGTCGACGGTGATGCTTTGGGCGCTTATGGTGACACCATTGAGGAAGCCAGAGCCGACTTGTTTGGACTTTATTACATCGCAGACGAGAAGCTCATTGAGTTGGGATTGATGCCAAACGCAGATGCGTACAAATCTCAATACTACACCTACATGATGAATGGCCTGTTGACACAGATGGTCAGAATCAAGGAGGGTCATCAAATAGAGGAAGCTCACATGCGTAATCGCGCTCTCATTGCGCGATGGGTATTGGCGCATGCCGACGGTGAGGTGGTGATAATAGAAAAGCAGGGCGTTGCTGGAGATAATGCTGTTCGTCATTTCGTTCAAATCAACGATTATCAAAAGTTGAGACAGCTGTTTGCCAAACTGCTGGCAGAGATTCAGCGAATCAAGAGCGAAGGTGACTTTGAAGTCGCAAGAGCCATCGTTGAGAGATACGCCATTGACATAGATGCAGATTTGCACAGAGAGGTGTTAAGTCGCTATCAAAAACTGAACATCGCACCCTACAAAGGATTTATCAATCCCTGGATGAAGCCTCAGTATGATGACCAGGGTAACATCGTTGACATACAACTTGATTATACGGAATCGTATGCTCATCAAATGATGAGATATTCTAAAACAGCAGAATCGAATGAATGAAGATGTTAACGAAACGGTAAAGGAAATCAAACGTTCATTTAGATTGTTGATGAACGGCGTTGCCTCACAGTCCATGCGCCAGAAGGGGGTGGACTATAAGATTAACTGGGGAGTGTCGCTGCCAGACTTGCAAAAAATGGTTCAACAGTATGGTAAGTGTTACAAACTTGCCGTTGCGTTGTGGCAAGAGAATATCCGTGAATGCAAGATTCTGGCGACCCTCATCATGCCTCCCGAAGAAATGGATAAGACACTTGCAGAGCAATGGGTAGGGGATATCAATTCGCAGGACTTGGCTGAAATGGCATGTTTTAATTTGTTTCAACACTTACAACAGGCGGCCGATTTGTCTTACCAATGGATGAATTCCGACCGAGAGATTGAGCAGATGTGTGGTTACCTCATTCTATCGAGGCTCTTCATGAAGGGAGAAAATCCTCACGGAAATAGAATTGACGAATTCTTGGATGAAGTGGCCCTTGCGCTCAATAGTGAGAACATGGGCGTTCGCCATGCCGCGTTGAATTGCGTGAATAAATTCGCGGAGCTAAGTGAAGATTTTCGTAACATGGCAGAAGAGAGGTTGAATTTACAATTGTGAAGATTTATATAGCCATACCTTACCTATATTTCAAGGAAATATTGTAACTTTGTAGAGTTATAATTTTCGAGAAATGAAAAAAGATATCAGAAATGCTGTTAAACAGCTTCTAGATGATTATCTTGTAACAAACAACCTTCGAAGAACGCCAGAGAGGTATGCAATCCTTGATGCTGTTTATAGCATCAGGGGACATTTCTCTTTGGAGGAGTTGGATGAATATCTCGTCGAACGTAACTTTAGAGTTAGTAGGGCTACCCTCTATAACAATTTAAGATTGTTTAGAAAACTGCGATTGGTGATTTGTCATCGCCTGCAAGGAGGCACGGTGTATGAGTCGTGCTATGACAATAAGAATCATTGCCATCAGATTTGTACGGTTTGTGGCAAAGTGTCGGAGGTTAACTCCCCAGCAATTGTCGAGGCTGTGAATGAAATCAAGTTGAGAAGATTCAAGAAAGATGGATTCTCATTGTATATCTATGGGGTTTGCAGTACATGCCAAACGCTGATAACACGCAAGAAAATGAATAAAGAAAAAACTAAATACATACGATAAAATGAATAAAGGTAAAGTAGATGTCCTGCTTGGTTTGCAGTGGGGTGACGAAGGAAAAGGCAAAGTGGTCGACGTACTTACGCCAAAATATGATGTTGTTGCCAGGTTTCAAGGGGGACCAAATGCAGGCCATACATTGGAGTTTGAGGGCCAAAAATATGTTCTTCGTAGCATTCCTTCTGGCATCTTTCAAGGTGGAAAGATTAATATTATCGGTAATGGAGTAGTGCTTGCACCGGATCTTTTCATGGACGAAGCTAAAGAACTGGAGAAGAGTGGCCACGAATTGAAAAGCCGTATTCATATCTCCAAGAAAGCTCATCTCATCATGCCTACGCACAGAGTGCTGGATAAGGCATACGAAGCTGCACGAGGAAAGAGCAAAGTTGGAACAACAGGTAAAGGTATTGGTCCGACATACACTGACAAAACGTCGAGAAACGGTTTGCGGGTAGGAGACATCCTTGATAACTTTCAGGAAAAATACGAAGTTCATAAGGCGCGTCATTTGGACATGTTGAAGGCTCTTCACTTTACAGATTTCGATTTGGAAGAAACGGAAAAGCATTGGATGGAAGGTATAGAATACCTCAAACAATTCAACATTGTAGACAGCGAACATGAAATCAATCATCTTCTTCGTGAACAGAAAAGCATCTTGTGCGAAGGTGCACAGGGTACAATGCTGGATATTGATTTCGGTAGTTACCCGTTTGTAACGTCTTCAAACACCATTTGTGCCGGAGCATGTATCGGACTGGGCCTTGGTCCCAACAAGATAGGAAACGTCTATGGCATCATAAAGGCTTATTGTACACGTGTAGGATCAGGTCCCTTTCCAACCGAATTGTTCGACGAGGATGGCAAGAAACTTCGTGACATCGGTCATGAATATGGTGCTGTAACAGGTAGAGAGCGTCGTTGTGGCTGGGTAGATTTGGTTCAATTACGTTATTCTATCATGGTTAACGGTGTGACTCACCTTATTTTGATGAAGAGTGATGTGCTGGATCAATTCAAGACAATTAAAGCATGTGTTGGTTATGAATTGAAGGATGGCACACAGACGAAGGAACTTCCTTACGACCTGGAAGGCGTAAAGCCTATTTACCAAGAACTGCAAGGCTGGCACACAGACTTGACAAAAATGACCAACGAGGAAGAATTTCCACAGCAATTCAAAGATTACATCCAGTTCTTGGAGGAGTTTTTGGAAACGCCAATCAAGATTGTTTCAATCGGACCTGATCGTAATCAAACGATTGTAAGAAACTAATGACAAAAGAGAAATTAAATGACTAACAAACCAACTATCGTCAAAGGGACAAGAGACTTCTCGCCCATGGAGATGTCTAAGCGCAATTACATATTCAACACTATTAAAGATGTTTATTCATTGTATGGCTTTCAACAAATAGAAACCCCTGCTCTGGAAACCCTTCAAACCCTGATGGGCAAATACGGTGAGGAAGGAGACAAGCTGCTTTTCAAAGTTCTTAATTCGGGTGACTTCCTGCGGAAGGTTGACGACAAAGAACTTGTGGAAAGAAATACGTTGAAACTTGCATCGCAACTTTGTGAAAAAGGACTTAGGTACGACTTGACGGTACCATTCGCTCGTTATGTTGTCATGCATCATGATGAAATTCAATTCCCTTTTAAGCGTTACCAAATTCAACCCGTTTGGCGTGCCGACCGTCCTCAAAAGGGCCGATATCGTGAGTTTTATCAATGCGATGCCGACGTGGTGGGATCAGACTCTTTGCTCAATGAGGTGGAATTGATGCAAATCGTGGATGAGGTATTCCAAAGGTTTGGTGTGCGAGTAATCATCAAAATCAATAATAGGAAAATACTCACGGGTATTGCTGAGATGATTGGCGCTGCGGATAAAATAGTAGACATCACAGTTGCCATCGACAAATTGGACAAAATAGGTCTGGAAAACGTCAATCAAGAGTGGGCAAACGCCGGTATCTCTCCAGACGCCATCGATAAGTTACAGCCCATCATATCCCTTCAAGGACCAAATGATGAAAAGCTCAACGTCATTAAAAATGTGCTGAAAGACAGTCAGGTTGGACTGAAAGGTGTGGAAGAAGTTGCCTATATCTTGGATGTATTGCAATCGATGCAGCTACATAACGAGATAGAACTTGATTTGACTTTGGCGCGAGGCCTTAATTATTACACCGGTGCCATTTTTGAAGTAAAGGCTAAGGATGTTTCTATTGGCAGCATTACAGGTGGTGGTCGTTACGACAACTTGACGGGTATTTTTGGCAAGCCAGGGTTGAGTGGGGTAGGAATCTCGTTTGGTGCCGATCGTATCTATGATGTATTAAATGCTTTAGACTTGTATCCAAAAGAAACAACTAATTCTACTCAAATCCTTTTCATCAATTTTGGCGAAAAAGAGACTGCCTATTGTTTGCCTTTAGTCAATGAGGCTCGCAGTCATGGAGTCAGCGCAGAGATGTACCCAGATGCGGTTAAGATGAAGAAGCAGATGAGTTATGCTAATGCAAATCAAATCGCATTTGTGGCCATGGCTGGTGAGAACGAGATGAAGGAAAACAAGATAACGCTCAAAAACATGGAAACAGGAGAACAAATGTTAGTTCCTATTTCTGACTTTATGGATGTCTTTTCAGAACAAAGAAAGTAAGATTTATAACAGAAGAATGGTGAAGTCAGCAAGATTTCACCATTCTTTTTTGCTCTTATGCTTGTAATTGTTTTGATTTTTGTATCTTTGTACTTTCAAAAATAGTATGAATATGACATCAGAAAACAAAGCATATAATAAGTTAATCGAAGCTGGAGTGCACCCTTCTGCACAACGGTTGGCCATCATGGAGTTCCTGATGGAAAATCACACTCATCCAACAGTGGAGGATGTTTATAAAGGTTTGTGTCCCAAAATTCCAACCCTAAGTAGGACTACCGTTTATAATACGCTGCGTTTATTTTCAGAACATCAAGCTGCTCAAATGATAACCATTGACGAGCATCGTGTGTGTTACGATGGTTGTGTAGAGCCCCATGTGCATTTTTATTGCAAGAAATGCAAAAGGGTGATAGATATGCCTGAAGAAGATGCACCGAAACTTATTCAGAACAGAAATATTCACGGAAATATTGTTGATGAGATTCAGCTATACTACAAAGGCATCTGCACTGAATGTGCACAGAAGGAGATAACAGAACATTCTAATTAATAGAAAACAACACAATCTTAATTCGTAACTATCTGAATGATAGTTAAATATAAACCCATAGAGATTAGCGACCAATCTCTATGGGTTTGCTGTCTAAACTCATTGACTTTGACAGTCAAACCCTTTGACTTTTGCTGTTAAACTCTTTGACTTTGGTTGGCGCACTCAATGACATAGAATATGAAGCAACAAATTGAGCCTCCAGTGAAGGAAGCTCAATTCGTTGCTTGGTTTACTCAAGATGCAGACTTTTCTTGATTGCATTGATTTTTTCATCGGCCTCTGCATCGCAACGTTCGTAGCATCCGGCACATTTCATCGTGCCTTTTACCTCCAAATAGAACTTTATTTTTGGCTCTGTACCCGATGGCCGAACGCTCACCTTGGTGCCATCATCGCAGAACCACTGTAGTACATTGCTGGTGTCTGACATGTCAAGTTTGGAGATGTTTCCATTGATGTCACGCTGTTCAAGCGTCTGGTAGTCTTTCCAAACAACCACCTTTGAACCTCCAAGATCTGTCGGTGGATTCTTTCTGAAATTCTCCATCATGGTCTTGATTTCGTCTGCACCAGTCTTTCCAGGACGCACTACATTGACGGTAAACTCCTTGGAGAAACCGTATTCCAGATAGATGTCCAGAAGAAGATCGTAAAGCGTCTTACCTTGATCTTTGGCGTACGCGCAAATTTCAGCCAAGAGACACATGGCACTCACTGCGTCCTTGTCACGAACAAAGTCGGCAGCCATGAAACCATAGCTCTCTTCGCCGCCGCCGATGTATTTCTTGCCGGGATCAGCAACGCGAATTTCACGGGCAATCCACTTGAAACCAGTATAACAATCTATCATTTCAATGTTGTTCTTCTCGGCAACTTTCCGAATCACCTCTGTGGTCACGATGGTCTTAACGATATAGTCAGTTGGCTTCAACAGACCCATGTTCTTGCGGTTGGTGATGATGTAATAGAGGAAAATCAAGCATGTTTGGTTTCCGTTTATCAAGATCCACTCGCCCTTGTCGTTCTTGCATGCCATGCCAACGCGGTCGGCATCAGGGTCACTGGCCATCACGATGTCGGCGTCTAATTGTTTGGCATCGCGCAAAGCCAATGTCAATGCTTCTCCATTTTCAGGGTTTGGAGAAACAACGGTAGGGAAGTTGCCATCCTTTACCATCTGTTCCTTAACGCAATGCACGTTGTCGAAGCCCCAATATTTGAGTGATCGCGGAATCATCTTCATACCAGTGCCGTGCAAAGGAGTGTAAACAATCTTCAAATCGTGCTGACGTTTGATTACTTCTGGATCAATGCTGACGGTCTTAACTGCGTCGAGATAAGCCTGATCGATGTCTTCTCCGATGATTTGAAGCAGCTGTTTGTTACCTTCAAACTTAATATCTTCTACCTTTACCTTGTTCACCTCATTGATGATTCCCATATCGTGTGGGGCCAATACTTGTGCGCCGTCTTCCCAATAAGCCTTGTATCCGTTGTATTCTTTGGGGTTGTGACTGGCTGTAATGTTCACACCAGCTTGGCAACCAAGATGCCTGATAGCGAAAGAACACTCGGGTGTAGGTCGCATGTCGTCGAACAAATATACCTTGATGCCATTGGCCGTGAAGATGTCAGCAACACTTTCAGCGAATTTACGACTGTTGTTGCGACAATCATGGCACACGACAACGGATATGTCAGCACGATCTTGGAAGTTTTTCTTCAGGTAATTGGCAAATCCCTGGGTAGCCATGCCCACCGTGTAGATATTCATACGGTTGCTGCCGGCACCCATGATACCGCGAAGTCCACCTGTTCCAAACTCTAAATCTTTGTAGAAAGAATCGATTAAGTCTGTCTTGTCTTCAGCTTCAATCTTTGCTTTCACTTCTTTCTGGGTCTCCTCATCAAATGCGGGAGTCAACCATTGTTTTGCCTTCTGTTCACACTGGGCAATCAGTTCTGCATTGTTTGCCATATCTTTATGCTGTTTAAGTTATACGTATTGTTTGACAAAGATAGTAATTTTAAATGAGAATTTTCTGACATTAAGCGTTTTTTTGTACATTTGCAAAGAGCTTATAAAATAGCGATTGATTAGCAACTTCAAGTTTTAAACTTATCGATAACCATGTATTACAAAGGACTAATAATAGCGGTGTCAACATTTCTTATTATCGGACTTTTTCACCCGGTGGTGATTAAGGTAGAGTATAAATGGGGTGTTCGACCCTGGTGGATATTCCTGGTTATGGGCATTCTATCTGTCATAGCGTCACTTTTTGTAGAAGATGTCATGTTTTCATCGCTTCTTGGCGTATTGGGGGCTTCATGTTTGTGGACTATAGGAGAATTGTTCTCTCAAAAAAAACGGGTTGAAAAAGGATGGTTTCCGATGAATCCGAAGCGAAAAGATCAATACGACATCATCAACTCGGATGAGAAATAAATATTCTGTGCCGAGAAGTAACAAGCGAATTCTGCATGAATGTTAATGGAGCGAATGTGGTAAGATAACCTTTTATCAGATGAAAACAGAACTAATAGTGATGGGTAAGACAGATAATCCACATTTTATTGCAGGTATAGAGGACTATGTACGGAGGATTTGTCATTATGTACCATTCAACATAACCGTGATTCCTGAGCTAAAAAACAACAAGAACAGGGGAGAGGAACAACAAAAAGTGCAGGAGGGGCAGTTGATTCTTAAGAAGATAGAGGCTGCTGATACTGTGGTCTTATTGGATGAGCATGGCAAAGAATTTCGGAGTGTAGAATTGGCTTCGTGGATGGAAAAGAAGCAACAGTCGGTTAGAAAGCTTGTTTTTGTGATCGGTGGCCCATACGGTTTCTCTCCGGAAGTGTATGCGCGTGCAAATGAGAAGATTTCTTTGTCTAAATTGACATTCTCACATCAGATGGTCCGACTTATCTTTGTAGAGCAGTTGTATCGAGCTTGTACCATCCTGAAGGGTGAGCCTTATCATCACGAATAGCCGCTAAAATCGTGTTATTGATGAGCGTACGAATGAACAACTAGTTGCAAATAAAAAGTCCTGAACATGTGTTCAGGACTTTTTATTTGCAACTTTTCTTCTGTGGTACCACCAGGAATCGAACCGGGGACACAAGGATTTTCAGTCCTTTGCTCTACCAACTGAGCTATGGCACCATTGCTTTTGCGGTTGCAAAGGTAAGAAATATTATCTAATCATCGAAACTTTTCTTGAAAAAATGTTACTGATTAATATTTGTTAACAAACGAAACACACTATGAAAGTGCAGATTTGCGTCTGTCATCAAAGTCGTTTCCTCTAGAAAGCACACACGCAAAGAGTTCATTTATAGTGGGTTCCAACCCTGAGCCCGCAGTGTGAATTCCTGATTGTCACGAGTGATTAGTTGAGTTCCCAATGATTCTTTGGTGATATGTCCAATCATTCGCACGCCTTCTACTTGCTGTATCTTTTCATGATCGGTGATGGGAACGGTGAAAAGCAGTTCATAGTCTTCGCCGCCATTCAATGCACAAGTCGTGACGTTCATGTTCAGTTCTTCTGCCATGACAGCTGTTTGGTAGTCAATTGGCAGGTTCTTCTCATAAATTCTACATCCGCATTTGCTTTGTTTGCATATATGGAGCAGTTCACTGCTCAATCCATCGGAGATGTCAATCATGGCAGTAGGGTGGATGTTAGCTGTCTGGAGCTTTTCTATAATGTCTCCTCTTGCTTCTGTTTGCAATTGTCTTTGCAGCAGATACTCTTTCCCTGCAAAGTCTGGTTGGAAGTTACCAAGCTCGCTAAGTTTCTTCTTCAGATGCTCAACAAGTTGATTGTTATGTTCCTTTTGCGCAGCTTTCAGCTTCTTGTTAAGTTCATCTATCTGCTGATAATACACATCTTTCTCGCGTTCTAACAACATCAGTCCCATGTAGGCTGCACCTAAATCGCCGCTGACGCAAATCAAGTCAGTGTCTTTAGCACCGCTGCGATAGACGATGTCTTCCTTTTTTGCTTCCCCAATACAGGTAATGCTGATGGCCATACCCGTGCGAGAGGACGTCGTGTCACCTCCCACAATGTCCACATGCCATTTGTTGCATGCCATTTGTAGGCCGCTATAAAAAGCCTCCATGTCTTCAACTTTAAATCTTTTGTCGATGGCAAGGCTAACCAACAACTGCTTTGGTGTTCCATTCATGGCAAATATATCGCTGATATTCACCATGGCTGACTTGTAGCCAAGATGTTGCATGTCGATGTAAGTGAGGTCGAAATGAACGCCTTCCATCAGCATGTCGGTGGTCATCAGTACTTCCTTATCGAGATAGTGCATCACGGCGCAATCGTCACCAATACCAAGTTTTGTTGATTGGTTCTGTATTTGGATGTCTTTTGTGAGGTGATCTATGAGTTTGAATTCACCCAGTTTTGAAATGTCTGTCATTCGCTTGAGTAGTAATTTGCTGTAAAGTCTATTGATTACAAAGTGAGTTGACATGAGTACCCAATCACTTTTATAGAAACGTGAGCGTGTGGATGTACCTTGTCAACTCACTCATCAGCTTACGGTGAGTATGCCTTAACTTCTCTTGATGATTTCGCTCATGATTTCAGTCATCAGGGGTTGAGCTTTGTTCGCAGCAGCCTGAACCTCTTCATGAGAAACTTCGACGGGTTGTCCCTCAATGCCTAAATCTGTTATGATGCTCATTCCAAACACCTTGATGCCACAGTGACGAGCCACGATAACTTCGGGTACGGTGCTCATTCCAACAGCGTCACCCCCTAAACGATGATACATTCTGTATTCTGCAGGTGTTTCAAAAGTCGGTCCCTGTACGCCAACGTAGACACCATGAACCACTCTGATACCTTTTTCTTTGGCAATTTTGTCAGCCAGTGTTCTTAGTTGTCCGTCATAAGCCTCATGCATGTCAGGGAATCTTGGACCTGTTGGGAAGTTCTTACCATGGAGTGGATGCTCAGGGAAGAAGTTGATATGGTCGTCGATTATCATCAAATCTCCAATTTTAAAGTCGGGATTCATTCCTCCCGAGGCATTGGAAACAAACAAAGTTTCAATACCCAGCTCGTACATGATGCGCTCTGGGAAGGTTACTTCTTTCATGTCATAACCTTCATAATAGTGGAATCGGCCTTGCATAGCCATGATGTCCTTGCCGCCCAGCTTGCCAAAAATAAGTTTGCCAGAATGACCTTCCACCGTGGACAGGGGGAAGTTTGGAATGTCAGTATAGGCGAATTCGTAACTATCTGTTATTTCTGAAGCTAATTGTCCTAGACCGGTTCCCAGGATGATTGCTGTCTTTGGACTTGTTGTCATCCTTTCTTTCAACCAGGATGCTGTTTCTTGAATTTTTTCGTACATAACTAATGATTTTATGATTGAATGCTTCTTCATCGTTTTGAAGAAAACTTATTTGTATTGGTAATGAATAAAGGGCATTCTTGACTTGGTCAGAGAGACCGTCTACAGCGACCAAACGCGTGGCATCTTTTTCGGTTGTGATGACAATTTTAGGTGAAGAGATTGCCTCAAATTGTGCATTTAGTTTGTCAATGTCTTTCCTTGTGAACAGGTGGTGATCAGCAAATTTTAATGGATGAATTTGTTGACAATAGTGTTTCAGGTCTTCATACATTTGCTTAGGCGAAGCAATGCCCGTCACCAAGAGCACGTTTGTATTCTTAATCGTATGGAGAGAGCGAGTTTCGCCTCCGAATATTGGTTGCAAACTACCATATTTAATCGTCGTGAAGAACAGTGATTGAAAAGGGTAGAGGTCCAGGTTTTTGGTCAAAACCCGAAACTCCATTGGCTTTAAGTCTTTAGGACATTTAGTCACGATGACCACATCTGCTCGATTTTTCCCACTCAACGGTTCGCGTAGACGACCTGCTGGCAACAGTTGGTCGTTCATGATGAACCGATGATAGTCTACTAGCAAGATGTTGATGCCTGGCTTTACAAAGCGATGTTGGTAAGCATCGTCCAGGATGATCACATCAACATCTTTCGTTTCTGCATCAGATGTCAAGTTCTCAATGCCCCTCCTTCTGTTCGCATCCACAGCGACAAAGATGTTGGGGAATTTCGATCTCATCTGGAACGGCTCATCCCCAATTTCCTGCATGGTTGAATCTTCGCGCGCCAGTACATAGCCTTTACTTTTTCGTTTATAGCCTCTAGACAGCACACCCACTTTCATCCTGTCACCAAGGAGGCGTACCAGGTATTCAACATGCGGTGTTTTTCCCGTTCCACCCACAGTCATGTTTCCAACGGAGATGATGGGAATATCGTATGTCTGCTCCTTCAGGATGCCCATTTCAAACATTTGATTGCGCAACCTCACACCAATTCCATACAGCCAACTCAGTGGCAGCAGCCATTCGTTAATCTTTATATAATCTCCTTCTGTCCTCATTCATTACATTGAGTCTTACTCATGCAAATCGGCATCATGTATGATAGCCGCTGTTTCGATGCGAGTTAAGACCGTGGTCTTGATGTTCTGGATTATCTGATGTTCAGATAAAATGGTATGCGAGCTTGAATCATGTTTTGCTGATTCATTGTCTTGAGCAACATGAAGGGCTCATAATATTCGCCTAATGTGGCTCGTAATTGCTCGTCAAGATAGTTGCCGCCGCTCATGGCACCCGTCAATTGATCCATCCAACTTGCCTTTGCAGGATAGTCTTGCGTGTAAAACTCTTCGAGTTTAGCCAGCTTTGCAGCTTTTTCAACCGCTTTATCCAAGCCACCTAATTCGTCTACCAGTTTGATTTTCAAAGCATCTCGTCCTACGAAGACGTGCCCTTGAGCGATAGCCTCAACTTGATTGACAGACAATTTACGCCCGTCAGCCACGCGTTGGCGGAAGAGAGCGTATCCCCGATCGATGTATCTTGCGAGGTAACCGATTTCTTCTGCGTTCAGTGGTCGTGCTGACGAGCCAAACGTAGAATTCTTGTTGGTCTTCACTTCATCAAACTTGATTCCCAATTTCTGTGTAAGCAACTGACTCATATCTGGTATCATAGCAAAAATACCGATGCTGCCCGTAAGTGTGGTAGGCTGCGCTACAATCCAATTGGCATTGCAACCCATGTAATATCCGCCTGATGCAGCCATATCACCCATCGAAACCACCACGGGTTTCTTCTTCTTCAGTTGCTCAACCTGATTCCACATCTGCTCTGAAGCGTATGCACTTCCGCCGCCTGAGTTGATTCTAAGAACAACTGCTTTCACGTCATCATCTTCTGCCAAAGCCTCCAAATCCTTGCAAACTTCCGAACCTACAATCATGTGTTCAGCTCCAAACATGCTGCCAGTCACCGGATTGTCGACGATAGAGCCGTATGCATAATACACCGCAACCTGTTTTCCATCGGTCTCTTCCTTGACACTACGCATGTCAGTGACGCCCACTTGGTTGACAGGATCATCCTTGTCGAGTCCAAACATCTTTTTAACTTCGTCCTTCACCTGGTTGGTATAAAGCAAGCCATCTACCAATTTGGCATCCACATAGTCCTTTGGGTTGCTGAAAGTTATCAAGCTGTCAGCATATTGGTTCAACTTATCCACGTGGATTTTCCTGCTGTCACTCACTGCCTTGAGCACGTCTGACCAGATACCGTCGATGTAAGCCTGCGTTTGCTCACGACTGGGATCGCTCATCTTGTCGGCGATGTACATTTCTGTGGCACTCTTATATTTTCCAACTTTGACGACTTGATACTGTATACCGACTTTTTTCAGCAAATCTTTCACAAACATTGGTTGAGCGCCAATGCCGTGCCAATCAATCATGCCACGTGGATTCAGAAAAACCTTGTCAGCCACAGAGGCCAGATAGTAGTTGCCCTGGGTGTAGTTGTCACCGTAAGCAATGATCTTTTTGCCGCACTTTTTGAAGTCTAAGAGTGCATTTCTTATCTCTTGTCTACTGGCATAATTAGCCAAAAATATACCCGACTGTATATAGATTCCTTTGATTCTGTCATTATTTTTTGCTTTTTTGATGGCAGAAAGAATATCGTCAAGCCCTACGGAACCAAGTTCGTTTCCGGTGAGCATTCCCCAAACATTATCACTACCTTGTTCAGCCAAACTACCTGAAAGATTTAAAACAAGAATTGAGTTTTTGCTTACATTTTGAGTAGCTTGCGCAGATGATATCAAACCTACTATACTCATCGTGCCAAAAATCACCACAATCAGTCCAAAAACGATCAGTCCTACGACTGTTGCTCCAACATATTTGAAAAAATCTTTCATAGAGATAAAGTTTTGATTACTGAATGCAAATATACTTAATTTTATCCATAATGTCATGAAATACTTCGTTTTTTTGAGTAATCTGTCATATATTTGTCAACATGAACAAAGTAATTATCATGGGAGCCTCATCTGGAATGGGGAAAGAACTGGCGCAACTCTTTTATGATGCCGGTTGGAATGTCGGGATAGCGGCCCGACGCATCGACTGTTTGAATACGTGGAGAGAAGAAAATCTAAGTCGTAATTTCTCCGCAAGCAATGGCTCGCAAGCTCGCACTTCAACCATCCATACTGCCCAAATTGATGTATGTAGCGATGGTGCTGCCACCCAATTGCACGATTTAATTGAGCGCATGGGGGGGGTAGACTTATATTTGCACGTGTCAGGTGTCGGAAAAATCAACCAAGAGCTTGAGGAAGATATAGAGCTGAACACGGTAAATACCAATGGCATGGGGTTCGTCAGGATGGTGGGAGCCGCCTACAGATATATGGCAGCGCATGAGGGAGGCCACATTGCCGTGGTGTCATCCATTGCCGGCACCAAGGGATTGGGGCCAGCACCGGCATACAGTGCAACCAAATCCATGCAAAACATTTATATTCAGTCACTTGAGCAATTGGCCAATTCTCGTAAACTCCACATCAAGTTTACAGATCTTAGGCCAGGTTTTGTGGACACTCCTTTGCTCAACGGAGGCTCGTATCCCATGATGCTGAATCAAAAAACAGTTGCCGCCAAGATGTTTCATGCCATCATGCGTCATGAGCATGTGCGCATCATCGACTGGCGTTGGTCTGTTTTGGTTGCATTATGGAAGTTGGTACCCAATTGGATTTGGAGGAGAATACCACTGAAAAGATGACACAATAGGATGTGTCCGAGGAGTGTCCGAAACAGTCTGTTGGTCGTTGTTGATGCCCTCTGAAAACATGCATGACATACATGCCGTTTCAATCTCATTGAGTTGATTACGCAATATTAATGAGTTTGCCTTCCAATTTCAATGAGTTTGCCTTCCAATTTCAATGAGTTTGGCCTCCAATGTCAATGAGTTTGGCCTCCAATGTCAATGAGTTTAAAATGATATAGGCAATAGATTGAATATCATGTATTTAAAACATGTGTTCCATCTGGTTCCCATCTTCGATAAAGCGGCAATGCTACCTCTTAATAGAAGCGTGCTTATCACATCTTTTATAAATGCCGTAATTAGTGTTGCTTAATAAATTTGATTCATAGTTTTTATAGAAATAGAATCTTTTCGGTCTTTATTTTATTCGACGCCTAATGTTCTCATTTGCAGTTGCATGCCTTCTGCCTCTTATCGAGCTGTTACCTATTTTATAGCTCACTGAGAACTGCAAATATCTAGTGTCAAAACGGTTATCATATTTGTACCTGACATCGTTTGAAGTCATGGTTTCGCACATGCGGTAAGTTTTGAAGATGTCATTCACATTAAGTGAGAGAGACAGCCTGTTTTCCAAAAGATTCGTTCTCACTCCCATATAAAAATAATAATTGGAGGCCACCTTACTATAGGAACTAATGTAAGGGAGTTCATAGTAAAATCCAAAATTCAGTATCCAAGTTTTCTTTTTATTCAAGAGAAAATCATTCTGGGTCATGAAATTACCGCTTATCCTATCTATCATTGGAGGAGCTTCCGAAAGAATTGCCCTCTTGTTGATATAGTAAAATGTAACATTATTATAGGAGTTCCACCACCACCACTTGTTGAATGTATAGGATTCGGACATCCCCACGCTATAGTAATTTATGAAATTGCTCGGGGAACGCTTGATAATCTTTGTGGTCGGGTCGATTGTCGGGTATATCGCATAGTCGTCAGATACATGGCTATACCATACTTTATGGACAAATATACCCGAAGAAAGCATTAAATCCAGGTTGTCGGAATAAGAAGGCTTCAGAGACGTATTTCCTACGCTGTAGTCGTATTGACTGGTATAAGTCTTAAATGGATTCATATCATAGAAATACGGTCTATTTATCCTTCTGCTGTAGCTCAAGGAAAGAGATTTGATGTCTGACAACTTATACAAAACATAAGCAGAGGGAAAAGCATTGAGATAATGATGTTTATTGGCTTGATCAATGGTAAGAGACCGGCCTTCAGTATAAGATTGCTCAACCCTTATGCCAAATTGCATGCTAAGCCTTTTACTTAAGCTTTTACTGGCAGACAAGTATAAAGCTGCTATATTTTCCTTATATTTAAAATAGTTGCTTTGGCTATTGTCAACAATCTGGCTAACGGAAAGATTGTCATAGAACGTGTAGTCATTGCTATTGGTCGTAAAATCCAGCTGCCCGCCAAAGTTAAAATTTATCCACCATAATGGCAATTCCACATCCACTTTTGCCGCATAGTTGGACACTTCGCTCTTGTTTCTGCTGATATTCGCATAATAACTGCCTGCAATCTGCTCCCTATCAGGAAAATAGCTTGCCCCATAATCGCTCGTGGAGTCCTTATTGGTGTTCCTCAAATAATCTAAATCTATCTTTATCTTTTTTCCAAGCGAATCCAATCTGACTATACCATGAACATTAAGGACATGGGTATACCCTTTATGTATTTTATCATTGAAAGTCTCCATGTAGGATGACATATTGTTATTTGCATCCATAATTTCGGTATTAAACTTGTATTGCCTAAAGGGATTATTCGTTTTATGCCCCAAATAATTCATGCCAATAGTCAATGTTCGGCTCGCATCATAGTCAACACCAAAGTTCACATTCATGAAGTTATAACTCCGCTTTAATGGCGCTGACAGATGCCAAGTCTCAACAGGGTAATAAGTAAATTGGTCCATGGCATATCTGTCCTTCCCAGAAGCTGTCGAGATATTGGAGGATATGGAGAGCTTCTTCTTCCTCAAATTAAAGTCTGCTCCGCTCTTATTATCCCCATAAGTAGCCTGCTGATAGGTATTTCTCAATATCAGCGACCAAGTACCGACTTTAGCCTTTTTCAATATAATATTAACCAATCCGCTGTTACCCTGTGCTTTATATTTTGCCGGAGGCGTGCTAATAACCTCTATGCTTTTAATTGTTGTTGAAGAAATTCCTCTTAGAAAATTTATAAGGCTTTCACCACTTAACTTCACAGGACGTTCATCTACCATGACTGTCATTTCGTTTTTGCCGATCATTGTTATCTGTTCATTTTGCACTTTTATTCCGGGAGTAATCTTCAGTGCGGCCAAAGCGTTACCGCCATTGCTCACAATAGAGTTTTCAACATTGAAGATCAAACGGTCGGGCTTTTGGGTGAAAATCCTTTTATGCGCGGTGACAATGACCCCCTCTAAATTATAGACTTTCTCCAATGAGTCTATCTTGGTCGCAAGACTGTCCGTTTGAGCATTTGCATAACAAATCACCATATTAAAAAGAATTATACCTATTATTAGTTTTGTCTTTTCTGCCATCTTTTACTTGGATTTACTACTTACGGTTCTATAGCAATTGCTTTTGAACAAAGTAATTGTTTAATTATATTTGTTCCTGTTTTATAGAAAGTTATTTCTTGACTTGAAAATACCTTTATGGAAATTATTCATAAGTTGTGGTATATATTGAAGGATAGGAGAAATCTTTTTCCAACGATCCATATAATATTCTGTTGCGTATTCCTTATTTTGTGTAATTATTCCACATGTCAGGAGTTCTTGTGGCAAATAATCGAAGATAAAAACATCCCCGTCAATATGTAAAAACGGTTCTGTTTGCAATCCATATGACTCTATTTTAGCCATAGCCCATAGCCCATTAGGCATCGTGTTCAATTCGTCAAGAACAACATGAACTCCGTATAGGGCAAACGTAGTTTTTTAACTAACAAATCATAACCAAATTTATCAGTATAGAGCTCCACTTTTTCATAGTGACTTCTCAGCTGGAGTGAACTCAACATCCAACCAAGCCAATGAAATCTATAGTTAGCCCACCCATAAGGATTTTCTATATCTTTATTATGTCCTCCCCAAAAGGATTGAATTATTTTCATATTACTAATGTTCGATTATTTTATTCTTCAACAAAGCTTATTTAAAGCAAACTTGCCTCAATCGAAACAAGTGCAAACCCTTACTTTGCGATTTATTCCTCAATAATTTTTTGAAATCTAGACCAATTGCGCGTGTTATGATATAATTCTACTGTACCTTTAGGCACGTAAAGAGTACACCCTTCTCTGTTGGGAACTATGCGAACCTCAAGAGGTTCTAACCATTTAAGGTGAAGTTTTGAAACAGAACAACCTAAGAAGGCTTCAATTCCCATATTAACAACTGTAGCTGGAATTGTTAGTTCATTCAATGTAGATTTTGTCGTGAAAGCTTGATTTCCAATGGAGGTAAGGCTTACGTTGGATGTAAGGTTTATTTCTCGCAAACTCATGCAACCATAAAATGCTTTACTATTAATTTCCTCTACATCAGCAGGGATATCTATTGTCTTAAGGCTTTTACACCCAGCAAAAGCAGAATAACCAACTATTTTCAGATTTTTAGGGAGAATAATGCTCTTCAAATTAGTAGCATTGCTGAAAACTCCCGATGGTATCTCACCGTACATAAAAACATCTTCAAATATTTTAGATGAGCGCCAACCGAAATACTCATATGGATTTTGATTACCTGCAACTATATTACATTCTGAGAGGTCTATATCTACAGGATATTGGTATAGGCTTTCATTTGTATCCATGAATAAATTTCTCAACAAGATAAAATCAAGACCATTAATATTACCTATTAGTTTAAGCGATCTGATACGCCGAAGATTAGTTAAGTCATTTCCCATGAGCACTTGTAGGCAGCCCGGTTTCTTACATATTATGGTCGTTGTGTTAGTAAAAGGGGCAGGCTCTTGAACCAGACATGGGCCACAATCCTGATTTGCAGTTTTACCATCAATTTTAAAATCAACAGAAGCGACTCTACCTAATCCCTCATTTTTATCAATGGCAACCGTTATTGCGTATTCATTGGCACCACTTGGAATAGTCTTAACCACTCTTGCCCACTTACAATCAGTTGGATAAACCTCAGCAGAAAGTTTTCCATTTGCCTTTACACGAATCTCGAAATTCCCTCCTTCTGAATCTTGATAATAGCAATTTTGATCCGAGATAATCTTGGATGAACCATCTTGAGTAATACCAATTATAATGGTCTTCCTCTGAACTTTTAAGAGGATATGTCCAACTCTCGAAGTAACATCTTTGTTCTCCAAGACCTCAATGTTCAGTTCGCCTTTCCCATTAGAGAATGTTAGAATAGGCTTTATCCAATCATATTTAGATGAAGCAGAGACTCCCACTTGATCATCAGTATAGAAAACAAGAGAAAGCTTTTTCTTTCCATAGTCAGTTTTAATTCCATCATGAATCATTTTTCTTGATTCTTGCGACCAAGATATACCTATTTCCGATTCATCGTCATGGCACGATACTATAGTCATAGTAACAAATAGCACGATTGCACACATTAGTGAACTGAAAAAATGTAGTTTCATGTGATTTTGTTTAAAAGTTAATATTTTAATCGTTTCAAAAAAATTATATTCTTTACTATTCGAAAGGTAAAGATCAAATATCAATAGATTACTTTACCATGTATTTAGTCGTATATATTCAATGCCCATAAGGGTTATACAAGAACGGAGCTTCTTTACCGACTCTTTGCTCACAAATATATTTCTTTCAAGAGTATATTTCATAATTCAAAGCTAACAAATAAATAATACTAATTTTACAATCATGGGACAAATATACAAATCTATATTGTTTATAACAAGTAAAATCAGTTTTTATTTTTTCAAAATTTGTAATTTCTTAGTATTTTCGCTATATTTATGACATTATTTACTATATATACATTGTTTATATGAATAAAAACATTATTTCATTAAAAGATTTCGAGATTACTCCAAACGAGAATGTTATCGAGCGTAGCTAAAATTTCCAAAGTTACATTGACCAAATGGATCAGTTCGGCTGCAAAAGTTATTGGGGCATGGCAAGAACAGGAGTTGGAGCCAAGATGCAAATCGAGGGCTATGACGGTGAGGTTTCCGCATATATTTCCAATGATTACCTTGGTATGTCGCAAAGGACTGAGACCAAGGAGGCTGGTATAAATGCCGTCCTGAAATACGGTACAGGGGCGAGTGCCGCTCAAGCCATAGGAGGCTATTTAGACATCCATCAGCAGTTGGAACAAGGCATTGCAAAGTTTGTAGGACAAGGAGATGCCATTCTATTTTCATCAGGTTTTGGTGCCAATGTAGGTTTGCTCCGTGCTATATTGGGAAAAAATGACATAGCCTACATTGATTCGTATATCCAAACCAGTGCCACAAGTGGTTTAATAGGAACTAATGTAAAGCATATAGGACACAACGACATTGACTATCTTGACATGATCCTTGAACGGGAAACGGGAAAATATCAGACTCGATTGGTCATCATTGATGGGGTCTATTCCCAAAATGGAGAGTTGTCAAAACTCCCGGAATACATTATAGTCTGCAAGAAGCACAATTGTCTCCTTATGATGGATGATGCCCACGGTATCGGAGTTATGGGAGAAAGCGGCAGGGGAACTGCCGAATATTATAATTGTCTAGGGCAGGTTGATATTATTACAGGTACTTTCAGTAAATCTTTCGGGTGTGTCGGCGGTTTCGTTGCCGCGTCAGAAAAACTGATTCAGTATCTGAGATATTATGCTGATAGTAATGTCTTTTCCGCAGCAATGACTCCACAGGTTGCAGCATCTTCACTGAAGGCACTGGAACTCATACAGACACAACCAGAGATTCGCAAGAAGTTGTGGGCTAATGTCATTTATCTGCGCAAACGACTGACAGAGGAAGGCTTTGATATAGGCTGCTCGGTATCAGCCATATTTCCTATTATGGTAAGAGACAATAGAAAAGTATATGAAATAGCACGTGAATTACAAAAAAGATGTATCTTTGTAAGCGGTATCACATATCCTGCGGTAAGAACCAAAGAAGCACGGCTTAGAGTTAGTGTATTGGCTTCTCACGAGATAGAACAGTTAGAGCAATTAGTGACTGCTCTTTTGGAAATCAGAAAATCAATTCCTTTTTAGATGGCAGAAGAAGAAAATAAACCCAAAAGATACAGAAGGACAAACGTTGATATACAGGCAGACATTATCAAGGCAGCAGAAAGTCTGATTAAGAAAAAAGGCTTTGCATCAATGCTGGTGACAGAGCTTATCAAGAAAGCCAGAATAGAGCCGCTTGTGTTCTATAACAGATATGACAATCTTAGCAAATTTTATGATGAATTCGTTAAGAGGTATGACTATTGGTTTAAGGATGTCCTCACTGGTGTTCAATTTCCTACAGATTCAGAATTGGGTTATATCAGTATTTTCAAGGATGTACAGAAAGCACTTCAAGATAAATCAGTGATGTTGGAACTGTTACGCTGGGAGATTGCTGAAGGAAATGAGACCACAGTCCGTACGGCCATGCTCAGAGAAATGCACACTTTACCTCTTGTCAATATCTATGAAGAGAAATTCAAGGACACTGGTATTGATATATCCGCCATATCATCCCTGATAATCGGTGGCATTTATTACCTTAACCTTCACAGAGAGCGTTCCAAATTCTCAGACATTGACTTGAATACGGAACAAGGTAGAAAACGTATAGAAAATGCCTTAGAGGAACTTGGACACATGATATTCCACTACCATGAAGTTAATAATTAGTGTTTACTGAATAAATTATAATCTTTTGATATACAATAAAATATATCGTTTTATCTTCGGTTGTTTAACACAAAATTCGTACCTTTACAGTGTTAAATCATGAGTGAGATGAAGTATACTTCACATTTGAAACAGTTATCGGTCGATATGTTCCGTTTATCTTTTGATGAGCTAGAAAGAATAATCGCTGGGTAAAATTAGGCGATCTTCTTCCATGGACAGAACTGGAAAAGGTATACAACTCCAGACTTGACAATGAAGTTAAAGGTGCAGGTAACAAGCCTGCCCGCATGATTATCGGCACATGTATCATCAAGCATAAGTTTTCCCTTTCTGACGAGGATACACCTTTATAGACCACCACTGCTGGGATGCTTACAACGAAAGTACTGATCTCTCACTACAGATCCAACTTTTCAAAGAACGATTCGGATACCTTCCCGCTACTATTCTTGCAGACAAGATCTACATGAACCATGCAAACAGAAGGATTCTCAAAGAATATGAGATAAAGACTTATTGCAAACCATTAGGTCGACCGCCAAAGGAACCCAGAAGTCCCGAATATCTCAAGAAGATGGCCAAGGCCGTCGGAGAACGAAACGAAGTCGAATACTCTTTCGGCACAGGCAAGAGAGTCTATCGAGTCAATAACATCAGAGCCAAGCTTCCAGAAACAGCAGAATGTTGGACAGGAATGTGCTACTTTGTCAAGAACGTGATGAAGTTCCTCAGGGAACTTTGTCTTGCTTTTTTCGAAATTAAGCACAATTTATGGGCAAATGCCATTGCAAAGTTTAGAGTCCGTTGCTTTGCAGTCATGGCGATTTATTAATTCAGCGAACCCTAATTACAATTTACTTAGCGTGTTATACAGTTGTTCCCCAAGGCCAATGGTATATCCTTGAGATAAAAATACCACGCGGTTAAATGTGTCGGCAATGATGAAGATAGGCAACTGGCGAGCATCTTGTAGCTTCATTTGTGCCACAATCTGCTTCTTAATAGCACCATCCTTGTCTATACCAAAAATAGTCTTGTTGGGTAGCACTCCGAAGTCACTGGGCTTGAACTTCTTGGCTTCCGCTTCTGACTCAAACAAAAGTACAAAAGGTCTGCCCAAACGGTCAAATTCGTCTTTCAGCTTAGCAATGTCGCGCAGGGTGTGGTTGGTGGGTTCTTGTCCCACACCGATAAGACCCAACACAAAATATCCTCTACCTGTTTGCGACAAGATGCTTACCTCTTGGGCGTCTTTCACAAACTTCGACTCGCTATCAAAGTTGCCAATCACGCTAATCTCAGTTTTGGAGGTGCGAAGTTTCAAGTCGAGCGTTGTCGTTTGTCCTTCTACGATGTTGAATATCTGATGGCTCTCTTTCACATTTCCACTGGCCATGCGAGTGCCGGTGACCAGGAAATAGGTTCCTGCATCTAGGCTCGTTCCATCTTTGAATGTATTCTTCCAGCTTGTTCCGCCGCCCATATCAACCTGACCTTCATCAAAGTTTAGCAAAACTGGAATACCATTTTCTATTTTACTGATGCTGAAATGGTTATAATACTTAGGGTCATCCAGATATTTGGATGGCGAATAGCTTAAAACCAGCTTCCCTTTTGGAGCTGTTTTCTGTTTTTCTGTCTCAAAATCAACATCCATCCATTGGCCATTTTGGCGATATTGAACTTTAGAAGTAACCACGTCCTTACGTGCTTCGATACCAATACTACGGGCCAAGTCGACAAAGAAAATATCTCTTGAGCGAGCATCTGTAAACCTGGATTTCCACACGCCGATGGGCGTTTGTGCAATTCTTAGGGCCTCGTTATCTGGGTTGATGCGTATGTTCTTTTGAATCCATTCAACAAGCAATGCCGGATTTTGCAGAAACTTTTTTGTTGTTGTAGGGTCAAAGGCGTTTTGTAATTGCTGTTTGAAGGGCAGGATAATCATTTCGTTCTCAACTCTTGGACACAATTGGTTGCTCTTCGCCAAGAGATGATCTTCGAGAATATCCATAGTGATGTCACGCAAATCTTTGTCACTCAATGTCTTCAATAGTGACAGTACTCTTTCTTCTTTCTCTGGGTACTTGTCATAAAAGTTCTTGATGACCCGCCAGTTGCCTCGTGCTTTCACTAACAATTGTGACAGCTCACTCTCATCTGCAGCATGATAGAAAGTTGATTCGTATGCTTTTCTGATGCTGTCTTCTTGCGCAAATCTAAGTTTATTCTTTGCATTCATTTCCTCTGTCACTCGTGGTATTCGTGCTTTCTCTTGCGGAGGCACGATGTCGAGAGTGTCTAATGGGTGGATTTTTCTCGTCAGATCGGTCTTCTGCGATCGGTTGAGACGAATGATTACCTGTTGATCTTGGCCAAACGATGCTTTGGAAAACCCATAATATCCATCTTTTGAGGCCCAAACCAGCAGGTCACCTTTGCCAGCTGTGAGAAATGTCTTGCCCTGTTGATCCGTAAATTTTCTTACCGCTGTATAAAATTCAGCATAGTTGTATATCTTGAAATCTACCTGTGCGTGATTGACGGGTTTACCGTTTTGGTCCACAACGGTAAAGTCTACTCGTGCGGTCTCGGCATAATGGTCAATCAGGTTGATTTCCGTAAAATTGGAAGTGCGTAGAACAATCTCTTCAGGCCCGTCATAATGTCCGAAAACCCTTGTGTGCATGAGCATGGCTCTCGATGCCGGCGCGTTGAACCAGCCAAGGTTCAGTACCGGTTCGGGTTCACAGGCCCCCAAGAAATACCACTTGCCGTCTGCCCAAGCCTCTACCCATGCATGGTTATCGTCAGTGTGGGCCCATCGTGGGGTGTATACTTGTCGGGCCGGAATGCCCACTGCTCTGAGCGCAGCAACGGTAAAAGTACTCTCTTCTCCGCAGCGTCCTTGTGCGTTCTTCATACAGGCTAACGGAGACAGCGTGCGGGCATCGGATGGGGTATAGGTGACATGTTCGTGGCACCAATGGTTCACTTCCAGGATTGCATCTTGCATGCTCATGCCTTGAATGCGGTCTTTCAGCATGCCATAAAAAACCTTCCTGGCATCGTCAAGGTTTTCGTTGTTGACACGCAGCGGCATGACAAAATGGCGAAACAACAGCTGTGGCACCTTTGTTCCCCAGGGCATGGCTCGTTGTGTGGTGAAAGTGCTTCGGATATTCTCTAAGTAAAAACGAGTAGGGTAGTCAGTGATGTCGGCAACAGGCATGTAAGCATACAGAAAATGCAAGGCATCCAGTTCGTCATTTGTCAACTTTAACCCCTTGATGTCAAAGAATTTGGGCCCTATTTGTTTCATTCTTTCATTAAAAGTTTGAAGGACCTCTTGGCGTTGTTCGTTGTCTTTGAAAATTAAAGATGCTTGGCTAAGTTGGAAACACAATAGCATCAATAGGATTAGGCTTGCTTTTTTCATAGGTTGAATGGATTATCTTGTTGAATGAAGAAGTGCTTGTATCGTGTTTCTCACACGCCTTTCTGTTGTTACCTCCGTGGTCATTTCATCCTGACCCGCCATTCCCATGTAGACGGATGGGTTATGGTATTCCATCTGGCTGTAAACACTTTCTCTGGCAGAAAAATGGAATTCTTTGACGAGGGTGCACTTGGCGATGTGTGCGATGTTTGTTTCGTTGATGCCGCAACCAGCAAGAATGTTGATTCTTCCTTGTGCCCTGTCTTGCAATTGCTTTAACATTTCGATACCTTCTTCCGCAGTAGGCTGCTGTCCGGATGTCAGTATGCGGTCGAACCCAAGGTCTATCAGTTGTTCAAGAGCTTCGAAAGGATTCTTACATCGATCAAAGGCACGGTGGAAAGTCGTAGATATGCCTTTAGCATGCGATAAAAGTAGCTGGTTGTTTTCTATGTCAATGCCACCATCTTTGGTCAGGCAACCAAACACGACGCCATCTACACCCAGTTGTTTACAGATGTCAATGTCTGCCAACATACACTTGATGTCAAGCGGTGAGTATAGGAAATCGCCTCCACGTGGTCGGATGATCACATGCAGACGCGTTTTATTAAGGTGTTCTCTTGCCATCTTGATGTCACCATAAGAAGGCGTTGTGCCACCTTCTGGAATACCGGCGCACAGTTCAACACGGTTTGCACCACCAGCCTGAGCAGCCAAGCAACTCTCAACACTGTTCGCGCATATCTCGAATTGATAATCATTATCGCTCATCAGGATGTAGATAGAAATATAAAACATCAAGAGAACCAATGAGGCTCTCCTGATGTTCACGTTATTGAATACGTATTTTTGCTATTCTGCGAGCATGTCTTCCACCTTCGAAATCGGTAGAGAAGAACTCGTCAAGAATCTTTCTTGTCGTCTCCTTGTCAACAAATCTTCCCGGCAGAACCAACACATTGGCATCATTATGGAGGCGAGTCAAGTGAGCAATCTCGGGTGACCAAGCCAGTCCGGCACGTATTCCTTGATGCTTGTTGAGTGTCATGCTCATTCCTTCTCCCGATCCACACACCCCGATACCGGGATAGACGTCACCCTGCTCAATGGCATTGGCTAAGGCATGGGCGTGATCGGGGTAATCACAAGAAGCTGTGCTGTTGGTACCATAGTCTTTGTATGCAATACCTTTCTCTTCAAGGTATTGCTTGATAAACTCTTTTATTTCATAGCCAGCATGATCACATGCGAGGCCAACTGTCTTGATTTCCATGACAAAATTATTCCGATAGATATTCTTTTACCTGTTTGTACACATTTTCAGCTGTGAAGCCTAACTTCTCGTCCAACACCTTATAAGGTGCAGAATAGCCGAAACTCTCAAGTCCAAAGACTTTTCCATTGGCTCCAACCAGGCCTTGTAAGGTAACCGGTAATCCTGCTGTGAGGCCGAAAATCTTCGCATCTTTCGGAAGAATGGACTCTTGATATTCTTTGCTTTGACGACGGAACAACCCTTCAGACGGCACACTGACAATGCGAGTTTTGATGTTGTCGTTTCTCAATAATTTTGCACCGGCTACCAAAGTTGACACTTCTGAACCGCTGGCCAACAAGATAACGTCATATTGTTCGTCGCTGCCAGCAACGATGTATGCGCCTTTACGTGCTTCTTGGTAGTTGTTTCCTTCGGGCAAACTCTCAATGGCTTGTCGTGAAAGAATAAGTGCCGTAGGTGTATCCATGTTTTCCATGGCCATTTGCCAACAAACTGTTGTCTCTTCAACATCGGCAGGACGAAATACTCTGACGGAATCTTTTCCATGATGGTTCTTTAACTTTTCCATCAATCTGATTTGTGCTTCCTGCTCTACAGGCTCATGGGTAGGACCATCTTCACCAACACGGAATGCGTCGTGCGACCAAATGAACTTGATGGGAACTTCCATCAACGCGGCCAAACGAGCGGCCGGCTTCTGATAATCCGAGAAGACAAAGAAGGTTCCACAAGCAGGAATCACGCCGCCATGCAGGTACATGCCAATGCACATGCAGGTCATGGTAAGCTCACTGACGCCAGCTTGGAAGAAAGCACCGCTGAAATCACCTTTTACCATGCTCTGAGTTTTCTTCAAGAAACCATCTGTTTTGTCCGAATTGGATAGGTCGGCAGACGAACAAACCATGTTAGGAACCTGTTCAGCCAGTATACTCAGGCATACTGATGAAGCAGCGCGGGTGGCCTGTCCTGGCTTTTGTTCAACCTTGCTCCAATCAATTTGGGGAGCATTACCAGAGAACCAGTCTTGCATTTGTGCCGACAACTCTGGATTTTTCTCAGCCCATGCCTTTTCTTCTGCATGACGTTTGGCAACCATCTCTCGCAGTTCGTTCTGGCGTTTGTCGTACAATGCTTGGACTTCTTGGAAGATTTCGAAAGGATTATCGAGGTTTCCGCCCAGATGAAGCACTGTTTTAGTGTAAGCATCACCGCCAAGTGGGGCACCGTGTGTTTTCACATTTCGCTCGTAGCTGCTGCCATCAGCTTTCAAAGCTCCCTTACCCATGGTGGTCTTGCCAATGATGAGCGTGGGGCGGTGTTGTTCCGTCAGGGCTGAGTCCAATGCCTGACGAATCTCAGTAATATCATTACCGTTGATGGTCAATACGTTCCATCCCCATGATTGATATTTCATTGCGGTATCTTCTTGCGTTACCGCATCACAATCAGTCGAGAGCTGAATGTCGTTAGAGTCGTAGAACATGATGAGATTGTTCAGTCCCAACGCACCTGCCAACCTGCCTGTTCCTTGGGAAATCTCTTCTTGGATGCCACCATCCGATATATATGCATATATCTTATGTTGCATCATGGTTTTTCCAAGCTTGGCTTCCAGGAACTTTTCCGCCACAGCTGCACCGGCAGCGAAGGTGTGTCCTTGACCTAAAGGCCCAGATGTGTTTTCTATTCCACGTGTGACGTCCCGTTCAGGGTGGCCCGTTGTTGGTGAATCCCACTGTCTGAAATTCTTCAATTCATCAATCGTATATTTACCTTGCAAGGCAAGTGTGGCGTAAAGCATGGGCGACATGTGACCCGGGTCAAGATAACAACGGTCTCTTCCAGCCCAAGTTGCATCGTCTGGATCGTACACTAAGTATTCTGAAAATAGCACGTTAATAAAATCAGCACCGCCCATAGCACCTCCTGGGTGGCCAGAGTTTGCCTTTTCTACCATGGAGACAGCAAGAATTCTGATGTTGTCTGCCGCACGGTTCATAGTTTTTAAGTCATTCATCATGTTATGGTTATAATATTAGTATTTTCGATGTAAGTATAATTTAAGGTATACAGATATAATGTATACACTTGCAAAGATAGCATATTGATTTGAGAATAGCGATTGAATGTCAACGTTTTTACATCATTTTTTGTCGTTTGTGATTTATTATCACTATATTTGCATGAGAAAACAATATTTGGTTATATATGGAAAAGACGCACAACCATTTGGTTATTATGGCAGGTGGAGTAGGGAGCCGCTTTTGGCCCATGAGCACAAGCGATAAACCTAAGCAGTTTATTGATGTGTTAGGAGTTGGCAAATCGCTTTTGCAACTCACTTTGGATAGATTCAGTGGACTATGTTCTCCCGATCACGTTTGGATTTTGACCAATAAGAAATATTTTCATCTGGTGCGTCAACAACTTCCTGATGTCCCCGTTGAAAACATCCTTCAGGAGCCCATGCGCCGTAACACAGCACCCTGCATAGCATACGTTAGCTGGCGTATCAAGTCGTGTGACCCACAAGCTAACATCGTTGTGACGCCCAGCGACCATGTTGTCACTAATGGAGTTGAATTCCAAAGAGTCATCAAATCTTGTCTAACTTTTGCCAACGAAACAGATGCCATCATCACGTTGGGAATGAAACCCAACAGACCTGAAACGGGATACGGATATATCCAAGCTGATTTAACTTCCAGTTCGTTGCGTAACAAAGAACTTTTCAGGGTAGACAGATTTAGGGAAAAACCAGATTTACAGACAGCACAAGAATATATCGAGCAGAGCAATTTCTTTTGGAATGCCGGCATTTTTATTTGGAACGTCAAAACAATCGTCAATGCCTTCAGGGTATATGTGCCAGCAATGGCCAAGATTTTTGAGAGCATGATGGATATCTATGGCACCAAAGAAGAACAAAACATCATCGATGAACGATATGGTGCGTGTGAAAACATCTCTGTAGACTATGCGATTTTAGAGAAATCTGAAGAAATCTTTGTGTGTCCAGCAGAGTTTGGATGGAGTGACTTGGGTACCTGGAGTTCGCTGCTTCAGCAAACCAAGCGCGATCTGTACGGCAATGGTATCATCGGAGAGAATATTTCTTTGTATGACACTCATAATTGCATCGTACATGCTACACAGGCCAAACAAGTTGTCATCCAAGGACTTGATGATTGCATTGTAGCCGAAAAAGATGGTGTCTTATTGATTTGTAAGTTGGCAGAAGAGCAACGCATCAAACAATTTTCTGGAGAAAATTAAATAAATAGGGGAGTCATGTTGATGCATGCCATGATTGCTCCATTCATTTTGATGAACACCTATTATATAGAGTGGTGGATTTATCAGTAATTTTTGAAGTAAAAATTGTGCAAAAAGCTCTTCACTAACAATTTTCTTCCGAGCTTCGCTACACCGTAGCCTGTGTTGGTTGCAGTGTTGTTGTATTGTTCTACGGCTGCCTCCAACCGAGCAACTATCATCATTTTGGCGCCATTTTCCCAAGTACGAAATTCCGTATTTTCCGTATATTGATGACTAAAAGCAATCAGCTGGTCCATGTTGAAGCTATCAGATTTGATTCCAGCCCCTTCCAACATGGCCTCATGAGCATTGCACTCTTGTTCGACATGGACAGGTACCATCATCGCAGGCTTACCCATATACATGGCCTCGCATACCGATTCAAAGCCACCAGTTGTTGCATAAGCCTTACAATTGGCCAGATAATATAGAAATTTCTGATCGTCAATGCGATGAAAAGTCAGTGTGTCATCAATTTGAGTGGTTTCATCCGCATCCTTTTTGTCCCAGAAAAAGTGCAACGAGATGTCCCGATGATTGGCATGCCACTGCATCACCGAGTCGCTGAACCCAGCATTGATGATATAGCCTGTCATGTAATCACCCTTACTTCTTTGGATCTTCAGTGCCTCATCACGTAATAAGGGTGGTACCACAGATAAGTTTTCTTCATCGTAGTCACCAGTTTTCCTGAACGACAGACCTAACTTACGTGTGGCACCCAGGCATGTTGCTCGCGTAAATGCCAACATGAGTTTTTGGCTGACTTTATGTTTTTTTGGGAAAGGATAGGATGGATGCAAAAACATGTACTGATGACCGATGCACACTTCTGGTATGCCGGGCCGAAAAAGAAAACAGGTTAATCCTGTGAGAACTTCATAAAAATTGACGATCAGGTCGGCATCACTCGATTGGATGTGCTCATGAAGATATCGAATGCTCGACAGATATTTTGGCGATTTAAAAATGTTGTAGATGATAGATCGAGTAAGTCCTACCTTCTGGTTTGCTTTTGACGGTAGAAAGTTTGGGCTGAGGAAGCCAAAGACAGGGGCTTGTGTTCGATGAAGAAAGAAGGAGGGTACTTCTCTTGACCGACTTCTACCGACAAGTATCTCGGTTACTTTGTGACCACAATCACGCAGTGCTTTCTCAAGAGTCAAGGCTTGTGTCAGATGTCCTCTGCCTTCACCTTGTACAATGAATATGACTTTCATTTTTTTCTGTGTTATCTTATTTTGCTTACAAAAATAAAGGAGAATTGTTACAAAACAGTGTAAAAACGATAACATTTCATAGAAAAAAAAGAACGATTTAAATTCTACTATGCTGATAAATTGATATTTAAATATGATGTGCGTCCTACATCGATATATTCTTAACGCGCTTCTCAAATTCACTGCGGTCGCAAAGGGCTTTTTTCTTGATACGGGCACGATAATTATAGATAGAATTAGGTGAATAATTGAGGAATTCAGCAATGCGGGAACTCTCCTCTATGCCGAGTCGTATGAGCGCAAAGATGCGCAGGTCGGTAGTCAGCTGTCCGCCGTGTGCAATGTGGATACGATGTTCGGGTTGGAGCAACGCATTGAAATCATTGACAAAATTGGGAAAAAGATGAAGAAAGACGGTATCGAAATTATAGAATAATTCGTTCAGCTCATTGGATTTGAGCTCGTCGGTCTCCGTCATTTTCAGCAAGTCGTTATATTGTCTGGCCTTGAGCTTTCTATTGACTTTGATGCGGTAGTTATCGAGTTTGTCGATATATTCGGAACACGTGGAAAGAAATTTTCCTATGTACTCGTCTTTCATCTTGTTGGCATCGGAAAGCTGATGATTGGTAGATGAAAGGAGCGTATTAGCATTGGAAAGTTGCTCGTTGAGTATTTCCAATCGATTGTTGATGCTTTTCAATTCGTTTCTAGCCTTGGCAAGCTGTGTCCGTTTGTGTTGAACATAGAAGATGATGCCGAGCAGAATAATGGAAAGAAGGCTGACAACAACGATGAGTAACATGAGATGGTGGTTGGCACTTTGCAGACTGTCGCGGTAGTTGTTGTTGATGAGTGTCAGGATGGGCGAAACAAGCCAGCCACGCATGTGCGTGCTGAAATGGGAAACGCAAGTCCACGAGAAATCCATATACTGATAGGCTCTGTCGTTATCGCCATCCTCACTGAGCAGATTGGCGAGATTCCACAGAGAACTCTGGTCCATGACAGCACTGTTAATGTCGCACAGGGCCGATATAGCCAGCCAACGTTTCTGCTCATCACGGTTTTTCATCTTCCGGTAGATCTCCGCGCGGAAGAAAGCCATGATAGCATAGTCGTGGGTACCGTAGCTAACCTGTTTTTCCCATAGGGTAGATGTTTTCAGTGCCTCTTGATATCGCTCGCTGTTGTTGAGTCTTTCGGTCTTTCTCCATAAATATGGAATAGAATTGTGGGGGGCGATGGCATTGAGAGAATCACTGTATCGGTCGACAAGATGATAATATTGCTGCTCAACCTGTGAATCTTTTGAAAAGAAAGCTAAATCCCCATAGAAATGACTGCCTACGAAATAATAGTTGATGCGATCCTCCCTGCTAAGCCGGTCAAGAGGAATCTGCTGAAAATGGAATATGGCCTCGTTGTAAAATCCAGAGAGTCCATACTGATTAGCCAACAGCAGCCGACGATTGTTAAGAAGGTCTTTGCGCTTCAATGCTTTGGCTAATTCCAGTCCGCGACCAAGCCATACCAGCGCAGAGTCATTGCTGTAGGAGTAATATTCACGATACAATCCGTCCGCCAACTCATAGCGTGCTTGAAGATTGCTCATGCCCTCATACTGTCGGCGTAAAACAGAAAGGCGATGTTCTTTGGCCTTGATATGTTGTTGTGAATTTTTGATGGAGCGGTCTAAAAGTGAATAGAGCTCGTTAAGAGAAAGCCGTGTCTCGGAACGATTGGATTGCGCCATAGAAGATTCCTGGGACAAAGCGAAGATAAAAAATAAGAGTAAAAGTCTTATTCTCATGACGATTAAATATAATTAATAGGCATACAAATATACCATATTTTTCAATTGCAACAAACATTTTACGCTGTTTTATGATGCTTTTAAACTGTAAAGAACAAAATCATTTCTATATTAAAACATCTGAATATAAAACACAACACATTGTATATCAATAATATATCATTTTTCACCATACAGAATTATCCACATTGATACCTTTGTATGTAGACAAAGCTTGATTCTATTAATTAAATTTGCAAAACGAAACTTAAACATCTGTCAATAACTAAAAACATTTAGAATGAGAAACAATCAGAAATTGTGGCCAAAAGCCATCATGCTCTCTGTGGTGTTGCTGTGTTTTACCATGACAGCCGTCGCACAAATGATAAAAGTGAGCGGTGTGGTCCTGGATACCCATCAAGAACCCGTTATAGGAGCTACCGTGAAGGTTATAGGAACCGGCAACGGAACCGTAACCAATATAGACGGTAAATTTAGCCTTGAGGCTAACCGCTCTGCGCGCGTGAGTATTTCTTATGTAGGCTACAAAACTCTGGAACAACGTGTACAACCCAATATGCATGTTGTTATGGAGGAAGAAGCCAACATCCTCTCGGAGGTCGTGGCTATAGGATATGGTTCGGTGAAACGAAAGGATGTGACCACAGCCGTATCGAGTGTGAATACAGAAGACCTGGAAACACGTCCAATTGTGAGCGCAGTGCAGGGTATGCAAGGAAAGGCAGCCGGACTGCAAATCAGTCAAGCCAACGGACAACCTGGTTCTGCGCCGACGATACGCGTGCGTGGTACCACTTCGCTCAACGGTAGCAATAACCCGCTGTATGTGGTAGATGGTGTGCCTGTAGACAACATTGACTATCTATCGGCCAACGACATTGACAACATCCAAATCCTCAAGGATGCTTCGTCGGCAGCCATCTACGGATCGAGAGCTGCCAACGGTGTAGTTATCATCGGAACCAAACAAGGAAAATCTGGTGTGGCTAAGGTAAGCCTTAGTGCACATTATGCCTTCAACACTGTTCGTGACAACCAAGATCCACTCAACGCAGAAGAATACAAGGATCTCATCAATGATATGAACGAGAAGGGCGTTTTGAGTCTGAAACTCCCCGCAGAACTTAGAGACCGAACCGACTGGAAGAAGGAAGTGTACCGAACAGGCAACGTGCAGAACTACCAACTGGCTATTACCAACGGAAACGATAAGCTGCGCTATTACCTTTCAGGAGGTTACACGGGAGAGAACGGTGTGATTGTGAGCTCCAGCTACAAACGCTACAATATGCGGGGATCGCTGGAGAACGAAATCAGTAAATGGCTCACGTTCAACGGCAGTGTGGCTTATTCTGACTATACTTTTAAAGGAACAGGCATTATCTCGGGAACGAGTAGCGACCGAGGTGGTGTGGTTCCCGCCATTCTAAGCACGCCAACGTATGCTCCGATATGGGATCCAGCTCGCCCGGGACAGTATTACACCGACTTTTATGGTGTAAATGTGGACGGACCACTGGAGAATATAGCCCGTACCAAAGACAACAAGAGCCAATACAACAAACTGTTGGCGACTGGAAAGTTTATCGTAACCTTCATTCCAGAACTTACATTGACGAGCACGATTTCGTTTGACCGGTCATCGTCAATAGTTACCAATTTTCTTGACCCAAAACTTACACGCGAGGGTCGCAACCAGAACGGTACGGGCTATGACGGTCGTTCGACAGGAACGGTATGGACCATAGATAACGTGCTAAATTGGAAAAAGAATTTCGACAAACACGGACTGGACGCCATGGCCGGATCTTCTTGGACGCAGAGCGATTGGAGCCAGAATTATGTTAATGGGTCAGACTATGCAGACGACCTCTTTCGCACACTCAACGCCGCCAATAAAATCAGTTGGAATGGCACTGGCTCATCTGCTTCCGACTGGAAGATTCTTTCATTCTTCGGTCGTTTGCAATACAATGGGAACAGCACTTATATGCTGACCGCCAACCTACGTGCCGATGGCAGCTCAAGGCTTGCTCCTGGACACCGATGGGGTATTTTCCCCTCTTTCTCTGGCGCATGGCGTGTCTCCAACGAAAACTTCATGAAAGACATAGAATGGATCGACGACATGAAGATTCGAGGCGGTTGGGGACAAACCGGTAACCAAAGCGGACTGGGAGACTACGGCTATCTGGCTCTTTACAACTTCGGACGCATACAATGGTGGGAGACTGGCAACGAACACGCTGTTCCAACCCGAACACAAGGTTCACTGAGCAATCCCGAACTTACCTGGGAGACTACCTCTCAAATGGATATTGGGTTTGACTTGACCATGTTGCGCAACCGATTGACTTTCTATTTTGACTGGTACTACAAGAAGACCAGTGATATGCTGATGCACATTACGTTGCCAGCTGGAAGTGCTGCTGCCAGAAACCTGACCTATAACGGAGGAGAAATTGAAAACAAGGGAATTGAATTCTCCATAGACTCCAAAAACCTGACGGGTAACTTTAAATGGAATACCAATTTCAATATTTCGTTCAACCGTAACAAGCTGACCCGTCTGGAACTTGTGCCGGTGTACTGGGGTGCCGTCACCAACGACAATGTGGGACAAAGCGTGGTACGAAACGCTGTGGGCCATCCGTTGGGAGCCTTTTGGGGTTACGTGGCCGATGGCGTGGATCGTGAAACGGGCGACATGATTTATCGTGACGTAAATGAAGACGGTGTTGTTTCGGCCAGTGACCGTACCTATATTGGCGACCCTAATCCAGACTTTACTTATGGTCTGACCAACACTTTTTCATGGAAGGGTTTCAATCTGAGCATCCTCGTGCAGGGTAGCGTGGGCAACGACATTTATAATGTGTCGCGTATGGAAAGTGAAGGTATGTTTAACGGAAGAAACCAAAGTAAAGGAGTTCTGAACCGTTGGAGAGTACCAGGTCAAATCAAGTCTGTTCCAAGAGTAGGCTTTAATCAGCAAAACTCCACCTATTATCTTGAAGACGGCAGTTATCTGCGAGTTAAGGATATATCCTTATCCTACGATGTTCCTAAGAACGCTATCGACAAACTTCACCTCACCCGCCTCATGCCATACATATCATTTTCCAATCTCCTGACATGGACCAATTATAGCGGTCGCGACCCGGAGGTAAACCAGTATGGAAACAGCGGTGGTGTGCAAGGAATCGACTGGGGAACTTATCCCCTGAACCGCTCGTTTGTCATGGGACTTAAAGTAGAATTCTAATTATTAACACAACTATCATCATGACAACAAAACAATATATCAAAACAATACTAATGGGATGTGCGCTATCAACCATAACAGCCTGTTCGTTGGACACAGAGCCTATATCTCAGGCCTCGGAACTAACCGAAGGCTCACAAACCGACACAACTACAGCCGTGCTGAAGAACAGGGAAGCTGCCCTGAGCCAGCGAACGGCTTTATACAAACTCTTTAAAAACCGGCAGGAACACATGCATCTGGACTATCTGCTGCTGGGAGAAGCCCATGCCGACAATGCCTACGGAGGAACAACCGGGCAGGAAACCATTCCCACGGAAACCAATGCCCTGGATGCTGCCACGGGAACGATGAGCCGCGACTGGAGTCGGTATTTGGAAGACATTGCCAAAGCCAACGTGCTCATCAATGGTGTAGAACAGCTTCACAAGAAAGGAGAAGTTAGCGATGCAGAATATCGTCAATGGCGTGCGGAAGGACAAATATTCCGTGCCTTGATGATGTTCCGCATGGTCAGGATGTGGGGCTCACTGCCAGTCATCACGAAAGTGGCGAAAACCATTACTTCCAACAATATCAAAGAGGTTTATCCCACTTACTTTCCACCACGTTCTACAACAGAGGAATGTTATCAGCAGATTATAAAAGACTTGGAATATGCAGAGCTAAACGCCCCCGACATTTCGTCAACCGACCGCACACAGATGTCGAAGACCGTAGCACAGGCATTCCTATGCAAGGTATACGCCGAGAAGGCCGTGCGCGATTATGACAAGGTGATTGCTTACGCTGAAAAGGTGAGGAACACGCCTGGCGTAGCTTTAGAAAAAGATTTTGCAACCCTATGGGGATGGAATGCTAAAGCCAAGGACTGCATGAAGCGCAACACGACTGAGGGAATACTTGAGATTCAGTGGTTCCCTGGAGCCGGCAACTGGGAATCATGGATGTACGGCCGATGTCTGGAAGATTATGACAACAGCTTCACTTGGGCCAAATGGGTAACCCCATCGCGCGACCTTATCAGAGCTTTTGAGGCCGAGAACGACACGCTGAGAAAGAATCAGACCATCGTTTATTATGATTGCACGTGGAGTAACTACTATCCGTCTTCACACTATGCCTTCATGTATAAACTGCGTTCAGGTTACAACAACGTATATGTGGTTCGTTTGGCTGACATCATCCTTCTTGAGGCAGAAGCTTATGCAAACAAGGGCAATTTGGCTGAAGCAGCCAAACTCGTGAACATCATCAGGCAAAGGGCCAAGCTCCCCGTTTTGGATACCAAATACACGTCTTCTAAAGAAAAAATGCAGGAAGCCGTTTTACTGGAACGCCGGTTGGAGCTTGCCATGGAAGGAGAGCGGTGGTACGACCTGTGTCGCAACGACAAAGTGGAAAGTGTCATGAATAGTCTCAACAGTAGAGATGAAGGACGTCTACCACAGGCAAGAACGTTTGATGAGAACTCTTATTTGCTCCCAATACCTCAGTCGGCTATTGACGAGAATGACAACCTACGTCAGAACCCCGGCTATTAATTCCAACCCCATCAATTATCAATAAACTTATGAAAAAGAAAAATATGTATATCACTTCACCGCTTCTCAGTGCCAGCCTTTTCTTGTCTATTGCATGCTCAGTGGACAGTGGTCTCAATATTCAGCCTGAAGTTAAGCCGGAGAATCCCACACCATCTCCAGTTCCTCAAACCAACAAGGTGAAAACATTCACTACAACATCCGACGGTTTCATGCAGCTGGATCAGAAGGAAATTTCGCTCAAAGCCGGAGAGCCTTTAGCTCCGTCAACCATTCTCATCGATGACACGAAAATAGGACAAGAAATCGACGGATTTGGCTTTGCCATCACTTACAGCACATGTTACAATCTCCTTCACATGAATGCTGCAGACAGAGCCGATTTTCTGAAACGCACCTATTCGGAAACCGAAGGATACGGAGTGAGCTATGCGAGAATATCTATCGGATGCAACGACTTTTCAAGCACCGAATACACCTTATGTGACGAGAAAGGACTGGAACATTTCCGTCTCTATAAAGACGAGACTGACTATGTGATACCCATTCTCAAGGAGATTCTTGCCATCAATCCCAAACTCAAGATTGTAGCAGCACCATGGACCTGTCCGAAATGGATGAAAGTGAAAGATCTGAAGACAAAGGCTCCATTCGACTCATGGACCGATGGACATGTAAATCCTGATCATTACACCGACTATGCCAACTACTTCGTGAAGTTTGTACAGACCATGAAAGCTGAAGGCATCAACATCTATGCAGTGAGCCCACAGAATGAGCCGCTCAACAGAGCCAACTGCGCCTCGACCTATATGCCCTGGCAGGAACAGGCAGAGTTTGTGAAGGAATTGGCCAAAGCTTTCAAAAAGAATTCGCTGAAGACCAAGATCTACCTTTTCGACCACAACTACAACTACGACAACAAGACCGATCAGGAAGACTATCCCGTCAAGATATACAACGCGCTTGGCAACGAGTTCGAAGGGTCTGAATATGTAGTTGGTGCAGCCTATCACGACTATGGTGGAAGCAATACCGAGTTGGATGATATTTATGCCAAGGCTCCCGATAAGGAACTCATCTTCTCTGAGAGTTCCATCGGTACGTGGAACAACGGGCGTAATCTTTCAGCCAGACTGTTGCCCGATATGAAAAACGTCATCTTGGGAACAGTGAACAGACACTGCAAGGCTGTGTTGGTATGGAATCTGATGCTCGATGAGAAAATGGGACCCAACCTCGGCGGAGGCTGCCAAACTTGCTACGGCGCCGTAGACATTGCATCGGACTACAAAACGCTGCATCGCAATTCTCACTACTACATCATCAGCCATATATCCAGCGTGGTGCGCCCCGGAGCCGTTCGGATAGAAGATTCAAGCCGTAGCGCACACATCAAGGATGTAGACTATGCCACATTCCGTAATCCCGACTCCACCTACGGCATTGTATTGGCCAACAGCGGTGCCCACGACCAGATGATAACCGTCAGCAACGGTGCATACAACTTCCAGGTAACAGTTCCTGCCGAAGGTGTTGTATCATGTATATGGAATCCTTCTGTAACATCTAAAAAAGATTGAAAATGAAAAGATATATCAAACATATCCTTGCTCTCATCATTGCAGTGCCGCTACTTGTGGCCTGTAATGATGAAGAAACCACGACAGGGAATCCTGTCATCACGGTTTCTACCGAACGGCTTTCCGCCACGATGGGCGACAGTATAGATTATCATGTGAACTGCTCTAACAGCACGGGAGTTCCCCTCTCCACCCTTAAAGTAGAACTGTGCTACAGAGGGGAAGTCGTAGCCACACAAACAGTCAGAACCAAGACAGAGGGAACATACAGCGGACGTATTAAAGCGCCTTTTTACCGTTCCATTCCCAATGGTACGGTCGAGCTTCGCTTTACACTACAGGATGTATCTCTGGCAATAACAGAAAAAAGTCTTGAGGTGGACATCCAACGTCCGAAATTCAAATCCATCGATTTCGTTTGTGCAGATGGGAAAACTTATGCCATGACACCGTCAGCCGAGAATCCCTACTTGTTCACCACTATCATCAATACTCCCTCTACGGTTACCAAGGGCCATTTCAAGGCTCCTGCCGTTGGGAATACACACGAGCCATTGTTGTTTGGATGGAATGGCAAGGAAGTGTCTCTAGAAAACAATGGCGACATCACTTTCACATCTGAGAATGCGGGAGATGTAGAGATCAGCTTCGATATGCGGTATTTCGAGTACGGACCAACCTACGAAGCCCAAGTCACATTAGTTCAGTTTGCCGCAAGCGGCGAAACACAAGTGCTGAATATGTCGCGAGGAAAACTATATGAGTTTGAGGGATCACTGGAAATGAAATCAGACGAATGGTATTACGATCCAGATTTCCTAAGTCGGAACAACGACGGCACATTCACATTCAAAGCCCTCACGGGAAGCTATTCGCTTACGGCAGACTTCGAGAAAAAGTACTTCCGCATACATCCGCTGGCAGAGAATGGCAACCCAGCCTCACTGCAACCCGACGGCACAGGTTGTATATGGATTATCGGAAGCGAAGGTGTGAATAAGCCTACATGGAAAGCCATCAACCATGGCTGGTGGACTGGGGTAGATGTTGATGTGGCCATGGCTCCCATAGCTGATAAAGTATACCAAGTGACGTTGACCATCGGACAGCAACTGAATGCCAAAGATATCAACTTCAAGTTCTTCGGTCAGCCCAACTGGGGTGTGGAATTCGGTAAAGCTGGTTCCGACCATTATCTCGTTACCGAGAATCCCTATTTCAAAGTTCAGGAGAAAGATGGCAATATCGCTATCGCCGACGATGCAACAATCAAAGATGGAGAAACCTACGTCTTCACCATCGACTGTTCAGCAGGAATGAAGCCTGCCAAACTGAAGGTTGCAAAACAATAAGAAATGAATTTTTGAGACCAAAGCTCACATGGCCTTGGTCTCAAAAATTTCTTTTCACAGAAGGTTATGATGATAGACAATATAGCTGCGTTATGTCATTACATATATGACAAGAAACTGCGGTCACTGAAAGAGCTTTTTGTTTTTATATTCACTGAATCTACAGACTGACCCCTAATAATTCGTTATGATTAGTGTTCGGGGCTACACAGTAAGTATCCAATTTCTCACTGAAAGTCAAATAGTTTCTTGTAATGTTGGGAAAGATTCTAAAGCAAGAATCCCAATCCTCGGATGAGAATTGGGAAACCTGTTGTTTGTTTGGAATAAGTTTGAAAATTGTTAAGCTTCTGCTTTATTCATTTTTTCTGCGTAAGCTTCTTCTGAAAGAACAGAAACGGTACTCTTGTCTTTACGACCTTTTTGGAAGTAAACGATACCATCACTTAAAGCATATAGTGTATCGTCTTTGCCCATTCCAACATTCTGTCCTGGGTTATGCTTTGAGCCACGTTGACGAACGATGATGTTGCCTGCGATGACACTTTGACCACCCCAAATCTTTACGCCTAATCTTTTCGATTCCGAATCACGGCCGTTCTTAGAACTACCTACACCTTTCTTATGTGCCATTGTTGAATTCCTCCTAAAATTTAAGCGATTACTTGTTTAACTTCTACTTCAGTGAACTGCTCGCGATGACCATTCTTCTTACGATAGTCTTTGCGACGCTTCATCTTGAAAACGATGACTTTGTCACCTTTCACAAGAGGGTTCACAACTTCTACTACTACTTTTGCACCTTCTACAGTAGGTGTGCCGACAGTGATAGCTCCTTCATTGTCTACCAGGAGTACCTTGTCAAACTCAACAGTTTTTCCACTCTCAACATCTTTGATGTGGTGAACAAAAAGTTTTTTTCCTTGTTCAACTTTAAACTGCTGACCGTTAATTTCTACGATTGCGTACATTATTATTTATTAATAAACGGTTTTCTTCCGCAAGGCGACTGATACTTATCAGTACTTATTCTGGCCTTAACGGACTAAATCAGATGCAAAGGTACTCATTTTTCATTGTAATCTGATGAAATGGGCGAACTAAACACTAATTTTAAGAGAGATTAACACAAGAACAGGCCTGATTCTCCTTAACTTTCTTCTCAGTCGTCTGTGATTTATCTAGTGATTTTTTATATTTACCATAATAACGGTTATATATAAAGTTGCATGTAAAATAACCTTATATTGAAAGTGTTAGTTTTCTTCCTTCGTCAAATATTTTGTTCCAGTGCGAGTGACAAGTTCCTTTGCAAATGATTTTGGAAAACCGGGACGTTTGACTTTAGCTCCGAGACCTGTCTTTGTTTTTAAGAATCGACCGTTTCTTTCTGGCTTTATTGTCATGTCGTTGTATTTCACAATCAAATGTATTGCAAGTTGCTTCCATCGCCCAAGCATCTCTTGCGCCTTTTGGTTGGAATAATCATTAAGATAATTAATTGCATCAAGTTTGTTGGAGCTATATCGTCTTTGAGCTTCGGCTTCAATTTCTTGTTGATTGTTAAAATACGATGATTCCAAAGAATCACGGACTGTTTGAAGGTCTCCAAACATCTGATAATATCGCGGATAAACCATGTTGCTAACCCAGTTACAAACCCAAAACGCATTTTTATCTGAAAATGTTACGGCATCTGCGCCTGGTGTGTTGTAACACTCTGGTTGTGTTGTATTTCCGCAATAGATAGGAGTATATGCAACCATATTCCCATCATCATTGCCAAACCAAAGAAGTCCACCGATTTCACGTGGCAACCAGTCTCTCATCTGGCTGACATAGGAAAATGCAGATTGTTGAGTAGACGTAGGCCGTTCATTAAAATACTGCTTGTCACCAACTTTATACATCAACGGTGTGGGCCGGTATGGCATCTGCCAAATTCCACCGCCAATGTCAACACTGTCCAAAGCAAGCGGCGTACCTTCGTAGTGGTCACGCATGCATGTCTGGATATCTTGTACGCTCACATTCTTCTTCGGATATATCCACAGAGGCATGTCTTCTGCATTTGGATCTTTGCCCATTGCCCATGGCAAATAGCGAGTCATATCTTGGAAATGATTGAAGAAACTCCATACGCGAGCATCACAGAATCTTCTACCAGAAAAATCAGGTTTCGCATAAACATCCTTCCACGAAAAGTCTGCGTCTTTACCTGAATACCAACCTTTTTCCCTTGCAAATTTAACAACGTCTTTCGCATACATGACGTTCTTCTTGTCCTTCATGTTGAACTTCGAGATGCGACTTTGGTTTGCATGTCCACATATAGCGTCATCAGGAATACGCATGGCCACCCATACGGTGCCTTTACTACCAGGTCCCTTCCCCATCATTTCCATGATCCAAGCTTCGTTGGGATCACAAATGGTAAAAGTCTCACCTTCACTGTTATATCCATATTGATTGGTCAATGTGGTCATCACCTTGATTGCTTCCCGCGCTGTTTTTGACCGTTGCAAAGCGATGTATATCAGTGAACCATAGTCGATTATACCAGTTGAGTCAACCATTTCTTCCCTTCCACCATAAGTTGTTTCGCCGATTGTCACTTGGTATTCATTGATGTTGCCAATGACGTTATAGGTTTCAGCTGCTTCTGGAATTTGGCCATGATACTCGTTATTATCCCAGTCGTAAATATCACGCATCGTGCCAGGTTGATGTTTACCTGCAGGGAAATGGCACAAGCCAATAAACAGCCCATAATCATCTGCGTTGTATGAACAGATAACTGAGCCATCTGCCGAGGCCTTCTTTCCCACAATAAAGTTCGTGCAGGCCAAGACGTTCTGCAGGTTAAGGACAAGTGCACAAACCGCCATGAAAATTACTTTGGTACATAGCGAATCAACGTTATGCTCACTCTTGGTAAAAACAAATCTCATCATAATCATATAAGGTATAATAGTGTTTATAAAAAAGCCTATCTTATTGCAGCTGATGCTGGTACTTTTTCATTGACATTTTGCATTCTTTGTGATGATGCCGATGTTGGAACCGCTGATTTCAGCGAATCATTTCCGCCTTTGTGTCTCGCGTCAGAAGAAGTAGAGTCAGCCGGTGCTTCTCCTGTGCGCTTCGGCTTGGGCGCATGTATTCTAATCAAACTGATGTTTGAGATGATCATCAGCTTAAACGTTGTGCTATATGCATCTGCCGAATTGCCTTTGTTAAGTATAAAATATCCCTTGATTTCTTTAATGCCGACGTGCTTATCATCTGATATTTGAAGCGTATAATGATTTGGTGTCGATACATATACGTGTTGTGAACTGACGCTGTCATTATTGAACTTGACAGACAACATCGCTATAGCTTCTCGTGAACCATCTTGATAAATAAACTGTGTATCAAAGTTAAGCCACAAATTGTCGCCAGCCTTATAGGTCGTGTCCGTCTTTAACGTGAAGGAGCTCAGATTAAAAGGTCTGTAAGGCGAAAATACAATCGATCGCTCCCCCGTCCACACATTGGTTGTATCTCCATTTGCCGAATTCAAGCTATATTGATTAATCTCACTTGCAGATGCTCCCAGTGCCAGTGCTTCCTTGCTCAGCCTTGTTGAGAGAGATTCATATATTTTCTGTAACAATCTTGTGTGCCTTGTATAGTAAACCATCGAACTGTCAAACTCAGCTTCTGACACACCATTCTTTTTCAGTACAGCGGTTTTGTAGGCAATCATGGTAGCAGCTTCGCCGCTATTCGATTGATACATGGCATCGGCAATGTGGTAATCGTACAAGATGTCTTCCATTTTGTCTGGCTGGATGTAACGATTAGGCACAGAGGGAGTGCACGAAACCATTGCCAGCAAGAAGAAAGCAAAGAGCAAATAGTATTTAGACGATTGATCACTCATGCGATTCCTCATTTTGGTCCTCTCCCTTCATGGTAGTTCCAATGAGTTCCAATTCTTTCCGGTAGAAAAGCAGCAAAAGAACTACGCCGACGCTGATGCATGCATCTGCGAAATTGAATATAGGTGAGAAGAAGATAAATTCTTTCCCGCCAAAGTGTGGCACCCATTGTGGCCATGTTGTTTCAATGATGGGGAAATAAAACATATCTACCACCTTACCATGTAGGAATGATGCATAGCCAGAACCGAATGGCACAAACTCTGCGATATCATAAGGAGTGGATGGAGAAAATATCAAGTCATAAAACATAGAGTCGATGATATTCCCCATCGCACCAGCAAGAATCATGGACAGACAGATGATGTAACCTCTTGGTTGCGGACGTTTCACCAATTTGTACATATAGTAGGCAATCACCGAGATGGCTACTATTCTGAAAAGGCTCAACGTCAGCTTGTTGAAAAAGGTCATACCGTATGCCATTCCATTGTTCTCGATGAACCTGATGTAGAACCAATCGGCTATATGAATAGAATCATCCAAGGCCATGTTGGTCTTGACCAATATCTTGATAATCTGATCAATCACCAAAATGGCCACAACTATGATTATCGCTAATTTTCCGTCTGTTATATACCTCTTCATCAACTTCTGATTACGATACGTAGAATGTCAGCCTGCATTAATGGTTTCGTGCTTTCTTTGATGCCACGCTCAAAGTGGCATGCGGCACAGCTTTCAATCTTTCTTTCGGAATCAATTCACCCGTCATCCGATCAATACCGTACGTTTTGTTGTTGATTCGCACCAATGCTGCTTCCAAACCTTGGATGAACTTCTGCTGGCGGTTAGCCATCTGTACCAGTTCTTCCTTGGTTTGCGTGGCACTACCCTCTTCAAGAGCCTTATACGTAGGAGACGTATCATCGATGTCATTACCATCCGAATTCATGATTTGTTTCATCATGCTTGTGTAATCTCTGCGGGCCAAACTCAATTTTTCATGTATGATAGCGCGAAACTCTTCCAGTTCTTCGTCGCTATACCTTTTCTTCTCTTCCATATAAAATGAATTCAAACGTACGGTCAGAAACTAACAAACCTGCTCCTTACCGTACTGATTATTATGCTATTATACTTTTTTTACCAAAATATGAAGTTTGAAATCGTCAAAGTCAACCTCTATCCCATCGTTCAATCCAATGACGACGTCGTCTGCTAACACCTGACTTTTGATATAATCGCTAAATGCCTGTATGGCTTCGTCGGTTTGTTCACTGGGAGAAACAGTCACATTAATTCGGTCGGTAATCTCAAACTCACTTTCTTTACGTAGATTCTGAATACGATTGATGAGTTCTCGTGCCATACCTTCTTTCTTCAGGTCATCCGTCAATTCAACTTCTAAGGCCACGGTCAGATTGCCCTCGTTGGACACCAACCAGCCTGGAATATCTTCGTTGACGATTTCGACATCATCTCTTTCAACCGTTACTTCCTCACCGTCAACGGCAAAGCTGATGCTGCCGTCATGTTCCAGAAATGCAATTTGCTCTTGTGTAACATTGTTCATAAAGTTAGCAACCCCTTTCATGAGCTTTCCAAACTTCTTACCCATGGTTCGGAAGTTACATTTTACTTTTTTTACCAGCAAACCTTCACCTTCCATGAAGTTCAGTTCCTTCACGTTGACTTCTCGTTTAATCAAATCTGCCATTGCGTTGATTCGGCGTTTTTGTTCTTCATCGATGGCAGGAATCATAATCTGCATCAATGGTTGACGTACCTTAACGTTCACTTTGCGACGCAATGCCAACACCATGCTCGTGACTTTCTGTGCCAAGTCCATGCGTGCTTCCAAGTCCTCGTTGACCAATTGTTCATCGGCAACAGGGAAAAATTCCAAGTGAACACTCTCCGCTTTACCTCCCAAATCAAGATATAACTGATCGGCGTAGAACGGAGCGAACGGAGCCATCAACTTACTAACGGTCATCAAACAGGTATACAGGGTATGGTATGCCGAACGCTTGTCGGCACTCATCTCTTTCCCCCAGAAACGTTTTCTGTTGAGACGAACATACCAGTTGCTTAGGTCGTCATTGACAAAACTATCAATCATTCTGCCTGCACGAGTAGGGTCATACCCGTTCAATGCGGTCTCAACGTTTTTAATCAAGGAATTGAGTTTCGAAATAATCCACAAGTCAATCTCGGGTGCTTGATTCCTGTTTGGCTGTGTTGTGACTGGATCAAAACCATCCACGTTGGCATACAAGGCGAAGAATGAATAAGTATTATATAAGGTACCGAAGAATTTACGACGCACCTCGTCAACACCCTCTTCATCAAACTTCAAGTTATCCCATGGGGCCGAGTTGGTCATCATGTAAAAACGCACGGCATCAGCTCCATACTTCTCAATCATGTCGAATGGATTCTTGACATTGCCCAGGTGCTTACTCATTTTGTTGCCCTTGGCATCGAGAACCAATCCTGTAGAGATAACATTTTTGAACGCCACTGAATCGAAGACCATCGTTGCAATGGCGTGCAGCGTAAAGAACCAGCCACGCGTCTGATCCACGCCTTCATTGATAAAGTCGGCTGGGAAGAATGCGGGCGGAATGGGCGTGCCATGATAGGTGCTTTCAACCATTGCCTTACGGGCATCTTCTCCGGTCACTACCCTATCCTGCGCATCACGCATGGTTTTGCCCTCGGCTATGTCGCCTTCAAAAGGATAGTGTTGTTGCGCGTAGGGCATCGAGCCACTGTCAAACCAAACATCAATCAAGTCGCTTTCACGATACATGGGTTCTCCCTGTTCGTTTACCAACACGATGTTGTCGACGTATGGGCGGTGCAAGTCTATTTTGTCATAATTAGCTTGCGAATAGTCACCAGGTACAAAGCCTTGATCCTTCAGTGGGTTCGACTTCATGTAGCCGGCTGCCACGCTCTTTTCCAGCTCATCGTAAAGTTCGGCCAAGCTGCCAATGCATTTCTCGCCTTTGTTCTCATCGCGCCAGATGGGTAAGGGTGTTCCCCAGAAACGACTGCGACTTAGGTTCCAGTCATTCAAGTTTTCAAGCCAATTGCCAAAACGTCCCGACCCCGTTGACGCTGGTTGCCAGTTGATGGTGTTGTTCAGTTCTACCATCCGCTCTTTCTTGGCCGTGTCTTTGATGAACCAGCTATCCAGCGGATAGTACAAGATGGGTTTGTCTGTTCTCCAGCAGTGTGGATAGCTGTGTACATGTTTCTCTATTTTGAATGCCGTCCCTTCTATCTTCATCTCCATGACCATGATGACGTTCAGGTCTTCGGCTTTTTCAGAAGCTTCCACATCCCACACCCCATTGGGATTGAACTTGGGATCATACGAGTTCTTCACATAGTCACCGGCATGATGTGCATACGCTTCTACGGCCACACATTTTTCCACGAAGTTTGCATCAAGTTCTGCAACGAGATAATACTTTCCTTGCAGGTCAACCATGGGGCGAGTTTCGCCTTTTTTGTTGATTAAATACAAACCTGGTATCCGTGCATCCTTTGCCACCTTGGCATCATCAGCACCGAAGGTTGGCGCAATATGCACAATGCCTGTACCATCGTCTGTGGTAACATAGTCGCCAAGAATCACTCTGAAGGCTTCACTCGCCATCTCTACAAACTGGTCTTTGCCATTTTCGCCCAGGAACACTTTCTCGGGATGTGCCTTTGCGTATTGCTGAACAAACGGAGCCGCATTGGCATCCACTTTCTCAGCGGGTTTCACCCATGGCATCAGTTGCTCGTAACGCAAGCCTTCAAGGTCACTTCCTTTATAATGGCGTAAAACTTGATAAGGAACTACCTTCTCACCTTTATTATATGGGGGCATTTCATCACCTGGAGCCACCTGTCCTTTCGCCGGTAAGTAGGCATTCAAGCGATCGGCTGCTATGATGATGTTGATTTTCTCTGCCGTGTAAGGATTGTAAGTGCGTACCGAAACATAGTCAAACTTCGGCCCTACGCAGAGTGCCGTATTAGACGGAAGCGTCCAAGGCGTGGTGGTCCATGCAACCAAATAAGTTGCTCCCCAGGTGTTTGCTGCCAACTCAGCATCAAGCTTAGCCAGCGTATCGTTATCCGTCTTGAACATTGCCGTAACGGTGGTGTCTTTAACGTCACGATAACAGCCGGGTTGGTTCAACTCGTGCGAGCTCAATCCTGTACCCGCAGCAGGCGAATAGGGCTGAATGGTGTAGCCCTTGTACATCAATCCGTTGTTGTAAAGTTGCTTTAAAAGCCACCACAGCGTTTCAATGTATTTGTTGTCGTAGGTTATGTAAGGATGGTCAAGGTCTACGAAATAGCCCATTTCTTCGGTCAGTGTCCGCCACTCTTCAGTGAACTTCATGACGTTCTCACGACATTTGCGGTTATAGTCTTCTACCGAAATGTAATGTTCAGAATCCTTGTTGTCGATATCTTTCTTATTGATACCCAGTTCTTTTTCAACACCCAGCTCCACGGGCAATCCATGTGTGTCCCATCCAGCCTTGCGCAGCACTTGAAACCCTTGCATGGTTTTGTACCGGTTGAACGTGTCCTTGATGGCGCGGGCCAATACATGGTGAATACCAGGATGACCGTTTGCCGATGGAGGACCCTCAAAGAAGATGAACTGTTCACAACCTTCACGCTCATCAATAGACTTGTGGAATATATCCAGTTCCTCCCACTTTGCTAAGATTTCCTTGTTTGTATGGGTCAAGTCTAGCCCTTGATGTTCGGCAAATTTTTTAGCCATAAGTATATTCTGTTAGAGTATGTTATTATTTAAAGCGCAAAGGTAACAAAAAATCTTATGATGCACAAAATTATAGAATATTTTGAATTCGCAGCAATGTTTTTGTAAAACGTACGTAGAGTCAACCAGCAAGTGCAAAATTAGTCAATCATTTTATAAAACTCTTGTTTGGTGTTGAAAACTTGAGTTTTTCACTTCCAATCTGGAGCATAATGTGCCGAAGCGTTCTCGTATATACATTTTTCATTGTTTAGGACTACAAATATAGCAAAAGGCAGAGAATCTTTCCCTACCTTTACGCCTAATATTTAAATGTCTATTGATAATCAGGAAGTTGTATTGATAAATCTCTGTTTGTAGCATTACCGCATTACTGGGTTATAATATTAGAGTCCCTCTTTTCCACTCATCTATAGTCATTTTAGCTGTTAGCGAATGAATTTTATTACCACTTGCAATACTTTGCAATATTTGCATAGCATTGCGTTCATAAATAGGCAATAGATATGTTGCAGCCCACATGCGAGCACCAACAGATTCGCTATATAGAAGTTTAGACAATTGCTTTAGGCTATTTGTCTCTTTTAAATAACGAGCACTTTTAGCTATTACCTGATAGCTTTTGTTTGCTTGTGCGTAATTACCTGTTTCTGTTGCTTCAGCATGCTTTATCGCAGCTTCTTCAAACTTCCTATAAGCCGTTTCTATTTTTTTAAGGATTCCATCCAAATTTCTTTAATGTTTCAATTCCAAATTTATATTGAGCATCATAACTTTGAGTACTTAGCCATTGGCGTACCGTTTTACCACCAGTAAATAGCTGGATAGAAGAATAATACCCTAAAACTTTTGCATGAATGCTGACTGCACCATGTGGAAGTTTTATTAAGTTATTGGTATTATGTATCTAATACGCACCAAATTTTGAGACATTACCTGATGTTTGTTCAACTATATGATGCCAAGCAACGGCACTCCTTCAGCTTCGCCTCAAAAAGCCAATTCTCGCTGTCTGTCTCCTCAGCCTCGGCTGCCATGCTCAACGCGATGACTTCCAAGTCAGAGAAACGAGGAACAGGACCAGGACGACGCACATTGCCAGCCTCCGTAACCAAATCTTCGGAGAAATGTTTGCATATCTCCAGAAATTTAACCAACTTTGTGTACAAGTTGCACATAACGAGATTGTATAACTTAAATGTTAGGTACTCTAAGTTACTAAAAATCTGCGATATATGCAACTTTTTCTTATACATCTTATTCAATATTTAATTCCGCCAACGGGTTTCTCTGATATTTGCAAAGCCATTTTTTCAAAGCAGAATCACTAACATCAATAGCATTAGAGTGTTCCGTCTCTTCTATACGTTTAATTTTCTCATTATAAAAATACAATGCTTCTCCGCCCATAAAATATGCATCAATCTTTTCAAGTAATTGCAAATACATTCTAAACAACTTCGAGTATTGATGAATTTCATTTAAAGCAATCACGGGCTTTATGCTAAAATAATCTCCAATAAAAAAATGTTGAGGTTTACTTTTATTTCCCATACAAAAGTTCGTTATGAATAATTCAACGTAATCTGATTCATAAGCCAGTTTAATCTTCTTCCTTTTTAAAAACATAGGAACTTTTTTTGAAACAAAAAGATTATTGGTGGCTGTATGTAAGAAATCAGATTGTATATTAGTCAAATGTACGAATTCTCTTTTCCAAACAGCTGGAGAAATTCCGCTAGAAGTATGTTCTAATGTGTTGTTAAAACACACTATTCTATTTCTATTATAAACCACAGTTAAAAATCTAGGCCCACCAATTCCACTGAATTCAACTTCAACAGAATCAAATACTTCTTTCTTAGGATAACTTCGAACATTGACTTTTGAGCAGACCTGACTATTCAACACATGAAAATAGCCACATATTAATAATATAAGATATAACTTCTTCATATAGTTATCTCTTCCTTTCGTTGCTTTTATATTTCTCATACCAAGTTTTAATAAAATCTTTGTACTTATTTGTTGTTTTCGGATAAAAAATTTTATCATTCATTATATTCATGTAAGCCTGGCTATGATTTCGATATTGGCTCCCTATTTTATATTCTCCATGACTAAACCATTCGTGAACGATGATAGTTGAAGCAAAGTTTTCTACAGTACCTTCATAGGACTCTTGCGTTCTTCCATGGGCATCTATTGAAGTCTTTATACCATCATGCTTACCTAGTGTTGTGAAATTTGATTTATCATTTTCAGAAAAAGTTATACGATTATCTTTTAAAGTTGATATATCAAATGTTTTATCATCAAAAACTCTTGTCCCGTTAAAATGAGAAGCTAAATCTGTCATTACATTAGAAACAAAAGTACCATGTTCTTTCCCTTTTAAGGAATTTTCAAAAGAATCATAAGTAGAAAAGTTCCCTGGCGTATCCCTATCAGGATCTGTCCAATAAGCCATTTTTCCTTACTAAAATCTATTATGTCAGAACCTTTGTATACATAAATAATCCCTGTATATCCTTCAGAAGAACATCCTAAATATTTACCTGCAGTATTATATATTGGATTTCTCCCATCCGGATCAATCCTATTCACCGGGTTGTTATGGCAATACGCATACGGGCTGACATCATAATACTTTTCTGTCAACGGATCCATGGTTGTCCATCTGCCCAATGCTGCATCATAATGCCTTGCACCGTAATCGTACCAGTCTAAACCGTGCATGCGGTCGAGTTCGTTGCCGTTGTATTTGTAGGGCTGTACTCCGCTGCCTGTACTTTCGCCCATCAGACCACCGAAAGCATAGTAATGGTTCACCTGCTCCACGGCACCCCGCTCATTTATCACCACGCGATTGTTGCCCAAGTGGTCTTTCAGGAAGTAATGGTAGATGGGTGGGTCACCACCTGAATTTAAGGTGATATATCCCACATCAGTGAGTATTTTGGTTAGTTTTCCGTTCTCGTAAATCATGTTTCCACAATAATCGGCTGTGAATATACTTCAATAGGTTACGAAAATAAATAATCACTATTGCTAAAGGATACAACTTCGACAAAGGTATCTTATTTGAAATTAATAACCTTTATGTCATTCTTTTCCCTGAATTGCAAATTCATCAATTTTAATTCAATTTGTAAAATCTAACCGTACATAAAACGTTGATACAAAATTTATTGGTCTGTTATTTAACTTTGCAGGATTAAACTTAATAGTTAAGATTATTTTTTTTACATCATTCCAGGCAACTATATTGTCAGCAAAACTTTGTTTATTTAACAGTCTTATTTTTTTTACAACACCTGATTTGTTTATTTTTATTGTAACCAGGAAACGAAAAGATGTTCCATCATATCTCATAATTGGTAAATTATGTTCAATATATTGGCTTAGTGCTTTTTCAATTAAATGTCTGTTTTGGGAAGAGTTAAGAGTGAAAATACTATCATTTAACACGTACGAGGGCAATTGTAAACTGTCACTATCATTCCTTGCTGTAGTTGATAGGTTTAATGCCCATATGCTTATCAACAAAACAAGAAGTCTCTGCTTAAAAATTATCATTTGTTTCATTTGCTCTTTCTTTTAACCAAATTTCCAACTTCTGATTATCTGTATTTCTATCTGTACCATGTGTAGAGTCCCATCCCATCAGCATAAAAAGGATATGTCCGTAGAGTTCATGAGTAGTAGCTATTGCTCCATTCTTATAGGTTGCTTTATTGTTAAACATTGATGAATTTATCTGAATCTGATAGTTTTCATTTGGAGAGAACTGTTGTTGGTCATTCGAAAGCTTATTTCTATTTGATTTATCCCATTGCGTAAATTGGTGACTTTTTGGAGCCAGACTTATCCCTGTTCCTCCCTGAGTCACCCATTCCGCCTTGTTACCCAAATTATCATCAGGGAAAAATTCTGTAGGTCCAAAATTTATTAAGTCAGTAGAGGGAGAGCCACTTGCATTAACTGCATTTGGCTTATCCGTAATAGAGAATTCTACAGTTCTAGAATCAGACACAATATTATACAACGCTTGATAATTTCCACTGATATTTCCATTCATAGTACTTAGACCTTTTTCTAAGAATTTTAAATCAATATAACCATCTTGTAGTCTCACATAAGATCTTAAACTTTGCGGAAGAGTTGATTGAATGGTTACTAAACTCATAGTAATATTGCTAGTTAGCGCAAGCTTTCTTCCATCAGGATCTATCGCATTCACAGGATTATTCCCACAATACGCATAGGGACTAATATCATAATACTTCTCTGCCAGTGGATCCATAGTTGTCCATCTGCCCAATGCTGCATCATAATGCCTTGCTCCGTAGTCATACCAATCCAAGCCGTGCATGCGGTCGAGTTCCTTGCCGTTGTATTTGTAAGGCTGCGCCTCACCGCCTGTACTCTCGCCCATCAGACCGCCGAATGCATAATAATGGTTTATCTGCTCTACCGTACCATTTTCCTGAACCACTACACGATCATTACCTAAATGGTCTTTCAGGTAATAGTGGTACGTAGGTGTCGTACCATCGAAAGTGATATATCCCACATCGGTCAGTATTCGGCTCAAGTGACCGTTCTCGTAAATCATGTTTCCACAATAATCGATTTTCAAAGTCATCGCCACATTGGTAGACTGTGGCGCCACGATGTTGCCCATGGGCACAAGCAGGTTGGTTTTCGAGGTATGATATGTTACAGAAAGCTTCCGTCCTGCGGCATCATAGGCGTATTCTGCCAAGTGTCCGTAGCTGAACTGCAGTCTCGATGGTAAATTTAAGGAATTATATTCAATCTTCGAAATCTTTTTATTAAAATCTTGTGTTAAATTTCCATTGGCATCGTATTTATATTCTGTCTCAGCGTGAGCTCCATCTACAAAATTAAAATCGCCATAATTTGGTGGATTATAACCAGAACTCTCAGCCGCAGTCAACTGGTTACCATTATACTGATAATGAATGTTGTCAAACACAGGCACCGATTCCCCTCCTTCATATGGTGCTGTTCGTATAAAACTTTTTATGTTTCCCATTTTATCATAGGCAAATCTTTCCTCATACTTAGGGGTAATATTTCGTGATAATTCCTCACTATAGTTAGAACCTTTTAACTGCCCCTTATTGTCATATTTGAACTGGTATTGGCGTTCAATCGTTTCATCCCCCGCCTGCCATTTCATGGCACTGATATTGCCACCATAATAAGGTATTGAGGGACTTAGGCCGTTGACAACATCATTATACGCAAGCGTCTCCTTGAATTTGGTTCCCGTAGCCTGTGTCATCCAGCCGCGAACATTATACGAATAATTAGTTGTCTCCGCAGGTGTCTTCTTCGTTTTCAATCGCCCTATTTCATCGTATTTATTTTCTGCAATGACAATGGCCGTGTTGTCATTTAACTTGTGCGACACCATGAGCAGACGTTCGGCATGATCGTAGGTATAGGAATAAATCTCTGTTTGAGTTGGTTGGCCTGCCGCTGAATGAACGTGCCGGTGACCGGTTACCTTGCCCGTAAAAGTAAAACTGAAGTAATCATCGTCGAAGCCACCCAGATGATTCGTCGCATGAGTCTGCACAATGCGTCCGCGATGGTCATAATAGTTGGCCGAAACCGTATATTTTTCCGGGACATTGAACTGATAAGTACGCGTTCCCGTCAATAATCCCTTCGTACCGCCGGTATATTGAGCATCATAACCGGGGGTGGACACGAACACCAGTTTTGATTTCTCTTGTGCCGACTGCAGATCGATGAATCGGTAATCATCGTAATAATTCACTGAAACGATATTGGTGAAAGGAATACTGATGTTGGCCGTATATCCGGCCAAAGACCCTGTCGCGGAGAAAGTACTCAAGACAACCACATTGCCGACATCAGTAGGAAGAACCGACACCAACTGCCCCGTTACGGTCTGGCGCCCGAAAGCATCGTAGAGAAAGAATGTCCACTCGTTCTTCAACTTCTGGTTGCCATCCTGAGAGAATATCATTCTGTCGGCCCTATCGTATACCATCCTGATGGGGGCACAGCCAGGGAGCTTCTTCAAGATACAGTTGCCATGGCCATCGTATTGGTAATAATAAGCAAAGTCCATCATGGCCTGGTTGTTTGATGTGTTCCATGACACATTCTGATCCGTAAGGAGATCTGTTGCGGCAGGCGGCAGCACGTAACGCAGCCGACCGAAATCGTCGTACACGAAATAAGTGTCCTGCTGAATGTTTCCATTCATGACACGCTTCAAGACTAAATGATTCTGTTTATCCTTGAACTCATATACTATATGATTGTCCTCATCAGTAATCTGTGTAACATAGAGTTGGGAAGGAGAATACAATCCCTTATTCTGAATGGAAGTCCGGTCAGTTTGCATTTCAAACAAGGCACAGGCCAGCACACCAGCAGCGGTATTTGTCAAGTATGCGGTCTTTATCGCCCTGTCAGCATGATGCCAGGCCTCTCCGGATCCCATTATTTTTTGAATTCGATTCAGGGGTGAATTTTCATAAATCGTTTCTTGATATGCTTTTGAGTCGTGGTAGAAAGACTGAGAAGTAGATATAACGGCAGGCAGGTCTGCATATGCTCCTGAACCGGCTATCGGAACAGGCTCCCATTGTCTGTTCTGCCGGCCTACTCCATCATATTGTTGATAGGTTACAATATCATTCTTACTCGGCGAAAAGTTTTTCAGAACCGTTTCCATCGGTCGACCAAGTCCGTCAAAATATTCTATCTTGTCCGTATATATTGAACCTGCATCATCTTGCATGGTACGGGTAAGGATGTAAAGATTATTAACGCTTTGCCCAAATGATAAATCTGCGTGTAACGCAAAAAGCATGCAGTAAATTGTAATGCGTAAAAATAAAAAATCTAATATTTTCATATCCTACAAATTTTAAATTTATACTTTATATGTATACAATTTAAATACTACGAGTTCTTTTCAATAGTCAGTGTTAAGCGTACATAAAGTCATTTTTTTTTACGTGAAATTCCTAAAATATATCAGTAGATATCCTATCAAATATATAGAAAATATGCCTCTGAGTTGTTCTTTTTACTGCGTAAGTTTATATGTATACTTTTGTATTATCTTAATTACGTTATTTTCTTTTATATATGTTTTACTTAATCTTCCAAAACTATCATATTCATAATAGGTGGTAATATTTCTGGGGTCAGTTATAGATGTTACACCTATGAGAGGTTTATAAGTATATGTTGTAATCAAAGATTTAGGCAATTTATCTCTTAATCCATTAATTAAAGTGAGATCATTCATGTCAGGTTTTATTTTCTTTCCCAATTCATCTATCCATTCTTCATTTTTGCCTAAGGCTTTCAGTAATTCTTCATAGGTAACATTTTCTATTTTGGCAATTGGTTGCTGGTTGTTGTAAGACCATAGATAACAAGTATGAGTATCCGTTCTGGTTGAGATATCCGCTATATTTCCATACGAATTGTATTTATTAAAATTTAACTGTGTGTCAAACCCGGGGCCGGGCTTGTTCTTCGTTTTAATTTGGTAGAGACTTGTGCCTGAATAATAGCTTCGGGTATATGCAGTATCCATTCCTTCAATATGCTTATATTCAATTGGGATAGATTTCATATTAAAGAGACCTCTGCAAAACTCATTGTTCAAAATTTGCTCATTTCATCATATTTTTGTA
>CABQNT010000015.1:0-62110 GCA_902465605.1 uncultured Prevotella sp.
TTGTTGCTCAGGTACTTAAAAAGTTTAATTTATAATAGTGTTGCGGAATTAAGGTCGTACAGAAAATATCAATGATGAACAAAAAAAATTAAGTCAGAAATAAGATAGATACTAATAAAAATCTTAAATTTGCCAGCAAAATACAAATGAAATCACAAATATAAAACCATTATATGGAAGCAATATCTGAAAACGCCACGGCTCCAACCTCATAGAATGGTGGCGTTTACAGATATCTTTCAATAATGAGAGTAAAAGATACACACGATTACGAACCTTAATGACAAACAAAGTGAATAATACAGAGGTTAAGAGAGAAACTGTCTCTACACAGGATGAATTGCCCCAACAGCAAACAACAGACAGGAGCAATGATAAGAAAAAGAGAAGAATGCCAAAGGGGATTATATGTCTGCTTATCATCACTGGGCTGTTTGGCGGAATAGCAAGCATTATGGGAGTGGCTAACATGCTCAACACCATTATGCACACGGCTCACGACTTGTTGCTCAACACCTGCTTTTATCTCATGGGCATCTGTGTGTTGACAGGTGCCTTAGGGAAGCTATTTGTTGAGTTTGGAGTTGTGGACTTAATAGAACGAGTACTGAGACCATTGATGAAACCCGTGTTCAGACTGCCCGGAGTGGCTTCACTTGGAGCAGTATTAACGTTTCTCTCTGACAATCCTGCCATTATCACTTTGGCACAAGATAAGCATTTTGGTAGCTACTTCAAGAAGTTTCAGTATATTTCGCTCACCAATTTCGGCACAGCGTTTGGCATGGGGCTCATTGTCATCGTCTTCATGTTAGGCAACGGATATTTCGTGGAACCCCTCATTGGTTTTATAGGCGCCTGCATTGGATGCGTAGTCTCTACAAGGCTCATGCAACACTTTGTACTGAAAGCTTATCCACAATATCGTTCCGAAGAAGCTTTGGATGGAGAGAAGTTTCGCCAGCAACCCATTCGTCAGTTACACCGTGAAGAAACATCGGTGTTTCTGCGCATACTCAATTCTCTATTAGACGGAGGAAAATCGGGCGTCGACGTTGGTGTTTCCATCATTCCCGGTGTGCTTATTATTTCTACGTTAGTGATGATACTTACCTTTGGAGCCAGCGCAGAAGGCAATTTCACAGGCAAAGCTTATGAGGGAGTTGCCATTTTACCAGCCATTGCTAACAAATTAGATTGGTTACTCAATCCGCTCTTTGGGTTTTCAGACCCACACCAAATCGCCTTCCCTATCACTGCGCTCGGAGCAGTTGGTGCTGCATTGAGCTTAGTGCCCAACTTTATGTCACAAGGATGGCTGGATGGCAATGCCATAGCTGTATTCACAGGTATTGGAATGTGTTGGAGCGGTTTCCTTAGTACACATACAGCAATGCTTGATACCATTGGGTATCGGGAACTTACCTCTAAGGCCATTGTTTCTCATACTATCGGAGGACTTGCAGCTGCGCTTGCTGCGCATTGGGGATATCTGTTATATGCTGCGCTTTTCATATAAGGCTTTTTTATTTGTATCCAAGCTATCCTTTTATTGAAAGTATGAGTTAATGGTAGTATGGCGATAAGTTGCGCTTATTCATGCATGGTTACGCACCCAAAATTATTAATCTTATTTAATTCCAAGAATATTATAAACATCTTTGTCCTCTCCTTCTCAATCCCTGCATTAACATCATTTGTGATAGAAAAGTTGAAGATATACAGACATTTTTATATCTTCTTCCTTAATTTCTTTTCTATTTTGTCTTTAATTGATTATATTTAGGGTCTGCTAATTAACTATAACTTTCTGATAATTAACGATTTAATATCTACCTTAATATTGACATTGAATCCATATAAACTACCTAATATAAATTTCGCCTTTCTTTTTTTTCTTATCACAAACTTCAATGTTTTTTATATATCCTTGTATTATCGGTGTAAGAAACTTCTTCGATTTGGTTGTTATGCAAATTATACCGCCAACACGAGGATAAAAATACTTTATGATATTTTTATCCTTTATGATTTTAACATCCATAATATCTTCTTTACATACGCTATCCAAACTTTGGACTTCTACTCCATCGACCAAGATTACAGGAATGTTCAGAGAATCCTGTAAAATTATTTTTTCTTGTGCACTAATTGACGAGAAAAAAAACAAAAAAGACGCTACAATAATACTCTTCTTCATATGCTTTCTATTTTGCAATTGTCAATCCATTTTAGAGAGGTAGTAACAAATTAGTATACCGAGATACACTTCATGTTATTTACCATACAAATTTACAAAGTATTTCTTAATAATACAATTTATCAAAAACTATTATGTTAATAAAAGGTATTCCACCTGTGGAGTCAAATTGCTCCATGATTGAAAATAATCCCCCAAAAGGAGTGAGTCTCTCAGATTTAATTTGTATCTTCGCTATGTCTAGCGTCGGATTCTCTTGTTTTTTTACAACACTAAGATAAGTGAACAATCTGACATGGCAAAATCCTGAGCAACTTTTTGTTGCTCAGGTACTTAAAAAGTTTAATTTATAATAGTGTTGCGGAATTAAGGTATTATAGTTTTGGATGACAATAAGTTCTTTTGTTAGTATGAAAGTAAAAATTTGCATTATTTTATCCTTATTATTCATTGTAAATCTGAATGTCTTAGGTCAGGCTGTATTGCTGGATAAAACAACAAATCAGCCAATATCCTATGCGCAGATTTTAAATAACAAAGGGGCTGTCGTTGGAACGACAGATATTGATGGTAATTTACCTAAAAACTTGAGTGATGAGATTGTTACTATACAGCATATTGCCTATAATCCAGAGAATGTGAAATCCTCACAATTTAAGAAAGGCAAATCTGTTTTTCTTTCTCCTATTGACTATCAATTGAAAGAGGTGACAGTTACAGCAAAGAATACAGATTACATTTATCTTAAGACTTACTTTCGAAGCTATCAACTGAATGATTCTTGCATGAAATATTTCAGAGACGGCTTCTTGGATTTTTTTATCAATGTAAAACATAAAGATACGGAGAGATTTGTTCAAAAGATCCGTACTTTCCAAAACAACGAATTGATTGAAAAGGATAAGAAAAGAACAAATACTCTTGTTGATAAATATATTTATACTCCATATTTGGACGGTCTCACATTGATAGAATCATTAAAAAAAGAAGGATGGAGATATAATGCGGATAGTATAGATTGCCGATTATTCTTAAACGAAATGGTTGGAGGTGTAATAAGGTTAGATACAGTTCAAGGGGTATTGCGAGTTGAATATGAAGTTCTTACTACTAAAGAAAAGAAGCCTAAAACACTATTTGGCTATACTACACGGCTTGAGAACTTTTATCAGACAGAAAATTATATATATAAGTCTGAATATCAATCTTATATGGATTTGATAAACCGAAAGAACTATAGAAAGTTGTTTTTTAGTCACAAGAAGGAACCCAAAGAAAAGATGATTGAAGTTTTTGATGAACTATATGTTTTGGAACACAAGTATATCTCAAAAGACGAAATGAGGCAGTACAAAAAAGTTCGGAAATCAAAATCAAACGAGCCTTTTTCTGAATGGGATGATAGTACAATAGTCACTCCATTAGCACCACAATTAGTGCAAATAATGGAAAGTCATATGACACAGGTTGAATAATGGTTTCTTCTCTCTTACTCTACAAATAAAAAGTAGGCCTTGTCATGGATACATTTTACCATGGCATGAGCTACTTTAACGTAACCTCAAATCCGCAACTAAGCCCTTGAACGTCCTTATTGCATTATTCTATGAAAATGTTCTATTTGGGTCGACATTGATTGAGCATATAGAACCTTAGATTTAATTTATGACACCTATGGTAACGACCATAGCAGTTTAGACTTGCTGAACAACATAGGTTTACTACTGTTATAATTGATATAAATCAATTAATATAGCGTTGTATTATGTGGCGTTGAAAATGCTTGTATGGCAATTGATAAAATGCCACCTTTGCACTAACAAAACATACCAAACTATGCAGAGATACCCTTATATAAAGAAGGGTGCACAATATGCATTTTGCTACATATTTACACCAATGATGTTGTTTGCTTGTGGCAATGATGAACCATTACTAAATAAGCAAATAATCCACAATGAGAATGACAGTACAATCTCTCAAAATGATACTATAAAACGTAGTCAGTATAATTTTGACCTTTACGATATTCCTATTGTTGAAGAAAACTACGTACAATGTTTTCTTGGAAATGTTGTTGTTTTAGAGAACACTTCAGCACGACATATTACTTCTTTGCCAAACCCTCAATATAATAAGGTTTCGACCATGCTGTCATATGGAGCAGAATTTTATGAGTATAATTATACTCCAAATCTGTTAGAAACACAGAGGATTATAAAGTCATTAAAAGAGAATGATATTGAGCAAAATGAACAATTCACCTTTTCTCAAAATCGCTTTAATACACTGAAAGAGATTCGTTTGGCATATGGAGGGAAAGAATGCATCTCATTAGACTCCTTATGGCTACAAAACAACAGTATACAGCTTCGATATCAATCCTTTATTGTATATAGCTTGAATCAAGTAATGGCACATTTTTCCCTTGCTGATGAAACAGAGAACATACTGTCAGTATATCCTGTTGAGAAAAATCATTATGGCTGTATTAATTCGATAACTCTGGGGAAAATATGTTATGTCATAGCAGCGATAGAAAACCATAACGATGATGAACGAATAAATACAGCTGTTTCAATAGAAAACAATGGTATTGTACGCAATGCACTGATTATCACATTTGACAATCAGTGTAGACCTATTGTTCAACAACGTTCAAACTTAACTAAGCAAGATATACTTAATATTTTTAACCAACAACCCATTCGGCCTCTATATTTTAATATATATAGTATGAAGAATGGCGCAATTTGTACGTTAAGGAATACGATAAACATAAAATAATATTTATGAAACGCTTTTTAGTTGTTATTCTGCAGGTTTCAACCATGATGCTTGCATTAATTCTTGTTTTTTCATGCTCTAATCAAGAGGTCAGTCTTCAAACCATTTCAACAGAGGAAAACAATCCATATAAATGGGATGAGTCATTTCATGTGAATTCTTCCACAAGAGCAGTTGTAGGCATTATCCAAAATCAGTTTGGAAAACATCTGCGTAAGCATTATTACAGGTATAGATATTCAGCACATACCGCCTTGATGTCCTGATCCACTTGGCTGGTACAGAGATAAACCTGAAGACAAACGCTTTTATGCGACTTGTTGCATTGAGTCCGAACTTCTTTACGTCAAGTCTTTGTGGAGTCAAATTGCTCCATGATTGAAAATAATCCCCCAAAAGGAGTGAGTCTCTCAGATTTAATTTGTATCTTCGCTATGTCTAGCGTCGGATTCTCTTGTTTTTTTGCAACACTAAGATAAGTGAAAAATCTGACATGGCAAAATCCTGAGCAACTTTATGTTGCTCAGGTACTTAAAAAGTTTAATTTATAATAGTGTTGCGGAATTAAGGATGAAATGAAAAAAAAAGTATTAACTCTTATATGCACTATCTTGTGTTGTGTATCTGGTTTTTCTCAGAGACAACAAGGAGTTTATTTAGAAGCTTTTGGTGCTTCAACAACTGTTGGAATTCATTATGATACGAGATTTAATGAAAAAACTAGATGGGGAGGAAGAATAGGTATTGCATATACAAATTCTTCGTCTCAGGACTTTTTTGATTCTGCTCCAGAAAAAACAACAGGTTTAACATTCCCTATAGCCTTTAATTATTTGATAGGTAATAAAAAGCATAATTTAGAACTTGGTATCGGAATAAGTTACGGAATATATTCTTGCAAATATAATACAAACGGATATAGAGTGGAAGAAACAAAAAATTCGGTTTTTGGATTTGTAGATGTGGGGTATAGGTATCAGGCTAATAATGGTCTTATGCTACGAATAGGGTTAAATCCTGGCACAGCTCTCGGAATGCATGACGAATTAGGAGAAAAAGATCATGGGGTAGATAGGGCTGCTGTTATATATCCATATATAAGTATAGGCTATAATTTTTAAAATACCTCAAATCCGCAACTAAGCCCTTGAACGTCCTTATTGCGTTTACACGTCCTCTCATTACTGAATTTGCAGATAATTTGAACTTGAAGCACCCACTTCTGCCTACAATATCCCCTTACCCCACAATGTGACTTGAGGCAATACACAATATCATTCCCATAAGTTGTAGGCATTATCCAAAATCAGTTTGGAAAACATCTGCGTAAGCATTATTACAGGTATAGATATTCAGCACATACCGCCTTGATGTCCTGATCCACTTGGCTGGTACAGAGATAAACCTGAAGACAAACGCTTTTATGCGACTTGTTGCATTGAGTCCGAACTTCTTTACGTCAAGTCTTTGTGGAGTCAAATTGCTCCATGATTGAAAATAATCCCCCAAAAGGAGTGAGTCTCTCAGATTTAATTTGTATCTTCGCTATGTCTATCGTCGGATTCTCTTGTTTTTTTTGCAACACTAAGAAAAGTGAAAATTCTGACATGGCAAAATCCTGAGCAACTTTTTGTTGCTCAGGTACTTAAAAAGTTTATTTTATAATCGTGTTGCGGAATTAAGGATTAAGCTATGTCCTCAGTGTAACCCGTCTCATATTTGCTTAAGAATTATATTTTTTTGGCCACGGCCACAGCCTGCCGAATGCGGTCTGCCATGCCGATGCCTCCCTTGAGGTTTCCTGCCAGGACAAGGCCTGGGTAGCGTTGCTCCACTTTGTCAATTGCCGCGAAGCGTGTCCCACTGGTCACCTCGTATTGAGGAATGGCCCGATGGTGGCGGAATATACGAAGCGCGTCGGGGTGAATATGCTTTGGCAATTGTAGCATCCGGTGCAAGGCATTATCAACAATGTCTGTCAACTCATCATCAGTCTTACTTATAAACTCCTGGTGTCTCACTCCTCCCAAGAAGAATGAGAACACTGCCCCGTGCTCTGGCGCACGCCCCTCAAAGCAAGCCGATGGGAAGAGGATGCCCAACACTTGCTGCCGTTCACACGAAGGAACCAAACCGCCAAACGCTTGATACTGCCTTCCGCCGGTGTTCCTGATGCCCACACCAACCTGCACGATGGGTGCGTAGAACAGGTTGTTGACATCCTTCATGAGCCTTTCATCCACAAATGGCAGGAGGGCGGGCAAGGCATAAGCACCACATGTGGTCACCACCTTGCGGCAAGCAATGCGATGCTCCATGCCGTCTGCCGTAGTATATCTCACCTCATACCCATTAGCATCAGGAAAAACTTGTACGCCATTGGCCCCGGTAGTAATATGCTCCAGCCCAATGGCCGCACCCAAGGCCTGCACCAGGTGCTCCAGGCCGCCTTTAGCCGAGAACACCTGCTTGGTAGCCAGTCGGTCGCGGTCACTCTTAGGCTCCCTGGCCTTGGCCATGGCACCACGGATGAATCCCCCGTACGTTTGCTCCAGATTGTACAGCTTAGGCAAGGCATAACGGGTAACGAGCGTCATGGGATTGCCCGCATAGACACCCGACACGAAAGGATCCACGGCATAATCAAGATACGACCTCCCTAATCGTCGCGCAGCCAGCTCTCCAACCGATTCATCAGGATTGGTTCCTTTGGCACGGAACGGCTCACCCAGGATGCGAAACTTGTCATACCAGGTGAACAAGGGCGTGCGCAGCCCGCCAATCAGTCCGGACGGCAGCTCTCGAAAGCGGTCGCCCTTCCATATCAAACGGCGCTTGGAGGATGCGCGCGCCGTCTCCAACTGGCAGTCACCGTCCAACGCGTTGAACAGCTCGACAATCTCCGGATAGGAGATTGCCCCTGTGTTAGGGCCGCTCTCCATCACGAAATCGCCTACCTGGTGCGTGTGAATCTGTCCTCCAATGCGGTTGGCCTTCTCCACCACACGCACACTACGTCCTTTTTTTATCAGGTGGAAGGCTGTGGTGAGGCCGGTGATTCCGGCGCCAATCACGCAAACGTCAACGGGTTCTGGTGTTTCCGCGGACAAGGCAGACGGTTGGTCGGCCACAGCCATGGTACCTTGTTGCCCTTGAATATCCTCTAATAGCATCATCTTTTCTATGTTTTAGCTTATGGCTGGTTCTATAAATTAGCTTTGTTAGATTTTGAGCTTATTTTTGAGGTCAAAATGCAAGAGAGTGAAGGAGTGTAGCGAGCTACACGACTGAACGAACTTACATTTTGAACCAAAAAGAAGCCAAAAAAATAACAAAACGTATTTCATAAACATTTAATGACTATATGCGGTGGTAATTTATAGAACCAGCCTTATACTGGCTTTGAAAATTTCTTGTCGGTGTGTTGCATCAGCGGGTCGAGAGTAGCCACTACATTCCGTACGAATGGCGAGCCTATGCTGGTCATGGCCACAACATCATCGCTGAGCTGTATCAGTCCGTCGGCCTCCATTTCGCGCAACTTAGCCTCGTCGTAGTTGGTAGCAGCCTTCACCTCGGCCGGCGTGATGCCGATTCGCCCAGCTATCTCAGACCAGGAAAGATGGTAGTTGCACATCATCTGCTCAATGACCTCGCGCACGATTTGCTCCTGCCTCGTGAGTTGGTAGCCACGCCGGGTGTACAACTTGCCCTGCCGTATGGTGTCGATATAGGCTTGGATGTCACGTCCGTTTTGCGCATAGGCCGTTTCCAGCTGACTGATGGCCGTTACGCCGAAGGCATAGACCTGCCCTGTGGTGCGGCGCGTGCAATATCCTTGGAAGTTGCGGTGCAGCTGCCTGGTGTCCAATGCGATGCTCAGTTCATCGGTAGGCAGCACAAAATGATCCATGCCAATGCTGCGATAACCGGCGGCATGAAAGACATCCGCAGCTTTCCGGTACATCTCCTGCTTGTCGGCATCCTTGGGCAAGCCCAGTTTCTCGAGTACCAATTGCCTTTTATGTACCCATGGCACATGTCCATAGCTGAACGTCACCACGCGGTCGGGATGCAGGGCTGCCGCTTGCAGGGCGGCCTGCGCGAACGACTCGGGTGTTTGAAGCGGCAGCCCGAACAGCAGGTCCATGTTGATGGTCGCACCCTGGGCGCGCAACATGTCCATGATTTCGCTTATAGGCATCAAGGGCGGCCTGCGGTTGACGGCCTTCAGCACGCGCAGGTCGAAATCCTGTACGCCTAAGCTGTAGCGCGTGAAGCCACATCTGCCTAATTTCTCCCAGTTGCTGGCCGTGAGATAGCCGGGATGGCATTCGATGGCTATCTCGGGATTCTCTATGGCCGGCATCAGTGACAACAGGTGCTCGTTCAGCTCCTGTAAGTAATGGATGGGCAGTGCCGTAGGACTTCCGCCGCCATAGTGTATCTGCGAGATTTTCCGTGTAGCTGTGTCGAGCCGTGAAGCCACCAAGTCGATCTCCCGATGCAAGGCGTCCACATAGTGGCCTATCACCACATCATCCGCCATGGGATAAGAGTTGCAGCCGCAGTAATGACACAGATGCCTGCAAAACGGAATGTGCAGATAGAACGACACCAGCGGCTGGCGCGCCTGATGGTTGGACGCGTCGACGGCAGCAAGATATTCGCGTTCTGTAAATTCGTGGAAATAGTTGGCCGGTGGATAGCTGGTGTATCGCGGCACCGGAATATTGTATTTGTTTAGTAATTGCTGATTCATCGTGAGAAAAGATTATCACTTACGCCTCGTCTCATTTCCAGAAGCACCCATGTCCGCAAAGGCCTTCCAGCCTACGGAAACTTTGGCATTAGAACTTCCACCTCTGCCAGCATGATTACATGGCTTGGGCAAAGGCGAAAAAAGAATGACATGCGCAGTGTAAGTAGTATTCATCTGTCTGCATGCAAATTTACATAAAAATCGCGATATATAAGCCAGTGGGAATAAAAAACGGGAAATAAATTCCCGAACCCCTTACCTGTAGAGACAACCAAAACTCTTATCTTAGAGATTATTCATCTATTATATTTGCCATAAGCTAAAAATTTGTTAGAATTGTTATGCCAATAGATACATGAATTATAAATAATACCCGCTACGAAAAACAATCCGTCAAGTTCTTCTTTTGTTAAATTAGGAAATGATGATTTTACTTGTTCAATTACAACAAGAATTTCATTATCCAAATTGTCAATATCTAACTTTTTAGAATTGAAAAAATCGTCATAGAACTTGCTCAAATACGCTGGGATTTTTTCTCCATTTTCAGATATGCCTCTTGTTTTATCTTTGAAGGCATAATTATCAACAATACATTCTTTCAAAAAGGAAGAAGTGGGAAAATCCTCGTTGCTTACTCGAGTGTTGGTTTTATTATCAAGAATGAAACTCTTATTGGCTATAATAAAAAGGTTTATGCAGGAATCCAGTGCCTTTTCATTATTTAAAACCTTTGTTTAGACACCTCAGTTGTGATGTCATCATTAGAACAAGAAGAGTAAAGACCGAAAGAGCATAGAATTAAAAGAATGCAGAGATAACTATTTTTTTTCATAATCTAAATAAATAAACAAAATTGTTACTATAAATGTAAAAATAAAACTCTTGAAAGTTATGATATTCTGTAAACTAATGTCTATCTCGTCAGAAAAACAACATTCAAAAAAATTAAAAATCCAACACGTTAATAATAAAATAACGGGAAATGCCTTTTTTCTCATATATTTTAGATTTATTTGATTTCTGATGGTACAAATATAACAAAGTTTCAACATACAAACGCACTAACGATTGAAAAAAAATCAAGTTTTTTTTACAAATCTATAGTTCGTTAACATTTTAGATAATGGCTACGCAGCTTTCCGCTGCCAGCCAAAGAGTTCTTTGATAGTATGACTAATTAACTTTCGGTTCGGTATGTTCCGACACCTGTCGAAAATTAATTTTGCAATATATGTACTCACCATGAACTCCTTGAAAGAAGTCATGGAAGAAAGTACCAACATGCGGAGTCTGCTTGCCTGGCTTACCGAATATAGCTTGGATCAATGGCTATAAAAAACCAATTACCTTGTTTGTGGCTCAATGAATGGTGTGTGCTTAGTCTGGTTTACTTTATTGGCTTTCATTTTTTGTAACAACAATTACCCTTCAATGAAAGCGTCATGTGTAAAGGTGTCCGTAGTTTTTTGTTATGTAATTTTACAAAAAAACGACCATCTAAAATCTTCAAAATAGAAAAAATCAATAGGCAAACGCTCTACAAAAATGGGCTGATTTTAACAAAAAAGACGGATTTTAAAGTTAGAACATTGACTTAACGCACTTAGAAGCATCTTTTTGAGGGGTTATTCACATGCTTCAACAGCATTAAAGCATGCAAATTGCAGGCTTATCTCAATGCTTTTGCCGACAAAAAATGATAAAAATAGGAAAGAAAAGAAGTCTATTAAGGCTAACATATTAAACAACAACTAATTACAAACATTGCTCATAATTCGCGTATTTGCGACCAACTTAGCCGTTGGTTATTTTCACGCGAATTATGAAAGGCACTTTGTAAGGTAAATTCAGCATGGATGGTTCTTCAATTCAGTGTGCTACCGAACTTGCAGACGCTTGTAATAGGTGTGAAAATCGTGAAAATAAAAATGACAAAAAATCGTTGGTTTTGTTTTTTTAGTATATTTGCAGCCAAATTTTGAAGTAGAACTAACTCGTATTCTATATGGTACTTTCTCCTGATGACAAGCGTGTGACGCATGGTGGTTTGAGTTTCATAGGTGTTGTCGTAACGTTAGGTATTGTTTTTGGCGACATTGGTACTTCGCCACTGTATGTCATGAAGGCGATTGTTACGGCTGGTAGTGCCATCAATGCCCAATATATCATAGGTGCCGTATCTTGTATTATTTGGACGTTAACGCTACAAACCACGGTTAAATACGTGCTTATTGCGCTTCGTGCCGATAACAATGGCGAAGGTGGTATCTTGGCTCTGTATGCGCTTATTAGGCGACATAGTCCAAAATGGCTTTACTTGTTGGCTATCATTGGGGCGAGTACGTTGGTTGCTGATGGCGTTATCACACCGTCGATTACGGTGCTGTCTGCCATTGAGGGATTGAAAGTTTACGAACCCAGTACGCCTACTGTGCCCATTTGTCTATGTATCATTACGGTGTTGTTTGCCATACAACAGTTTGGCACCAATGCTATTGGTCGGTTTTTTGGACCCCTCATGTTCGTATGGTTTGCCATGATGGGGGTGTTAGGCATTAGTCACATCGCTGATTTCCTGCCCATACTCAAGGCATTCAATCCATATTATGCAATAGAACTTTTAACACACGACCCTAAGTGGTTCCTCATTCTTGGCGCTGTTTTCCTCTGTACTACGGGAGCTGAGGCTCTTTATTCCGACCTTGGTCATTGTGGCGCACAAAACATACGTGTGAGTTGGGCGTTTGTTAAATTGATGCTCATCCTCAACTACTTAGGACAAGGTGCGTGGATTATCAGTCACGCTGACAGTCTTGTGCCTGGTATCAACCCTTTCTTCGCAATTATGCCCCACAGTTTTCTGTTTTTTGGCATTATCATGGCGACAATTGCAGCCGTCATTGCCAGTCAAGCTCTTATCAGTGGCTCGTTCACTATTTTTAGTGAGGCTATGAACTTGAAGTTTTGGCCAAGACAGAAGATAAAATACACTACCGACGTTAAAGGTCAACTGTATGTACCTTTTGTAAATATGGCTCTCTATGTGCTTTGCGTTCTCGTCATTCTGTTTTTCCAAAACTCTGGAAACATGGAGGCTGCCTACGGCTTAGCCATTACTGTAACGATGCTCATGACCACCTTCCTGCTTTTTGCCTATTTACATCAGCGTAGGGTGTCGCCCTTGTTGATTCTGCCCTTTGTCGTCTTTTTTGTTGGGATTGAAGGGATTTTCTTTATTGCCAACATGTTCAAGTTTGTTCATGGCGGATGGGTAACGATGCTCATGGCTGGTGTCATGTTCTCAGTGATGTATGTATGGTACAATGCGCACCTTATTCGGGGACAGCAGGTCAATGTACGTGATGTAAGAGATTGGTATGACGTTATTTCTGATATTAAGAAAGATACTTCTATTGCTAAGTTTACGACGAACATAGTCTATCTTAGCAAGCTTTCTGGAACCTACGAAATAGAACAAAAAATTCTATATTCTATCATCCACAAACATCCCGTTCGAGCCGACCACTATATATTGTTACACATCAATTATCAGGATGAGCCTTCAACGCTTGAATATGAGTTTACCACGCTCATCCCTGATACGCTCTATCGCATCAACTTGAATTTGGGATTTCGCATACAACCCTTGGTGAATCTTTATTTTCGACAAATTATAGAGGAGTTGGTGGCTCGCAAAGAGTTTACAATCGACAGCAGCTATCCATCGCTCAGGAAACATCACATTCCTGCCAATTTTACCTTTGTCATCATTAATCGAATTTATGCATCCCTCAATCACTTCTCCCAGAAAGAGCGTATTATCATGGGATTATATTCGCTCATTTCGCACATAAAACTAAGCATGACACATGCGTTAGGACTTGATACGAGTAATGTGTTCATCGAAAACGTGCCATTGGTGGTGAAGCCTCATCGCCAGCGTGTCATCCACCGAATAGACAACAACACCGACGATGAATGAACTGGCTAAAAGGGAGTTGCGCGAAGAGTGAATGTTCATCAGCAAATTTGTCAGGCATAGCTGTGCATCCCACCCAGCACGTAATTGACACCAAAATAAGTCATCAGCACCGTTAAGAAAGCCAATACGATATAGACATGCAAGAATATTGGACGGCGAAATGCTGGCAATGACTGTTCGTGGAACGTCAAGGAATAAACCAGCATCGTAATCAATGCCCATGTTTCTTTGGGGTCCCATCCCCAGTATCGCCCCCACGAAACATTCGCCCACACGGCACCAGTGAATATTCCTACAGCCAGCAAGAAGACGGCTGGATACAACATGATGCGACTTATGTCGGTCAATCGATGGAGGATGGAAGTGCTACTTCCCATTCGGTTCATGATGAGTGCCGTGACACCATTGAAGAACAAGAACGCAAAGAGGGAATAGGAGAGCATGACCAAAATGACGTGTATGCTGAGCAGTGGTGAAGCAAGCACGGGCATCAACGTTGTGATTTGAGGATTACGCTCGCCAAGCATGGACACCATGAGGGCAAGACCAGCTGCCATGAGCCCGAATGGGAGAAAGAACGGTATGCGTTTGCCAAGTGGCAATGCAATGACAAGCATGCAAAGCGCCATGAACTGCATGGTCTCGAAGCCATTTGACAAGGGCATGTGTCCTCCCACATATCCTCTCAGCGCCATAACCACAAGTAGGAAACAGGCGGACAGGGCAAGCAACAAGGAGCCGCATAGCTTGAGAGAGCGTTGTTGTGGCTTATTGCGTAACAGATTTCTTGCGGTCATGATGTAGAACAGTATGCCTGCCACAATAAGCAATATTGCCATGGGAAAAGAGAACTGGAGTGAGTTATATATCTTTTCTGCCTTGAACCTGCTGTCGGATGGTAATACTGTTCCTGCTTTTTTCCGTTGATACTCGCGTATTTTTTGGAGGACTTTTTCCACTCCTGTGTTGTCTTTTGCGAGTGCAAGCTCCATCACATAGTCAGTGGAGCGCTTGATGAAGAGCCACTCATCTTGTGCAAGTCCTTCTGGAAGTTGGTCGCCTTGTGCCATCCACTTTAGACTACCAGCCTCTTTCACTGGGAACATTCTAACGGCTTGCCCTGACATGAGTGACGCAATGATATTATATTTTTCGTACGCTGTCGCAACATCTCGTGCTTCGCTATTGCTGAGCGAGCCTTTGTTCATTTGCTCTATCAGAGATGAAAGTTTGAAGTCTTGTGTATCACTGGTGTAGTCCATCCATGAGACATACTTTCCATTTGCGTTCAATGCCTTTCGTACACTTCCTCCACTTACCTTGATCATGGGCTGTTCCACCCAGTCTGTGGGGTATAATAGCCACCCTACGAATACCTGTTCGGCGGTGTAACCTCGGTAGCTGTCACTGCCATACAGTTTAATGGTCAGATCTCTTGCCATTGTCTGCATGGGGCAGATGCGCCCACAGTGGTAAACATAGAGGTCGCCAAAGCGTTCAGCCAACGCTGCAGGTAACGTTTTGGGAAGTGGGATGTTACTGGAGGACAGCATCTTCATGGGTACGAGTAATAGCAAAGCCAGCACTAACGCCTTTGTCTTGACGCTCTCCTTCTTCATAACCTGTCTAATTGTCCTTCGGAATCCACCACGTGGGTCTGCAAGAAATGCAATGATGCTCAGTAGTAGCAGGATGTATCCGCAGTATGTAACGGTAATGCCCAGCGGATCGTATGAAACGGATAGATGCACCCAGCCGCTTTCCGTGTCATAACCGCTTTGATAAAAACGATAGTATTGTTTTTTCGCAATGTTGTTCATGGACACCTGCTGTTCGTCTCCGTCATTAAAGGCAACATGACTGACAAAATCCATGGGCGAATCTGTACCCGCATAGTACTCGATGTTGAATTTGCAGAGTTTCATACTGAAAGGCAGGCGCTGTTGTCTGCCGTCTTTTGTGATAAATGAGTCTGCTGGTTGTCCGTTGTGGAGATATATGTCACCTTGTTTACCCGTTAAGAAGGTCAGGCCTGCTCCTAAGAGAATTACTGCGAATGAAACATGTAGAAAGATGAGCGAATAGCGCATCACCGCATGCCAGTATCGCAGAATGGCAAACAGGGACGATATGGCAAGCATCATCCACAGGGCAGCGAAAGCCCATGAGCCATAGATGTACTTGTGTGTTAGTTGTGTGCCGTACCTCTTATCCATGAACGAGGCTGCCGCCAAGACTATAATAGTCAATGACAGCAGCCCGAAAGATATATTCGTTAGTCGTTTCTTCATTAGATAGATTCAATAAATTTGACCATCGCATGGCGGTCATCCTTGTTCAGTTTACGGAACTTCTCTATGGTCCATCGTGCATGCGAAACGCCACCTTCTTTTGAACATCCATGCCACATAATTGCCTCTATGACATTTCTTGCTCTCGCATCATACAGTCGGTCATCGTGACCAGTACAAACTTTCATAAGTCCTTTGCCCCACAATGGCGGTGTACGTATCCATCCTTTGCGGACATCGTTCTTCATGTATAGCCTATGTGAAACTAAATCGGTGTAAGGCCATATCTTTTGTTTGGGATAATGTGGCAGACGTGGGTCGTTGGGTTTGATGTTAAGGTCGCCAGGATAGGAGAACTGGTCGTTGCCCGTAATCCACATGGGTCGGTGACACGTAGCACAACCTATTTCGGTGAAGAGCTTCTTGCCACGTTGCACGATTGGGGAATCCATGTTGCGTGCCGCAGGAACAGCCAATCCTCTGAGCCATACCATGTAGTTCAGATAGTCGTTGTCTTCCATTTCAATAGGATGCTTGTCACTGGTGAAATAGTTATATATGTCTTTTTCTGGGTTGCCCGTTATTTTCCATTCAGGGAAATATTGATAGAACACTTTCTGAATATCAGGATCTTTGCTTGCGGTTAGCGCATACTCCTTGGTCACATTAATTGTGGTGTGTCCACGTCTTGTTACATTAAAGTTTGCCCAGTGCTGCACATCCCAAGTAAATGTACTTAGGTCAAGGAAATGACCGAAGCGGAAAGGTTCCATTGTAATAGAGTCAATGGCAGTCCATTTTCCGTTCTTAAACCTTGAGGGATCCAATTTTGCATGCGCTTCTTCGCGCTGCCACTGCTTCAACAGACTGTCGGCATCGATGGCTCCTATCAGTCCGTTGCCAAAGAAAGGAATGGCGTTCTTGAGACGTATGTGAATATCGCTTACACTTACGGGTTTTCCGTTGTGTGACGGTTTCACATAATAGGCATCCTCTGGTATTTTCACATCAGGATATATGAGGCTGTATCGCTCTCCGTCTGGGAATACGTTCCCCCAGTCGTCGGTATATTCCTTCCATGTAATTTGCACTTTTGCAGGGTCGAGATACGACTTGAACGGAGGCATGCCCTGGAACTTGGGACTGAAGAAGGAGAGTAGTTCACCGTCATCGCCGAATATTTCCAACTCTGTGGCATTGCCCCATTGTTTTGGATCGAACTTTGTAATGCGCCATCCGTGTCCATAACCGCAGTGACAGCTTTCACATGAGGGACGCGAGTATAATGGTCCTCTTCCGTTGAAAGGACGTGTGCTTGAGTTGTATGGGCGTTCAAAGAAATATTCACCCATCTTGAACTGATATTCCAGTCCTGCCTCTTCGATAGCGGGTGTGGGATCCTCGTACGCACTTGCAGTGGCATTGAATGTTGTGCCGAGTTTTCCTCCAGCATACCATTCGTCCGCCAATTCCTTACTCTCAGTACCACTGCCGTTGTCGTTGATATCTTTGTCCTTACAAGATATGACCGACACACATACAAATGCCATGGCAGCTACCGAAAGTACTTGTTTTGTGGTGATTGTGTGATGTTTCATAATCTTTTTGTTTTAACATGTTGACTAAAAATGCTGATGAGTTTCAGGTGGTTTAGCCACCTGAAACTCGAATACGTCGCACCTTGATAACTGGTGTTCACGCTGTTATTTCTTCAACTCAGTCTTCAGTTCACTGAGCGTTTCATCAAGCTCCTTGCAAGCATCTATGGCTGCCTTGCAACTTGCATCTTTATAGTTGAGCACAAATGGAGCTTTCATGTTCTTGATGGCTGTTTGTGCTTTCGTAATAGCTGCCGTCACTTTCATGTCCATTTCCTTGTTGTGCTTTGCCATATAATTGTGGATGGAGGCACCACGATTACCTTCAATACCACCATAATAAACGTTCTCGACAGAGATGATATTGTTATGGAAATCATGAATGGACATTTGGCTGTATGGCGACTCTATGTATGAAACGTCCTCGCCTGTGTGTGCTGATCCAATCTTCGATGTGCCAACCTCGTCACAGATACTATTGCATCCCGACACAATTTCCTGTAGGGCGGCAACCCATGAGCGGTACAGTGAACCTGGTTGACCAGCAAGCAGAATGTTCTCTCCGTAAGAATGTTCTCCTCCACCAACGGTGATACCAAGCTCAACATCTTCTGTGATGTGTTTCACTTGTGCAGCATCCAGTTTGGAAGCATATTCCTCTCCTGCCCATGAGGCGAGGAGCTGCCAGCAACTGTTGCGGAGATCGCCAGCCACAGCAATGGCATACACGAGGTATTCGTCTTTTATCTTACCTGCCTCGCGTGGTTTTCCGTCCTTGAAAAGAATGTACTCCACTCCATGATAGCCCAACAACTCCTGACCAAGTTTTGTGCGTGCGGCGATGTCATAATCGTCGCCATCAAGGTCTTCAATGTTGGTTGCCGTTGCAAGATACTTCTCCAGTGCAGGAAGGTCGAGCGGCCAAGAGTCAATGTGTGGGTCGATACCGAAGTCGGAGGCAGCGCCAAACAAGAAAGCTTCACTGCGTTCCCACCACATACGCGATGCGAGGAAGTCTTCACATGCCTTGTCAAGGTTTGCCTGAGTCTGGTTCTTGCGGTATTCCCTCAGGTCTTTTACCAATTCAGACGATTTTAAGGCCATCTTCTCATAAGTTGGCACAACAGTTTTGTGGATGAAGGCGTCTACGATTTCAGCGTACGCCTTGTCGCGTTCTTCCAGTTTTTGCTGTTCTTGTTTTTTTGAGTCATCTTCGTTGTCGTCAGAACATGCCGTAAATGACATTGAAAAAAACAGGCTGAGAATTGCAACGAAACAGTAGTTCGATAATCTTTTCATTTTTTTGTTTTTTTATGGTTAGAGTTATATTGTAAAGACTATAGGAAAAATCCTGCATAGGCTATACCCAGCGAAATGCTCGGCTCGTTATTAAACTTGCTTTTCAGGAAGCGGTTGCTATATTCTCCTTTCACAACAATTTGCTTCGTTGGGTGGTAGTTGAAGCCAAAGGCGATGCGGTTTCTGTCGGTCCATTCATAGTCGCTGTTTCCAGCCACAGGGTGATAGGCATCATAGTTCTCGTATGCTCCGAAGACGAACAGTTGTTGTTTCTCACTTCTCATGCACGGGAAGAAGCGCAATACATTGTACCCTGCCTGAATACTTGCGGCGTGTGCGCGGTTGCCAACGAGTGTACGCTTGTATGGAGAGGTTGAACTCTGCGAGCGATTGTAGGTTGAGATGATGTCGGCGTCGCCCAGATGTCCATAATCAAAACCGCCAAGAATGCGCCAACCATGACCTATGTAGCTCATGTCTATCGTTCCGATGGTGACAGCGCCTTTCACATCTTTATATTTACCGCGCTCATCACTCTGCAGGGTGTTGTTAAACGATTCGCCATAATATCCGCTGAGACCTATGCGCAGTCCTTTCAATGGGTAGAAGTCAAGGCGAATCGCTGTGGCATATTTATTGGCTGGTGTGAACTCAAAAGCACTTGCCGATCCATTCTTAATCCACTGGTCTTTGCTGAACAAGAGTGAGTTCAGACCTGGCAGGAACATGGCCTGATAACGCAGAAACTTCCAACGTCCCCAAACCGAAACACCTGTTTGATGCCAAGTGCAGGGTAAAATCTGATTTTCTCCTTCAGGACGGTATACAGTGAAAAACTCGGTTGGTAGATGGTGTGCATTGGTATATCCTATGGGAACCACATCGTGACCAGCGCGTATGTTCAACTCGGGGCAGAAGGATTTCTGAATCCAAAACTGTTCCAGTGCTACTTCGCCACCGCGTTCAATCTCGCCTTCCCATTCGCCAAACTCTTCATCTTCCATTTCCATGGCACTCTCGGTGCCGCCATGTTCAAACTCAATCTCTGAGTTCATAGTCCAGCCCTTGCCAAAGTCGTATCCCAACATCACCACAACGTGAGGCAAGTCTGCTTGTCCACGACTTTTAGCATTCTTGTACTTTTCTGCCTTGCTGTAGCGGTTGATGTTGTCAGAATAAAACATCCTACTCATCACGGCTTCTCCGTAACCACCTAATGACAGTCTGCTTTTTTTGCAGCATCTCGTACTATCTTTTGCACATCCCTGTGCTTTTACCATACCCGAGAAGCATAACAGGGCGCATACTAATGTAAAAATATAGACTATTCTCTTTTCCATATTAACAATATATAATTTTAACTAATTATCCAGCCTTGTTATAAAAGATTATTTGATTATTGCAAAATTATCCTAAATTTAAACTTTATACAATACCCAAAAATAGTGATTTTGCATTATCTCATCACCCAACGAGCCTTAAACGCCATTTAATTTCATCCTCATAAATGATGAGGAGATTTCTAAGACGAAAGAAAATATTTTGTCAACAATGTGATTTCAATTACCTTTGCAATTGAAACAGATCGATCATTGATCGCTCATAAAAAAGAAGGTATGGATATTTCTGAACTATACAAACTGTTTTTAAAGCATACAGTGGTAACCACCGACAGCCGCGACTGTCCCAAAGGCAGTATGTTTTTTGCCTTGAAGGGAACTTCGTTCAATGGTAACGAGTTTGCACAAAGTGCCTTAGAAAAGGGATGCGCGTACGCTGTGATTGACCAAAAGGAATACCAAATACAAGAAGACGAACGCTATATCTTGGTAGAGGACTGTCTGCAAACGTTAAAACAGCTGGCCAACTATCATCGCCGGAAGTTGGGAATACCCATTATTGGCATCACCGGCACCAATGGCAAGACCACCACTAAAGAACTGTTGGCAACCGTACTGGCAGAGCGTTTCAACGTGTGGTACACGCAAGGAAACTTTAATAACGAAATAGGTGTGCCCAAGACGCTCTTATGCTTGAAGCCCGAGCATGAGATGGCGGTCGTGGAAATGGGTGCAAGTCATCCCGGTGACATCCAATCACTGGTAACAGTAGCAGAACCCGACTATGCACTCATCACCAACGTGGGGCGTGCGCACCTACAAGGTTTCGGCTCGTTTGAGGGCGTGATGCGCACCAAAGCCGAACTGTACGACTACATGCAGCAGCACAAACCGCAAGGACTCGTGTTCATCAACCAAGACAACGAGTACCTTAAAGAGATGTTCCGCAACCACTGCCCCAACGTCAAAACCATGGGATACGCACAAACCGACCGCCCAAACATCAGCATCCGAGGCGAGGTAGTGAGCTGCGCGCCCTACCTGAAGTTTAGATGGCGCAAGACAGCGGCTGCCCCCTCATCCTGCGAGGACACACGGTGGCACGAGGTGCAGACACAGCTCATCGGCGCATACAACCTCGACAACATGCTCGCCGCCATCACCATTGGGTCACACTTCGGCGTTTCCGACGAACAAATGAACAACGCCTTGGCCGGGTATGTGCCGAGCAACAACCGAAGTCAACTGCAAATAACGGCCCACAACAAGCTCATCGTAGACGCCTACAACGCCAACCCAACGAGCATGGAGGCCGCGCTGACCAACTTCCAGCGCATGGACGTGCCGAAAAAGATGGCCATCTTGGGCGACATGCGCGAGCTGGGGGACGTGAGTTTGGCTGAACATCAGAAGATTGTGGACCTCATCGCCACACTCAACTTGGACAAGGTGTGGCTCGTAGGCGAGGAGTTTGGCCGCACAAACACAACGCTCCGCAAGTTTGAGGATATAGAGGCTGTGAAGGAAGCCCTGCGACAAGAGCCGCCACAAGGCTATTACATCCTCATCAAAGGCAGCAACGGCATCAAGTTGTTCCAGCTTCCAGAGCTGTTGTAAAAGCATTCGTTTGCAACGGATGGACACGAATGTGCAAGAGTTCACCGTTCCGAGACATTCCCTGTCCAACCGTTGCGACCGCACGCCCTCTTCGTTCTTTTTTCACAACTAATTTGGATGAAGAAAGTGATGAAAACCATGTGCCATTTCACCTTGTCGCACACGGGGGCGCAATGTCATTGACTTTGTGCATCAAACCCATTGACTTTGACGCTTAAACCCTTTGAGTTTACAGGTCAAAGTCAATGCTATTGGAATGGGACATTTGCCCATGAGAAATCTTTTGCAGCAACGTCTTTTTAGTTTCTTTCGCGTTTTTCGTTGCAAAAATATGAAATGCCTTGACGCCTCTATGCTGGTAAGCAAGATGTTACCAGTGTTTCATTCGTCATTTTGCCCCAGACGAAACCTACGGATGACAGATTTTTAAAGGCGTGGGTTGTTTTTCACTGGAAGGGCCGTGTTGACGAAAACAAATAAACACGGTTTTTTGTTGCGGTTTGCAAAAAATGATGTACCTTTGCAAACGCTTTTCGGTTTGCCACTTACAGCAAACAACAGGAAGTGCATCGGGATGTAGCGCAGTTGGTAGCGCACTACGTTCGGGACGTAGGGGTCGGGCGTTCGAGTCGCCTCATCCCGACAAAAAAGACGACAAGTGAGTATTTTCACCTGCCGCCTTTTTTTTATTTTTCTGAGATTTGGTCAGTCCTTCGGTTACGACAATCCCTGTATCACGCCATTTTCAACATACAACCTTTCGGCCTGTGGACTCTTAGGCAAACCGGGCATGCGCATGATGCTGCCAGCGATGGCCACAATCATTTCGGCACCGGCATTGATTACAAAGTCGCGAATGGTAATTTTGAAATGGGTGGGTACGCCGTATGCCTTGGCATCTTCGGAGAACGAATACTGCGTCTTGGCGATGCAAACGGGGAAATGAGTATAACCCAAAGCAGCGATATGCGCCAGTTTTTTCTTCGCAGCTGGCTTGATAACAACGTCATCGGCACCATAAATGCGTTGAGCTACCTTGCGCACTTTCTCCTCAATAGACTCGTCATCGCTGTACAACAGCTTCAATGGGGCAGACGGATGCTCATCGATGGTGTCGATAACCAGTTGTGCCAAGGTTTCAGCTCCCTTTCCACCATCGGTATAAGCCGTATTGACGGCACAGCCTACGCCCAGCTCTTGGCAATGCTCCTGCACCAGTGCCAGTTCTTCATCGGTATCATCGGGGAAGCGGTTGATGCACACCACAACGTTCTGCCCAAAGGCCTGCATGTTGGCAATGTGCTTATCCATGTTGGCCAATCCTTGACGAATGCCATCGGGATGCGGTTGCTTGATTTCCGTTACGTCAATGCCGCCATGCAACTTGAGCGCCTGTGCGGTGACCACAAGTACGGTGAGTTTAGGCGACAGACCGGCCTTGCGACACTTGATGTCCAAGAATTTCTCGGCACCCAGGTCGGCACCGAATCCAGCCTCCGTGATGACATAATCGCCAAACGTCATTCCCATCTTGGTGGCCATCACGCTGTTGCAGCCATGTGCAATATTGGCAAACGGGCCTCCGTGGATGAATGCCGGCGTGTGCTCGGTGGTCTGTACCAGATTAGGATGGATGGCATCGTGCAAAAGAGCCGTGATGGCTCCGGCTACGCCTAAATCCTTCACGGTGAAAGGCTTGTCTTCAAAGGTGAAACCCAAGAGGATGTTCTCCACCCGACGCTGTAAATCTTCCTCATCTTTGGCCAAACAGAGGATGGCCATGATTTCAGAGGCAGGCGTGATGTCAAAGCCCGACTCATTGACTACGCCGTCGGTACGATGTCCCAAGCCTGTGACAACGTTGCGCAGGTTACGGTCGTTGACATCCAACACTCGCCGCCAAAGCACCTCTTTGAGTGCGAAACCCTGGTCCTGGTTTTGATAACAGTAGTTGTCGAGCAACGCTGATATCATGTTGTTGGCCGAGGTGATGGCATGGAAGTCGCCAGTGAAATGGAGGTTGATTTTCTCCATAGGCAGCACCTGCGCATAGCCTCCGCCAGCCGCTCCACCCTTCATGCCGAAGCAAGGACCAAGAGATGGCTCGCGAAGAGCAACCACCGCCTTTTTTCCAAGACGGTTCATACCCAGGGCAAGTCCCACGCTGACCGTTGTCTTGCCATTTCCTGTCTTGGTGGGCGTGATGGAAGTGACCATGATGAGATTAGCTTTTTTTACTTTTTCCTCATCGATGAGCGTGTATGGAACCTTGGCCATGTACTTGCCATAAGGTTCAAGAGCCTCTTGAGGAATGTTGATTTTCGCGCCTATCTCAGCGATAGGCAGTAGCTTTGTTTCGTGTGCGATTTGTGAATCTGACTTCATTTTTTCTAATAGTAGTAAGTGTTATAGATTGATTTGCCCTTCAAATGTACTGGAAAAAAATACAATAGACAAAGTTTTCAGCAAAAATCTGATGATGTACGGACAGAAAGGGCAAAAAAAAGAGTTGGCATTTGCGGTGTCAACTCTTGATGGGTATGTTGTTTATTGGTAAAGAAAGATGTTTTCAGTACAAAGCCTTGCCGATTTTAGTCGCGCAGACAAGCATCCAATTCCTTGGTGATGGCTTCCTGATCGAGGTTCTGACCAATGAAAACCAACTTCTGCATTCGGTCACCATACGTTTCATCCCAATCGCGACGCAAAGCCGGTGTTTGTGCCTTCATCTGCTCCAACTGGTCGGCCGGCATGGTGGCATACCACTGACCGGCATCGCGTATCTGCACTTGCTTGCCGGCTTGCTCGAAGACATAGCATTTATTTTTTTCGTCATTGAAATAGCAAATGCCTTTGCAGCGAATGACATTCTTGGGCCAACGGCGCGCCACGAAGTCGTCGAACAGCCCCAAGTCCATGGCTGGCCGGCGATAGTAGACGAAAGTTTGGATGTTATACTCCAGTGCTTCGCCACTCTCCTCGTTCTCAATGCCCTCCGAGTGGTCGTGATGATGATGGTGATGGTGTTCGTCTTCGTCATGCTCACCCTCCAATTCTGCTATCCAACTGGCCGACGTAGCCACCTCGTCAAAATTGAATTGGCCCGTGCCAATAATCAAATCGAGATCTACATCGCCGTAATTACACTCAAGGATGTTTGCCTTGGGTTGCAGTGCACGGATGATTTTCTTGACCTTTGCCAACTCTTCAGGCGTTACCTCAGCAATCTTATTGATAATGATGGTATTGCAGAACTCAATTTGCTCGATGACCAAACGCTCCAAATCATCTTCGCCAATATTCTCTTTCAGCAAATCGTTTCCACCGCCAAACTCGTCCCGCAAGCGCAGGGCATCGACCACTGTCACGATGGAATCGAGCTTGGCGATGCCGTTTTTGGCAAGCTGTGGGTACAATTCGGGGTAAGCACAGATGGTCTGTGCGATGGGAGCAGGCTCACAAATGCCACTCGCCTCAATGACAATGTAGTCGAATTTATCCATGCTAACAATGTCGTTGAGCTGCTCTACCAGGTCGAGTTTCAGGGTACAGCAGATGCAACCATTTTGCAAGGCCACCAAACTGTCATCCTTCTGTCCAACAACCCCACCCTGTTCAATGAGGCTAGCATCAATGTTCACCTCACCGATGTCGTTAACAATGACGGCAAACTTGATGCCTTTCGTGTTGGATAAAATTCGGTTGACCAGCGTTGTCTTGCCACTTCCCAGGTAACCTGTGAGCAACAAGACGGGTATTTCTTGTATTTTCATCTCTAAACCAGTTTATGATTGTGCCACAAAGGTATAAAAAAAGTTGGACAGGTGGCCATCTGTTTCCAACATTTTAAGTACTACTCCTCAAACGAAACATAGGGTTTGAGCCGCTCAATGGCCTCGGGTGTGAAATCTTTCAACATGCCCAGGTCTTCCAACCGATGGATAGGTCCTTTCAGTCGACGATAGTCAGCGATGGCACGGGCTCGGTAATAGCCCATATAGGGGTGCCGTTTCAGCTGGTTGATAGTTAGTTTGTTGATAGGTAGGCGATGAATTTGACTGGCATTGCATGGTGGTAAAGAAAAATAAGTCAATGCTTCTTCGGGGAAATCCTCAATTTCTAACAGCTGTCGGGTATCGTAAAAGCCACCTAAACGCGTTCGGTAGTTCACGATTTGGCGGGCGAAATAGCTGCCAATGCCCGGCACTTTTTTCAACATGGACGTGTCGGCGGCGTTGAGAGCAACATGCTCGGTAGATTTGATTTTGATGGGAAAACGAACGGTATCACGCTCCAATTCAGGCGTTGGAGCTGCATTTGCGGCGAGTGTTGACGCAGGTAGATAATCAGAACTGATGTGAATGTATGGCTCCATGGCAAGATATTGCTTACGCGTTAGTCCATACAAGCGGGCAAAATCGGAAGCTTTGCGATAAACACCACCTGCCGCTCTGTATTTGTAGATGTTGCGCACCTGCCACGGCTGCAATCCCAAGCGCAACAAATCTGTGCTGTCAGCTGTGTTTGGGTCAAAGGGAAAGAGTTCGGCTTGTCGCCCTTCCACCCGATAATATGCTACAGGTTGAGAGCTGGAATAGTAGAATCTGCCTGGTTCTTGAACAAAAACTGTGTCACGGTCAGATGCGCCTGTCGTTGTTTTTTCTTCGTCACTGAGCAAGAAAAACAGGGCCGTAGCAAAAATTCCAACCGTGAGCAGAAAGATAAGCGCTTTGCGGTCGGACTTGTTGAAATAAAAAAAATCTTTGATGGACATGGCAGATTCGGCAAATGATTTGATACAATCGCGCTGTTGATATCTTGAAAATATTGTATCTTTGCATAAAATAGGCTACGCCTCAACAAAGTAAGTAAACTTCCTTTGTCTTCGGCTTGCACTATTTTGGCATGAAAATAGTTCGGTTTCTTATGCAACAAATCATACAATTTATCAAGCGCTACCCCTTTACTACCGTACTTATCTTTGGTATTTGGGTTGTTTGCTTGATTCCTGTTCCAGAAACCCCATTAAGTGGTGTCACGCTCATTGACAAATGGACGCACGTGGCCTTGTACACTATTTTGGGTTGTTGCATTTGGATTGAAACTGCCCGCAGCCGCCAAAAGCTAAGTAACAAACAGCTTTTCATCCTCACATTTGCGGCCCCAATCATCATGGGAGGCCTGATAGAAATCGTTCAAGCAACCTGCACAGGGGGCAACCGCAGTGGCGAGTGGATGGATTTTCTGGCCGACAGCATCGGTGTTGTGCTATCACTGTTTATCGGTATTCTTCTGGCAACGTATCTTTCCAAGCGGAAAAAGGATTCGTGAGCATGTATTTGTTGTAGAAACGCGCATCTCCAGTGACCTCAGGACCAATGAAATCTGGCTTCTCATAAGGTTCATTTTCTGACTTCAATTCCACCTCGGCCATGACAAGTCCCTCGTTATCGCCGTAGAATTCATCCACTTCAAACACATGATTGCCACTTTTAACGAGATAACGACGTTTGTCAATGGTACCTCCTTGGCAAAGCTGTAGTAGATGCGAGGCTTCATCAAGCGTGATTTTTGTTTCAAATTCATAACGCGTCATTCCGCCATGAGTTGATCTTCCCTTGATGGTCAGGTATGCTTCGTCGTCACGAACACGAATCCGTACCGTCGCATTGAGGCAAGGTATGTATCCCTGTTGGATGTGACTACTGGAAAAGGCGGCACGCTTGAATGCTCCGCCTTTTTTGACAAGGAACTTGCGTTCAATCTCAAATCCGCTCATCCGTTATACGTTCATGGCGACAATAATCCAAATGATGGCACAAACAAGCAATGCTATGGAGAGCCATTTAATGACATTCTGCGCTTGTTTTTCTTGTCTTGCCTCGCGCTTAGCTCGATTCATTTTGCTTTTTTCACTCATAGTTGTATTATTTTAAAGGTTGATTAGTCATTCTCATCCGCAACGGGGAATTCCATGAGGTAAGCTTTGATAAACTCATCCAGCTTACCATCCATCACTGCATCTACATCGGTTGTCTGATAATTGGTGCGGTGATCTTTCACACGACGGTCGTCAAAAACATAACTTCGGATTTGACTTCCCCATTCTATCTTCTTCTTCCCGGCCTCAATTTTAGCTTGCGCCTCCAACCGTTTCTTCATGGCACGGTCGTAAAGTTGGCTCTTCAAGAGCTGCATGGCCTTGGCTCTGTTCTTTGGTTGGTCACGTGTTTCAGTGTTTTCAATTAAAATTTCTTCTTCCTCACCTGTGTCAGGATCTTCGTATTGATAGCGAAGACGAACGCCAGACTCCACCTTATTTACATTTTGTCCACCTGCACCACTCGACCGGAAGGTATCCCACGACACACGAGCAGGGTCAACAAACACCTCAATGGTATCGTCCACCAGGGGTGAAACAAAAACACTGGCGAAGCTGGTCATGCGCTTTCCCTGGGCATTGAATGGAGAAACGCGCACCAAGCGATGCACCCCATTCTCGCTCTTCAGGTAACCGTATGCGTATTCGCCACCTTCTATCTTCATTGTCACGCTCTTGATGCCGGCCTCATCACCATCCTGAATATCACTGATGGTACACTTGTAATCATGAGCCTCGGCCCATCTCATGTACATACGCATGAGCATTTGTGCCCAATCCTGACTTTCTGTACCGCCTGCTCCCGAGTTAATCTTCATCACACAGTCCATGGGATCTTCGGTTTGACGAAGCATGTTTTTCATTTCCAGATGCTCTATGGCGGCAACAGCCTTGGCATAGTCGGCATCCAACTCGTCTTCCGTAATCATGTCATCACGATAGAAATCGAATGCCAACTCCAATTCATCAGCCAACTGACGTACCTGCTGATAACCAACGAGCCACTTCTCAATGCCCTTAACCTTAATCATCTGTTCTTGGGCCCGCTTAGGATCTTCCCAAAAATCAGGTGCTTGTGTGCGTAGTTGTTCTTCTTCGAACTCTACTTTTTTCTGGTCTATGTTCAAATACCGATGAAGGGCTGCAGCACGCTCCATCACATCTTTTAACTGGTCGCTTGTTATCATTATTCCTCGTACATGCTGTCAATGACGTCCTTGTAGATTTTATAGACGGCTGGACGTCTGATTTTCAATGTATCCGTCAATTCCCCACGCTCCATATTGAAATGGTGAGGAAGAAGTGTGAAACGCTTGATTTGCTCATAGTGGGCCAAAGACTGCTGTAGCGTCTTGATGCGTTCCATCATCATATCATTGATTTGCTTGTTTCCACATAAATCTTCTCTATCCACATAGCTGATGCCGTGATCGCTGGCATATTCTTCCAAGAGCCTGAACTCTGGTACAATCAATGCCGAAACAAACTTTCTTTGGTCAGCGATTACAACCACTTGGTCCACATATTTGTCTACCAAGAGCATCGCCTCCACCATCTGTGGTGCGACATATTTTCCGTTACTCGTCTTGAACAGATCCTTGATTCGCTCTGTCAGATATAGCTCCCCGTCTTTCATGTAGCCTGCATCGCCCGTATGGAAGAACCCATCCTCATCAAAAGCTGCTGCATTTGCATTGGGCAGTTCATAATATCCTCTGGTGATGGTAGGCCCTTTGAGCAGGATTTCATTATTCTCTCCTATCTTAATCTGAATACCATCAACCGGTCTACCTACCGAGCCAACCGTGTATGGCCTGTCCATACGATCACAAGAAACGGTGGCCAAGCTCTCGGTGAGACCATACCCAACCATCATGTAGATACCAATGGAATGGACAAACTCTTCGACTTCCGGTGAAACATAAGCACCCGCTGTTGGAAAGAAGTGTGGGTTCTGCAAACCAATTTGTTTGCGAACCAATGCCATGACACTCTTATTATATACTTGATATTCTGCAGACAAGGCAAAAGGAGGTCGTTTTCCTTTACTCAAATAGTCGATATTATATTTCTTTCCAACGGCCAATGCCCTGTTGAAAAGTTTCTTTTGTACGGGATTAGCACTATCAATGCGCTCTTTCACCGCTATATACACTTTCTCCCAAAAGCGAGGAACAGCCGACATAGCGGTAGGTTTCACCTCACGCATGGTCTGCTGTATTTCTTTGGGATACGTGTTAATAATGACGTGGGCACCTGCCGTTAGACACAAATACAACCAACCCCGTTCAAAAATATGCGTAATGGGCAGAAAGCTCACCACTCGGTCTTCCTCACCAACAGGCACACTTTTTCCATTTGCTTCCATGGCTGCGTCGTACTGACCGTAGGTCAATACCACACCCTTGCTTACTCCTGTGGTTCCACTGGTATACAGGATGTTGCAAATATCCTCATCATTGGCATCTGCCCATCGCTTTTCTACCTCCAATTGATGTGGCAGATTCTCACCTAATCTAATAAAGTCTTCAAAATAAATAGCATTTGTATCATACGCACTCAATCGAACACTGTGATCAAAAATGATAATTCGCTCGAGTGTAGGACATAGGGAAAAAATACGATGTGCCTTGTTATACTGCTCTTGTTCGCCAACAAAGAGGAAGCGTATCTGTGCGTTGTTTATTATATATTGTATCTGCTGCTCACTGCTGGTAGCATACAAAGGGATGGAAACGACCCGAACCCCATACGCGCCAAAATCTGTATACAGATACTGAAGGCAGTTTTGTGCAAACACACCGATTTTTTCTTGTGGTTTCAATCCAAAGTCAATCAACGCATTAGACACCTGTTTCACACGCAAAGAGAACTGCTTCCAAGAAACGGTTTTCCACTTCAAACTGCCAAAGCTACGAAAGGTCAGCGCATCACGCGAACCATATTTCTTTGCTTGTTCATGTATCAGTACGGAAAGGTGATGTCTTGTTTGCATAAGATAGAAAAATTTTATATGATGTACTCACAAAGGTACGATAAATTGATTCATTTTCCAAGAAATGGCTCCCTTAATTTTTATTGCTCGATGATTTCAATAACTTGTAGCCAATGAGTCCACCGAGGATTGAAGCCATGAAGATACCAATCTTTGCTTGCGTGAGCATCATCTCCGTTTGAAAGGCAAGAGTTGAGACGAACATCGACATCGTAAAGCCTATAGATGCCAGGAAGCCCAGGCCCATCAATCGACGATTTGACATATCTGCTGGCGTTTTTGCAAAACCAAACTTATTCAACAACCAGGAAATGCCTACCACTCCCAATGGTTTTCCCAATAAAAGTCCCAGCGCAACCCCTATGGTAATATTCGTAGCAAACACTGCTGACCAATCGATGTCCACCAAGTTTACACCAGCGTTGGCAAAAGCAAAGACGGGTAGCACGATAAACGTTACGATTGGGTTCAGATGATGCTCTATCAACTGCAGGGGAGGAATGGCAGTGGTGGTGTCTTTCTGGATATGAGCCAGTATCTCCACTTGCTCTTTCTCGAGCGTCCTCACGTCATTCGACTCGGCCTTGTCGAATCGTCTGGTCAGCTTTCGCACACGATGCAGGAAAGTGTTCTCATCAATTTCCGAGTCAGCGGGGATGGTCATGGCAGCCAGTACAGCAGCAATAGTGGCATGAACGCCCGACAGAAGGAAACAAACCCACACGCCGGCAATGCCCAGCAGGGCGTAGAAGAACAGGTTCTTCACCCCCAACTTGTTGCCGACGAACATCAGCAACAGAAAGCCCAACCCCAACAGCACGTTGACTACGGAGATTTCCGAGGTATAGAACAAGGCTATCACGATGACGGCTCCCAGGTCGTCAACAATAGCCAAAGTTGTTAGAAACACCTTGACGGATGATGGCACGCGACTGCCTAACAAGCTAACCACACCCAGGGCAAAAGCAATATCGGTTGCCATGGGTATGGCCCATCCCACCACCTCTTCTGTGCCAGCGTTGAACGAAAGATAAATCGCCGCGGGAATCAGCATACCTCCCACAGCAGCTCCTATTGGCAAAACCGTGTTGCGTAAGTCGGCCAGCTCGCCAGCAATAAACTCGCGCTTCAACTCTAACCCTACCAGGAAAAAGAACACGGACATCAGTCCATCGTTAATCCAGTGGTGAAGCGTGAAATTAAAATACGAATCGCCATTCCATAAGAACCCAAATGTCTGTTGGAAAAAGTCGTGATAACTTGAACCTAATGCCGAATTGGCCAACACCATGGCCAACAGAACGCTGATGGCCAGCACGATGCCGCCCGACTTCTCCTGCCCCATAAACAGTCTTACGGGTTCTAATACCTTATTATTTATCCTGGTTGCAATCTGATTTTTATTCATCTCTATGTTTTTTCGGGTTAGCTTTTTATTCACGGCCAGCCTTCAATCTACACACAAAACCGCTCCATGGCGACTGATGGATGCTGCCGCACAAACGCTCGGGACTACCTACCCAACCACGACTCGGGATTGAGTTTGGCTGTCCCGTTACGCAGTTGGAACTGCAAAATGTTATCCCGTCCGACAGTTCCAAGCACCTGACGGGTCTTTACTTTCTGTCCTTGAGAAACGCTAACCGACCCCAAGTTGCAATACACTGAAATATACGAGCCATGGCGAACCATCACCACCGTCGTGCCTGCGTAAGACATCACGGCACTCACCTCGCCGTCATAAATAGCCCGTGCCTTGCAACCAGGGCTTCCCAGGATATTGACACCTTTATTATCAAGCGTTACATTCTTCAGTCCCTCCACATTGTACTGCCCAAAATGGCTCACGATGCGGTACCCACCAGTAATCGGGATGGGCAAACGTCCGCGATTAGCCTCAAACCCTCCTGACAACATACGATCTACCGAACTCATCTTAAGACTCTCGTCAGCCCGCTTCTGCGCTCTGGCGATGGTCTCCCTGTTGCGCACTGCGTCACTGGCAGCCTTGCGTTCAGCAGCCTCACGGGCAGCTTGAGCCTCGCGAGCGGTTTGCTCTGCGGCCAATCTAGTCTCGGCTGCCGCCTTTGCCTGAGCAGCCGATTTCTCCTGTTGTGCCTTCTCTGCGGCGGCTGCGGCAGCACGTGCCTCGGCTTTCAAGCGTTCCTCACGCTCTTTGGCCTCAGCTATCCTACGCGCATTCTCGCGGGCAGCAGCCTCGGCTTCGGCCTTCTTTCGTGCCAGTTCGGCCGCTCTTTTGCGTGCAGCCTCGGCTAGTGCGGCCTTCCGTTTGGCCTCAGCTTCTGCTCGAGCCTTGGCTTTGGCCACCTCGATGGCAACCAACTTATCAATCTGGGCGTTGAGCGCAGCATCTTTCTTGCGCTGCTGGGCAATGACGTTTTGAATAGTTTTCTGTTGTTTTTGCAGGTTGCTAACCATCTGCTTCTGTTCCACCTGCTGCCCCTCGAGGGTTTGTTTTTCTTTCCTTCCCTGATAGAGGAGGTTGCTTTTCCTTCCCTTAGCATTCTGCAATTGTACATGCTTTTCTTCCACCTGCGCCTGCTTGGCTTTCAAACCTTCGCCCTGTGCGCGTTGATAGGTGGCATAGTCGCGCACAAACTGAAAGCGACGGTACATCTGAGCAAAGTTCTTCGCCGAGAAGATAAACATGATTTTGTCCTGTATGGTATGGCTGCGCGTCATGTAGGCCATCGACTTGATGTACTTTTGTTTGCGCTCCGCCAATTGTGTTTGCAGCGTTTGCAGCTGCGACTTGATGATATCTATATTCCCATTCAAATGATGAATGTCGGCCTCAATGCTGTCGATATTTTTCTGTCGATCGTTAATCGCCGTGTTGAGAATCATCAAATCTTGTAACCTTTTCTTCACATCCGACTGGTTGGTACGCAATGCTCTTTCCTGTTGCTTAATCTTCTTCTGAATCAGACTGCGCTGACTTTCCAATCCTTTGATGGATGAATTGGAATATCGAGCTGTCTTTGTCGACTTTTTCTGGGTTGTTTTTTTCTTCTTGGTCGTGGTTTTTGTGGTTCTTGTTCGCTGTTTCGTAGGCGTACGTTTCTTCTGTGCCGGCAGCGAAACCGTCAAAGCCAATGCTAGGAGTATGATTAAATAACGTTTCATTTACCTGTTTAATAGTTTGCCTAATACCGCTTTTACATCCATCTGCTTGTACCGACTAGATACCGTGGAGCGCTCTTCCCAATTGCTGTCTGTCTGTACATCATTCATGTCGATGGTTACTTGGCCTTGTTGCGGTGTCTTGGTAGCGGTGGTTATGAAGGAGAACACCTGCTTGGCAGGAAACTGTTTCACACCAACGGCCTTAAAATTGTCGTAATTCCAGGTCAAGGTTGACCTCCCGTGTTTGTTGCTTTGGTAGGAAACCACGGTAGACAGGATGCGTCCATTGTCCTTTTGGGCATTCCAACGATATTCCATACTGCCCTTTTTCAGCACCAACGGCACGGTTTCACCCACTGTCGACAGGCGCACATCGAACGACTTCAGGTCTGATTCGCTGACCTTTTCTTTCCCGGGAACCAACAACTGATTCCAGAAGAGTGCCTGCAAGCTGTAGAATGTCAGACCATTATCGCGCAAGAAATCCAACTCACGATAGTCGGCTCGCACATACTCTTTGTGCATACGGTCTATGATAAGCACGCCATCGGGGGTGAATTCAATCCGTCCCACCTCTGTCCCCAAAAAGGGAATGAACACTTGCAGCCGAATCACCTTGTCCTTCCGCATGCGTACAGAGCCTGGCGCAGAAATCCTTTTACCACCTCGGGTAAGACTGAACGTCATGTTCCCAACGATGTTTTGCGCATAGACCTGATTATCGTACACACGCTGCACGAAAGCCAGTTCTTGCATATCCTCAGCAATGCCGGGCTTGACAGCACTTGTATGAGGTTCTTTATCTGGCAAGGGTTCTTTGACTACCGCTTTTTTGGAGGCACACGAGGCCAGCAACAAGACAGCGCACACGGTCAAAGCCCAATGGAGTATTTTATTCATTTCTTGATGTATTTCTTCTGTTTAATCTTCCGTTCAATCAGGGCTTGATCATCTTTTGGCGCCAGTTTCAAAGCCTCTTGCCAATATTTCAGCGCCTGATCGATGTTTCCATTCATGGCATAAATATCCCCGGCATGCTCAATGATGACGGCGCTTTGCACGGAGTCGGTATCATTCTTCAGCGCCTGATCAATATACAACTTAGCCTCGGTGTATCGCTCTTGCATGAACAGTATCCAAGCGTAGGTGTCCAGATACGTCGCATTGTTAGGCGATGCCGTTACCGTTTTATAACTCATTTGCTCTGCCCGCTTTAAATTCTGACCATCTTCACTTAGAAAATAAGCATAATTGTTCAAGCAGGCAATGTTGTCATCCTTCCATTGCAGACAACTGTCGTAGGCCGCAAAAGCCCCCTGTTGGTCGCCTTGCTGGTGCAACAAATCGCCCATCATGGAATAAAACTCGCTCACCAATTCGGTATCGCTCTTGTCGTTGATGGTACTCACGCCGCGTTTAAGGGCATCAATGGCCTTGGGTTGCTCGTCTTGCTGCACATGGGCCCAAGCCATGTAGTAGTAATAAGCCATCTCGTCGGGCGTAAACTGCGCGCCTTCTTCACAAAGGGCAATGATTTTCTTCCAGTTTTTTCCGGGCAGATACATGCGCAACAACTGCAAACGGGCAGGCGAATTGTCAGGCGCAATGTCAATGACATGTTGCAAGGCTGCCATCACCGTGTCTTGCGGCATCATCTTCAAACTCATGTAGGCGGCTGCCAAGGAAGCGATGTCAGCATCTTTGGGATGAACTTTCATCATGCGCTTGAACAGATTAAGTACCTCCGTGCTGTCGCCCTTGTGGTCTTCATTGTCCCGAATCACTTGCTGCAACATCGTCATCTTGGTCTGAACCTCCGTGTCCTTACTCATCAAGATGCGGTCTCTCAACGCGATAGCCTTCTCTTTGTCGCCCACCTGGTTATGATAATCGTATAGCGAAGCCAGTACAAAGCCGTTCTCGGGTTCCTCTTCCAAGGCCTGGGTAAACAGTTTATAAGCCTTTTTTTGTCCGCCATGCTGCATGAGCCAATTGCCCAGCATCACCCTATAGTTCACGTCATTGGGATGACTGTCGGCCAGTTGTTGCAAGGTTTTGCGAGCCGATTCCTTATCACCCATCATCTCATAAACGCTCATTTTCGAAAGCGTAAGTTCCTCATTGGTTCCTTCAGCCTGCTCAATACGTTCCAAAACAGAAAGCATCTTGCCGTAATTTTTCTGCTGGTTGTACAACTGTCCCAAGATGCTGAGCACATCCGTGCGCTGATGATCGTTTTCATACAGACGCTCATAGGCGGCGATAGCCTTGTCGAAAGCGCCCGTTCCGATGTAATATTGCGCCACCCGTTCTTGGTAATGACTGTTTTCCGGTCGCAAGGCAGCCGCCTTCTCGAACTTTTCCAGCGCCAGCGTATCTTTTTTCTGTTGGGCCAACAAACGCCCTTGCGTATAATAAGCTTCGGCTCCCTGTGGATTGAGCGTCAAGCACTGGTGCAACAAACTGTCCGCCAACTCCAGCTTGCCGGCATTCAGTTGACTAACAGCCTCAAGAAAGAGATAGTGGTATTGTGACTGCTTGTCTTCAAACAGCATTTTCTTCAAATCCTCTTCGGTCAGCGGTTTGTCTTCCGGCTCCTGTGCCCAAGCTGGCAAGGCCAAGCTCATCAGCATCCAGCCCACAAGCAAACAGCAAAGAATGGGATTCAAACAAATTTTCAAGTTTTGCTTCATCATGTTGACGCTTGCCTATTTCACACCCGTGTGGCCATAGCCTCCCGTTCCACGTTCGGTCTCATCGAGCACCTCCACTTCAACGAAATGCCCTTGCTCGTGTCGTGCTATCACCATTTGGGCGATGCGCTCACCATCACGGATGACAAATTCTTCCTGCGAGAAATTCACCAACAGCACCATCACCTCGCCCCGATAGTCGGCATCAATGGTGCCAGGCGTGTTGAGTACCGTGATGCCATGCTTCAACGCCAACCCGCTACGAGGCCGAACCTGAGCCTCGAATCCCTCTGGAAGAGCGATGAAAAGCCCCGTAGACACCAGCTTTCGTTCCATCGGCTTCAACACGATGGGAGCCTCAAGGTTGGCTCTCAAATCCATTCCTGCACTCTGACTGGTGGCATAAGCAGGCAACTGCTGATGACCTTTATTGATGACTTTTATCTGTATCATAACTATTCAATAATGTGCAAAAATAAGGAATAATCGCCATAAAGTGGCATTATTACTATTAAAAAGAACCAAATTACGCAAATTTCCACTACTTTTGCGTTATGAAATGGCAAAAATTAATTTCCAATAAAAGGCTTGGCCAAGAGCTCAAGCACACCGAACGTCATGACGACCGGTCGGAGTTTAAACGCGACTACGACCGCCTTATTTTCTCGGCACCGTTCAGACGCATGCAGAACAAGACGCAAGTGTTTCCCCTACCCGGTTCCATCTTCGTGCACAACCGCCTCACCCACTCGTTGGAGGTGGCCTCGGTGGGCATGTCGCTGGGCAATGACGTAGCTGCACAACTGTGCGAGAAGCATCCCGAACTGCGTGGAACGATGTTTGAACAGATAGGAACCATCGTCAGTACTGCTTGTCTGGCACACGACATGGGCAACCCTCCATTCGGGCACAGCGGCGAGAAAGCCATCCAAACCTTCTTCACCGAGGGTGCCGGAACCTACTTGCAGGAGCGCGTAGGAGAACGATTCTGGGACGACATCACCCACTTCGAAGGTAACGCCAACGCCTTCCGCCTACTTACGCACCGTTTCAACGGTCGGCGAATAGGCGGCTTCGTGATGACCTACTCTACCCTGGCCAGCATCGTGAAATATCCGTTTGCCAGCAGTTTGGCTGGGAGTCACCGAAAATTCGGCTTCTTCTCATCCGAAGAAGACACCTACGTCAAGGTGGCAGAAGAACTGGAAATTACCAAACTCTCTGAACCTCATCAACCCTTACGGTATGCGCGCCACCCGCTTGTGTATCTGGTTGAGGCGGCGGATGACATCTGCTACGAAATCATGGACATTGAGGATGCCCACAAACTCAAGATTCTTTCGTACGAGGAAACAGAGCATTTGCTCATGAATTTCTTTTCCCAAGAGGTGCAAGCTCACATCCAACAACGCATCAAAGACGAGGGCGTGACTGACGACAACGAAAAGGTGGTGTATATGCGGGCCTCGGCTGTGGGCAAACTGGTTAACGAATGCGTGGAAGCCTTCGTGGCAAACGAGGAAGCGATACTGGACGGTACGCTACAAGGCTCGCTCATCGACCACATCAGTGAGCTACAGCGTAAGGCTTACAGGCAATGCGCAGAACTGTCGTACGAACGCATCTACCACAGCAAACCCGTGCTGGATGTGGAGCTGGCGGGTTATAAAATCATGCAAACGCTCATGCAGACGCTCATCGAGGCGGCCGTCAACCCCGACCGTTTCTATTCGCAACAGCTCATGCGGCGGTTCAGCAGCCAGTACGACATACAAAGTCCTGATCTCGAAACACGCATCATGGCCGTGATTGACTATATCAGCGGCATGACCGATGTCTATGCCCTGGACATCTATCAGAAGATTAACGGCATCTCCCTGCCAGTTATTTGATGCCCACAGTGTCACGACACGATTCCCACTCTGCAAACATCCTTTACAACGCACTGATATAGAACGCTTTACAAAAGCATTGACTTTGACTATCAAACCCATTGACTTTGACTGCCAATAGCATTGACTTTGCACGGCAAACCCATTGACTTTGCCGCGGCAGGGCATAGACACCTTGATTTGTGTCATAACGACACACAAGACCTAACGAAAAAATACTCCAAATACAAGAAAGTATCAATGTTGTTCAATAATAACCTTTTTTGCTTGCAGTTATGGTGTGAAATTCTTACTTTTGAGCATCCTAACAATAATACCTTCCATATTACGGCAGAATTTACCTGTAAGAATGGGCAAGACGAATTCCGTCCCGATGCTTAACAGCTTGAAATTTAATGAGAATATACAGTAAAGGATATGGTAACAAAAGATGAAGCTCTTGAACTTTTACGCAGCACAGAGACCTACAGAATAGAACGTACGATTTCTACGGGCGACATGGATAAGTTTCAGGAGGCTATTTGTGCATTTTCAAATGATTTACCGAACTGTCGGAAAAAAGGTTATCTTATTTTAGGCGCTCATGACAATGGAACTTTATCTGGGCTAAGGGTAGATGATGCCTTGATGAAGAAAATAGTGGGGATTCGTTCTGACGGCAATATTCTTCCTTTGCCGATTATGTCTGTAGAAAAGTTTGAGTTTGCCAAAGGCGATTTGCTTGTCGTAGAGGTGTCGCCCGCTTTGATTCCGCCAGTGCGCTATCGTGGACGCACTTTTATACGTATAGGACCTCGTCGGGATATTGCCACAGAGTCAGAAGAAAGAGTGCTTTTGGAAAAAAGGATATCTTATATGGCTACATTCGATGCCATGCCTTGTTTCGGTTCATCACTAAAGGATATTGATGTCCAGTTTATAAAACAGGAATATCTCCCACAGATAATAGACACTGATATCCTGATGACGGATAAACGGTCTTTACAAGAACAATTGGCAGCAATCCATCTTTATGACATTGCCAACGATTGCCCTACAAATGCCGCCATAATTCTTTTCGGGAAAAATGCTTCTTTCTTCCTGCATGGTTGTTATGTTCAATATGTACATTTCGCAGGAGAGGACACAGGAAGTGAAATTCTTAACGAAAGACAGATTCGTGGCAGTCTATGCTCTATACTGCCTAAGGTGGAAAACTTTGTGAAAGATGCTATCGTCACAGCGCGTCCGATGCCCGTGAGTATGCTACGAGAACAGACTGTGTTTAACTACCCTGAGTTAGCACTTCGAGAGTTGCTGATGAATGCCTGTATGCACCGTGACTATCAGTCAAACATGCCTATCAGAATATACCAGTTCAGTAATCGGATTGAAATTCTCAATGCAGGAGGCTTGTACGGAGAAGCTCGTCCCGAAAACTTCCCAACAGTCAACGATTATCGAAACCCTATCATCGCAGAAGCTATGCGTGGAATGAAATACGTGAATATGTTCAATCGAGGCATTCAGCGTGTCAAAACCATGCTAAGAGACAACGGAAATCCAGAACCTGTCTTCAATGTAAGTAAAATTACAGCTTTCGAAGTGATGGTGCAACCATCATTGTCACTTAACTTAGTCACTGACGGAGAAAAAGTGACTAAGTCAGCGACTAAGTCAACAGAAACGATGAACGAGGTATTGGCTTTCTGTAAACGCCCCAAAAGTCTCACGGAGATTATGGCGCACTTGGGACTAAAGCACCGTAATAACGCTAAAAGTCGATATATCGACCCTTTGATAGAGAATGGATTTCTTGAAATGACAATACCTGAAAAGCCCAATAGTAGAAATCAAAAGTACGTGCGCGCTTTATCTTAGTCACTTATCTTAGTCGTTAAGAAGTGACTAAGTCGCCTTTTCGTAATTGCAATTACCGAAATACTATTTTCAAAGGCGGTTCTCTTCGTTTGTGATTTGTTTGATACACCCTCATAGGGGCACGTTGAAGAACTGCGCACTGTAGAGGCAAAATTGTTCTGACGAAGTTGACGAAGCCAGGTAAATAGCGACACTTCCAGCACTGGGCAACCTGAACAGCATGAGGAAAGCGTGCCTACCCCTGGCTAATCAAGGGGCTGGCACGCTTCGTTTTCAGCGACGCACCGCCTTTGCGGTGCGCCGAAAGAGAGGGTTTCTAATACTTGTCCTTAGGCGTATTGCCCATGGTCACATCCAGTGTGCCGCCCTCAGCGAAGGTTGCGAAAGGCAAGTAAGTGCTGTCGAGCGTCTTTCCGTTGAGCTTGTATTCCTGCACATAGATATTCTCCTTGCTGTTGTTGCTCACGTTGATGACAAACTTGTCACCCTTATAATAATCCTTGTTCAGACGAATGGTAATCTTGTCGAACAAAGGACTACCTAAACCAAAGGACGGTTGCTCGGCCGTGAGTCCCTTGACATCGAACATGCCGATGGATGACTGTACGAACCAAGCACCCAACTGACCCTGGTCCTCATCCTGTCCGTAGCCGTAGCCATGAATACCATCTGTGCCATAGAACTCGTCCAAGATGGCACGCACCCACTTCTGCGTATGCGATGGCTTGCCGGCCTCGTTGAACATCCATGAGATGTGCAGACAAGGCTGGTTGCCTTGGTTGTAAAGCGTCTTTAATCCGGCGAAAGCACCCACCTCGGTACCGCCGCTGAAGATAAGCTTCTGCGACTGGGTAAAGATGCTGTCTAAACGGTTGTTGAACTCTTCGGCACCCACCTTAGCCGCCAACGCTTTGGCATCGTGCGGTGCATAGAACGTGTACTGCCAAGCGTTGCCTTCCTGGAAGCCGCGCCATACCTGCATCGGGTCAAAATTCTCAATGAAGTTACCATCGGCCTTCTTCGGACGAACAAAGTTGGTTGACGTATCATAGATGCGTTCCCAACCCTTGGAAAGATCCATCAACTTTTTGTAGTCGTCCGTCTTTCCCAACGCTTTGGCCATCTGTGCGGTAGCCCATGCGCCGAAAGCATACTCCAAGGTGTGTGAAGCAGAGAACATGAACATCTCGTCTGATCCTTCACCCGAGTCTTGATGAGGAACGTACCCATATTGTACAAATTGCTTGGTATCGAACTTTCCGGCTCCGAAGGGTCGGTTCTCACCATCCAATTCGTTCTTACGACAAGCCTCGTAGGCAAGATTCACATCGAAATCACGAATGCCACAAGCATAAGCAGCACCAATCATTAAACTCAACTGATTGGTTCCCACGCCCGATACATAACGGCTGTTGGCCAGTCCGTCGCCCAGCCATCCACTGTCTTTGTATACCTGAAGATGACTGCTGATAAAGTCGGAAATGTGTTCAGGGTAGGCCATGATCCACACTTGGGTGAGATTCCATTGACCGCCCCACATGGCATCCGTATTGTAAAGGTTGAAAGCAGGTTTGCCATCCTTCATCTCTATTTGGCCAACGGTGCCATCGTGTTTGGGATAAGCACCGTTTACATCGCTGGCAATGCCACGACCCAAGATGGCATGATACAATCCAGTGTAGAATTTCACCTTATCGTCTTTGTTCGTTGTTTCAACCGCAATGCGACTCAAATGCTCGTTCCAAGTATCGTGCGATTGTTTCTTGGCTTCATCAAAAGCCATGTCCTTCGCTTCTGTCTCTAAATTCAAGCGTGCATTCTCTACAGAAGTGTAGGACACACCCACCTTCACGGTGATCTTTTCCTGATCGGTTGTCTCGAACGTCAGATAGGCACCCGCGCCCAAACCTGTGGTGGACAGCGAGTCAGCCTTGACAGTTTCTCCGTTGAAAGTACCTACTCCAACTGGCTTCTTGTCGATAACGGCATGGAAATACAAGGGGACTTCGGCGCCCGGCTGGTATTTCTTTACATACTCAGGCAGCGTGATCACCCAACCTTCGACCACGGTTCCGTTGTCCTTAATCTGCACCGAGGCATCCTTCACGGCACCACTCTCGCCCTGACGGTTACCGATGTCAAAGAGGATGCGGCTCTCCTTGCTAGCAGGAAAGGTGTAACGCTGGAAGGCAACACGCGTGGTGGCCGTCATTTCGGCCGTAACGTCATAGTCCTTGAGCAGCACAGAGTAGTAGCCAGCCGTGGCCACTTCGTCATCGTGCGAGAAGCGTGAGCGGTAGCCTTTGCGTTCGTCCGTCATGACAGTGTCGCCAGGTACGGTGAACAACTTGCCCACGGTGGGCATCAACGTGATGCCTCCAATCTGGAACTCGTGCAGGCAGGGGAAACCCTCGATGCTGGTGTCACGATAATCATAACCCGTTGCCTCCCAGCCAGATTTATTCCCATAATGTCCATTGGTTGATGGTCCGGGCTTGGCCATGCCGAAAGGTAAGGCACCGGGAGCCATGTGGAAATAACGACAGTGCGCCGTTCCGATGCGTGGCTCTACATAACTTGTCAGGTCTTCTGTTGTTGCATTGTCAGTTTTCGTACAGGACATCATGCCAATGATGCCAGCGAAAGCCAGTAATGCCATTGAAATTTTTCTCATGTCTGATGGTTCTTGTTAGTTAATAATAGTGAATTAGCTAAATATATACGCCACCTCCTACAGTTTTGATCATGCAGATTCTGACTATTGAAGATGGTGCAGATAAACAAGCATGCGCATGCCAGTCACTACTAATTGTAACTTTTGGCTGCTTATGACTTGTTGTTGTTTTCCTTATAAATGATGTTGTTGACACCCGAAGTGATTTCAAGCGACTCGCGATGCTCCTTGATGAAACTATCGATATGTCGCACACGTTTGTCCTCCAATATCTCGTCTACCGAAATCAGAATTCCCGTTTCTTCCACATCACCGAACCCATAGTTGATGGCTGTACCGAAAAGCTTCATCGTAGGACTTAACCCCATGTAGGCATTAACCAAGGGAGGGATGTTGTATCCCAATTGACGTATCTCTCTGTTGAGGATTCTGTAATCTGACTTGAAATCCGTTTCAGAGAACAACTTTTCCAATTCTTTGGGATCTTCCTGTAACTCCAAAGGATTTCTCGGCACGATAAGATGATCCTTGTCATCAAAATGTTTCTTCAAGAAATAAAGTATCATGTCACGTCCCCGGCGGATATAAGAAGGGTACATCGTCATCTTACCGAAGAAATACTTGAGATTAGGATTGAGAACGGTCAGTGCTCCAAGGCCATCCCACAGGTTGTCCAAGGCGAAGATGCTTTTGGTGTTGCGGCGCACGTTTTGATATTCCAGCGCTACGAAAGACCTTCCCAGCTCTACGGTATAGGGCATGTAGTCTTGAAGAAACTTATCGGAGAAATGGAAAAGGTGGCTGGTGGCCAACTTAGGCTGCCCATTGTCGTCCAATTCCCAGTTGGAACCGTACTGATACCGGTAGCCTCCGATAATCTCATCCGCTTCGGGATTCCACACAATCAGCTGTTTGTAACAGTTGTCACAGGTATCAAATTCATCGATATCCATGGACTTTCCGGTGCCTCCGCCAGCGGTACGAAAGGCAATTTCGCGCAATCGTCCAATCTCCTTCATCACGTTGGGCGAATCATGAGCTGTAACCACGAAAATCTTGTTGTGGCTTTTGTTCGTCATCCGGAGCCGCTTCTCAGGCGTCAATTCAGCTTTCAACAGCTCCCTATCGATGGGCTGGATAATCTCTTCTTGCATGGTTTCTTAGAGGATTGACGAAGAAGGACCATTCATTGCGAGTATGGGATTCTCTCAAATAAGATCTCTCAACGCTTGATTGATATTTCTGTTATCTCTATTCTGCTGTTTGTGTTGGTTGCAGTTGGTATACTTTATTTTGTACATACTGCGCCCATTGCTGCGCATTCTTACGCTTGTCAAAGGTTTGCCAGGGTATCGGTTTGCCTATCGTGACGCGGAATGTCTTGTGTCTGTTGCGATACATTTCATCAACTAAGAACAGCATCGCCACGTTAAACTTTAATTTCAGGGCCTTACAGATATTGGCAATACGATAGAACCGGTCTGAGTTTCGCCCCTCAAAATGAATGGGCACCACGTCTCTCTGATATTCAACACTCTTGGTGATGAAGGTTTTCTTCCAGGGAATGTCACGAATTTGACCATTGATTTTACGTGAACAGAGGCCGGCTGGGAACATGATGATGTGGTTGTCACTTTGGAAGGCCGCATCTACCATTGCGGGGAAATTGCGACTTTGCTTACCAGTTTTGTTGATGCCGATGCCTAAAGGGCGCAGCCCCGGCAGATTCATCAGCAAATCATTCAACAGGTATTTGATGCGGCCACCATAATGTCGGCCGATAATAGCGCCCAAAGCGACCCCGTCAGCACCACCTAGCGGATGATTTGATGCGAAGATGTATAGCCGACCGTCTTGTTGATTTGGCAGATTTTCCCTACCTTTGACCTCCAAGGAGACATCCAGGTATTTGACACACGCTTCAAGCCAATCGACTCCCGTCAAGTCTTTGCTTTCCCAAAGAAATTGATTCACTTCATCTTGATGGGTAATCTTCTTGAGCCAACGGGTTGCAAAATGTGGAACATATTTAGCCTTATCGCCAAGTTTACTCCGCAAGATGTCATCGATGTCTATGGTTTTCTTTGTTATGTCACTCATTTAGGTCAAAAAACTTTCTTTGCAAAAATAACATAACTTTTTGTATTATGCCGCTTTTTTATGCAAAAATGTTCAAAAATTATCTAATCTGTTATACCGTTGTCACACGACGAAACAGATGTTTCAAGGAAGTTACAGATATCATTTTGAATGATTGATCTAACCAAAGTAGAAACCATCAAATCAAGGAGTTGAAGAGAATAAAATACGTTAAATAAACTAAAAATACAATTTTCTCATCATTTTATGTATGAAAGTGGGGAAATGTGGGGAAAAATATGTATCTTTGACGACAAATATCGATATGCATATAAAGAGGTACACATGCGATTTTTAGGAAATATAGAAGCAAAGATAGACGCCAAGGGCAGAGTGTTCTTGCCGGCAACGTTCAGGAAGGTACTGCAAGCAGCAGGCGAAGAGAGCCTCATTCTGCGGAAGGACGTGTTCCAATCGTGCCTGACCCTCTATCCTGAATCGGTATGGAACGCACAGTTAGACACCTTGAGAAGACGCCTTTCACGCTGGAATGCACAAGAACAGCTCATCTTCCGTCAGTTTGTTTCCGACGTTGAGTTGTTGTCACTCGACGCCAATGGGCGTTTATTGATACCGAAGCGTTACCTAAAAATGGCAAATATCGAACAGGCTGTGAAATTCATTGGCATGGACGACACCATAGAGATGTGGTGCAACGACGTGACAGAGAATCCTTTCATGCAACCGGAGGAATTTGGCAAGGCCTTGCAAGAAATCATGGGTAAAGGCGCAGAGCCAACCAAAGAGACTGAATAAAAATGAGCATCAAGACAGCAGAAACATACCATGTGCCGGTTCTCTTACAAGAGAGCGTTGAGGGGTTGAATATCCAGCCCGATGGGATTTACGTGGATGTAACCTTCGGAGGCGGTGGCCACTCCATGCAGATTCTGCGCCAACTGGGGAAAAATGGCCACTTGTTCAGCTTCGACCAAGATCTGGATGCAGAGAAAAACATCCATCAAGCGGGCAATGAAATGCTGCAACAAGACAATTTTACGTTTGTACGTTCAAACTTCAGATACCTCAAGAACTGGATGCGATACTACGAAATAGAGCAGATTGACGGCCTGTTGGCTGACCTAGGCGTATCCAGTCATCATTTTGATGACGAAAGCCGAGGGTTCTCTTTCCGCTTCGACGCACCGCTCGACATGCGCATGAACAAGACAGCGGACATCACAGCTGCCGACATTGTGAACACATACAGCGAAGAACGCCTCGCCGATGTATTCTACCTTTATGGAGAATTGAGAAATGCTCGGCGCATAGCCTCGCTCCTGGTGAAAGCACGAACCGAAAAGATGATTGTGACCACGCAAGACTTCATTCAAGCCACAGAACCCCTGTTCAAAAGAGAACGAGAGAAGAAAGACATGGCTAAGCTATTCCAAGCCCTGCGCATCGAAGTGAACCACGAGATGGAAGCCTTAAAAGAAATGCTTGAAGGTGCCAAGCAACTGCTTCGACCAGGAGGCAGATTGTCTGTCATCACTTACCATTCTCTGGAAGATCGAATCGTCAAAAACATGATGAAGACAGGCAATGTGGAAGGAAAAATGACGCAGGACTTTTTCGGGAAGACTACAACTCCTTTCTCGCTAATCAATAAAAAAGTGATTGTGCCTGCTGAGGATGAGCAACAACGAAACCCAAGAAGCAGAAGTGCCAAACTAAGAATCGCCGAAAAGATATAATGAAAAAAGAAGATTTAGACATAGAATCACAACCCATCTTGTCGGTTTCAGAAGGAAAACAACCGGAAGAATCTGCGACCACCCAAAAGGAAGTTGCAGATGAGGGTCCTACACTCAAGGAAGTAATCTTAGAGCAAGCCAGAGAAGGAGAGGCTCCACTGTCCAAGAATTTCACTTTGAAGAAGATTCTTGGTGGAGACATTTTGACTACTTCCACTATCCGCAAGCAAATCTGGGTCGTACTGCTCATCACTTTTTTCATCATCATCTACATTTCAAACCGATACAGCGTGCAGCAACACCTCATTGAAATTGACCAGTTACAGAAAGAGTTGCAAGATGCCAGATACAAAGCCTTGTCTACCAGTAGTCAATTGACGGAAAAGAGCAGAGAGAGCAACGTACTCGAAATGTTGAAGAACAATAAGGACAGCGTCCTCAAAATAGCAAACCAACCACCATACATCATCACAGTTCCTGCAGAATGAATAAGTTTGATTATAAAAAGATAATGCCTCGCTACAGTGCCCTCGCCATCATGATGACATTGATAGCACTTGCCGTGGTTGGCAAAACAGTCTATATCATGACCGCCAAGCGAACCTATTGGACCAAAGTGGCCAATCGCGTAAAGCGCGATAGTGTTGACATCAAACCTATGCGAGGCAACATTCTTAGCAGCAATGGTGAACTCATGGCAAGTTCATTACCCGAGTTCAAGGTGTACATGGACTTCAAAACCTTGCATGAGTCAAAAACCGACACGCTGTGGGATGAGAAGATTGACTCTATCTGTCAAGGTCTGGCAACCATCTTTCCAGAAAAGCCTGCCCGCGCATTCAGAGCCGAGTTGGAAGAGGGAAGGAAGAAACAAAGCCGCCATTGGCCCATTTGGAAAAAGCGCATCGACTACAACACTTTCACAGATGTGAAAGCGTTGCCGTTGTTCAATCTTTCTAAATATGCCAGTGGTTTCCACTACGAAGAATTCAATGCGCGACAACGCCCCTATGGTTCGCTTGCTGGAAGAACCGTGGGTGCCATGTATGGAGCTAAAGACACGGCTCGATTTGGGCTGGAGTTATCCTACGACTCCATTCTCCGTGGGAAGAATGGCATCGTGCACCGTCGCAAGGTTCTCAATAAGTTTCTTGACATCATGGACACACCTCCTGTCGATGGAGCAGACATTGTCACAACCATTGACGTTGGCATGCAAGACCTTGCTGAAAGAGCTGTCATCGACGAGTTGAAGAAAATCAACGGAAATGTTGGCGTGGCGCTGGTCATGGAGGTGGCTACTGGCGACATCAAGGCCATCGTCAATATGGAGAAATGCTTTGATGGTGAATACCGGGAAGTAAAGAATCATGCCGTCAGCGACTTGCTGGAACCAGGGTCTGTGTTTAAAGTTGCCTCGATTATGACAGCACTTGATGACGGCGTTGTGGACACCACGGCCAGAGTAGAGACTGCTGGTGGCGTTTGGCCGATGTATGGCAGACACATGAAAGACCACAACTGGCGTAGGGGCGGCTATGGTTTGTTAACGCTTCCACAGACTCTTTTATACAGTTCCAACATCGGTGTTAGTCGCATCATCGATGACAATTATAAAGATCATCCCGAGAAATTCGTGCGGGGAATCTATCGAACGGGACTGGCTGACAACCTGAATATTCCGCTCGTTGGTTCATCTCCTGCCGTTATCCGTCTGCCCAAGAAAAACGGACGCGGCCAATGGCTCAACTGGAGCAAGACTGCTTTGCCCTGGATGAGCATCGGTTACGAAACACAAATTCCACCCATTTCCATGATCACATTTTACAATGCCATCGCCAACAACGGCAAGATGATGCAACCGCGCTTTGTAAAAAAGGTGGTAAAAAATGGAGAAGTGCTAATAGAGTTCCCGCCCAAGATACTCCGTTCACAGATATGCAAGCCCAAAACGCTAGGCGAAATTCAAACCATTCTTGAACATGTGGTCAGCCAAGGATTGGGCAAGAAAGCCGGCTCGCCATCCTTCAAGGTGGCTGGCAAGACTGGTACCGCACAAATCTCACAGGGTTCGGGTGGATATAAGGTAGGACGAACCAACTACTTGCTGAGCTTTGCCGGCTATTTCCCCGCCGACAAGCCTCGCTACAGCTGCATCGTTTGCATCCAGAAGTCAGGGCTTCCCGCATCAGGAGGTGGCATGAGCGGTGTTGTGTTTCATCACATTTCAGAGGGAATTATGGCTCAAGACCTCAAACTTGACGTAAAAGACGCCAAAGATTCCACATCGATTTTGTTGCCAGATGTAAAAAATGGCAATGTCCTCGCAGCCAACTATGTGCTCAGTCATTTGGGAATTAATGCCAATCAAGATTGGTCAGGCTCATACACCAAGGGCAATCCCATCTGGGGTTCAGCTGAAATACAGAACAATACGGTTGTCAAACTCAGGAAAGTAAAGGTGCATGGGCACAAGTTCATCCCCAACGTTGAGGGAATGGGTGCACGTGATGCCGTCTACATCTTGGAGAGCAGAGGCGTAAAAGTCAAGCTCGACGGACGTGGAAAGGTAACCAGTCAGAGTCTGGAACCAGGCCATAGCATCAAGAAAGGCGATGTATGTCACTTGACATTGCAATAGATTTAGCAATACACCACAGTAACATTTATAAGAAATTACCTATATGACATTAAGTGAATTGATTAAAGGCATCAAGACATCTGCCATCATCGGCGAAGCCAATGTCAACATCACAGGCGTGGAAATCGATTCCCGCAAAGTAAAAGAGGGCAACCTGTTCGTAGCCATCAAGGGCACACAGGTGGACGGGCATCAATACATACCCAAAGCGATAGAGCTGGGAGCCGTCGCTATCTTATGTGAAGAAGCGCCACAACAACCACAACCAAACGTCACCTACGCGGTGGTGAAATCGACAGAAGATGAAGTAGGGAAAGTTGCCACTCGCTTTTTTGGCGACCCATCCAAACACCTCAAGCTGGTAGGTGTCACAGGTACCAACGGAAAGACCACCGTTGCCACCTTATTATATAATCTATTCAGAAAGTTGGGACATAAGTGTGGACTGCTTTCTACGGTCTGCAATTTTATCGAAGGGCAGGAGATTCCTGCCGACCACACCACCCCCGATCCTATTGAACTCAACGAATTGTTAGCCAAAATGCTGGCTGCCGGCTGCGAATACGTATTCATGGAGTGTTCGTCACACGCCATTGCACAGAAACGAATCGGCGGACTTACCTTCGCGGGAGGCATCTTCACCAACCTCACGCGCGACCATTTGGACTATCACAAAACCTTCGAGAACTACCGCAACGCCAAGAAATCATTCTTTGACGGCCTACCCAAGTCGGCTTTTGCCATCACCAACGCTGATGACAAGAACGGCATGGTGATGGTGCAGAACACCAAAGCCAGCGTCAAGACCTACTCCATCCAGTCGATGGCCGACTTCAAAGCGCGCATCATCGAATGCCATTTTCAGGGAATGTACCTGGAGATTGACGGTCAGGAGGTTGGCGTGCAGTTCACGGGCAAGTTCAATGTCAGCAACCTACTGGCCGTTTATGGTGCCGCACGCATGTTGGGCAAGCAACGCGAAGAGACACTCATTGCCATGAGTACCTTGCACACCGTCAACGGACGCATGGACACGTTACAGTCGCCCGAAGGGTTTACGGCCATCGTAGACTACGCTCATACGCCCGACGCATTGAAAAATGTGCTCTTGGCCATACACGAAGTCGACGGCAAGGGGCATATCATCACCGTTTGTGGTGCCGGAGGCAACCGTGACAAGGGCAAACGTCCACTCATGGCGAAGCAGGCTGTACAGCTTAGTGACAAGGTTATCATCACCAGTGACAACCCTCGTTTTGAAGATCCACAAGACATCATCAACGACATGTTGGCGGGTTTGGATGCGCAAGACCAGAAAAAGGTACTGACCATCACCGACCGTAAGGAGGCCATCCGCACGGCCTGCATGCTGGCACAGAAGCAAGACGTGGTTCTTGTTGCAGGCAAAGGACACGAAACGTATCAGGAAATCAAGGGCGTGAAACATCATTTTGACGACAAGGAAGTGCTGCGCGACATTTTTGCCCAGTAACATCGTCATTGAACAACAAAATAAACAGCACACAGCATGTTATACTATCTTTTCAGATTCTTAGAACAATACGGCATCTCGGGGGCTCACGTATGGGGCTATATCTCCTTCAGAGCCTTGCTTGCCCTCATCTTTTCGCTGGTCATCTCGGCCTGGTTTGGTGAGCGATTCATCAAGTACCTGCGCAAAAAACAAATTACCGAGACACAACGCGACGCTTCCATCGACCCCTTTGGCGTCAACAAAATTGGCGTTCCTTCCATGGGTGGTGTCATCATCATTGCCGCCATTGTGATCCCCGTGCTACTTTTGGGCCGACTTAGAAACATCTACCTCATCCTCATGGTCGTGACAACCCTTTGGCTGGGGTTCCTCGGCGGCATGGACGATTACATCAAGATATTCCGCAAAAACAAAGAAGGTCTGAAAGGAAAGTACAAGATTGTGGGACAGGTGGGCATCGGATTGATTGTCGGACTGGTACTGTGGTCGTCGCCAGATGTCAAGATTAACGAAAATTTAGCCATCGAGCAGCAAGGACATGAGATGGTTATCAAGCACCGAACTGACGCGCGCAAGTCGCTCAAAACCACCATTCCGTTCGTCAAAGGGCACAACTTGGATTATGCGGGCGTGATGCGTTGGTGTGGCAAATACAAGACAGCGGCCGGTTGGATATTGTTTGTCGTGATGACCATCATCGTGGTGACGGCGGTTTCGAATGGTGCCAACCTCAACGATGGCATGGATGGCATGTGCGCAGGCAACTCGGCCATCATCGGCGTGGCATTGGGCATCCTGGCCTATGTCAGTTCGCACATCCAGTTTGCCTCGTACCTCAACATCATGTACATACCGGGTTCGCAAGAGCTGGTGGTGTTCATGTGCGCCTTCGTGGGTGCCCTCATCGGTTTCTTATGGTACAACGCCTACCCCGCACAGGTGTTCATGGGCGATACAGGCTCGCTGACCATCGGCGGCATCATTGGCGTTTGCGCGGTAATCATCCATAAAGAACTGCTGCTGCCCATCCTTTGCGGCATCTTCTTCGTGGAGAGTCTGAGCGTTATCTTGCAAGTGTATTACTATAAAATGGGCAAACGCAAAGGGGTGAAACAACGCATCTTCAAGCGCACACCCATCCATGACAACTTCCGCACGCAGGATTCGCAACTGGATCCCGACTGCCAATACCTCATCAGAAAACCTCATTCGGCCGTACACGAGTCGAAAATCACCATTCGCTTTTGGATTATCACCATCATCCTGGCAACCATGACCATCATCACACTGAAAGTGAGATAGTTACAAACTCATTGAGATTGACACGCAAAGTCATAGAGATTGGAGCCTAAAGTCATGGAGATTAAGCGCCAAAGTCAATGACTTTGTACAAGCAACAAAAACCAACAGCCAAAGAAGCGGGTGCAAGAAAATAAGAAAAAGGAGTACAAAACATGAAAAGAATAGTTATTCTCGGAGCAGCAGAGAGTGGAGTTGGAGCTGCCATCTTAGCCCAAAAAGAAGGCTTCGACGTATTTGTGTCTGACATGGGTGAAATCAAAGACAAATACAAAAAGACGCTGGATGAACACAACATTAGATGGGAAGAGAAGCAACACACCCCCGAACTTATTCTGAATGCCGACGAAATCATCAAGAGTCCGGGCATCCCGAAAGAGGCTCTGATGGTGCAGAAGGCCATGGCAAAGGGCATCAGCATCATCAGCGAGATAGAGTTTGCCGGGCGTTACACCCACTCGAAGATGATTTGCATCACGGGCAGCAACGGCAAAACCACCACTACGTCGCTGATTTACCACATCTTCAAGTCAGCTGGCTACGATGCCGGACTGGCTGGTAACATCGGGCGCAGTCTGGCACTGCAGGTGGCCGAGGATCCGCACGAGTACTACATCATCGAGCTTAGTTCGTTCCAGTTGGACAACATGTATAAGTTCAAGGCCGACATCGCCATCTTGCTGAACATCACCCCCGACCACTTGGATCGCTACGACAACTGCATGCAGAACTATGTAGACGCCAAGATGCGCATCATACAGAACCAAACCGAGCAAGACAGCTTCATTTACTGGAACGACGACCCCATCATCAAGCGCGAGCTGAAGAAGTATAACATCAAGGCCGTGCAATGCCCCTTCTCCGAATTAAAGGAGAAAGGCTCCATAGGCTACATCGAAGAGGGCGAGTACACCATTGAGAAGCCCACACCGTTCAACATGGAACAGGAGGCACTGTCACTCACCGGCAAGCACAACATCTACAACTCGCTGGCCGCAGGCATCGCCACCGACATCGCAGGTATCAGGAACGAGGTCATCAGGAAGAGCCTCAGCGACTTCCCTGGCGTGGAACACCGTTTGGAGAAGGTGTGCAAGGTGGGCGGCGTACAGTACATCAACGACTCGAAGGCCACCAATGTGGATGCTTGTTGGTATGCACTGGAAAGCATGAGAACGCCCACCATTCTCATTCTGGGCGGTAAGGATAAGGGAAACGACTATGGCCCCATCAAAGATTTGGTGAAAGAAAAGTGCGTCGCACTGGTGTATCTCGGAGCCGACAACAGCAAACTGCACGACAATTTCGACCACTTGGGCATTCCGGTTCGCGACACCCACTCGATGAAAGACTGCGTGGCGGCCTGCTACGAGTTAGCCAAGCCGGGCGACACGGTGCTACTCAGTCCTTGTTGCGCCAGCTTCGATTTGTTCAAAAATATGGAAGACCGGGGCGATCAGTTTAAAACTTTGGTAAGAAATCTGTAATGGACAAGACGTTAGGAAATATCTTCAAGGGAGATAAGGTCATCTGGATGGTCTTCTTCTTTCTCTGCATCATTTCGGTCATCGAGGTGTATTCCGCCTCTGCCGGACTGACTTACAAGGGCGGACACTATTGGGCTCCCATCGTAAAGCACACGGGCATCTTGCTCGTAGGCGTGTTTGCCATGGTGGTAACGCTTAATATCAAGTGCAAGTATTTCAAGATTGTAACCCCCTTCCTACTACTCATAGCCGTCGTCACGCTGATAACGGTTTTACTGGCTGGGCAGTCTACCAACGGCGCCCAGCGATGGATTAGCATCGTAGGCATACAATTTCAGCCCTCCGAGATTGCCAAAGGTGTGTTGGTACTAGCCACAGCGCAGATACTAAGTGCCATGCAAACCGAGCACGGGGCCGACAAAAACGCCTTTAAATACATTCTCATCGTGAGTGCTTTCATCATTCCGCTCATCATGGTAGAGAATCTTTCCACGGCCATGCTGCTGTGTATGGTAATCTTCATGATGATGATCATTGGTCGGGTACCCGGCAAAATCCTTGGGAAAGCATTGGGGGTGGTCACATTGTTGATTCTAACCATCTTCACACTGGTGATGGTTGTGGGGAAAGACCATGAGAAAGAAAACGCCAACCCAAACCACATTGAACAGTTTGCCGTGGTGGAACAAAAGAAAGATCCCAGCATGTTTGGCTCTGTGTTCCACCGCTTTGACACCTGGAAAGGGCGCATCGACCGATTCATAGCTGGCAAAGAGACTCCTCCAGAGGAATTCGACTTGGATAAAGACGCACAAATAGGGCATGCCAACATTGCCATCGTGTCGTCGAACTTTATTGGTAAGGGACCGGGAAACTCTGTAGAACGCGACTTCCTGTCGCAGGCTTTCTCCGACTTCATCTATGCCATCATCATCGAGGAGATGGGCATCTTCGGCGGATTCTTCGTGGCCATGCTGTACATCATCCTGCTCTTTAGAACCGGACGCATAGCCAACCGCTGTGAAAACAACTTCCCCGCTTTCCTCGCTATGGGACTGGCTCTATTGCTGGTGACGCAGGCCTTGTTCAACATGTGCGTGGCCGTGGGGCTTGCTCCCGTTACCGGACAGCCGCTGCCACTGGTCAGCAAGGGCGGAACTTCCACCATCATCAACTGCGTGTACATCGGCGCAATACTCAGTGTCAGCCGTTCGGCCAAGAAAAAACCAGACACAGACAGTGACGAAGTGATGTCCGAAAAGCTCGCAACGGCATAGTCTTGTGAGCTAACGGCTTAAAATAAATATGGTGAATTATGACAAAAAGACATATTTTTTGATTACTTTTGTACATTAAATACATCTGAGTTAGATGAGCAACGAATTGAGAATTATTGTCAGTGGTGGCGGAACGGGAGGACACATCTTTCCGGCCATCTCCATTGCTAACGCCATCAAGGCAAAGCGTCCTGATGCAAAAATACTCTTCGTGGGCGCTCTCGGGCGCATGGAAATGGAGCGCGTACCCAAAGCTGGCTACGAGATAAAAGGACTACCCATTTGCGGATTCGACCGCAAACACCTGTTGAAGAACATCTCCGTGCTGTTCAAAATATGGAAAAGTCAGCGCATGGCCAAGGCCATCATCAAAGACTTCAAGCCGATGGCCGCCGTCGGAGTGGGTGGATATGCCAGTGGTCCCACCTTGAACGTTTGTGCAAAACGGCACATTCCTTGCTTGATACAGGAACAAAACTCGTATGCTGGGGTGACCAACAAGCTGTTGGCGAAGAAAGCAGACAAGATATGTGTGGCTTACGAAGGCATGGAACGATTCTTTCCAGCCGACAAAATCATCATGACAGGCAACCCTGTGCGGCAAAATGTACTGCAAACTGCCTTGACACAACAAGAGGCCAGAAAGTCGTTTGGGCTCGACCCCGACAAGAAAACCGTGCTGTTGGTAGGCGGAAGTCTTGGAGCCAGAACCATCAACGAGAGCGTGATGAGCCACTTGGACATGGTAAGAGCGAGCGACGTGCAATTTATTTGGCAAACTGGAAAATATTATTTCGAAGGCATCACCAAGGCCTTGCAAACAGAAGAGCCGCTGCCCATGCTCCACGTAACTGATTTTATCAGCGACATGGGGGCTGCCTACAAGGCGGCAGATTTGGTGATAAGCCGTGCCGGAGCCAGTTCCATCAGCGAGTTCTGCCTTATTGGCAAGCCCGTCATCCTGGTTCCCAGTCCGAACGTTGCGGAAGACCATCAGACGCAGAACGCCATGGCTTTGGTCAACAAGAACGCCGCCATCTATGTCAAAGATTCCGAAGCGAAGGACATATTGCTGCAACAAGCCATCGAAACAGTACAGAACGACAATAAGTTGGCATCGCTGAGCGAGAACGTCTTGAAGCTCGCATTACCTCATTCTGCCGACATCATCGCAGATGAGGTCATCAAACTGGCAACGAATCGGTAGACAAAAACGCCGGCAAAGAAAAGCATAGAACAACAAAGGTAACGTCCGCCAACGTCAATGAACGAAGCGAGCGAGTTACCTGCAACTTTCGATAACTCCACAAGACAATAGAAGAGAAGAGAAATGGACATAACAGAAATCAAGTCGGTATATTTCATTGGGGCTGGCGGCATTGGCATGAGTGCCATCGCTCGCTACTTCATTCATAAAGGTGTGGTGGTGGCTGGATACGACAAGGCTCCATCCGCACTGACCAACCAACTTGAGAAAGAGGGAATGCTTATACACTATGAAGAAAATGTGGAGGAGATACCGCATGCATGTAAGAACCCTCAGACTTGCCTTGTTATCTACACACCCGCCATTCCGGAGACTCACCAAGAGCTGAAATACTTTAGGGAAAACGGCTTTGAGATACAAAAGCGGGCGCAGGTACTCGGCACATTGACTCAGACACACAAGGGACTGTGCTTTGCAGGAACGCACGGCAAGACCACCACCAGCACCATGTGTGCACACATCATGCACCAGAGCCATGTCGACTGCAACGCCTTTCTCGGCGGCATCTCAAAGAATTATGGCACCAACTACATCCTGTCAGATGCGAGTGATTATATCGTCATCGAGGCCGATGAGTTCGACCGTAGTTTCCATTGGCTGCGTCCGTGGATGAGTGTGATCACCTCCACCGACCCCGACCATCTGGACATCTACGGCACAAAAGAGGCTTATCTGGAGAGTTTCCGTCACTATACCACGCTTATTCAGCCAGGAGGCGCACTGATTATCCATCGGGATTTGGAAATGAAGCCCGCGGTTCAAGAGGGCGTAAGCATCTATGACTACAGCAGGGACAAGGGAGATTTCCATGCAGAGAACATTGAAATTAAGAATGGTCATATCACTTTCGATTTCATTTCGCCCTTGGAAAATGTAGAAGGCATAGAACTGGGTCAGCCCATTCCCATCAACATTGAGAACGGTGTGGCTGCCATGGCCATGGCGCAACTGAACGGTTGCACGGCCGAAGAACTGAGATATGGCATGTCTACCTATCATGGAGTGGAGCGAAGGTTCGACTTCAAGATTAAGAACGACCGCCATGTGCTGCTTTCCGACTATGCACATCATCCAAAGGAGATATACCAAAGTGCCAAAAGCCTGCGCGAGTTGTATCACGACCGTAAGGTGACGGCCATCTTTCAGCCGCATCTTTACACCCGCACCAGAGACTTCTATAAGGAGTTCGCCAAAGCACTGAGCCAGCTGGACGAAGTGATTTTATGCGATATCTATCCAGCTCGTGAGCAACCCATCAAGGGAGTGACATCACAACTGATATACGATGAACTTACCTGTAAGGAGAAAAGCATGATTCACAAGGAAGAGGTACTTGACCTGGTGAAGCGACGCGACTTCGACGTGCTCGTGATATTGGGTGCCGGTGACTTGGATAATTACGTACCACAAATGGCTAAGATCATAGAAAGCAAGTGAGAAGAAACCTGAAAAAGATAATAACCATCGTACTGGATGTGGTGCTGGGCATCTATCTGGTCTTTGCTTTCACGGCATTCAATAAGCCTGATGAGACGGCCAACGTATGCACGAAGGTGAGCATTGACATTGCAGACGAGGCCCAAAATGGTTTTATCAACGCCGCAGAAATCAGGGACCGACTGGAGAAGCACAAGCTCTACCCGCTGGAAAAGCCATTGAGATACGTGGATGCCCGTAAGATAGAGGACATGTTGAAGACCAGTCCGTTTGTCAATACGGCTGAATGTTACAAAACACAAAATGGACATGTCAACATCAGCATCACGCAACGAATGCCCATCGTGCGCATCAAGTCGGTCAATGGTGACGACTATTATCTGGATGATAAGGATGCCATCATGCCCAACTCCAGTTACACGAGCGACCTCATCATCGCGACTGGCTACATCAACAAATGGTTTGCCACGCATTATGTGTCGGCGCTGAGCAAAGCATTGATGGGTAACGAGCTATGGAAAAACCAGATAGAACAAATACATGTTCTACCCGATCGCGGCATAGAGTTGGTTCCCAGGGTGGGTGACCACATTATCTATTTGGGTCAGTTACCCACGAACAATGACCGAACGAAGCGGCTCTCGTTGATTGAGAGCTTCACCAAGAAGAAACTCACACGTCTGGAAAAGTTCTATAAATATGGCCTTTCACAGGCGGGATGGAACAAATATTCTTACATCAACCTGGAGTTTGACAACCAAATCATCTGCAAAAGACGAAACAATTGAACGGATGTAAGAACAAAAGAACATAACACGAACAAAAAGATTTGATAAAGATATAAAAACGTATGGCAAAGGAATTTATCGTAGCTATTGAACTGGGATCGTCAAAAATCACAGGTATTGCAGGAAAAAAGAATTCAGATGGAAGCATCTCCATTCTTGCTGTTGTCAAAGAAGATTCCACCTCGTGCATACGCAAAGGTGTAGTTTTCAACATTGACAAGACAGTATTGTGCTTGACCAACATCATCAAGAAGTTGGAAACTACGCTCAAAACCAACATAGCTCGAGTCTATGTCGGTGTCGGAGGACAGAGCATCCGCAGTGTCAAGAACGTCATCATCAAGGATCTGCCCGCAGAAACCGTCGTAACTCAGGACATGATTAACGAGCTGATGGATGCCAATCGCAGCATGACTTACGCTGAACAGGAGATATTGGACGCTGCCACGCAGGAATACAAGGTTGACGCACTGTACCAATTAGATCCGGTTGGCATTCCATGTTCAAGGTTGGAGGGTAATTTCCTCAACATACTTTGGCGCAAAACGTTCTACAAAAACCTAAACCAATGCCTCAACAAGGCTGGTGTGGAGATTGCCGAACTGTATTTAGCACCACTGGCTTTGGCCGACGCCGTACTGACAGAGACCGAAAAAAGAACTGGTTGTGCACTGATAGACCTCGGTGCTGACACCACAACCGTGCTGGTATATTACAAAAATATCTTGCGCCATCTGGCCGTGATCCCATTGGGAAGCGAGAACATCACCAAGGACATCACCTCCTTGTTGATGGAAGACAGTCAGGCAGAGCAAATGAAATTGAAATACGCTTCTGCCTACACCGACAACAGCGACATTGATGACAACAAGAAATATCCTATCGACCAAGACAGAATAGTTGATAGCCGCAAGTTCATCGAGATTGTAGAATCGCGCCTGCAGGAAATCATTGAGAACGTTTTTTATCAGATTCCAAACGAATATGCCGACAAACTCATTGGCGGAATCATCCTTACAGGCGGCGGTTCAAACATGCCCAATATTGAGAAAGCCTTTACCAACCAAGCCCCAACGGAGAAGATTCGCATAGCCAAGTTTGTGAACCAGAATATCAATTCCAACCTCCCAGAGATTACAGTTCATACCGGAACAATGAACACCATCCTGGGTTTGCTCGCCAAAGGTGACATCAATTGTGCTGGCGAAGAGATAACTGCCGACTTATTCCAAAGCAACGAACCCAAGCACACCACACCGACGCCCGCTCCAGCCAAAGGTCCTCGATCGTATACGGAGACATCCGGAACGGGCATCGTACAGACCGAAGAAGAAAAAGAATTACTGCGTAAGAAAAAAGAGGAGCAGGAAGAAGCTGAGCGAAAGGCGCAGGAAGAGGAGGAACGCCGCATAGCGAAAGAGAAAAGAGAGAACTCTCCCGTCAACAAAATATGGAAAAGCATTAAAAACTTTGCCAGCAAAATAACCGAAGAGGAAGAATAAGCAGCAGCCCTATCACGACATCCCAAGAACGAACCATTAAGAATTACAATTATGTCAGACAATATCAACACCCCTAACATTCTCGATTTTGGAGAACCAGACAAAGCAAGCAGCATTATCAAGGTAATCGGTGTTGGCGGTGGCGGTGGCAATGCCGTCAACCACATGTATCGCGAAGGCATTCACGACGTTACCTTCGTGCTCTGCAACACCGACAATCAGGCGCTCAACGACAGTCCGGTACCCTTCCACTTGCAGCTCGGCAAAGAAGGACTGGGAGCCGGAAACAAGCCCGAGAAGGCTCGCCTGGCCGCCGAAGAGAGCCTCGAAGATATCAAAAACATGCTCAACGACGGCACCCGCATGGCATTCATCACGGCCGGTATGGGCGGTGGTACGGGTACAGGAGCAGCTCCGGTTATCGCCCGCGTGTCCAAGGAACTGGGCATTTTGACCGTTGGCATCGTCACCATTCCTTTCCGCTTTGAGGGCGATAAGAAGATTAACCAAGCCTTAGACGGCGTGGAGGAGATGGCCAAGCATGTGGATGCCCTGCTGGTGATTAACAACGAACGTCTGCGCGAGATATACCCTGACCTTACTGTTTTAGATGCCTTCGGCAAAGCCGATGACACCCTAAGCATTGCTGCCAAGAGCATTGCGGAGATTATCACCAACCACGGACTGATTAACCTCGACTTCAACGACGTGAAAACGGTGCTGAAAGACGGCGGCGTGGCCATCATGAGTACAGGATTTGGCGAGGGCGAGGGCCGTGTGAAGGCTGCCATAGAGGACGCATTGAACTCTCCGCTGCTGAACGATAACGACATCTTCAACTCCAAAAAGATACTGCTCAGCATCAACTTCTGCAACGAAAAGAACGACAACAGCGGCCTGATGATGGAGGAAATGAACGATGTGAACGACTTCATGGGACGCTTTGACAGCGACTTCGAAATCAAATGGGGCATCGCCATCGACCCAGACCTTGGCAAAAAGGTGAAAGTCACCATCTTGGCCACAGGTTTTGGTATCAGCGACGTAGAGGGAATGGACAGCCACATCGGCAAACGTCATTCGCAAGAAGAAGCTATGCGCCTGGCCGAAGAGGAAGAACGAAAGATTCAACTCATCAACCGCAAGGAGCAATATTACAAGGATGGGAAAAACTCTAAATACAAACGTCACCCGCACGTCTATCTCTTCAGCAACGAAGACCTTGACAACGAGGACGTTATCCTGGCCGTAGAGAGCTTCCCCACCTACAAACGTACGCGCCAAATGCTGGACGACATACGCAAACAGGCATCGGGTGAGCCCAAGGAACCCGAACAAAAAGAGAACAATGAACCTATACAGGGTCTCATCAGTTTTGAATAAAACAATATACACCGACGACAGCTCGTCAACAAATACAATAAAACATCAAACAAATGGCATTATTTGAAAAGGTTAACGAAGACATCAAAACCGCAATGAAAGAGCGCGACAAGGTAGCTCTTGACACGCTGCGTAACATCAAAAAAGTTTTCCTCGAGGCTAAGACGGCACCGGGAGCCAACGATACTTTGGAGGATGCAGACGCCTTGAAGATGATTCAGAAGCTGGCCAAACAAGGCAAGGAATCGGCACAGACGTACATAGACGCAGGCCGACAGGATCTTGCTGACGCCGAATTGGCACAGGTTTCGGTCATCGAGCGCTATCTGCCCGAACAATTGTCGGAAGCCGAAATAGAAAAAATCGTCAAGACCCTCATCGAACAAACGGGTGCTGCAAGCATGAAGGATATGGGAAAAGTCATGGGAATGGCCAACAAACAATTGGCTGGAAAGGCCGATGGCAAAACCATTTCAGGCATCGTTAAAAAGCTGCTCGCATAATTCTTAAACTCAATTTCGCCATCTGCGAAACCAACGGCAAGAACCTTTTGAAACACTATGTATCAAAGGGTTCTTGCCGTTTTCTTTTTCCTTGAAAGTCAAGACTTTAAACCCAAATCGAGACCTCTGCAAAACTCATTGTTCAAAATTTGCTCATTTCATCATATTTTTGTA
>CABQNT010000016.1:0-54529 GCA_902465605.1 uncultured Prevotella sp.
AATAGTGCTCAAAAACAAGAATGATAGAGAATGGGTAAGGTTTTGCAGAGGTCTCAAAATATTTTATAATTCCGTAGGGGCGTTATTTTGACGAAACGCGATAAATCACGCTCCTACGCGCATTAAATAGAGTAAGAAAGAGTGTGGCAGGGACATGCAAACATATTTCACAACCACGCCACCTCATTTACGAGTTGCCCCACTCATGAACGGTTCTGCTGGTAAATTTAAAGGCTGGCTCTAACCCATCATCAGGTTAGAGCCAGCCTTTAAATTTATCTTCTCAATCAACGCCATTCGGGCGATGAATGTTCATGCTCGCTTATCTGCGACGTCTGCTTTTCTTACTTTTCACGCTTTTCGTTGCGGTCAGTTCTTTCGTGAACGAATAAGGAGCGTCACTGTCGCTGATGCCACGCTGCTTATTGGGGGTACTACCCATGACATACTGGATGTTGCCGCCCCGCATCAACTGGTCGTGCGTGAAGAAGTTCTTGGTGGAAGGCGTGCCGTTGACGCTCAACGACTGGATGTATTTGTTCTCTTGACTACAGTTTTGCGCCGTGATGGTCATGGTCTTGCCGTTCTCCAAATGCAGGGTCATCTTGTCAAAGTAAGGTGTACCAATGACATACTGGTTGGCACCTGGACAAACGGGATAGAAACCCATGGCCGAGAAGACATACCAAGCAGAGGTTTGTCCGTTGTCCTCATCACCGCAATAGCCATCGGCATGAGCCGTGTAGAGCTTGTCCATCACCTCGCGAATCCAGTATTGAGCCTTCCAAGGCTGCCCAGCATAGTTGTACATGTAAATCATATGCTGGATGGGCTGGTTGCCATGGGCATAGTTACCCATGTTCATAATTTGCATTTCGCGAATCTCATGGATAACGCCTCCGTAGTAACTGTCATCGAACAAGGGCGGAACATTAAAGACTGAATCGAGCATTTGGACGAAGGTTTCCTTGTCTCCCATGAGGTTGATCAAGCCCTGTGGGTCGTGGAATACGGACCAAGAGTAATGCCAGGAATTGCCTTCTGTAAACGCATCACCCCACTTTAAGGGACTGAACGGTGTCTGGAACTTACCATCCTGATTGCGACCGCGCATCAAGTTGGTTTCCTTATCGAATACGTTCTTATAGTTCATGGCGTTCTTCTTGTACTGAGCCAGTTCTTTTTCAGACTTACCCAGCGACTTACCAAACTGATAGATGCACCAGTCATCGTAGGCATACTCCAAGGTACGAGCCACGTTCTCATTAATCTTCACGTCGTAAGGCACATAACCCAATTTGTTGTAATACTCCCATCCCAAGCGACCCGTTGAGCTAACCTTTGGGTGAACCGCGTTGGCACCATGCGTCACGGCTTTCCACAACGTTTCAGCATCGTAATCACGCAGACCTTTCAGGTAAGCGTCTGCCACGACAGATGCCGAGTTGTTGCCCACCATGCAGCCGCGATGGCCAGGACTTGCCCACTCTGGCAGGAACCCACTCTCGAGATAAGCATTGGCCAAACCCTCTTGCATCTTGACGTTCATGGACGGATAGATGAGGTTGAGCATGGGGAACAAACAGCGGAACGTGTCCCAGAAGCCTGTGTCGGTAAACATGTAACCTGGCAACACCTTGCCGTTGTACGGACTGTAATGGACGATTTTTCCATTGGCATCTTTCTCGTAGAAACTGCGTGGGAACAATACAGAGCGGTAAAGACATGAGTAGAAGGTACGCAAATGGTCTACATTTTTATCTTCCACCTCAATTCGGCTCAACGTTTTGTTCCAAGTCTGTCGGCCCTGTGCCTTGATTTGTTCGAACGACAGGTTGCCCAGCTCCTGCAAGTTGAGTTCTGCTTGCTCAGGGCTGATGAAAGAAGAGGCGATACGGGCATGCACTTGCTCGCCTCGTTTGGTCTTGAAGCCGATGATGGCACCAGCGTGATTGACCGTCGCCTCAGTGGAACCTTGTTTGATTTGGCCATCGGCCACTGCAGCTTTGTATGTGAAAGGCTTGTCAAACTTGATGACAAAATAATTCTTGAAATTGTCGGGTACGCCTCCACTGTTGCGTGTAGTGTATCCTATAATCTTGTTTTCTGAAGGAATAATCTTCACAGAAGACCCGCGGTCGAGGGCATCTACCACCACATACGACTGGTCGGTCTCGGGGAATGTGAACCTGAACATGACGGCCCGCTCTGTCGGAGTCAATTCCGTCACCACGTCGTGGTCAGCCAAATAGACGCGATAGTAATAGGGTTTGGCCACTTCGGCCTTGTGTGAGAACCAACTGGCACGTTCGTCTTCATTAAACACCGGCTTGCCGGTGATGGGCATGATGGCAAACTGTCCGTAGTCGTTGATCCATGGACTGGGTTGATGAGTTTGCTTAAATCCGCGAAGTTTGTCGGCTGTATAAACATAAGCCCATCCATCTCCCATCTTACCTGTTTGAGGCATCCAGAAGTTCATGCCCCAAGGCAGGGCGATGGCCGGATAGGTATTACCTGTTGAGAGGGAAACCTTGGACAGGGTACCCACCAAAGGGTTCACATAATCTACGGGGTCTAGTTTGTCAAGTGCACTTGCGTTCATGGCAGTAACCAGTGCGAGTGCAGACAGACACGTTTTAATGATGTTCATATTATTTATTTAGTTAGTGTTATTAGCATGGCAAATTTACAACAAAAAACAGGAACAGGCAAATGCGTTATCATTTATTCACTTTTACGTTGGACGCACCCAACTGAAACCATTCATTGCCTATCGGTCATCAAGCGCAACGAACATGCCGTTACGCTCGATGTGTCTATTCTGCTTCTGGCAAGATTCTATGAAACCTGCCCTGCATGAAGTGATTTAATTAGTCTATTTGTGAAGAGCTGAACCTAATTCATCACGTTCTACAGAATTATAAAATATTTTATCTGTTTTTTTACCCTTAAAACGGCTCTTGAAAACTTTCAATATAGAAATTTGGCGAAAAATGCATCGTAGTTGGCAAATTCGCCAATTATAAAGAGGTTCTATGTCAAGAAAATTCATTAAAACCGCACATCTTGTTTTTCAGTCAATCCGCAGGTTGAGTTGCTGTTTTACAGTAACTGGTGCAGGCAGCGATGTAACATGCACAGGCGTCTCATGCCAAAAAGACGAAGCAGCTTTAATTTCAGGGTGCCGTAAAAGGGAAGTGTGGGAAGCTGAATGTCGTTCACATTGCCCGTCAATTCGTAGGTATGCAACTGGACATTTAACACATGGGCATAGTAAGCGCCAAAGCCTTCGTAGGCTTGAAGGGATGTATTTTCCAATACGTTGAGATGCGCTTGCAACAGGTCTTTCCATTCATTGCCCTGTGCCCGAGCCGTTATACCATTCTTATTATAGGTATATTGGTAAAACCCGATAGGAGTGGTACGAACACAGCGAACCTTACCTAACAACTGTGGAAGCACAAAGACGTCCTCAAATTTACGACCAACTGGAAACTGGATGGTGTCAAACAGTACTCGTTTGAATATTTTATTACAGGCGAAACCATGCAGATATGCCTTGGCTTCGAACCAATAGCGCCACACATCGTGATAACACTTGTCGTGAAGCACATGCGTTTCCACGCTCTTCCCATCGTCTCTGACAAATGAATATTCCAACAAATCGATATCGTCATCCGCTTGTAATACCTTCATCAGCGAGAGATAGAGGTCGGCATCCAAGTAATCATCCGAGTCAACAAAAGTGACATACCTACCTTGTGCCACCGTTAACCCCGTGTTTCGAGCCGCAGAGAGTCCCGCATTGTCCTGGTGAATGACGGTGATATTCTTTTTGTTGAGATAAGTATCACAGAGAACAGCTGAGCCATCTGTCGACCCATCATCCACCAAGATGACTTCCATATCAGGAACATTCTGAGCCAACACGCTCTGCACACACCTTTCAAGGGTGTGTTCTACATTGTAAACGGGGATGATGACAGACAGCAACATCTACTTTAATCAGGTCTGATGAATTAATTTTTAATACCTATTTTCACATTCCAAGTCTGGGCCTGAACTACAAAGTGAGTCATATTATATCTACTACAATCCCACTTGTACCGTATGAATCGGCGGAAAATGGTTCGATAGCCTTTTCATTTTTTCATCGTTTGGCAAAAGTAAGCAATATCCTTGATAATCAAGAAAGAAAAGGTTTATTCTTCTTGTTGCGGCATTCGTTAAGCGCACAACCGTCTGAACAAACAAACGTTCCAAACAATGGAGAACGATAAGAAAAACGAATGCCGGGCCACCTTAATGGAACCCGGCACGAAAGTGAGATATAAAAAGTTGTTCTGATTATCGTTTCGCACTCAACAATACGTTTAGTTTGCCGTCGTCAATGAGCTTGATAATCAGTTCACCGAAGAGCGTGTTCTGCCAAGCAAACCAAGAACGAGTGAATTTTGTGGCATCGTTTTTATGGAAAGACTCGTGCATGAAGCCCAATCCGGCATCGGTACGCATGAGCTGTTCGATACATTCTTTGATTTCAGTGTCGTTGTTGCTGGTAAAGGCTTTCATCATAATGGTCATCGGCCAAATCATATCATATCCAGTATGCGGTCCACCAACACCTTCTCCCGCTGTGCCCTTGAAGAAATAAGGATTGTCCTCGCTCCACACAAAGCGACGCGTGTTCTGGTAAATAGGGTCGTTCACGTCTACATCACCCAGGTAGGCCATGCCTAACAAACTGGGCACATTGGCATCGTCCATGAGCAACTGGTTGCCGAAGCCATCAACCTCAAAAGCATAAATCTTGCCATATTTGGGGTGGTTGTGTATCGCATATTTCTGTAAAGCAGCTGCCACCTCATCGGCCAAAGCGGTACATTGGCTGGCCAAGACGGTGTTCTTGTTAACCTTTGTCAGAATCTCAGCAGCCTTGCGAAGTGAAGAAACCGCCATGAAATTGGAAGGAACAAGGAACAAAAAGGTGGTAGCGTCGTCTGACGGGCGGAAGAATGAGGCAATGAGTCCAATTGGCTTCACAGGGTTTCCCAATCCATCGTTTGACACGGTATCCAATTGTCGCTCGGTCTTGCGTTGGAATTTGTACGGTCCTACACCATTCTTGCGTTGCTGTTCGTGGAACGTCTTCAAGATATTCTTCATGGCCTCTATCCATTCTGGCCCGAAAACAGAGTCGTCACCGGTTACTTGCCAATAGTGGTAAGCCAAGCGGAGCGGATAGCAAAGCGAGTCAATCTCGTATTTGCGCTCATGCAGTTCGGGCTTCATGTCAGTCAAGTCGCTCTGCCACTCGCCCCCCGTCGGTCCCATGTTGAAAGCATTGGCGTAGGGATCGATGTTGATACATTTCAATTGACGTAGAATAGTACCGCGCAACATGGCTTTCAGCTTAGGATCTTTGTTGGCCAATTGAACATAAGGCCACACCTGCGCAGCCGAATCACGCAACCACATGGCGTGAATATCGCCTGTGTAGACGAAGGTATCATCTTTGCCGTCAAAGTGGACTGTGGTATCTAAGGTGTTGGGAAAACAATTCTCGAACATCCAAGCCAGGTAGGGATTGCCCTTCAACAGCTTGCGTACTTCCTTAATTTTCTTTTCAACAGCGTTGGAAACGAACAAACGTTCTGCCATAGGGGGACGCTGGGTTACTAACTTGGTGTTGTCGGCAGCAGCCACGATGGCTGTGCTTTCAGCAGTCATTGTGTAGGCCATTGCACCATTAGCAGACAGGCCCAACATCAAGCTGGCACCTGCAAACAACTTCATTCTTTGTTTCATAAAATTAATCGTTATTTAATATTTGATAATCTTGTCATCATTTCTATCTATTGCAGCAGTGAGATTGGTGGTCTTTGTTGTACCATACCCGCTATTGTGCCTACAAGCCAGTGCCCAATCAGGGCCATCATTACTATTTTCATGTTGGTTTTTAATCATTTTTTGGGAAAGAAACATCGTTTCCCATGTTTAAGTAAACGAAGCATTTCTTCTGCAAAGATTGAGCAAGCCGAAGACAGAGAAAGTTTACTTTCTATGTTGAGGCGAAGCCTATCTTCTGCAAAGGTAGTGCGAGCCGAATGCAATCAAGCTTGCTTGGTATTGCTGAGGCGAAGCCTATCTTCTGCAAAGATAGTGAAAAATACAGAGAATGAACGTTACAGGGGGAGGGAATTAAGCAACGGAAATTCACAATGTTTCCAATGAAAAATGATATATGAAGACATGGCTTCGGCTCCATATCATCGACATCCATGTTATACAAACAAAAAAAAATCCAACTGTTAGCATCCTGTTTCAGATTTCTAACAGTTGGATCTCTATAAGTCTTAAATCGGTAAAAAAGCCAAACCCTCTAATTATCCTCTCAGCACCTTCATCACTTTCCTGAAGTAATGATGCGTACTACGGTTACTGTAGTTAGGTCCACCGTTCCATGAACGGATTGCTTTCTCAACGTTGTTATTCGGGTTATACACCGATTGAATCAATAGAAACATCTCTTTAGACTTTGCCACACTTAGGCGGTCTGACAGCTTGTAGCGTTTCTTGCTGTTACGTCTTTTCAAGATTTGATTGCATTCTGCTACGAGTATCGGCGTGATTTGCATGACACCTACCGAATTTCCGCTCCTCGCATTGACGTTTCCACGACTCTCTACATGAATGATTGCCTCCATCACTGGAGTCCAATCGAAATTGCTTGTTGCACTGGTACCTTTCATCTGTCCTGCCAAGGCAAAACCGGGAAGAAAGAGTAAGATTATCCATGTTACAAAAACAATCTTTTTTATTCTCTCCATATTTACTTATTTATGGAGCCTGGGCTTGACAACGCTCTTGTCAAACATGCCCGGGATGGCAGCTATGTGAGAACTTTTTTTCTGCTCATCCGGCTCCGTTAGATACTTAGTAGATGGCCTGCTTATAATCACTACAAAATGCCATCTCTATTTTTATCGGGTGCAAAGGTATGCAAAAAAAGGCGAACAGACAAATTATTCAATCTTTTTAAGTCTTATTCTCAAAATGTAAGACATTGATTTGTTGATAGTTATCATGCTACAATCGTCTACACATGGGTCTTCTGGGATGATTGAAACACGAATGACATGGCGACTGTGTAAATGCAAAACGCCCTCCGATTATCTCAACCGGAAGGCGTTATTCATTGTTTTTAGCACCGTTCGCTGGTGTAAGCGACGTGTTTACTTCGTCATCTTGCGCACGGTACTTGTGCCGTTGCTTCTCACCTCTTTAATAAGGTACAAGCCATGGATAGGTTCGGCGTTGAGCCGTTGGCCGCTGAGATTGTAATACAAGTAGCGCACGACTTCGCTTGAATCTTCTGGGAGCAACCGGTTAATGCCCGATGTGATTTTCTCGGTTACCTTCCAACCTTTCTGCTCCGCCTCGGCCTTGTGTACATCGGCACTGTTCTGACACGAGTACACCAGCTGATCGCTCCACGTCACGCCTTGGATGGGCTTCTTACCTTTGATGTCAGGCAAAGCTGCGATGATTTTATTCAGTTCAGCATCAGCAATGGCATTGTCCTGAAGAAAGAGTCCTCGCAGACTTTTTTTGCCCTGAAGGTCGAGCGTGGTGAGTTTATTATGTTCGGTTGCTACCAGATGGAGGTCTTTGTTGGCCGACAAATCCAGGCTGGCAATCTCATTGCTGTCGCAACGGAGGTAATACATGCTCGGGTTTTTAGAGATGTCGAGGGTAGTCAACTTGTTGTTGCCGATATTGAAATCAAACAGGGAAGGGTTGTTGCTCACATCGATGTTAGTAAGCCGGTTGTGCTCGGCATAAAGCGTGTTGACCATCTTATTGGTTGTGATGTCCAGCTCAGAGAGGTTGTTGTAAGAAATGCGCAACAAGGCCAACTGCGGCTGAGACTTGGTGCTGAATTTAGACAGGTTGTTGTGTTCCACATTGATCCACCGCAGGTTGCGATTGGGGGTCAAGTCCAGCTCCGACAATTTGTTGTTGTACAGGTACAAGCCGGTGAGTTGAAACAAGGGCACCAGGTTGATGCTCTCCAGCTGATTGAAACTCAGGTTGAGCAAATCCAGCTTGTTATCCCGCGGGAACACGATATTTTTGATCTCATTGTGGTCGGCATACAGTTTCATCAAGGCCGGCACGCCGGTAAGGTCGAGCGTTTTAATTTTGTTGCCTGAGCAAGAAAGCTCATCGAGATTTCTCAAGCCCGTAACGTCAATGTCAGTCAACTCGTTGTTATCACAGTTTACATCTTCCAGAACAGTGTTCTCGTCCTTGGGAAGTAATAAATTAGTGAGGCGGTTGACAGACACGTCGACCTTCGAAAGGTTCTTCATGCCGCTGCAATCCATCTTGCCTGGAATCTTGTTGTCACTGAGGTCGATTACCTTCAAGTCGTTGCAGCCAGAGAAATCCATCTCGTTTTCAATTTCATTTTTTGCAGCGTATAGTCCAGTCATCTTCGTCATGTGCGACACGTTCAGATGTTTGATGTTGTTTTCATAGATATGTAGACGCTGAATGTTGGGACAACCACTCAAATCCATTTCTTCGATCTCTTGAGCGACGGCAACAATTTGCACAAAATCGCCATACAGCTTCACCTGCTTTCCCTTCACGTAATCGATGCAAAACTGCGTTTTGTCATACTTTTTGAGAACGCCGTTGCCCCAATCTACCGAAAAGCTGCCAGTTGCTGCCAGTCCAACTTTCACAGGCTTGTTCACATGTGCCTCGTTATAGGTAAACACTGCAGCTGGCTTGTCGGTGTCAGCTGCCATGACCGACCAGGATGCACAGGTAAAAAGTGCAATCATGAGTAAAATTTTCTTCATACTTTGTCTCATTTTTTTTATAATGTTTAAATATCAATTAGCATTCAATTTTCAGTTTGGACAGGAAATGCATACAACTTGCTGCGCAAACGCATAGAGTTTAGTGTGCAAACCCATAGAGTTTAGAGTTCAAACTCATAGAGTTTAGAGTGCAAACCCATAGAGTTTGGAGTGGCATCGATACCAAGTGCCCATCACGCATCAGCAACATCTCTCTTCAAGTATGTGTGCAGGCGGAACCTGATGAATCACACCCCTACAGATAAGGCTATGAGCGGTCATGCCCGCTCGGCATGTTACTGGCTACACGTCGTTACGACTACAAAAGTACAGAAATATCACCAATAAAAGCAATAATTTGTCAGATTTTTATCAAAATCATCTACAAAACATCATTTGTTTTCTCCTGTTTGAGCCATATTGCCATATTAATCAATTCATCAAGAAAAAAAGTCAATCGACTTATTGTGGAAAAAATGGTTTTAAACGAAAATATGTTGAAGAATTTTTAAGTAAAAAAGAAAAAGAATTATTGTTGAAAATAAAGCATAAGAAAAAGGACAACCGGCCATATGGCGAGCTGCCCAGAACATATACTCATGTGCGGAAGATTCTAAGAGTTCATTTATTTTATGAGTTACAGCGAACCTTAGAAAGTCGACAGAAAGTTTTTGTATTCAAAAAAAGCAACAAGCGGAAAGCCTTTACTTATCGGGCTTTCCGCTTGTTAGTGGAATGGGTGGCAGGTGGGACTCGAACCCACGACATTCAGAACCACAATCTGACGCTCTAACCAACTGAACTACGGCCACCATGTATAAAAAACTTGCTCCCTCACTTGGAAGCGATTGCAAAGATAAGGGATTTATTTAATCCAGCCAAACAAATCCCTTATTTTTTATCTATTTTCTACTTTGCCGGTTTTGCCGGAGCTTTTGGAGCTGCGGGTGCAGACTGCGTTCCTTGTGTTGCAGGTGCTGCTTGTCCGCCAGCTGCTGGAGCTTGTTGCTGACTAGCACCAAATCCAGGCGTTGTGTTCGGGTTGGTGGTCTGTGTCTCCGTGGCGGTCTTCTCCAACACACTCTGCCTGCTGGCTGAGCGAGGAGCCACATAGGCGCATGCTACGCTCAAGACGACCATGGCGATGGCCAAGCCCCAGGTAGCTTTTTCGATGACGTCGGTCGTTTTTCTAACGCCCATGATGGCGTTTGAAGATGAGAAGTTGGAAGCCAAACCGCCTCCTTTTGACTCTTGGATCAATACGATTCCCACCATCAACAAGGACGCAAGAACGATGAGTCCAACGAATAATGTGTACATCATTTTCTTATTTGTTTATTTTATTGTTTAATATTAATTTCTCTAAAAAACGTAATTGGTCTGCAAAGTAACTATTTTTTTTTGGATAATTCAAATTTAATCGCTGAATTATTTCCATTGCCTGTTCATATCTCCCCTGCTTGATGTATATTTTGGCCAGTGTCTCGGTGAAGTATCCCTCATCCGGTTCACTGTTTTCGTTTTCCTCTTGCAGTTCCGGAAGATATTCGGGCGTGTCGCTCAATTGGATGCGCCCATCGCCGCTTTTCTCTATGAAGCTGTCGATAAGTTCCTGACCTTTTAGGTGTAGTGAGGGTGACGAATCCTGCTGTTCCTCGCTATTTTCCACCTCCATGAGGTAAGCCACATAGTCAACGGCAGCATCGGCTGGTGTGGGCTTGCGCTTCTTGCTGGTCTCCTCTTTATCGGCTGGAATGGTTTCCAGGAAATTGTCAATCAGCGAGATGGTACGGTCGTCATCCACATGTTGATTTTGTGGATTCTGTTTATCCTTGTCCGCCCGCTTGAGTTGATAATGAGCCGCCTCAATGAGATTGAAGAGAACCTTCCGATCGGTTAGATAGATGGCGGCTCGCCGCAGTTCTTCATCAAACGACGGATCGTGCAGAAGATACAGGTTTTGCAACACCAACAACCTTGCCGTCTGATAATACGGGTGCAGGGCAAGCAGGCTTCTCAGGTCGTAGAGCGTCTCCTTGTCCATCGTTTCTGGATGTTGTATCAGCCGGGTCAGATCCATCTGTAGGTTATTGATTGCTTGAAATTACCAGTTGGCTACGGTTGCATTGAAAATTTGGTCTGCAAGATCTTTCACCATTTGCGATACCAATTCTTCTTGTACCGAGTTCAGATTCTGCGTTGTCTCGTACGACTTGGCAGATGAGAACTGTCTTTCAAAATCTTCCGTATGATTGACGTTGTTGGTAAAGCGCACGTTCACCGTGAGAGTCAACTCGGTTTGCGCCGAATGTCCTTCGCTGGAGACCGACTTGTTGCGCTGCGTGTACGACACAATCTCGCCTTCTATCTTCAGGTCGCCATTACGCCTCACCTGCTGTAGACGGGTGTGGTTAGCGAAAACGTCTTTCAGTTCGTTGTTGAACATCGGCCCCATCGGTCCCCACACATAACTACTTCGTATGGGAAAGTCGACGATTTGGATGGTCTTGGTCTGGGTGTAGTCGATGCTGGCACCATTAAACTTATAGCTTACCGAGCAAGCCATGAGCATAAAGCCCACAACAAGACTGATAATAAGGTTGCCACATGCGTGGTAATATCTTCTTGTTGCCATACCATCAACTCTTGTCCAGTCCATATTGTTTAATTCTTCTATACAGCGTACGGTCAGATATACCGAGTTCCTGTGCGGCTTTCTTGCGGTTGCCACCATTACGTTCGAGGGCCTTCTCCACCATTTTTCGTCCAAGGTCGTTCAAGTTCAGGCTCTCTGGTTCAGTCACTTCTTCCACGATGGCATCCTCCGGATCGGCCGATGACCGTACGGTTGCCTGCGGTGCAGTTACCTGGGGGTGCTGCGGCATATTGGGATATCCTGCCAGTTTATTATCCAACGCATGCACCTGTCCCTGATAAGTCACGCTAGTGTGTTGCTTCTGCGCCTCATCAAGTTGCTTTCTAAGGCTGTTCATATCCCGGCGGAGGTCACTCACGTTACCCCTCAGTTCGTATAATATTTTATACAGTATCTCGCGCTCACTCTCGTAGCTGTGCGATCCTTGTGGCGAGATGGGTGCCAGCTGCGTGCTTTCGGGATCGCGTGGGATGAACTGTTGCAACAGCTGTGCGCTGATTTCCCTGTCTTTCACCAACACCGACATCTGCTCGGTGATGTTCTTTAGCTGCCGAACGTTGCCCGGCCACTTGTAATTCAGCATCAGCTGTTTGGCGTCTTCGGTGAGACTAATCTTTGGCAGGCGGTATTTCTCGGCCATCTGCATTGAGAACAAGCGGAACAGCAAAATCACGTCTTCCCCGCGGTCACGCAGAGGAGGCATCTTGATGGGGATGGTGTTGAGACGATAATACAAGTCTTCTCTAAACCGTCCCTCACTGATAGCTTTAGGCATGTTCACGTTGGTGGCGGCCACAATGCGCACATCGGTCTTGCGAACCTCTTGTCCGCCCACGCGGATATATTCGCCTGTTTCCAGCACACGCAGCAAGCGAGCTTGCGTAGCCAATGGCAGTTCGCCCACCTCGTCCAAGAAGATGGTACCTTTGTTGGCTATGCCAAAATAGCCTTCGCTCTCACCGATGGCACCAGTGAACGACCCTTTCTCGTGTCCGAACAATTCACTGTCGATGGTTCCTTCAGGGATAGAGCCACAGTTGATTGCAAAATACCGTTCTCTTCTTCGAGGTGAATGGTCGTGAATAACACGCGGAACGATTTCTTTGCCCACGCCACTCTCTCCGAATATCAAGACCGACAGGTCAGTGGGTGCAACCTGAAGGGCCACATCCAGCGCATGGTTCAGCTCGTCAGAGTTGCCCACGATGCTGTAACGCTGCTTAACTTTCTGCAATTCCGAAGTGTTCATTGGTTGACAAAATTAAACAATTTATTCGAGATAGCCGCAAGGATGGCTGAGTTTTTATAGCTTAGATAATCAGTTTACATATGTCAGTGGAACTTAGAAAAATAAAAGTTGACAGCCATGTGGATTTTCTAAAGTGGTCGAATTCGAGTACTTTAAAATATGGATTATTCAGAAAATTTTGTGTGGAGAATAGGATGTTTCCTAATTTTACCACATCTTACTCCATTTTCAACACCCTGAGTATCTTTGCCAATTCGCTAATATCGTAAGTTCGTTACTGGTCATCATGTTGAAGCCTATTGATGTAACTATCCTATTGGCTTTGAAATGTCTATGCGTAATCCGAGAGAGTTGACAAGGCGAAAGAATAGTCCTACTCCAGGCTCAATCAATCCGTTTTCTATTTTAGATATGTATGACTTGGTCGTTCCTGCTTTTTCTGCCAATTCGGTTTGCGTCATTTTTGCTTCCTTGCGTGCTTGTAAAAGAATTTGCGAAGCATAAAAAGCCTTTGCCTCATTTTCAAACTGCACTCGTTGCGGTGTACCCTCCTTGCCGTATTTTGCATCCAGCACGAGATCGTAGTCTTCAATCTTGTGGTTGTTTGTCTTCATAATAAGCCTCCTTTATTTTTAGTGCCTTTTCTATTTCTTGTCTGGGTGTTTTCTGAGTCTTTTTATGAAAGCCGTTGAACAGCACCACGATTTGTTCGTTGTCAAAAATAAAGAATACACGGTAGATATTGCTCTCGTATTCAATTCGCAATTCAAACAATCCATCTCGGATTGCTTTGACAAACTTTGACGAAAGTCTTTCCTGCGTTTTCAATAGCTGCAAGGCGTAGTCTATCTTTCGTTGTACTTTCTCATCCAGCGTCTGCATGAATGCCTGAAAATAGCCACCGTATGTTCTTATTCGTCTCACACTGCAAAAGTAGTAAAAGTTTCTATATATAACAACTTTCCCGCTATTTTTTATTTGTATTCAAAGTATTAGTCCCCGAAATCAAGAAACAAATCTATGTCCTTTGTCGGATATACTTTGTTGAGAGTTACACTGTAATATGAGTTTCCCGGACTATTACAAGAATTTATAGCCACAAGCAAATAAACAAGGATTGAAATCACTTACGGCCGTTCCACCTTAATTATATAATTATATAGCATTCATCTGTCTGTCCCTTCCATCCTGAGTGTCAAGGCGTGGCCTTCGTCTGATCCTGGCCCTTTCGTTCGTTGATTTTGATAAACAACAGGCCGATGCCCGTCCACACCAATTCACGTAATCTGACCAGCAGAGCCACGAAGATACCCGCGCTGGCCGTCATGCCCAGGGCCGATACCGACATCAGGAAGCCACCCTCACGCCCGCCCAATTGCAGGGGCATGAAGAACAATAGATTAGCAAACAACGACGTAAACGCCAACACCAGCACACAATGTAGATAGTCTACATGTGGCATGAGCACCATCAAGATGAACATCACCTCCAGTGCTGACAAGAACCTGCATGCCATTTCCAACGCTACGGCCGACAAAAAAGTCTTGGGATTTTGCTGATGCAAAGCCGCAATTTGCCCGTCCACGGTGTCCAGCTGTTGCCTGTGTTTCTCCACGAAAGGCTGTGCCCACTTCTTGACAAACGGTATGTGGCGCAGCACATTCATCATGCGCACCGCCAACCCCTTCTGATATCCCACCAGAAAGAACCAAATACCCAGCCCGCAGAACACAGCCGCGGCAGCCAACAATAGCCCCATCTTAACGGATATGGGCTGTGTGAGCAGGTACAACACGATGCAGACGGCCCAGAAACAAAAATGGGTAAAGATGTGTGTCATCACATAAAGAATCACCGATGACGACGCTCGCTCGGCTCCTATTCGTGGCGACAGCTCCATAATACGATACGGCTCGCCACCCATCAATCCACCAGGTGTGGCGTAATTGAGTGCAAACCCCGACACGGTAATCTTGTAGAGCCACCAAAAACCCACCTTCTTCACAGGCTTCTCAGCTGCGTCTGCGCCACCATTAGTCAGTTCTTGCGACGGATGAACAGGCTCACTGCTTCTGATGATCAGGTACCAAGCTGCGGTGTTGAAAATATACAACACTGCCCATAAGGCAACAATAGCAAAGAACCAATAGCCAGCATGGGTCAACCCATTCCACACTTCGGTGAAATTGAGTTGGGTGACCATGATAATTAGTATGACTAACCCAAAGATGAAGAAGGCATTCTGATATTTACTTTTCATCTTTCTTTGGCTGACTGGCCTGCTGCTCGCCCTTCATCTGACGTTTGGGTGCATTGAAGCGACCCTTGCCACGGTCCTCACGGCGTTCATGATAAAGCTTGGGCAGCGGATTTTTCATCGGCTCGTCATAGTTGAAGCGGTTACGATAGATGTCGATGGCCAGATAAACGGCTTGCCGCAGTGGGTTCTCATTGATAACACCCTGACCAGCCACCTCGAACATTGGCGTATAATTAGTTTTGGTACAGACGATGGGTAGGTTGGCGATGGCACTCACACCCTCTTCCAGCGACAGCGTCTTAAAAGGCAACATGGCCTGATCGTGATACATCGCTAAGATGCCATCAAACGCATCATAATCGTTGGAGCCAAAGAACGTCTCGGCCGCATAAGGACCAAAAGCGCACATGCCAGCATCCGAAAGCTTGGCAACCGCCGGACGAATGATTTCCTGTTCCTCTACCCCATCGGCCTTCGGATTAAGACCCAGCACTGCAATGCGCGGGTTGGCTACACGCAGGTCACGCTTCAAGGTGAGGTACAGGATGGCTGCCTTGTGAATAATGTTTTCCAACGTGACGCTCTCCATGGCCGCTTTCAGGGGTTGATTGTCGGCCACCATGGCCACGTGCATAAAGTCGTTCAGATACAACGTGGTGGTTTGTTTCCCCTCTCCCAAGCAAGTCTGGAGATAGTTTTCCAAGCTATCGAATGCGAGGTTGCCAAACTTAATGCCATCGGCACTCATCGGAGCCGCCACCAGCACGTCGTAAACACCTTCCCGATAATCGGTCATGGCACGGTCGAGGGCGCGCACTGCCGCCTGTCCCGACTCTTCCGTAGGGGTTCCCAACTCCACTTTCACCTCGTCATCAAAGCAGGTCATTAGGTTGATGCGACCGTCGCACACTTCATCAGCCGTGTTGATGATGCTGAAGTTGGCCTGGGTGTCCAGCGCCTTTCGGTGGTAAGCAGCGATTTTGGGCGACCCATAAATGATGGGCGTGCAGAGCTCTAACATCTCTGGAGCTGCGAAAGTTTTAAAAATCAGTTCATATCCGATACCGTTTGTATCACCGTGTGTAAGGGCCACACGAATTTTTCTGTTGTTCATAAGAGAATTTGTTTATATATCATGGGGGCCATGAGTGACGGCTGTGGCCTGTCTTCTCTCCCCCTATCTTTATTTTCGTTTCACGGTCAGCAGTACCGCTTCCATCTCACGCATCTTGTTGCGTTTGCCCATTTCGGGCGCATAGACGAAGGCATCGAATACCAGTAACTTGCCAGCTACGCTGTCTTTGACGATGCGTCTCACCAACGGACCGCCCATGGCGTCGCCCACCATCTCCCACAGTCCGCGTTGTAGTTGACATGACTGTCTGCCGATACAGACGTTTTCTATAGTCATGGAGCGGGCTACGGTGCGCATGTACATGCGGTCGGTCTCGCCTTTCATGTTCACTTTCAATACGCTATCCATGCGTTCGGACGGCTGATTATCAGTTCCGCTTAGGGTGTAGATGCACAAGTTCTGCATGCCCTGCGCCGCATTGTTGGACACCCAGAGGAAGTCCTTGCCCACCTTGTGGTAGGTCATGTCCGCAGGCAGCAGCACGGTATGGTGAAACATCGAGTCGATGAGCCTTCCACCACGCTCGGCATGCTTTCGCTGGAACTGTTGAATGGCCGACAGGTATTCGTTGGTCACCAGCAGCTGCCTCACTCGTTGTTGGTTCATGGCGATGAATTGCTTCAGGTCGTCGGCCGACCCCACGTCAACATATACAATCAATTGCGGTCGCGCATGGCGGTCGCGCTCGATATGAAGCGAGGGCTTGCCCTGCCATTTTCGGTTCCACCTCACCACCACGACATTGCGCGCCAGCAACAACTTTCCCTTGAATCGAGCAGAATCAACCTGCCGCACGTCGAACATTGGCTCGCGTTGCGGCAGTGCCACCATCGGTACCGCCAACATGTGGCTCACCAAACTGTCGACATCACCCATCACCAGAACCTCGTAAGGGTTCGCCGAGGCAGCGGGCAGCGGGCGTTGTTGATGCCGGCAGGCTGATAAGAGCAGCGTTGCAGCAAGGGCAACTACCCAACCAAGCCTGCTCATGCGCCAGTTTTTTTAGCCGTACTCAACAGGCCACAGGCAGCGAAGATGTCCTGCCCACGACTGGCCCGGATGGTGGTGAAGATGCCATGCGACGTGAGGTAGTTGCGAAAGTTTTCCATCGTCTGCTCGTCGGCACCTTTCAATGGCACGTTCGGAATCTGATGGAAGCGTATCAAGTTGACGCGGCAGTCCAGTCCACGCAGCAGGTCGATGATTCTGCGGGCGTGCATCGGCGTGTCGTTCAGTCCGCCAAAGACGATGTATTCGAACGACAACCGGCGCTGGTGAGCAAAGTCGTAGCCCCGCAACAGGTCAACAATTTGCTCGATGGGCATGCCTTTCTCGGCGGGCATCAGCATGCTGCGCTGCTCGGGCAGGGCCGAATGCAGACTGATGGCCACATGGCAATCGCTCTCATCCAGAAAGCGTTTCAGCTTGCCTTTCACGCCCACGCTACTCACAGTGATGCGCTTGGGGCTCCAGGCATAACCGTAATCGGCGGTCATCACCTGCGTCACCCTCAGCACATTGTCCAAATTGTCCATCGGCTCTCCCTGCCCCATGAACACGATGTTGGTCAGCCTGTCGCGTTCGGGTAGTGAGTATATCTGGTTCATGATATCCGTATAGGTCAGATTTCCTTCAAACCCCTGCTTGCCAGTCTGACAGAACAGGCAGTTCATCTTGCATCCCACCTGACAGGACACGCACAGGGTGGCACGGTCGTCATCAGGGATGAACACCGTCTCGACAAACTTTCCCGAGGCGGTTGGAAACAGATATTTTATGGTTCCGTCTTTCGAATACTGCGCATCGATGTGCGCCATGCAACCAATTTCATATTCTTCGGCCAGCCGCTCACGGTTCGCCTTCGAGATGTCGGTCATCTCGTCAATACTCGTCACCTGCCGCTGGTAGAGCCATTTAACCATCTGTCCGCCTGCGAACGAAGGCATTCCCAACGCCTGAGCCACCTCCTTGAGCTCGCTCAGCGTCATTCCCAACAGCTTTTTCTTACCAGTATCCATTTTTGCTCTTGTTTATTAAATCGCCGCCTGCCCTTTGCTGAAGACAGGCTTCGCCGCTGCAAAGTAAGTAATACTTGCTTTGCTTTCTGCTCGCACTATCTTTGCAAAGGTACACAAAAAGCCTGGAACATCCTACACCTAATATATAAAAACGAAAATTACGACCCAGATTCACACAAAAAAATCTGTGGTTTCTGCGAATTCTGCGTGACTAAACAGCCAAAGAATAAATTCTGCCAAAGATGAAAAAGCGAAGATGGCAGATGTTGGATGATTATGCCACCCCTCAAATGAAATCGTTTTTTGCGCGGAAAGCGATATATCACAACCCTACAAATTGTCCTTATTTTTTATCAAATTTATGGTCAAAATCGCCCCATAAAAAAGCACATTCTAGAAAAAATCAGTAGGCTTACCAGGCACAAAAGAACGATTTGGGAGGCCTGAAAAAAACGTTTTCAACTTCAAAAGGAGCATTTTATCGGCTAAAAACCATTTTTATTGACGCACAACAAGCATGCTATTGAGGTGCAAAAGCATATGAATTGAATGCCAATAGCAATGCTTTTAACGAAAAAGAGCGTGAATAGCGTAGAACGAGTAGGGATAAATACGTATAAGAATCTGATTGTCAAAGACATCCTAAAATCGCTCATATTTCTCATATTTGCGCCTTACTACCCGTCTGTTGGCAAAAACGCAAAATATGGAAGGCTTGCTTGTCAAGATTATTCATCATCCAACACGATGATGGTTGGCATATTCTCGACGTCAACTTATCCCTTCTTTGATAGTCAGAAAGGCGGACGATAAAAAAGTAGGTTGTTCATTTCTTTTTGTGGGCTTTTTGCACTATCTTTGCATAAGATAGGCTGCGGCTCAACAATTACAAACAAGAGCACAAGCTTATCTCGCTCAGAAACCAAATCCGTTCATGTAAAAACCAAAATAATGAGAGAAAAAATAGACTGCTTCCTACCGTGCGATGACCTCGCCACGATGGAGAATACCCTTCATGACTTGCGACAGAGCAAGTGTGTACGACAAATTTATCTGATGGTTTCGGAACAGTTCACGCAGGAAAACGAAGTTCCTCAAGACTGTTCCTTAGTCCGCATCGATCGTCTCACGTCATCCGAAACGATGAAAAAAATTGCCCAATTAGCCACTGCCGAGTATATCCTGCTCAGCAGGAAGGCCAAACCATTCACGCTGGGGTTTCATGCCATGGATCGATGGCTGCGCGTGGCGGTCGACGCTGATGCAACCTGCGTGTACAGCGACCACTACGTCAGCGTGGACGGAAAGCGACAGCCCCATCCCGTGATTGATTACCAGGAGGGGAGCATCCGAGATGACTTTAATTTCGGACAGCTGCTGTTGCTGAAGACAGAGACCTGCAAGGCATTCGCAGACCAAGCCGACAGGGGCGATTACTTATATGCCGGATTCTACGACCTGCGCCTCTTTCTCAGCACGCAAGGTACCATCTTCCACCTCGACGAAATGCTTTATACCGAACAGAAGGTGGACAACCGACTGAGCGGAGAGAAACAGTTTGACTATGTGGACCCAAACAATCGGGAGGCACAAACGGAGATGGAACACGCTGCCACGGCGCACCTGACCGCCCTGGGTGCCAAGATTGAAACCACGGCATATAACAGACCCGATTTTGAAGAGCAGGACTTCGAGTTTGAAGCTTCGGTGATTATCCCTGTTTTCAACCGCGAAAAGACAATTGCTGATGCTATTGGGTCAGCATTCGCACAACAAACAACATTTCCTTTCAACGTGATAGTGGTAGACAACCACTCAACAGATGGCACTACCCACATCTTAGAGGAATTGACTCGCACCCACCAACGATTGATTCATCTCATCCCCGAGCGTACTGATCTTGGCATTGGTGGCTGCTGGAACATGGCCGTGAATGACGAACGCTGCGGACGATTTGCCGTTCAGTTGGACAGCGATGACCTGTATTCGTCGTCCCAAACGCTGCAACGTCTGATAAAGGCCTTTTATGAGCAAGGGGCCGCCATGATGATAGGTAGCTACCGCCTGTGCGACTTCAATCTGCAAACAATACCACCTGGCCTTATCAGTCATAGCGAATGGACAGACGAGAATGGTCCAAACAACGCTCTTCGCATCAATGGGCTTGGAGCTCCTAGAGCCTTTTTCACACCTTTGTTACGACAGATACAGGTACCCAACACCAGCTATGGCGAAGACTATGCGCTGGGACTGCTCTTCTCACGCAAATACAAGATTGGACGCATCTTCAAAGAGTTGTATCTCTGTCGGCGATGGAATGGCAACAGCGATCATGATTTGAGCGTGGAGAAACTGAATAGGAACAACCAATACAAAGATCGACTGCGCACATTGGAGATTCAGGCACGCCGACAAATGGTGAGCGGAAAGAGTGAAAGCATAGTGGAGAGCCAGTTGCACCGGTTCACCAACCGCCAACTGGAGGTTTGGGAAAGCGCCCACCAGCGGTTCAGAGAACTCAAACAAGTGGAAACTCGACAGCTGCTTTTGGGCGACAACAGCTTCACTATTCAGTTCAATCCAGCGCGAATGGTGTCGACGGGTGCCAAGATTGACCACAAATCGTTGGCAGCCCGCCCTTGCTTCCTCTGCGAGAAAAATCGACCGGAAGTGCAGATGACGAAGACGATTGACAAGGATTTTGAATTACTCATCAATCCTTTCCCCATCCTGCCCGAACATTACACCATCCCACTTCGGAGGCATGAACCCCAACAAATAGCCCCACATTATGCGGAAATATACAAGCTGCTGGATGATTTTCCAGAGTTGATGGTATTCTACAACGGTCCTCGATGTGGCGCATCGGCTCCCGATCATGCCCATTTCCAAGGCGGCAGCAGCGGCGTCCTGCCTCTTCAGCAGGCATGGCAACGGCTTTCACACTCCTTAGAGCCTGTGATATCGCTGAGTGAAGACGACCAGCTGGCTGTGGTGAAGGCATATCCGTGCCACGCCTTCGCCATCAAGTGCCACTCAGCCAAGGCAGGTGAAAAGCTCTTCCGCGAACTGTATAGGGCCCTTCCCCTGCACGAAGGTGACACGGAACCCATGATGAACATCGTGGCTTGGCGGCAGGATGACGACTATATTTCGGTGGTGTTCCCAAGAAAGAAGCACCGCCCCGACTGTTACTTCGCCGAGGGGGCTGACCAAATGCTCATCAGTCCCGGTGCCTTAGATATGGCCGGACTGATTATCACGCCCCGGAAAGAAGACTTTGAACGGCTCACGGCCGGACAACTTGATCACATTCTAAGCGAGATGAGCATCACCCAACAGGACATGCAACAAGTGTTGGACCGTCTGGCGAAAACCTCAAGCGCAAAACAGCCCACCTTCGCAACCATAGAGAATCATCAAGAACCCAGCGTGTCGGTAGGAATCGTCAGCGCAGAAGAGATACGTTTCACGCTCAACAAGCCCTATCTGGCCAAAGGTGAGGTGGTGTCGGGCGAACAAACGGTATGCTTCCACGAAGGCGGCATCGGGTGGAACGGCAACACTTACCGTGAGTTGACGTTCACGCCCCATCAAGCTGACGCGTCGTTCACGCTTGACGACGTGACCATCGGCATCAACTTCCACTGGGAACGCAAAGAGTCGCAGACCTTCCCAGGTGTGTTGCGCCTCATCGTGGACAGCGAGAAGATATGCGCCATCAATGAGCTGCCAGTAGAAACCTACCTCGAGAGCGTCATCTCCAGCGAGATGAGTGCCACAGCCTCACTTGAACTACTGAAAGCACATGCCGTCATCTCACGCAGCTGGCTGCTGGCTCAGATGGAGAAACGCCGCAACCTGAAAGAGTCGGCGAACAGCTTTTTCTCGTTCATTCGGAAAGACGACGAGCTGATTAAGTGGTACGACCGCGAAGATCACACGCTCTTCGACGTATGCGCAGACGACCACTGTCAGCGATATCAGGGCATCACGAAGGAAACAAGTCCCAACGTGGCCACTGCCATTCGTCGCACACGAGGACAGATTCTGATGTCGGAAGGCGAGATATGCGATGCCCGCTTCAGCAAATGTTGTGGCGGCATCAGCGAAGAGTATGAGTATTGTTGGGAGGACGAGCATAAACCTTATCTGGAAGCCATACGCGACAACCGCCAGCAACTGGAACGGAAAGCAGAACCACTCGTTGACCTGACAGTGGAGAAGAATGCCGAAGAATGGATACGCTCGGCACCCGAATCCTTCTGTCACACCACTGACAAAAAGATTCTCTCGCAGGTATTGAACGACTATGACCAAGAGACTGCCGACTTCTATCGATGGAGAGTGAGCTACACCCAAACGGAGCTGAAAGCTCTCATCGAGCAGAAGACGAACATGACTTTTGGCGATATTCTGGACTTGGTGCCGCTGAAGCGAGGCAAGAGCGGGCGCATATCCCGCCTAAAAATCGTTGGCAGCGAACTGACCTTCACCATAGGCAAGGAATTAGAGATAAGAAGAACACTGTCAGAATCGCACTTGTATAGTTCGGCCTTCGTGGTTGACAAGGAGGATGTGGTTGATGGCGTTCCCCAAAGGTTTGTCCTCACCGGAGCTGGATGGGGTCACGGCGTGGGACTTTGTCAAATAGGTGCCGCGGTAATGGGTGAAGATGGATATGGCTACGATGAAATTTTAACCCACTATTACCACCACGCCACCATCGAGAAACTGTACGAATGACAGGGAGTAAACAGGAGTGAATGGAAGTAAGCCGGAGTTAATAGGAGTTAGTAGGAGTCGGTGGGAGTTAATGGGAGATAGCGAACAAAGGCCTGTTAGGTAAAGAAAAATTTCCAAACGCCCACTGCATCTGACTATATAATATAAGGTAACGTCCGATAACTCCAGTTAACTCCCACTAACTCCCCTTAACTCCCAATAAGAACTACCAGAAACGAAAAGCTCCAATCAACTCGAGATGATAAAGATCAGCCATCACCTATTCAACTCTCCTATTGACCTCAACCACGAAGTTAAGGTTCCTTGGAAGTGGATGCCAACGTTGTACTTCTTCAAGGGGCTCACGTTTGTGATACTGTTCTATTTTCCACTCGTGATTTTCAAGCGAATGGGAGTCGACAACGGAGCGGCAACTTTCTTTATTGCCTGGTTGATGTTGCCCGTCGCCATGCGTCCCGTGCTATCCATCTTCGTGCAGACGGGCCACTGCAACCGCCTATGGATACTGCTGTCTGAAGCGCTAATCATCCTCTCCATGGCTGGCATGGCGTATACTCTGAATGGCACTTGCTGGTTGGAAGGCAGCCTCATGTGTCTCGGGGTGATGGCCATTGCGCATGTTTTTCACGACATTGCCATCGACAAATTCAGTCTGCAGGCCATCAAGCACCACCGCACCTCGTCGCTTCGTCTCTTCAAGCTGACGTTCTACCAACTGTCCATGCTAGTGGTACTGGGCATCATCGTGATGATAGGCGGAAACCTGGAGGTGATAACTCGGAACATACGCAGTTCATGGAGCACGGCATGCTACTGCCTCTGCGGCATTCTTGCCGTCGTGCTGATGTGGCACATCTTCATGATACCACAGTCGGGTGCCGATGACAGAGAGCGAAAGATACGGGTTTCCGACATGTTCTACGCCTGCCTGAACACCAGTGCCGACCTCATCCGAACCCCAAGTTCGTGGCCAGGCATTCTCTTCCTGAGCATGTTTCTGTTGCCCTGTACGTTGCTCACGCCCGTTTCCATCCAGTTCATGCTCGACTTAGGAAGCAGCGGCGGACTGGCACTGTCGCCGCAAGAGTTTGGCTATGTACAAGGAACGGTGAGTATCTTCGGCCTCATCATCGGTGGCATGCTGGGCATCTGGCTTCTTCGGAAGGTTGGATTCAGCAATGTACTACCGCTCATGACGTTTGCCACATGCATTCCACCACTCTTCTACGTTTATCTCAGCTATGCCCTACCCGCGAACATTGGTTGGATAGCGTGCTGCGCATTCATCACTCAAATGGCCTGTGGATTCGGCTTATGCGCCCATTTGCATTACCTTGTTTATTACAGTGAGGTAAAACGAGTGTCTACCTATGCCCTGTGCATGTCACTGGTCACGGTGTCTGTCATGATTCCCATGATGCTCTCCGGCTCTCTTCAGCAAGCCCTTGGCTATCGTCGCTTTTTCATTCTCACCACCCTTTTGGGCATCTGTACCCTCATTACATCGGCCTTGGTGATGGTGGACAAGGAACTGACGGAGGAGGAAAACAAGCAAATAGAAAAGTGAACCATTCGGCAATGAGTAGCCGTTACGTTTTCGATGCATAAAAAAATTTTGAGGTTATTCATTTTTGTCGTAACTTAGCACCTGATAATAACACCCAACGATATAACTAACTCACATTAAAATACCAACCATGAAGAAAACGATGAAGATGTTGGCAACCGCCCTGTTGCTATCCGCCATCTGCTTGTCAGCATGCGAAAAGCCATCACTGGCAGAGGAGACAAACACCGAAGAACAAGAAGCAAAAGACTTGTTTCACCTTTCTTTCCGTGTCGCCCAATTCGAACACATTCCTTTCAATCAAGCCGTAGACATGTCGCGTGCCACCGATGTCAAGCAAGTTTGCACGCGTATCAGTTTGGCCCTGTTCAAGGATGGCGTGAAAGTAAAGAACATTCATCAAGATACGAAGGACACCCACTTCGGTCAGATTGATGTCACACTGCCAGCAGGAACTTACCAAGTTGTCGCTATTGCCCACAGTGGCAACGGATCAGCCACCATTACATCGTCCGAAGAGATCTCATTTCCCAAGAACAAGATGACCGACACCTTTTATTATTGTCAAGAGGTGACGGTTGGAGGCAATGCGTCTTACCAACTCGAAATGAAGCGTGCCGTAGCTATGTTCAGACTGGTAACCACCGATGCCATACCAACAGCCGTCAAAACCATGAAGTTCTATTATACGGGCGGCAGCTCAACATTCAATGCGGTGACAGGCGTTGGTGCGAAAAACTCGCGCCAGACTGAAGAACGCACCGTGACAGATGCAAAGCATACTGGGCCAGGACAGTTTGACGTGTACACCTTTCCGCACACGCCCTCGGATGTGTTGAAGATCACAGTATCTGCATTAAACGCTTCTGGCGATGTCATTACCGAGCACACTTTCGAAGAGGTTCCTGTCAAAGTAAATGAGATTACACAATACAAAGGCTCTTTCTTTCAAGGTACCACACCAGCAGATGCCAATATATTTTCCTTTTCCGTCCAAGACGAATGGACGAAAAAAGAATACACTTATTAATCGGCATCCTTCAAGAATGATACTTTTATAGGTCAACCAGACTGATTTTTGGAAAGATTTTTCTACCTTTGGCCCAGCTTTCCAAAAAGAGGATATTATGTCGTCTATTCGAAATTTCAAAGACATGGCCAGTCAGCTGGCCCAAAAAGGAGTACGAAAAAGAACAGCGGTTATATGTGCAACCGACGAATCAACACAGCAGTCGGTCGCCATGGCCATTCAGCAAGGATGGATGGAAGCGGTCATGATAGGCTGCACTGACCAGGTTAAACAAAGCCAACCCTTGATGGCGTGCTCGCAACATCTATCGTTTATAGAAGCTGCGAATGACCAAGAAGCAGCCGAAAAGGCCGTAGCGATGGTCAAGGAAGGCACAGTAGACCTCATCATGAAAGGCCTCATCAGCACGGATGTTGTCATCCGAGCCATCCTCGACAAAGAGAAAGGCATCTTACCCGCAGGAAACGTGCTCACCCATGTGACCGCCGCATCCATTCCCGACTATCACAAACTGCTGTTCTTCACCGACGCTGCGGTAATACCCTACCCCACACAAGAACAGCGTTTCATGCAAATCAAGTATATTACGCAGCTCTGTCACCAGTTTGGCATCACTCAACCCAAGGTGGCCCTGATACACTGCTCAGAGAAGGTCAACGCCAAACATTTTCCATTCACTGCCGGTTACGCCAGTTTGATAGAGCAAGCGAAAGCCGGAGTCTTCGGACCTTGCATTGTAGACGGCCCGCTCGACTTGAAGGTGGCCTGCAACTTGCACAGCATGCAAGTCAAACGCATCGACTCACCCATACAGGGATCGGCTGATGCGTTGGTGTTCCCGGACATTGAAGCTGGCAACTTGTTCTACAAAACCATTACACTGTTTGCCCATGGCGAAACGGCTTGCATGCTGCAAGGCACCCAATGCCCCGTCGTCCTCCCGTCAAGAGGCGATGATGTCATGTCCAAATTCAACAGTCTGGCACTGGCCTGCCTCCATTGTTAGTGCGCCGTTGCACCTGATTTATGGGTGGTTCTGTAAATCAGCTTTGACGGATTGTGAGACTATTTTTGAGGTCAATTTGTTTGTGGGTGAAGGAGTATAGCGAGCTATACGACTGAACGAACAAGCAAATTGAACCAAAAAGAGGCCACAAGATGACAAAACGTATAAAAAAACTGACATAAAAAAACTTTACGGTGGTAATTTATAGAACCGCCCTTATACAGAAATAATCAATTTATGTTCCACATATTAAGCATCAATCCCGGCTCCACATCCACCAAGATAGCCGTTTTTGAAGATGAACAGATGCTGTTCACCCGTAACATCAAACACTCTGTTGCCGAATTGAGTCATTTTAACCAACCCATGGATCAGCTGGAATACCGTCGGCAACTGGTTATAGACACCCTCAAGCAGATGGAGGTTCCGTTCAACTTCAACGCCGTCATCGGTCGCGGTGGCTTGGCCAAACCTGTGGAGAGTGGGGTCTATGAGGTAAACGAACGTATGCTCGAGTTGACACGGAACGCCCTACACCAGCATGCGTGCGACTTAGGTTGCCTCATCGCATACGACATTGCGAAGGCCATTCCCGGCTGTCTGCCCCTGATTGCCGACCCCGGCGTGGTGGACGAGCTGTCGCCTTTGGCCAAAATCAGCGGGTCTCCCCTCTTACCGCGCTATTGTATCTGGCACGCACTGAACCAGAAAGCCATCGCCCGACGATATGCACGAGACATCGGTAAACGCTATGAAGACCTCAATCTTATCATCTGTCACCTGGGGGGCGGCATCTCCATTGCAGCCCACGACCATGGCCGCGCCATCGATGCCAACAACGCCTTGGGTGGCGAGGGACCTTTCTCACCCGAGCGAGCCGGCTCACTACCGGTGGCCGACCTGATACGCTTGTGTTTTAGCGGCAAGTACACCATGGAGCAACTCCTTAAGAACGTCACGACTGAGACAGGACTCAGGGCGCATCTAGGCACCAACGACGTGAAAGAAATTCTACAGCTCATCGAGCAGGGCGACCAGCATGCGCAACTCATCCTCGACGCCATGCTGTTCCACACGGCCAAAGCCATCGCCTCAGAAGCAGCCGTGCTGTACGGTAAAGTAGATGCCATCCTGCTCACCGGAGGCATCGCTTATTCCGACTATGTGGTAAACAAACTGAAAGAGCGCATAGACTTTCTGGCACCCGTCATTACCTATCCCGGCGAAGACGAGATGCAAGCCATGAGCAACAACGCCCTTGCCGTGCTGCGGGGAGAGCTGAAGACGAAAGAATACCATTAAGGCTGGTTCTATAAATTAGCTTTGTTAGATTTGAACTTACATTTTGACCACCAAAAACAGCCTCGCAATCTGACAAAGCTAATTTATAGAAACACCCAAAACGCAAAAAGACTGGTAGCCACCAAAGCAGCTACCAGTCTTTTCTTTTTAGTGGACTTGCGGAGATTCGAACTCCGGTCCGCACAAGGAAACCATACGTTTTCTACATGCTTATTTCAGCCTTCGGTTTTCGTGCCACAGCAAGACCTGAACCACCAACTGTGACCTTATCCTCTAAATTTCACCCTTGCACCGAGGCGTACACGGGCTATTTCCGATTTACCTGCACCGCTTGACCCTCAGATTCGGAACAACATCCTTGGAGCAGTGTCTCGTTCCATCATCTAATGACGGAATAAAGCTAATAATCTACTATACTTCGATTAAGCAGCGAGAGCGTAATTATTTTCGCCAATTAATTCTTTGATAACTGAGATTTAGGAGCCAGCCACCGAAGCTCCGCATGCTTACATACCATTTCAACTTGCCGTCAAATCCATACAAGCCCAAGATGTAGACTGCAAAGATACGCTTTTTTTCTTTACTTCATTCACTTTCCCACAAAAAGTTTTTCCCTGACGGAGAGTAAACTTTTACATTTTTCGCCACATAACCGTCTGCGATTCACAAAAACAATGTATCTTTGTGGAAATTAAGCATTTCGTAAACGAAACGAAAACAATCAAATAACAATACAATGAACAAACTTTTTTCATTTTTTCTGTTCACCTTCCTGGCCCTCAACGCATGGGCCGGCAAGATAGTGACCGACAGTATTCACAGCAATGTGCTGGATAGTACGATGACCTACAATGTCTATCTGCCCACCGGATATGAACTATCATCACAAAAGTATCCCATTGTTTACTTGCTGCATGGGCTGTATGGCACTTATAAAGATTGGGCTTCGAAGGCAAACATGAAAGAAGTAGCCGACGAATTGATAGAGTCTCAGGAGGCTGTACCCATGGTGATTATTATGCCCAATGCAGGAAATCCCGATGTAAGGAATCAGTGGAATGGCTATTTCAACATGCCTGGCTGGAACTATGAAACGTTTTTCTTCACTGAACTGCTGCCCACTGTGGAGAAGAAATACCGCGCCATAGGCGATAAAGCCCACCGCGCCATCATGGGACTCTCGATGGGTGGAGGCGGTAGTACGGTGTATTGCCAACGCCATCCCGACCTATTCTCGTCATGCTATGCCATGAGTGCTTGGTTAGACAATAAAGAACCAGAGGTTGCCCCACATGGGAAGGACAAATTGTACTATGTTTCTAAATCGGTACACGACCATTCGGCAATTGATTTCATCACGAATGCTGACGAAACCACGAAACAACAGCTGCGCTCTGTACGCTGGTTTTTCGATTGCGGAGATGACGATTATTTGGTAGAACTATCCTTTAAGATTCACCAACTCTATGCCAAAGCAGGCATCAAGAGCGAGCTTCGCATCAGAAATGGCGTACACAACTGGGAATATTGGCACGGCTGTCTGCGCACAGCCTTACCGTTCGTCTCCATTGACTTCCGTAGATAACTGATAAACAAGGAGGGTGCCACACCTATGTCTTGCCAAAGCCTGGCTGCAACGGTGCATGGCACCTCCATTCCAAACTCATTGAGTTTGGTGGTCAATCTCAATGGGTTTGACCTCCAATCTGCATGACTTTAGGGTGTAAACTCAATGTTTTTTTCTACCTTTGCAAAAAGTACATTCAAATGAGAAATACAAACATCATCATGACAAAACATTTCATTCATCCAGCCATCCTTTTCATGACACTCATGCTCTTCCCAACGCTTGGTTGGGCTGAGGGCATCAAACTCCTACATGGTTCTTATCTGGACATGGTACAGGAAGACAACGCCACCATTGTTTGGGTAGCAGACAAACCCTCTGTAGGATGGGTAGAAGTGGCATCCGACGACGGCACTGACTTCTATTCGGTGGCACGTCCCAAGTCCCACGACACAAACATCAGCATCAAACGCACAAGCCTAATCCACTCTGTGAAGTTGACCAACCTAAAGCCAGGCACTCGATACCGCTACCGCGTACACGCCCAAGACTACCCCATTCTCGTCAATTCAAACAACAGCAGCGTGACAGCACAAACTGGAAATGGGCAACTGGATGTCAAGGTTCTTGACTTGAACGGAAAAACTACTTTCCACAAAACCTATTCCGCACGCTGAAACAGATGGCTCCTGCGATGAAGTCGTGACTCATCCCACATCATCACGGAATAAAGAATCACAAAGAAGGCAAGCATATTAAGCCATACTATATTAAACCGCTTGAAGCGACCTGCTTAAAAACATACTTTTTGCCATTTTTGAACATCAGCATTTTCACTTTATAGTTAATATCAATTTTTTCACTTATTATTTTTATTACATCATGATTTTAAAATTACGCACTTGGACATTGCTGTTTTTCATGTTATTTGCTCACATTACTTGGGCAGACGAGGTTGTCTTCGACCTTTCCAACTACCTGAGTTGTAAACTTTTTGGCTTTACAGAACCCTCAAGTAATAATTCACACGGTGGTGACATCACCGAGGAGAAGACAGCAAAGATAAACGATGTTTCCATCACGGTTCTACCCAATCCGAACAAAGATTTTCCAAACAAGATGTGGACCAACTCATTGAGACTTTTTGGTGGCAAGCTCATTGTAAAAGCCCCCAAACCCATCAAGGAGCTGGTTATGGAGTTGAATCATGACAAATGGGGTGATCGCAATACGGCTAACAACGGCAAATTGACCAGGGGACATTGGGTTGGCGATAACAAAACCATAGAAATCAGCATCGCCTCTAACACAAGAATTCAGAAGCTCACGGTGAAATATGGCGACGTCGAAACCACACCTGGTGAACAAAAGGTTTATACCCTTCACGATTTGTGCCAAACTAAAGACGACCTGACGGATGTAGAGATTAAACTCACCGATGCGAAAGTGCTCTATTGTTTCTATACGAATGCTTGGATACGTCAAGGAGAAGATGCCATTATGTTGTACCTCACAGGAATAGACTATCAGACAAATGACGTGGTGAATGGCACATTCAGAGCCGATTTTCAAAACTACAAAGGTACTCCGGAAATCAAAGGAAACTTTATGACGACCAAGGCAGATAAGTTACAAATCGAACATAGTGAAGAGGCTGCACAGCCGATCAAGATAACCTTTGACGAATTGCTGACCAAAAAGTATCTCTCTAATTTAGTTGAACTAAAAGACATGAACGTAGAAGTGGAAGATAACAATTTCTTCATCGTGAACAATGGTCGGCGAATACAGCTATACAACAAGCTGCAATTGGACATGGAGGCTATTGAGGATGGAGCATACACCGTGCGTGGAATCGTAACACTCCACGATTACAAAGTACAACTCTACCCCACAGAGTTAATACCTTCAACAACGAGTGGCATTTATGGCATGAAAGGCAACGATAAACAGACAAATCATTATCTATACAACTTAGCTGGTCAGCGAGTGGGTAAAGATTATAAGGGAATTGTTATCTCGAACGGAAAGACTATGGTGAAGCCATGAGCCATATAGACTGATTCTTATCATCCCAATGCTATTTCAGGATAGTGTTGGGATGTTTTTTATACAGGATGGTGCCAGCACTATCGAAGTCAAATTGGGCATCACCTTTCCTGTTGCTGCTAACGATAACAGCACAAAGACATAAGCAAGCCAGCATGGGCGGAACACGAACCACAAGACCTCATGCATCACTACCTCGTCGCATGAATCTTGCAATCCAGTTCTTTCATTGAAGAAAGGTTGTTCGTTGTAGATGAAACCATCATTTCCATCTATATTAACAACGAGCGTAATGGATGCAACTACCACTTACGACACGATGCATAAATACTGTTGAATGGCAAATGCCTTATTAGTATTTGTTAACAAACCTTTCGTTTGTTAAATCAATTCTTTTTCTTTGACAAAATAAAATCGAGAAATAGACAAAACAGAGGGAATATTTTGGGCATTCAAAGCCTTCAAATCATCATCTGGTACGCTATTAACATGGAGTTGATGTGTAATTAACAAGCTTTTGCAGTCCAATGTACATGCTTTTACCGCTCTATTTACATCATATTGAAGGGCCTTTTGCATCAAAAAAAGGGATTTTCAGCCCCAAACACATTGTTTTTAATTTCGCCTCAATCTTTAAAATCCCATAAGTCATTAATAGACAAACGGATAACGAACACCTCTCATGACGAGCATATTTACGACACATGAACAAGTTGGTTGAAAAAACGCCCAGCATTTGTGTTAAAAAGATGTTGCGACAGAAGATATTTCATTGAAAAATGTTCGGTTTGATCTAAAACCGAAAAGCATCATTCTTAAACAAAAGAACCGTGTGTTTGCAGCAAGAAACCATCAACTGCATGATAGATAAATAGTCGGAGAATATCATCCTATAAAAATAAATATCGCTATCTTTGCAACAAATTAACGAAAAAGGAGTTAATAAAAGAAAGAGAAAAAGAGATTTTACCCACGATATGAAAAAAGTCATTCTATATATTCTGCTACTCATGATGTGCCCGCTGACCCTCACGGCACAATCTTCCATGTCAGACGAACAGGTTCTTGAATTCGTCATGAAAGAGAACGCCGCAGGCACCTCACAGTCACAAATCGTGACCAAGTTGATGCAGCGCGGCGTGAACATTCAACAAATCAGGAGAATAAAGGATAAATACGAACGACAGACCAAGCGCAAAGGATTGGGCAGCATGGCCGACCATACCATAGACCAGACAGAAACACGCATGCGGCAGGCCAATGGCAATTCGAAAGAGGCAAGGGCGAAGTACAACACCATCAAGGAGCAAAGGAGAGATGCCAAGCAACTTTCAACCAACAGGCTGCAACCACAGATACAATGGCAGGACCAATATGATGAAGACAGCGAGGAGTTTAAGCTGATGCAGCAAGAACTGAGCTACCTAACGCCCACCGACTCTATCAAATGGCTCAAGCAGATACTCAAGCAGCAGGCTGAGGACAAAAAGAAAGTTTTCGGCAGAGACATCTTCAACAACAAGGATTTAACCTTTGAACCCAGCATGAACATCGCCACGCCGCAAAACTACCATTTAGGTCCGGGCGATGCTGTTTATATTGACATCTATGGGGCATCCCAAAAATCAATACAAAGCACGGTATCACCAGACGGTGATATCAACATCGAAGGCTTTGGCCCCATACAGGTGAGCGGACTGACCATTACACAAGCCAACCAACGACTTCGAGCACAATTAGGTGCACGATACAGCAGCAGCAAGGTGCGCCTCACGCTGGGACAGAGCCGAACCATCACCGTCAACGTGATGGGCGAAGTGCGGGCACCTGGCACTTATACCGTTTCAGCCTTCGCATCTGTTTTTCATGCGCTGTACATGGCTGGAGGAACCAACGACTTGGGAACACTGCGCAACATCAAGATTTATCGCAACAACCGCCTCATTTCTCAAGCCGACGTTTACGACTATATTCTTAACGGCAAGATGACGGGCAACGTGCGCCTGACAGATGGTGACGTGATTTACGTAGGTCCATACAATTGCCTGGTGAACATCACGGGGAAGGTGAAACGCCCCATGTTCTACGAGATGAAGTGCAGTGAGAGCGTGGGCACACTGCTGAAATACGCAGGAGGTTTCACGGGCGACGCCTACAAAAAGGCAGTGCGGGTGGTTCGCAAGACGGGTCGCGAATTTGCCGTGTTCAATGTTTCCGAATTCGACATGAACACCTTCCACATTGCCGATGGTGACTCGGTATCGGTCGACTCGATTATTCAACGTTATAATAATACGGTAGAAATAAAAGGAGCCGTATTCCGTCCAGGCTTGTATCAACTGGGCAACGACATCAACAGCGTGCGCACCTTGGTGCAACACGCCGAAGGACTGAAGGAAGAAGCCTTCACCTCCCGTGGCGTCATTCATCGCATGAAGGAAGACCGCACCCTGGAAGTGGTAGCGGTTGACGTGGCGGGCATCATGAACGGCACCGTGGCCGATATACCTTTGAAGGAGAACGATGTACTCTTCATCCCCACCAAGCGCGAGATGATGCAGCAGCAAACCATCACCATCCATGGTGAGGTACAATATCCTGGCGTGTACAAATATGCAGACAATGAGACTCTGGAGGACTTCGTGTTGCAAGCGGGCGGACTTAAAGAAACTGCATCTACTGTAAAAGTAGATGTTGCCCGTCGCATCGTCAACTCCAAAGCCCTCACCACCGACTCACTCATTGCCAAGACATATACCTTTGCCTTGAAAGATGGGTTTGTGATTGACGGCGAACCCGGTTTTGTACTAAAACCCTACGACGAAGTGTATGTACGCAAGAGCCCGGGGTACAGTGCACAGAAGAATGTAAACGTAGAGGGTGAGGTAATGTTTGGTGGCACCTACACCATATCCAAGCGCGACATGCGATTGACCGACCTACTGCAAGCTGCTGGTGGCGTGACCGACTTAGCATACATCAAGGGCGCACGGTTGGAGCGCGTGCCCAATGCCATGGAAAGATCCAGAATGGAGACAGCCCTGAAGATGCAGCAAGAAGAGCTGCAACGCCAACTGTTGCAGATGGCTGCCAGCAGCAACAACGCTGGTGGCATACAGCAGTTGGGACAAAACACGTCAACTGCCCAATTGAAGAAATTTGAGATTCCCGCCACTTTCCCAGTGGGTATCGAACTGGACAAAGCCATCGCCGATCCCAATAGCGACGCGAACATTGTGTTGCGTGAAGGCGACCGCCTCATCCTGCCTCAATACACGGCCACTGTCAAGATCAACGGAGCCGTGATGTATCCCAACACCGTGGCCTACAAAAAGGGAAAGAAAGCCAAGTACTATATCAATGCAGCAGGAGGATTTGCCCAAAATGCCCGTAAGAGCAACGCTTATATCATCTACATGAACGGTATGGTGAACAAGGTTTCACAAGGAGCAAAAATAGAACCAGGTTGCGAAATTGTAGTTCCCAGCAAGCTATCTCGCAAGATGAGCATTGCAGAAACCATGAGCCTTGGCAGTGGCATCACCAGCATCGCTGCCATGATAGCAACAATTGCAAATATGAGTAAATAATATAGATATTATGGGAGAAAGCAAGAAAAAGGGACCAGACCAACCTGAGATAATAGACCTAAGGGCGGTCTATCGAAAGGTCATTCAACGCAAAAGGCTGTTTCTCATCATACTGCCAATAGTTTTTGTTCTGTCATCGCTATTGATCATAAGCGTTCCCAGAACATACACATCAAGTATACGCCTGGCACCGGAAATGGAACAATCATCCATCGCTGGAGGCACATTCAACTCCATCGCATCCTCATTTGGTATCGACCTGTCTAACATGCAGACCTCCGATGCGATTTCGCCAGCACTCTATCCAGACCTGTTAGATGACAATGGATTCGTGGCAGGGCTGTTTGACATGAAAGTCCAGACGGCGGACAAGACACTCTCCACAACATACTATGACTACCTGAAAAACAATCAGCAATATGCATGGTGGGAAAAGCTCTCACAATGGATAAAAAGCCTGTTGCCTCGTCCAGCAGACAACATTGCGGCAAAAAACAACCCAAACCGCCCATACGATGCATACAACGTTTCGAAGAAAGACAACGACCTGATGGACGCCATTAGAGACAAAATCACAATTGATGTTGACAAAAAATATGGGATTATCAGTATTTCCGTAAGGGACCAAGATCCCTTGATATGCAAAACAGTGGCAGACTCTCTTATGAGCCATCTACAAACATTCATCACAAAATACCGAACGAACAAAGCACGCCTTGACGAGGTGTACTATAGAAAACTCATGACAGAGGCAAGGCAGGCCTACACGCGCACACGACAAGCATACGGCCGCTACGCCGATGCCAACGAGGAAGTTGTGCTGGCAAGTTTCAAGGCAAAGGAAAACGATTTGGAAAACGAGATGCAGCTTCAGTACAACACGTATTCAATGCTAAATACACAATGGAAGGCTGCCAAAGCTCGCATACAGGACGCAACGCCCGCCTTCACGATATTGAAAGGAGCTACGGTGCCTATCAAGCCGACAGGCCCAAAACGAATGGTTTTTGTCTTGGGAATGCTTTTGCTTGCGACATTTCTTATCATAGGTTATATTATCAAAGACGAGATTTTCAACAAGGCGTCCCAGACCGAATAGGAATACACAAACAAGATGGATTCATCCAAGAGAATAATAGTCAACACATTTGCCCAATACGGTAAATCAATCATCAATATATGCCTGTCCTTGTATTCGACAAGACTTGTGCTGGCAGCCTTGAATGTCAACGACTATGGTATCTATTCGGTTGTTGCCGGCGCCGTCGGTGTGCTTGGCTATATGACAAATTCTCTTGTAGTGACCACGCAAAGACATCTTTCCTTTTACCATGGGACAGGTGACATGAGACTTGTAAAAACCATGTTCGCCAACAGTCTTTTAATACATTTTATCATCGGAATATTGACGTGTGCGGTACTTTTCGTTCTGAAAGACTTTTTCATCAACCACTTCCTGAACATTGCAAAAAACCGTCTTGATGAAGCGGGTACGGTGTATTCTGTAATGACACTCATGCTCTTCATCACAATTCTGACCTCACCCTTCAAAGCACTGCTCATTGCAAGAGAAAACATTGTCTACATCTCGGTCGTTGAAATTGCAGACGGGGTGCTGAAATGGTTGCTTGCCGTAAGCCTGACCATAATCGGTCTCGATAGACTATTGTTCTATGCCACTGGCATGATGATGGTGCTATTGTTGAATTTTGCAGCATTTGCCATTTATGCCTTTTCCCGCTATGAGGAAAGCCATGTAGGAAAGTCCATGCGTATTCTGGATTGGAACAGCGCACGCCAATTGTTAGGATTTGCCGGGTGGACAACTTACGGAATGGTGGCAGGCATGTGCCAAACCCAAGGACTCGCCATTGTCCTGAATAAGTTTTTCGGAACCGCCATCAATGCGGCATTCGGTATCGCTTCACAGGTAAACGGAGCAATCAGATTCGTGTCGACGTCGATTCTGAATGCCATGAATCCCCAAATCATGAAGGCAGAAGGCAATCAGGACCGGGGGAAGATGCTGGCACTGGCAAGCAAAGAAAGCAAATATTCAACAGCCCTGATGATGATCGTGTCCATTCCTATTATGGCTGAAATGCCCGCCATATTGGAATTTTGGTTGAAAGACGTGCCGCACCACACAGCGACTTTCTGCCAGACACTCATGCTTGCTTTCCTGATAGACCAGACAACATTAGGACTGCATGCAGCCAACCAGGCAACGGGGAAGATTAAAGTATACTCGTTGATTATGTTCACGCCCAAAATAATGATTGTGCCTTTGGCATGGATTCTCTTGCAGTACCACCACAATATCACAACAACCATGCTAATGTATGTGGCAATTGAGCTGATGGTTGCCGCAGCTCGTCTGCCCTTCATGAAATTCTCGGCAGGACTGCACATTGGGCGCTATCTGCAACAAGTAGTTTTACCCCTCATCCCATTGTTGGTCGCTGAGCTGTCAGTTAGCTATTTCATTATTTCATACATACATGCTCCTTACCGATTTTTAATGACAACCGTATGCTGTGTCTTAATAGGTGCCTTCACCCTTTTCCTGTTTGGCATGGACAGCCATGAAAGAAAGTATATTTACAACACGCTTAGAATCAAGAATGAACAGCATGAAGATTGACCTGGATGATTACATGAGGATAAATCTGGCCAAATTTTATCTCATAGATAAGAACAGCCTGGCAAAATATCTATTCTACATAGGTGTTTTACTGGCTTTTTATGCCTCCATGAGTCCATGGTTCTTATGGAGATTGTCATCATCATATGTACTGGTTTCCAGCATCCTTATTTTCTTGAGCATGGCCATATACCGTTCTGGAGGAAAGAAAAGATTTACCAACGGCCAGTTTATCAGGCCAACATTTGCATTTTTGATCCTGGCATATTATCAAGTCATAGTCAACGGCATAAATCTGAATGGCTACATAGCCCGTCTGTTTTTTGCCTTTATATTTTTCAGCATTTTCCGCTATGACAAGGAGTTCATTCCAAAGTTAGCAACCATATTGGCTAAATCACTGGCTCTCATATTGTCGGTATCAATTCCCTTCTTCTTATTGTACCTGATTGGATTTCCTTTGCCATCTCAAGATTTAACATTCGGTGATAATTTCTACTCTTTTACCAATTACTTTTTCTTCTTGATTGATGACCGCCAATTGTTCGCCATCGTACCTCGGTTCCAGTCCGTGTTTCTTGAGCCAGGCTATTTAGGCAGCGCCACAGCATTGTTGCTGCAGACACAGAGGGGGAAATGGCAGAAATGGTATTGTATCGTTTTGATATGCGGCCTTTTACTGTCGTTCTCCTTGGCTGGATATGTGTACCTCGTAGTTGTTTCATTCCTGAACCTGTGGAGCAGCGGAAAACGAATCTTTATGAAAGCCATATTTGCGGTTTGCCTCTTTGCAGGGGTTATTGGGCTATCCTTTGTCTATAACGGTGGAGACAACTTGATACATAATTTAATATTATTGCGGTTAGAGATAACAGATGGAGAAATGGTCGGAAACAACAGAGTCTCTGAGAGCTTTGAAACAGAATACAATAACTTTCTTGGATCTTCCGACATCCTGTTCGGACGCTATAAAAGCAACGATTTTGGAGACTCAGGCTATAAAGTGTTCTTTTATGACTATGGACTGGTCGGCGTTGTTTTGCTATTTATCTTCTATGGAACATTCCTACAAGGTGCCCGAAACAAGCGGGCAATGATCTCCGCCGCAGTCTTGGCGCTTCTCATATTTATAGTAGATGGGTTTATGCTCTGGTACTGGCGTGTCATCCCACTATACTGCACGGCCCATAGTGACGACCTCCCTCAACGTGCTGAAGAAGACCCTGTTAACTCAAAATAACTACTCAGCAAAAAAATGAACATACTTCTTGATTTTATTCCCTTGCAAGATATAGGAAATGGCGGAATAGGTGGTGCTGCCACTTTTACGCATTCCGTTTACGAGAGCCTACTGTCCAGAACAGAAGAGAAGCCGATTCTGTTCGCAGCTTATGACAAGAGGTATCCCGTTGGAAAACAGTATGATTATCATGACTTCTCCAAACAAAACAACATCACACTCATTGATATCTCTACAAGACGCATGGCCGACATCATCGCAGAGAAACAGATTGATGTGTTTTTTATCGCCATCGGGCAATTCTATGCTCCATACGATTTAAAGGACATCTCATGCAAGACCATCATGTTTATACATGACATTTTCAATGTGGAGAGTTATGACAACAAAATAGACCTTTCACTGTGGGGTCCCCTCTCCATCCATAAATGGAACTATTGCAAACGAATTATCAATACACTATCAGGAAGGAACAGGCGACGACTCAAACGTATTTATAAGAACATCATCCCCTTATTCAACTCGCCTCTGACACGGGCATACACGGTATCCAACTACTCACGGGAGGCTCTTTATTATTACTTCCCAGAAATCAACAAACCCATAGATGTATGTTATTCGCCCAAAAAAGAGGTGTTGGGTTGCCCTGACATAGAGAACGAACAACTTAATGACATCATAGAAAGCCAGAAGAAATACCTGCTGCTAATAGCCGCTAACAGAATTTACAAAAATGCACAAGTCGTTATGAAAGCATTTAGCCGGCTGCAGGCAGAGTACAACGACTTATACCTTGTGACACTAAACTATGGGCAATCAGTCAACGACCACCATATAGACATCGCATTCCTGAATGAAAATGACCTGGAAAAGGCATATCAACATGCGTATGCCCTACTGTTCCCGTCACTATTTGAGGGATTTGGCTACCCGCCTATTGAAGCCATGAAATATGGAACCCCCATCATTGCATCCAACGTGACAAGCATTCCGGAGATTTTAGGTAACGCTGGCATATACTTCTCTCCTCTCTATCCCGCAGATCTCTATCGGGCCATTAAGGTAGTAATTGGCAATCGTGATATCAATAAGACTGAAATGGAAAAAAGATACAAAGAAATTACCAACAAACAGCAAAACGATCTAAATAACCTAATCGCAGAAATACTCTCTAAAAAATGAACCCACGTATATTAGCATTTTATCTACCACAATACTACCCAATCCCTGAAAATGACGAATGGTGGGGAAAAGGTTTTACAGAATGGACCAACGTCGCGAAGGCCAAGCCGCTTTTTCGTGGTCATTACCAACCACGCATCCCCGCAGACCTGGGCTTTTACGACCTCCGTCTTCAAGAAGTCCGTGAAGCGCAAGCAGCGATGGCACGCGATGCAGGTATTGAAGGTTTTTGCTATTATCATTATTGGTTTGGCAACGGGCGCCAGCTCTTGGAACGTCCCTTTAATGAAGTCCTAAACAGTGGTAAGCCAGACTACCCTTTTTGCTTGTGCTGGGCAAACCATGACTGGACCAACAAAACGTGGAAAAAAGGGAGCAGCCTGAAAACAGATTCCACCATCATGAAAATGGAATACTCTATCGATGATGACATTCGTCACTTTAAACATCTGCTTCCTGCATTTCGAGACAAAAGATACATCACTGTAGACGGGAAACCTCTTTTTGGCATCTGGGCGCCAAACAGCATTCCAGACCTAAGGGGGTTCATACAGCGATGGAGAGGATTGGCTCTTGAGAACGGCCTGCCTGGGCTGCATATTGTTGGCTATACTGCAAATGCCACGGGGCGCTCTATACGTGGGAACAGATTGTCACTATGGGCTACCGACAAAGCAGCAGAACACTATCAGGCACTTCTTGACCAAGGGCTTGACGCTGTCATATCATCTGGCCTGTCAAGAGGGCAAGCCATGTACCTAGGCAGAATGAAAATGCTTGCCTATTTTCTTTCTAAACATACCATTTTGCCCATAAACAACCGCACTGACTACAAAAAAACCATGGAGAACTATTACGTTGAGGAAGATAGATGGGAGAATGTCTATCCAACATTGATGCCACAATGGGACCGCACCCCTCGGGCTGGCATCAAGACAAATCCTCTTACGAACAGCACTCCTGAGAAATTCGAGAAGACAATAGATACTGCTCTATCTCTCATCAAAGACAAACAGCCTGAGCATCAAATTCTTTTTCTGAAGTCTTGGAATGAATGGGGAGAAGGAAACTATGTGGAACCCGACCTCAAGTTTGGTCATGGGTATTTGGATGCGATTCGAAATGCCATTAATAAAGCAAGAAAGGAATGATAAAAAACTGTCACATCTTGTTCATTGGAGACTGTGCTCTTGGACGTAAAACGACAAACGGCGTTTCCGCAAAGAACTACTTTCTGCTGAAACGGCTCAGGAGTTTGTGTCCAGATGTAATAAATATAGACACAGCACGCTGGAGGAAAAGGCCCTTTGTACTCTTGAAGTTGCTAATCTGTTTGATCACATATAGAAACCATGACCTGATAATCTCATTAAACACCCATAGTGCATATTTATTCCTTAAAACCATCAAGATACTTTTCCCTCATAAGAAAGTCTCCTACTTCGTCATTGGCGGAGTTCTTGGACATTGGCTCAAAGAAGGAAAAGTTCAAAAAGCACCATACCACATCGTCAAGAACTTCATCGTTGAGACCAAAGACATGGAAAAAGACCTCAAAGAAATGGGGTTCGTAAGCGTCATTTCCCTTCCCAACTTCAAAGATATACCGCAACCTCTACCTGAAAGACACCGCAATAAGGGACATATGCGTTTTATCTTTCTCTCGCGAATCATTCCAGAAAAAGGGTGTGGAGAAATCTTAGAGGCCATAAAGATTTTGAATAAAAAGGGATTAAGAGATAATTTCTGCGTACACTTCTATGGCAAGATAGACTCACGGTACCAAGCACGCTTCGAGACTGAGATAAAACGGCTGCCTAACGCATTTTACCTCGGCTTTCTTGATTTACAGGAAAGTAAGAATTATGACACATTAGCAGGGTACGACCTTATGCTCTTCCCTACCTTCTGGCCAGGAGAAGGCTTTCCAGGTGTCATTATTGACGCTTTTATAGCAGGACTTCCTGTTATTGCCACCAAATGGGCGCACAACGAGGAGATTATTAAGGATGGAATAACAGGGACGTTGATACCCGTTCATGACACCGCTGCCCTGGCTGACTGCATGCACATGGCAATATTGAATCCTGAGAAGATAAAGACAATGAGTCGCCTGTGTCAGCAGGAAGCTGTAAAATACGATACAGCCAACGTACTCAATGAAAATACCATGAAAAGAATCCTTAGTGACTAATCAGGAATATCCGGAAGTGAGACCTGATTTCCCATCTCCTTCAGATACGCTGGTGTATAGTAATTCATCATTCCACCTAACGATGTGAATGTCAGCTCACCAAACCATACCTGGCCCTCTGCCTCGTACAAATCAACTCTCACCTGGGGAAAAGGACGCGAAACCATCTGTGCCACATGAATCATCCTCTCAAGCTGTCTTGGCCGTGGCAATGGTTCCTTCTCTGCCGAGAAATGTCCTGACATTCTCATGTTTTCAGGATGGTAGTTCCACTCCAAATCGTAGCAACCTAAATTTACATGCTTACCCTTACGGTTTGAGCAAACCAAGAAAGAATATGGACGCCCATTAAAACACCATATCTTATAATCGGTCAATGACGCTGCGCCAGACTCTTTCTCTATAACTTTTTCTGCAATGATTCGTGGTTGGATGTGTTTGTATTGTGGCTCTCCAGACAAAGCCCCTGTATTTTTCGCCAAGACCCATTGTGCCATTCTTCTGTATATCTGCTTATAGTCCCAGTCAGTCAACAATGTCTTGTCAACAAGTATATTTGTTCCTTTTCCATCACCATTGGTAGCTTTCAACATAAACCTTGAAGGTAATTCGTCAAACCTAACCTCAGAGGGATTTTCCCAGACGCCATAGACAGGAACAAGAATAGATCCCAATCCACATGAAGATATATAATCTCTCACGGCATACTTATCAGCAAGACGGGACCACTGGGATGTGTCACTGAACAATTTGAGATACAAAATCTTCTCATTCAGGTCCTCGGGCTTGTGTAAATCAGGAAAATGGCCAAACCGAAAAAAATACCGGACATACACAACCAGCCTTGGAAAGTGGCCTGCCACGTCCAATGCTGTATCCTTGAGTATAGAAAAGATGTTATAGAAGATGTTGCCTATCATTTGCTCTCGTTTTCTGGTACACCCGTATCCAATCAAAATGGGTTTCATAAGTTTTTGTCGTGTCTGGTACAAGTTCATGGCTTCCATCGCCCACGCTCTGATTCAGTAAGAGGTAGAATGGGCGGTCAAATGTCCACTGTCCCTTGGACAATAACAGTTCGTCAGCAGACTTGAGGTACTCTCCCACTTTTATGCGGTCAACATACCACACGACTTTGCTAGCGCTCCACTCTATGCCATAGATGTGCCAACGTTCAATGCTTACAGACTTGCGGAAACTGTTTCGTTGCTGATGATTACGATTCTTGACCGTCAACTCAGAATGAATGTTGTGATTGGATTCCCGCTTTGGGCCGAAAGACTCAAAAATATCAATCTCGCCATATAAATTTACCGGCAACTGTGGCATGCCTCCCATCCATACCGCAGGGAAATTGCCAGGATACAGATTGGTGCGCAGCCGAACCTCCACTTTCCCATATTGAAATGCAAATTTGTTTTTTGAATAGACAGCACCTGTAAGCATCACCGCTGTATCTTTTTCTAATTCCCTGTTGGGAATTGCCCTGCAGACAAGATGCCCATTATAGATAAAAGCTACATCTGGACTTGTTGAGATCCATCTGGACCAGGTGCTGTTGGCTCTCGGTGGAACACTCCATTTTGATGAGTCTGGCCTACTATAGTCTTCTTGATTGAATTCATCGGAAAAGACCAGCTGATAGTCATCGCCAGAATTTGGGACTGCAAGGGTCAGCATCGAGTCGGATGCGAGAGTCGCAAAGAGGAAAACACAACCAAAGTATTTCATTACTGTAAAATTCATCAACCTACTTCAATAAAATTTTATGCTGCATCCATGTCGTTCAAGTATACCCATGCAAATATGGAAACGATATTTGCGATAGATCCCTACATTGTAGGAATGCAAACAATCAAAATTGAATGATAGACCTCAGTGTGGACAATTGAGATACCTGTCATGCCAGGATATCACTGTCGGCCTCATACAATTAATTTGCTTACAAATATAGATAAAAGTCCTGAATAATGAGTCTGTTGTATCAAGAAAAGTTGCCTTCTCCCTTGAGGAAGGATAAATACCTGCCCATGTTGTTGATAATACCCGTGCTGACAAATTCAATTGTTCACACGGGCTACCAGTTGGTACACATGCAATAATTTCACGTTAACTGCTTCTTCTTGTAAAAAAAACCTTACCTTTGTGGCAGACTGCCAGACAAAGTGGACAAGTCTCCGTGCTGAAGAGTATTTCAAGTCAATTTCCACCAAAACGTGGAGTATCCTGCAATAAGAATACAACAAGGCTGTGACAACTAAAAACTTTCTGCTCAGAGAAAACCTCCAGAACTATAGGTAATACAACAACCATGTCTCAAGATTTAGTTTCCGTCATCATCCCTTGCTACAATGCTGGCAGATACTTGCGAGCGTGTGTAGAGAGTGTGCTACGGCAAACTTATCAAAACATAGAGATCCTGATCATTGACGACTGTTCCACACAGGAAGAAACTCACAAAGTACTTGACGAGTTAGAGCAAACAGATAGCAGAATTAAGATATTCAACTTAGACAAAAACTCTGGACCGGCCGTAGCTCGCAACAAAGGAATAACTCATGCCCATGATCATATTGCATTTTGCGACAGCGACGACATGTAGCACCCCATCAAACTCGAACGGCAGATTGCTTTCATGCAAGAAAAGCGGTGCACTGCTTACGACCATGTCCATTCACACTCCTATCACAGCAACTAACATAGGTGGATTATGTGACCCCCTAAAAATTGCAAATGTAGGTTGGATGATACCTACTGCTACTTTCAAAGACATACAAAAAGTGCTAAAGTTAATCAGCCAATCAAAAGAATGCATTGAGGAAATAAAAAACGACAAGCAAGTTTGGAAGCTCGTTAATACACACTTCGACTGGTCTACAATAAGCAAAACTACAATGGCTACATATCAAATATTAATGAGTTAATTCGTACACTACAGCCGCTCTGTAAAATTATAACCAGTCGCTCTTGAAAAAATTAACTATTGATAAACAATAAAATGATTGAACAATAAAAATATCTATCCACTAATAAATACTACCACCATCTAATTGTATTATCCTTCAATGCTCCATTACGAACGCAAGGGGATCTTCTATTTTAAATTTACTGTCAAATGACACTTAATTCAAAATAGATGCTTCATATTTTACCAAAATATGTATCTTTGCAAAAAGGATACTTCCTATTCGTCTATCAATAAGTCATATATATGGAAATCATACAGCGGAGAAAATATTTGTCGGAACTTATATCGCTACAAGATAATGGAATGATAAAGGTTATAACAGGTATGCGAAGATGTGGTAAGAGTTTTCTATTGTTTAAACTGTTTGTAAATTATCTTGAAGAACAAGGCATTGATAACGACCACATTTTAAAAGTTAACTTTGAAGACTTTAAGAATGAGTACCTAAGAAACGCACACACATTATATTCTTATATAGAGGAACGCATTACGGATAAGCGTAAGTACTATATCTTGCTTGACGAGGTACAACTGTTAGAACGTTTTGAAGATGTGCTAAATGGTTTCCTCAACTTAGACAACGTTGATATTTATGTGACGGGTAGTAATGCCAAGTTCTTATCAAAAGACATTATCACTGAATTTCGAGGACGTGGCTATGAAATAAGAATTTACCCTTTGAACTTTCAAGAGTTCTTTTCGGCTTATAATGGTTCTGTTCAATCAGCACTGAACGAATATATGCTCTATGGAGGGTTGCCACAAATACTTTCGTTTAACTCTGATGAACAAAAAGTAATTTTTTTAAAATTGCTTTTTACAGAAACTTACATCAAAGACATCAAAGATAGGTATGCCATACGCAATGATGACGATTTAGAAGAACTACTCAATATATTATCGTCAAATGTAGGTTCTTTAACAAATCCTAACAAATTGGCAAACACCTATCAAAGCAAAAAGAAGTCAACTATATCATATCCAACCATTAAAAGTTATCTCGACTATCTATGTGACTCGTTTCTCATAGAAAAAGCTATGAGATATGATGTAAAAGGCAAACAGTATATCAACACTCCTATGAAATATTACTTCATGGATTTAGGACTGCGCAATGTACGCATTAATTTTCGTCAATACGAAAAAACGCACCTCATGGAGAACCTTATATACAACGAATTAAGGTGCAGAGGTTTCAATGTAGATATTGGGTCGATGCCTATTTCATATATGGACAGCAATGGACAACGTGTCAGAGTAGCTTTAGAAATTGATTTTGTATGTAACCTTGGCAGCATGAGATATTACATACAGTCAGCTTACCGCATGGAAACAGAAGAAAAAGTAAAACAAGAGAAGGCTTCACTTCATCACATTGATGACTCGTTTAAGAAAATTATCATTGTAGGTGAAGAATGTCCTGTAACAAGAGATGAACAAGGTATCACTACCATGAGTATTTATGATTTTTTGCTTAAAGACAACTCGTTGGAATTATAGAATAAACAACTTATGAATACCGATTTAGTTTCCGTCATCATCCCTTGTTACAACGCTGGCAGATACCTGCGGGCGTGTGTAGAGAGTGTGCTACGGCAAACTTATCAAATCATAGAGATCCTGATCATTGACGACTGTTCCACGCAGGAAGAAACTCACAAAGTACTTGACGAGTTAGAGCAAACAGATAGCAGAATTAAGATATTCTACTTAGACAAAAACTCTGGACCAGCTGTGGCTCGAAATGAAGGGATAATACGTGCTCAAGGACGTTACATCGCATTTTGCGATAGTGACGACATGTGGCATCCCGCCAAATTAGAACGGCAGATTGCTTTCATGCAAGAAAAGCGATGCGCACTTTGCAGCTCATCCTACTACATTGTCAACGAAGCCAATTCCATCATCGGTATTTTTCACTCACCAAGCAAGATTACCTACCAAATGTACAAACGCGACAACAAAATAGGATGTCTCACAGCGATTTATGATACTAAATTGCTGGGGAAGAAGTACTACATGCCTCTCATCAACAAGCGTCAAGACTGGGGATTGTTTATGAGAATTCTCAAAGATATAAGAATTTGCTACCCTGTCACACAACCTCTGGCCTATTATCGAAAACATCAAAACTCCATTTCAAGCAACAAAACTTCACTCATAAGATATAACATCAGTATATACAAACAGATTTTGGGCTATGCTACGCTCAAGGCCTGCTTGTTTTTCTTATTCGGCTTCCTGCCCACCTATTTCATAAAAGTAGCCAAGGTAAAATGGGACAGCTATAGGCTTCGCAAAAAACAAACACTAAACATAAATGTAGATTATTAAGGGCGTTCATGCAATATAGCAGGAAAAGCTGCGTTATATGGAAAAAGTTCACAAAGTGAAGACAATCCCGCCCTACATCAAATACAACGACGACATCAAGAACCCTCGGTTCATTCCCGACGGTATGAACGAGTTGGAGCGTAACATCAAGCGCGCTGCCGATTTCTTGATAGCCACCATAGCACTGATAGTTTTCTCACCCTTGTTTCTGCTTTGCTACTGCTTGGTGAAGCGTGAAGACGGCGGACCCGTGATCTTCAAACAGGAACGCATCGGGCGCTTCGGCCGACCTTTCACCATATACAAGTTCCGCAGCATGTGCATCGACGCTGAGAAAGACGGACCACAACTCTACAGACACCAACACGACAAGCGCATGACCAAAATAGGGAGATACCTGCGCACACATCACTTGGACGAACTGCCGCAGCTATGGAACGTAGTCAAAGGGGACATGGCCTTCATCGGACCACGACCGGAACGAAAGTTCTACATCGACCAAATCATGCAACGGGATTCCAGGTACGCCTATCTTTACCAAATCCGTCCTGGTGTCACCTCGTATGCGACCTTGTACAATGGTTACACAGATACCATGGAGAAGATGCTGAAACGACTGGATCTCGACTTGTATTACCTGGAACATCGGTCATGGTGGTTCGATATGAAAATACTAACCAAAACCTTCATCAACATCGCATTCGGTAAAATTTTCTAACCTTAACCCATTCAAACCTTTCACATAGAGAGAACAGGCTTCCCAATCTAAAGTCTAACTACCCAGACAACATCCACCACCATATTATACCATGCTTGATGGCAAAGGATGATACGATTGTTGATATCGAATTTATTCTTGTTGATAGCAGATGGCATACGGACATTTCACGAACGCAATACAACGGGAGTAACAAAAAGAAACATCACGTCCTATATGCGAGTTAATTTGTGTTAACAATTACATTAATTAACATAAAAACAAACAAAAATCAGGGTAGATTCCTTTACTTTGCGGTCGCATTTTAAAAACTGTAAGTAAAACAAATGGCTACTACACTCATCATCTTACAATTACTCATTGTATTTGGGTTCATCTTCATTGGTGCCCGCGTTGGCGGCATCGGCATGGGTATCTACGGCATGGTAGGTACTTTCCTATTGGTTTTTGTCTTCGGTCTGGCACCGGGAAAAGCACCTATCGATGTGATGATGATTATCGTTTCAGTTATTGTAGCAGCCGCATCCCTACAAGCCACGGGAGGTTTAGATTATCTGGTGGGTGTCACGGGCAAGTTCTTGCGCAAGCATCCCAGTCAAATCACCTATTACGGTCCGTTGGCATGCTGGATATTCTGCCTGTTGGCAGGAACGGCGCACACCTGTTATTCACTGCTCCCCATCATTTCTGAGATAGCCCAGGCCAACAAAATTAGACCCGAGAGACCGTTGAGCGTCAGCGTCATTGCTGCTTCGCTGGGCATCACCGGCAGTCCTGTGAGTGCCGCTACAGCAGCCATCATCAGTACTGATATCTTGGGCTTGAAAGGCATCGACCTGGCCGATGTGTTAATTGTGTGCATTCCTGCCTCTTTCGTAGCCATCCTCGTGGCAGCATTTGTGCAGAACCGAATAGGTAAAGAGTTGGAAGACGACCCCATCTACCAAGCCAAGGTAGCATCTGGTGAAATCAATCCGGAAGAAGAGCAGAAACGCATGCAGCAAATGAACGCCAACCCCAACCCACGCGCAAAATACTCCGTGTATGCTTTCTTGCTGGGCGTTGCACTGGTGGTAACATTCGGTCTATTCCCTCAACTGAAGCCTCATCACATGGTTGATGGCGTGATGACGCCAATAGCCACCTCCGAGATGATCGAGATTGTGATGATGTCGGCGGCTGCGTTGATTCTCCTTGTGGGCAAAGGCAATGTGGCCACAGCTGCCAAGGGAACTGTCTTCGCTGCCGGCATGAACGCTATGGTGAGCATCTTCGGTATTGCTTGGATGGGCGACACCTTCTTCAATGGCAACAAAGACTTCTTCGTCACTCACCTGGCCGATTGGGTACAAGCAGCTCCCTTCTTGTTCGCCGTCATCCTCTTCATCATGAGCATCATGCTGTTCTCACAGGCAGCCACCGTGCGCACCATCTATCCCCTGGGTGTGTTGCTTGGCATCAACCCGCTGTACCTGCTGGCGATGTTCCCTGCCTGCAACGGTTATTTCTTCATGCCCAACTATCCCACCGAGGTGGCAGCCATCAATTTTGACCGAACCGGCACCACGCGAATCGGTCGGTACGTCATCAACCACAGTTTCCAGTTGTCAGGATTCATCACAACCATCGTGTCCATCGGACTGGCTTTCTTGATCACGCAAATATTTTATTGATATCATATTTAATCACTTAAAAACAATTTATTATGAAACATTTACGTATCAACATCCTGGTGATTGTTGCATTGTTCGTTACCGTTGGTCTATGTGCCAAACCTAAGGTTCGCATCCTGGCAACAGGTGGCACCATTGCAGGTGTATCCACGAGTTCTACCTCATCGGCTTACAATGCCGGCCAATTGGGAGTGCAAACCTTGATTGCTGCCGTTCCGCAGATTCAAGACATCGCTGACGTATCGGGTGAGCAAATTTGCAACATCGGTAGTCAGGACATGAACGACCAAGTGTGGCTGAAACTGGCCAAGCGAATCAACCAGCTGCTCAATCAAGAAGGTTACGACGGCGTGCTGATTACTCATGGTACCGACACCATGGAAGAGACTGCTTACTTCTTGAGCCTCACCGTACACAGCAACAAGCCTGTCATCTTGGTAGGTGCCATGCGTTCGGCCACAGCCATCTCTGCCGACGGACCCGCCAACCTGTACAACGCCATAGCTGCCATTGCTACACCCGAATCGCGCGACAAGGGCGTGATGGTTTGCATGAACGACCAACTGTTTGATGCCAAATCGGTTATCAAGACACACACCACCGACTGCGCTACCTTCAAGGGTGGCATCTATGGTCAAATTGGTAACGTGTTCAATGGTAAGGCTTACTATCTGCAAACACCAGCCTACAAGCGCGGTACAGAATCAGTATTCAACGTCGACAACCTCGACAAGTTGCCACAGGTGGGCATCATCTACGGTTATTCTAACTGCTCTGACCTTCCCATCAAGGCATTCGTTGACGCCAAGTACGATGGCATCGTGTTGGCAGGTGTTGGCGACGGCAACTTCTACAAAGACGTTTTCGACGTGGCTATCAAAGCACAGAACAGCGGCATCCAAATCGTTCGTTCAAGCCGTGTACCCACAGGTCCTACCAACTTGAATGCTGAGGTAGATGACAACAAATATCATTTCGTGGCATCTCTCAACCTCAATCCTCAGAAGGCACGCGTATTGTTGATGCTGGCTTTGACGAAAACACACGACTGGCAGCAAATTCAGAAGTACTACCAAGAATATTAATTCCTATCATTTATAACAGGAATAAACATAATGAACATGAAAAAAATAATGATGATTTGCGCCATGATGTCTTTGGCACTGGGCGCAAGCGCACAAGGTAACAATACGGGCATGGGTGGCGAAGATGGCAATTACGAGTCGTTGGCAAGCCGTCTGTTCAAATTGGAGAAGAAAAGCGACGCATTCAACGTATACTTCAACTATGCGTCTTCCTTCCAAGAGGCCTACGATGGCAACGATTGGGGATCATCCTTCAAGAACAAACAAGCCCGACTGGAAATCAAAGGTTCCTTCGGCAAACTCTCTTACCGCTTCCGTCACCGCTTGAACAAAGCCAACGGTGCGCAGGGCGAAGACAACTTTGCCAAGGCTACCGACATCCTTTCTGTTGGCTATCAGGTTACCGACAAGCTCGGTATCACGGGTGGTAAGATGTGTCAAAACTGGGGTGGATTCGAATTTGACGAGAACCCCATGTACATCTACCAATACTCAGACATGGTTGACAATATGGATAACTTCATGGCCGGTGTAAACTTCGCTTTCAAACCCGTAGAATCTCAGGAGTTTAACCTGAACATCACCAATGCTTACAACAACAAGTTGGCTCAAGAATACGGGGCTGACCTCAAGGTGATGAAAGAAAACGGAAAGACTGAAGCCGTGGAAGCTGCCAAACATCCATTGACCTATATCTTCTTGTGGAATGGTAATTTCTTTGGCGATAAGCTACAAACGCGTTGGTCAGTGGGCACACAGACACAGGCCAAGGATCAGAGCAGCCAGATGGTGATGCTCGGTCAAAAGCTTAACTTGCCTACCTTCCAGTGGTATTTCGACTACATGGGTGCCTTTGACGACGTTGACCGTCTGGGCATTGCCACCAGCGACTTGTCTGCATTCCGCGGAAAAGGCAACGTGCGCTACGGCAAGGTGAACTACAACTCGTTCATAACCAAAGTTAATTGGCAGTTCGTTCCACAGTGGAACCTGATGCTCAAAGGCATGTACGAGACGGCAAGTGTCAGCAAGATCGAAGAACTCAAGAACTATCGTAAGTCTTTTGGTTACTTTGCCAGCTTGGAATATTATCCCGTCAAGTCACAAGACTGCCGCCTATTCTTGTCATACATCGGTCGTAGCTACAAGTTCACCGATAAGAGCAAACTGGCTGACTACAACACCAGTCGCATCGAACTGGGCTTCATGTACAGAATCAAGGCGTTCTAACAACGATCTTTTAACAGCAAGATGAACGTGAGACACCCCTCGTGTCCACGTTCGTCGGTTATGACGAACCATGATAAACACAAAAAAAACAACTACAACAATCAATAGTAAACACAATGGAAACAAACGAAAAATACAGAATAGAGTCTGATCTCTTGGGCGAATTACAAGTGCCCGCAGACGCTTATTATGGCGTTCAAACACAGCGCGCCATCAATAATTATCGCATTTCCAGCACCAAGATGTGCGATTATCCTCAGTTCATCATCGCCATCGCATACGTGAAGAAGGCAGCTGCCGCAGCCAACGCTGAGTTAGGTGCCCTTGACAAAAACATTGCAGAACACATTTGTCAAGCTGCCGATGATATCATCGGAGGCAAGTTGTGGGACAACTTCTGCATTGACATGATGCAAGGTGGAGCCGGCACGTCCGTGAACATGAACGCCAACGAGGTGATTGCCAACCGCGCATTGGAGTTGATGGGATATGAGAAAGGTGACTATGTGCACTGCTACCCCAACGACCATGTCAACTGCGGACAATCTACCAACGACGCTTACCCAACATCTTTACGCTATGCGGCTTACCTTATGAACAAAGACTTGTTGAAGAGCTTGAAAGCACTTGTTGACTGCTTGCGCACCAAGGCCGACGAGTTCAAAGACGCTGTGAAGATGGGTCGCACCCAATTGCAAGACGCTGTGCCCATGACATCAGGACAAGAGTTCGCCGCTTTTGCCAACACATTGGAAGACGAGCTTGAATACATCGAATACAATGCGAAGAAGTTGCTCACCATCAACATGGGTGCCACAGCCATTGGCACAGGTCTGAATGCCGTACCAGGCTATGCTGATTTGGTAACTGAGTATCTCACCAAGTTCACCGGCGACAAGTTTGTGAAGGCCAAAGACATGATTGCAGCCACACCAGACACCGGTGATTATGTAAGCTACTCAGGAGCATTGAAGCGATTGGCAGTCAAGTTATCCAAGATTTGCAACGACCTCCGCCTCATGGCATCAGGTCCTCGTTGCGGTTTGCACGAAATCAATCTGCCCGCCATGGCACCAGGTTCTTCCATCATGCCGGGTAAGGTGAACCCCGTCATACCCGAGGTAACCAATCAAGTGTGCTTCAAAGTCATCGGTAACGACATGGCCATCACCATGGCTGCCGAGGCCGGACAGCTGCAACTCAACGTCATGGAGCCTGTCATCGTAGAGTGTATGTTTGAAAGCATCACCTGGATGACCAACGTCATGAACACCTTCAGAGAGAAATGCGTGAGCGGCATCACCTTGAACGAGAAGCACAACCTCGATATGGTGAAACATTCTATCGGCATCGTCACGGCGCTGAACCCATACATCGGGTACAAAAACAGCACCAAGGTAGCCAAGGAAGCATTGGAGACTGGTAAGAGTCTACACGAGATTGTGGTGGAGAAGAAGCTCATGAGTGCCGAAGAGGTGGACAAGATTCTCGACCCAAAGGCCATGTTGCAATCACACAACCTATAAACAGGGGGCGAAAGCCCTGACAACATCATGGGGGTGCATCATCTTTTTGATGCACCTCTTTTCTTTTTGTTTTAACAACGAATCGAACCAATGCAACGAATCGCATGACATGCGGTGTTAGGTGCAACGGATGTTCACGGAGTAACACGGACAACATCCGTGAATATCCGTGATGCTCCGATGCAAAACAGCAAACAAATAATGTTATAGCAACGGAATGGCACGGAGTAACACGGACAACGTCCGTGAATATCCGTGATGCTCCGAACAACAAATTCACGGGCTGAAAGCCCAAAAGCAGTTAGCCCAGGGTAACACCCTGGGTTGATTGTATGGGGGTAACTGCGTCCTGTAAGGACAAAAGCAGTTGATGATCGTTGCGTTGTTTTTGCTTTTGCCCTTACAGGGCGTACACCTACTCACACGCTTACCCAGGGTGTTACCCTGGGCTATAAGCTGCTGCCCCTGCGGGGCGTACGACCTCACTACTCAACATCTCAAACGTAATCACACAAACATCCGTGAATATCCGTGATGCTCCGATGCAAAAACAGCAAATAATATTGTTATAGCAACGGAATGGCACGGAATAACACGGATTCTTCGTTGAAGGGAAATATTATTAACAACGAATGAAACTCTAAGTTTGCGACATGAAAAAAATAGGATTAAATCTTTTTGCTT
>CABQNT010000017.1:0-53902 GCA_902465605.1 uncultured Prevotella sp.
AGAAAGGTTATTTTATTGATAATCAATAGGTTATTTACTTTTCAAGGGACGACTAGTTACATATGGAAATGACAGGAAGAACAAGTGAAGAGAAAGTTGATATGGTATGAAATGTAAGAAACCAACAAAAATAAATGTCTGATTTTCATTGGATGGCACTGTCATATTTATTACCTTTGAAGCTGTAATACAAGGTTCTTTGAAACATTGCAGAATAAAGAAAGGGAAAGAAACTCGCTCGTTTCCAAGTCGTAACCCTTTTACCCTTTATTCATTCTTATTTTATTGGTTATCTGAAAGATACAAATTTATTGAATCTTTTCCTCGCATAATTGGTATGCTTTAAACGTGTTATTGCATGTTACTTGTGCACTAATAGCATATCTTTTAACTTCACAACTCAATGCTATTGGAGCTTCAGGCCTGTTTTCTGAATCCAGAAAGAGATAAATGTACCGCATTTACCTATCGATTTTCTCTATTTTGCACTTTTGCACATGGATTTTTATTGTCATTTATACGGACAAACGTCCCAACCGGCCAACACAACAACCTATCTCCTACCCCATGTACTTTGCTCCGCGCATAGAAGTCCAACCGCGGTGTGGCAACATCAAGGAGATGAAATAGCATTATCAGGCACTAAAAGAAAGAAGGCAAACACCTAAAATAGATGCTTGCCTCCGTTGTTGAATGATTGAACATTTTTTAGCGTGCTTGTACCCTTGAGCCAACAAGTTCGTCGATGTAAAGACGACAGGTTCTTTTGATGTAGGGACGACCTTGGGCGTCGCCCACTACACCTGACGCTAAAAAGTTATTTATATCGCCCTGTATCCCACCACACGCGAACATTGGAACCATCTCCTTTGCCATCGTTGAGAGACTTTTTGGTGGCGTTTGGGTTCTCGCGTAACTCATCATCAACGTACCTTAGCTTTTTGATGAATTCACCTTTGTCAGCATTAATTGATGGATCGAGACTGAGTTTGACAGGTGTCAGTTTAGGATAACCCGTTCTTCTGAATTCTGTCCAAGCTTCGACACCGTTCGGATAGAGAGCCAACCATTTTTGCGTCATAATCTGTTCAAGATGACCTTCCAAAGACGATTGCGTTTCCCATGCCACGCTGCCGCTATTTTTATAGGTTTCATCGTTCTTTGTAGAGTATAGCGAAGGATCCACGTTGGCGCGTTCATTATCTAATGAGGCCTGTATACCAGCCAAATACATGTTCTCGGCATTTATGGAGCTACTCCATCCTCTAAGGGCGAGCTCAGCTTTCAAGAAGCACACTTCAGCATAGTCCATCACTTTTTGCCGCTTGGCAACATTGTAGGGGAACTTGCTGTCTCCTTTCGAATTCCATGTTGGTGCCGTTTGCAATCCCCACACGTTTGACCTCATATCTTTGGGATATTGCGCAAGTTTGTCTACTGGTACTCCATTGGGAATGCCAGTGTACTCTGGATTTTCGACCGTTGATTTTTCCGTGTGCCCAAACCATAAAGCTGTTCTCGGATCCATGACAGAGCTGGTTTGTTTGAGCATTCTTTCCATAGTCTTACTCATACAAAACTCGCCCCAGCCGGATATCTGGTGCAAGGGCCACCCAGTGACACCTTGCCCTGATATGAATACACCAGCATTGTCGGCATTGCTGTCCAGCATGCCACCACCAGCCAAGGCTGCCATTGCCTCTTTCTTAGCCGTTTCAGGGTCAACATAAGCCAATCGCATGGCGTATCTCAATCGGAGGGAGTTACCCAGTTTGATCCATTTCTCAAGATCGCCATCGTAGATGAGATCTTGCTTTTGCTTAAATGTGATCATGGTTGCGTTGCTCTTATCAGCCTTGAGTTTCTCCACAGCTTCAGAAAGCTCTTTAAAGATGTCTGTGTAGATGCTTTTCTGTGTATCGTATTCCGCTTTGCTGTTACCCAATGCAGCTTGTGTGTAAGGCATGTCTCCAAACAAGTCTGTGAGTTGTGCTGTACACATAGCCGTGAATATTCTCATGGTTTGGAAGATGTTGCCATAGGCTGGGTTTTGGGCGGCAATGGCTTGAGCCGTTTTAAACTGCTTCAACACTCCCACGTAGTATGTGTTCCAAAAACCGTCGGTTACCCATTCACTTTTGTAAGTATAACTGTCGGAAGTGAAATAGGAGGCTGAGTTGGCGACATACTGTGCATAAAGATTGGTGTGCAGGTTTTCACCTACTTGATATTCCCAAGATCCTATACGCGTACCCCATTCTTGGATATAAGCGGTCATATATCCTAAGTCGCCATCGGTCATACCCATGGGGTCGCGGTTCATCGCATCAAACGAATCAGTACAACTTGCGCTTGCGACGCAAAAAAACAATGCGAGTGCTGTGCTTTTAAAAATATGATGTTTCATAGTTACTATACTTTTAGAATTTCACGTTAACAGTTAAGCCATAAGCCCGTGTTGGTGGCATGGATGCCAACTCAAAAGCTTGCGCGTAATCGTTTCTTGAGAACGCACCCTCGGGGTTGATGGGGGCGGCTTTATAGAAATAGAATAGATCTCTGCCTACCAAGGACACCTTAACATACTTGATTGGCATGTGTGCGAACCATGCCTGTGGCAGGATGTAACCTAATGATAGTTCGCGCATCTTGACGTATGTTCCTTTGTGCATGAATGCTTCCATGATGCCCTCTGGTCCTGCTATGTTGGTCCAATAGGTTTCAGCATTGAGCCCTACATTGTTTTTCTTTCCGTCGGCCGTCACACCGTCCACGATAATTTGCTCTCCTTGCTGTCGGCCGTAGATGGTTTTTGCAGCCGTACCCTGCTGGCAAGCGTAATTATCTGTGCTTGAGATAAAGTCGCCACCCATGCGTATATCTACCAACGATGACAACACAAGATCCTTATATTTCAACATGTTACCTATGGAGCCTGTCCAATCGGGCTGTATGTTTCCGATAACTTTGTCAGACACAGACTCTGGCAAGCCTTTGTCGTTGACAACGATTTGTCCTGCCTCATTGCGTTTGTAAGCCTTACCAATGATGTTGCCATATTTCTTTCCAGTCTCTACAACCACCTTGCCTGCCCGCGTTGCGCCCAGTTCGTAGCGCGAGATCTCGCTATCGAGCATAACACACTCCGTTCGATTCAATCCCCAGTTGAGATTGATGTCCCAATTCCAGTCCTTGGTTTTCAAAGGCGTTGCGTTAACCATCAATTCATAGCCGTGGCTTTTGATTTTTCCTGCATTGATGAGTTTGGACGAGTATCCTGACGAGCCAGGCATGTCTACGCCAAGTATTTGGTTTTTAGTTGAAGTAGTATAATAGGTGAAATCTATAGACAGACGATTGTCAAGGAAGTGGGCTTCTGTGCCAAGTTCTGCCGAAGTAGTCGATTCTGGTTTCAGGTTATCCAACGCTTTCGACTTGCTGAGATACTGCTTTAAAATGCCTGGGTTGGCTTTATCACCGTTCGCATCTAATTTGTTTCCTGTTGTCCATAAGTAATAATAGGTGGAGAGCTTGTATGGATCAGTGTCGTTTCCAACCTTTGCCCATGACCCTCTCACTTTCCAGTATGTAACCCATCGTGGTAATTTAAACATTTGCGACAAGATGACGCTTGAACTGACAGATGGGTAGAAGTAAGATCTGTTTTCTTTTGGCAAAGTTGACGACCAGTCGTTTCGGCCAGTAATATCCACATACGCCATGTTCTTGTATCCTACGGTTGTAGCGAAGAAGGCAGATTGTATTTCCTTCTTGGCGTATCCCTCACCTGTGGTTTGGGTCAACCCATTACCCAAATTGCATACATTGGGAATGGCGAACTTGCCAGAAGAGCCATACAGAGACTCGTTTTTGGTGTTCATCACTGCCGTACCCACGTTGGCGTTTACGCTGAAATCGTTGAAGCTGCGGTCAAAATAGAGTATTAAGTCTGCGTTGAACTCTTTGTTGACAAGCATGCTGTTGAGATACTGCGAGGCTGTCGATGTGATATCCGGCATGGTATTGAAATTCCTGACGTGGTCAGAATACCTGTCAATACCAGCTCTACCTGTGAGGTGTAGATAGTCTGTGAATTTGTATGAGGCCGTGACTTGCCCGATGATGCGGTTTCGCTCTGTTTTGTTTCCGTTCTCCCCCGAAGAGAGAGCATAAGGGTTAGCATAGTTATCGCTTGGTCCATACCAGTTTACCGAGTTGTTTATGTAGGAACCTGTTCCTCTTGGATCTCTCAGGTCGGCCAATCGAATGCCACGTGGCATTTTCACCAATTGTACCATCAAACCATACTCACCCTGTCCTGGCCGGTTTGTCGTAAGCTCGCGCATGTAGCTCACCTTGGCTCCTATGGTCAGTTGTTTGTTCCTAAACTCGGTGTTCATGTTGAGATATTGGCGATTTTGCGAGTAGTTTGGAACGATGTCATTGGAGCGCGAATCGGTGTATGACAGCCTACCAGATATGTATTCGCCGCCGGCAGAAACCGTCAGCGTGTTGGCATATGACACACCAGTACGATAAAAGTCGGTTATATAATCCTTTTGAGGCAGCAACGCATACTTATCATACCGCGCATCTTTGTAGATAGTGGAACGCCAATTGTCCACCATTCGGCCATCCAATGGTGCTCCCCAACTCATCTGCGAACTTGTGTTATAGTCTCCGTTCGACCCCTGTCCATATTGATTTTGGTAACTATATGGCGAGTAAGCGTCAGAAACGCTTAGATTTCCGTTGTACTCAAGGATCAAAGGTTGCCCTTGTCTTCCCTTTTTTGTCGTTATGACAATGGCTCCATTTTGTGCGCGAGAGCCATAGAGAGCAGCTGCGTTGGCACCTTTCAAAATCGATATACTCTCAATATCTTCGGGGTTAATCTCTGATGCAGCCCCTGCGCAGTCGCTTCCACCCCATTGGTTGGCCTGCTCGGTCGTGCCATCATTGATGGGCATGCCGTCCACCACCCATAAAGGTTGGTTGTTGCCAGTCAGAGAGTTTAGGCCACGCATGACAATGCGCGTGGATCCACCAAGGCCGGTACCCGACTGTGATATTTGAACACCCGCAACCTTTCCTTGCAACATATTGGCCACACTGGCCGATTTATTCTCGGTGAGTGAGGATGTGTTCACCTCTTGCATAGCGTAGCCCAAGGCTTTTTTCTCCCTCTTGATGCCCAAGGCTGTAACGACAACCTCGTTCAGTTCGGACGTGTTGGGCACTAATACGACACGGATGGTATTTTTATTCGTGACGGAAACGGTCTGTTGCTCAAATCCTATATATGAGACAACTAGAACAGCATTGGCCTCTGTACGAATAGTAAATTTTCCATCGATGTCAGTCACGGCTCCAGTTTTTTCACCTTTCACGCTGACACTTGCTCCGATGACAGGGTCGCCTCGATCGTCAAGAACGATACCCGTCACGGTCTTTTGCGATTGCTGTACAAAATCAGTTTTCGAGATTTGTGTGGTAGATGCGTTTGCCACAGTTGCCATCCCCGATAAACCTGATAGCAAAACAATCGAGAAAAGACCTTTCTCTAAGAATGTTAATTGTTTTGAAAGTTCCATATAATTTAGATATTAGATTTGTAAATTATTAGTGTGCGATTGTTAGATAATAGACTCAGGTTGGCTGGTTACCTTTAGATTGGTTACCTTGCTTTTAAAAGAGCTTCCCGCTTTCATCAACGGAAAGACTAAGGTGCGGAAATAATGCATCTGGTTGTAATCCACATTTCTTAATTTAAGCACGTTAAGCCTGCTCACCATTTGCCCGTTAACCCACAGTGAGGTCTCGGTGCGGTCGCCTCGAATTTTCATGTTGGCCTTCTCGCCTGGCAATAGTTGGTAGCCGAAGTTGTAGAGATAGCTGTCCCTGCTGAACCCGATAAGTCCGTTGATGGGGTCTGACAGGTAGAAAGTGGCATCATCGGAGCTGAACAATATGGTTCCCTTTTCCTCGGATGCGTAGTCAATGTCGAACGCCACCTCGTAATCCCAGCCCACTTGGTCTATGGGCATGTGGTCTCCGCGGTTCACTTGCGCCTGTTTCAAGATGGTGCCCTGTGGATAGTGACCAGCCACGTTCAGTCCTGGGGCTTCATCTAAGGTCTTGCGCAGAGAGTCAAATTGCTCAAACGGGAACGAGGTGCTTATACCCGACCATGTTTTGGTGGACAGCGTTTGCAAGGCAGGGAAGAATCTGTAGTGCACGTCTTGCGCGCTGATGCCGTTGCCGATGTGATCGTTCCAAACGGCAAACATTCCACCTTTGATGCTTCGATGACCTTCGGGGAACACCACGTCGCCTATATGGGCGGGTGTCCAATTCTGGTATAATTTCTTGATGTCAAGATAATCCTGGTAGTAACCAGCCTTGGGTACAATGTACACTTGCCAGTCGGGGATGCTGATGATGTCGTATCCCAAGCTGTCCATGGAGTGAGGATTGGCGTAGTTGTTGTTCCAAATCTGCATGGTGACATCTTTAACTTTGATGGGCGTGGTGCCTTTGGCATGTGTCTGCTGGCCCCATATCATAGCCTTCTTGCCGAATTTTTCCACATATTTGATGTATCTATCCGTGAGGTACCTGAACTTCTCCACTACTTGCTTGTCCTCGTTGGCATATTCATCGGTGCCAATGTGCATGTATTTTCCGCTGAAAACAGGTTCGTCACCGCCAAGATACTCTTTGAGCAACGCGTCCAAGAAAGTGTATGTTTCGGGGTTGAATAAATCCAAATGGTCTTTCCCGTATTTCTTGCTGGCTAATTCAGGCTTGTAACGGGTGAAGGCGAGCGAGTGTGCCGGGAAATCAATCTCGGGTATAATCTCAACCCCAAGACTGTCGGCATATCGTTGCAGGCTTCTAAATTCTTCTTTAGTATAGTGTCCGTCGCGTGCCGTCAAGCCTGGGTAGGTGTCGCATTCCAACCTGAACGCCGCTGGCGTGCTGTCGAAATCGTCGTTGAAAAATTGGCGGTGTCCATTATCATTTAGATGGATGTGCAGTGTGTTCATTTTGTAATAAGACAATATTTGCACGTATTGTCTGAGCACACGCATGGTGAAAAACTTTCGACCACAGTCGAGCATGAACCCTCGAGCGGGATAGGCAGGAGCGTCAATGATGGTGCCTCGAGGCATGGTACACCCTTCGTTCTGCCTACACAGTTGCAGAATGGTACGCGTGGCCCAGTGGATGCCTTGGGGCGTAGCAGCTTCCACACGAGCTACACGCCCGATATTAATTTTGTAAGCCTCGTCGCCTGCGTTTGACTTGGAGCCCTTTTTGGTGCTGACGGCAAACGTGAAATCACCTGCCCGCGCCTTGTCTTTCACGATGGGCAGCGAGGTATTGAACATCTTCTGGTAGTCGGCGGCAAACACTTCGAGAGCCATTGTCACACGCTTGTCATTCCCAGTATAAACGATGCGCGATGCTTTTGTAGGCACAAAAGAGCCTTTGCCACCGTACCAAGTCTTGAGTTCGGGAATCGTGAAAGGCTTAGGGTTGGCTGCATGCATCGAAATCGAGCACGACAACAGTAACAGTAACAATATCTTTTTCATGTTGCTATGATACATTATTTGAGTATAATCCATGAATTTCACTTGTACAAACCTGTTATTTGCGTTTGGTCCAGTAGCGTTCTATTTCTTCCAATGACATGCCAGCGGTTTCCGGAATGTATTTCCACATGATGAACATGTAAGGCAGACACATGATGGCAAAGAATATAAACGTACCGGCAGGTGTCAGTGATGTGAGCATCCATGGTGTGAGCTGTCCCACAAGATAGGTTCCTATCCATAATGCGAAGCCGGCGATGGACATGGCAACACCTCTGACACTGTTGGGATACATCTCGGAAAGCAGCACCCAAACCACCGCACTGATAGAGATGGCGCAGCAAAACACATAGAAGAGAAAGAATGAAAGCATGAAATAGACCGAAAGGTTCATCGTCTCTGTGAATGCGAAATAGAAAGCGATCATCAGTAGCGACAGTATCATGCCAGACACGCCATAATAGATGAGCTTTTTTCTTCCTACCTTATCGATAATGCTCATGGCCAGGATAGTAGTGACACAATTGACGATGCCCACCAGAACTTGGCAGAACAAGGGATCGGTCATACCTGCATCCTTGAAGATAGAAGGGCCATAATACAACACAGCATTTACACCCATGAACTGTCCGAGAATGGCGATGCACACTCCGACAACGACAGCAGTGAAGATTCCCGGGCGCAGAAGTTGATGCCAGTCGGTCTTAACTTGCGAGGCCAGATTGGATTGTACCTGACTGACAACAGCATCCACTTCTTTCTTTTCAGAAAAGAATTTTTCAAGAATGCGGGTAGCTTGAGCGCTTTTGTTACGAACAACCAGCCACCTCGGACTCTCTGGAATGAAAAACAAAAGGATGAAAAAGAACAATGCTGGTATCGTTTCCATGCCCAACATCCCTCGCCACACCTCATCCACAAATATCAGTTGGAACTGTGAAGATGCGAAAGAATGGCTTTGAGATACACCCAAGAGCAAGAAGTTGACCAGGTAGGCAGCCAGGAAACCAACTGTTATGGCCAACTGGTAGAGGGACACCATCCTGCCTCGGTATTGAGAAACAGAAACCTCTGATATGTACATGGGTGCAACTATTGATACTACGCCGATGCCAACGCCGCCCACTATACGATAAATCACTAACCAATTGAACGTAGGGGTGATGGCACACCCGATGGCTGAAACGGTGAACAAGATGGCGGACAGGAACATGGCAGGCTTGCGTCCAATTTTGTCACTTAACCAACCGGCGAAGGCCACGCCTATGATAGAACCTATTAATGCGCAACCTACATACCACCCCTGTTGTAAAACACTAAGCGAAAACTGACTCGTGACCTGGTCTATGGTGCCTGATATGACGGCCGTGTCATACCCAAAGAGCAGTCCGCCCAATGCCGCAGCCAGCGCCAAATAAAACACATATCCCAGTTTTACGGAAGAATCATTCATAATATGGAAAACTATTGATTACCTGATATTGAAATATTCTTTATAACGGTCGTACAAGTGATGTGCCTGGATGTAGGCCGACTGTGGACTCATAAAGTGGGAGAACTCGAACGTAATAGCTTTGTCGTAATGACACCGCTTGGCAGCTTCCAGCTTCATTCTCAGCTTGTCAAATTTAATTGGCAAGAACCTGATGGGCATGTCGCGGTCGAACGATTCGGCATTGGTCCAACATTGCATACCATACCTGTCGGCCAACTTTTTGTTCACTGAGAAGAAAGCGTCCAGCTCATCATAGTCGATGTGCCCATCTTGGAAAGCACAGGCATCAACCACGTCGTGTATACCATCGAAAATCTCGTTCCATTCACGTTCATGTTCCTCTACGGAAACCGCTTGAGCCTTGCTGAGCTGCTGCGTACCCATCACCGCTTTCTTTCCGTCAATCCATGGAGATATAAAGACTGGCAAGCCATCCGAAATATCCTTGCACTGCTTGCCAAGTGCATGGAACGTGGGAATGGCGCCTTTGGTCTGTCTACTAATCTCGGTGCTGATGTACCACCCCTTAAAGCTCTTGTGGTGACCGTAACGCTTCCACACTTCATCGATGACATATTTGTTGTCCTCAATCTCCCAAGACATGTCACCCGTGTCCCAGTATCGACCAGAATCGTAAAGGCCGAAGTAGAACTTCATGCCGTATCGATCGGCCAGGCGGAGATACATGTCTATCAAATCGACAGAGGGCATGTAACATCCATGCTTCTTAACAAGATACTCGGAGGGATAGGTCATGAACTTACGGTACCCACAACGAATGACAATCACGGTATCAATGCCGATGGCCTTCATGTACTTGAAATCCTGATCCCACTCTTTTTCTCCCCAGTTTTGGTGAGGAATGTCATGGGATATCTCATCCAAAAAAGTACCGGTTATCTTCAGTCCGTTGTTCTTCGGAACGATGAGAGAGCCACTAACGCCTTTTCCTTGCGTATTGAGCAGATTCTCTGTTTTTGTCAGTTGGTTGGCTCCCTTTGCTATCGGGGCCATCGTTATAGCTGCTCCTGCGAGTGCCGTCTTTTTGATAAATTCTCTTCTATTGACCATTGTTATTTTATTTTTTATGAATATAAGGCAAAGTTAATGAATGATGCCGAACCACTGGCACCTTGATTTCGGATTATTTTATTTCAGCTCTGAAAGGAGAAGCTGGAAGTCCTGCATTGTTGCACAAATCAGCCTGCATATAGTTGCGGAAACAATAACGCACCTCGGTAGGCTGACGCACAGAGTCGTTCCACACTTTAACTTTGGCAGTACTATTGATGATTCTTGCATTGGCAGGATATATTTTTCCACCTGCGTCAACAAGCTCGAAGCCACGTATTTCTTGATTTTCAGGAATCATGCCCTCTTGTCCGTGCTCAAATGTAACTTCCACAATGCCATCCTTAAGCGTACACGACTTGTAAATCGGCCCAGAATAAAGAAAACCACTGCGACCGTATGTCTTTGCCAACGCCCAATAGGCGAGTCGCTCGCCCACCTTTATTTTATATGGTGGGTGTATAAACAGCTCACTGCCGGCATCGGTTGTGGTCACCATTCCCACATTGAGTACCTCGCTCATCAGCTCCAATTGGCACTGACGAAACCATGCCCATTCGAGTTTATCCTTGCCGCCAGCCTGATAGGGCGCAATCTGCACGTAATAGATAGGCATATCGTTGTTTTCAAAAAAGGTTCTCCATTGTCGTACCATCGCTGGAAAAAGACGTTTGTATAAGGCTGGATTAGAAACGTTGGCCTCACCTTGATACCATATCACGCCTCGTACGGGGAATCCTTTCCAAGGGTTTACCATGGCATTCCACAGCAGTGTAGGTGTACCAGCTTCCCATCCAAACTTGGACTGGTTGACATCAGGCAATTTTACCTCACTGAATTGTTGTAGAGTCTGTCGACTCATCCATGCCTCGATTTTGGATGCGCTCCACGAGCTGTGAATCAATCCTACCGGTACGTTGATGGAGCGTTGCAACAAATCTCCGAAGAAATAGGCCGTTGCGCTGAAGTCGCCTACCGCCTGTGATGACAATTCCATCCATTGTCCTTTCACACCCTCGGTCTTGGGTGTGGTACTCCAATCGCGTTGAACAGTGTAGAGTCGCAGTTGCCTACATGGATTTGCCGACACAATATAAGGCTGGCAACCATAAACCGGCTGCCCCCTGAATCCGCGCACGGGCATTTCCATATTAGACTGTCCGGAACAAAACCAAACCTCGCCAAGGAGGATATTTCTAAGGGTTAACACCTCGCCATCAGAGAATGTGATGGTGTATGGGCCTCCTGCCGAAGTGGTATGCAACGTGGCTTGCCAACGGCCGTTACTGTCGCTTTGCGTCATGATGCGTTTGTCACTCCACGATGCTTTAATCGTTATTTTCCTGTTTTTCTTGGCAGTGCCCGTGAACCTGACATCCGCCTGTTGTTGTAGCACCATGTTGTCTCCCCATATTGAGGTCAAGGTCACCTTGGCAGTAGTGGTGCTCGGTGTTACACAAGCCACAAGGAGTGCGGCACAAGATAAAAAGAAGTGTTTCATTTTCGTGTTATTTCTTCTTGGTAAACATTTCCGAAACGGTCGGTCACTCGCACGGTCAATTTAGAATTGGCATGGCGAGGTGTGGCGCGAAAAATGTGTTTGGTGGGCAGGGGCGCAATCCAGCTTTGCATGGTTTTGCGATGGTCCTTAACCATTTTGACGGCAGCAGGATCCAGTCCGGTGTATTGCGTCATCACACCCATCGTTTTGTCGTTTTCCAACCACTCCACTTTCCATTGGTCGTCATAATTCCACACATTGACAATGATATCCTTAGGATATTCTTTCACCGTGCCAGGCGCATACGCCCTGAACTGGTATGTCTTGGGATAGCCCGTACTCTTGTAATACCAGCTTACCTTCTTACCATCCATCTCAAAGACCTGACATCCCTGCGGCGTACCGTCAAGGCATAATGGAGCGTGCCACCATGTTCCACATACGGCTCCGATGTTGTGTTCCATCTGATGGTTGTTGAAAATGACGTTCGAATTGGTATGCATGTGTCCTGTGAGGAAATGCGATTCGTAGCCATCAAGCAGTTTGAAGAGCGACTCTGCGTTGATGGTTTCGCCTCCTAAGTATTCGTAGGTGTAAACAAACGGTTGTTCTTTCACCGTAGATCTGAAAGGAATATGCGCTGCTACAAACACTACGGTGCCTTTGGGAACATAGGAAAGGTCTTGCTCCAACCACTTGAAGGTTTTCTCATCGATGTATCCTACATAGAAATATTGTCGTCCAACGTAAAAGCAATTATTGATGACGATATAGTGTGCGTTGCCTTTGTTGAAAGAATAGCATGATGGGCCAAAATGCGTTTCAAACGATCGGTAGGATGTTTCGTGCGTTCGGCCATTGTAGTCCATGTCGTGATTTCCAATCACTCGATAAAAAGGAAGGTCGATGCGCTGTGCCTGTCGCATGTAATCCTCAAAGAATGTTGTCGGCGTGTCCCAACAGATGTCACCGCATGACAACCCAAACGCATCTTTGTCAGGGGTTGAGGCCAACAACTTGCGATAGTCGTCCACTACTGGGCCGTATTTCAACCAGTGCTCTTTGGAGTTGGCTTGCACGTCGGCCTCTACGATGGCGATATGTTTTGTGTCGTCCTTGGGATTTTTCTTGAGCCTGAAATTGTATTCCATCTGTTGTTTCTGATGGTCAATTTCTTGATAAAACAGGGGTATTCCTCTATTGGTTTCGGTGAGATATCCGGCTGGTGTGGATATATAAACGAACCGTGTGTCACCCACGTTTGGTATGCGATATACGCCGTTCTTGTCTGTCGTGACACAGCGTTTTCCATCTGTCACCACAACATTGGGTACACCCTTGCCTTCGCAAGTGACCGATCCATACAGCTCGTGTGGATTAGACACATGGTCTTCGTCCAACGCTTCTTTCAGCTCTTTCCACCAATCATAGAGGATGATATGCACGATGTCGAATATCATGACACCGTCAGACTCTTTGAGATTCATGCGGACAGCATGCTGAAACTGCAAGGAGTTTTTCCGGTAGTCTTCTACATATAGTCCTCCATAGAATGGCTTGGCGCCCTGCAACAGCTGCCTTGTATATTTGCAACCGCCTTCCACGCAGAGGTATTCGCCAGACGAGGCTTCGCTGTCGGTCTCGTTTTTATACAATCCTGACGACTTGTAATAATCGTCTATGGTTACATTTTTATAATAATTACCGTTAGTGTAGAAGTCTATCAGTTCAGCATAGCCATATTTGCGATACTCAGGCGTGGCCCATGGGAAATCCTTTGAGGGGTCATACTTGTTGCTTGCCCAGTTCACACCCACCTCATAATAGGTAGGGTACCATGCCCCCGTGTATGAGGCCAGTATACATTGGGAATCTATTTTTTTTATAGCGGATCTGACATCCTTTATAAAACCATAGATGACAGAGGCACGCCACTCTATCCATTTCTTGTAATACGGACCGGGAATCCTGTCGAACGAGCCTTTGTCGTTGGCTTTCCATTCATAGATGTCTTCTGGATATCTGTTTAGTTTTTGACCGATGTATTTTTCAAACAAGGTGCGCGATGCTTCCGAAAAGTCTGATTCGATGCAATCATAGCGCGCCCTGTCCAACATGATACCGTCAAACTTAAAACGTTTTACCACCTCTTTCACGATGTTGATTTCATGGCGTTGCACGTCTTTCAAGGCCGGGTTTAAGAACATGGACGTTTTTCCATTTAGCTCTGTCACGGGGATGAGTCCTTTTCCAGGAACGTAATTGATGGATTGCCATTTCTTATTTTTCCCAAAGACAGCTCCTCTTAACTGGCCGTGCGCTTTGCTTCCGTCAGCGAAGATGTTCATACCGGCAAAGATAACCATGTCCCGCTTGTGAGCTTCAGAGATGAACGTGTTGATAAAATCAAAATCAGGACGTGTAAATCCCTTCCACGTTCTTTTCCTCGATGTGTACTTACTGTCGTAAAGCACCTCGCCGGTGTTATCCTTGATGTCTAATACTAAATGTGTGATACCGGCCTCATGACATTTGCCAACGTAATACCTGATGGAGTCAGGATAGCTGAATCGCTCGAAGTTGGCCGAACAATCCAACCACATGACCTTGGGTTTGATTGTAGCAAAAGTCAGTAAGGTGGTGCACAATAGGAGTAGTGTGAGACAGGCTCTTTTCATAAGTCGTATATTATTTGTTATTACTTTGTTTTGTCGATGGCTTTAGCTATGCCTTCCTTGGCATATTTCCATTGGTTGGCTTTCTTAAGATGAATCATGTCGAACAGAAAATAACCGTTACAAGCATCCATGCATGCCTTGACAGATTGCACGATGGCTTGGTTTTCCTGCTCTTGGGTGGCTTTGTTGGCCGTGTCCCAATTACCGACATCAGGTCCTCCCACTACTTTGGGGCAAGAACCTTTTATCTTTGACATGGCCTGTAGACAGAATCCCTGCATGGTCCATTCGGTATTGCCATAAACAAGCAATGGCGAGGCATAAGCACCAATGAGCATTTGATCCATCAAGTCAGCGTATCCGAAGGAGTGATAGTTTTTAGTTGCCCATCTATAATAATCAGAGGTTTTAAAATTAGGAGAGCCCCAATTCACGCCCACAGTGTAATAGGTAGAGTACCAACCACCAACATACACGCCAAATTGTATTTTGGAATTGACGCTCTTGACAGCGTTTCGTGCCTTTTCCATAAAGTCGCGAATGGTTTTTGCTCTAAACTCCAACCATTTCTTTGTGTAATCAGAAGATTTCCCCGATAGCTTTGTCGCGCCTTTGGGAAGGATGTCTTCTGGGAAATTAGAGACTTTGCTTCCCATATACGTTTCAAATTTTTTGCGAGAAAGATCAGAGAAATCAGCACGCAAATCCAAATATCTGCCTCGATCCAACACGATACCATCAAGGTCATATTTCGCAAGATCTCGCAACAAGTTGCAAAGAAAAGTTTGCACTTCCGGATTGGCTGGATTTAGAAACTTGGTAGGCTCAGCCTCGTCCATGATACTGACAATTCCCTGAGCTGTGCTCATTTGTGTTGTCCATGCCCTTTTGCTCTCGTCACGATACACCATGCCCGTTCCGTTGTTCATGGTGTTTCCTCCCACAAACGTGTTAATGCCTGCATGAACTTTCAAACCCAATTTTCGTGCGGCATCTATGAACGCTTGCAAATAGTCCCATGTGGCCGTGCGGTCTATCTTTGTATAGCCTGTAGATGTCCATGCGTATTGATATTTCACTTGTTCTACTGTAGAGGTCTTGAACAACACGTCACCACATGTTGGGCGCACGTCTACCACGATATCCGTGAAACCTGCGTCTTTAGCAAGGGTCAAATCTCTTGTTATGGCCTCTTTACTATTGGCGAAGTCAGGAAAATTCGCTGCCGCGTCAATCCAGATATATCTCGGTTTGTCGGTTTTATTTTCTATTTCTTTGTTATTTTCCTGTTCTTCCTTTTGTTTGTTTTGTCCCCAATAATCTATTGGGTCTTTTGAGCCACATGCTAAAAGGAACAGTAGTGTCAGTAATAAAAGGCTGATAGTACAATGTTGTTGCTTCATCCGTTGTCCCTTATTATTTTATTATTGCCATTAAATTTACGGTTCTTTTTTCATCATCCAACAAAATGGATATGTTTTTTATCAACCGTGAACGATAAAATCCATCTCAATGCAGTGACATGGTCAAAGCATTGAGATGGTTGAATGAAAGATTACAAATCCAAACAGTCGCAGCGCACGCAACCAACATATCCGTTGGTAAACATGAAGTAGATGTACAGATAGTATCCGTCGTTCGATACTCTCAGTGCGACGTCGCCTGTTCCATTTGCGTTTTGTTTTCCTAATGCCTTGCCTCCGTACTTGCCATTTATATCCAAGCCTTTTGAAGAGAAGTCAAGCACCTGCGTATCCAAATTGCCCCCACCTGTGTCGAACAAGTAGATGCAATCGTCTGTACCCCATGTCCAAAGGTTCACAGAGTTAGAAATGAAGTAGTGTGCTTTGTTAAATACGGTATAGTCTACCGCATTCTGAAGCCAGTTGGAAGATATTTCTGGTCCCTTGGCTTTGATAGAATTGGTTTTCCCGTCAAACATTGAAGCATGCCTTGGTGCGGCATAGTATGCAGCGAAATAGTCGCTTGTGGGGTCAGCTGGATTGCTGTATATTACGTCCGCATTATTACCCCAGTTGCCTAAGCCTTGGGCTTGAACCATGACTGGCGTGGTAGAAACCAGCTTTCCGGCTTTCACCTGCCAGCGTGCAAATTGTCCTGCGGTACCATGTATAGGTGCCGTAATGATAGCTTCGCCGTCCAAGTTACCAATAACAGATAGTTTACGTCCCATCTGTGCGCTTGTGGTGTATTCCAAATACTTTTCAGGCTTGCCTTTGACACCCTTTACTCTCCAGATGATGAACTTTCCATCTTTCTGGTTGTTGAAGTTACAGAACAATATATTATCGTTATCATCGGCCGTGGCATACATGTTTGTCAGACTCCCAGCAAATTCGCTGATGTCGATATGACCCGCTATCTCTCCGGTTTTGGCGTTGAGATATACCGCTTGTCCATTGCCTCTCTCGTTCACGACAACATAGTTGTTAAGAGCTGCGATACCTGTGGTCATGTGGTTTTGGGTTAGTCCGATGTCCACAAGTTTCTTTACCCACAATAGTTGAGCGCTGCTGGCGCGCAACCCATTGTTGATTTTTTGTGGAATTTCTTTTTTCACTGTATACACCATCGAGGTAACGCCGTCTTGCGCCGTAACCTTGAATTGTTGTTCCTGGTCATAATCGAGGGCTACGATTGTTGGGTCTGGTGAAATGGTGGCTCCGTGAGAGATGCTCACCGTAGCAAGTTGTTTGCCAATCTCGTCAGCGGAGACAAGGGAGATCATCTTGTCTGCTTCCTTCACAAGGCCACTTAAGTTAGCATTCGGGAGGTCAAACTTAGTGATGGCGCACTCGTTGCTTTTTCTTATTTCAGCCACTACTTTATAGTCTGCCTTCCCTCCATTCTGGTCGGTCACGGTAATCGTGTTTTCCTTCGTCAGGTCCATAAAGTACAGCTTAGGTGTTACATACACGTTGTTTTCGAGACTTGCGAACACCCGCATCTTTTTGAGTGACGACTTGTCGAGAACATTGTCAGACAACCGTGGATAGTTGTAGGGAAACACAACAGTAATCACTTTATTTTGATAGTCTATCTCACTCGTGAAGTTGTTTTCATCCCTGTCATCATCAATAAACCGTGCAGTGAGATTTGTAATGCCGTTTCGCTCTATATTAGGGTGAAACTCCTCGGGCTCTTGGCAACCCACCCATGTAAAAATAAGCAGCAGGTTGCAGGCTAATGTTAATATTTTGGTTTTCATATTTGTCAATACTTAAAGGTTGTTATTTCCATTCATCAAACTGTTTGGCCAACTTATTGTTCTTCAATTCGGATGTAGGAACAGGCAGCCTGTAGAGTTTTGACGAGAACTTACGGTCTTGACCGTCACAATCAACATACTCGTATGTGCCGTTGGTAATCTTCATACCATGACAGCGGTAGTTGTTATACTCAATATGAGCTAGTTTCCACCTGCGCATATCCCAGAACAGATGTCCTTCGTAAGCTAATTCCACCTTACGCTCGTTGCGGTAATCCTTAAACCAAGCGTCACCGGTAGAGGTTTTCGCAGGCAGTCCAACACGTGCCCGCACGCGGTTCATGAGCGTCTGTGCCTCACTGGTTTTGCCCAATCTGAAAGCAGCCTCGGCTTTGTTCAACAACACCTCGGCAAAGCGTATTTCTACCCATGGTTGCGAGCTGTGTTGTCCCTTGATGTCCGTTAGCTTTTCGTCGAGCAGCTTACGAAGAAAATATCCTGTTGTGGTTTTGCCGAAAGAGTAGGCCTGCTCACGATAAGCCATGAACTCTCCGTTCTTACCTCCTACGCTGCAATCCATCTTGCGTCCCTTCCATTCGCTTCCCGCATATATGATGGTTGCGGCAAATCGAGGTTCAAGCTGGTCGTAAGGAGGCTTTTGGTTGGTTGTTTCATGCCATGGAGTCCAGTCCACGATTTTACCGTCCTTGGTCTCATAGCACTCCACCATTTCCTGCGTGGGTGTACCCGTAGCGCCAAAATCGTATCCGTCGCACTGTGGCACATAGTATTGGTCAAAGTTGTGGTAGGGTCCACTGTCCTTGTTGTACCTGAATGCCAATATGCATTCGTTGTTGTTACCACTCCATGCGTCAGCGTAATTGGGTGCCAAATCGTACAATCCGAGCTTCTCTACCTTGTCGGCTGCGTCGTATGCAGCCTGCCATTGTTCTGCGTAAAGCATGGCTCGTGACTTCAGGGCGTAGGCTGCTCCTTGAGTTACCCTGCCTTTTGCGTTGGGGTCTGCCCACTCCTTAGGAAGGTTAGCTGCCGCAAAGTCAAGATCAGCAGCGATAAATTTCCAAGTTTCTTCAGCCGAACTAAGTGCTTTGTCGTTGCTTTCCGGCAAGTTTTCATAGATAATTACGCTACCATGCCGTTTGGCCAACTGGAAGTATAGGTATGCGCGGAAGAAGCGAGCCTGAGCCTCCCAGCGTGCGTTTTGCTCCTCAGAAAACTTAGAATATTGTTTCTGCATGGCTAAAAACTGGTTTATCTGCCTGATACTTCCGTAAGCAGCACTCTCGCTCCATACATTATATAGACAGCCATCGGGTGTCACCACGGATGGGTCGGTAACGTAAACATTGGGGTGCCCTGCACGATGGCCCAATGAAACCGATCCATATTTGAAGGCATCGGTAAGGCTTTCGGTCAGGCTACCGCCAAACTGCGTCTCTCCAAACTGGCCGTATCTGTGCAAAACGGTATAAAAAGCATTCACGTTTTTATCAACGTGCTTTGCGTCTTGCCAAACAATCTCATCACTTACGGTCGCTGTTTGAGTAACGCCATCCAGCCAATCGTTACACGATGTCAAGGGCAAGACTGCGCAAAATGCCACCGCTATGTTAAAACATATATTTTTCATACTGTCAAATCTTTTAGAATGTTAGTTTTATTCCCATGGTATACGTCCTCTGCTGCGGGTAGTAACCGTTGTTTACAGAAGGAGACTCAGGGTCTATGTTGTATTTGGTCAGACTGCTGAATGTCAACAGGTTGAAACCCTCCACATATAGTCTTGCACCCTCAATGCCTATGTTAGTTAGCCATTGTTTGGGGAAGTTGTAGCCAATTTGCGCAGTCTTTAACCGCATGTAGTTGCCAGAGCGATACCAGAACGTGGAAGAGAAGCCGTTGTTGTTGCTCGGACCTGAAATCTCAAGACGAGGAAACTCTGCGTTGGGGTTGTCGGGTGTCCACGATTTCTCTACCAAATAAGTTGGTGAGTTACCACCGTGGTAGAACGGCTTTGTATAGGCCGTGTTGTCTTGGATGCCCGAACCGCTATATTGTCCGGTCAAGGCCACAACATTGTCCAAGCCCCAAGAGAACAGCAAGTCAAAGTCGAATCCCTTCCAATCACCAAACAAGTTGAACGAACCTGTGTGTGTTGGGGTTGAGCTTTTACCTACATAGCCTTGGTCTTGGGCAGCGGTTATCACACCATCACCATTCCGGTCCACATATTTTATATAGCCCGGCAGTGCTTTATAACCAACGACAGTCGGTGAATTGGCTATATCTGCCTCGTCTCTGAACAGTCCTGCGTCCATGAAACCATATTTGGCACCAATTTGTTTACCTGTGATGCGTTGGTACTCTGGAGCATTGTCTGTGTCGCCGGCGTATTTCAGCCAACGACCATAAGCGTACGACCATATCAATTTTCCACCATAATTAAAATTTCCAATGTGGTTACGATGGGTTAAAGCCACCTCAAATCCCTTGTAATCAGCCTTGTTTATATTGGCTGAGTTGTGATAGTATCCACCACGTGATGGTGGGAACGCACCCACGACAGACGAAATTTTGTCATACTCATATTTATAGAACACGTCAAACTCGATGCCTAAAAGGCCATTCCATAAGGTTGCGTCAACACCAAGGTTGTAGTTCATGCATTGTGCCCACCGTAGGTCAGGATTGCCTAAAACGCTGGCGTACATCATCGACTGACTTCCGCCACCCAGCACCAATGCGTTTTTCACCAATGTCATCGCGTTGCGCCATTGAAATGCGTTCAATCCGCTACTTGTTCCTGTTTTACCAACGCCAGCACGCAGTTTTAGGTTATTCACCCAGTCGGCGTCAAACCATTTTTCGTTATTGATGCGCCAACCCAATGATAAACTGGGCAAGAACACCCATCGGTTGTTCATACCACCAAAAAGGTAGCTACCATCATAACGTGCCGAAGCCTCCAAGTAGTATTTATCATCATAGTTATAATTGAGCCTGCCGACAAATCCAGCCACCCGCGTAAATCCGCTATAACCACCTATCGTAGGCATCTTTTCTTTGCCGTCGCCAGTCAAGTTGGTAATCTTGCTAAGCTCGTCAAGCTGCAAGAAGTCCAATCCCGTACCGGTTGCACTCAGGGCGTTGCTCTTGTTTTCGCGCGTCTCGGCCAATAACAACACGCCCACGGTGTGCTTGTCAAACCTGTTGTCGTATGTCACACTGGTTTGTGTGGTAAAGTTGTAACCCTTGCTGGCGGCCTCACTCAGTGACACACTGTTTCCTTGGGCATCGAAAGCTTTATAATAATTCAATGTCTTGGATGCGGAGGTGGGCAGACTCATCTGCATCACCTCGAAAGGATTGCTTAGCACTTTGTTGAAATAGAAATTAGCATCATAAGCTCCTTGAAACTTCACGCTTAAGCCTTTCAGCCAAGGCGCGTCATATTTCAGACTGAAATTGGTCTGGACAAACGAGCGATTAGACTTGCTGTATCCTGACTCATTGATGGATGCCAATGGGGCAACGGGTGACGATGCAGTTGGTGTAGACACAGCATAAGTTTTACCCTGATATTCCATAGTTTCCGGAACGTATGGCATAGCCCTAATGATCTGCTGTGGAATGTTATGCCAAGCGTTTGGGTCGGCAGAGTATCTGGGTGCGTTGCGCTTCTCTATACGCCCAGCTATGCCCAGTGTAAAAGTAAGGTTGTCGGTTATTTTCGCGTCGATGTTTGAACGAAGGTTCAGACGGTCATAATCGAAATTGTCAATATTGCCGTTTTCTTTCAAATAACCCATCGATGCGAAAAACTTCACCTTGTCGTTTCCACCCGAGGCAGACACATTGTGGTGCATACGGTTTCCTGTTCCAAACAATTTTTTGTACCAGTTGGTGTTACCCCAACCGTCAACTCCGTCACGCATCTTTTGTACCATTTCATCTGTAAAGACGGGGGCATCGCCCTGCAATTCGCGTGCTTTGTTGTACCAATAAGCGTACCCGGGGCCGTCAAGCCACACCTGATTTTGTGCGTTCTCGCTCAATCCGAAAGCTCCCGTGTAGGAGATGGACGTCTTGTTTTTGCTACCTTTTTTCGTGGTTACGATAAACGCTCCGTTGGCATCCAAACCATATACAGACACAGCAGCTGCGTCTTTCAAGATAGACACCGATTCAATTTCATTCGGATCCAATCCGTTAAAGTCGGCTGAGGTGCGCCGTATACCATCAATAACGTAGATGATACCCCCTTGTCCGCGCATGGTGAGCGCAGCGTTATCACTACCGGGCTGCCCGCTAGATTGCACGGCTGCCACACCCGCAATGCGGGGTCCGATAATATTACTGATACTCATGGTTGGTGCCTTGAGTATCTCTTTGTCAGATACCGTGGAGATAGCGCCCGTAATGCTTCCTCGTTTTTGTGTGCCATAGCCCACTACTACGACCTCGCTTAAAGCGGCGACATCCTCCTTCATCGTAATGTCAATCGTCTTGCGATTGCCCACCTTCACTTCTTGCGATACCATGCCGACACTTGCAAAAGTCAATATGTCATTGGCTTTAGCCTCGATTTGGTACCGTCCATCAATGTTAGTAACCTGTCCTCTCGTCGTTCCTTTCACAACGATAGACACTCCTACCAAAGGCTCACCGTTCGTGTCGCTGACTGTTCCTGTTATCACATTTTGCGCATAGCTTGCTGCCACACATGTGACTGTTAGGATCAAGGACACAACAAGCCTCCTGATACACCATCTAATTTTTTCCATTAATTATGAATTTTAGGTTAGTGAATAATTTAAATATTAAAATGCTCACAGTATCTATGATACAAGTGACCTGCTTGCAAATATGCAGAATTGGGACTCATGAAGTGCGAGAACTCAAAGGTAATGGCGTTTTCCATTCCGGCTTTCCGCGCGGCCTCAAGTTTCAACAGCAGTTTCTCCCATTTGATTGGCAGGAAGCGGATGGGCATGTCGCGGTCAAACGATTCGATGTTTGTCCAGCATTTCATGCCGTATCTGTCTGCCAACTTTTTGTTCACCACAAGATAATCGTACAATTCGCCATAGTCTACCTGGCCGTCTTGGAATGCCAAGATATCCACGGCACCCTTGACGTTGCCCAATATCTCGTTCCATTCCTCTTCATGCTCTCTCACGGTGAGAGCCTTGTCGCCACTCATCACTTGGTCGGTCTTCACGCCGTGGATATAGGGCGAAACCATGGTCGTGAGGTTACCCGACACGACTTTGGCGTGCTTGCCCACCTCAGCATATATGCGTGACATGTTTTTTGTTCGGCGACTGATTTCTTGTGACAGATACCATCCTTTGAAAGATGGATGTTTGCCATATTTGGCCCACACCTCATCGATCAAGCTTAGGTTCAGGTCTATCTCTTTTTGGAACAGTCCTTCTTGCCAATACTTGCCGGAATCATACATGCCGAAGAAGAAATTCATGCGATGTTTGTCGGCGAGTGTCAAGAACATTTCTACCAAATCAACTGGTGGATAATATACATCTTCTTTTCCGATGAGAGTTGAGAACGGTGCAGCAATCCACTTTCCCAGTCCGGCACGGATGAGAACAACCGTGTTGATGCCCATCTTTTTCATGGCCTTGAAGTCTTGATCCCATTCTTTCTTGCCCCAGTTTTGGTGCGGAATGTCCCAACTTATCTCATCCAGAAATGTAGCTTTAATAGGCATGCCCTTCATGGCGTGCGGCGTAGCAAAAGTCTCGCCGTCCTCGTGCTGCACAAAAGCGTTGTCCACCTTGGTATAGGAAGACAGAATTTTGCTACCCAGCACAAGCGATGAGGCACCCATCATTTGCTTGATAAAGTTTCTCCTGTTTGTCATGGTTCGCTTTATTTTGTATCGTTTGCCTTGACTATTTCTTCTAAAGTAGTCCAGCATTGGTACATTCCTCTGGGTACATGGAAACATCCTTTCCATTTTCCACCCTTCAATGGCAACAGCACTTCGCCGCGCCTGTTGAGGTATCCGTACCATTCAGCATACTCGTCATCTCTGAAATGTGTCCACGTATATTCGTGTACCTTCTTAAACCAGTCCATACACCTCTTGTCTCCCGTGAGCTGATAGCCCTTGAGCATAGAGATAAGGGTTTCGATGTGTACCCACCACAGTTTCTGATCCCATTCTAATTGCTGGGGAGGACAGCCATTGCGATCCATGAAATAATACAGGCCGCCGAACTCTTTGTCCCATCCATACTCCAACATGGTAAGCGCGATGTCCTTGGCTTTTTCTATCAGTTCGGGTCTGTCCAGACGTTTACCCAAGTCCATGATAAACCACATAGCCTCTATGGCATGCCCCGGTGTTACCTGTCTGCCCTCGAAGCAGTCTACCAAGTTGCCGTCGGCACCTACGTTCTCCACGATAATGCCGCCAAGCTCTGGTCGGTAAAACACGTCCATCACTTCATGGATGCACGTTTCCATGGTCTCGAGTAGATAGCTTTCATCAAGAAGATGCTCTATCTCCAGGGCCAAGTTGCAGAGTATCATGGGCAGTGCAAAATTTTTCATGTTGCGTGTTCCCGGATGTATCTTGTTCCACTTACCTTTGGGATTGTCTACCTTCGACAGAATGATATCGAACGTTTTCTTGGCGATGGTGGCGTATTCGTCATTGCCTGTGGCCAAACTTAGCTGTCCGAAAGCCATGGCTGCGAACGTGTACGAGAAGATGTTGTAAGGCTCAACCAATGGTTTGCCTGTCCTATCCAGCGAGAAATACCAGTTGTACTGGCCGTCATGTCCATGCTTTTTTAAAAACTCTGCTCCTTGGATGGCACAGTTCAACCATTCCTCGTTTTTCTCTACCTTGTTATATAGCATGGCGAACAACCACACCTCACGACACTGCAACCAAATAAATTTGTCGGTGTCAAAAACATTTCCTTTGCGATCCAAGCATGTGAAGTACCCACCATACTCTTCGTCTTGTGACTTCTCAAGCCAAAAAGGAACCACTCTCTGTAGCAATTCACTTTTGTACAAGTCGGCTAATTCTTTCAATTGATCTATATCCATAGCTATATGATTTAAATATTACTTGATGAAATTTCCCAGTATGTCAACTTCTTTCCAATGAAATGGATCCAACATTTGGTCTATCAGTACGGCCATTTCACCTCGTGTAATGACGTGTGCCTTGTCTGTTGCCTTAAAATGATATTTCTTTAGCAGTGGCTCCCAATCTGCTTTGATGGTCATTCCCTCTGACTCAGCTACACTTTGAATGACACGCAATGCGTCTCCCAATGTCATAACCGAGTCGGTCAACATAGCACCTGTTTGCTTCCATCGTGGGAAAATGTCACGCATACCTTCCAGTTCGCGTCCTTTTAATGGTTGGTCAGCCCTCAGCCATGTTTCATTCTTCCAATCTACATTTTTGCCAACCCCTTTCAAGATACCCGTTGAACCAATGTGTTGATAAGGTATGAATCGAGGATCTTGTTTCTGAACATCCAGATAGGGAAGCAAATATCCGCCTGCCTTCAATATCTCATCTTGAACATCCCTTACAGACACATCTGTTAAAGGCGTTCTTTTCTTGAGTGAGAGGGCCGCCAATGCACCAGCTGCCTGACCTATTTGCATCACCACAGGCTGCAAACGTGTTGCACCATTGGCGATATTAGACACGGATATGGATTTTTCAGCTACTATCAAACCCTCAACCCCTTGTGGAATGAGTGTTCCTAACGGCAGCCCAAATGACGGAACTGGATAGAAGTGTATGTCGGGCAGCGTGTGGCTTTCTTTGTAGCGCATGTGGTGATGATCCACTGGATAGTCTCCAACAGCGATGCTGGTTCGGTACAAAGGAGCTGCTTGATTGTAAGGTGACACCATGTGATTGAGTGTAAACCGAACCGCTCCATGAATTCTCCTGGATTCACGATGATAAGGAATGAAAGGCAGAAGATCTTCTGTGGGATATTCGTCGTCGGCAAGTCCTATATGACGGAATCCTAATTCGTGCTGAATAAAATAAAGAAAACACAAGGTATGTTCTTTCGCTTTCTTCAAAACTCGTCTGCGTTGCTTGTCAGACATTTCCACCAAATTGACGTAATAGTCATTTCCGTTGATAGGCCAATTCAGCATAATCTTGCCATTGGGAAGCTGTCCATAGCTCATCATCTTTTCAGCCGGCCACATTCTTTTTGGCTCATTGCTGGATATGCACAGCGGGTTGATGCAGCAACAGGCAAAGACTGAAGGGTCATAACCCTTTGGCTTTCGCATGGGGACGTCCTTTTTATAATCCTTCAAGATGGCAACATAGGTAAGGTCCTGAATAACATTGTTGCCTTTTTCCAAAGCTATGTCCTCCTGCGTATCATGGCGACTATCCATGCCAACATCATAGCCTACCCCACACTTGGCTGCCACATCTCCTAATTCAGTAGCATCAATGAGCATTGGTGTTTTAACGATCACGCTTTTACCTTGCTTTTTAATCTTCAAGTTCCATTCGCCTTGCTTTTTGCTGATGCGTCTGATACTGCTCTCTTTCCACACTTCGATATTTTTCTCTTGCGCCACCATGTCGTTCAAGACCTGGTTGCCTACCGAGGGTTCGAAGAGAACTCGGCTTACCCATCCGGTGTTCAAGGCTTCAAGACTACCGTAGTGTTGGGCAAGACGATTTCTAAATTCACCAAATATGCCAGCAGGCATATTGAAGTTTCCATCGATGGCACTAACACCTGCGCCTGTTAGCATGCCACCCAACCACGTACTTTCCTCAACCACGAGTACACGCATACCCATACGGGCTGATTGCAAAGCAGCAGATACGCCGCTGGCACCACCTCCTGCCACAACTACGTCTGGATGCAGATTGCCACCAAAAAGTGATTTGGGCAAAAAGATGAGATACAAAACCAGTATCAAAAAATAAGATCGTTTCGCTTTCATTTGTCGGTTAGATCTACGATTCATTAGGTTAGGTTTAATATTTAAAAAGTGCAGTTCGTATTGAACTAGGGCAAAGGTAAATATATATTTAAGAACAACCAAATAAATAATTATATTTATATGTCTTTTTAATTATAAAATATTTAATAATTATTTATTGGTCATTTAATAAATTATTTTATTTAATCATACATTTATTATTATAATGTTTATCGTACAGACAGCAAAAGTACAGGCTGAATGGGTTCAACGTTGTGCAACCGGAAGACTGCTGCCTACAACCACAGCTCTTTTAATGAAGAATGATAATTTGCATTTTTTTAGTTCAAACAGAAATTTCTTCGTTAAGTTTTCTTCTGCTGCAACGTCTTTTTTAACACAAATGCCGAACGTTTTTTCAAGCAGCTTGTTCATGTCACGGAAATACATGAAATATGAGAGGGTTTTGATTATCAATTTGATTATTAGCAGGTTATGTCTTTTTTGAATCTAAAACGTACTCAAAAAGACCATGTGTTTGGGACAAAATCTCCTTATTTCATGCAAAAAAGGCTTGCTATATGATGTATATTGGGCAGGTAAAGCATGCCAATTGGGAGGTAAAAGCATACCTATTGGGCGGCAATAGCATGCTGATTGCGGATTTGTTGTATGTGAATATGGTAAAAGATGATGCTGTTAAGGTTTTGAAATCCTTAAAAATCCGCTTGTTTTATCTATTTTGCAATTTTATTTTGTCAAATAAAAAGAATCGGTTTAACAAACGAAAGGTTTGTTGACACATACAAGTATCGTTTCTTGTAAGCCCAGAAGTGCGAATCGTTTCCGAATAGAAAAACGAGGCTAGTGCATGGTCGTTTTTGCCTCATGAGTTCGATAAACCAAATAATCTCCATCAGATTGAATGCAGAACGATGCACCTTCTGCCTCATTGAGTGTACCTTGCCACCAACTTTGATAGGCGTACGATTGCCAACGCAAGCCCTTATTTTCGATACGGTGGCATGAAATATTAAAAATACTTACTTGCTGTTTGGCAAACGACTCAAAGGTGCAATCGCCATGGCAAGGTACAAACGTGCCGTAATCGGTCACCATGACAGGCTGCACACCGTAGGTTTGAAAATAACGCAGCAAGAGGGAGATGTTTCCCATGGTATGATCCTCACGCTTGCCCGTTGCTCCCAAATAGGCGATACGGCTATAGTTGCGGCTGACACAATAGCGGGTAGCCTTGGTAAGGTCGTTGTCTGCCTGTTCATGCTCAACATGCAGTACGTCATGAAATTTTCGCTTGGCAGCATCAGACATCGAGTCACCGTCGCCAACAACGGCTTCCACCTTATCATATAAAGAGGGATGCAGCAACTCGATGGCGCTGTCGCAACACACGATGCGTGATGCCTGCTGCAAGATTTGGGCGGGAATAGCATGCTGCGGATAATCTCCGTCTGCTAAAACCACCACGTCAAAATTGGTTGATGAGTTGATGAGCTGATAGTTCATGACGCTGCTTGTTTCATCATTGACTTCCACTTAAAGTATCCTAACACGGCAATAACGACATAAAGTCCGTACAGTCCTGCCTTGAAAGGAATGCCCTTGTACACATATAGCGCACTACAAACCACGTCGACCGCAATCCAAAAGAGCCATTGCTCCACATACTTGCGTGCCAAAGCCCATAAGCCAACGAAGCTGAGTGCATTGGTAAAGCTATCTAATAAAGGTACGTTGCTGTTGGTAAAGCGCACCAACACATAATAAGTAACGCCCCACGCCAAGGCAAAGAACGCGAAAGTGGGCAGATAATGCTTGCCGGGCATGTGCGTAATGGGCAGTTCTTGCTTTTTTTGATTGAAGAGTTTGCTGCCCCACTTCCACGCAATATATCCGTAAACAGCAGCCAATGTGTAATACACTGCCATGCCCGCATCTCCGTATAAGCCATGCTTCCAATACAAAAACACGTCCATGGCAGGCATCACGATACCCACTATCCACAGCCAAATGCTGGCTTTATATTCCAAATAGATATAGACAAGTCCCAAAATGGTGGTGACTATATCCAACCAATCGAATGTCATGTTGTTATTTGTTAGAATGGGAGTAAGCAGGAGTAAATGGGGAATTAGGTCAGGAGTTAACAGGAGTTACAAGGGGAGTTAATGGGAGTTATCGGACAAATGCTTTGCAATGGAAGGCAGAAATTGGCTTTTTTCTATCTCTATCAATAAGGTAATGTCCGTTAACTCCCTACGTAACTCCCATTAACTCCCATTAACTCCTAATCTATCTCCCTTTTCTCCCTTATAACTCCCATAAACTTCTACTCCTCTCCCATCAACTATTATCAGAACGTCAATGACAAGTTTGCCATGAAGTTGATAGGAGCCTGTGGCGCAAAGCCAGCCATATACTGTCCTTTACCAGCATCGGTAGCTACGACGTTGCCTTGTGCATCCTTCTTAAAACCAGGTGCTGCCCAACCGTTATTGTCGTATTTGGCACTGAAAAGGTTGTAGACGGTACAGCCAACGGTAGCCTCTTTCAAGCCCAACTTGTGACAGGCAAAGGTGTAAGCCACATTGAGGTTGGTGGTAAAGATGCTGCCCAACATCATGCTCACGTCTATATCTTGACCTTTGGCGTCTTTGGTTTGATAGTTTTTCAGACCTGTATTGGTGAGATACTGCTCACCAATGTACTGCGTATGAACATTGGCTGACAAACCTTTATAGTTGAATGAGAAGATGTTGTTGAAGATAAGTTCTGGAGAAAAACTGGTAGGTGTGTCGCCCAAAGAAGCGTTCTTCCCATCTTCCAACTTCACCATCCAGTCCTTAACACGGTTCTTGCTGAAGGTAGCATTGACGTTCCAAGTGAACCAGTCGACAGGCTGCCAAGCCGATTCCAATTCAATACCCATGCGATAGCTGCTACCTGCATTCTTTGTCTTCATCTCACCGATGGCATCCAGTTCGCCAGTGAGCACAAATTCATTGCTATAATTCATATAATATAGGTTGACACCTGCGCTGTATTTGGCACAGGCAAACTGGTAACCTATTTCCAAATCGCCTAATTTCTCTGCCTCCAACTTGGTGTCAAGGTTTTGCTCAAAACTGTTGCGGGTAGGCTCTTTGTGCGCAATGGCATACGATGCATACACGCGGTTGTTGGCATCAGCCTGATAATTGAGTCCAAACTTAGGATTGAAGAAATTGAACTTTTGGTCAAGATTGAAGACAACCTGCTTGTTATTGTCATCCCATGCATCGGAAGGACCTGTCATCTTAATGCCCACATGACGATATTGTAAGTCGGCAAAGGCACTCAAACCCTTTACGAACTCCCAGTTTACCTTTCCGTAAACATTGCCGTCCACCTTCTTGGCATCGTTGTTGTAATACTCGTTATCAGGCTCCAATGTGGAGGGTCCCATTTGATACACCTTCTTCTTTTTGCCGTTGGCATCTTCTATCTGATAGAAAGGAGCACCCGCCCAAATGACTTTTCCAAAGTGACCGCCCACATATTTGTTCCAACCGCCACCGATGTTGGCGGTCAAACCACGGTTGTTGTCATAGTTAATAGAACCTACAGCACCATAAAAATCGTTGTCCATCTTCTTTTGGCGCACTAAGTCGCCCAACAACTTGGTGTCTTTAGACAGATGATATTGATACCAATTGCCTTTTCCTTTGTACTGCTCGTAGTATCCGTCGCCCTTGGTATAGTGCAAGGCAACGTTGAGTTTCCATTGGTCACCAAGCAGTTGACTCCAATGCAGCTGGTAGTTTTGCTGGTGGTAGTTATCCGTTTGTCCGTCATAATATTTCACCTTGCCCTCGGCATCGATATACTCACCGGCCGAATTGTAGGTGCGTCCGTACAAACTTTGCTCGTATTTGGAAGCGTAGTACCATGCGTGATAAGTACGTTCCACGCCATTGAAGGTGACAAACTTCACCATGGTGTTGTCCGAGAAGTAGCCCGCTTGAATGAAATACGAATTGAGTTTGGTGGAAGCACGGTCCAGATAGCCGTCGCTACCGATGTTGGAAAGGCGTCCTTGTATGCCCCAATGGCCACCGATGAGCCCTGTTCCGAAGCGCAAAGTCTCCTTGTGCGAACCGTAACTACCGCCCGAGAGGTCAATGCTGAAGAATGGTTTGGTACCGATATTCTCGGTCTGCATGTTCAAGGTAGCACCAAAAGCACCCGCACCATTGGTAGACGTACCAGCTCCTCGCTGCAGCTGCATACTCTGCACACTCGAGGCAAAGTCGCTCATGTTCACCCAAAAGAGGGTTGCACTCTCGGCATCGTTCATCGGAATACCGTTGGCAGTAATGTTCACGCGCGAGGGATCAATGCCACGCACACGCAGTGAGGTGTACCCAATACCATTACCTGCATCGGAAGTAAGGGTAATTGATGGCAAGGTAGACAGCAAGAACGGAATGTCCTTGCCATGGTTCATCTGCTTGATTTGCTTTTGTGTCAAGTCTGAATGCGCCATAGGCGTCTTCTTGTTGGCACGAGTAGAAATTACTTGTACATCCTGTAACTCGTAAGTATGCAAGGTGTCAATTGGTTGCACCGCATACACGTTGGCGGCAGTCATCGCAAACACTGCCCATAAAAACTTTTTCATTGCTTTTTTTAGCTATCAAAAAAATAAATGAATAAGGGAGAGAGCAAGTGCAAAGTTATCCTGTTGAAGAACTTCGCCCACTTGGCTTCTTGGTCAATTCCTACGCTGGTATTACCCAGATCAGGTCAGAAGGTTTGTTCTCAGCCCACGAATAAAAGTGAGCACCCTTAGCTTACTGTTTGTAAACCGACGGCAAAGGTATGACTTTTCAATAAAACTGGCAAAGAATATCCGCAAAAAACGATCTTGCGACTAACAATTCGATAGAAATGGACTCAGGGCAAAAAAAATCCAAAGCTCGAGAGCCTTGGACACGATATCTATTTCATTCTAAATATTAAAGGGACGACAAACAGGCATTGATACAGCCGGTTATTGCTTCAACTTGAACGAATTTTCAATGCTCATCACCTCATTTGAGAACATGGAGTCTAGCTTTAGGCGCTGTTCGATGCGCGAACAGCTATGGATAACGGTGGAGTGATCACGCCCTCCCACCAGCTTTCCAATGCGCGAGGCTGGCATCTTGGTGTACTTTTGCGCCAGATACATGGACAATTGACGCGCCGTTACCAACTCTTGCTTGCGACTCTTGCTGTTCACTGCCGATACGGTGACATTGAAATGTCGGCAAACGGTGTCGAGAATCTCATCGATGGTGAGCGGTTTGTCATCGATCTTCACGGCACGCTGTATGACTCTTTGGGCCAAACGCATATCCACCACGCTGTTGTAAACCACCGAATAGGCCAGCAACGAGTTGATGACTCCTTGCAAATCGCGCACGCTTCCATTGGCTGTCTGTGCGATGTACTGTACCACGTCGTCGGGAATTTGAAGACCGTCGCGCTGTATCTTACTGTTCAGGATGTCGATACAAAGTTGCAAGTTGGGTTTCTCCAACTCGGCAATCAGTCCGCATGCGAACCGTGTCAGCAGCCGTTCGTTCATTCCTTTCAAGTCAACAGGTGGTCGATCACTGGCCAAGATGATGCGCTTACCATTGCGGAACAGGTGGTTGAAGATGTGAAAGAAAGTGTCTTGTGTCTTCGTTGCCGTCATCCACTCTTGTATATCGTCGACAATCAACAAGTCAATGGTCTGGTAAAAGTTGATGAAGTCGTTCACGGAGTTCTGCAAAACGGCATTGGTATACTGCACCTGAAACAAGCGTGCACTAACGTACAGCACCCTTTTCTGCGGGTAGAGCTGCTTAGAAAGCATGCCGATGGCGTTGATCAAGTGGGTCTTTCCACAGCCCGACGGACCGTAGATGAACATGGGATTGAACTGTGTTTTGTTGGGATGTTCGGCAATAGACATGCCAACCGAGCGCGGCAACTTGTTGCTGTCGCCTTCAATATAATTATTGAAAGTAAGGTGTGGATTCAAATTTGGGTCCAACTGTTGCGGCTGGGCGGCGTCAAGTGCCGACGGAGGTTGATTGGCACGAGTTTTCTTCTGAGGCTTAACACCAGCCACATCGGTCTGTTCTGCCTCTACATCCTGTGTTAAATGATGCTCCTGATCTGTGACAATACGGTATTTCAGACGAATGTTATCGCAAAAAGAACGCCTGAGTACCTTGCTCAACAAGTCGATATAATTCTCTTCCAAGTACTCGTACACAAACGGACTGGGTACCTGTATCAACAACGTGCGGGTCGTTTCGTCGAACGACTCGTAGGTGATGGGTTGAAACCATGTATCATATTGTTGCTTGGAAACATTCTCACGGATGAGCGCAAGGGCTTGGCCCCAAGCTTGATTAGGACTTACATTCATTGAATCATGTAGTATTTTACGTATGTCTTTCGATCAATTCGATGATCAATCGACTGCAAATTTATAAAAGAAAACTTGATTGAGCAAATGCATGTTTCTATGTTTCAACAGGAGTAAAATCGTAAGTACCTAACTACCCGCATATTAGCAACTTTCTTAAAGAAATCTCATTGCTTTTGATGTTGCTTGTTCATAAAACTTTGAGAACAAGTAAGTTAAGTTGAATACCATCAAGATACATACTTGAACGGTGAAACATAAATGAAATATCTATTATCGGCTACGCTGTTAATGCATTATGCCATTTTGACCAGTGTGAAACAATTAGATTTCTTATTTATACCAATTTTAATTAAAGACACATCGCATTCAACAGATGACGATTGTTCATAAATAGCGTCATCGCAGTCATGTGATGTACGACACCTTACTTATCTTTCCTTCCGAAGATAGAGAAATGGACGTAACGTTTAGGATGTTGACGGATGTTGACCATGAGAGAATCGGCACTACGCACAGTGGTATTGAGCTGATTGTAAAGCGAAGGGTCGCGCATCAACAATCCCAGCGTGCCTTCATTGCTGTTAATTTTGGCTGTTACCGCTTTGACATCAGCCATAGCCTCGTCCACTTTTCGCATGGTAGTGGCCACATCTACCTGTGAAAGGTTGGCAGTGAACGTCTCAGAATGATCCAAAATGCGGTTTGTTTTCGTCACCACACCAGGTATTTCACGGTTTAATTTTGCAACAACGGAATTCAATTCGCGGGAAGTCTTGGTGAGATTGGCCGTCATGTCCTGTACATTGTGTACGGAACTTGCGATGGCTGGGTCGGCCAAGAGCAGATTAAGGCTCAGCAAAATGGAATCTAATTTAGGCAACATCTGCTTCACCGCAGGTATCATGGACGTCACTTCACCCATGGGTCCTCTATCGATGTCTCCCGGGATGAGGCCGCCTTCCTGGATAAACTCGCCTCGATTGGGCGCGATGTTCAAGGTTACCTTGATGTTACCCAGCACGTCACTGCTGATAAAGGCCGTGGTTCCCGTGGGGATTTTCATCTGCTTATCCATCTCTGCAATAACCTTGGTCTTGTTCTTGTGGCTGTAATCGAAAATGATATCCTTAACCAACCCCACCTGATAACCAGAGGCGTAGATAGGACTTGACTTGGTTAAACCACTGATATCATCGAAAGCAAAATGGTAAGTCTTGCTGCCTGTGAACAGATGTGTGCCCTTCAAAAAGTTCATTCCGATGAACAAAGCCACGATACCGGCAACCGCCACGAGGGCAATTTTTATTTCATTTCTTACTTTTATCATATCCGTTGGAATTTAAAAAAAATACCTTATTTCTTTTTATTCTGTAAAAACATGCGGATCGCCTCGTTCACATCCATGCGCTGTCCATTCTTGAAGGCAATGATGAAAGCATCAGGGAAACGATCGATGATTTCTTTTCGAAGTCGGCGTATCTCATTGTAATCAGCCGATGAACCGTAAGTGTATTTCAAATCACCACCAGCTTCGTACCACTCGCACCCTTTTAGGCCTTTCAAGGCGGCATCCGTTGATGCCAATTTTCGATGGGTCGTGAGGATTTGAATCTTGAACACGGGAAGTTCCTGAGCAGTATTTGCAGCGGGGAGTGTAGGTTTTTGAACGGGAGTTCCAGCCTCATTTCTCGCATTGGAAGCCGCTTCAGCCGGCTGAGGTATGGCTGTAGTCGCCTGCACACCTGACTGATTGGCTGCTATCTGCGGTGCTTGCTGATTGGTAGATGTAGCTTCTGTCACTTTCGGTTGTGGAACATTGGGGGTAAGAGAAGCCTCATTTGTCTTGACATTTTTCGCAGATTCCGCTTTTTGGCTCTGCTCCTTGTAGACCTCCGGAACAATTTCAGGCACCTGTAGCTTTGGTACGGCTGGAGCTTTGTAAGGAACAACCAATCCTTGATGATATTTGTTCTTGTATTGTACGAATGCGTTGAAGATGCCACGGGCATACATATCGGCTGCTCCGGCGGCATTCATGAAGTCTTCTTCCTCGGGGGTTGAGATGAAACCCAATTCCAATAAGCATCCCGGCATGGACGACAGCCGCAACACAGCCAAATTGTTTTGATGCGCACCCATGTCGTTCAAGCCCGTAGCAGCTCGGATATGGTTCTGCATGTAACGCGCCAATTCCACGCTCTGCTGCATGTTTTTGTCTTGAATAAACTCGAACATGATGTTGCTTTCGGGCGATGAAGGGTCAAAACCTTGATACTTTTGCTTATAATCTTTCTCCAGAAAGATAACCGAGTTCTCGCGTTTGGCCACCTCTAAGTTCTCCATGATGCCTTTTTGGCCAGTGTTCTGTCCCCGTCCGAGGGTATAAGTTTGCAATCCTCTCACCTTGCGTCCACCCGACAAGGCATTGATGTGAACAGAGATAAACAAGTCGGCACGATTCTTATTGGCGATTTCGGCGCGTCTGGCCAACGGGATGAAGACGTCTGTCTTGCGCGTATAGATGACCCTAACATCGGGACAATTGCGTTCAACCATTTGCCCAAAGGCCAATGCGAACTTCAGAACAAGATCTTTTTCCTTTGAATAAACGCCTGCAGCACCATGGTCTCTTCCACCATGTCCGGGGTCGATGACCAGCGTAAACTTTTTGTTTGCAGCCAAACCCACTGACGCAAACAGTAAGAAACAAAGCAAACAGTGCCAGACCTTCTTATTCATATAGTTGCAAAAGTAATGTTTTTAGATGGAAAACCCTTTATCTTTCAATCGTTTTTTTCATTTATTAAATGTATTTCCACACCGGCACCGTCGCAATCGGCACCCATGGGAGGATTAACCTTGGTGAGTTTCAGGTCGATAGCCTTGATCAACGGGAATTCCGCCAGCAAGCGCTTGCCTATCCTACCCACCACATGTTCGAGCAAGTTGGAAGGCTGTTGCATTTCCTGCTGAACGAGTTGATATACGTCGGCATAACTCAAGGTGTCGGCCACATCGTCGGTTTCCATGGCCTTGTCAAAGTCGTAGGCCAGCCGAATGTTCACGATGAAGTCGTTGCCTTCAACGCGTTCCTGCGGTAACACGCCGTGATAGGCGCGAAACCGCAGGTTGCTCAAATAAATATAGCTTGATTGTTTAATCATAAAGGTCGATTATCCACAACGGCTGGCACCACAGTTTTTGCAGATTAGACAGCCCTCTTGATACACAAGGGTTTCATGTCCGCACACCGGACACTTCTTTCCTTTGGCCTCGGTGCCGTCGTCTACATATTTCTTCAAAGCGCGCTCCACACCATTCTTCCAGGTGTTGATGCTCTCGTCTTTCAACTGTAGTGAACTAACCAGATTGATAACGCGGTCGATAGGCATGCGATAGCGCAGGACGCCACTTATGAGTTTGGCGTAGTTCCAATACTCTGGGTTGAACTTCTCACTAAGTCCCTCGACCGTAGTCTTATAGCCACGCTTGTTTTCAAACTGGAAGTCGTATCTGCTGGGGCCGTCATCCTGCTTCTGTTTGATGATTTTTCCTTTGACAACCGACTTAGGCAGTACGATTCCCTCATCGTCGTCTTGCAAACCAGTGAAGATTTCGTAGGGATAGCCATCAAGCAATCCAACCAATGCCACCCACTTTTCCTTGTTGTTTTGGAAGCGAACCACATCGCACTCCAGCACCTTCGGTCTCACTTCTATCACCTCTGGCTGCTTGCAGAGAGGCAGTGCGTTCTGGTCAACGCTGTTGTCCTTGGTTTGTTCCTTACCTTTCTGTTTCTTCTCACTCTTAGAAACAGAAATCATAACGCCTGCTCTGGACCCGTCTCGATAGATGGTGCAGCCCTTGCATCCGCTCTTCCAAGCTTCAACATACAAGCGATTAACCAAGGCCTCATCCACGTCGTTGGGCAAGTTGACGGTCACACTGATGCTATGGTCTACCCATTTTTGGATGGCACCTTGCATCTTTACCTTCTCCAACCAATCCACATCATTGGCCGTTGCCTTATAATATGGCGACTGCGCCACCAGTTTATCAATCTCTTCCTGGGTATATTTCTTAGTAGAATCGATGCCGTTAACGTTCATCCACTCGAGGAATTTCTTGTGGTACACGATGTATTCTTCAAAGCTATCACCCACCTCGTCCACAAAGTCTACATGCACGTCAGTATCGTTGGGATTTACCTTTCGGCGACGCTTATACACTGGCATGAACACGGGTTCGATGCCACTGGTGGTTTGTGTCATCAGTGAGGTGGTGCCAGTAGGCGCGATTGTCAGACAAGCGATATTGCGACGGCCATACTTCTGCAGGTCAGCATACAACTGTTGGTCGGCTTCTTTGATGCGGAGCAAGAAGGGATTGTTCTTCTCGCGACAGGCATCAAATACAGCGAAAGCACCGCGTTCTTGCGCCATGGTTACGGAAGAGCGGTAGGCGCTCAACGCTAAATTCTTGTGAACGTTGACAGAAAACTCGGTTGCTTCTGGCGTTCCATAGCGCAAGCCCATGGCTGCAATCATGTCACCCTCGGCCGTAATGCCTACACCTGTACGGCGTCCCTGGCTGCTCTTGTGCTTGATTTTCTTCCAAAGGTGATATTCTGATCCCTTGACCTCATCACTCTGCGGATCTTGTTGTATCTTCTGCATGATACGATCAATCTTCTCCAGCTCCAAATCAACGATGTCATCCATGATGCGCTGTGCTATTTGAACATGCTTTCTGAATTTGTCCATGTCAAAATAGGCATCCTTGGTAAATGGATGAACCACGTAAGAATAAAGGTTGATGCTCAACAAGCGGCACGAATCATAAGGACACAAAGGTATTTCGCCACATGGATTGGTGCTCACGGTGCGGAAACCCAGGTCGGCATAACAATCGGGGATGCTTTCACGGGTGATGGTATCCCAGAACAATACGCCAGGTTCTGCACTCTTCCAGGCATTGTGAACAATCTTTTCCCACAGAGCCTTGGCGGAGATTTCGCGTTTCACAAGCGGCTCATCACCATCCACAGGGAACTGCTGTACATAAGGTTTATCACTGGTAGCGGCCTCCATAAAAGCGTCGTCTATCTTGACAGAAACGTTGGCACCGGTGACCTTTCCCTCGGTCATCTTGGCATCAATAAACGCTTCGCTGTCGGGATGCTTGATGCTCACACTCAACATCAGCGCGCCACGGCGGCCATCCTGCGCCACCTCGCGGGTGGAATTGCTGTAACGCTCCATGAAAGGCACCAGGCCGGTGCTGGTGAGTGCCGAGTTGTTAACTGGTGAACCTTTCGGACGGATGTGGCTCAGGTCGTGCCCAACGCCTCCCCTACGCTTCATCAGCTGCACCTGCTCTTCGTCAATTCGCATGATGGCACCGTATGAGTCGGCATCACCATCCAGCCCAATCACAAAGCAGTTGCTCAAACTGGCCACCTGGTGGTTGTTGCCAATGCCGGTCATCGGACTGCCTGCCGGAATGACATACTTGAAATGATCCAACAGGTCGAAGATTTCCCGCGCACTCATCGGGTTCTTATACTTCTTCTCGATGCGCGCTATTTCATTGGCGATGCGCCAATGCATGTCCTCTGGTGACTTTTCGTAGATATTCCCGAAACTGTCTTTCATGGAATATTTGTTCACCCATACTCGTGCGGCCAACTCGTCACCAGCAAAGTATTTCAACGCCTCCTCGAAAGCTTCTTCGAAAGCGAAGTTTTTTGATTGCTCCATTTCTTAGTTTAAAAAAAATGTTATATGGTTATGATTTAATATTCAGTATTATTTGCACAACTATCCGTAAACGATAATTGTTTTGCAAATCTACAACTTATTTTCGATATAAAAAAAATATTTTTGGGTTATTTATAAGAAAAACTTGTTGCACAAAATGTTTCTTTTTGAAAATATTTATATCTTTGTCAAACAATAAATTTCCAAGATGAAGACAATAACAACACGCAGAAGTATTCGTAAATACCAATGCAAGGAGGTAGACAACGAGTTGATAAACAAGCTATTGACCGAATCTGAACGTACGCAAACAATGGGCAATTTGCAACTTTACTCGGTCGTTATCACGCACAGCGATGAACAAAAAAGAAAACTGGCACCGGCACATTTCCATCAACCCATGGTGACGCAAGCGCCTGTGGTACTGACCTTTTGTGCCGATTTTAGGCGAACCACCTCATGGGCGGAGTGCAGAAAAGCGCAACCTGGCTATGACAATTTCTTGAGTTTCATCAACGCTGCCACCGACACCTTATTATATTGCCAAACCTTCTGCAACCTCGCCGAAGAAGCAGGACTGGGCTTATGCTTCCTGGGCACCACGCTATACAACCCCAAGAGCATCGTCGACACGCTCCAACTGCCCCGACTGGTGATGCCCGTAGCCACCATCACCCTGGGATGGCCCGACGAAACACCCGAACTTTCAGACCGTCTTCCGCTCTCAGCCATCATTCATGACGAAACCTACCAAGACTACACACCCGAGCGGATAGACCAATTTTACCACGAAAAAGAAAGTCTGCCCGAGAACATTCAGTTCTGCCAAGTGAACGAGAAAGAAACCTTGGCACAAGTTTTCACGGACATACGATACACCAAAAAGGACAACGAGGCCATGTCTAAAAACCTGTTGGACACGCTTAAGCAACAAGGCTTTTTGTAGAAGCCGAGGTTAAAGAGTGGTTTGACCCATCGGTAAGCAACGGAAAGTGCGTAAAACTTTCCGTCCGAACCGCACGCTCAACTAGGCCAAAGAGGCTGAATTTTCTTGACAACACATCGCTTCATATTTGGCGTATTTTCAAACAGCCATGCTGCTGGGCGCAAATACGCAAAATATGCGTAATTTATGTATGTCTTTATCATACAATTCATTACCTCATTATGCATGCTATCATGCGTCTGTTTTTCGAACTTTTCTGGCCAATAGCTATGCTTTTAGCTGCTAATTTACATGCTTTTGCCAGTCAATCTCTTATGCATTGCCCCCAAAAGTGATGCATCTAAGCGCGTAAAAGCATCGCTTTGAGGAAAAAATTTGCTTTTTACGTCATCTTTATCTCAAATTTACTCCCTGCGAGCCTATCGTTTTTTCCAGATTAAAAGTTTTGAAGTGCCATTTTAGGGGCCAAAATCAATCAAAATATTAGACAATTCAGGGATTAGCGTTCCTTCATCATAGCGACTATGTCATCCATCGTTACGCCACACAAGTCGAAAGCTCTCACTCTTGGATTGAAATAAGTTAATTTACGCTCCTACACCATTTATTAAATGCAATTAATGAAGAATATCAAATTTATTGTAAATAATACAGAAAAATATTTCTATCCTTTAAAAAAAATTATTATCTTTGTAAAGAATTTATAAGATTCTTAAAAGTTTCTAAGTTTTACTGAGTCAGAAGCTAAACGTTAAACAACATCAAGACGAGCATGACCAGACAACGAAGCACATTCTTACGTAAATTCTTTTTATTAACATAATAAACGATTCAGCAATGAAAAAAAACATGACGAGAACACTTTCCATGGTCGGCATAATGCTGCTGGGAAGTTTAAAGTCGACGGCACAGGTACATGACGTGTCGTTCATCGCATCACCTGCCGCAGAGTACATCTGGTGGGACAAAGATCTTTCCATAGACAACATGCCACTGTACGGTGGAAAGTTGGGATTTGGCTTTGGTCCACTCTTCGAACTGCACGCATTCTACTTGCGCGGTGACGATGTAAATGCAAAAGTACGCGGCCATAATTGGCTTACCGATGAAGGATGGGCCGGTCACATAAGAGACACCAAAATGGATCTGACCAAATATGGTGGTGAGATGAGACTTAACTTAGGAAAGAACAGCTACTTCGCTCCTTTCCTCACAGCTGGTGCCGGTGTACAGCAAATGAAGTACAACAGCTTCACCGGAGATGCTGAGATCACGGAGGTTCCGTTGAAAGACGAACAACTCTTTGTATCACTCGGTGTGGGCGCCAAGATTAATTTGAGTAGTCGCGCTGTACTTTCCCTCGAAGCTAAGAACACCATGTTCAACGCCAGCAAGGGTAGCTACCTGATGAGACCGGAATACAACAAGGAGGATGGTGGCAATCATCTGTACAATTGGGGAGCAGCCGCCACACTCGACTTCTATCTGGGTGGCAGGGCTGAAAACAGCGACAATGCTGTCAGCCGTGAATACCGCAAACTGTTCTCCAGCGGTTTCAAAGGTATGAAGTTTGTGGTAGAACCTGCCATGGCCTATCTCAATTTTGACAAGGACATGGCCTTGACCGACACCTATCTCGCCGGTGGAAGCGCAGGATTTGACTTCTCATCACTCGTAGGCATACGCGGATTCTACTACCAGGCAACCAAAGATGCCGACAAGCTTTCGCTGTCATTCAACAAGAATCTGGCTCTGTATGGTGGTAACATCATCACCCGTTTGAACTTCCCAAGAGGCATCAATCCTTACCTGCAACTTGGTGGAGGTTACATGGACATAGGCGATAAATATGCTGACAAGCATGGAAACACAGACGCAGAGAGCACAGCTTTCGTATTCGGAGGTGCCGGTGTTGAGATTCCATTGTCAAGATATGTCGCACTCTTCGGTTCGGCAAATGCCGTATTCACCGCACAAAAGGGTATTGAAGAAGAAGACATCCAGAATCCTGACCACATCAACACCAGTGTGATGTACAATGCAGGCTTAAGATTCAACCTGGGTCTGGCTGCTGACGGTGAAAGGAAATACAAGAGGGATCTCAACCGCCGATTGGATGACGAACGTGAAGCCTCTAACGAAAGACTCAACGAGCTGAGATCAAAATACGACGAACGTATTTCTGACTACGACGATCAAATCGCAAGTTATGACGAGAAGATTGCCGACTACGATGATCAAATCGCAAAATACGATGAGCGCGTTAACAAGCTCAAAGCTGAATATGAAGCACGCATCGACAAGCTGGACAAGGATTTGGACAAAGCTCTCAAGGCAAACGATACCATTCGCGTAGCTGAAATTGCACGGATGAAAGACCGTCATCAGCAAGAACTCGAGAGTATTCAGAACGACGAGATGGCCATGAAGCGCAAGCTGGTGAACGAACTGGGTGAGAACAGTAGTAGCAAGGTAAAGATGACTCGCAGTCAACTCAACGACTTGGTGAGCCGCATCACAAGAGAAGCTCGCCAGAGTGCACGCAGCTATGATGATGGTTATGACTATGACTACAGCAACTACAACTACAATTACGAAATGCCACAACAGCCAACTCGTACCGTTGTACCGATGCAAAGAATGCAACCAGCTCAGAACAATGCTGAAACTGAGCAGTTGAGAAAAGAGCTCCGCATCATGAACGAGAAGCTGAACAAGGTGATCAGCCAACGCAATGCAGGCGAAACAACAGTTGTTTACGAAGGTAATGGTGCCATGGGTAACCAATATGTTCCAGGAACTGTAGATGATGAGACAGCTGGTTACCATCCTACAACAGGCAAACGTCTGAAGTTGAACCGCCTTGGTATCATCACAGGTGTGGGATTCGGTGATCTTACTGCCTGGAACTTCGGCGTTCGCGGATACATGCAGATTGGTTCTACCAACCTCGACTTCGTACCAGAGCTGTACGCAGCAATGGCCAACGACAGCGGAATGGGTATCTCTGGAAACGTTATCTACAACTTTAAGTCCGATGCATTGGGCAAGTTTATACCATACGCTGGTCTGGGTCTTGGCGTATTCCATGGCGATGACACCCACTTTGGCTCTAACATCATCCTTGGTGTAAGCGTAGACATGCTCAGCGGAAGAGTATTCTTAGACTACTCCGCACGCAGCCTAGCCAAGCAGAACCAGATTGCCTTAGGCTATTCGTTCACATTCTAATCTAAGAAAATATGATGAAAAAGTACGGTCTGGCAACACTTGCCTTTCTAGCACTACCCTTCTCCTACACAAGTGCAGCACCCGTTATGGGTGCGGCACCTGCTGCGGATGACACCATCGTGGTCGACAGAAACGAACTGATGGAAGTGCTGAGAGGCGTGGCTGCCAGCGAAATGAGAAATCAATACAGGCCGAAAAGAAATGTAAAGCGACAGCGGAGAGGATACAACTACCGTCCATCTCAGCCGGGACAGACGGTTCCTGTATACAACTCGTCAGCCAGAAGAGTGGAGTACATTCCAATGTATGCTCCACAGAATGGTACACAGCCCATCTATCCGCCATATCCACCGGTACAAAATCTGAGGCCGGAGAACGCAGAATCGGATAACTCAACACAAACTGAGCAATTGCAAGAACAGATCAATCAATTGCAAAAGCAAATTGAGACTTTGAGTACAACCGTTCAGGATCCGGCCGTCAGACAACAGGTAGATTCCATGGCACGGCAGCTCAACAACTTCCGTGCGCAAAAGGACACGGTGATGATGGCTGCTCCGCAAGAGGAAAGTACCCAGAATCATGAACAGGTTCAGCCAGCACAGCCAGCGAAGATTGCACCATTTGACACCAATATCAGACAAGTATTCTTTGAAATATCGTCGGATGCATTGTCAAAAGAGGCAAAGCACACGCTCGATGACTTGGCAAACACACTGAAAAACAACCGCAAGCTGAAAGCCGAACTGACAGGATTTTCCAGTCCAGATGGTCCGAAAGCGTTCAATCGCGACCTTGCTATGCGCAGGATGAACAGCGTAAGAGGCTACTTATTGAAGAAGGGCGTCCATGCCAATCAGGTATCTTCCCTCTCGTACGGCATCGACAAACATTCGGAAATGAACACGTATGCACGTAGAGTTGAGGTGTGCGTTTCGCTATAGGAGGTAAAACAAACACTACGGATAGTGTGAAGAGAATCAAGCAAGTCTTGTTCCGATTGAGGAAATAAATACCTGATTCAAACTGTCACATATCCCACATAAACCAACAACCACTCGTGGTTTTGCACATATCGATAGTTAGGATGGAGGAATCCAACTAACATCGACAATTAAAAAAGCAAAACTACGAGTGGTTGTTTTATTAGGATGTCACGCTCGCACATGGCGACTCCCGCATAGGTAATCAGCAGGTGCGAACTCATGTAGCCCACTCAATTATGCCAGAAGCTACATGTTCCGGCTGTGTCAGATAAGAAATCAAATCCAAGATATCAGCACTCTCCCCTACTAAGATTAAACAGATGTGATTAAGTTGTACTGCAATGCAACGGCAACAGCCTACGGTTGTTTCTCCATGAGCATGCCGTTGCCAGCATCAATCTGCTGACGTTCGGTGTCAAGTCGGTAAACTGTGATGTTATTGGGATCGCCAAAGTCGCAAACCAACCGTCGGTTTTCATAATAAAACGTTCCACTTACGGTCTCATCACCAATGCTCTCCGTGATTTTCTTATCGTTAATGGTCAACTTGATGACCCCATAATCTGTTCCGTATGTCCATGTTCCTTGTATCCAGCTGGGAGCTTTTCCAGGATGAACCTCTTCGAATGGGTCAACCTCTGCATGTGAAGATGGCACGTCATGTTCTGAATCAAGACGGTATTCCGTATTATCATCGGCCAAGGAAGAGCTGTCCAACCGATTGGTGCGAGCTGATTTCCAACAACTTCTGACACTCAAAACTAATATCAAAAGAATGACAAAGAACAGGAAGAAACATGAACGGAAGAAACCTCCACGCTTTTGATTCTGTTCGTTGGCAATGCCTGTCATGGGCGAATGATTCTTTCTTACAGCATTGTCACGAGGTGTATTCATTCGCTGCCAACTCAGATTTTCGGAGCTACCGGCAGGTCTTTTTGTTGTAGTGCGCGTTGCCCCTACCGCAGAAGTGTCGGTTGGCGTGTCCGTCTGCGCAGCGGTAACATCGCTTACCGCACCCTCTTCAGCCGCATCTTGATTGGATGTCGAAGATTCAGTCTGCTCATCAGAAGCGTCTTCCATGAGATAAGTAAAGGGCTGTCCGCATCTGGGACACACACAGGCTATCTCTGTCATACCGCTCGGGGCTGTGATGTCGTAACGAAATCTACACTTGGGACATTTTACTTGCATATCAATGGGTTTACTTTTAAAAAGAGTTTTCTAACTAATTGTGCATCAAGGAGTAACCAACAGCTATCAAATTGGACTTCAATAGCTATGAGTTTGGCGTCCAAAAGCTATGAGTTTGATGTCCAAAAGCAATGAGTTTGGTGTCCAATAGCAAAGAGTTTGAAAAAACGAGACAACGACTAATCAAATTTCACCACTGCCTTGTTCACCACACGCCATATTCCATTCTCGAACACAGCCGACCCTTCGTCAACCGTTTCGATGGACCGAGGATAGACACTGGCGTTGCCAACGACCTTGCACACCGGCTTGACAAACTGCGATACGCTAATCATGGCCGTGGCAATGGCATCCGGACTGTTCAACATGATGAACGTGCCGTTCACACCGTCTGTGGTAGACAGCTGGTAGATGCTTTTGCCAATCTGTTCGGAAGGCGATGCGCTGTCGAAACAACCGTCACTGCTTGGCGCCGGCAAATAGCAGACACGACTGGCTGACGGCGAGGATGTGCCCATCTGGTGGGGCTGTGCACGCTGAAGCTCCACATCCGTCTGCGGTTCCAGTGAATCAGCAGTGTCACGCTCCGTCGTGGACTTTTGCTCCTGTTGTTCCTGCATTTCTTGCAGCGCAGCGGTGAGATGTTTTACCTGATCCCGCAACGCAACAAGGTGCTTCTCCAACTTTGCGATGCGCTCCTCATAGGGTTCGAGCTGCTGTTGTATCTGCCGTTCAATCTGTCCTTCAAACATAAGTCTTTACCTTCCCACGTTTTTATAGGTTCTCAATCAAGTTATCTCGAATGCTGCCAATAATCGGATAGAAGAACAAGGTGTCCTCAATGGGGTCACTGCCGTTCTTGTCGTCCTGATTCTTGTTAACGAAGTTCCAGCCATTCACCAAATGATGCATCAAGTCTTTGTTAACCAATTGCTTAAACAGTTGCAGACTATGGTTGTCAACCAACAACCGGTCTACCACATGAATGTCCTCGCAGAGCTGGCAGAAGAAGTCATTGAACTGGCGCACCTGCTCAACGATGGCGGCGCAAACCTCCTCCTTGTCCATGTCTTCGTAGCGCAGCGTTTCCTGACTGAGCATAGTGTAGTTGTATTTGACGGAGCTGTCAAAGCTGTCCAACAGTCGGTTCAATTGGTGAACATGTTCGCAACCGGTACTGTCAGCCACTTGCATCAAGGCGCCTCGGCAGGTAATTTGTTTTGGTTCTTTCTTCTCCATGACGATGCTGAAGCCGTCCTCATCGTACCGTTGGCCATACACTCGCTCAATAACCGTCTGTGCAATGAGGTCAAGGTCGCGCTGCGTGCCAACGATGTCCAGCACCTTTGAACCCGTACCAGAGAACATGATGCTGCGAGGCATGTCGAGATTGCGGTGCTTCATCATCTTGGCCACATAGTAAATGAGCGTCACGAAGAAGTAAATAAAGATGATTTTGCGCTGTCCGTCTTCGTTAAGTCGCATGTTGTAAGAGAAGACATCGTTGTCGCCAACCACCTTATTATTAATCACTGAGAACAAGAATGCGTTAATATCTTCAGACTTACGCTTGGCCGTGATGTCGTCCAAGATGCCGTTCAACTCGCCATATTTGTCATCGTCGGCATCAAACAAGCGTTTGAAATAATCGACATATTTCACGAGCATGGGGTTGGTATCGCCGTGAGGAACATCGGAGAAGCCGTCACCGAAGAGTACGTTGGCGGCAAACCTGAACGACGTGAGGATGGTGGGTTGCTGTGCATTGCTCGCATATACCACCACATCGCTGGATCCACCACCGATGTCAATGCTGGCAACGGTGCTGGCTGCGCCTTTAAACTGACTTGAACTTTTGTAGAAATAATATGGAGCCACGCTCTCGGGCATCTGTATCAGATTGTCCTCTGTCACGGGGATGCCAAAGACTTCACTGAAAGTTTTGGCCCACATCTCGCCCAATTTGCGCACGTTGCCCACCTTCATGGACAGCGGATAGAACCAAACTAAGCGCGTCTTGGCCATATCACCGTTCTCTAAGAACACCTTGGTGCGCATCAACAAGGCCAGCTCCATCAAGTAAGCGCGCACCCGTTTGCTGTTAGCCACCTCGGTAGACCATTTCAGGTTGGGCACAATTCGGTTGCCATAGCCGATAGACTCCTTCTCATAAATAAAGGGAATGTTGGCATCGCCCAATGCCACAATTCGGTCGACATTGATGGCATCAAGGCGTTCACACTCTGACAAGACGGTACGTTGTGGGAATCCATAGTTCTCACCGATGACCTTCGGCAGGAACTCCTGCTTCATAATCACGTCATACAGAATGCTCTCTCCGTTATACGAAGTGGCCAACAGCCGTTCGCGAGCAGAGGCACTGACACCCAAAGGCTCGGGCATGTCGCCGTTTTTCATCGACTCAACGTGCGTATTGGTCGTACCAAAATCGACTGAGAACGTAAAGGCCTCGTTGCCTTGGACGTGCGCCGGCCATCGAGGACACAGCACTCCTTCGGCCGCCAGGTTGCCATGATCGTCAGTAAGGGTGACGTTGAGGTAGTCGAAATCATCCTGCAAGCGATAATATTTGGAACCAACTCGCTTCTCAGCCTTTAAAGATCGGTCGCGCACGACCACGTCATCAGGGTTCATCCCATTGCGATAGCCGTCATGATAGAATGACAAATCAATGCGGAAGTTCTCCAACATACCCAGCGCACGGTCAACCAATTGCACGTTATATTGTTTCAATCCCGGCGTTCGCATGAACGGGAAAATGCTCAATGCGAACGGTACGGTGACGAAATAGCCGTGGTCGTTTGTCCTGTCATAAGCCAAATCAACATTTCGACTCGACACATAGGTGCGCTGTAGCGTGATGTAATGACGCTCTTTCTGCACGGGAATGCGCAACGTAGCGGTCAATGTTTCGACATTTCCCCGCATGCCATGCGTCATTTCGAAACGCGGTCGGCCATTGATGGTGCCCCACAAGTCACTGACGTTGAAATACTTGAAGTAAAGAGGTTTCAAGGGTAAGATGAAATTGTGGTCATCGGCATCGCGCGTTGCATTGGTGAGATTGCCGTCAAAGAAGCAATCACGGTCGAGGGTATAATCGAGTTTAATCAACGCAGGTTGGAAAAAATCATCGTCAGTCAGCCACGGATACTGATGCGTGGTGGCAGGTAAGATACGCTTTTCCGGCTCTACTGCGTAATCTTCCGGTTTGATTACAGTGTTGTCATCCCATGTTCCGGTGATATAAGTGAAGGTGTCTGTCTGTGTTGCATTGAGATGATTCTGCAACACCAGCGGCACGATGCCATCGACAGGTCGTGAGGGTTTCATCCTAAAGTCACTGGCTGCAATGGCCGCCTGAACGTCTTCAGGACGGGCACCGTAGAACGGAACGCCCAACGCTTGTACGCCTTCTTCCATCTGCATGAAGTTGGTTTCGAGGAAAGAGTGTGCCCGGTCAGCGTTAGCCAGATCCATAGCGGCAGGATTTCCTATCTCTTTCAGGATATCATTCTGCAGCGCAGCGGGCAACAAAGGCAGATTGGCGATGAGGTAACTGTTCACCTCACCGCAACGACGCTTCAACTCTGGGTAGGCTGTGAACAAGGCATAGATGTACTTGACGAAACGTTCGCTACGCATATACAGCGGACGCCACAGGCTAAAGAGCTGCACATTCTGCTCTACGGGGATGTCGCAGAGCCCTTCTTGCGCATTGGGTGATGCCATGAAGAGCGTGATTGGCGAGGTTGAACCAATGACCTGGTTGCCATAAACCAAGAAATACAAGCGATCCAACTGGTCAAAGTTGAAGGCTTCTTGGTCTTGATGCAAGAACATCTCGATGGTTTCGCCCAACAAACGATGCTGTGGTGAGTCTTTCAACTTCTCCAACTCGGTGGCTCGGTTCCATTCCACAATCTGCAATTGATTGCGCAATTCAGCGTAATTAAAGAACAATTGGGCAATGTCCAGCGCATTGGAAACCAACTTCTCGTCCATCGCTTCGCCTTGCAGACGGGCATTCATGGACAGTCGTTTGAAAGCGTTCTTCACCAAATCCATCTGCGCGAACGGTGAAGGAATGGCCGTACGAGGCTGTTGTGACAATCCCGCATTGGGATCAGCGATCATCTCTATCTCGTCAGCGTTGTATTGACTGCTCAACGGAATCCAATCTTCGCCGGATGTTTTCTTATTATAGGATAATATCTTTGACATGAATTGACTTTGTATTTACGTTCAACGATGCTAAACCACTGAGTTGTATTTCTCTTCAACCAGCTTGTCCAGCGTCTCATCCAACAGGTTCATCAGCTTGTAAGCCACACGGTCGGTGCCGTATTTCTGCGTCTTGACAGCCTGCTGACTCATTTTGTTGAGGGAAGAAAGCAAAGACTTATAATCGATGGTTGACTTGAACAAGCCGCTCTTGGGCGCAATGCCGTTCAACGCATCAGACAGCTTGTCGGTTGTAAGATGGAAGGGTTCGAAGCTGCGCTGATTGAGTTTCAGTTCCTTCAACCAGGTAAGATAAGCCACATAGAAATCGCTTGTCAGGGTGTGGAAGAAACTTGTGGAGAGGAAACCGCTGGTTATTTCTGGTTTGTCCTCAGTGTAACCGCGTCCCACATCGCTCTTCAATTGATGGGTGATGTACAGATATGCCAAGTGAAACTTCGCCAACTGTTTGTTCACATGCAGGCGTGTTGACGTACCAAAGTCTTTCAGTGACAGGGTCATCTTATCGTTGGCCAACCCATATTCTTTATAGATGGGGTTCACGGCGTTGCCGTTATCCGTGAGCAACTGGTCGTCAGGAATCTGAAGAAAATCAAGAACTGCCAGCGCACCCACATATTCCACGACATGTGCGTCGTTGCGTTGTCCGTTGCCACCCGGGTCGTTAAAGTAAGGATTGCTGGGTATTTCGTCGCCCAGATAATAACAAGCGTTTACCTTCGACATGGGCAAGTCTACCCCATTCTGCCGGATTCCCGTAAGATTGTCATGATAATAGAACAAGGCCGACTTGGTTTTTGAAATGAAATCGGCGCGTGAAATCGGACTGTTCTCATCCTGTTGGATATTAAAATAAGGCAACACTGTGAGCGCACCAATCCTGGCATCGCGCAAATCGCCACGGTTGTTGATTTGGATGTTGTTGCCGGCATTGCGAATGTTCTTCACGATGATGGGATAGCCGGCAGCTCCTGTTCCACCAAATATACTGCTGACGACAAAGATGCGGTCGTTCTTTTGAAACACGTTGGAGAACTGCTTGAACTCTTCCGAATCCTTAAACTGGTTCAATGCGACCGACCCTATGTTGGGTGATCCCACAAAACCGATGTCCATCTTGGTATCAAGTTGATCCTTGGAAAACATCATTGAGCACAAGGCTTGATTGCCCGTATCCAACGTGGAATAAGAGATAAAGTCGCTGAACTTCTTCGATGCGATAGAACCCATGTTGAAGAGGAACGTGTCACTCAGGTTACTGCCATTAGGCAAGATGTCACTCAGGGTAGATATCTTGACCGAAAAGAAGCCTTTGGTCACGTCCACGCGGTCGCCATACAGTGCTTGTCGTATCTGCTTATACCACCGCAACAGGTTGCTGGTGCGCTTTAAGTCCTCGTTAGCCTTGTGGGGATCTACGATGATAGGCACCACTTCGAGCGGCATGGGCTGTCCCGCTTCGTCCAAAGGATGAATGCCAGCAGCAAACTGCATGATGAGTGGCCGCATGACACGCGAACCTGTTCCGCCCACTAAAAATAGAAATAGTCTCACTATGGTAATGTTCTAATGATTCTTGATAATGCAATGTTCACCATCCTACTCTGGGATTGGCGTGTGTCGGCAGTTGGATGACCACCAACGAATGGAGAAACTGGCAATGACAAACAGCACGGCTGTCACCGCAACGTCAACCAGACAGAAGCTGAAGAGCTGCGCGCTGAAGTCGAGTCCATCGGCCGAAAAGACACCACTGGGATAGGTGTAGTTGATGACGGGAGCCACGATCATGGCAGCAATCAGCACAATGAGCCAATGGTACCACCGAGAGAAGCTCACCGAGTTGATGACATAATAGTATATACCGGCGAAAGCCCAGGCTACCAGGGCTGTCACAATGGCTACAATAAAATAAAGATTGGCCGAATACATCTCATTGGAGAACTCTCTCTCATAGAACAGTGACTCAAACAAAGATGTAGAAAAAATGATGAACAGCAGGGTAATCACGGCACCTGCCAGCAACAATATCGTATTTTTTTTCATAACGTGGTTCTATCGTCATGCCGCACAGAGGCCGCAACCAAGCCGGTTAGCACTCGTGCGAGGCATGCTATTTGCTAAACTTCAATTCCATTTCAAAATAATAAGGCTCTCCATCCGAATTCTTCCGGTAGCTGTTGTAGATGCCTTGCAGCAGATATTTCAACCCAAAGGTAGTGCTGCCGTCCACCTTGGTGTCGTTGTCATTCGACGAAGCCTCAATCCATTGAGGCAGCCTGTTGAGCAACTTGATTTCAACTTCCTGATCGTGTTTCAGCTCATTCGCAGACAACACGAACAGATGGGTGGCCGATTGGATGTATTTTCTTTCAGCCGGTGTGACGTCCGACTTGGTGATAGGACGAATCTCCTTGATAGTAACCGCATCGTCAGCGTCAACCACATAGTTGTTCACATCCGTGAGATATTCGTCCGCTATGAGCATCTTGCTCAGGTCTACCGCCAATACCAGCCTGATATCTCCACTGTTGCGATCCTGCTTAAGGCCTTCCAACTTCGTCACCTGCGTACCCTGTCCGCGTTCAGGTTGGAACCGTCCGCGTATCTGGGGATGACTCAACAGCAAAGAATAATAAGGTTCGTACACGTCATCTGTCTCGAAGAGATACATGTTCTCATAGCCCCGCAGTCGAGGCAGCTGGGCAAATGCCTCATAGTTCTCGTCTTGCGTCAGTCGGGCAATGTTCTCATTGTTGCCCACTATCACGATGTAATAGGGTCGCTTGCCATTGTAAGGCACTCCTTTGCTGGGTGAATTATATGGATAATACAGACCGTTGTACGAACCCATCATCTTCACGATGAGCATTGATTTCTTCTTTACCTCACTCTTGAAAACCGAGTTGGTCATGCCTTGCGCTTCAGCAAACACCTTCTGTGGATTGACACCCGTCATGTCCTTGGTAGAATAAATCATGTCGGTCACCAAGATACTCAGCTCATCATCCTTGGTATTGTTCAGGATTTTGTCGAAGATGGCTCCGAAATCAGTAAAGCTTGGATCACCAATTCCTTTGGTAGCCTCGAAGATGTTGCTGTCTTTCACAAACTGGTCGAACCCCTTGGGATAAGCGTTTATCGAGCTATTAACCACATAAATCTTATGATCCGCATTATTTCCTGGCAGGTTGTTCAGCATCTGAACAATGGCTGCCTTGAACGAACCGTCACCGGCTGGTGAGTCATAGGCAATCATCGAACCCGAACGCTCAAGGTAAAAATTCACTTTGAGCGGCTCAACCGCCATGCCAGAGAAGTCGATTTTCTTGGCATCACGGCGATGATTGAAAAATTCTTCAATGTATTCGCGCACCTCATCTGCGTCAAGTTTTCCCCCATCATAGAACTCTGGGAAGTTTGCTTTCTGCCCATCCAAATAGGTTTCGAGGGTCATCCAGTCATCGTGGTCGATGGTGTGATCCGTTCCCGCCAGCTCCATGAGCAGATGGTTCAAATCTTTTTTAGCTCTGTTGCCACAGCTACTCGCAAAAAAGGCGATGAGGACCAAAGCGATTAAAAAAGGGTTTCCAAATATTTTTTTCATTCCATTAAGACGTTTTATGGGCCGAGATAGTTGCAATGCCCTACCGTTGAGCCGATAAGCATGCAACAATTTTGATACATCAGATAGCCTACCGCACAGCCAACCACGCAGTGAAGCCCATTGACTGTCATTGTTTTCGTTTCGCTCTCTATCTCTTGCAAAGGTAGTGCAAGCCGAATACAAAGGAAGTTTACTTACTTTGTTGAAGCGAAGTCTATCTCTTGCAAAGATAATGTAAAGCAGTGGGAACGACAAATAAATTAAGTCTTTTTTGCCGTTCCCAAGCCCCTGGTTAACTTGACATAGGCCATATTACCATAGTATGCCATCCAGAATGTAGGTAAACTTTCATCAAAGCCTGTTTGAAATAACACGGTGCACATAGAATTCATCATCATTGACGATTGTTAGATGTTCATCTCCAACAACACCTCATGATGATGAATTATCTTGACATCCAACCTCTTCATAGCTGGCGAATTTGCGAACAACGATGTATCTTGCGGCAAATACGCCAAGCATTTGAATCTTTTGTATATGGCTAACAGTTAATGTATTACACTTTTCTCATGTCGTTTTTGGCCTATTTTCAACTTCTTTTTAGGTCAAAAGCATTGAGTTAAGGGCTCAATATGCATGCTTTAGCAGCACAATAGCATGTAGATTGCCCACCAATAGGATGCTTCTAAGGATGTTATCTCCATGCTTTTGCAGAAAAATCCTATTTTGATGGCAAATTAAACTCCTATTTGCTCCGCGTTTGCCTATTGATTTTTTCCAGATTGAAAGTTTTCTCATGCCGTTTTAAGGGCAAAAAAACAGACAAAATGAGACCTCTGCAAAACTCATTGTTCAAAATTTGCTCATTTCATCATATTTTTGTA
>CABQNT010000018.1:0-48462 GCA_902465605.1 uncultured Prevotella sp.
AAGCAAAAAGATTTAATCCTATTTTTTTCATGTCGCAAACTTAGAGTTTCATTCGTTGTTAAACAACATTGTCCTTAAATGAAAGAGCCGAGGTTTTTAGCATATCGAGGAACGTGATGTATCAAACCGCTACGGCATTCATCACTACGAAGCGGTTGAACGTGTTAGATTTCATCCGCACGAACTGTTCGCTATTTCTACCAAATAACGGCCAAAAAACGACCTGTAGAAACTTTCAATCCAGAAAAAATCAATAGGCAGGCAGGATGCAAACAAGAGATGAATGGATGAGAATTATCAACGTTGGGCGTAAAAGTGATGTGATTGGTGCATTAAAGGCATCACTTTGGCGAAGAATTTGCATGCTCTTGCACGGCAAAAGCATGCAAATAACCCGTCTAAGGCAATGCTTTTATGGTGAAAAATAGAAAATATAATGGCCTGAAAAGTACCACTTTCGCCCAACTACCAATAACACAACACATTACAAACTATGCTCATATTTGGCGTATTTGCAAGCAGCAGCAAGGTTGGTTGATTACACGCGAAGGATAAGAGCGATGCCTGTCAAGAAAATTCAGTATCATGATAGTCTGGCAGACACCGCAGAAAGAACAGTAATTAGTCGCCCCTCACAGCTCATTTATTATAAAGGTTGTTTGTTGTCAAAAACAATCATGCTCTTTTGTTTTAACAACGAATTTAACAAATAAAACAAATTCAATTGTTTGAAATCAATGAACGCAAGCGTTCACCGAATCAAACAAATTTGACAAAGACACAGGGTATGCTCATGCTGGCAGATTTGTTTCATTCGCAGAACGCTTGCGTTCATTGACTTGTTTAGATGATTCGTTACATTTGTTGCATTTGTTGTTCAACAACATTGTCCTTAAACGAAAGAGCCGTTGTCAGATCTAAGGATTTTAATTGCCTTGTTTCTTTGGGGCTAACTTGTTCTGAGCGTTTTTCTTTTGTCTCACCTTAAACCGGTCGAAGCCCTCGCCATAAACTCCAATTACGGCACTCTGGGACACAAAGGCAGCAGGATCGATATCGTTGATCAAATCAAAAATCTTTCCCGACTCGCTCTTTTTAGCCAGTACGAACAACATCTTCATCTCGCGACCCGAATAAAATCCAGACGCATTGATCACCGTACAGCCTCGATGCGGGTTCTCGTTGATCTGGCGACCAATCTCCTCGTACCGGTCAGAAATAATGAAAAACTGCACCGAGCGACGCATGGAATTGACCACCTGATCGACACAAAACGAAGTGATGAACAGCACTACATAGCCATAAATCACCTTCTCCCAATCGTGCAAAGCCAGGTAACTGGACGAAATAATCACCAAGTCACAAATTAAGATGACCCTTCCCAGCGAAATGTCACGATACTTGTTGACGATGGCGGCCACGATATCCGTGCCGCCCGTACTGCCATTGGCCGACAAACCCAGTCCGACACCCGTTCCACAGAAGGCCGCACCGATGACACTCGCCATGAAAGGCTGGTCGCTCAACAGTCTGACATCCAACATATAGGTTTGTGCCAGCGACGTCAACGTGGTTAGAATGATGATGCCAAAAATGGTTTTGATGCAGAAACGAAGCCCCAACAAGCGCAACGCAAACGCAATCAACACAGCGTTGATGAAGAAGTAAGAATACTGAACCGGGATGCCCAGTCCCCAATACAACACAGACGAAATGCCCGGAACGCCACCCGTGGTGATGTTATTGGGCAACAAAAAGACCGTCCACCCGATGCAATAAAAAAGCATGGCGATGGTGATAAAAAAATAGTCTTTCAGTTCTTTGGCACTGAAAGCGTTCTCTAAGCCTTTGATTTTCATATCAATGTATTCATCTAAAGTTTATTGTCGACAGCTGTCATGCCTTATAGGACATCCATTTTTCCATGACCTGTCCCCAGCAAAACCACTGGTATGCAATTGTTTCTGCAAAGATAGATGAAGAAAACAGATTGGCAAAGCATTCGTTGAATAAAAATAACGAAATTGATAAAGACCATGAGGAGATCATGAAAAATCAAGAAAATTCTATAATTATTGTGAGATTAGGCCTATAGACATCAAACAAAAGTTGCATATTCCAATTAAAATGCTTATATTTGAAGTGTTATACTTAAACTTATTTTTTATGAAAAAGAAATTCTTTAATGCGAAATTTTATCGCAACTGTTCAGCAACAGAAATGATAGTGGAGAATGGTAAGATTGCTCAAATTGGCAATAATCTGCCTAAATGTGACGAGGAAATTGACCTGAAAGGTAAGTTTGTACTTCCTCCTTACGTAGACCCACACTTGCACTTAGACTATGTTTACACGCTGGCCGAGATGGAAGGTATTGGCGCTGCATCGGGTACGCTTTACGAGGCTATCGAGAACTGGCCCAAATATAAGGCAACAATGACCATCGAGGGTGTGAAGAAGTTGGCACGCAAGGGTATTGAGGACGAGGTATCACAGGGTGTACAGTTTATCCGCGCACAGACCGACGTAACCGATCCCAAGTTTATCGGCTTCAAGGCGCTCATGGAGCTGAAAGAAGAAATGAAGGACATCGTGGATATCCAGGTAGTAGCTTTCCCGCAAAACGGTATGTACACCTACAAGGGTGGAAAGGAATTGGTGGAAGAAGCTCTGAAAATGGGTGCTGACGTGATTGGTGGTATTCCTCACTACGAGCCGGCAAGAGAGTTTGGTGAGAAGTCTATCCACGACATTGTTGAGCTGGCTATGAAATACAATGTGCTGATTGACGTTCACTGTGACGAGACCGATGACATAATGGCAAGATTCGTTGAGATTCTTAACGCACTGGTGTACTTAGAAGATTATGGTGAGAAGACCACCGCCAGCCACACCTGTTCGTTCGGTTCGGCAGACAACTCGTATGCTTACCGCATGTTCGACATGTTTAAGAGAAGTAAGATGAACTTCATCTCCTGCCCCACAGAGAACGCATATCTGCAAGGTCGCCAGGACACTTATCCAAAACGTCGCGGTTTGACACGTATAAAGGAGTTCATGCACATGGGTATCAATATTGCACTGGCTCAGGACTCTATCAACGACCCATGGTATCCATTGGGAAGCGGTAACATGATGAATATCTTGGATAATGCCATCCACCTGTCACAGTACGCAAGTCCAGAGGAGGTAGAAAACGCTTTCGACATGATTACGTACAATGGTGCTAAGTGTTTGAACATCCATAACGCATACGGATTGGAAGAAGGCAAGGATGCCAACTTTATCGTTCTGGACGGCGACAGCTCATGGGATTGCATCCGCAGACGTGTTGGTGTGCTGGCTTCTGTGAGAAAGGGTGAATTCTTGTTTAAGAAGAAACCTACAGAATATGAGATTCCGTTCAAGATGTAAGGTCATTAGAATTAAAAAAGCTGCACATTACAATGTGCAGCTTTTTTTATGCTTGTATATGAACTTATTCCCTACCCTATCCGTCGCAATGTATGCTTGGCGAATATAGAAATTATCATTCCTGGCACGGCTAACAGCACGGCATACCATATCAAGCTCGTAGGACCGAAGCTAATTAGCAGCAAACCTGCAATCCATGTCGTAATCATGATGGAAAGATTAAACATACATGACTGCACCGACATGGCCACGTCTTTTCCACTTTCCACTTGGTTTCCCACTGCAGCCTGGAACAATGTAACCAACGGACCGAACGACAATCCCCACAAGAAGAAACCAAATTGCGAAATTCCCATGGCGCCCTTGAAGAAGTAGAACAGGAGCATGGCTATGGCTAAGAAGGCAAACATGGCGATAGTAAGCTCGCGAAGATACAAATCGATGTACTTCGTTGCGATGATGATGGATATTAATGAGCCGATACCAAATACCATCAGAGCCACCTCAATGCCTCCTGCTACGTTAATTTCTGCAACCAATTGGGTGATGTAGGTATATACTCCGTAATGTCCGCAAACACCTAACAAGGTGAGAAGGATAATCAATAAAATGGATTTGTTTTTCAACATGGCAAAAGGTGATGTGCTCTTGGTGAGCTTTTCACCAGGCGTAGACGGCAGCATGAATAGCGAAAGCAGGGCAATCAGCGCGACAAGAAGTCCTAATGCGATAAATTCAATACGCCAACCAAACTTATCTCCGATTGATGTCATCAGCGGCATACCTAAACTAATACCCAATGTATTACCAGCCATGATCACGGCTACAGCTCTACCTTGATGACTGGGATCTACCAACCGCATGCCAAAGGCCGCAATCATAGGCCACATAACACCTGCACTGATACCGCCGAGGAAACGTAACGCCAACACGATGTAGTAGTTGTGTACAAGACCTGACAACACGTTGCAAAGCGCAAATCCCACCAATAGCCACAACAGCACCTTCTTTCGGTTGTACTGCATCGTCGCCGAGATGAGCGGAATGCCGAATATGGCCGATGCAAGAGCATACAAACCCACCAGCCTTCCGCCTTGAACTTCGTTAACACCAAGGTCTGACATGATTTGCGGTAACACGCCCGAAGGCACCAATTCTGATAAAATTCCCACAAATGTTACTGATGACATCAATATCATCAATACCCAAGGGAATAAATCTGTAGATTTTTTTTCTTGAACCATAGCTAATAGTTTATAAATTAATGTGTTTTCAAAGATAGACATTTTAAGCCTATGTAACAAATATTTTGACACATTTTCACCAGGCTTGGCAACGACTTATATATCTATGGTTTGGAAGGCAAGGCAACGTGTACAATAAAGAAGTGAGCGTAAGTGTTTACAAACCTACGCTCACTTCACATTAATTTCAATTAAAAAAGCCTGCATCTGCCGTTTGTTGTAACGGCACAGACGCAGCTAATACCTAAACGAACTGCCGCCTAGGAACTCGCGGACGAGGCTGGTTGGCGGCAAGGCGCGACTGGGTATGGGGGTGATGTAGCTCAAGAACTTACGCAAGCGATAAGCTTCCGAATACTCCACGCAGCTTTCCGGCACCTGTTCGAGCAAAGGAGCGGCCTGCTCCTGGATGACGGCCAACTCGTAAAGCATGGCGGTGTTGAACATAACATCGGCGTTTTCTTGGAAGGGAAACACCCATTTCGTCTCACCAGCCCGTACACTCGGCCAGCGTCTAATGGTTTCCTGCGCGCTCACTCCGCGATATTTATGGTCGCGAATGATGCGCCTCAGCAGTCGGTTGTCGGTGGTAGGAATGTAATTGTGGTCATCCAGCAGGATGCTGGTGAGTGCCGATATGTACACATGAAACTTCTGCTTTTTCGGGATTTGTGCCGTCAGTTCGGGGTTCAGAGCATGAATACCTTCCACCAGTAGCACCTGACGGTCGGTCAGGCGCAGCCGTTTACCACTCATTCCGCTTCTACCTGAGAGGAAATCATACTTGGGCAGTTCAACCTCTTCACCTCTGAACAACGCACTGAGCTGTAAGTTAATCAGGTTGATGTCTAAGGCGTGGATGCTTTCATAGTCCCAATCGCCATCGGCATCCTTGGGCGTTTTTTCCCGATCTACAAAGTAGTCATCCAACGATATCTGCACGGGACGAATGCCGTTGGCCAGCAATTGGATGCTCAGTCGCTTGCAGAAAGTGGTCTTACCCGATGAAGACGGCCCGGCTATAAGCACCACTCTCACCTCTGGGTGCGTGGTAATCTGGTCGGCAATCTGCGATATTTTCTTCTCTTGCAGGGCTTCGCTCACATTAATGAGATTGGTAGCATGGCCCGCTTTCACAGCCTCATTGAAGTCACCTATGGTACTCACGCCCAAAATGTGCTGCCAACGATGCTGCTCCAGGAATACTTCGAACATCTTGTCTTGCTTGACGAGCGCGCCAAGTTGTGAGGGGTCGTGCTTCGAAGGAATGCGAAGCAGCAAGCCTTCGAAATACCTTTCCAGTCCGAACAGGTAAATGTCCGACGTGTTGGTGAGCAACGCACCGTAGTAATAATCCACATAATCGTCGATACGGTGGTACACCGTGTAGAGCGACCCCACGCTCCTGAGCAGCTTTACCTTGGCCTCATCACCCTTCTGCTCAAACATGCGGATGGCCTCTTCGGTACGCACCTCGAAACGTTCTATGGGAATTTTCTCGTCAATGATTTGCTGCATGCGTTCGCGTATGCGCGTCGCATCCTCATCAGTTACCTCGCGTCCGATGTGCAAATTGATGTAATAGCCTTTGGAAACAGGAATATCAATCACCACTCTCGACCCCGGATAGAGGTCGTGAACAGCCTTGCACAGAATGAAGAACAGCGTTCGGGTGTAGTTTCTTGATGCCGAAGCATCGTGCATGTCCAAGAACTCTACATCTTTGTTGTGGTACAGTTGATAGTTCATTCCCACAACCTTGTTATTCACTCGCGCACAGATAGGCCCGTACGACATTTTCAAATTAAATTGCTTGAATACATCAGAAAGTGTGCTTCCGATAGCTACATCTTGAGTTTTTTTGTTATTTTTGCAACAAATTTGCAATACTTGTTTCATCAGCCTCGTTCGTTTTGGTTATTAAAATGTTACGGAGCGTAAAGATAACGAATTTCTACTGAAGCGCAAAAATTATATCGCATTACAATTCAATTATTATGACAACGAGTGATTATTTAGCGATTTTTTTCAAGATCATCGGCTCATTAGCTCTGCTGATTTACGGTATGAAAGTAATGAGCGAAGCTCTTCAAAAGATGGCAGGCTCACAGTTGCGCCACATTTTGAGTGCAATGACCACCAATCGGTTCACCGGCATGCTCACAGGTACGTTCATCACCTGTGCCGTACAGTCATCTTCAGCCACCACGGTGATGACCGTGTCGTTTGTCAACGCAGGCCTGTTGACCCTCGCTCAGGCCATATCGGTAATCATGGGTGCGAACATTGGAACGACTCTGACGGCGTGGATCATGTCCTTAGGCTACACGGTTGACCTGACCAGCTTTGTCTTTCCGTCTTTCCTCGTGGGCATCATACTGATTTACAGTCGCAAGATGCGATACATAGGCGATTTTCTCTTCGGTATCTCTTTTATGTTCTTCAGCTTGGTTCTGCTCAACACGTCGGGCAAAGAGCTACAACTGGAGAGCAATCCGCAAATCATTGAGTTTTTCAAGTCGTTCGACGTTGACAGCTATCTTACGATACTTTCTTTCCTGTTTATTGGCTCCATCATCACCTGTATCGTACAGTCGTCGGCTGCTGTGATGGCTATCACCATCCTGTTATGCTCGTCTGGCGTGCTTCCCATCTATCTGGGTATCGCGCTTGTCATGGGTGAAAACATCGGAACCACGGCCACAGCCAACCTTGCAGCCTTAGGTGCCAACACCCAAGCGCGACGAACCGCATTGGCTCATTTGGTGTTTAACCTCATCGGAGTGATTTGGGTATTGTGCGTGTTCTATCCGTTTGTCAATGCCGTGTGCGGCTTAGTACACTACGACCCCACGGGACACAACCTGACACAGGAGCAACTAGCCGTGAAACTGCCTATCGTCTTGGCGGCCTTCCACTCGTCTTTCAACATCATGAATACAGCTGTCTTGATATGGTTCATCCCTCAAATAGAACGGTTGGTATGCATGCTGATCAAGCCAAGGCACAGCGATGACGAGGAAGACTTCCGTCTACAATTCATCCAAGCGGGCATCATGAAGACGCCAGAGCTTTCGGTTTTGGAGGCACATAAGGAGATACGGTCGTTTGCCGGACGTATGCAGCGCATGTTTGGGATGGTGAGAGACCTTCTTGTCGAAAAGGATGAAAACACGTTTACCAGAATATTCGACCGGATAGAGAAATACGAAGGCATCAGCGACAGCATGGAAATAGAGATTGCCAACTATCTGGATCAAGTAGGAACGGCGCACCTTAGCGACGACACCAAGATGAAGATACGATCGATGTTACGAGAGATTACCGAGATAGAGAGTATCGGAGACAGTTGCTACAACATTGCCCGTGCCTTGAAACGCAAGCGCACTGGCAAGGAAGAGTTCCCCGAAAAGCTGTACGAGCAGTTGCACCAGATGTTCGAACTCACCGACGATGCCCTCACACAGATGAACGTCATCCTCTCTGGACGTAAGGCTAATCTGGATGCCGGTCTATCTTTTAACATCGAGAACGAAATCAACAGCTATCGAAATCAACTCAAGACAACCAACATCACCGATATCAATGCGCATCTATATACCTATGCCATTGGTACCATTTACATGGATATCATTCAAGAATGTGAAAAACTGGGCGACTATGTGGTAAATGTCGTTGAGGCTCGTATGGGTGTTCGGCAGCACAATGGGTGATCAGCTTACGGAGATTCTGCATGCCTCACCCAATAAGGTTTTAGCTTACATGCAGGTTTCCCATTAACTGTTTAGCGCTTACCTCACACAAATAGCATGCCCTGAGGGCCATACCGTGTACGACAAACGATGCGCATGGCCATCAGGTTAGTCACGGGATTGTTGCATAGGGGTGGCATCAATCTTTAATTTCGCCCATCTGCTTCCATATTTCCAAGAAGCGGTGGTGGTTTACTTTCTTATCGTAATCCACCTTTATGCCAGCGTCTTTGAGCCTATTATGCGCCTCTTCGCTTATCACATCAGCGTAGACTTCGGTTACACCACCATCTACCATGGCCTTGGCGGCGGTCTTACCAACTGCCTTAATGGCTACTTTCGACTTAAAAAGCGATTCGGGTTCATCGTTCAACAGATTGTAGAGCATTCGCACTCCCCTACCTTCAAACGTGCGAATGTTTCCTTCGTGCAGCAACACCAATGAGCATTGCTCTATGTGCAGCTTATCAATTAATTCGTTCATCATAAGCATTCCTCCTTGGATTGATTGGTTTTATTGATGTATAAGCTTACAGCTATGTGCAAACATCATCATGGGTTGAAAGGGCAATGGCCCTCTTTATTGGTTGGTGTCCAAGACCTTCATGAGTTCTTTCATCCCCTCACTGGCACCTTTCTGTATGTGCTTGAGATGACGAATGCCACTGGTATGCACCGCTTCGGGGTCGATAAGATAGATGGGACAATTGGGTTTGGTATATTGAACCAATCCCGCAGCGGGATAAACATTAAGCGACGTTCCGATGATGACAAAGATGTCGGCTTCACGAGCGTATTCGGCTGCGACAGAAATCATGGGTACACTCTCGCCAAAGAATACGATGAATGGGCGCAAGAGCGACCCATCTTCAGCCTTGGTCCCAGGTTCTACAGTACAATTCTCTTGGGGCAATTCGCGGATGTAGGCCTCATTGTAAGGATCACGACTGGAACATACCTTGGCCAGTTCGCCATGTAGATGGATTACTCTCAAAGAACCAGCCCGCTCATGCAGATTGTCCACATTCTGAGTGATAACGGTTACGTCGTATGCCTCTTCGAGTTGCTGAATCAATCGATGCCCTTCATTGGGCTTTGCCGCATAGAGTTTCTTTCGAAGCATATTGTAAAAGTTGGTCACAAGCGTTGGGTTGGCCTCCCAACCCTCATGCGTCGCCACCTGCTCTACAGGATAATTTTCCCACAAACCGTCACTTCCTCTAAATGTTTTGAATCCACTTTCTACCGACATACCGGCACCTGTCAGAAATACAATCTTCTTCATGATCTTACCATTTCTTAATCCCATGCCTATCAATGGATAGACTTCGCTTTTACACTAATATTCTACAAAAATAGTATTTTTTTGAGAAATATCTCGAAGCTGTGATAGTTTTTTGCTATCTTTGCCCTTGTTAAAAAGCAAAACTTATCAAAATAGATTATTTAAAATGGACAAAGTAAGCTACGCTTTGGGGCTTGGCATTGGTCAACAACTGTCTGATATGGGCGCCCAGAGTTTGAATATCGATGATTTTTCACAAGCAATCAAAGACGTAATCGCTGGTGCAAAGCCAAAAATAGACAATCAAGAAGCACAGACATTGGTGCAGAATTTCTTCCAAGAACAAGAGAAGAAGCAACGTGCAGCTGCCGAAGAGAAAGGCAAAGTGGCCAAGGAGGCTGGCGAAACCTACCTAGCTGAGAATGCAAAAAAGGATGGTGTGGTGACGCTTCCCAGCGGTTTGCAATACGTAGTACTGAAAGAAGGCAACGGCAAAAAGCCGAAAGCGACCGATCAGGTGACATGCCATTACGAAGGAATGCTACATGATGGTACACTCTTTGACAGCAGTATTCAACGAGGCGAGCCTGCAACATTCGCTTTAAACCAAGTTATCGCCGGTTGGACCGAAGGCCTTCAACTGATGCAGGAAGGTGCCAAGTACCGCTTCTTCATCCCTTATCACCTCGGATATGGTGAGCGGGGAGCAGGCAATGCCATACCCCCATACTCGGCATTGGTATTCGATGTAGAGCTTATAAAAGTAATTTAATAACAACAAATAACAATGAAAAAACTTACATTCGTAGCCGCAATGGCTATCGCTGCTGCAACATTTACTGGTTGCGGCAACTCAACACCCAAGGCAAACCTCAAGACAGACGTGGACACATTGAGCTATGCCATCGGATTGGCACAGACTCAAGGACTCAAAGAGTATCTCATTGGCCGCATGAACATCGACACAACCTACATGGATCAGTTCATCAAGGGATTGAACGAAGGTGCTAATGCCGGAGATGACAAAGGCCGTGCCGCTTACTATGCAGGTATCCAGATTGGTCAACAAATCAGCAATCAGATGATTACCGGCATCAACCAAGAGGTATTTGGCAGCGATTCAACCAAGACCATCTCACTGAAGAACTTCATGGCAGGCTTCATCACTGGTACAACAGGCAAGAAAGGCCTCATGACCATCGAAGAGGCTGGACAGGTAGCTCAAACCAAGATGAGCGAAATCAGAGCCAAAGTCATGGAAAAGGAATATGGCCCTAACAAGGCAGCTGGTGAGAAATTCCTCGCTGAGAACAAGAAGAAAGATGGCGTGAAGACATTGCCAAGCGGTGTACAATATAAGGTTATCAAGGTTGGTAACGGTGCCATGCCGGCAGATACATCCATGGTGAAGGTTCATTATGAAGGCAAGACCCTCGACGGAAAAGTGTTTGACAGCTCTTATAAGAATGGACAGCCTGTTTCCTTGCGCGCCAATCAGGTCATCAAAGGATGGACAGAAGCTCTCGTTCACATGCCTGTAGGCTCTGTATGGGAAGTTTATATTCCACAAGAGTTGGCCTACGGCGAGCGTGAACAAGGTCAGATTAAGCCTTTCTCCGCCTTGATTTTCAAGATTGAATTAATCAGCATTGAGAAGTAAACTGCTGACTACCATATATAATAAACATAGGAAGACTTGCCTTGTATTTGATTGTTTTTGTGGCATTGCACCGCAAGAATCAACCATACAAGGTGAGTTTTTCTTTTGAATAAAATGTTGATGATGAAAAAGATTTTATTACTTTCAGTATTGTTCTTGTCGGTTGCATCGGTCAGCATGGCCGCATTAGGCAAAGAGAAGGACAAGAAGCAGAAGACTCAAACAGCCGTGAAGCCACTGCTTACACCGCAAGATTCCTTGAGTTACGCAGCTGGATTGGCCGCAACCAATGGCTTGATGCCCTTCTTGCAGCAGGAATACGAGATGGATTCGGCACAGATTGCCGAATTTGTCGCAGGCTTTCAGGAGGCATTAAAGCAGATTGATTCGCCTCAATTCAAGGCTCGTCATGCGGGTGCTGCCATCGCCAGGATGGTGAAAAACCGTATTTTGCCGCAGACCACCAACGACTTCAAGGGAACGCCCAACGCTATTGATGCCGAAATCTTCAACCAGGGCTTCCTCGACGGCGTACAGAATGACACGACTATTTACACTGTTGAAAAGGCGAGTGAGCTGTTTCAAGAGCGCAGAACCCAAGTGAAGAAAGAGAAAGAATCGGCATACATCGCAGCCAACACAGCCTGGTTGAAGCAAAATGCCACACAGCCTGGCGTGAAAACAACTGCCAGCGGCCTGCAATACAAAGTGATTACCGAAGGAAAGGGCGAGATTCCACAAAAGGATGACAAGGTAACTGTGAAATATGAGGGCAAGACCATCGACGGAAACGTGTTCGACAGTTCGTACAAGCGCAATCCGCAAACCACCTCATTCCGTTGCAATCAGGTCATCAAGGGATGGACAGAAGCCCTCACCATGATGCCGGTAGGTAGCAAATGGGAAATCTACATCCCGCAAGAGTTGGCCTACGGCGATCGTCAGGCCGGACAAATTCAACCCTACTCTACCTTGATTTTCACCGTTGAACTGGTCAGTATCGAGAAGGCGTCTGATGCCTCGAAGAAGTAAACATAAAGGGAAGGCACGCTGTCATCGACCTTACACCTAAGCCATCTGGCCATCGATACAGCGCCATCCTTACACGCATCAATCATCACTGTATAGACCTGGCGGGGCGAGAGCACACCTCTCTCCCTGTCAGGTTTATTTTTTATTGAGACAAATATAGGCAAGACGCCACTCGGCAAAATATCTATCAAATAGGTACATTTTATCACATTTTTATCAACATCTTGTTGTTTATTTCATTAATATTACCTAATTTTGCTATCAAAATAACAACATAACACAGAAATCTATGGCAAGAGACACAGACAAGATTGACAAGTTGGACAGGAAAATCTTAAGTATTTTATCAACTAACGCACGCATTCCTTTCAAGGATGTAGCCACACAATGCGGCGTTTCGCGTGCTGCCATCCATCAACGCGTACAGCATCTGGTGGAAAAAGGCATCATCACGGGCAGCGGATTCTATGTCAATCCGAAAAGCTTGGGTTATTCTACCTGCACATACGTAGGTCTAAACCTCGAACGCGGCAGCATGTACAAGAAGGTTGTCGAACAACTTCAGGAGATTCCCGAAATCATTGAGTGCCATTTCACCACTGGTCCTTACACCATGATGATTAAACTTTACGCACGCGACAACGAACAACTCATGGACTTGCTCAACAACCGTATGCAAACCATTCCTGGCGTTGTCAGCACCGAAACCTTGATTTCGCTTGAGCAGAGCATCAAACGTGAAATACCTGCAAATGTAGACGAGGAATGAAACAGTTTGACCTCAACTCTCACCTCAACCAAATTCACTCCTCCTACCCTGCTGCCCATCACCGTCCTTTGATAGGCATTACCACCAATTATGTAGATGGCGACGCCACATTGCGCGATCGTTACTACAAGCAAGTGGTCGATGCCGGAGGCGTACCCGTGCTCATACCCCCCGTCAGCGACCCAGAGGTAATCATCAACACCCTGGAAAACATTGACGGATTACTGCTCACTGGCGGTGGCGACCACAACCCCTTGTGGGCTGGAGAGGAACCACAAAAAGAACTGCATGGTATCAATGCCACGCGCGACTTGCCCGAACTGCTCATCACACGTCTGGCTTTTAACCGGCAAATCCCCATGTTTGGCATTTGCAGGGGCATGCAGACGTTGGCCATGGCCTTGGGCGGAAAGGTTGCACAAGATATCAACGCCACCCTCAAGCATTCGCAAGAAGCCGACAAAAGCGAGCCCACACACAGCGTCATCCTCTCGCCCGAGAGCATGATACGCGACATTTACGGCACCGAACAAATATTCGTTAACTCGTTCCATCATCAAGCTGTCAGCGACACCGGCCCGCACTTCCAGGCAACAGCCAGCTCGCCGGATGGCATCATCGAGGCCATGGAGAGCACGGAACACAAGTCCATTTTAGGCGTGCAGTGGCATCCAGAGTGGTTAGGTGATGAGGGACAAAAACTTTTCAAATGGCTTGTCAACAGTGCCAGCGAGTTTTCAATGGCCAAATCGCTACACCGTCGCCAGCTTATCCTTGACACCCACTGCGACACACCCATGTTCTTCCCACAAGGAATTCATTTCGAACAGCGCGACAGTCGCATCCTCGTCGACCTGCACAAGATGACCGAAGGGCGGCAAGATGCCGTCATCATGGTGGCTTACCTGCCCCAAAACAAACCCGACGAAGCTTTTACAGACATCGCACCCTTCCCCGTTGAAGGACCAAAAGCCTACGCCGACCTCATTTTCGACAAGATAGAAGACATCGTGCAGGCCAATCATTCCTACCTTGCTTTGGCGCGCAATCCCGAACAACTGTATCAAAACAAGCGACAAGGCAAAAAGAGTATCGTACTTGGCATTGAGAATGGATTGGCCCTTGAGGACGACATTCGTAACGTGCAGCATTTTGCCAACCGCGGCGTTACCTACATCACGCTGTGCCACAACGGTGATAACGCCATCTGCGACAGTGCTCGCAGGAGCCTGAACACCCATCACGGCGTATCCGATTTTGGCGAGAAGGCTATCAAAGAGATGAACGATTGCGGCCTGATGGTGGACCTCTCGCACGGGAGCGAACAAAGTTTTTACGACGCATTGGACATCAGTAGGGTTCCCATTGTATGCAGCCACAGCAACTGCAAGGCCCTCTGCGACGTGCCGCGCAACCTCACCGATGACCAACTTCGCGCCTTAGCCAAGGCGGGAGGCGTGGCTCACACCACGTTCTACCATGGCTTTTTACGGGCAGACGGTGCAACAGCTAGCATCATCGACGGCATCAACCACCTCGAACACGCCATCCAAATCATGGGCATCGACCATGTTGGCATCGGAACCGACTTTGATGGCGACGGCGGTGTGCCAGGCATGGCCAATTCGTCCGAGCTCATCAACTTCACCATCCAGTTGCTTCGTCGCCGATACAGCGAAGAAGACATCGCCAAGATATGGGGTGGCAACTGGCTCAGGGTGATGCGTCAGGCACAAGAGGCCAAGGTGAAATAACAAACTAAAGGCTGGTTCTATAAATTACCACCGTATATAGTCATTAAATTTTTATGAAATACGTTTTGTTATCTTTTGGCTTCTTTTTGGTTCAAAATGTAAGTTCGTTCAGTCGTGTAGCTCGCTACACTCCTTCACTCTCTTACATTTTGACCTCAAAAATAAGCTCAAAATCTTACAAAGCTAATTTATAGAACCAGCCTACACATACACGTTCTTATCGACAAGCAAACAAACCAATGAAGAAAAAACAAATCATCATGGTGACAATAATGGGTATCGTCTTAGCTGCAGCTGTGGCTTTGGGCTGGCAAGCCACGAAAGGAGCCTCGTCAGAAACGGGCAACGAGGGCGAAACGGCTTTGGCACAGCAACCTGTGGGACCAGCTTTCAACGCCGACTCGGCTTACGCTTACATCCAAGCACAATGCGACTTTGGCCCGCGTACCATGAACAGCGAGGCGCACGAGCAATGTGCCAATTGGATTATCCGCAAATTCCAACAGTTTGGATGCGATGTTACCACACAAAAAACGGATGTGAAAGGTTATGACGGCACCACGCTGCATGCCACCAACATCATGGCCAAATACAAACCAGAAGCAACCAAACGCATCTTGCTCTGCGCCCATTGGGACAGTCGTCCGTGGGCAGACAACGACCCAGACAGTGCCAATTGGCGCAAACCAGTGATGGCTGCCAACGATGGCGCCAGTGGAATTGCCGTGATGCTGGAGCTGGCTCGACTGCTTCAAAACGACACCACCCTGACCTATGGCATCGACTTCGTATGCTTTGATGCCGAAGACTGGGGCACGCCACAATGGGAAAAACAGGCTGGCGACGAAGACTCTTGGGCCTTGGGCGCACAATATTGGGCGAAAAACGCATCACACGACAATCGTCCCGAATACGGCATATTGTTGGATATGGTAGGCGGACAAGGGGCTAAATTCTATCAAGAGTTGGCTTCCAAGCAATATGCACCCAACATTGTGGAGAAGGTTTGGGCGGCAGCCGAAGCGGCTGGCTATGGTAGTTACTTCCCCAGACAGGACGGAGGCTACATCACCGACGACCACATTCCTGTGAACGAGCACGCCAAGATACCAACCATCGACATTATTCCCTTTTACCCCGACTGTCCTCAAAGCAGCTTCGGCCCCACCTGGCACACCATTCACGACACGATAGAGCATATCGACAAAAACACACTCAAGGCTGTTGGACAGACCATGGTACAGGTGCTGTTTAGCGAAGAATAGCGGTTGACAAACTCCATAACATTCTTGTGCTTGATTAAAAGCATTGACTTTGCCCGTCAAAAGCATTGAGTTTGATAAGGAAAAGCATTGACTTTGGGCACCAAACTCAATGACTTTGAAAACGAAGTAGTAAGGTATTGAAATTCAGCTGCTTACCGCCATCCACACAAGAAACATCAGAGTTGTCCGGCTTCTACCTGTAACACCACGCGTTCGGTGAGCCGGTCAACACCCTCGGCATCATATTTTTTCATCAAACTGGCACCGAAGGCCCAGGCAAAAGCCTGCCAGAAGCCAGCTCGTATTGGTCCCATGAAGGCCTGTATGAGCTGATATGAGGACGAATCGCACTCGCGATACACCAGTTTGATGAGCAACTTTCCTTGCTGGTAATTCAGCTTTTTCATACGAGGCGTGTACTCATCGCGTATGCCTTTCTCCACCAATTTCATGTGTTCGTCACGCGCTTGCTTGTTGGGCAGCGTCTGTAAGTAGTCGCCAGTCTCAATGATAATGCGGTTCACCTCTTTGGCAATGGGCAATACCAGCTTCACATTGCGCACCAATCGGTTGTAAACAGCGCGCTGACGGGCATCCTTGAACACTGGCTCGGGGTAAACGTAGACGTTGTTAAACTCCATGTAAGGAATGGAATCTTTGCCATGCAGCACCTTTCCCACTTTCACCATTGGTTCGAAAGTGGGACTGTCCATGTCAACCTGTCGCTCTTCCGGCGGGGTTGGCTGGGTGCGATTGTTGTTCTGCGCATGCGCTTGCAAACCCGCAAACAGCATAAAAGGCAGAACAATATAGACCAATTTTCTCATCATCTGCTGGACAAAAGTAGCGATAATTTCGCAGGGTGGAAAGAAACTCTTGCAATTATTTTGCTGTGTCGATAATATTTATCACCTTTGCATACTGACTAATCTAAACAAAATAAAATGGAATCAGAAGGTTTACGGGTTAAAGAACTCGAACATGTAGTCATTCGGTTTTCCGGTGATTCGGGAGACGGAATGCAGCTTGCAGGGAACATCTTCTCTACTATTTCAGCCACGGTGGGTAATGACATATCTACCTTTCCTGATTATCCGGCAGACATTCGTGCTCCGCAAGGTTCACTGACAGGCGTCAGTGGTTATCAAGTACACATTGGTGAATCGCGCGTTTACACACCTGGTGACCAGTGTGACGTGTTGGTTGCCATGAATGCGGCAGCCTTGAAAACGCAGTTAAAATTTGCCAAGCCTACGGCGACCATCATCGTTGACACTGACAATTGCAAGGCAGCCGATTTGCAGAAGGCCGAAATTACCAGCGAGGATTACTTGGGTGAGCTGGGTATTGATCCCGACCGTGTGGTGGAATGCCCTATAACGACACTGGTCAAGGAGTGTCTGAAGGACTCGGGCATGGACAACAAGTCTATCTTGAAGTGTCGCAACATGTTTGCATTGGGCATGGTTTGCTGGCTGTTCAATCGTGACTTGTCGTTGGTAGACAAGTTCTTGGAAAAGAAGTTCAGTAAGAAACCCGAGATATATCAAGCCAATAAGAAAGTTGTTGAGGCGGGTTACAATTATGGAGAGAACACCCACTCCAGCGTACCATCGACTTATCGCATCGAAACACGTCATAAAGTGCCAGGCAGATACATGGATATCACGGGCAACAAGGCAACGGCCTACGGACTGATGGCTGCTGCTGAGAAGGCTGGCGTGACGCTGTTCCTTGGCTCATACCCCATCACACCGGCTTCAGACATCTTGCATGAACTGGCCAAACACAAATCAATGGGTGTGATTACCATGCAGTGTGAAGACGAGATATCGGGTTGCGCCACAGCCATTGGTGCTGCTTTCGCAGGCGCACTGGGCGTTACATCCACCTCGGGACCTGGCGTTTGCTTAAAGTCTGAGGGCATGAATTTGGCCGTGATGGACGAATTACCCTTGGTGTTGATTGACGTTCAGCGTGGTGGCCCATCGACCGGACTTCCCACCAAGACTGAACAGGGCGATCTGTTGCAGGTGCTTTATGGCCGAAACGGCGAGTCACCCATGCCCGTGATTGCACCTACCAGTCCTGTAAACTGCTTCGACGCAGCGTACATGGCTTGCAAAATCGCCATGGAACACATGACGCCTGTCGTGGTCTTGAGCGATGCTTACATTGCTAATGGGTCGGGAGCATGGCCCATACCAGAAGTAAAAGATCTGCCAAGCATCACACCGCACCGTGTTACGGAAGAGATGAAAGATAAATACACGCCATATATGCGCGATGAAAAGACGATGGCTCGCTATTGGGCTGTACCGGGTCAAGAGGGATATGCGCACATCATAGGCGGACTGGAGAAAGACTCGGCCACTGGACAAATATCCAATGATCCCGACAACCACCATCAGATGGTGCGCAATAGGGCTGAGAAAGTGGCTCGTATTCCTGTTCCCGACCTACATGTTTCGGGCGATGTGGATGGTGCCGAGTTGCTGATTGTGGGCTTCGGTGGTACCTATGGACACCTGTATACGGCGATGGAAGAGCTCTTGGAGCAAGGTAAGAAAGTGGCTTTGGCTCACTTTGAGTTCATCAATCCGCTGCCGGCCAACGCCATTGAGGTGCTGAAACGCTATCCTAAAGTGGTGGTTGCCGAACAGAACATGGGACAGTTTGCCACCTATCTCCGCTCGAAAGTCGACGGATTTGTTCCATATCAGTATAACGAAGTAAAGGGACAGCCATTCGTAGTGGCTAAGTTGGTAGATGCATTTACAAAAATATTGGAGGATAGAAAATGACACAAGTCACAGCAAATCAATATAAAAAAGGCCTGGCACGCTGGTGTCCGGGTTGTGGAGATCATTTCTTCTTGGCCAATTTGCACAAGGCGATGGCCGAAATGGGCGTTCCGCCACATGAAATAGCAGTGATTTCGGGTATCGGATGCTCGAGTCGACTGCCTTATTACATGAGTACGTATGCCATGCAGACCATCCATGGACGGGCTGCTGCCATCGCTTCTGGAGCCAAAATCGTGAATCCAAACCTCACAGTGTGGCAGATTAGTGGTGATGGAGATGGATTGGCCATCGGCGGAAACCATTTTATTCACGCCATTAGGCGCAATGTCAACCTGAACATGGTTTTGCTCAACAACCGCATTTATGGCTTGACAAAGGGACAATATTCACCTACCTCACCCCGAGGATTCGTGTCTAAATCGTCCCCCTACGGTACGGTGGAAGATCCATTTCAGCCAGCAGAGCTATGCTTTGGTGCCCGCGGAAGGTTCTTTGCGCGTGCGGTTGCCAACGATACGCCGCATACTATTGAGATTCTTCAAGCTGCTTACAAGCACAAAGGTGCATCGCTATGCGAGATTTTGCAAAACTGCGTGATCTTCAATAACGGTGCTTACGAGCCTATATACACCAGAGACGGTCGGAAACAGCATGCCATCTATGTAGAGCATGGCAAACCATTGTTGTTTGGAGAGAATAATGAATATGGCCTCGTGCAAGATGGTTTCGGTCTGAAAGTAGTGAAGTTGGGCGAGAATGGCGTGACTGAGAAGGACATCTTGGTGCACGATGCGCATGCGCAAGACGACACTTTACACCTCAAACTGGCCATGATGGACAACGAACATGGTTTTCCTGTGGCCCTCGGTGTCATCCGTGACGTGGAAGCACCAACGTATGATGAGATGGTGAACAAGCAGATTGAGGAAGTAACAGCAAAGAAACACTATCATAACTTTGCCGAATTATTGGAGACAAATGATATCTGGGAAGTGAAATAACCTTTCTGCTTTCCATATAACGGAATATCAAAAAAGCCCGAAGCCAATTGTATGCCACAAAGGATGCGATTGACTTTGGGCTTTATTGTTCACTCAGGCAGACAACCGATGCGGCTGATGCTGGGAAATCACCACCGCATCTATTCTTAACAATACATGAAAAAGACCTTCTTGTGCATGTTTCTTCTGCTGTTTGGCGGCTTCACCTTGGCGCAGAACAAGCTGTCTTGGGAAACCTATTATGAGCAGTTGACCGACATCGACGGCATAGAATCGGGTTCCTGGGAGGCCGCTTATGAGGTGTTGAGCGAGCTGGCCGAACACCCTTTGAACCTGAATGAGGCAAAGAGGGAGGATCTGGAACAGCTGCCTTTCTTGACACCGCAGCAGATAGAAGAGCTGGTGGAGTATCTGGATCGCTATGCACCGCTACGCAGTTGGGGCGAATTGTCGATGATTGAGTCGCTCGACGCGACGCGTAGGAAATTGCTATCCTTCTTCGTCACCCTTGGAACAGAACAGCCAAAGGCTTTCCCTTCCGCGAGCGATGTCATGAAGTATGGCCGTCATGAACTTTTATTCACGGGAAAAGTGCCGTTTTACAAACGTCAAGGTGACGAGAAAGGCTACCTGGGTTATCCCTACAAACATTGGTGGCGATACAACTTCAAGTACGGACAGTATGTCAATGCGGGTCTCGTGGGGTCGCAAGATGCGGGCGAACCGTGGTTTGCGGGTCGCAACAAGTGGGGTTACGACTACTATTCCTACTATCTCCAGCTGAAAAACTGGGGACGGCTGAAATCGATGGTGATTGGTCGTTATCGGCTGAAGTTCGGTCTGGGTGTCAGCATGAACCGTGACTTTGGATTCGGAAAGTTGGCTACATTATCTGCTTTGGGCAACAACACCAACACCATTCGGGCGCAGTCGTCACGCTCGGAAGCCAACTACATGCAGGGAGTTGCAGCCACAGTGAGCGTCGTGCGCGGCCTGGATTTGACGGCATTCGCATCCTATCGCAAGATAGACGGCACGTTGAGAAATGACGACAGCACAGCCATTGCCACGATTGTGAAAACGGGTTACCATCGCACAGAACACGAAATGGCTCGCAAGCACAACACAGCCGAGCTGGTGGTCGGTGGTCATGCACAGTATTTCAAAAATGGTTTTCATGTGGGAATGACGGCTTTTCACACGTCACTCGACCGCCCATTGCGACCGAAAACGGAACAGTTGTATCGTCAATACAATGCCTCGGGAAAGTCGTTTTGGAATGCCAGCGTGGATTATGGTTACGTCAGTCGTAAATTATCCATACAAGGTGAGACCGCCACAGGCGATTGTCAAGCCCTGGCCACGGTACACTACTTGAGTTATCAGTGCACATCAACGTGGTCGGTGATGGCCGTTCAGCGTTTCTACTCCTACAAATATCACTCGTTGTTCAGCCAAAGTTTCAGCGAAGGAGGGAAAGCACAGAATGAAAGCGGCATCTATCTGGGTACCAACTGGCATGCCTCTCGCCATCTATCGTTGATGGCCTACGTCGATTATGCCTATTTTCCTTGGGCCAGATACCAAGTGAGCAAGGCCAGTTCAGCATGGGACTGTCTGCTAATGGGCAACTACCAGCGACGCAAGTGGCAGCTACAAGGGCGCTACCGACTGCGACTTAGGGAGAAAGATAATGCGGAGAAATCAGCCTTGTTGCCCGAACGCATCCATCAGGGACGTCTATCAGTGGCGTTTGACGACGAACATTGGCTGTTCAAGACGCAAGGCGACCTGTCCTATCACGACTTGTTAACCAAGAGCTTTGGCTACATGATTGCTGAAACCATGGGCTATCGGCGGGGACGTTTGCGCGCGTTTGCCAATATAGGATATTTCAATACCGACGATTTTAACAGTCGAATTTACTGTTACGAACGTGGTTTGCTCTACACGTTCGCCTTCCCCATGTTCTCTGGAGAGGGCATGCGTTACGCCATCAACATGCGGTGGGATGCCAACAGCAAACTCATGTTCATGGCGAAGCTGGGCACCACGCACTACTTTGACCGTGACAAGATTGGCAGTTCGTACCAACAAATCAACCAAAGTTCGCAAACCGACCTGGAGATGCAGTTGCGTTGGAGATTTTAAGACAAATAACCAGACGGTTTGCTCAAAAGAAATAAATAATTTGTTACTTTTGCAAATACTATACGAAAAGGCAATGTCATGATATTATTGAGTTTCGACACCGAAGAATTTGATGTACCCAAAGAACACGGTGTGAACATCTCGTTAGAAGAAGGGATGCGTATTTCTGTTGAAGGCACAAACAAGATATTAGACTGCTTACAACAAAATGGAGTACACGCTACCTTCTTTTGTACGGCAAACTTTGCCGAACAGTCGCCTCAAACCATTAGGCGCATTATGCAAGAGGGGCACGAGGTGGCTTGTCATGGTGTGGATCATTGGCAACCTAAACCTACAGACGTGTTTGAATCCAAACGCATCGTTGAAAGCGTGGCAGGTACACAGGTGCATGGCTATCGACAACCAAGGATGTTTCCCGTGTCAGACAAGGACATTGAAAAGGCGGGCTATCTGTACAACTCTTCCCTAAATCCTGCCTTTATTCCTGGCAGATACATGCACCTCACAACGCCTCGCACATGGTTTATGCGCGGAGAAGTGATGCAGATACCAGCATCGGTAACGCCTTGGGTACGCTTTCCGCTGTTTTGGCTGTCGTTACATCTCTTACCACAACGGCTCTATCACTGGATGACAAGACGAGTACTGCGACTCGATGGCTATTTTGTAACCTATTTTCATCCATGGGAATTCTACGACCTCAACGCACACCGTGAATACAAGATGCCGTATATCATCCGCAAAAATAGTGGCGACAAAATGGTTCAACGATTGAGCAACCTCATCAAGATGCTGAAAAAAGAAGAGGAAGTGTTTGTTACCTTTACCGAATTTGCAAAAAGTAAATTGAACAAAGCATGATGAGATTAGCCACCATATCCCCCTGCTATAACGAAGAAGAGGTGCTGGAAAACTCGGTAGCCCGATTGACAACCCTTTTTAACGACCTCATACAACAGGGACACATCAGTGCAGATAGCATGATGGTATTTGTCAACGACGGCAGCAAAGACCGTACTTGGGAGCTTATTTGCAAGTTGCAACAAACCAACAAGTTTGTGAGAGGCATCAACTTGGCAAGCAACGTGGGACATCAAAACGCCATGATGGCTGGCATGATGACGGCTCGAACATGGGCAGATGCGGTCATTACGATTGATGCCGACTTGCAAGACGACCTGAATGCCATTCCACTGATGATTCACGAGTACACTCACAATAATTGCGAAGTGGTGTATGGCGTGAAGACTTCACGACAGGCAGACCCACTATTGAAACGACTGAGTGCTACCGCCTTTTACCGATTGCAGAACAAACTGGGCGTGAAAAGTGTGTTCAATCATGCAGATTTTCGCTTAATGAGTCGCCTTGCACTTGATATCCTATCCACATATCAGGAACGCAATTTGTATTTGCGCGGATTGATACCTATGCTGGGATTGCCATCGGCATGTGTCGATGACCCCATCAGCGAGCGACAGGCAGGTAAATCCAAATACACACTGCGCAAAATGCTAAGCTTGGCACTCGATGGCATCACCTCGTTTACCGTACATCCCATATATTTCATACTGTATGCTGGTTTGCTTTTCATCTTTCTAAGCATCGGCATTGGCATCTATGTTATTCATGCACTGGTCGTGGGAACAGCCTATCCGGGTTGGGCATCAATCATGATGAGCATTTGGCTCGTAGGAGGATTCATCTTGCTGTCAATAGGTATTGTGGGCGTTTATATCGGAAAGATTTATACCGAAGTAAAAAACAGACCGCTATACCATGTAACCAAAATTGTTGGAGCGGATGAAGAATAGCTTCAAAGCATACGGAGAAAGACACCCCAAACTGCGAAAAGATGCAGGACGCATCGTTCGCTTTGGGTTAGTAGGTACGGTCTGTTCGCTGATTCATTATGGCATTTATTGCCTGTTCTTGATGTTTACCAATGCGAATGTTTCCTACACGGCAGGCTATGGGGTAGGATTGGTATGCAACTATGTACTCACTACTTATTTTACCTTCCACAAAAAGCCCACAAAGTCCAATGCTGCGGGCTTTGTGGGGAGTCATATTGTCAACTATCTTATGGAGATTGGCTTGCTGAATGTCTTTCTTTGGTTGGACGTGAGCAAATGGCTTTCGCCCATATTGGTGATGATTGTGGCTGTCCCCATCAACTTCTTGATGCTTCACTTTGTGTACCTACATCAGCGGAAGCATAATTCTTGAACATCATTTCATAGCATAGTTTCAGCCAAACCAAGGTGCATGGTAGGGCTTTTAACGAATATACTTGTATCAAGTCGTGCCGTATACAACGAGGATAGAGGTCGGACGAGCCAAATCCTGATATCATTAACACCAGCACCATGAAGACTACATCCCAACGATTGCGTTGCCACGGAGCAGACAGATACCATATACAAGCCCCACTAATGGCAATAATGTACGAACTACTCTCACTGCCTGTGCTGAAAAGTACGACGAACAGCAACACCGATGCAAGGTAGGTTTGGCGAAACATTGCATTTCTGTATTGCGAAAAGCGAAAGTAAGGGATGAAAAACAATACCAACGCTGGAGCGATGAGCCACAAATCGGAATATAAAAGATTGCCTGTAATGCGACGAACCATGCCCAATAAGGAGATATTTTGGGCAATAGATTGGAGGTTTTCTCCATTCTTTTCCAACAAGGTAACATACCATTCGTGATATTGCCCTATCACATAGTCGGCATTGCTTATCAGCATAGGCGCAACGAACAGCACAACAGCCCACAATAACAACGATAAAACGAACCGTCCTTTATGCTTGGAGAAGAAGAAAAAAGCCAGTCCCACCACCCCATATAGCTTGACAAATGTACCTAACACTATGAGGAATGCCGCCCAAAAGTCACGCTCTCGCTCTATCAAGAAGTACGAAGCAATGATAATGGCAGCAATGGCAATGTTGAATTGCTGCATGAACAAGGACGTTAGCAACGTCTCTGCACAAAACCAATAAATAAAGATTTGCTGTTTGTACTTCAGTTGCGACCTACTAATGGCAACATACAAGCAGAGCGAGAGTACTACATTCCAAAACAACATACCTAACCATACGGGCATTACAGCAAAGGGAGCAACGACCAAAGCGAATAAAGGTCCATAATGATTTACATCAAAATATTCGTTGGGGTACGCCCCATACAGCGATGTTTGGTTCACTGTATGCCAGAAAACGCCACGGAATATCAGATAATTGTTGTTGCGATGCAACTTGAAAACAGTGGCGATAATGGGCAAAAGTGTCCACAGCCACAACAAGGTTCGCTTGTCGTGAAAGAAAGGTTTGGCTAAGAATGCCCTGCATTTAAATTGTAGCATATAATATATCTTTGAGTTTTGTGAATACATATCAATGCTACAAAAATAATTAAATAAATACAGAGAGGAACTAAATTATCATAAAAAAAATAATACCTTTGTAAAAAAAATCACCTATATATCTACCTTGCGTTAATCAAGATGATTATGGCTTTTGTTTGATATTACTTATCTATTTTTATCAATCAATGAAAATATCAGTTTTAGTACCTATTTATAAAGTAGAGAATTACATCAAGGAATGTGCTGAAAGCTTATTCACGCAGACATACCAGGACATTGAGTTTATCTTTGTAGACGATTGCAGCCCCGACAAAAGTATTGACATCTTGCGACAATGCGTGAGCAGGTATCCTGCCGTCAGTTCCAAGACCAAACTGATTAGGCACACTAAGAACAGGGGGCTTGCCGCCGTTCGTCAAACAGGAATAGATGCGGCAACAGGGGATTTTGTCGCTTTTGTAGATAGCGATGATTACCTATATGGTTGCGACGCCATTGAGAAAATGGCAAGAAAACAAATGGAGACCGACGCTGACATCGTAGAATGTGGCCACTGTTTTACGGCACAAAATCAGCTGCGAATGATTTATCCTGACAACAGAAACCTGAAATGCCGCATCTTATCCATATTGCTGAGAAAGACTAAGGATTTTGGAGTTTGGGGAAAACTGTTTAGAAAGTCCCTGTTTACAGACCATCACATTCTCTTTTCAGAGGGCATCGGCTTCGGTGAGGATTACTCTGTGATACCTTGTTTACTGCTTGTGGGGCGCAGGACTCTTTTAAACGAGGTTGTATATTACTATCGCAGAGAGCGCCCCGGCTCTTACTGCGCGTCCATTTCGTTAGAGTCACTATTCTCGTTTATACGGGCCATGAGGGTCGTTGAGTTTTTCTTCAGTAAGGAGAATGCTGACGACGCTTATGTAAAAGCAATAAATTTGGCAATGCTGTCTATATACGTTGACTGTTATGATTGTGATTTATCAAAACATCAAGTATCGCTAATAGAACAAAAGCTTGATTATCACCCACGCTTCTTGACAACCCGATTGCTGTATTTCCTGCTCCACAATACTTACCCCAGCCGAATTGTGCGAAGGATATATCGCTCAACAAGAAGATTGTATCTATACTTGCATCGCTAATGAGCATCATTAACGATATTCAAATACTTCTGCAAAACCAATAAGGACACCATGCGTTCACGCCGTTTATCCTTGAATTGTGCTACGAATTGGTGTGCATGCTCAACGATAGCTTCTGCATCTTCGGGATGATTGATATAATAACGAAGTTGTTGAGGAAGGTCCGAAAAGTCGGTTTTTATGGCAATATAGTGATAATTTGGTATCAGTTTACCTTCCATAAACCATGATTCGCAAGTAGGAGGGGGCATTACTGCTATCGAATTTGAGGACATGATCCACTTCAAATTGCTTGCCACGTCGTTCCCCTCCAACGCCATGATGAACTTATAATTCAAATGTTCGGCAATGGAAAGCTTAGGGGTGTGCCACTCTTCAAACTGCTCATCTACCACTCCCGCATCAATTAAGGGGTGCTGAAAGTACTTTTGCATGAACTCAAGACGATTTTGTTTTAAGTCGTTTCCTTCTTTCTGACCGATTTCTCCGCGGAATATCGCCATGTTTTTTTTATCCTGAAAGGCTTTCTTGTCCTGTATAAAAAGGAAATGGCGCACACGGTCGAGCTTCATCAACACTGCATTTTGATTACCTTTCACAATGGGCCTGCTCTTGACTATTGACGGAAGTTTAGGGACATATGTAACATCACCTGGCAATATTATCCACCGATAGTAGGGAGAAAAGGCTTTGGCATAACGATAAGAGTCTAGATAATACACTTTCGGGTGTTTTATTTTTTGCGTTCCAAGCATAGTGGAATTCTCGCGAAACACAGTTTTATCGATAGGAGTTTCTATCGCCAAACGGTTATAATAGTTCACCCTATTCCAAATATAATCTTGGTCCGCACGGTCAAGCAAAACTTTCTTATCCCGCTGCCACAAATACTTTAGAATAAAATGGGGCATGGACACTTGAATATAGGACACAAAATAATATTTCCACTTCGCATTCTTTTTGCAGCCAAATAGATGGTTTACCCAACGAAAAACATTAATCATGACTTTTTATATTGATCCAATCCATTTTCACACCATGCCATTAGCCTCTCTTTCACATGTGACAATTCCGCAAAATTACTGCGTTCATTTTGGCGAGACGCTTCTGGATGAAACAAATGATACACCACTCCACCCATTTTCAGCGTTCGTTTTCTTACTCCGGAAAAATGCAGACGGTATGCTAATTCGCTGTCTTCGTACCCCCACTCGATAAAGTCCTCATTAAAACCATTCACCCTTACAAGGTCATCTCGCCAATAAGCCATATTGCATCCACGAGCATGAGCAATGTTCCTGTCGTATCTATCAGCCAACAAGTGACGTAAACAATGCGAACGACTGCTGTTGGCCATGTATCCAAATGAAATATTCCACCAATGCAGACGGATTTGTTTGGCAGACAAAATACGATGAGACACCTGTTCGCTCAACTTTACTCTCGACCCACACACGAAACAATTAGATTCACAAATATCTAAATGATCACTCACAAAATGAGGAGACAAAATCACATCACCATCTATTTGCAAGATATAATCGCCTGTCATGACAACAATGGCCTTATTTAATATTTTTGTTTTGCGAAATCCTTTGTCTTTTTGCCATACATGCTTAAGGGGTACAGGGCTCTCATCTCGCAATCTCTGTATCAACGAACGCGTATCTTCCCGCGACCCATCATCAGCGATAACTATTTCGAACGGTAACACTGTTTGTGCGAAAATGCTGCGCAAACACAGTTCTAGCGCCTCTTTCCAGTTGTAGGTTGAGACGAGCATGCTTACCTTGATATCATTCCTGTTCATATATTGATGCTGCTAAGTAAAGACTGACGACCCATGTTATCTGCTTTTTCGCAACAACATGTGGTAAACGTTTGCTACCTGGGCTGCCACATCCAGGTTTTCAAACCGCTTGACATACAGCTTGCTTCTGTTTATCCTTTCCGTTCTGCCCACCGCACCTTGCAACACCGACGCTATGGCTTGTGCCAAAGATTGATGGTCATCGGGATGCACGTAAATGCAGTCTGGTCCTCCTGCTTCTTCCAAACAAGAGCCTGTACACGCCACGACAGGCAGACCACTTTGTATGGCTTCGACGACGGGAATGCCAAAACCCTCGTAACGCGAGGGATAAACAAAGCATTCTGCCTGCTGATAAATGGCAGGTAAATCATCGTTATTCACACTGTGAAGGATACGAACACGCTGTTGAAGACCGTTTTCAGAAATATATTTGCGCACCTTTTGCACATAAGAGGTCGCCTTGCCTACGGCCACGAGAGATATTTCTTGCGGCAATTGTCGCAATGCCTTGACGGCCAACAGCAAGTTTTTGCGCTCCTCCATCGTACCAACATATAGTATGAAGCGTCTCGGCAGGCGGTGAGTAGCGCGCACCCTCCGTTTCTCCTCACTGTCGGCAACAGCCTTAAAGTTTGTATCACAGCCCTGGTATATTACCTTTATTTGATCTTCCGGATAGTGAGAAAAAGCTAAAATATCTTGCTTTGTACGTTCGCTGATAGCAATGATGACATCGGCCTCTTGACAAGTAGACAGGAATTTGCGCTTGTACAACCATGCATCTATCCCGCTATAATATTCTGGATGGCGAAGAAAAATAAGATCATGTACCGTTGCAACACTCTTCACCCCACTAGCTTGAATACCTACAGGCAGCTCACCCGACAGTCCATGATAAACCTCAACCCCATCTTTCACCAATTGCCGCACCATGCCATGATGTCTCCACCAATCCCTTTGAATTCGGAAAGAATGATGACTAGGATAACAAAAACAAATATTTCTGGCATCCCTCACTTGGCCGCGCAAATCGTCATTACCTTTGTCTGGCGCATAAAGCCTTAGCATGAGATGCGCCTCTTCTGCCAACAGCGCATTCACAAGCGTCCTACCATAATTTCCCAGTCCCGTCGGGTTACTCACTATGCGCTTGGCATCAAAGCCGACAGTAATGATGTTGTTGGTATTTTTCATAAGCAAAAAGACAATTTACACTTTTAACTTTACAACTTCCTGTGAAGAAGAGGCGTTCTTGTTCTTTGAGGCCTGTTCAGGAAATCTCGAATTATATTCCGCTCTGGTTCGTTTCCAACGGTTATGACTCCACAGCCATAGGGCAGGTTGGCGCTGTATGGTTTCTTCAAGCAACTTGAAATATAGGTTTGTAATTTCCCATTCTCCACAGTGTCTTGGATTTTCTGTCATCATTCTCATTTCACATTGATAATATCCTCGGTTGACACGCCTCATGTCTCCGTAGAAACATACTTGATTGGTTTTCTTTACAATGCGCTCCGCCCCCGTTAAAACGGGTGTGTCATGATGCAAGAAATCAACCCAATGGTGGATGTTGTGCCACAGTGGAACCTGATCAGCAATATACCCCACCACCACCGTTTGGTGCTGCTGCTCATAGGAAAGTATCTTCCGCAACGACTCTTGCATGGGTATGCACAACGCATTTTGCCGCTCGCGGACATATCTAAACAAATAATCAAAGCATTTGTTTTCCAGAGGATGATACAATTGGCAACACTGTGTCTGCCCGGTCAACCACAAAGGCAGCGACGAAATCCACTCCCAATTGCAATAATGACCTAAATATATAGCACACGACTGCCCCTGCGCTAACACTTCATTCAGTTTTCCTATCCCTGTAAACTGCATTCTTCTCATGAGTTGCTTCTTGCTCATGGTCATCAGTTTGATGGTTTCAACAAGGTAGTCGCAAAACCAATGATAGAAGTCTTTCTCTATCTTCACCAGTTCCTCGTGGCTCTTTTCAGGAAAGCTGCTGGACAGGTTTGTCCAGATTACGCGATGTCTGTATCTCAAGATGTAAGCCATGATGAGATACAACAGGTCGGACAATACGTAGAGCAAACGCATGGGCAGCAATGACAACAGATACCAGATGCCGTAAACCAAAACATATCCTACCTCATTCAGTACTTTCTTCATTCGAACAGCGTTCAATTCATAGAATGCCACAAAGTTATAAAAAATCTTCGTATTGTCATCCCTGCACCGATAGCATTTTACCACACTACAAGACTTTGAACGCGTTAACCGGCAACGATTCGCTGTCAAATGACACTTTCTCCCCTTGTTCCTACTCTTGAAAAAACCTGAAAATCAAAGATACATTTGCACAAAACATTGACAAATCGTATCTTTGCATACAACGATTGGGAACAACATTGCGTTCCCTTAATAACAACATTTAGATGAAAACAAGAAAACTCCTCTTAACTCTTAGTTTATTCATTGCAGCGACTTATGCGAGCGCTCAGCAGGTATTCGACGTGAATTTATGGAATGGGCGAACCCCACATCCCACTGGTGTTGCTACCGATACGGCGAAGGTGCGCGTGTTTCTGCCCGCTGCCAAACGCGCCACAGGACGGGCTGTTGTTATCTGTCCGGGCGGCGGATATGCCCACTTGGCTTGGGAAAACGAAGGAACCAACTGGGCATCGTTCTTCAATGACATGGGCATTGCTGCCATCGTACTGAAATATCGCATGCCACATGGCGTGAAAGAAGCTCCGCTGAGCGATGCCGAACAGGCGATGCGGCTGGTGCGAAAGAACGCACAGGCATGGCACCTCAATCGTAATGACATCGGTATCATGGGGTTCTCAGCCGGAGGACACCTTGCCTCCACCGTGGCTACCAAAAGCAAAGGCGACGCAAAGGCCAATTTCCAAATACTGTTTTATCCCGTAATTACCATGATGCCAGGCTATACACACAAGGGTTCGCACGACAACTTGCTGGGCAAGAATCCGAGTAAGAGCACAGAACGCGAGTACAGTACCGACCTGCAGGTGAGCCGTGTGTCGCCCAGAGCCTTCATCCTCTTGTCTGATGACGATACCGTGGTACTGCCTGCCAATGGCGTTAACTATTACTTGGAGTTGTATCGGCACGACGTACCGGCATCGTTACACGTCTATCCTTCGGGCGATCATGGCTTTGGATACAACAGTTCGTTCCGCTATCACGTGGAGATGCGGCTCGAATTGCAGGCATGGTTGCGCAGTTTCTAACACAGAAACCGTCCCGCTACGCACCGGTTTGACGGTTTACACCAGCAACATCTTCACGAAAAGAGGGTGACGGATCATGAATTACCGTCACCCTCTTTTCGTCTTTTAGAGCCAAGAGCGTATCTCAGCATCTAAATCTTTGATTTGCACATCTCGCTTCTGCAAAGTGTTGTTCTTGTCAATGATGAAATAAGTGGGAATATTCTGCACGTTATAGTTGACAAGAATGGCATTCTGCTCATCAGCGTTGGCATGGACATTTATCCAAGGCAACGCCTCTGTCTTGGTCTTCCAAAAGTGTTCATCGGGGTCCAACGACACTTGATAAATCTCGAATCCGCGGTCGTGATACTTGTTGTACAGTTCACGAAGGGCCATGATGCGCTCTGTTGATTGCTTGGAAGCGAAGATATGAAAGTCGAGCATCACCACCTTTCCCTTCAAGTCGGTCAGCTTGCGAAGCACCCCACGATGGTCGGTCAGTGCAATATCAATGAGTCCGGACGTAGCAACCTCACTGGCTTGCAGCATCTTACGTTGGTTGTTTTGGATGATTCTCACGTCCTTCATGCCCTCGATGGCAATGTTATGCAGGTTGGCTCCGCGCTCAGCCTTTGGGTAGTAAGTGTCCCAACTGGTGGCCACGGCGGCGTAAACCTTCACGTCTTCGGCACTCGCGCGTGGATTAAAAATCAGCAAACTGCCGTTCCCAACGTTGATGGTCTGGAAAAGAGCGAAATAAGAAGATGCCTTCATCGGCTCCTTGTAGATGTAGTTCATCTTCACCTTGTCCTTATAGGCTTCCACTACTTTCTGCAAACTGTCGTTGATGGTCTGCGAGTTTAAGTTCAAATTCTGGGCAATATCCTGAATTTGCTGTTGCAATGCCATCTGCATCAGCGTGAGTTCCTTAATTTTCGAGCAGTTCTCCGACCCCGTCACCTCGTATTGTGAAGCCATATTAGGGTATTGAGCCTTGACGTTGACCGTCTCGGTAGAGTCAATCGACACGTTGATGATTTGCCCTGCCACGCGCAGGCGGTAAAACTCCGGCGCATCAGTTGCTTTCTCACTGAATGCGAACGAGCCGTCTTCACCCAACCGAACAGAGTCGAGCACCTCCGGTCCGTTCAGTCCCATGTTCTCGAAATACAAGGTGGAATCCTTGGCATTCGCAATGGTACCGTTAACATTGAATTTCTTCTGCGTACACGAAACAGCACACAAAGCACCGCAGGTGATGGCTGTCATGAAAAGAATATGATGGAAAGTCTTTTTCATATTTTTCAAAATAATGGTCTTTCAATGCTGCAAAGATATAGCAAATAATTGAGATTGTCAGCCTACCCAGATAGTTTTTTACAGGGTTATGCTTGGGCAGACTATCCATCATGCCCACCCCTGTGAGTGAATTTTCTTGACAAGAGGCCTCATCATGCTGGGCATATTTGCAAACCATCACCTGCCTGCGTGCAAATACGCGAAGCATGGACACTACTCCACAACTATTTGTTACACAACATATTGCACTTTTACCTTGCAATTTTAATTCCACCTTTTACGCCTTCACTCGGCAAAAGCATTGCTTTTGGTGGTCAATAGGCATGCTTTTGCGGTGCAACACCATGCTTATTAGGCACCAAAGTGATGCCTGTTTTCGATGAATCACATTGCTTTTATAGCGAAAAAGGCTTGTCATCCTACCAAAATGAGCCGTATTTTCATCCCACAAGCCTATTGATTTTTTCTAGAATCAAAGTTTTAAGGGGTCGTTTTTGGGGCCTTTTTTGATAAAAATAACCAACATTTTACATCGCAGAACATGATGAATCACACTCCTAAGAAGAGTTATTTTCCTCGCTTAAATTTCACAAAATCATCTTAAAAACTTAAAAAACAAAGTAAAATTGCCTATATATAAAAGGTATAAAGAAACTTTTGTTTACTTTTGCCGCAAATTATAAGATTCACAAAGAAACAATGCAGAAAAATTTAGTTATCGTAGAGAGCCCCGCAAAGGCGAAGACTATTGAGAAATTTCTAGGCGAAGACTATAAGGTCATGTCATCATACGGACACATCAGAGACCTGAAGAAAAAAGAGTTGAGCATTGATCCAGATACACTTGAACCCAATTACGAGATTCCGGAAGAGAAGAAAAAGCTTGTCAACGAATTGAAGAAGCAGGCCAAAGAGGCCAAGAAGGTGTGGCTGGCTTCCGATGAGGACCGTGAGGGAGAGGCTATATCATGGCATCTGTGCGAGGTACTTGGTTTGGACGAGGAGAAGACCAACCGCATTGTCTTTCATGAGATTACCAAGCCAGCTATTCTCGAGGCCATCGAGAACCCACGTCATTTGAACATGGATTTGGTCAACGCTCAACAGGCACGCCGCGTGCTTGACCGCCTGGTGGGTTTCCGCTTGTCGCCCGTGTTGTGGCGAAAGGTGAAACCAGCCCTGTCGGCCGGACGCGTGCAAAGCGTGGCCGTACGCCTCATCGTAGAGCGCGAACGCGAGATACAAGCCTTTGAAAGCGAACCTTACTATCGCATCAACGCCATCTTCGTCATCACCAACGAAGACGGATCGGCATCGGAAGTGAAGGCCGAACTGGACAAACGGTTCAGCAAACACGAAGAGGCCCTGGCCTTTCTGGAGCAATGTAAGGATGCCAAGTTCACCGTGGACAGCATCACGCGCAAGCCCCTGAAGCGCACGCCAGCACCACCTTTCACTACCTCAACCCTGCAACAGGAAGCAGCCCGCAAGTTGGGTTTTACGGTAGGACAGACCATGATGGTGGCTCAGCACCTGTATGAGAACGGACAAATCACCTACATGCGTACCGACAGCGTGAACCTCTCACAACTGGCAGTGAACACCTGTAAGGATGAAATCGTGAAGGCATACGGTGCAGAATACAGCAAACCACGCAAGTATCACACGCACTCGAAAGGCGCACAAGAGGCTCACGAGGCCATTCGCCCAACGTACATGAGCAAGCACGAGATAGAGGGAACGTCGCAAGAACGCCGTCTGTACGACCTGATTTGGAAACGCACGGTAGCCAGTCAGATGGCTGACGCACAGTTGGAGAAGACAACCGTAACCATTGACGTAAGCGGTGTGAAAGAACAGTTTACAGCCAATGTCGAAATCATCACGTTCGAAGGTTTTATCAAGGCTTATCATGAGTCGAACGATGAGGATGAGAACAACCAGGATGACTATACCCACTCGCTGCCAGCCTTGAAGGAAGGCGACCTGTTGGAACGTCGTGAAATTACCTCAACCGAACGCTATTCACAAAGTCCGATACGCTACACGGAAGCCAGTTTGGTGAAGAAACTGGAAGAATTGGGCATCGGTCGACCCTCTACCTACGCGCCCACTATCAGCACCATACAGCAAAGAGAATATGTGCAGAAGGGCGATAAGAAGGGTACTGATAGGGCATACACCATCGATTCGCTGAAGGGCGGCAAGATAACGTCCAAGACTAAGAAAGAAGTGGTGGGCAACGAAAAAGGAAAATTGTTGCCTACGGACATCGGAATGGTGGTGAACGACTTCCTGATGGAGAACTTCCCCAGTATCATGGACTACAACTTCACCGCAAATGTGGAAGAGAAATTCGACAGCATTGCTGAGGGAAACACCGAGTGGAACAAGATGATGAAGAGCTTTGACAAGAGCTTCAAGCCCACTGTAGAAAAGGTGATGAACGCACGAAGCGAGCACAAGGCTGGCGAACGTGAGCTGGGTATCGATCCCAAGAGTGGCAAACCGGTGTTCGTAAAGATAGGCAGATACGGACCAGTGGTACAAATCGGTACGGCCGATGATGACGAGAAACCCCGATTCTCACAACTCCCTGCGGACAAAAGCATGGAGGAGATGACCTTGGAAGACGCGCTCGAATTGTTCAAACTGCCGCGTACCGTGGGCCTGTTTGAAGGTACTGATGTGGTGATTGGGGCTGGACGCTTCGGACCCTACGTTCTTCATCAGAAGAAATATGTGTCACTGCCCAAAGAAGAAAACCCGCTAAAGGTGACTTTGGAAACTGCCATCCAACTAATAGAACAGAAGCGGAAGCAGGAGAAAGAAAGGCACATCAAGTCGTTTGAACAAGACGCAAAACTGGAAGTGCTGAATGGTCGTTACGGCCCTTACATCGCCTATGACGGCAAGAACTATCGCTTGCCCAAGGCCATGCATAGCAAGGCAGCCGACTTGACATACGAAGAGTGCATGGACATCGTGCATGCGGCACCGGCGAAGAAGACGGCCAAGAGCAAGAAATAATCAACTCACCCCAAGCATGGACCGCATCATCATCATGGGATACATGGGATCGGGCAAGACAACGCTTGGAAAAGCCTTGTCTAAAGCCCTTGACATGCCGTTTTATGATCTTGACTGGTACATCGAAAGTAGGATGAGAAAAACCATCAAACAGCTCTTTGAGGAGCGAGGCGAAGAGGGGTTCAGACAGATAGAGTACCGCATGCTGCACGAAGTGGCTGAGTTTGAACACGTCATTCTGAGTTGCGGAGGTGGCACGCCGTGCTTCTTTGACAACATCGACTATATGAACCGGCAGGGCGAAACCGTGTTTCTGAAAGCCTCGCCCGAGGTGCTTTACGGCCATTTGAAGATGGGCAGGACGGTTAGACCTCTGCTGCTGGACAAGACACCGGATGAAGTGAAAGCCTTTATCCGCACGCAACTCAAAGAGCGCGAGCCCTTTTATACGCAGGCAAAGCATACGCTGGACGTCTGTTTGATGGACTCTTACGGCAAGATACAAGCAACCGTAGACCAATTAAAAGTATTATTAAATCTATAAAAAACAGTTTCGTAAAACAACAATGAAGAAGTGGACGATTGAAGATTCAAAAGAGTTGTACAACATCAATGGATGGGGTGTTTCTTATTTTGGCATCAACGAAAAAGGCAATGCCTATGTGATGCCGTGCAAGGACAATACCGAAATAGACCTGCGAGACGTGATGGACGAGCTGGCTTTGCGCGACGTGAGTTCGCCTGTACTATTACGTTTCCCCGACATTCTTGACAACCGCATCGAGAAAACGGCCAGCTGCTTTGCGCAAGCTGCAAAAGAATACGATTACAAAGCCGAGAACTTCATCATCTACCCAATCAAGGTGAACCAAATGCAGCCCGTGGTAGAAGAGATTATCTCACACGGACAGAAGTTCAACCTGGGTCTGGAAGCGGGCAGCAAGCCTGAACTTCATGCGGTGATTGCCGTGCAATGCCAGAGCGACTCGCTCATTATTTGCAACGGATACAAAGACCAGAGTTACATAGAGCTGGCACTTTTGGCGCAAAAGATGGGCAAACGCATCTTTATTGTCATTGAGAAACTGAACGAACTGGACATCATCGCCAAGGCAGCGAAGAAGATTGGCGTACGACCCAACATTGGTATTAGAATCAAGTTGGCATCATCCGGTTCGGGTAAATGGGCAGACAGCGGCGGCGATGCCTCGAAGTTTGGCCTGAATTCATCTGAACTTCTGCTGGCCTTGAAGATGCTGGAGGAAAAAGGACTCAAAGACTGTCTGCATCTTATCCACTTCCACATCGGTTCTCAAATCACCAAAATTCGCCGCATACAGACGGCACTTCGCGAGGCTGCGCAATACTACATCAACCTACATAAGATGGGGTACAACGTTGATTTCGTGGACTGTGGGGGCGGACTGGGCGTAGATTATGACGGAACGCGTTCGTCGAGCAGCGAAAGTTCGGTGAATTACTCCATCCAAGAGTATGTCAACGACTGTATCTACACCTTCATCGATGCGGCCAACAAGAATGGCGTACCACATCCAAACCTCATCACAGAGAGCGGCCGGTCATTGACAGCGCACCACTCGGTGTTGGTCATTGACGTGCTGGAAACAGCCAGTCTACCGTCCATGCCTGATGAATTTGAGCCAACCGAAGAAGAACACCAGCTGGTAAAAGACCTGTATGAGATATGGGATAACCTCAATCCACGCTCGATGTTGGAAGATTGGCACGATGCAGAGCAAATACGCGAAGAGTCACTCGACTTGTTCGCACTGGGCATTGTCGACCTACAAACGCGCGCAGAGATAGAAAGCATGTACTGGAGTGTGTGTCGGGAAATCAACATGTTGTCCAAGTCAATGAAGCATGTCCCTGATGAGTTGAGGAATCTTGACAAGCTGTTGGCCGATAAATACTTCTGTAATTTCTCTCTATTCCAGTCGCTTCCCGACAGTTGGGCCATCGATCAGCTCTTCCCTATCTTACCGATTCAGCGGCTGGACGAACGTCCCACACGCAATGCCACACTGCAAGACATCACCTGCGACAGCGATGGAAAGATAGCAAACTTCGTGACTAACCGCAATATTTCACACGTGTTGCCTCTGCACCCATTGAAGAAAGGCGAGCCTTACTATCTCGGCGTGTTCCTTGTTGGGGCCTACCAGGAAATCTTAGGCGACCTACACAATCTCTTTGGTGACACCAACGCCGTGCACATTTCCGTGAAAAACGGCAAATACAGCATCGACCAAGTAATTGATGGAGAGACCGTAGACGAGGTACTTGATTATGTTCAATACAGTCCGAAGAAGCTGGTTAGACAACTGGAAACATGGGTAACAAAGAGCGTTAAGCTGGGAAAAATATCCTTGGAAGAAGGTAAAGAGTTTTTAAACAACTACCGTTCGGGCCTTTACGGGTACACTTACCTGGAATAATCCGTGGTGGCGGCACACTTTTTTATACTTGCTGCACACAATTCCACCAACGTCTACTTATTGTAAAGAAGGCTTCACCAATAGCAAAAAAGGCAAGATTCATCCTACTGATTAACCTAAAAAAATAGTTAAATCTGCAGGTGTATGTAACTTATTCCTATCCCAATCGTCATTTAATTAGAGGCAAAGATGAAGAATATCAGTTTTCGTAACGATGTCTTACCACTCAAAGATGCGCTCTACAGGTTAGCATTGCGCATCACCCTCAGTCATGAGGAGGCCGAAGACATCGTACAAGACACACTGATAAAGGTTTGGGACAAGCGTGAAAGCTGGAATGAGATAGAATCAATAGAAGCCTTCAGCATCACCATCTGCCGCAACTTAGCACTCGACAGAATCAAGAAGCACGACAATCTCAATGATTCGCTCGAAGAAAGACAGACAGAAAGCCCAGACACCTCCTCGACACCATTCGAGGATACCCTACTACAAGACAGAATAGAGCTTGTGAGAAACCTCGTTAATGCGCTTCCTGAAAAACAAAGAAGCTGCATGCAACTTAGAGATTTCGAGGGAAAGCCTTACAAAGAAATTGCCAAAATACTGGGCATCAGTGAAGAACAAGTAAAAGTAAACATCTTCAGAGCCCGGCAAACGGTAAAAGAAAGATTTCAAAAATACGACAATTATGGATTATAAATATATCGAACAACTGTTGGAACGCTATTGGGCATGCGAGACAACGCTTCAGGAAGAAGAGATTCTCCGCACGTTCTTCAGTCAGGAAGACGTTCCCGCGAACTTGCAAAAGTACCGCGCATTGTTCGTATACGCTCAACAAGAAGCAACCCAAAAGGTTCTGGGAGACGACTTTGATGAGAAGGTTCTGTCCATGATCGATGAGCCAACACCGGTCAAAGCGCGCACCATCAAGATGAGACAACGGCTGATGCCGCTCTTCAAGGCAGCCGCCGTGGTAGCCATTATCCTGACGTTGAGCAACGCATTGCAGGTTCCGTTCATGCAAAATAACGACAACATAGGTGCATCCTATGATGGAACAGAACAACTACAACAAGGTACTTCAGTGGCCATTGGCGACTCTGCGACGATAGACAGCATGCAACAAAGCAACATAACACCCGCAGACGTGCAGCCGGCTACCATCATCAAATAAGATAATTTCTATGCTTTCTCAATTATAAAACATGTTTAGTAAAACAAAAACGAAGCTGTGAAGCTTCACTTTTCTCTCAAATTTTTCATAACATACTAACGTACTTAAGAAACGCCACCAAAGGGGTGGCGTTTCGCTATTTTAGACATTTCATGTTTATGTCTACCCACCAACAACCCAACAGCTATGCCACTGGTTCGGCTTTCTTCAGTCTTCGAGACAATTGGAACAATGCTGGAAGCATGATGCACAGAGAGAAGAGCAAACTCATCCACACGGCTTGCTGGCTGCCTCCAAAGATATCGACAAGATTACCATTAGCCGAGCTGGGAATGAGATTATACACCATGAATATTGTAGAGTTGTTTACCCAATGCAAAACAATGCCAGGTACTATACTATTGGTGCGCACATACATCCATCCCAACAACAAACCCATGAGAAAAGCGTGCGGCAATTGAGCCATATTGAAATGTGCAAGACCAAAAATCAACGCCGAAAGGATGATGGACAGCCAAGCTGTACGGCCCCGGAAGAGTTGGAGCAAGGTGCGAAGAATGGCACCTCTGAAGACTGTTTCTTCGGCAATTGGCACCAAGATGCCAACGGATAGATACCCCCACCGATTGCCCATCAGGGCATTGAGCATTCGTTCTAAGCCAGAAGGTACCTCTACTTCCATCTGCTCGAGCAGCCATGCAGAGGGTATGATGGTGCCCAATGACAACAGAACCACCCAAAACAACGCCGCCCAAGGCTTACTGCGCACATACGAACGTGCCACAGGTGTCCATTTAAGTGACATGAATAAGACGATTGTCAGCACACTGGAAACGGCGGAAGTGGCGATGACCGTCGTCGAACTGAACACGCGATGCGACTGAAGATAATGCAGAGCGGTTCCGAAGTCCATGCCATTGTGCAGCAAAGACAAGATGCTGACCAGATAAGTGACCAACACTTGAAGCATGATAAACACCACCAAATACCATGCAATGTCTAATATTCCTTTGATTGATTTACGCATCATTTCTCTATTTTGTTAAAATAATAATCTACTTCCAGTGCATCCTCCGCTATTTTAGCATGTAACAACGCCAAATTGTCAAACCGCTTTTCACCGCGAAGTCGTTTAAAAAAGGCCACGGAAAGTTGCTTATCATAGATATTTTCATGAAATCCTTCGAGGATATTGGTTTCGACTGTCAGGTTTGTTCCATTGTAGGTGGGCCGCATGCCGACACTTGTCATCGCCCGATACCATGGCCCTGCCCCCTCAACCTGCGCTTTCACAGCATAAACACCCATGGCAGGAAGCAGCTGTGTGATTTCATTTAAATTGAGATTGGCTGTCGGAAAACCAAGTTTCCTGCCTTCTTTACACCCATCAACAACATGAGCCGTGAGCACATAGGGACGCCCTAAACAGCGATTGGCCTGTTCCATTGAACCCTCATGGATGTATTTTCGAATGGCAGAAGAACTCACATGCAGGGCATCTTTGCCCAAAGAGAACTCCTCACTGCGTATCACCTCAATGCCTAATGCTCGTCCATAGCGCACATAATCGTCAAATCCTTCTTCCCGATTGTGTCCAAACCGATTATCATAACCAATCACCAACTTGCGTACATGTAACCGACGATGGAGTACATCGCCCATGAATTGTTGGGCTGTCATGTTCGCCATCTCTTGCGTAAAGGGCAATACCACGACCTGTTCAACAGCTGTTGCTGACAGCAGTTGCAGCTTCTGTTCGGTCGTGGTCAACAGTTCCGGAACATAATGACTGTGTAACACTTGACGAGGATGCTTGTCAAACGTGATGACCATGGATGACAACCCCGCATCACGAGCTGTCTTCACGACCTGATGTATCAAGAATTGATGCCCCAAATGCACCCCATCGAAGAATCCAATGGTTGCCACACAGGGGCTCGTTAGAACCGTTTTTTCATCCAGTATCATGGTTTTCATATCCTTACCACGCTTTTATCCAATCGTTACCTGTGGTCTCGTGCATCACCTGGATGCCCAGTTGTGCGGCCGATTCACAGTTTTCTTTTACGTCATCAATAAAGAGTGTCTCTGCTGCTTGCAGCTGTGAGTGCCTCAACACGGCCTCAAAAATCTTACGATCGGGTTTCGTAAGCTGCAACTTGTACGACAGATAGACGTCTTCGAAATAATCGTTTACCCCCAGATTGTGATAGGGAAAGAAATCTTTCACGCATTTCTGCCAGTGCATGTCATTGGTGTTGCTCAACAAGAAAAGCCGATATTCCTTCTTCAACTCCACCAAACGTTGTTTCTTTTCATCAGGAATACCCACCAAAAGTTGGTTCCATGCCCAGACAATATCCTTATCCTCAGCCTTGCATCGGCTCATGCTGCGAACCTCATCACAAAACTCTTCCGTCGTCATTTGGCCTGTTTCAATGTCAAAGAACAAATCAGCCGTGCGATGATCCCGAACATAAGAGGCAACGTTAACAGCCCCTATCTGCTCAAAAGCACGCACGCAGCGCTGTTTATCAAGCCCTACAAGCACGCAACCTAAGTCAAATATAATGTTCTTGACGTTCTGTTTCATGACTTACTTGCCCTTAATCGTTTCGTCCATCGCCACAGTTCACCAACCCAAAGCACGACAGAGGTAAAGATAATGATGCCCAACCAGTCGCTAATCGACAGCGGTACGGTGCGGAACATCTTACCTCCGAAGGTCACGATGAGCCACTGTCCCAAGATAACCAACAGCAACACGAGCAGCAGTCCCTTGTCTTTCCAAAGATAACGGAATGCCGAATGATTGGAACCGAGCGTCTTTGCATTGAACAAGTTCCATAATTGAATCATCACAAAGGTTGTGAAGAAGATGGTCAACTCACGCATACTGATGCCTTGCGACACATTACGTTCACAATAAATGAGCATGGCAAACAGGAAAATAAAGAAGGTTACGCCGCAGAAAAGAATGCCTTGGCGCATCTCTTTATTAAGAATGAACTCGTTTTCCTTACGCGGTTTGTCTTTCATCACCTCGCGTGAAGGAGGCAAAGAGGCCAATGCCATGGCTGCAAAGGTATCCATCAAGAGGTTCACCCATAATATCTGTGTCACCGTGAGCGGCATCTCCACACCGATGAAAGCCCCTCCAAGGACAAGAAGTAGCGCAGTGATGTTGACAATAAGCTGGAAAAACAGGAAGCGTTGGATGTTCTTATACAGCGAACGCCCCCACATCACGGCATGCGCGATTGAGCCAAACGAGTCGTCGAGCAATGTCATGTCGCTGGCTTCCTTAGCCACACTGGTGCCCGACCCTAATGACAAACCCACATGAGCATAATGCAATGCGGGCGCGTCATTGGTTCCATCGCCCGTCACAGCCACCACTTCTTTGCGCTTTTGCAGCATTTCCACAAGTCGTTGTTTATCTGATGGACGCGCTCGCGACATCACTTTGATTATATGAGCGCGCTCGTATGCCTCTTCATCCGACAGCGCATTCCACTCCGGACCAGTCAGTGCAGCTTCCAAAGGCGTATCATCATGCCAGACACCTATCTGCCTTGCTATCTCAATGGCTGTAGCTTGCGTATCTCCCGTCACTACCTTCACCTCGATACCCGCTTGTTGGCATTGGTTAACAGCATTTGGAACATCCTCGCGAACTGGGTCACTAATCGCTGCAACGCATTGCAAAGAGAGATTTTGCAAGTGATTCTTTATTTGGATATTGGATAGCGCATCCGCTTCAAGTTGTTTGCAAGCAAATGCCAAAGTGCGCATGGCCTTGTGCTGATAGCCCAACAAAGTAGACTGATAGGATTGTTTTTCGGCCTCAGACAAGCTGGTAAAATTCATCACAATCTCAGGAGCTCCTTTCACAAAGAGATACTTCCTGCCACCCAGCTCTGCAACGGTCGCCATGTACTTGTTTTCTGTTGAGAATGGTAACTGCGCAATTGTGGTAGCATTGTTACGAATGGTTTGATAGTCAACACCATGTTTTTGCAGCCATGTCAGTAGGGCTATCTCCGTTGGATTACCGATACCAGTGCCATCTTCTCCCAACTCTGCCGTTGTATTGAGGGCAATAGCTTGAGCCAGTGCATCGTGTTCAGACACCTCCGTAACGACAGAAGAGCCTGCCATCTCCATGACCGTCATCTTGTTTTCCGTCAAGGTTCCCGTTTTATCGGTGCAGATTACCGTCACTGCCCCCATCGTCTCACAAGCATGCAGCTTTCTAACAAGGTTATTGCTCTTCAACATCCGCCGCATGTTCAGCGCCAAACTCAAGGTTACGGCCATGGGAAGTCCTTCGGGTACGGCCATCACTATCAGCGTTACAGCCATCATGAAGTACTGCAACACCACTTCGGCCATCTTGAAATAATCAGTGCCCTGCCATACAGCATCGTTGACAAGGATGTCGTGAATGAGGAAGATGACGAAAGCAGCAACAGCCACTACCGACCCAACCACCGAGATAAGTTTGGCCAATTTGGCTAATTGGGTATCCAAAGGCGTTTGAGTATGCGTTATTTCGCTCGAGTTACGAGCCACCTTACCAATCTCTGTAGCGTCACCAACTGCTGTAACAACGGCGGCCCCTCGGCCATTCATGACCATCGTACTGCGCAAGACCATGTCATGAGGGTAGGTTTTTTCATGTGCTTCATCATCCTCGTCATCGTCCACATCAATACCCTTTGAGCAGATGGGTTCGCCCGTCAACGACGACTCGTCTATCAACAAATCCACGCCCTTGACGAGTTTTCCGTCGGCAGGTATCTCGTCACCCACCTCAATAATCATCAAATCGCCCACTACCACATCCTTTCGAGGAATCTCAACAACATGTCCATTGCGTCGAACCTTCACCAACGACTCTTCATTCAGTGCATTGAGAATGTTGAATTTCTTGGCTGCATCCCGCTCAAAGTAAAAGCCGACGCTGGTTGCAAAGAAGATGGCAACAAAGATACCAATGGTTTCTATAAAATTCTGCTCAACGAAAGCCAACACCAAAGAGACAGCGGCAGCAACCAAAAGCACTTGAATGATGGGGTCACGATACTTGTCCAAATACAATTTCCACAATGAGGTTGTGGGGGGTGGCGTCAGTATGTTTTTGCCAAATTTTATCCTGTTAGCCGCCACCTGTTCGTCTGTCAAGCCTGTATGATGGTTCCTTACGTTTTTAATGTCTTGCGTACTCATAATTTGTGCAAAGTTACTTGAATTCAAGAGCATAGCAAAATAAAAGCAACAATTCCTCTTGGCTCATTTTGCTAATAATTGTAAAAAGATACTACAACATCTTCTTTCTACCAATTATTCGGATTAAAATATGTAACTTTGAAACATCATTGACGATTCACAACGCCGTCATAACTAAAAACAAAAAAAGGCACATGTACTTATACTCACCTTATTTGTCTATATGGCAGCAAGGACACAATGTACAAAACCACCCATAAACAACTAAGATTCTGATGAAAAAAATACTTAAGGTTTCACTAATCACTTCCATCATCGTCGTGCTACTGGCCCTCGTTGGTGGCAGTATTTACATGATAGAATACTCGTTGAGACGTCCTTACCCCATCAACGTGTCCTACAAAGACCGTTTTGCGCACGTCATCAATGACAACCCAGAGATTAAACCCTGGATAGACAGTCTGACCCAAGGCAACCTCATCCATGACACCCTGGTAACGATGCAAGACGATGAGCAGCATCATGCCGTTTTCGTCTATGCGCCACAACCCACCCGCAAGACGGCTGTTGTGCTGCATGGGTACCACGACTCTCATACGGGCATGATGCAGATAGCCCACATCTATGCCCGCATGGGTTACAATGTGCTGCTGCCCGACCACCATGCGCATGGCTGGAGCGAAGGTAAGATGGTGCAAATGGGATGGAAAGAACGCCACGACGTGCTGCGCTGGATGGCCATTGCCGACTCGCTTTTCAGCGATTCAACCGGCCATTCCGAGCAAGTGGTCCACGGTATCTCCATGGGGGCCGCACTCACCATGTGCGTTTCGGGTGAAGACACCCCCGACTATGTCAAGTGCTTTGTGGAGGATTGCGGTTATACCAGCGTGTGGGACGAGTTCAAAAACGAACTGAAAACGCAGTTTGGGCTACCACCCTTCCCCCTACTTTACACGGCCAGCGCACTAAACAAGCTGCTGTACGGATGGTCGTTTAGGGAGGCTTCCCCCTTGAAGCAGGTGGCCAAATGCAAAAAGCCCATGCTCTTCATCCATGGCGACCGCGATACATACGTGCGAACCGATATGGTTTATCCGCTTTACAAGGCCAAATCTCAACCGAAACAGTTGTGGATAGCCAAGGGTTCTAAACACGCTGAGAGCTACCGGGACCATCGACAAGAATATACGGAGGTTGTCAAGAAATTTGTCAGTCGATACATTCCGTGACGCCCCTCGTTTACTCTTGCCGGTCTTCCAGCTGTGCCATTCCGCACAGAAGACAGGCCCAAGAGAACTCTTTCATGGGAAAATACCGATGAAACCTTCATTTTTGAAGTCTAACAACGCGGTCATCGGCATCAAAACGGATATGTTCACTTTCGATGAAATGGTGCAAAGTGCCATCTTCTATGAGCTGTGTTGTCGTCCCGGTGTGCAGCTTTCGTTGATCATCCAGCAGCCATATCTCGTCTGTTATCTGTAAAGCCAGTTCGATATCATGGATGGATAAGAACACCGTCTTATCCAATTCGTGTGCCAATTGGGCCAACAGACGCAGCGTGTCTACCTTACTTTGGAAATCAAGAAAGGCCGTTGGTTCGTCTAAAATGATGATGGGTGTTTGCTGTGCCAGGGCTTTTGCTATCATCACCTTTTGGCGTTCACCATCGCTTAGGCTCGAAATATTCCTTTCAGCCAACTGCTCGATGCCCACCAGTTGCATGGCATTCGAGATGATTTTACGGTCTTCGGGCGACAAAATACCCCAAAATCCCGTGTAGGGTGTGCGCCCCAAGCCCACTAATTCGGTTGCGGTAAGGTTCCGAATGTCCATTCTTTCCGTCAGAACTACACTGATTTTTTCGGCCAATTCGTGATGGGACAGCCGTTCCAAGGGTGTTCCTTGAATATATATTTTGCCCGCTATGGGCGGTATAAAGCCCGCCAGTGTTCGCAAAAGAGTTGATTTTCCCACACCATTTCGCCCCAGCAAACAGGTCAACCGACCGCTGTTCAGAGTAGCGTTGATATCCGATACGACCGTGTGTTTGCCGTATCCGATGGACAAATTGTGTAATTGAATGGTCTGCATGTCTGTTGCAAAGATAGCGAATTACGCAAAATATAACGTTCGTAGCTCGTCAATTCTTGCTAAAAAGCGTATCTTTGTCCGTACTTATGTCATCACAATCGGCTATTTCAGAACTCAAACGTCAGAAGTTGTTACTCCAATTGGAGTACGCAACAGAGAAGGATGCTTTCCGTAAGCAGACGGAGATGATGGATATAGCCAAAAAGGTAAAGCGCGGTGATGCATGGTTTCCCGTCCGTGTGGGCAAGAGTTTTTACAACTCGCTCAATCAGTTGGCAGTCGAAGTGTTTCGTCCTGCCGATGAAGAGATTAGTCACAATTTTGAATACGGACGGCCGGTTGCCTTCTTTCAGATGGTTCAGACGGCAGGAAGACACGATGGAATGGGCAAAAACAATGCATCCACAGCTTCAAAATCACTTTCTTATTTCCCCGTCACGGGCATGGTGAGCTATGCCGACAACGACCGAATGGTGGTCACGTTGCCTGACAATGGCATGGTTACCTCCATCCAAACGGCCGAACAGGTGGGCGTGCAACTGTTTTTTGACGAGACTTCTTATCGGTTGATGTTCGATGCCTTAGACCGCGTGATGAATGCCAAAGACAACCGATTGGCCTATCTTCGCAACCTTTTTTATTCAACTTCGCAGACTGCCGAGTGCTTTTCTTTTGATGACATTCGGTTTCCTTGGCTCAATGACCTGCAAGCAGAAGCCGTAAACAAGGTGTTGAAAGCCAAGGATGTGATGGTGGTTCATGGTCCTCCAGGCACCGGCAAGACCACCACACTCGTGGAGGCAATCTACGAAACCCTCAAGCGTGAGAGTCAAGTTTTGGTCTGTGCGCAAAGTAATATGGCGGTCGATTGGATTAGTGAGCGGCTTGTTGACCGGGGTGTGAACGTGCTTCGCATCGGCAATCCCACACGGGTGAACGACAAAATGCTGTCGTTTACCTACGAACGTAGGTTCGAATCACATCCCGATTATCCGCAATTATGGGCCATACGCAAAGCCCTTCGTCAACTCAAACAGCATCGTAAGACGGCTGGTTCTGGCTTCCATCAAAAGGTGGAACGCCTCCAAGAGCGGGCTACCGAATTGGAGATACGCATCAAAGGACAGCTCTTTGGAGAAGCAAGGGTCATCGCTTCCACGTTAACAGGTGCCGCCAACCGCCTTCTGATGGGTCAAAAATATCAAACATTGTTCATTGATGAGGCCGCACAGGCATTAGAAGCTGCCTGCTGGATAGCCATTCGGAAGGTTCACCGCGTGGTGTTGGCGGGAGACCACTGCCAGTTGCCACCGACAATCAAGAGCATTGCTGCCTTAAAGGGTGGTCTGGACAAGACGCTCATGCAACGCATTGTAAAGAATAAACCAGAAGTAGTGACGATGCTTGGCATGCAATATCGCATGAATGACCAGATTATGC
>CABQNT010000019.1:0-44697 GCA_902465605.1 uncultured Prevotella sp.
TGGTGTTATCCAATACCTTTTGCTGGTTGTAAGTCGAGTTCTTGAGGGATGACTAGTTAATTGGCAGAACCTAATTAATTATTTGTTTTTTTCACCGAAGGGTATCTTTTATTTTTTCCTTATAAATACAAAAAATGAGATAACGACAAAGAATAGCGCATAGGCTATGTTTACGTATTCGCCTTTCGAAAAGTTTATTATCCCGCTATAAAAACAATAGTTTAATCTCCACACTGTACTATAGGGTGTAAGGTAGATATAATCTTTATTTTGAGCAATAATACAAAAAATCGTCATGAGGCTAGCAAACCCAATAGGTAAAACAAAACTCTTAAAAATCAAACTAAGATAATATTGTATAAATGAAACAGCAGAAAGTGCTATAAACAAATACGAAAAATAAGATGCTATTAGGTTATTAACATTATAACTGGAGAATTCATATCCAGGTAATAACTTATCCAGAGCAAAACCAGACAGGAGGAAAGCAAGATAACCTATAAGGAAAGAAATAAAGTTAATCTCTAAAAGGAAGACTATTTTGCTCGAATAAATTGTCAGCTTGCTAATTGGTCTTGTAAAAAGAAGTCTAAATCCATAATTCTTATATTCTACATCGCATAAAGAATAACTCAAAATGGCTGCAAGAATTGGATAAAGCAGAGCATAGAAGTCGAAGATGTATCTACCCAATACCCATACCCAAGGATTATAATCAAAAGTTATTGCTGGATTATAGATACCATCAGCATGTTTATGCAAAACATATATATCGACGCATAAAGTCATGAACAAAGGAAATAGCAAGAAAAGCCAAATGGCAATATTAAATCTTAATTTATAGTGTTCACTTTTAAGAATAGTAAAGAACGATATAGGTTTCATAAGTCGGTTTTTATTAGATGAAGGAATACAGACTCCAAATTTTCTTGGTGTGTATCTGCAAATAAAGTTTGAATGTGGTTTTGTTGCATTAATTTTTTAAAACTGTCAAAGGAACCATCTTGCTCTATTTCTATGATAAGCGTTCCATCAGAGATCCTTTTTGTGGGAATCAAGTGTTCTTTACATATCTTCATGCATCGTTCCGGTTGGTCCGTATGTATTAAATAAGATTGCTTTTTCTGATTGAGTAGACTATTAATTTCTCCTTGAAACAATAATCTTTTATTATTTAATATTCCGATGTGTGTGCATATTTTCTCCATTTCAGCTAAGATATGTCCTGAAATGAAAATAGTTTTTCCTTTACTTTTAAGTTTGAGCATTAGCTCTCTCATTTCAAAAACACCTTGAGGATCTAGTCCATTGAGTGGTTCGTCAAGAATGAGTAATTTAGGATTATGAAACATTGCCATCGCAATTCCCAAGCGTTGTTTCATTCCTGTAGAATATTTTCTAACTTTTTTGTCTTTATCTTTAGTCAAATTCACAAGCTCTAGAACCTCTTGAATGCGTTTTTGTCCACAATGATATAGTATATCCAAATATTTTAGATTCTCATAGGCACTCAAATCTGCATAGAAGAATGGCTGTTCAATCAAGCATCCTATATTTTGAAGGATATGCAATCTGTTGGAATGAAATTCTTTTTTATTGAAAAATACCGTATTTATTTTAGTTTGCTCCAATCCTAAAAGTATCTTTATCGTTGTTGATTTACCCTCTCCATTCTTGCCTAAGTATCCATAAATGGAACCTTCTGGAATCTTCAAGTTAATGTCTTCTAATACAGAATGATTTCTGTAGTTAAAAGTGAGATGGTTAGTTTCAAGTATATTCATAATCAACACTTTCTTTTAAAATTATTCGTATTTAAATGATTTAATATAATCCTGTAGCTCTTCTTTAGAACTATTTGATATTCTATACCCGTTGGCGGAATTAATTTAAGTTGATAAACATGAATAAAAAGTTGCACATGTCGTTGATTTTTAGTAACTTAGTAGTATTCAAAACATTAAGTTCAAACCATCGTATGCACAACCTTTATACAATATTCGTCAAAATACTTGAGATATGCAAGCAATTCTCTGAAAATCTCGTCAATGAATCGGGTAATGTTCCAAGTCGTGGTCCTGTTCATAAGTTTTCGGACATGGATGTGGTAGCATTATCCCTGACGGCAGAGGCAGAGAGCATTAATAACGAGAAGTGGCTGTTCGACTATAAAATGCAAGAGTACAAGGACAGCATTCCCAATCTCATATCACGGAGACAATTCAATGACCGTAGAAAGAAAACAGCTGGCTTGTGTGAGGAACTGCGCAAGAGGATAGCCATGGAAATGGATGGCGGAGAGGAACAGTTCTTTGTTGACTCCAAGCCAATAGAGGTCTGTAGAGTGGCAAGAGGGAAACGTGGCAAGATGGGACGTACAGACGATTTCTCGCAAGCTCCCGACTTCGGTTACTGTGCTTCGCAGAATACATACTATTTTGGCTATAAGTTACACGCTCTCTGTGGCTTAAGCGGAGTTATCCATTCCTACGGTCTGTCAAAGGCAAGTATGGCTGATCTCCGTTATATGAAAGATGTAAAACATACTTATTACGAACGTAGCATCTATGGCGACAAGGGGTTTATTGGAACTGACGTACAGCTTGACCTGTTCGAGACTGCACACATAAAACTGGAGTGTCCGTATCGGCACAACCAAAAGGACTGGAAACCGACATTCGTACCGTTGGCAAAGGCAAGAAAAAGGATTGAAACACTATTCTCGCAACTTACAGATCAATTCTTGGTCATCAGAAGTTATGCGAAAATAACGAATGGTTTGTTTGCCAGAATCATTGGCAAAATTAGTGCACTCACCATCCTGCAATACGTAAACTTCATTAACAACAGGCCCATTGGCAGAATTAAGTATGCACTAAATTAATTCCGCCAACGGGTTAAGAGATATATGGTAAAGAGAGAATCTAGGCCGTTTCATGGTAGATCAGATAGTTATGAATTGCAGAACAGAGAAATACTGTTAAATTATTGCGTCTAAGACCGTTTTTCTATTTAGAAACGAGGTTATTTAAAATAAAAGTAGTAACATTGCAATTGATAACATATTATATTTAAAATAAAATATCTCAATTTTATGAACAATATATTATCAGTATTAGAGAACTATACGCTTGACAATGCGGATGACATTGCCAAGGCTATGGCTAATGACTTCAGAAAACGAAGAATAGAGAAGAATCTGACACGTGAACAGGTGGCAGAGAAAGCTAATGTGGCAGTAAGCAACATCGTGAGGTTTGAGCAGAAAGGACTTATCTCGCTCAAGAATCTCATTGGCATTGCCATGGCATTGGAATATACTACAGAAGTCAAAAACCTCTTTGCTGAGCCAAAATATTCCACTATGGAGGAGTTGACTCAGATACGTAAGAATAGTGGTAAGACAAGAGCACATAAGGCATGAAGAAGATAGATCGACTGACCGTAAAATATCACAATGAGACAGTAGGCGTAATATCGCTTACACCCGATGACAAGCGACTGGCATTTGAATACAATCCTCGTTGGCTTGCCGAAGGATTCAGCATATCCCCTTTGGAGTTGCCTTTGAAGCCAGGACTGTTCCTTGCAAATCCAACACCGCTTTATGGCAACTTCGGCATATTCGAGGATAGCCTTCCTGATGGTTACGGGCGATACTTGCTGCACAAAGTTCTCCTTCGCGAAGGTATTGATGACAGAAAACTTTCTGCCATCGACCGATTGAGCATTGTAGGTGGTAGCGGTATGGGGGCTTTGACGTATCAGCCAGAGACGATTATCGGTAAAGAAAATGAAATCTCTGACTTCGACCTTCTTCAGGAGAAGGCATTAGAAGTGCTCAAAGAGCAGCAAGATGCGGATGCTGGTCTTTTGCTCTATAACAGTGGTAACAGTGGAGGTTGTCGTCCGAAAGCTGTTTTCTCGGACGCAGAAGGACATTGGCTTGTCAAGTTCCGACATACCTACGATTCTAAGGATATGGGTAGGAATGAATATCATTATAACGAGGTTGCTCGCAGTTGTGGTATTGATGTGCCGGTTTTCAAACTAACCAATGGCAAGTACTTCACCACGAGACGCTTTGATCTGTCAGCAGAAGGCGAACGCATACATACTGCAACAGCAGGAGGCTTGCTTTGTCTCTCGCTCTCAAATCCAGTACTCGACTATAGCAACTTGTTGGCTTTGACTGGTTATCTTACCCAGGATGCAAAGTATGTTGAAGAGATGTATCGCCGTATGGTGTTCAACTATCTTACCGACAACAAGGATGACCATTGCAAGAACTTCAGTTTCCTGGTTCGTAAGGAGACAAATGGGAAATACATATGGCATCTTGCACCAGCATATGACCTGACGCTTTGCACGGAGGGTTATAATGGACAGCATGCCACATCTGTCAACAACACCGGCTACCCTACACTCCAGGACTTCCTTGCAGTAGGCTCCAGGATAAAGATGAGCGAGAAGCGCTGTCGCGAAATCTTTGATGAGGTGTACCAGAACTGTGGTGAACTTCTGCTGAACAATGTGCCAATGAAATAGTGATTCAGCTCTAACTTCAGTAAAATGAAGTATTGCTGTCCGGTAAAATGTGTACCTTTGTTCATAGTTACTTGAATTTATTTTAGAAAAAACAAAGGTAAGGCTGGTTCTATAAATTAGCTTTGTTAGATTTTGAGCTTATTTTTGAGGTCAAAATGCAAGAGAGTGAAGGAGTGTAGCGAGCTACACGACTGAACGAACTTACATTTTGAACCAAAAACAGAGCAAGCCGAATACAATCAAACTTGTTTGAATTGTTGAGGCGCAGCCTGTTTTATATAAAAAGAAGCCAAAAGATAACAAAACGTATTTCATAAACATTTGATGACTGTGTGCGGTGGTAATTTATAGAACCAGCCGTAACTAAAAGGGCTGAATTCCATGCGAGGAATCCAGTCCTAATTTTATGCTCAAAAAAGTTTTAGCGGACAGCAATAAATTTTTTCATGATTTTTCTGTATGGTGATGATCTCGTGTAATCATGTTCCTGATGAACGCTAGGTGTGGTTCTTTATTCCAGCGCTCAGCTAGGTTAATCGTTAAAACGATGAAACGCCTGTTCAAACAAAAAGCCCTGCTAATCCTTTAACAGACTAACAGGGCTTTTGTAGCGGGAACCGGGATTGAACCGGTGACCTCATGATTATGAATCATGCGCTCTAACCAGCTGAGCTATCCCGCCATATCACTCATTTGCGGCTGCAAAGATACTACAATCTTTTTAAATACACAATAAAAATATATTTTTTTATTCCGTTACAATATATTTTGCTATATTTGTAGGTATTACATGATTATCACCAAGAAACTATTCGACATGCCCAAACAACAAGTCAAGATAGAGAGAGAGTTAAAGTCTAATTCGCAAAGTATCATCTGGAATCTGATTAGTGAGCCAGATCAGTTGGCTCGATGGTTGGCCGATGACATACAGAAACAAGGTGACCTATTGAATTTCAGATGGGGTGAACTTTATGCGCATCATGAAACACGGCAAGCTAAAGTGGTTGCTAAGGTAAAATTTAATTACCTGCGTTTCAGATGGTTGGATGAGGAAGACGCGAATGCATACGTGGAGCTGCGCATGGAAAAATGCGACATTACGGACGATTACATTCTCGTGATAACCGATTTTGCCGATGATGACGATGTGGATACCTTGAAAGATTTGTGGGAGGACAACTTGTTGCGTTTGCGACAGTTCAGCGGTCTTTAAACAGGCGGTTTGCTTCCTCGCACAAGTTTCATCGCGCCCCTATATGTGGTGCTTTCTTCTTTTTCTCATTCTTGGCTTTGTCCGCAAAAATGACAATAAAAAGCCTCCTGCAAAATGCTGAAATAGAAAAGATGAATAGGCAAATGCGCTGCAATTATCGCTTGCCGAACAAGAAAAACGTTCGGTCGCTGCAAAAAGCATTGTATTGTGAGGGCAAACTCCATGCTTTTCTCCTCTTATTAACATGACTTTTAGCTGTTAAACGTATCCTTTTTGCGGCTAAAATGCGGTTTGTAACGTGAAAAACCATGAATAAAACATGCTATGAAGAACTGTGATGGTCGCAATGGCTTGATGGATAAGGAGATGTGGTTTTTGCGTATATTTTCAATATTAGCAAGCACTTGGCAGGTTGTTAGCAAATAAACGAAATATAACGGGGTACTTGTCAAGAAAATTGATAACTTCTCACCCGTTGTTGTTGCTCAAACGTACCGTGATAAATCACGTCTCTACACTCCGTTGTTCATCGTAAATGTAGATGTATAAGTGCGCATTCCAAACTGGCATCACACGGCTCTTTCGTTGTAAAAGAATGAGATGTCATTGTAGTTCTTCGTTTGTGAGCAGGATGCCTTGTTCGTTTAGTTTGTAATTTTGAGGCGGTAGTAAGCAAAGGGTGACTGTTTTTTTTGCAGTGTGGTTTATTGTTAAGTTGCGTTAAATTCTGAGAAAAATAATGATACTTTTATTTTGACCTTATCTAATTTTTGTTTATTTTTGTTGCGTGATAGCCATATATAGCCATCATGATACAATAACCATTGAAGCTAATCAATAAAAAACAAGAAAAGGTAACCATTTTATTGTGAGAAAACACCCTTTATTCAATTTATAGTTAATTCATTAATACAAACAAGAAGCATGATTAAAAAAGAGTATGCATTCAGGCTTTCCATGAGGGCTTGCTTGGCAGTTTTGTTCATGTTGGTATCATTATCGTTGCATGCACAAAATTCTACTGTAAAAGGTACCGTTGTTGATAACTTAGGCGAGCCGGTTATCGGTGCAACAGTTAAGGTCAAGGGATCCAATGTCAGTACCATTACAGACATTGATGGGCACTACGCCATCGTGTGTCCGTCCCATTCTACCTTGGAGTTCTCCTATGTAGGTACCCGGACGTTGAGTGTGTCTACGGATGGCAAAAGCACCATCGACGTCACACTGGAGAATGAATCGCAGGCCATCGACGAGGTTGTGGTGACAGCATTGGGCATCAAGCGACAATCGCGCTCGCTGGGATATTCCACAACGAAAGTCGGTGGAGAGGACTTCCAGTTGGCCCGTGACCCAAACATCGGGAATGCCCTATCTGGTAAAATCGCCGGTGTGAACGTAGCCGGCAACGGTACGGGATCTACTGGTACATCGCGTGTAATCATTCGTGGCAATGCCTCGTTGACAGGCAACAACATGCCGCTGTATGTGGTTGATGGCGTGCCTTTCGACAACACCAACCAGGGCTCTGCAGGAATGTGGGGCGGCATGGACGCGGGTGATGGCTTGAACAATATCAATGCCGATGACATTGAGAGCATTCAGGTGCTCAAAGGCGCAGCTGCATCCGCCCTTTACGGCTACCGGGGAGGTAATGGAGCAATCCTGATTACGACCAAAAGCGGCAAGAAAAACCAGCCTGTCACGGTGGAGCTGAACGAGAACCTCACGGTCAACAGCATTTACGACTATCGCGACTGGCAGGATGTGTATGGCCTGGGGCTCAATGGCATTAAGCCTACTGACGTGAAGGCTGCCCAGGAGGGCGAAAGCAATAGCTGGGGTGCCATGATGGACGGATCGGAAGCCACCAACTTTTTAGGGAATACCTATAAATACAGTCCGGTAGACAACTGGAAGAATTTCTATGGCACGGGTGTCACCTCGAACACCTCTGCCGCGGTGTCGGGATCAGCACAGAACGTCATCTATCGTTTTGGAGCCTCCTTTAACAAGGAGAAGAGCATTCTGCCGAATGCCGGCAACAGACAGCTGGGCTTCAACATGAACACCACCTACGACATCTTCAAGAACCTGCATCTGACGGTTACCGCCAACTACACCTTTGACAAGTCAAACGGCCGGTCTAATCTCTCTGACGGGAATGGCAACACCAACGCAGCCTTGCTTTACCGAGGCAACTCGTTTGACATCACCTGGATGGAAGGAACTGAGAAGGGATGGGGTACCACTCTGGAAGGCAAGGAGATGATTGGTGGAACCAATGTCTACTTCAACAACCCATACTGGCTGCAGTACCGCAAGACCAATGACTTACAACGCGAGCGTCTGGTGGGCTCGGTCAATTTGAAATGGGACATCACCGACTGGCTGTATCTCCAGGGAGCAGCCCAGCGCGACGGCTACAGCATCGAGTTCAAGCAGGTGCAGCCCATTGGAGCCGCAGCCGACCCCAAAGGATTCATGGCAGAAAACGAGAAGAACTTCTATGAAAACAACTTTAACTTCCTGCTGGGCTTAAACAAGGCATTTGGCGACTGGTCGCTTGGAGCTACATTCGGTGGTAACAAACAGTTTAACAACACCCGCCAGTATATCGTGACCGATGGAGGACGCCCCTTCATTGTTAATGGACTGTGGTCCATGAACAACTTGGACGACAAGCGTCCGGCAAAGGCACATATCCGCTACCAGGTGAACTCACTTTACGGCACGGCCGACCTGGGATGGAAGAATCAACTGTTCCTGAATCTGACGGCACGCAACGACTGGTTCTCCACACTAGCCGACGACAGCAACAGCCATTTCTATCCATCAGCCACCCTCTCATGGGTGTTCACCGACACGTTCCGCGAGCAGCTGCCCGAGGCGTTCGACTTTGGTAAGTTCCGCGTCGGCATGGCGTCAGCATCGAATGGAACATCTGCCTATCAGAACCTTTTGCTTTATCAGCTGCGCAACTATAAGGTGAACGGTCAGTCCACGGCTACCCAGAACAATGGCAACAAGTTGCCCAACAATACCCTGAAGCCCGTACACATCTCAGAGTTTGAGGCCGGTCTGAACCTTTCATTCTTCCAGAGTCGCCTGAACTTTGATATGGCTTATTATGTCAAGAAGACCACCGACGACATCGCGACGGTATCTACCTCCTCAGCCTCGGGATATGGCTCAAAGGTCATCAATGCCGGCAAGATGAAGAACAACGGCTTCGAGTTCATGGTTGACGCCTATCCCGTAAGGAACAAGGACTTCCAATGGAATACGACACTCAATTTTGCCTACAACAACTCCAATGTGGAGTTTCTGGGCGATGGCGTAGACCGCCTTTCCATCGACGGTGCCCAGAGCCGCAACGGCAATGTGTACATCTATAATGTGGTGGGCAGCCCCTACGGCGAGATCATTGGTAACAAATACAAGAGAAACGAGCAAGGACAGCTGCTCCTGAAGAAGGGACTCCCACAGGCCGGAGAGCAGACAAGCCTTGGCAATGGCGTGTACAGCTGGACAGGTGGATGGCACAATACGTTTACCTACAAGGACTTCACCCTGGGATTCTTGCTGGATGCCAAGTTCGGTGCCAAGATTTTCTCGGGTACCAACTATATGCTTTACTACTATGGCATGCACAAGGAAACCCTGAATGGACGTACCAAGGAAAACCCCATTGGCAAAATCGTGGCAGCCGGTATCGACGAAGAAACAGGCAAGGCCAATACAACAGCCGTTTCCTCGCAGGATTACTACCGTGCCATCACGAGAGCAAACATCGCAGAGGAGTTTGTATACGATGCAAGCTACATCAAGCTGCGTGAGCTTTCATTGGGCTACACTTTCCCGAAGGCCATGCTAAGCCGCGTGAAGTTTGTCAAGGGACTGAGCCTCTCTATCGTCGCACGTAATCTCTGGACTATCATGAAGCATACGCCGAACATCGATCCAGAGTCTGCACTAAATGCGTCGAACGGACAGGGACTTGAGCTCAACGGCTATCCTGCAACCCGTAATGTTGGTTTCAACTTGAATGTTAAGTTCTAATTTTTAATCGAGATTGAATATGAAAAAGATAAAATATATTGCATTAGCATCAGTGTTCTCTTTGGGCATGACAAGTTGTGGCGATTTCGGTGATCTAAACATCGACCCTGAACACTTGAACGAGGCCAACGTCCCCTTTGAGATGGTCTTCTCCAATGCCCAGCACCAGGCATTAGGGTCTGACTGGGACATGTGGCGCACAGGCTGTATTTACTCAGCCCAGTGGACGCAGCAGCTGACCTCCATTGACTGGTGGGACGGCTACGGCCGATACAACTATAGCGATGGCTACTCGGCATCTTTCTGGGATACTTTCAGCGGCGACCGTGGCGCCATGCGTGACGTGACTACCTGCTACGATAAGTGGAAAGATCAGAAGGGGTTGGAGATAGACTGGAATATGGCCCGCGTAATGCGCATCTATGCCTTCGCAAAGATGTCTGACCTGTACGGCGACATTCCATACACCGAGGCCGGACGCCCCAAAGAGTTCTCGTATCCCAAGTACGACTCGCAGGAGAGTATCTACAAGGAGATGCTGAAGGAACTCGATGAGGCTCAGGCCAAGCTGGCTAGCGGAAAAGCAGAAATGGGCGTGCAGGACCTGTACTATAAAGGTGATGCTGCGCAGTGGAAGAAATTCGCCAACTCGCTGATGCTTCGCCTGGCCATGCGACTTGTAAAGGTTGACCCGACAACGGCCAAGACCTATGCTGCGAAAGCTTACGCCAATGGTGTTATCACAGACGTGGCCGACAATGCCAAGCTAGACCATGCAGGTGGCGTGACAACTAACGACTCTTCTGAGCCCTTTGCAAAAATCAACGCAAGCGAGGACAGGGAGTTCTTCTTGAGCAAGACTTTTGTTGACATGCTTAAGCAGGCCAACGATCCACGCTTGTCGCTCATTGGAACCACTGTGAGCAAGAAAGACCTGATCTCCGTGCAGGATGGTTGGCAGGAAGATGATTTTGGTGATATGACGGCCGAGAAACAAGAAGGAATCCTTTCTGGAGGATACAGTCTGAACCCCACCAGTCCCTACGCTATAGCAAAGGTTGACCCACGGTTCGGGAGAACACCTGAGAACATTGTGGAGTACAAGGAGAGGAAAGCCGATGACGGCAGCGTGAAGAAAGAGCCAGTTTATTGGTACTCGCGTTACACGCGCTATTTCTCAATCCCTAACCGGTATACCTACAGTGATCCTACTGCGCCTACATTCATCATCACGGCCGCACAGACCAACTTCTTGTTGGCAGAGGCTGCCATCCGTGGATATATTAGTGGTGACGCAAAGACTTTCTATGAGAATGGTGTGAAGGCTGCATTCAAACAGTTCACGCAGTTCCCCAATGCTGGCAAGGTGTACAACAAGTATCTACCGGAAGGCGCTGTTGAGAAGTACCTCAAGGAGAATCCGTTCGACGTAGCTAAAGCTTTGGAGCAGATCAACACACAGTACTACATCACAACCTTCGGCGATCCTCACGAGGTGTTTGCCAACTGGCGTCGTTCGGGCTTCCCTGTGCTGACACCAGCCGCGATGGCCAAGCAGGACGGACAGTGTGCAACCGACGGTTCTATACCACGCCGCTTCCGCTATCCTTCTTCAGAGTCACAGGTCAACAAGGCCAACTACGATGCTGCTGTTAGTCGACAGGGTGGTGATACGTTCAGCACTCGAGTGTGGTGGGATAAATAGTAAAACCATTACATGTCCAAATAACAATCCAGGCCAGCACAGTGCTAGCCTGGATTTTTATTTGGAGTATGAGTCGTTTTGCAGGCTGTGTTTGTGTTAAATGTACAATCGCTCAAATTACAGACTAGTTTAATTTGGAATATTCAAGGAATTTATACACCATCGCCATGCAGTCTGAAGCGCTGTGAGTACTGCTGTGAAGCAACTCCATGAGGAATAGGAGATTGTATAATGTGTATCGAGTAGGAGGTAAACACTAATTTTGGTATTTATCTTTTACTTTCGTTCTTACTGACTCTTTATACTACCAAACGTGCAGTACGGCATATAGCGGTTTCGTTCCTTCCTTTCACACTATGCGTAGCAAGTTGTACTTAGCTAGCCGTTCTAATTTCATCACTTCTATCTTATAATTGGATTTATTGCTGCATGCTTCAAGGTGGCATCATGCTTAAAAAAGCGAAAATAGGAGCATATCTTATTTTTTTATGCTATTTTTGCACATTGTTCGTACACGTGTACAACATAGTAAGGGCTTAGATGTTTCGTATCAAGAAATTAGATTTATTCATCGCCAAGCAATTTGGACTGCTGTTTGCCGGAACCTTCTTCATCTGTCAGTTTGTACTGATGATGCAGTTCTTGTGGAGGTATGTCGACGTACTTATTGGCAAAGGACTGTCCATGGAGGTCATGGCACAGTTCTTTTGGTACATGGGCTTGTTTCTGGTTCCGCAGGCTTTGCCGTTGGCCATCTTGCTGTCGTCCCTCATCACGTTTGGCAATTTAGGCGAGAGTAGCGAGCTCACGGCCATCAAGTCGGCGGGCATATCAACCATGCGAACCTTTCGCTCGCTCATCGTCATCTCTGTGGTTGTCTGCTTTTGTTCTTTTTATTTTCAAAACTACGTAGGCCCCAGCGCTAACATGAAGATGGCGCAGCTGATGATTTCGATGTCGCAGAAGAATCCGGAGCTTGAGATTCCTGAAGGCATCTTCTACGACGGCATCCCCAACAGCAATCTTTATGTGCAAAAAAAGGACATGGACACCGGCAAGTTGTACGGCATCATGATTTACAGGATGACGGGCAGCTACGAGGATCAGGCCATCATTCTGGCCGATTCGGGCATGCTCCAGACTACAGCCGACAAGAAGCACCTACTGCTGACCCTGTGGAGTGGCGAATGGTTTGAGAACATGCAGTCGCAGGAACTGGGCGCCAGTGCCAGCATTCCATACCGCAGAGAAACCTTTGCCGACAAACGAATCGTACTCGACTATGATGGCGATTTCAACATGACCGATGCCGCTGCGCTATCCAACAACGCCAAGGCAAAAAGTTTGTCACAACTCACTTCGGGCATCGACTCGCTCAATATGACGTACGACAGCGTGGGACGCAGCATCTATGACGATGCACAGCGAATGTATTACCGCATTCCGAAAGTCAACAAAAGAGATTCGCTGGCCGCTGTGAAATTAGCGCAAGGCAAAACATACCATTTTGACTCGCTATACAACAAATTAACCAAAGACCAGAAATTGAGTGCGGTGAACATGGCACTCAGTTCCGTTCAGTCGGAGGTGACCGAGCTTAACTTCCGAAGCATGATAACCAGTGACGGCGACAGGTTGCTTCGGGAGCATTACATTGAGATGATTAACAAGTTTACACTGGCCCTGACGTGCATCATCTTCTTTTTCATTGGCGCACCGCTGGGTGCCATCATCCGGAAAGGAGGTCTGGGTATCCCCGTGATTGTGTCGGTGCTGGTCTTCATTGTGTATTACCTTCTTGACAACACGGGTTACCGAATGGCGCGTGGCGACATGTGGACGGTGGAATTCGGCAAGGGACTGGCCCCCGCGGTGCTCATCCCGTTATCGGCCTTTGTTACGTACAAGGCCAATCGCGACTCCATGGTGTTCAACATCGATCAGTGGAAAGCCGTTATCATGAAAGCGCTGGGCTGGCGAACCAAGCGCCATGTATACGGCAAGGAGGTGATTATCGAAGATCCCAACTACATTGAAGACCGCCAATTGCTGCTGAATATGAACGACGACATCAAGCGTTATGTCGAGGAACATCGGTTGAAATCACTGCCCAACGTGGTGCAGGTGTTCTTTAGATACCAGCCCGACCACGAGGTGGAACGCATCAGCAATGAGCTTGAAAAAGTGATAGATGACCTTACGAACACCCGGGACAAAGTGATCTTGAACGAGCTGAACAACTATCCCGTGCTGGCTGTAAAGGCCCACACGCGTCCATTCGAGCACAAGTGGCTGAACATCGTTTCGGCCATCATCATCCCGCTGGGACTGTTCTTTTACCTTAGAATGTGGCGATTTAGGATTCGGTTGCTGCGCGACCTCAAACAAATCGTGCAGACAAATGATGCGGTGACGGAGCAAATTACGAAAATAATTCATTCAAAATAACACCTCTTTATATATAGCTATATACGATATGGAAAACTTTAAACTGGCCAGCATCGAGGATGCGCTCAAAGATTTTAAGGAAGGCAAGTTTGTCATCGTTGTGGACGATGAAGACAGAGAGAACGAAGGCGATCTCATTATCGCAGCTGAGAAGATTACTCCCGAGAAGGTGAACTTCATGCTGAAACACGCCCGCGGCGTGCTTTGTGCCCCCATCACGTTATCCAGGTGCGAGGAGTTGGACCTTCCGCATCAAGTTACGGATAACACATCGGTGCTGGGAACCCCATTTACGGTGACCGTAGACAAACTGGAAGGATGCACTACGGGCGTTTCGGCTCATGACAGGGCAGCCACCATCCTCGCACTCGCAGACCCAACATCCACCCCACAGACATTTGGAAGACCGGGACACATCAATCCGCTGTATGCGCAAGACAACGGTGTGTTGAGGCGCAGTGGACATACAGAGGCTGCCGTAGACCTGTGCAGATTGGCCGGACTTTACCCCGCCGGGGCCCTGATGGAAATCATGAACGAAGATGGCTCCATGGCTCGCATGTCCGAATTGCAAAAGTTGGCAACGGAATGGGGACTGAAAATCATCACCATTGCTGATCTCATCGCCTACAGACTGGAAAAGGAGTCAATCATCGAAGTGGGCGACGAGGTAGACATGCCCACCCGATACGGGCATTTTCACCTCATACCTTTCAGACAACAGAGCAACGGTTTGGAGCACATGGCCTTGGTGAAAGGGCAGTGGGAACGGGACGAACCGGTGCTGGTTCGCGTGCACTCGTCTTGTGCCACGGGCGATACTCTGGGAAGTTTGCGGTGTGACTGCGGTCAGCAGCTGCAGAAGTCAATGGAATTGATTGAGAAAGAGGGGAAAGGCGTTGTTATCTACATGCAGCAAGAGGGTCGCGGCATCGGCCTTATGAATAAGATGGCAGCCTATAAGTTGCAAGAAGAAGGTTACGATACCGTGGATGCCAACATACACTTGGGCTTTAAACCCGATGAGAGGGACTATGGCTGCGGTGCGCAGATGCTGCGTCATTTGGGCGTACGCAAGATGCGATTGTTGACCAACAATCCCGTGAAGCGAGTAGGACTGGAAGCTTACGGATTGGAAATTGCCGAAATCGTACCCATTGAGGTGACGCCCAACCGATACAACGAGCGCTATCTGAAGACCAAACAGGTAAGGATGGGGCATAAACTGCACCTCAAATAACTGCCCGAATGTTACAAATCTAAAACAATAGTTGAAATAGTATCACTTTTATTTCGCCTCAAAGAATAAAAATGGTACTTTTGCAGTCAACAACTATTCAATTGTAAAATAAATGGCACACCTATCAAACCGTCTGAACCGTCTGGCTCCTTCAGCCACACTCGCCATGTCGCAAAAGAGCAGTGAGATGAAAGCTCAAGGCATCGATGTGATTAACATGAGTGTGGGGGAGCCTGATTTCAATACGCCAGACCACATCAAGGTGGCCGCAAAGCAAGCAATTGAAGAGAATTACTCGAAGTATTCTCCCGTGCTAGGGTACCCCGACTTGAGGAAGGCTATCGCAGAGAAGCTGCAAAGAGAAAACCAACTTAGCTACGATACCGCAGAGATTATGGTGTCCAATGGTGCCAAGCAGAGCGTTTGTAACACGCTGATGGCGTTGGTTGACGATGGGGACGAGGTGATTATCCCTGCACCGTATTGGGTGAGCTACCCACAGATGGTCAAACTGGCAGGTGGAAATCCAGTGATTGTCAAGGCTGGTTTTGAACAGAACTTCAAGATGACGCCCGAGCAGTTGGAAGCTGCCATCACGCCGAAGACGCGTATGTTGATACTTTGCTCGCCCAGTAATCCTACCGGAAGTGTATACTCGAAGGAGGAACTGGAGCAACTGGCCAACGTCATCAAAAGGCATGAAGACATGTTTGTGCTGGCTGATGAAATATACGAGCACATCAACTACATCGGTCAACACGAAAGCATCGCACAGTTTCCCGGGATGAAAGAACGTACCATTCTCGTTAATGGCGTTTCAAAGGCTTACGCCATGACGGGTTGGAGAATAGGATACATCGCCGCTCCCGAGTGGATTGTGAAGGGCTGTAGCAAGCTACAAGGACAATACACCAGCGGACCGTGCTCGGTGAGTCAGCGTGCCGCGCTTGCCGCTTATGTCACAGAACAAGCATGTGTGGAGGAAATGCGTCAAGCTTTTCAACGCAGAAGAGACCTGATTGTACAGTTGGCAAAAGAGATTGACGGTTTTGAGGTGAATGAGCCACAAGGAGCCTTCTATCTGTTCCCCAAGTGCAGCAGCTATTTTGGTAAGAGTGACGGTCAGCATACCATCAACAGTGCTACCGATCTGGCTATGTATCTGCTTGAAACCGCGCACGTTGCAACTGTGGGTGGTGATGCCTTTGGCGATCCAGAGTGCATACGAATGAGCTATGCCACCAGCGATGAAAACATTCGGGAAGCACTCAAGAGAATGAAAGAAGTTCTCGCAAAATTGAAATAATGAAGTTGCAAACGGAGATAAATTGCAAGAAAAAGCATAAAATCACTCGTTAAAACTTCTTAATTTCACAAAGATTTATCTATAATTTATATATCTTTGCGATGTTAAACCCAAAAAATTCTCCTTTTTGAAATCAGAATAGCGAGAATCTTGAAAAACGATTAAGCATATTAACAACTTAAATTATTAATAACCAAAAATTAAAATTTTTAAATTATGGCAACAACAAAAGCAGCCCCTCAAAAGAAGTCTAAGGGCTTTCAGGGCGTTAGACATGCGTTTATTATCATTATCTTGGCATTCGTTGTAGGATGGGGATTCTACAACTTTATTCTTGGTGATCCAGCTAACTTCGCTAACGGCGATCGTGAAGGTCATCCTTTGAATATGTTGGGCACCGTGTACAAAGGTGGATGGGTTGTACCTATTATCTTTGGTTTGTTGTGTACCGTAATTGCAATGTCTGTTGAGCGTTGGATTGCTATCAGCGCTTGCTCAGGTAAGGGTAGCGTGATCAAATTCACAGAAAACGTAAAGGCAGCTCTGAGAAATGGTGACATCGCCAAGGCAGAAGAGCTTTGCCACAAGCAGGGTGGTTCTGTAGCTAACGTGGTATTAGCTGACTTGAAGTCTTACAGAGAGATGGAAACAACAAATATCAAGTTGAAAGAGAAAGTGGCTACCATTCAGAACTCACATGATGAGGCTACCGCACTTGAAATGCCTACCATGACGATGAACTTGCCGATTATCGCTACAATCGTAACATTGGGTACACTTACTGCTTTGTTCGGAACCGTGCTTGGTATGATTCGTTCGTTCGCAGCTTTGGCAGCTGGTGGTGGTGCAGACTCTATGGCACTTTCTACTGGTATTTCTGAGGCCTTGGTAAATACAGCTTCTGGTATTGCTACATCTTGGTTCTCTGTAGTTTCTTACAACTACTTCACCAACAAGATTGACAAGTTAACATTTGCAATGGACGAGATTGGTTACACAATCGCTCACACATTCGAAGAAAAGCATCCAGAAGCTTAATTTTAGCTAACCCTTTTAAAATTATTCAGTTATGGGTAAGTTAAAAATTAAGAAACATGACATCTGGATCGACATGACTCCTATGTCGGACGTGATGGTGCTGTTGCTGACGTTCTTTATGTTGACCTCAACATTCGTTAAGAACGAGCCAGTGAAAGTAAACCAGCCATCGTCTGTCTCTGAGATCAAGGTTCCAGAAAACGACGTGCTAAACATTCTTGTCAATGACAAGGGCAGGGTGTTTATGAGTATGGATAATCAGAACGACTTGCTTTCGCTCATCCAGGGAATGAATGAGACAGGCAGCCTCGGACTGACTGATGCTGAAATGAAGAAGTTCCAGACCGACCCAATGTGGGGCGTTCCTTTGGACAACTTGAAAGGCTACTTGGGTTTGCCTACTGAGAAGATGACTGAGGTAATTACCAGCGCTGAAGCTGGCGTTCCTTTGGATTCTATCGATGGTGGAAAGAGTGAATTCCAACACTGGGTGACCGAAGCTCTGAATGTCAATGAAGACATTAAAATAGCTATCAAGGTTGATGCGAAGACACCTTATGCTAATATGAAGAAGGTGATGTCTGAACTTCAGGATATGAATCAGAACCGTTATTACCTTATCACTACATTAAAAACGGGGGAGGATAAATAAGTATGGCAAAATCAAAAGATACAAGTAAGCAGAAGAAAATCAATGTTCGCGTAGACTTTACGCCTATGGTGGATATGATGATGCTTCTTATTACTTTCTTCATGCTCTGTACTTCATTGGCCAAACCACAAACGATGGAGTTGAGTATGCCTAGTAACGACAAGAACATTACTGATCAAGACAAGTCGGTAACAAAGGCTTCATATACGATTACCGTTTATGTGGCTGGGAACAACAAGATCTTCTACACGGCAGGTTTGCCTAAGTACGACGATCCTTCAACCCTCAAGGAGACTACTTGGGGTAAAGATGGAATCCGCAAGGTCTTTATGCAGCACGTGACCGAGGACAACACACAACCCGTGCTACAGGTGATGAAGGCCAAGGCCGAGCTTGACCAGAAGAAAGATCAAATGCCCGACTCCTTATATAAGCAGGAGTTAGCTAAGATCAAAGCCGGTGAGATTGGTGGTCAGAAGATTCAGACAATGACTGTCATTATCAAGGCTACTGATAAGGCGTTAGCACAGAATGTTATAGATGCTCTCGACGAGATGCAGATTTGCAGCATAGCTAAATACGTTCTCGACAAGATTTCCCCAGACGACGCAAAGTTGTTGAAGTCCAAGGGCGTTGAGTAAGAGAACAAAGTATTAACTATTAAAAAAGAGAAACAATGTCAAAAATTGATTTGATCTCTGGTGAATGGACCGACCTCGTTTTTGCCGGTCGTAACCAGGCTTACGGTGCCTATCAGCTAAGGAAAGGTACTGGTAAGAGAAATGTTATCTCTATCATTGCTGTAGTCGCATTAGTGTTGTTGTGTCAAATCGGTCTTTCTTTAAAGAAGGCCGCTGACGCAGAAGCCAGAAAGAGAGCAGCCATGACAGAGGTAGTTGAACTTTCTAAGTTGGAACAGCCTAAGAAAAAGGCCGAAGTAAAACAACAAAAGAAAATTCAAGTTGAACCTGAAAAGGTTGTTGAGCGAGTAAAGAGTTCTATCAAGTTTACCGCACCTGTCATTAAGAAGGACAACGAGGTGAAACCTGAAGAAGAATTGAAAACTCAAGACGAATTGATGAATACGAAAACCGCCATCGGCGCCATTGACGTTAAAGGTAATGACGACAAGGGTGGTGAAGTATTGAAACTTAAAGAAGCAGTGGCTCAGCCAGAGCCAAAACCGGAAGTTGAGAACAAGGTATTCGATGTCGTTGAGCAGATGCCATCATTCCCTGGTGGTCCTTCTGCCTTGATGAAGTATTTGAGCGAAAACGTTAAGTATCCTGTAGTGGCACAAGAAAATGGTGTGCAGGGACGTGTGGTTGTTTCTTTCGTTGTAGAGAAAGATGGACATATCACAGACGTTAAAGTAGTTCGTTCAGTAGACCCATCATTGGATAAGGAAGCAGCTCGTGTTGTAAAGAGCATGCCTAGTTGGATTCCTGGTAAGCAAAATGGCTCAGCCGTACGTGTGAAATACAACGTGCCTGTTTCGTTCAAATTGCAATAATATGTATTGTAAATTATCTTACATCATCGTAGGATTAACACTTTCTGCTTCTCTTTTGGCTTCTTGCCAAAACAAGAAGTCAAAAGATGGCAGAACAGATACTTATTCGTCAGGAGCAATAACTTTTGCTTCTGACGAAAGTTTTAGTCCTGTTATCGAAGAGGAGCGCGAGCTCTTCGAGTTTACTTATCCAGAGGCTAAGCTGACTCCAATCTATACGAACGAGTCGGACGCCATTAACAAACTGCTCAAGGGAGAAGTGTTTATGGCAATAACGTCGCGTGATTTTACAAAAGAAGAGCTGGAAAGTTTGAAAGCAAACAAACAGTTCCCCCGCTCTATCAAGTTCGCTTATGATGGACTTGCTTTGGTTCAGAATATAAACAACACGGATTCTTGTATCAGTGTTGACAATATAAGAAAAATATTTAACGGAGAAATCACTAAATGGAGTCAAATCTATCCCCATTCCAAGATTGGAAACATCACGGTAGTATTTGACAATCCTAACTCTTCAGCCGTGCACTATGTTGAAGATTCCATCCTCGGAGGAAAGCCTATCGCGAATAAAAATGTAGCCGCAGTCAAAAAGACAGAAGAGGTTATTAAATATGTAGAAGAAAACAAGGGTGCCATTGGCATTATTGGAAGCAATTGGCTCAATGATAAGCGTGACTCCACCAACCTTACTTTCAAGAAAGAAATACGCCCGATGGCTGTTTCTTCAATTCCGGTGGCCAATGTGCAAAACAGTTGGAAGCCTTATCAGTACTACTTCTACAATGCCAATTACCCCTTGGTGCGTACTTTATACATTCTATTGAATGATACCCACATGGGACTTCCCACAGGATTTTCCAATTTCATTATTTCGCAAGACAAGGGCCAGAAAATAATTCTTAGGTCAGGATTGCTGCCCGCTTATGGAAATTTAACTATACGAAACGTCCGTGTATCAGAATAAAAATGTACTTTTGGCACGAAAAAACTGACAAACAAAACGTGAGGAGCGTTGAATTATCAACAAAACCAAAGAAAGTAGAAGATTATGAAAGCAATTAAATATTTACTGATTGGAGCCTTGTTACTAGGATTTTCAGCTCCATCAATGGCGCAGAATGATGTAGCCATCAAACAAGCGACTCAGATTATCAAGTCAACAAGTCCTCAGATTGTCGAAAAGGCGTTGAAGGATATTGTGAAAGCAAACAAAAAGAATCCAGCAGTATTAGTGGGCATTGGCCATGCGTTTTTGGATCAGAAAAATACGGAATTGGCAATGAAGTATGCTGAATTGGCCATGGCTCGTGATAAGAAATATGCTCCTGCTTACATTTTGGCTGGTGATGTTGAAGTAGCCAAAGACGATGGCGGTGCCGCAGCAGGATGGTATCAGCAGGCAAAATATTTTGATCCCAAAAACCCAGATGCCTACTTCAAGTATGCCAATATCCTCCGTGGTCGTAGCCCCGAAGAGGCTGTAGCAAATCTCAATGAACTTCGAGCTCAGCGTCCTGACATTGCGGTTGATGCGCTCGCTGGCCGAATTTATTACAACTCCAATATGCTTGACAAGAGTATGCAAGCATACGAGAAAGTAGACAAGAACAAGCTCGATGATGTAGATATCACCAATTACGCCATGGCAGGTTACCTGTCGCAAAAGCGTCAGAAGAGTTTGGATATGGCCCTTTATGGACTCAATAAGAACCCACGCAACGCAGCTTGGAACCGTCTGGCATTCTATAACTACACTGACGAAGGTAAAGTTGAAGAGGCCCTGAAATATGCTGACCGCCTTTTCAATGCTTCTGATAGTGCGAAAATTTCTGGATACGACTATACATACTATGGTCAGGCCTATCTAGCCAATAAGCAGAATGACAATGCCATTGATATGTTCAAGAAAGCTATGAGCGCCAATGCTGACAATAAGGATTTGGCCAACAGCAACAAGAAAAGTCTCTCTGATGCTTATTTGGCTAAGGGCGACTATGCCAATGCCATTACTTATTACGAAGAATATCTGATTAATGTCAAAGAACCTACTGCAACAGATTTGGCAGGACTGGGATCAATCTACACCACCATGGCAGCAAGCCAGACAGGCGAAGAACAGAAAGCTACCTATCTGAAAGCAGATGAGGTGTACAAGCAGTTGGGTGAGAAATTCCCAGCCAACATCGATTTCGCTAATTTCTTGCGTGCACGTGTAAATTCTAATCTGGATCCCGAAACAAAGGAAGGATTGGCCAAACCATTCTATGAGGCACTGGCCAGCTCTTTGAGCCAAAAGACTGATCTTGATAATGTGGACAATACTCGTTTGATCGAGGCTTACAGATACTTGGGTTACTACCACTTGCTTAAGAACGAAAAAACAACAGCTGACAGCTATTGGAAGAAAGTTTTGGAGTTGGATCCAGAGAACGAAACAGCCAAGCAAGCTTTGAATATGAAATAATCAATAAATAAACGAATAAGTTAAGGAGGGTGAAATCACATTTCATCCTCTTTTTGTTTACATGTTTCATGATATGTTGATTCACGATGCGGACATAGTGCGGCGAATATCAAATAATAAGAGGCTGTTTTGACTCGCAAAACAGCCTCTTAAACTTTCAACCCTAGTGAGTTGTTCAATCTTTTTCAGATTTACCTTTCATGTGTCACCGGGTTGTAACTTTCGTTTATTCCATATCTTTATTCCGGAAGAGAAATAGCCTCGTTAGGGCATACCTCTGCACAAGTTCCGCACTCTGTGCAAGCTTCAGGATCAATAGAATAAATGTCGCCTTCTGAGATGGCGCCTACTGGGCACTCATCGATACATGTACCGCATGCGATACAGTCGTTTCCAATTACGTAAGCCATAGATGTTAACTTTTAAGTATTCAATAATGTTTTTGTATAATAGTCTTGGTAGATACCTACTTTTAACCATGCAAAGATACATCTTTTTATTTTGAATACCTATAAGTAGGTAGTGTTTTTTTTGTTAATTTATCTCTATTCTTATTTCGTAAACATCTACGAGCGACATTAAATGCTGTTTATTACATCTTGATGATGCGCTTTTGGACATTCATTTCCGTTTTATTCTTAGCCGGTTTTTATCTCCGTCCTGTGACTTTCATCGGCGTGTTGTCGCATGTTTATGATATTTTTCGTAACTTTGCGATTGATAATCATCAAATTTAGATTCCATGCGTAAAGTAACGATCAAGGACAAAACGTTCAGAACGTTCATCCCGGAAGCTGATATCTTGGAGCGGGTGAAGGCGGTTGCCGAGCAAATCAATACCGACTTGGCAGGCAAAGAACCGCTGTTTCTCGCCGTGTTGAACGGCTCTTTCGTGTTTGCGGCCGACCTGATGCGATACATCACGATTCCCAGTGAGATATCGTTTGTCAAGTTGGCTTCGTATCAGGGCATCGCCTCCACGGGTGTCATCAAGGAAGTGATAGGGCTTAATGAGGATATCACCAACCGACATGTGGTCATTGTTGAGGATATCGTAGACACAGGAGCTACGATGCGGCGTATGATTGAGACGTTAGGCACGCGCGGTCCAGCATCGATAGATATCTGTACTCTGCTACTGAAGCCCGGCAAGTTGAGCGTTCCTTTGGACATCAAATATGTGGCCATGGAGATTCCAAACGACTTCATCGTGGGCTATGGACTCGATTACGAACAACAAGGAAGAAATTTAAGAGACATTTATACATTAGTAGAAGAATGAAAAATATTGTAATATTCGGTGCGCCTGGATCAGGAAAGGGCACCCAGAGCGATCGGTTGATTGCAAAGTATGGTTTGGGACACATCTCCACGGGTGACGTGTTGCGCAGTGAAATCAAGAACGGTACGGAACTGGGCAAGACAGCCAAGGGATATATTGATAAGGGACAGTTGATTCCCGACGAACTCATGATTGACATCCTGGCCAGTGTGTACGATAGTTTCGGCAAGGATCACAAGGGTGTTATCTTTGATGGTTTCCCGCGTACCATCCCTCAAGCCGAAGCTCTGAAGCAGATGTTGGCCGACCGCGGTCACTGTGTAGCAGCAATGATTGAGTTGGATGTGCCTGAAGACGAACTGATGAAGCGCCTCATTCTACGCGGGCAGGAGAGCGGCCGTACCGATGATAACGAGGAAACCATCAAGAAACGTTTGAATGTTTATCACTCTCAAACCGCTCCTTTGATTGAATGGTATAAAAAAGAGGGTATTCATCATCACATCAACGGTCTGGGCGAATTAGACAGAATCACGAAAGATATATGTTCTGAAGTTGAAAAACTTTAAGCATTCGTTTACGCTTCATGCCAGAACTTTAAGTGAAGTTTGACATGAAGCGTAAAAAACCAATGCTTTATTTGTTGTACATTACGCTTGTTCATTATTCGTTCTGTTTATTTTATTTTTAGTATATAAATAGACAGATTCATAAGGAAAGCAATCTTGGCTGTTGGCGGCCAATGGGTTCTTGTTTGCTAATCATATATTTATAACAAGTTAAGATTTAAAGTAATTATGTCCACCAATTTCGTAGACTATGTAAAGATATGCTGCCGCTCCGGTAAGGGCGGCCGGGGATCCATGCACCTTCGTCATGTAAAGTACAACTACAACGGCGGGCCCGACGGTGGTGACGGCGGCAAAGGTGGCAGCATCTATCTCCGTGGAAACCATAACTACTGGACGCTGTTACACCTCAGATACGACCGACACATCTTTGCCGAGCATGGTGGAGATGGTGGTCGCGACAAACGACACGGCACCGACGGCAAGGATGTGTATATCGACGTGCCTTGCGGAACGGTGGTGTACAATGCCGAGACGGGTAAGTATATCTGTGATGTCACCGAGGATGGACAAGAGGTGCTGTTGCTGAAAGGCGGCAGAGGCGGATTGGGTAACTTCCAATTCCGCACAGCTACCAATCAGGCACCGCGCTATGCGCAACCCGGTGAGCCTATGCAGGAACTCACCATCATACTCGAATTGAAGTTGTTGGCCGACGTTGGCTTGGTTGGGTTCCCCAACGCGGGCAAGTCTACCTTGGTGTCAGCCATATCCAGCGCTCGCCCCAAGATTGCCAACTATCCGTTCACCACGCTCGAACCCTCCTTGGGCATCGTGGAATACCGTGACCACAAATCGTTCGTCATGGCCGACATTCCTGGTATCATCGAAGGGGCGAGTGAGGGAAAGGGCCTCGGACTTCGTTTCTTGCGACACATCGAGCGCAACTCGCTGCTGCTCTTCATGGTGCCGGGCGATACCGATGACATCAAGAGGGAATACGACATCTTGCTCAACGAGTTGCGAACGTTCAACCCCGACATGATGGACAAGCATCGTGTCTTGGCGGTAACGAAGTGCGATTTGCTGGATGACGAACTCATTGAGATGCTTCATGAAACCCTGCCTACCGACCTTCCCGTGGTTTTCATCTCTGCCGTGACGGGAAAAGGAATCAACGAACTGAAGGACATTCTGTGGAATGAACTTAACAGTGAGAGCAACAAACTCAAGGGAATCATTGCCGAGGACAATCTGGTGCACCGTGATAAAGACCCTGACAAGTTTGCCGCAGAGTTGACAGATGAGGGAGAGTTCGCCGAGATAGAATACGTCAACGATGATGATCTCGACGATGTCGCCGACCTGGAAGATTTTGAATACGAAGACCTGGACGATTAACCAGCGCTTCGATACTACCAAACAACGATATTTTGACCAAACCACAACTCACATATCATTCCCTGCACCCGCGTGTAAGAGCATTCTCTTCCATGCGGAAAGGTGGAATGAGTGAAGGCCGGTATGGTGAATTTAACATCAATCCTTATTGCGGAGACGCTCCCGATGCGGTCATGATGAACCGCAAGGCCCTGTGCGCCGAGCTGCAAATAGACGATGTCCACTTGTTGATGGCACATCAGGTTCATGGCACCGAGGCCCGAATCATCGCAGAAGAGTTCTTCTCCCTCTCGCCGTCTACACGTCAGCGGTTGCTCGAAGGGGTTGACGTACTCATCACGGCCATCCCCCATGTTTGTATTGGCGTGTCAACAGCCGACTGCATCCCCGTGCTGTTGTACGATGAAGAGCACCATGCAGCCGCCGCCGTGCACGCTGGTTGGCGCGGAACGGTGGCGCGCGTCGTGCAAAAAGCCGTTGCGACAATGCAACAGTCCTATCACACGCAGCCCGCACATCTGCATGCTTGTATCGGACCGGGCATCTCGTTGCGCCATTTTGAAGTGGGTGACGAGGTGTATCAGGCATTCGCACAAGCCGGTTTCAACATGCCAGCCATCAGTCAACAGATGGACAAATGGCATATCAACCTGCCCGAATGCAACCGCCTTCAGCTGTTAGAAGCGGGCGTTAGTGATGACCGAATCCTATCCACCGGTATCTGTACGTACGAGCAGGAGGATGCGTATTTCTCGGCCCGGCGCTTAGGCATCCAGTCGGGGAGAATCTATAACGGCATCATTTTGTTGTAAACCATGCAGGCAGCACCGCCCCCGGCAACGGGGAGTAGTGCCTTGTCTGCACATTATTTTTGTTGATGAATGAAACTACATTTAAGAAATATACTCTTGGCTGCAACCACTGTTATGACGCTGTCTGCGTTTGCACCCGTGGTTAACCAATTCACAGCGGTCGAACAACAGCAAATCAGCATCTCCACGCCCCATCTGTTTGACAAGGAAAAATCGTTTTCAATCGACTTCACGCAGCTCAAGGATAACGAATATTCGTTTCCGCTTCCCGTGGGAAAGCCCAAAACCTTGCCCAATCTCTACATGGAGATAGCAACCAAGAAGGGCGATGCCGTGAAGGCCATGTTCGGCGGTGTGGTTCGCCTGTCACGCAAGTTTCCCGAATACGGCAATGTGGTGGTGGTTCGCCACCCCAATGGTTTAGAAACCGTTTATGGCAACAATGCGCAAAATCTGGTCAAAGTTGGCGAAACGGTCACGGCGGGACAAACCCTCGCCATTGTTGGCGAGCGGGGTGGCAGAGCCTTTTGCACCTTTGCCATCATGGTAGACGGTAAGCGTATCCGTCCTGAAATCATCATCGAGAGCAACAGTCATCAGCTCAGACGTCGAATGATTCAATGCACACAGAAGGGCCGTCATGTGGATGTGGCCGTGGTGTCTGAACAGGAACGACGGCTGGGTGTCGATCCCGACAATCCCTTCGCTCAAGGGAACTCATTCCAGTTGAATTTGGCTGAGGTGGAAAAATCAGGTAATTGGGCATTTCCCTTGCCAGGTGCCAAGCTCATCAGTCCATACGGAGGCAGGCGAGGTCATAGCGGATCAGACCTCAAAACCAAGCCAAAAGATAAAATCGTGGCCGCCTTTGATGGTGTGGTGACCCTTTCCGGGCCGCATTATGGTTACGGAAATTGTATCACCATCAAGCACCGGTATGGTTTTGAAACGCTGTACAGTCATCAGTACAAAAACCTGGTCAAGGTGGGACAGCGCGTGAAGGCCGGTGATGTCATTGGCCTCACGGGGCGTACAGGCCGAGCCACCACAGAGCATTTGCACTTGGAAGTGAAGTTCAGGGGAAGGCGAATGAATCCGAACGTGATATTCGACATCCCGAACCGAAAGTTGCAGAATGTGACGTTAACATTGACAAAGTCGGGCCGCGTTACCTCCAAGCGCAACCGCTAACCGTGAAATAACGCACGGCATCGCCAAGTTGATGCAGTGCTGCATGTGACATTCTGTAGAATGAGGAGTGAAAAGTAGGGCGGTCTTGGATGTAATTCTTGCAAGACGATTGCAACCACCTGAACATCAGCTGGTTATAAAAATATAAAAAGCCTTTCCAATAGCATGGAGATTAGTGCCCAAAGTCATAGAGATTGGGCTGTAAAGTCATGGAGATTGGCCCTCAATAGCATGGAGATTAAAATCCCGTCTTAAACACCCTTCCTTTTCAAGTCATTCTTTCGTGTTTTCTCCCGTGCATCCCAAAATCCGCTGTTCCAATTCTTCGTGCTTGGGCCCTACAATGGTTTGGGGCTTTCCTTTTGTCGGAATCACTAAGAGAGTGGGGAGGGCTCCAATGCCTAAATCGGCCGCCAATTTCTTCTCTTGGTCATAATTAACCTTATAAAACTTGATTTTTCCAGCGTATTTTTTGGCCAACTCGTCAATCAATGGCGACAAGCGTTTGCACGGTATGCACCAGTTGGCCCAAAAGTCGATAACGCACGGCACATTGTCGCGATAGGTATAAGGCGTGGAAGCCGTGTAATCCCACACATGATCTAAGAAATAGGTGCGCCCGATGTCAGTGGGCTTGCCCGTTTCAACGACGATGTCAGATTTGGAGACAGATTTGTAAACGATGGCATTTTCATCGTATGCTTGAAAGTAGATGGACGCTTTCGTGAAATCGATGGACAGCAATCCATGTTGCAAAATGCTGTTACCTAAAAACGAGTCAGCGGCCTCTTTTGTCGTTGCTATGGCTGTTTTCCATTCCGTATGCGCTATTTTCAGGGAACACGAATTTGCAACGCCTAACTGTTGACATTGCTCTGGAGAGAGTGTTAGCTCAGACGATTGGTCTAAGCGCAAGGGCAGGCTGACGTTCTGTTGATTCACCATGACCGGCAAACGCAATACTTGTTGAGGAGCTTCGTTCAGCCTTATTCGATTAGACAATTTCATGAAGTCGGGTCGATAGGGCGCAGAGATGGTTAGTTTGTTATTTTTTGCATCGATGGTAAGCACCACGTTGCGAAACATGTCCATGCCCAACAGTCCTTTGACATCCTGCTCACGATAGGTAGCCGGAGCAGATTCCACTGCGAACGACTGTTTTTCGGCATACAAACTTTTGCCTAACGATAGTGTGTGGGTGGTGTTTTGAACCGTTTCGGTCGTTGACTTTTTTTCTTGAAACAGCACAGTATTCTCGTTTAACGCCAACACGAAAAGGGCAGGTTGGTTGTCCAACGTCATGGCCAACGCCATTTCACCCTGACGCAATAATTGATAATCGAACGTCTCTTGCGAAGTGTTGTTCACCTGTGCCTTGGCACTTGTAGGAATATTGGCCAACAACAATAAGATATAGATAAGTAAAGAATGTAAGCGCATCTTGATAAAATTATAATTTATGAATGGTAACTTTAAACACTTGGTGATGGCGACGAATTGTCAGTTCGGCCTCCTGGCCTTTGAGTTCCTTAAAAATATCAACGATAGTCATTTCACTTAAAGGCAAAGCGGTGATGTCATGGCCATTGACAGCCGTCACTTCGTCGCCAATTTCAACTTGTGGTTGGGTGGTTCCCCATATCGTAGTAACCTCAAAACGCTGGTTGGCTGGCAAAATTCCCACAGTCCATGTTTGCTTTTTATTTGCGAAATCGGCTGTGGAAGTTTCGTAGGGTTGGAAATAGAACCTACCTCGCGGATAGTCAATGGTTACTGTGCCATACTGCAATAGTTCGGCTCCTAAAATCGTGGGGATGCCCGTTGCCGCCATTGCCGGCGTATTTTCAAACTTTTTACCGCTGATGGAAAACGGCGCCACGCGTACATATTTCAAAGGTTTCGGCTTTGCCAATCCCTCTAATCCAGCACCCACAGAACCCACTCCCTCGCAGGTAACGCTGGCAGCTTGCGCCTGCGAAAGACGATGAAAGTCATCTTCACTCAGCGTGAGCAGTTCGGGAACGCCCGTGTCAAACATCATCTGCACGGATTGGTCCTTGAACGTTAATGGAAAATTGACGTGCCATGTTGGCGAATAATCCAAGGGAATGCCGTCAGACAGTTTAAGCCCTTTTGGGCGATAGGGATAAAATAGGCGAAGTTGTTGCGCATGTCCGTCGATACTGATCACCACATCTTTAAACGTGTCGCCACCAAGAATGCCCACCACGCCTAAGTCACGAAAGCCTTGTATCTCGGGCAAAGCAATGGTGTTGAGGGTGGTAAAGCGCAAATATCTGCCTATCTTCACCTCCGGCAGGGTAGCTTTTGAATAGCTGTTGGCCTGTCCGTTCATGTCGGTTGTTACCTGTTGGCCACCTGTCAACTCACCCTTTGCCTGTTCTACCTCACGCCACATGGTGGCTGTCTGTCCGCCCGTGTCTAAGATGTATTTATGGCTACGCCCCTTCACTTCAACGGGAATGATGATTCGTCCATACTTCACCTCATACGCAATGGTGTCAGCATAACGATTAATCGCCGTTGCCTGGGCAAGACACGACATGGGGTGGATAGCCAAAAACGTGAGAACAAGTGTAACAATATATCTCATAGCCAGCGTTGAATGATTGATTTGAAATCTATTTCAATAAGATTGCTTGATGTTACTTCATCAATGAATGGGCCACGCACCTTGTTGATTTATTTCCTGGTGCTGTTTTTTTCTTGCAATACTTTTTTCACTGCGTTTGCCACATTGACGATGCCACCCGAGATGGAAATGTCTGAATACGTAAAGAGGTCGTTCACCTTACGGTCGTTCACCACAATCGTTTTCTCTATTTCCATGTCTTGCATGGGTGTCACGGTGTTGTTGAGTAACTCGCGAACCTCTGCGGCGGTGAGTTTGGGGAAGTAAGACCTTACCAATGCAGCGGCCCCGGCCAAGGTTGCGGCAGCCATTCCTGTGCCGGTAGACAGGCCATACGTGTTTCCCACCCCTGCGCTGTATATTTCTTTTCCTGGTGCATGAATGTCCAATTCGGTTTTTCCATAGTTGGCTTTCAACGAAGGCTTGCCCAACTTGTCACTGGGTGCGACGATCATCAGGTTGGTTAGTTCATGACCGGCAATCATCTTCCGGTTAGGATAATAAGTGGTTTTTTGCAAATCTTGCGCACTCTCTGTCACCGGAACAATCGCCAGTACATCGTGCTGTTCGGCGTAGTAAAGTGCGTCGGCAATCCACTTGCGCTCAACGGGAGGGAACAACGTGTTTTGCGACGGTAGCAACATTACCTTAGCTCCATGGTCTACAGCATATCTTATGGCTAATGCCACGTCTTTTAAATAAGGGTCGCCGGCTGTGGTTGCACGCAGGGGCATGATGCGGGCAGCATTGCAAATGCCGTCGGCTCCCTTGCCATTACCACGGATGGCCGCGATGATAGATGCCTCCATGGTACCTACGTTTGCGTCTTCTGTCAGCAAATCGGCATTACCGTAATGGTTGTCAAGCAAGTTATAGGGATCATCTCCCACGATGGACTGTCTGTTGTCGGTGCTGTGTTTTTGCAAATAGGCTTCGTATTCCTGCTGAGCTTGCTTGATAGGCGTACCCGCCATCTCTACATCATATATCTTTTTCCACGAATTAGTCTTTGCCAAGGGGAAGCTGTAGCCTAAAATCATGAACGCCATGTCTGACAATAAATCTTTCGGAGCATTCTTGTCATACAGCGTCTCGAACTCTTTTTGCGTAATTTCTTGACCGGGGAACCGTGCTTTCAGCTTCTTGTCAAACACCTTAGTATAGTGTTTCACCATCTTGGCAGCCAAGATTCCGGCGTAACGTGAAGCCAATGGCGATTCGTACACGATGGTGTCACGATAGTAGTGATACTCCTGAACGTTTTCAGGCGGTGCCACTTCTACCATCTCATCGCCTTGGAAGCGAAAGAAACGCTGGCCGTCTGAAATGTAGTCGGCATACTTTTCTCGTAGTCTAAAGTATTCGCGATCGCCCTGGTTCATGGTGGAAGTCATGGCAATTGTAGTTCCGTCTTTGTCAATCCCGCCAAGGAAATTCCATCCATGCACATCATCAACCAGTCCGTTGCCGTCATCATCCTTTCCATTCAGTTTCTCTTTTTTGTTCTGCCAAAGCATGGTTTGGTAATCCTCATGCATCAAATCGATGCCCGACCCGATGAGCGCTACCGTTATGGGTTTGGCTTTTCGGCCTTGAAGCAAACGATAAGCCTCGTTGACACCAATACCATAAAGCTTATCTTGGGTAGGAGAGAGATTGTACCAATCCAACTCTTTCTGAGGTAACTCCTGTGAATGAATTTTGACAATGCTTACCGGTTGAAACAAGAGGCATAAGGCCAGTAAACCGATATGATAGAACTTAAAATTTTTCATAATTGATGTTGATGAATGATATATCGTGAGTTTAATTCGTTAAATGTGATTCTCGTACAACGAAGTGTGAGGAACTACTGTGCGGTTGACATGTCGCCAATGCGCTGAAGGTCAACATTGAAGTTGTTTTTAAAGTAGTTAATCACAACTTCGTACTTTTGTTTAGCCTTGTTATGAGACAGTAATCCATTGTCTGTTTGCAACTCGCTGGCAGGCGTAGATACGATTGTTTGTAAATAGTCGTACCAATCTTCGCGCACACTGTTCTTATGTCGATCGTCTATAAACCCCGCATCCAGACTTCCATCCACATCTGTACCGTAGGTAGATATGGCAGCAAACGCCTCTGGAATGGCTTCACGGAGGGCGCCTCTGTTGATGGTAGGATAAATACGGCGCAACAACAATTTGCAAAGCTCGATGCGAAATGCGTCTTTCTCTTGTCGTGTCATCTTCTCAATGGCACTATTTCCGTGATTGACGGCAAAGAATTCGTATCCTTCAAACGCATTGACAGGCTTGTAATCATCATGAGTTGGTTCTGTTGTATATCCTCCTTCTAAATAATACAGCTCGCTGCAAAGCAGAATACGCAGCGGTAAATGTTTCTTCAAAAAGCTGCTTGGAAAGAGGTTGAGGAACTCTGTCTGCAACATTTTTACTTGCTCTCCCACATATTTCTCGTCAGGTAGCTGGTATAAATACCCTTCATCAGCCATTCGTTCTTTGCTCCACAGATAGTTTCTCGTTACGCCCCAATCGAATTCCGAAGGTTGGTATTTATAAAGAACCAATGTGCCTGTTTGCTCAAAGATACGCTGAATGGCAGCATCGTATGGATGGTTGCCTTGTGGTAGGCGATGAGATTCGAAAGCGTCTTTCTGCTTTTGAATAGACGAAATGGGGTCTTCATTTCCACAGCTGATGAGGAGAAAAGCTGTTAGTATGTATAAAAAATAATGTTTCATCTTGTCAATTGTTTATCAATTAATCCAATTCCGGATTGCGTTGTCTTACTTCTAATGGAATGGGCAATACATATTTGCTGCTGTTTTGTTCCAGCTTGTAAGTTGTGGTTTGTCCACTCACGATGGAAAATTTGTGCTCTATGGCTGGCATTCCTTGTCGTTTTAAGTCAAACCAACGATGATCTTCAAAGCAGAGTTCACGTCTGCGTTCTTGCAGACAGAAGTCAATGAGCTTGTTAGCATCTGTGATGTTGATGGGTTGATAGGTACCCGTGAAACGAGATGCGCGTAAAGTGTTCAGGTCACTTAATGCGGCTTGTCTTAGTTTTTCATCCTTATTTTGTAAATATAAGCGTGCGTTTGCTTCTGCTCGGTTAAGATATGCCTCGGCGACGCGCATTCCCTTAGTGGGATTTTGTGGCACTTTGTCGCTTTTACGTCCTACCAAGAGATGTTTCTCTGGCATGAAACCATTCATGGTAAGATAGCTGTAGAAGTAAGCTTCACGTCGGATGTCATCGGGTTCGTAAAGTGATTCCAAGGTTTTGCTAACCGTAAAAGCGGGCAATTTGCCAAAGTCGATGTGCGGATTGATACCTACAAAGAACGCATCGTATTCGCCATTGATAGAATATCCCCATATCAATTCAGGACTGTCACTATTGTACACTCCCCCTTTTGCCATGTCGTACAACACAATACCTTGCCAATCGTCGTATGTGTAGTATTTGCTTAGCTGCCTTAGTGTTGGTTTTTGGGCGATTACGGCATTGCTATAGCGTGCCGACTCAGCCCATTTGCCTTCGTATAAGTAAAGGCGTGAGAGCAAAAGGTCTACAAATAAAGGTGATACGGTGTAGACGCTGGCTTTATACTCACCGCAATTCTGCCACAGTTTTTGAGAGGTTAACAGGTCTTTTTCTATTTGTTGATAAACCTCTTCCACGGTGTTACGCTTAGGAAACTCATCTTTTACCGTCGATTTCAGTATTAATGGAACACCCAAAGCGTCATTCAATGCTGGGTTAGCTGTATTGTAAGCAGGTGCGAAAGTGTTGACAAGCAGGAAATAATAAAACGAGCGAAGTGCCAAGGCCTCTGCCTCAATCTTTTGTTTAGCTAAGCCCGAGCCTGATACTTTTGGCAACTGATCGATCACTACGTTGCAACCATTGATCCAATGATACAACTGTTGCCACGAATTGCTCCAGGGAATGTTGTTCTTTTGCATTTGCTCAAACATGTCATTAGCCCATGTAAATACGGCTGCTCCTGCACGAAGAGCATCTTCTTGATTGGTGGCATCCGAATAATTGCTTTCAACATCGTCTGTCAACAGTTCCAGATATGAAAAAATAGGTGTGTGCGAAGCGTATCCATCGCCTAACAATAACTCTTCCAAGTCGGATGTTGTACTGGGTCGCACCTCGTCTTGACTGCTTTCAGACAAGAAGTCATTACAACTCGAAAGCAGTAATGCGATGCATGAAATGTATAAATAAATATGCTTTTTCATAAAACTATGTGTCTGATTTTTTAAATTCCAATATTCAAAGTCACGCTATAAGTTGGCATAATGGGCTGTGCGCCAGTCGCCACTTCGGGGTCGATACCCTTGTAATCTTTGCTCACTACGATGAACGGATTGCTCACAGAACCGCTTATAGACAGATTATTGAGCGACATTCGTTGTATCAATTTCGCAGGAACCGTGTACGATAGCGAAATGTTGTTGCAGCGCATGAACGATGCGTTGACTACTCTTGCAGTAGAATAGTTGTACAAACGATGCGCATATTCGTTCGACCCATTCGGCAAATATACCATGGGAATGTTATGATTAGGAATGGAAGGTATCTGCGTATGCTGCTCATCACCAGGTTTTTGCCAACGGTTCACCATTTCTTTAGACAGATTGCTGTAGGCCGATGGCGTGCTGTTGTTGAGATAATCTTCGCTGAACAAATCGGTTAAGAAGCGTTTTCCGCCCAACGCAATCGAAAAAGAAGAGGAAAGAGTGATTGATTTCCAACGCAATACGGTAGACAAACCGCCCGAAATATCGGGTTCTGTAGTACCTGCATACTTCATGAAGGAGGTCGCATCCAATTTGTCAGCGCCCTCTTCGATGGTTGGAATGCGGAAAAGTGGATAACCACCTTGCGCATCTAAGCCTGCGAAATCCCAAGCCCAGAAAGCACCAACCGGATAACCTTCTTTGTGAATGGAACCACCCGAGGCAGCGCGCCAGTTCTGATTTTCGGCCATGGTCGACTTGATTTCATTGAAGTTTTTCGCCGTGTTAACCGAGATGTTCCAAACCCAGTCCTTGGTTCTGATGGGCGTAAAGGTAGCCGTAAACTCAAATCCATAGTTATTCATGTCGCCCCCATTGATGGGCATGAACATCACGCCATATTCGTATGGTACGGCTTTCGAAACGATAAGGTCGGTTGTATGCTTGGAATAATACTCGGCACTGAAAGCAACTCGGTTTTTCCATAAGCCAAAGTCTACCCCCAGGTTAATGCTCTTGGTTTTTTCCCAACGCAAATTATCATAAGGCAACGATTTTATTTTCAGGATGTAACGACCTGTTCGAAGATCAATGAAGTCGCGCCCACGTCCTAATTCTGCAATCAAATCGGGGCCATAGTTGCTTGCTACATTGCCTTGCCACCCGTACGAAGCGCGGAAATTGAAGTCGCTAATCCAACGAATGTCTTTTATCCATGGCTCGTTGATGATGTTCCAACGTGCTCCAGCCGACCACACAGGCAAGAAACGGTTACGCTCATCTTGTCCGAAGCGGTTGGATGCGTCGGAACGAATGCTTGCCGAAAAGATGTAACGCTCATCAAAACTATACATACCCGTGGCAAACATACCTACCGTATTTATCTTACGGTCGATGATAGTGTTATTGAATTGATGGTAAAGATCGTTCTCTATCCAGCGTGAGGCATCCAACGGATCGATAACCTGACGTGGAGGAAAAATGATAGATTTGCCCCGGTTGGGGAAGTAACCATACAACGTGGTGTTGTAGCCGTCGTACTTATTGCTTCTAATCTCGCTTCCTGCCATCAAACTCATGCGATGCAGCTCACCGAAAATCTTGTTGTATGACAGTGTACCGCGTAAGGTATAATTGGTGTTACGATTCTCGGTAGTGTTGAGTTCGCCACCATGAGGCAAGCGAGATTTCTTATATTCCAGTTCACCAGGCTCATACAGTCCAAACTCGTAACCACGAAGATTGGAAATAAAGAAACTCTGTTCGTCGGCGAACGATGACCCCACCACGTTGGAAAGATTATAGCCAAACAAGCCTTCAAACTGCAATCCCTGCAAGATGGTCCACCGTAAATTGGCAGATAATGCTACAGAATTTGTCGTATTGGTGTTGCCCGTACAATCCATCTCGTGCAAAATGTTGTACATGCGTCGGTTGGCATCCTGCGATTTCGCATAATAAAACAAACTTCCGTCTTCGTTATAGGCTGGGATGGCACGATTGATGGTAGACGCATATTGATAAGGATCTACCCTGAAAAAGCCGTTCGTCTTGTTGGAAGCGGCGTTCAGACGCACGCCCAAGTTGATTTTATCGCTCAAGCGGGTGTCGATACTCACCGATGCACTGTAATTCTTCGCATCGTTACCAACTGAAATGCCGTTGGTGAACGAGCTGTTGATGGACGCATAATACTTAAAACGGTCGGTACCACCACTCAAACTAACGCTGTGATTGTGACTAACTGAGTGGCGAAATAACTCCTTAAACCAGTCGGTGTTATTCATGCGAACCTTCTCAACTTCTTGTTGAAACTGTGCGTACGATATCTCTTTGCGCAAATATTGCCCCAGCAAGCCCTCGTAGCCGATGCGCTCCAACGGTCGGTTGGCTTCGCTCACCAGTCCTCTTCTATAAATTTCTTCCGACACATCTACACGCTCAGAAGAGTTCATCAAGTTCATCTTACTATAATAGATGCGCGGCGCAACGGTCATGCCGCCGCTATAATTGACCGATACTCGGCCGGCTTTGCCTTGTTTGGTGGTGATGATAATGACGCCGTTGGCTGCTTTCACCCCATACATCACAGTTGCCGCCGCATCTTTCAGCACCGATATAGTCATGATGTCGTTGGGACTCAGCCAAGAAATAGAATTTCCCACAAAATTCTTGATCATGTCAAAATTGTCTTGCGAGATGCTTCCTAAGGCATCTAAATCGCGCGGCTTGAAAGGCAACGGATCTTCTTGTATGATGCCATCCACCACCCAAACAGGCTCTTGGTTGCCCAACAAGGTGGAGGTACCACGCACGCGTACTTTCTGGGCCGTTCCTACCAATCCGCTGGTGTTTAACACACTGGTTCCCACAAGTTTACCTTGTAGCATCTGCTCAATGCTTTGATGCCCATCGTAAAACAAATCTTCGCTTTTTACGGTGTTGGCAGAGCCAATCATCTCATTCTTTCTAATGCGTTGATAGCCCGTCACCACCACCTCATCAATAAGCTCTACCCCGTCTTCCATCAATACTTTCATTTCCTTTTCACCCTTCCATGGAAGCAATAGGGGCTTCATGCTGGCGTAGGTAAACTGCAATTTTGGGGCGGCTACGTCGGTCTCCAACCTGAAACGTCCTTCCAAATCGGATTGTGTACCCTGCGAGGTTCCTTTGATAAAAATGGTTACTCCTGGCAATGGTTCTTTGTCGGTAGCCGACAATACAATGCCCTGGATAAGGTGCTTGCGTGCCCCATCGTTTGATTTCGCTTCGGTGGTGCGCAGCGAATCTGTTGGAAATTCGCTTTTCACTGGAGCCGCATACGCATGAAAGTTTACCGCAGCCATTGATCCTAATAAGCAACAAGTGATGACAATACTTTTCACAACCCATGTGAAAAGTAACTGTTTTGCCGATTGATTATTTGTCATACATCATCAAAATTTAAAGACATTATCCTTTCTTTGTCTTTGTTATACTTCATTCGAATAACCCTAAAAACAATCTGGTATTCTTAAATAAAGTGCAAATATAGAAAGAAATATTGCAATAAGTGTGAATTTATCTTCCTTTTTGCAACGTAAAGCACGCTTTATCTATACGTTGCACGGATGGAGGGTGGGGTAGAACTGTCGAAAGAATGTCACTGTTAAACTCCCGTTGACGCATTTTATCCCATTTCGGCAACGAAGGTAACGGTGCCCATTACGTTGTGATTTTTTACCAATTTTCGCCCCTAAAACGGTAACTGCAAACTGGCAATATAGAAAAAAATGATAGGCATACAGGATGCAAACAGGCGATGATTTGGTAAGAAAAATCGCATTTTACACAAAAAATCTTGCTTTTTCTCCGTTATAACCATCTTTTTGTCCGTTAATCTGTAATGTATTGCAGGTCAAAGTCATGTGAATTGGCCTCTTAAAGCTATGATATTAAAGCTAAAAGTAGTTGGATATCCAGCTCGTTCGATATGCGATGCGCGTAAAGTGTTGGCTGTTAGCGACATGTGAAAGTTGCTGATTTTGGGCGTATTTGTGACCAGCGGCGAGGTTGTTTGCAAATTCGCCAAGCATGGAGAGGTGCATTGTCAAGAAAAATTGTAGTAAGGAGTAGTCAAGTTTACAAGTTGACGAGTTTACGAGTTGACAAGCTGTTAGTTCTTTAGTTTACAAGTTGACGAGTACACGAGTTGACAAGTTGTTAGTTCTTTAGTTCACAAGTTGAAGAGTTTACGAGTTGACAAGTTGTTAGCTTCTGTGCCCATGATGCTCATGCGTAGTGTACAAGTTGGCAAGTTCTTTAGTTGACAAATTTAAAGTTCACGAGTTGATGGGCAGTTAGCATCTTTGCTGATGTCCGCTAACTCCCATTAACTCCTGCTAACTCCCATTAACTCCCGTCAACTTCCGTTGCCTCTGAGCTATCTTTTCTTGTTCCTGTTGGCGCGCTGTTGGCGGTATTTGGCCTTTTGACGGGCCGACCCACTGCCATGCGCACCAGTGATGTATTGCTTCTTTTTGGCTTTGGTCTTTACTTTTCCATCGTCCTTTTGCTCTTTCGGCGGTTTGCGAAACACCAAGCCATTCTCTAAAATATCATCAAAATCGTTCATGTCTGTAGGGTCTGGTTTTGTTAATGATGGAACAGTCGTACGCCGGTCATGGCCATGGCGATGTCATATTTATCGCATGTTTCAATCACATGGTCGTCGCGAATGGAGCCTCCGGCTTGCGCGATGTACGCTACACCGCTTTTGTGCGCGCGTTCAATGTTGTCACCAAAGGGGAAGAAGGCGTCGCTACCCAAGGCCACTTGCTTGTTTTGGGCTATCCAAGCCTTCTTTTCATCCGCGGTGAGCAGCTCTGGTTTGGTGGTGAAGAAGTGTTGCCAAGTGCCGTCTTGCAGCAAGTCTTCGCATTCGTCACCAATGTACTGGTCAATGGTGTTGTCACGATCGGCACGGCGAATGTCTTCCTTGAAGGGCAAATCCATGACCTTTGGGCATTGGCGAAGCCACCATGTGTCGGCTTTTTGCCCCGCCAGGCGTGTGCAATGGATGCGGCTCTGCTGTCCGGCACCGATGCCGATGGCCTGTCCGTCCTTCACATAGCATACGCTGTTGCTCTGGGTGTACTTGAGGATGATGAGGGCGATGATGAGATCTCGTTTGGCTTCATCGCTGAAGTGCTTGTTTTTGGTGGGGATATGCATGAAGAGTAAATCGTCATCAAGCTTGATGTCATTGCGTCCCTGCTCGAAGGTAATGCCGAAAATCTGTCGCCGTTCGATGGGTGCGGGGACGTAATTGGGATCTATTTGGATGACGTTATAGGTGCCTTTGCGCTTTTGTTTTAAGATATCGAGCGCCTCTGGGGTGTAGTCGGGTGCGATAACCCCATCGCTCACCTCCCGCTTAATCAATGTGGCGGTGGCAGCATCGCAGGTGTCGCTCAGTGCTACAAAGTCGCCATACGAGCACATGCGGTCGGCTCCGCGTGCCCTGGCGTAGGCACATGCCAGCGGCGAAAGTTCCATCTTGACGTCGTCAACAAAGTAAATCCGCTTCAAGGTGTCGCTCAAAGGAAGTCCGATGGCGGCTCCTGCCGGCGATACATGCTTGAACGAGGCTGCCGATGGCACGCCGGTTGCAGCTTTCAACTCTTTCACCAGCTGCCAACTATTCAGGGCATCGAGGAAATTGATGTAGCCTGGTCGGCCATTCAACACTGTGATGGGTAACTCGCCTTCTTCCATATAAATGCGGGAAGGCTTTTGGTTGGGATTGCATCCGTACTTCAATGCTAATTCTTTCATGATGGAATGGTGTTTTATTTTGTTACAAAGTTACGAATAATTATTTTGTTATGCTGTGTATATGCCTGTTTTTTACGCTTTTGTCCATTATCTTACTTGACGGCAAAAAAATAAAGGTTAGAATGCAATTGCATTCGTATTTTTTCAGTACTTTTGTGTCGTGTTAACAATTGATGGGTTGAGAAGCACAGGTTTCAACAGGTCAATCGGTGACAAGACATGTCAAAATAGGGATGTTCATCAGCGAATGTTAGACGATTTTAAACTCCTTCTGCAAGAAGTGGAAGGTACGATTGGTAAGAAAATCACATTATCTTCTGATTTTGAAAAGCTGGCCCGATTGTTCTCCAATCGTGGATTAAGCATGACGGAGAGTGCGCTCAAGGGCGTGTGGAAGCACGTTAGCATGAAAGAAAAGCCGTCAAAGGCTACATTGGACGTGCTGGCTTTGTTTGCCGGATTCCAGAGTTGGGACGATTTTAAGCAGGCTTTGCATGGCGAAAACAATGGTGACTTGGAGGGCGAAGACCATTCCAAACGCCTTCGTCATGGCTGAGATTGATAGGATGATGACAGGGAACTGCATCGTTTGCATCAGGTGGTAGATATATAAAAAGAGGTTCAATGAGCGAAATCATTAAACCTCTTTTTATATGTTCTGAAGTCTGAAAAGACTGCGTGTTACTTGTTTGTAACCGTTCTTCTTTCCTGAATGCGAGCCCTCTTACCTGTAAGGCCACGCAGATAGTAAAGCTTAGCACGACGTACCTTACCGCGTTTGTTCACTTCAATAGAGTCGATATTGGGTGACTCAATAGGGAAAATACGCTCAACGCCTACTGTTCCAGACATCTTGCGAACGGTGAAACGCTTCTTGGTGCCATGTCCTGAAATCTTGATGACAACACCACGGTAGAGCTGAATACGCTGCTTGGCTCCCTCGACGATTTTGTAAGCGACAGTAATAGTATCTCCAGCTTTGAACTCTGGAAACTCATTGCCGGTTGCAAATGCTTCTTCAGCAACTTTAATTAAATCCATTGTATTTGGTCATTAAATATTGTTTGTCGTTCCAACACAACATGGCGAGCAACTCTTCTACTGCCAGCGGTTATGCCGAAAAGCGGTGCAAAGTTACGACAAATATACCAAACTCACAAACATTATTGCTATTTTTATCGCAGCGTAGCACAGATGTCTGTTGTTGGCACATACAGCTTTCGGAAATTTATTATTTTCATCTGCATGACGGTCTATTTCGGATGGTTGCGCCATTGCCTTCCCCTTTTCACAAAACCAGGTCTTTTATTGCCATTGGAGGCTGGCATCCCAAGGGTTGCATGGCATTGATGAAGTGGATGTATTGGTAATCTGAGAGTTGAGTTGCACCGATATCCCTGGTGAGGATAGCCTGCTCGTCGAGCAGACGTTGGCGCATCGTCCCACAGAGGAGCGGACGGGTAGGGGTGAATAGTCCGTCGTCGTTTTGCAAGATGATGTTGGCATACGCGCTGTCTGTGAGGAGCCCGTTCTTGAGGATGATGACATCGTCTGCCTGCGTGCCGTGCCATAATGTGTTGATGGGTGTACGATCGGCATACTTGTATGGATAGTCAATGTCATCGCCATTGACTACCTTTACCATCTTGCGGGGTCTGAGGGTATAAGGCTGAAAGTCTATTTCCCGTATTTCCGTATCGTATACCACCCTGCATTTGTAGACACCTTTGTGGCAGGCATGCGGTATCTTGATGCAGGAGAGATTTATTCTTGTGCCGTAGTGTGCCTTTAGCGTGCGGTCAACACGTTGTTGGTGCAAGTCGAGCTGTTGCAGGACTCCGTCCACAAGGCGGATTGTCTCAAGGAATTGTATCATGTCGCGGGGAGGTAGATCTTTTCTATTGTTTCGTCATACTCTGACAGGCAGTTGCTGTTCACGGTGATTCCGCCACCACTGCGGAAGTAGAATTTGCCCTGTACCTTCTCTATATAGCGAATGAGCACGCCACTGTCGAGCCGCTCACCATCGTAATATCCAAACACGCCCGTGTAGAAACCACGCTTTTGCCCCTGCTCTGCTTTGTGGATAAGGTGGATGGTGGCCGTCTTTGGCGCACCTGAGACAGAGCCTGCGGGAAGCATCGAGAGGATGATGTCACCCAGTTTCGCCTGCCAGTCATTGCTGAGCGTTCCTTTTATCTCGCTGCTTACCTGCAGGATGGAGCGTTGGGGCGTATCTATCTGGTCGATGTATCTGAATCGTGCAACCTCTACCTCGTTGGCATTCAGTCCCAAATCATTGCGAAGCAGGTCTACCACCGTAACATGCTCTGCCGTTTCTTTCGGATCATTGAGTATGGTCTCCCTGGCATTTGGCAATGCGGCATCTATTGTTCCCTTCATCGGGTAGGTGGAGATGGTATTGCCCTCGATACGCACAAAGATTTCTGGCGAGAAGCAAACGAAGTGCTCTGGTACAAGGAGGCAGTACGGGGCCCGCGACGTTTCGAAGATGTCAAGCATCGAGGCGTTGCAGGCAATGGGTGTTTGCACGGTGAGATTGGCAAGGAACGAGTCGCCTCTGTGCAAGCCATGGCTTATGGTATCGAAGCGTTGTTGGTAGGCCTCAAGACTCATGGGGTGAGCGGTGAGGCGTGTATCTATGTCTTTTCGCTTCACGCTGCTGTTGCCTCCTAAGGGTGTCCGGAAGAGAATGTCTTGCTGTTCAAGCGGGTTTTCCATGAAGATGGCGTTTTCAAGCTCAAAGTCGAACGCAAAGAGAAAAGGTGTATGGGCTGCCGCGCAGCGGTTCATCTGTCTGGCAACAGTGTGGGGCGAGGTCATTTTCATACGTTATAGAAGTTTTGGAGCATTTGTAATCCGCAAGGTGTCATGAACGATTCGGGGTGGAACTGGACACCAAACAGCGGGGCGTTCCGGTGTTGCAAAGCCATGACCATGCCGTCACTGGTTTCAGAGACGACCTCAAGGCAACGAGGCAGGCTCTCCTTTTCCACTGCCCATGAGTGATAGCGTGCCACTGTTGTTTCCTGCCCAAGATGCTTGAAGAGCGGTGATGTGTCGTTAACCCCCACTTGTGAGGTGCCGCCGTGCACGGGGTGTGGCAGCTGGTACAGCTTTGCCCCGTAGGCTTCCGCCAAGGCTTGGTGGCCCAGACACACGCCAAGATAGGGCACCTTGCCCTCTATGACAGGGAATATTTTAGGTAGAAAGCCCGCCTCTGAAGGCAGCCCGGGGCCGGGGGAGGCCACGATATGGCGGTATTGCAGTAGGGAGGAAAGTGAGATTGCATCGTTCTTCCGCACCTCAAACCGCTCGTTTTCAGGTGCTGCTGCCCGTAAAAGGTGAAAGAGATTGTAGGTAAACGAATCGTAATTGTCAATGATGAGGGTACGCATTGTCATATATACATTTGTGGGTTGATGAAAAGGCTCGCATTGGGATTCCTATGGAAGATAGGATATGGAGAAGTAAACAGTACCACCCTACATCATGCTGCACAGATGGTGCAAAGGTAATAAAAAACAAAATAACGCCACCATCATGGGCTGTTGTTTTTCTTTGAGGCCATGGCACGGCCTAACTTTTTTTAACCTATTGATAAAGATGATTATTATTAATTATACTTATTTTTGCGAAAACAAATTATAAGGATATAATTATGAAAAAAAGAGAGTGCCCCCATTGTCATCAATCTGTATCACCATATAAATGTTCTTTTTATCTATGGCAATCTCCCGAAAAGGTGATTTCATGCAATCATTGTGGGAAACAGATTCATCCATTTAAAGAACCAGTATCTCGATTAGTTTGGTTTATCTTGACTTTTTTATTTGCCATTTTACCTGTTTCCATAATGAATTATTTTAGAATAGCATTATGGAAGATAGTTTTGATTGAAGTTCTATTTATAGTACTTGCATTTCTTGTTGCCTGGATTATTCTTTTGATAAAAATAAAATTCATCAAGTAGTGAAGTGAACATATAATTTACGGAAAACAGACTATTGAGTATTCAACGGAAGGCATTAATAATATGAAATTTTTATTTGGCCTTGAACAAAGAGATATGAGCTATATTAATACTTGCTGCTGGATTGCCCTTTATATGATCATTATCTTCTATTTTTTCTTTAAAGGAAAATCTATGTGGAAAACGCTAGTCTCTGTTTTGCTTCCAACTGCTTTAACAATTGCATTTTACAGGCTCATAAGCTAAATGTAAACAAAATCAAAAATAACCATCTTCTTACAATTAATTGCCGTCTGCTTTTGCTGACGGATGAAGAGGAGATGCGACCCTCCCGTCAAGGGGATTTATCCCCATTGTCGTTGTGCATAGCTTGAACTTCTTCATTGGGCTAAAGCCCTTGCTTATAACCTGAGTTCGGGATAAAAATGTCCCGTTCTCGATAGCTCCCCCAAGAGCATAAACATGTCTCGAGACCTCTGCAAAACCTTACCCATTCTCTATCATTCTTGTTTTTGAGCACTATT
>CABQNT010000020.1:0-42748 GCA_902465605.1 uncultured Prevotella sp.
AGAAAGGTTATTTTATTGATAATCAATAGGTTATTTACTTTTCAAGGGACGACTAATTAGGTCAACTCATCGCTTAGGAGGTAAATGCTCATTAACAAGGGCATTTACCTCCTATTTTATTTCATAGGTCAAAACACTTATCAACCACCGAGGGATTGAGCGTATTCATCAAGGCCTTATGCAGTGTCAACCGCATAAGGCCCGAAAAGCTGGGTAAAGGTTCATGCAAAGAGCCTTTCTCTCCCTGCTGCTACAGCTTGATAGTTACCCCACCATACCATGTGGCTCCATACACGGGCGCATACATAAAGGCTGCATCGTCAAGGTGCTTCTCATCCTGAATGTAGCTGAAAATGTTCTTGCCGCCGGCATACAGGGTGAAATTACCCAATCGCTTGGCCACGCGCAGATTCCATGTAGTGAAGGTTTCGGTTTGCTTGATCTTTGAATTCTGGGCGATTGCCAAGTCGTTTTCGCCATCAAACGTATAATCAATGTACATCTTTCCCTGCAGTGAACCGATGAGCGAGAAGGTCCAGGTGCCAGGCGTGTACTCTGCCACAAAGTCACCTGTCATGGCTGGGAAGCGCGAAACGTTCTTGCTGTCCTTGGCATACTGCTCATATTGTTGTACCAGTTTTGGCGCTTTCGCCTTCACCAATTCCAGACGGTCGGTCCAGTCTGCGCGCTCGTGCTTGTACTGTCCCTGGTTGAAAGTCCAGTTCACGCCCAGTTTGATGTCGCGTATAGGATTGTATTTCACGCTCAGTTCAACTCCCTGAACATACGCATCATCCACGTTCTCCCACTGGTAAGTATAGCCCAAGCGGCGAACGTTATCATCTGCATCAGAAAATTCAATCTTATTTTTCAAGTTGGTACGGAAGAGATTGGCACTCAGTTGGTAGTTCTTGCCATAATAATCGGCCGACAGATTGAAGCTCATCGACTTTTCTGCCTTTAGGTTAGACGATTTCCACACACGCGGCGAACCAGAGCAAAGGTGCAAATCTTCGCTGAATCCGTAAGGTGCTCGAAAGCCTGTGCCAAGGTTCGCACGCAAAACCAACGATGGGTTCACCTCGTATTTAATGGCCAAACGGGGATTGACGCTCGTCTCATTGAAATGCGTGTCAGGGAATGCACTGTCAAAAACCTTCTTGCTCGACTCGTATTCCTCACCCGAACGATGCGTATCGAGGCGCACTCCCGGCACTACGGACAGGTTGTCCAGGATGTTCCACTCGTCCTGTGCGAAGAAGCCAAACTCGGTTGCGTGCTTCTTGCCCAGCGATGTATAGGCTTCTCCCAGGTATTGAGAAGTTTCATCGGCAATGCAGTACAGGCCCGTTTCACGCAGTTTGGTCAAATAGGCCTGTGCGCCAACCAGTAAGTTGTGGTCGCCCAGTCGGCTTCCGAAGGTCAGTGAGGTGGTAAACGTGTTCTCCTTGGCCATGTAAGGGCGCATCGACTGCACGTCGGGTGTCTTTCCGTCATGCGTGGCCATGTAGTCGCTTAAGAAGCTGTCGTTGGTGGCCTTGCGCTGATGATGAACGTAGGCTGCCGAGTAGTTCAGCTCCGATGTCAAGCCGATGGGCAGCGTGTACACCAATTCTGACGTCAATCTGTTGGTGTTGATGTTCTCCGTTCCTTCGGTAAAAGGATTGCGAAATGCGTCATCGGTCATGGTTCCACCCACACGGTCTTCCTGCGTTGCCTTGCCGCGGATGACCAACTTGTCGTTCTTGGCAAACGGACTGTAGAAATAAACGCCTACCCCAAAATTGTTGAGCTTGCTCTCTACACGGTCAGATACGCCGTCTTTGCCCTTCACTTCCCTGCGCGTCATCCCCTCTTTCGTGGCATCAATGGCATCGGTCTCCATGCGCTGGGCGAAGGCCGTGAACCCAATGCGCTGGTTGCGAAGGGATGTTGAGGCATTGTAACTCTTGAGTCCACAGTTACCAAACTGCAAATCAGCCTTGATGTTCGGCTCAAACGTGGGTTCTTTTGATATCAAGTTGATGGCTCCAGCCACTGCACTGCTGCCATAAAGGGCAGAGCCGGCACCTTTCACTACTTCGATACGATCCAGGTCGGTGGTTCCCATTTGCTGCAAACCATACACGCCGGCCAGCCCCGAATAGACGGGTTCGCCGTCGATGAGCACCTGTGTATGCTCGGCACCCAAGCCCTGCATGCGTACTTGTGAGAAGTTGCAGAACTGGCATTGCTGCTCCACTCTTATGCCGGGAACGCCTTGCAGCGCTTCGTAAACATTCAGTGCATTCTTGTTTTTCAACGCTTCTGACGTAATCACCTCTGTCCGAATGGGCACATTCTTCACATAGTGCTGCGTACGAGTGCCCGTCACCACCACCTGATCGAGATTCAACACGTCGTCATTTAGCACAAAGTATACCTCCGAACCCTTGCCGCGCACCATATTCACCTCAATGGCTTGCTCCTGATAGCCAATGAGACTGGCTGTAATGGTCTGCTTGCCCAAGGGCAAGTGAGCCATCTTAAAGTGCCCGCTCTCATCTGCCACGGTCTTCATCTGTGTGCCTTTTACGCTGATGATGGCATAAGGCAAGTGCTTGCCCGTGGTTTTGCTCTTCACGTCTCCGAAGAGCATGGCGTCAGTTTTTTGGGCATAAGACGCCGTCATACCGCATAATGCGATTAAAACAAATAGTAATTTTTTCATCATTTATAATCATCCTTTTATCGAGGTGCAAAGGTAGGAATAATAAAGTTCCTACCCAACACCTAATAATAGGTAAATGTGACCTGCCTAGTGACTGAAAACAGAAATAATCGATCAATGCGAATTTTCTTGACACCACACCCTTCGCTCCTTGGCTTATTTGCAAACAACCTTGCTCTTGGGCGCAAATACGCCAAGCATGAGCAAGTTTTATATCTCATTAATACACAATATTTTATGTATTTTCGCCAACAATTAACCCCCATACGTCATGCGTTTTTCTGACAAAACCATTGCTTTTAAAGGGCAATCTGCATGCTCTTACGCAATAAGTGCATGTAAATTGACCATCAAAAGCATGGTTATAGGGCAGCAAACTCGTTGTTTTAAGTCCGAAAATCCATTTTTCTTGCCAAATTATCTCTATTTTGCTTCCTCGTTGCCTATTGATTTTTTCCAGATGAGCCGTTTTGAAGAGCCGTTTTAAGGGGCTAAAACGAGCAAAAATCCTAACAATTTATGCCACTCCTCTTCCTATCTTGTTCGGGCGTGATGCAGCACAGTAAAGAGCATCATGATCATTAAACAAACAACATTTTGCGTTATCTGGTTTTTCAACTAACTTTGCATGACATGGAACAAAAACGTCGTCACAACCCCCGTTTGAAGCTCATGACATGGGTCATCTTGCTGCTTGCCATCATCGCATGGGTGACATGGAACTTTTGGCCTTCATCTGCACGACAGATGAAGCGCTCGGTGGCCATTGTCACATGTCAGTCGTGGTACGAAATGGTGTGCAAAGGAAAGACGGTACTCTATTTTTCCGACATCGCGTCCGACACCGCCTTGGTGCGTCCCTCCTTGCAACAAGATTCATGCGTACGCACTACTTATTCGACAGGCGTGTGGGTGAACAGCTGTTTTTTCATTCCTTCATGCCGAGGAAGAATGATTACCGTCATGGCAAAGCCAGACGAGATCAATCAGCAAGACGCATGGACACTGATTGAGAAAGAGAAAGAAAGAAATCAGAAAAGAATACGTCAGCTGCGTGATCAGTTGAAAGAATTGAATTACTACCTGCGCATTAACAATGTTCATGACGAGGGATATAACACGGTGGCGGCATACGCTTACGAAAAAGAAGATGAAAAAGCTTATTGCATGAGGCTTGCACAGTTGTTTGATACGGTGCGGCAAGCCGACCGTCCGCAGCTGATACGCAAGGCGGTTTATACCACTTACTACCGTCTTCCGAATGGTGAATGCCAGCAGGTACGCATGCGTGAGGTTGGCTCTTCCAAGCAGTGCCAGACGGTCTTGCTGCAAACGGTTGGACGAAAGACACCCACGAGCGTGGCCCCATTGTCCATCTTCTTTGTAAATGGGAAGTCGCACGGCGCAGCACTTGTCGTGGGCTACGGCGGACTTGGTGTGAAGGAGCTGGCCAGCAGCGATGCTTCGTGCAGTATCATCCCAACAACACTTCATGACAACCAGCACGATTTGCCGCCGGTGTTGGGCGGTGATGGGTCGCCAGTTTTTAGTACACGCGGTTATTTCATCGGCATCACCCGAGGGAACGAGGTCATCACGCGGAGCCAACTGCGCGACCTATTGAGAAAGGAGAAGCAACCATGAAACGCTATCTACTCTCTTTGAAATGGGTTCACGTCATGTTGACGACATTAACGCTATTCCTTTTTAGCTGTAAGATTCAGCCAGATGATCAAGAATTGGTGCGGCATGGAGATTACACGTACAGGGGTTCGGTGCCACATGGCGTATACGAAGGCTACGGTGAAATGCGGTACAAAGACAGCATCGTGTACGCAGGTCAGTGGAAAGCGGGCAAGCGAGAGGGAATGGGTGTGAGTTACGACGCACATGGACATCGCATCGTGGGTGAATGGAAGGCCGACACGTTGATGCATGGAACACGTACCGACGCTGACGGAACCTACCATGGGCAACTGAATCAAAAAGGTTTGGCCGAGGGTGCAGGCACTTACCAATCGCACGACGGCACTTATTATCATGGCTATTGGCGGGACAATCAGCGCTCGGGGTTTGGCTTTGAATCGTCTTCCAAGAAGCTTCGTTTGGGTGAATGGAAAGCCGATAGGTACTTGGGTGAACGACTTGTTTATACAGACCAGCGCATTTATGGCATCGATATCTCCCGACATCAACACGAAATTGGCAAGAAGCACTACCCCATTCATTGGAACAAACTGCGCATCACGCACCTCGGTACCATCAGTAAGAAACGCATACGGGGCACCGTGAGCTATCCCATTTCGTTTTGTTACATCAAGTCAACCGAAGGAACAACCATCCGGAACAGGTACTTCATGAGTGACTATCGGGCGGCAAAGCGACACGGTATCCATTGCGGAGCTTATCATTTCTTCTCCACTTTATCCAGTGGTAAGTCGCAAGCTGCCTATTTCATACGGCACACTCGTTTTGAAAAAGGCGATTTTCCACCTGTTCTTGACGTTGAACCCTTCCCCAGTCAAATCAAAAGGATGGGTGGCACCAAGGCCTTGTTCACCGAGGTGAGAGCATGGCTTCAAGCGGTAGAAAGGCGTGTGGGCGTGAAACCGATATTATACATCAGTCAAACGTTTGTGAACAAGTATTTGCCCGACGCTCCCGACCTCATGGAAAACTACAACGTATGGATTGCCCGTTATGGCGAATACAAGCCGGATGTACACCTGGTGATATGGCAACTGAGTCCTGATGGGCAGGTAAACGGAATCAAAGGAGATGTAGACATTAACGTTTTCAATGGTTACCAAGACCATTACGAAGACTTCTTGCAGAACGAACGAATTAAGTAAACCTCGCCTTGTCAACGTCCATTCGGGCTTAAAAAACTAAAAAGGGGTGAACGGCATGCTTGCCATTCACCCCTTATTTCAATGTCCCAAATCGTTGGGATTATCAATGATCAATGCTTGATGCGTACGATTAAAATTTGATTCTTACTCTGCATCAAACGTATCGTTAAACTCGTTGGATTCGTTGTTATAAGCACGATCAGAGCCTTCATTGCGATGTTCAAAGCGACGAGGTTGACGATCACTATTCTCATAATGACGACGTCCCTCACGATTGTCATCGCGACGTGGGCGACGCTCACCACCATTCTCGCGGCGAGGACGACGTTCGCGCTCTACATAGCCTTCGGGTTTTTCTAACAACACACGGCGAGAGAGCTTGTATTTGCCAGTCTTTGGATCGATTTCCAACAACTTCACCCTGATCTTGTCACCCTCATGAATACCGGCATCCTCAACCGTTTCAAGGCGTTTCCAATCTATTTCAGAGATATGCAACAAGCCATCTTTGCCCGGAAGTATCTCTACAAAGCAGCCATAAGGCATGATAGAGCGTACCGTTCCTTCGTATATCTCGCCTACTTCTGGGATGGCAACGATGGATTTGATTTTGTTAATGGCCGCATCAATTGACTCTTTGTTGGGCGCACTCACTTGTATTTTACCCACATTGTCCACCTCATCAATCGTAATGGTGGCTCCTGTGTCTTCCTGCATCTGCTGGATAATCTTTCCACCAGGCCCGATAACGGCTCCAATAAACTCTTTCGGTATCTCAAATGCTTCGATGCGTGGCACCTGAGGCTTCATCTCTGGACGAGGTTCTGCTATCGTTTCAAGCATTTTGTTCAAGATATGTTCGCGTCCTGCCTTTGCTTGCAACAACGCTTTTTCCAAGATTTCAAAGCTCAAGCCATCGCACTTGATGTCCATCTGCGTAGCAGTCAATCCGTCGCGCGTACCTGTTGTCTTGAAATCCATGTCGCCCAAGTGGTCCTCATCACCAAGGATATCGCTCAAAACGGCATATTTATCTTCGCCTGGGTTCTTGATTAAGCCCATGGCAATGCCGCTAACTGGCTTCTTCATGGGTACACCTGCATCCATCAACGCCAGCGTACCGGCGCAAACAGTGGCCATGGAAGACGAGCCATTGCTTTCCAATATCTGGCTCACCAAGCGCACTGTGTAGGGGAAGTCATCAGGTAATTGACCCTTTAAACCACGCCATGCTAAGTGTCCATGCCCTATTTCGCGGCGACCAACGCCACGTTGAGCCTTGGCTTCGCCTGTAGAGAATGGAGGGAAGTTGTAATGCAACAAGAAACGTTGATAGCTCTTGTCCAAGACATCGTCAACCATTTTCTCGTCAAGTTTGGTTCCTAACGTACAAGTAGACAACGACTGCGTCTCACCACGCGTGAAGATTGCACTTCCATGAGGCATAGGCAGCGGGCTAACCTCGCACCAGATAGGACGAATCTCATCGGTCTTACGACCGTCCAAACGCTTACCTTCGTCCAAAACACAACGGCGCATGGCATTCTTCAACACGTCATCATAGTAGCGTGTAGCCTCTGCATGCTTCTCCTCCAGTTCCTCTTCGGCCAAATCAGCAGCGTGAGCAGCATCGTATTCTTCCAGGAAATCGGTGAGCACTTTATCGAAAGCGTCGTGACGTTCCTGCTTAGGAAGAGCCTGTTTGGTGATGTCATACACGGGCTGATACAGCTCGTTGTTCATCTTTTCACGCAAGTCTTCATCGTTCACCTCGTGATCATACTCGCGCTTCACATCCTTACCCAACTCCTTGTTCAGTTCATCTTGAACGACGCACATAGGCTTGATGGCCTCGTGTGCAGCCTTCAAAGCATTAATAAGGTCAAGCTCAGACACTTCTTTCATTTCGCCTTCCACCATCATGATGTTGTCCTTGGTGGCACCTACCATCAAGTCCATGTCGGCTTGTTTCATCTGTTCGAAGGTTGGGTTGATGACATATTCGCCGTTAATGCGTGCCACACGAACCTCACTGATATAGAAATCAAAAGGAATATCTGAGCATGCCATGGCTGAAGATGCTGCCAACCCAGCCAAAGCATCGGGTTGATCTACGCCATCGGCAGAAAGAAGCATGATTTGCACATACACTTCGGCGTGATAATTGGACGGGAAAAGCGGACGAAGTGCACGGTCCACCAATCGAGAAGTTAAGATTTCATTATCACTTGGCTTGCCTTCGCGCTTGGTGAATCCACCTGGAAAACGGCCTGCGGCACTGTACTGCTCGCGATAATCAACTTGCAAAGGCATAAAATCTGTTCCGGGAACTGCATCCTTTGCTGCACAAACAGTTGCGAGAAGCACCGTGTTACCCAAGCGAACTACCGCTGAACCATCGGCCTGTTTTGCAACTTTCCCGGTTTCAATGCTGATGGTTCTGCCATCAGGCAATTGAACTGTTTTCGTAATTACGTTCATCTAAAAAAAATAAATAATACTTATTGTCTTGTCTATCATCTAATATTTCATCCTATTTGGGATTTTCTTTCAGGCTACTTTTCTGCTCATTCGAGATATATTACCGACATCTCCCTGTATCGTTTAGGTCATTCACCTTCCCATCCCAAAACCTCGCAAAGGTATGAAAATAAATAGAAAAGAACGAAAAAATACGCCTTTATTTCGCTTTTTTCTTCTTTTTCGGGGCATGGGTTTATGTTGAAAGCGTTATCTTTGCAACAAAACCCAATGTAATAACCAAAAACAATATTTTACATGAGAAAAGAAATCTTAGCCATACTGCTGCTTTTCATAACCAGTATGACCTATGCGCAAGTACTTACTTTTGACAAAGCGAAGTTTAAGATGGGCGACAATCCCGAATGGAAGAATGCCGATTTCGACGACAGCAGCTGGAAAACCCTCAAAACTACCATGAAGTGGGGAGAGCAAGGGCCCACCAAGACGAATACATACGGATGGTATCGCCTCAAGTTCATCCTGCCCCAAGCGATGCTGGACAACTCTGATTTAAAACAAGCCATCAACATCTACCTGGGCAAGATTGATGATGCCGATGAAGCGTTCTTCAATGGTGTGCGCATTGGTGGAACGGGAAGCCTACCCGACTCGCCACAAGGATACAAAGAAGCGTTCGACGTTGAGCGCGAATATAGCATCCCCGCCAAGCACAAAGCCGTGAAATGGGGAAAAGAAAACGTCATTGCCGTGCGCGTGTATAATGGCGGAGGAGACGGCGGGATGTACTTCCGTGCGCCTAAACTGAACGTTCCCAACAAGGTGGATGGGCTCAAAATCACCTTCGGCGAGACCCAGGTGAAAGGCAAAGACGTGTGTAAGATTCAGTTCAAGAACGTCTTCAATTTTGCACAGAAAGGAACCCTTCAAATCAACATGGTGAACCCCGAGACCCGCAAGGTGTTGAGTCAGCAACAGCGCAAGCTCGCCCTGAAGCCCAACGGACAGTCGGCCATCGCCGTTTTTTATAACCCCCACAATTATGTTCGCATCCAGTGTGTTTACACAGATGCCAAAAGCAAGAAGAGCATCACGCGCCACTATGCCCCCAAATACATTCTCACGCCCATCGCACCAGCCACCCCTCGCATCAACAGTGCAGCAGTAATGGGTGTGCGTCCCGGCTCCCCAGTAATCTTCCGCATCCCTGCTTCTGGCGACAGACCCATGAAGTTCAGCGTGAAGAACCTACCGGCAGGCCTCTCTGTCAACGCCGAAAACGGTGTCATCAGCGGCAGTTTGAAAGAGAGGGGCGAATACAAACTCACCTTGGTGGCCGAAAACAGCAAGGGAAAAGATGAGAAAGACTTCAGCATCCACGTTGGCCATCAGATTGCCTTAACACCGCCTATGGGTTGGAACAGCTGGAACTGCTGGGGCACCAGCGTGTCACAAGAGAAAGTAATGGCATCCGCCAAGGCGCTCATCGACCGTGGATTGGCCGATTATGGCTACAATTACATCAACGTGGACGATGCCTGGGAGGCCGAACAGCGCAATGCCGACGGCACCATTGCCGTGAACGAGAAGTTCCCGAACATGAAAGGACTGGGCGACTGGCTGCACAACAACGGACTACGCTTTGGCATCTACTCCTCGCCAGGCGACCTCACATGCGGCCATTACCTTGGCTCGCTCGACCATGAGGAGCAGGATGCGAAGACCTACAACGAGTGGGGTGTTGACTATCTGAAATACGATTGGTGTGGTTACAGCCGCAAGTTTGATGCCGATGGCGACCTTTCCGTTGCCGCATACGTGCGCCCTTACCTGAAAATGCAGGAATACTTGCGCGCACAGCCACGCGACATTTTCTACAGTCTATGTCAATACGGCATGGCCGACGTGTGGAAATGGGGCCATGCGGTTGATGCCAATTCGTGGAGAACCACCGGCGATATCACCGATACATGGCAGTCGTTGTACTACATTGGATTTGTACGTCAGGCCGAACTCTATCCCTACGCCGGGCCAGGCCATTGGAACGATCCCGACATGCTTGTTGTAGGTAAGGTGGGATGGGGGCCCAAACTCCACGACACACGCCTGACACCCGACGAGCAGTACACACACATCTCGCTCTGGACCCTGCTGGCTGCCAACATGCTTATGGGCGGAGACCTCAGTCAAATGGACGACTTCACCTTCGGTTTGTTGTGCAACAACGAGGTAAACGCCATCAACCAAGACGCGCTGGGCAAGCAGGCCAAGCGCGACGTGCTGGACGGTGACATCCAAATATGGCAACGCCCACTGGCCGACGGCTGTCATGCCATCGGTATCTTTAACGTAGGAAGCGAGGATGCGCGCGTGGATCTTTCCAAATATTTCGGCCAACTGGGCATTCGGCAGTTGCAGTCCGTGCGTGACCTGTGGCAGCAGAAAGACTTGTCTACCACTGACACTAATTACTTTGTGCCCACTCACGGCGTGAAATATATAAAGGTGAGATACTGATAGCTGGGTTTTTACACAGCTACACGATGGCCTGGAAGAGCGTGAAACCATCACTACCCTCCAGGCCATTTATATTTAATTGGAGCGTGAGAAATCACGACCATACCCGACTCCACAATCTATTCAGAGCGTGAGAAATCACGCCCCTACATCATACCATCATCTTATCGTTTTTCAAACTCATTGACTTTGCACGTCAAACTCAATGGGTTTAGCAGTCAATGTCAATGGGTTTGACGTCCAAAGTCAATGCTATTGCAAATCCGTAGATGACAGCAAGTTACAATTATGCGTCAAGCTATGAGTCCATGCGCACTTCTCCATCAAATCCATGTGCACCCTCTATCGAAAAAAGAAGGCTGGTTTGTCCATTCAAACCAGCCTTCTTCCCTATGACGCGCTCGTCACCTATCGGTCGTAGAGGTCTTTTATATCCTCCAACGTGATGTTCCCGATGAGGTGGATGAGCGACAGCTCGTCTTTCTCCTCATTGAGAAGAACAAACTCATTGTTGCTCTTACCTACCACTTTCTGGTAGATGGTGGTACGCTCGTCGTCGTCTTTCACCCGCATAATCACTTCATAGCGGTTGTTGTCATAGTACGCCTGTGCTTGCTTCTTGATAGAAGGAATCAGCGATGGGCGTTCGCATTGCAGGATTTGCAAGCGCGTCAGCCGGGAGGCCAGCTTAGCCAAATCCTTGTCGCCCACGTCGAGTTTAGGCATTAACTTGAACATCGCGGGCGAGATGTACACCGTGGACACGCCCTTGGTGTTCTCAAACTGCTTGAACAGGCGATCCTGTGCCGACAGCGACACACAACCCAATACGAGGCAAATGGCCAGGGACAATGGTCTCAGCCATGCGGTCAAATCACTCATGTGTAACATTTTCTACTTTATTTAAACCTTTGTTTATTGACTTGGAAAACATCATCAGGGCCTTCTGTGTTTCGGCATACGCATCCCTCGGGTCGTCGAATGTATCTTGCTGCACGGCATATTGCGCCTGTTTTTGCTGTCTGTCGACCAGTAGGCCGATGGTGAAAAGCAACAACAGGGAGGCCGCAATGCCGGCCATCCACCGCAGACCGACGATGCGGGAACGCCGACTGGTCGTCTTCTCCACACGGTTCCAGCCGTCAATCTGCCGTGACAACCGCTGTTCCAGACCGTCAATGGCCGGCATATTTGCGCCATACAACTGCCGGAACAGCTGTTGGTCGGTCGCCCACTGAGGCGGAACGTCACCCTGAAGGAAATAGTCTTTCAACTCTTGTTCCTCGCGCTCGTTGGTCTGTCCGTCATAGTAGCGGTCAAGAAGTTGCCTGATTTTATCTGTATCCATTGTCTTTCATCTGTTTTAGTTGTTCTCTCATCTGCTTGCGGGCACGGCTCAACAGTACCCTGATGTTTACCGCTGTGAGTCCCGTTTGCCGCTCTATCTCCCGATACGCCATCTCGCCGATGTCCCTCATCATCACGATTTGCCGTTGTTGCTCGGGCAGACCGCTGATGAGTTGCCACGCCATCTGCCTGTCTTCTGCCAGCTCTATCGACCTGCCGGCATCGTCATCGTGGGGTATCTGCAACTCCTCTGGGGTATGGTTCGTGGTCTGTGGACGCCGCTTACGCACCTGGTCATAGAACAAGTTCTTCACCGTGGTGACGCAGAAAGCCTCGGCCGAGTCGGTAATTTGCAGTCCATCGCGCTTGATCCACAGCTTTAGGAAAGCCTCCTGCACCAGGTCTTCGGCCGCCTGCGCATTGCCTGTGAGCCGCCATGCCATGCGGTACATTTGTGCATGACATGGCAAGAAACACTGTTTAAATTGTGAGGCATCCATACAGCTTGTAAGGTTGAGTGGGTTGGGGAGCTGATTATTTCTTCTTTTCCTCCGCAATAATCTTCTGTATCTCTGAATTCTTGATGTTTCCTAAGATTTGGATTAATGCGGCATCGTCATCACCCGAATCGACGATGACAAGCTCTTTAATCCTAGTTTTGCTCCTCTTCACCATGATTACGGTTTGCTCATCTGCTTCCTTAGCCGTCATCAACTCCTCATAACCGACTGTTTTCAGTTGAGTAACATCCTTGAAAAACTGTTGTTTAACAGCGTTTGAGCAATCCTCCATGTCCAAGACTTTGATACTGTTGATATGCTTGATGTATTTCGAATAGTCGTCGGCATCGTTGGTCGTTATTGCCTTGGCCAGCGTCATCATCATTTTTGGCACATGAACATATTCTGCCTTGGGCGAATGTTTGTACTTCCTCATCAAACGGTCTACCGACATTTGAGCCTGAACAGTTATGGTCATGAATGCCAATGCTGCGATTATCATCACTTTTTTCATACGTTTTTATTATTTAATGGATTATGTTATGCTACTTCAAAAACACGTCATCATGGTGGTATTCTATTTCATCAGACGTAGAAAACGCAGATTGTGTTACAAATATCAAACACTTTTTTTAGGATGATGTATCATTTTTTGGAGACAAGTGACAGTCAAATAACGCTCGACGATCCATGAAAAAACAAGAAAAACTGTCTTCCTCGTTCAGGCAATTCGCTGAGCAAGGAAAACAGTTTGTGTGAAGATAGGGTGCAAGGCGAAATGAAACATGGTAGGCAATCCGCTTCACGTTTTATCCTGCCCATGTGACTTATCACCGCTATCATATAAGCAGTGCTTTACTGGGCGTTGATTTCTTTGAGCAAACGGTCAGCATGTCCCCAGCGATCCATCATCAACAGCACATAACGGATGTCCACTCCAATACAGCGAGCTAAGCGAGAATCGAAATTGATGTCGCTTGAAAGACTGTCCCAGTTGCCGTCGAAAGCCAGTCCGATGAGCCGTCCTTGCCCGTCAAACATCGGACTTCCGCTGTTTCCACCCGTGATGTCGTTGTTGGTGAGGAAGCAAAGTTGCATCTTACCCGTTAGCTTGTCCTGGTATGGACCGAAGTCCTTGGCACTGAGAATCTCTTTCATCACAGGTTCTGCCTGGTACTCGTACACCTTATCAGCCTGGTTCATTTTCTCCACCATGCTTTCTGCCGTGGTGTAATAGCCCGAAGGTTTACCGCCTAACAAGAAGCCTCCAACCTGTCCATAACTCAACCGCATGGTGAAGTTGGCATCCGAATAATGAGGCATGTCTTCCTCCATGCGTAGCTTGGCGGCGCAGAGATACTTCTCTTGGAGCTTGATACTGTCCTCGAATGCCGACAAATCGGCTGTTAATTCACCCATGGTCTCCAGCAAATCAAGACTATATACGACTCCCGGGTCACGCTGGTAGCTTTTCTTGTTGGCGTAGATTCGCTTGCCACTCTTCATCAGGAACGATTTTTTATACAGCTCATTGACATAGCGGGTGTAGTCACCGCCGTACTTGGTGGTGATGGTTTGATAGAATTTAGGTAGATATTTGGCCGACACCTTGTCTTTATAGTTCTTGAGCAGCGCAGCCATTACCTCCTTATCCAATGCCTCATCCCACTCGTCACTGTTGTCCTTGAAGAGGATGTACTGCTTCTTGGGATTGTTTTTGGGGCCAAGTATTTCCTTATTGTTCAACTGCATGGCACGGGTAGTGAACTCGTTGGTGCGGCCGAATGTCTCACGGAAGAACATAAAAGCCTTCATGACATCGAGGCGTTGGTTGTAAAGTCGGGCCATGGTGTCAAAGTCGAGCTTGCCTTTCAGATACCCCGTTTGCTGTTGCCATTGGCGTATTTTCTGCTCGTACTGCTGCTTCTGCTGGATAATGCCGATGGAATCGATGCACTTGTTCATGCCGATGGAGTTCTTCCAATAGTTGGAACTCTGCGCAAACTTCGAATCATACTTGATGCGTACGCCATCGTCTGCCCGCATGTGTCGGGTCATAATGGCTTGCTTCACACCACGCACTTGGGCACGGGGAGCGTTGAGTGCATCCCTACGCTCACGAATACCGTACGACGAGAGGTAGCGGCTGGTCGACCCAGGATAACCAATCGTCATAGAATAGTCCCCATCCTTGTAGCCTTGCAGACTTACCTGTGCCCATTTTTTAGGATGATATGGCACGTTATCCTTTGAATATTCGGCCGGTCCGTTGGTCTTCTTATCGGCATAGATGCGGAACACAGAGAAGTCGCAGGTTTGCCGTGGCCACATCCAGTTATCGGTTTCGCCGCCGAATTTGCCCATCGACTTGGGCACGGCGAACACCAGTCGCAGGTCGTTGAACTGCCGATAAGTGGTGGCATAGTAAGTGTTGCCCTCGTAGAAGGCGTCAATCCCTATGTGCAGTGTCTTGTCAATGCGCTTGATGGAGTCGCTCATGGCGTTCTGTAGCGAGTCGAGTATCGCGTCTTGTCGCTCGGTGGTGAGATTGTCAAAGTCCATCTTTCTCAGCTTGTCGGTAATGTCTTTCTGCTCAACCATGAAGCTCACGAACATGTCTTTGTTAGGAAGTTCCTCCTCATAGCTCTTGGCATAAAAGCCATTTTTCATGTAGTCGTGCTCCACAGTGGAGTGACTGCGGATGCCCTCGAAGCCACAATGGTGGTTGGTGAACACCAATCCGTCTGGCGAGACCACCACGCCGGTACAATAACCGGAGAAGTTAACCACCGCATTCTTCATGGCCTGATCGCCATAGTACAAGTCGTTGTAACGAACCTCGAAGCCCTGTGTCTGCATCTGTTCATACACAGCTTGCGGCAAGTTGTACAAGGTCCACATGCCTTCGTCGGCTTTTGCCACGCTGACTGCAAGCAGTCCGGCAATAAGTAATGTTGATTTCTTCATATGATTGTAATTGATTTATTTTCTGAAATATTTGCCTATGATGGGCAATTGGCGCAATGGGAAGTCGAACTTGATGATGTAAGCCACAAACAATGCAATGAGCAATGTGTTAACAGCCAGCGCACCCGCTGTGGTAAGTACATCATTAAAGGTTGTCATAATAAAGAAACAAGCCGCTGCCAACGCCACATAGGTGAGGATGTTGCGCATGGGATAGCGGATGGGATACATCTTCTGTCCTACGATATACGACAGAATCATGGCCACGCCGTAGCCCGCAAAGCCAGCCCATGCACAGGCTATGTAGCCGTAACGAGGCACAAAGATGATGTTGATGGCAATGAGTACCGCACAACCAATGCCCGAGAAATACGCTCCCCAGATGGTCTTGTCGATGAGTTTGTACCAGAATGAGAGGTTGAAATAAACGCCCATCATGATTTCGGCGGCCATGACGATGGGCACCACACGCAGTCCTTCCCAGTAATCCTTACCGATAAGATAGCGCAAGATGTCCAGATAGCCCACCACAACAAGGAAGGCCAGCAGGGTGAAAATAATGAAATATTTCATGGCTTTGGCGTAGGTTTCGCGGTTATCTCGTTCCTCTGCTTTGCCAAAGACAAAGGGTTCGTAGGCAAAGCGAAAGGCTTGTGTAATCATGGCCATAATCATAGCTATCTTACTGGCGGCTCCATAGATGCCAAGCTGGGCCAAACTGTCGGCACCTTGATAGATATGCGGAAACAATATCTTATCAGCTGTCTGGTTCAGGATGCCCGCCAATCCCAGCACAAGGATAGGCCAACTGTACGAGAGCATGCGCCTCATCAGCTTTTTGTCGAAGACATAGCTCACGCAGGTCAGCTCTTTCCACAACAAAGGAACGGTGAGCGCCGAGCAGACCAGGTTGATGTAGAACGCATAGCCCACGCCAACAGACGGACTGTAGACCATTCCCACCGCCTCTGGATGACGCTCGTAGAGTGCTGGCAGCAAGAGATAGTACACTAAGTTCAAGGCTATGCTCAGCACGATGGCGAACAATTTGAGAGATGCAAACTTGATAGGACGGTTCTTAAAACGAAGGTAGTCGAACGGAATGCACAGGAACGAGTCGATAGCCACCGTGAGTGCCATGACCCATATATACGAAGGATGGTCGGCATAGCCCATGAACGAGGCGATGGGCGACAAGAACATCAGCACCAACAGGAAGAAACTGAGCGCGCCGGAGCCAACGGCAATCAGCGTTGTAGAATAAACCTTGCGTGGGTCTTCGCCCGACTTGTTGGCAAAACGGAAAAAGGTGGTCTCCAATCCGAATGTCAATATCACGAGTATCAATGCCGTCACGGCATACATGTTGGTCATGATGCCATACTCGCCGCTGGCCGATGCCAGCTTGATGGTGTACAGAGGAGTGAGCAGGTAGTTGAGAAAACGACCGACAATGCTGCTCAGTCCATAAATGGCTGTATCCTTGACAAGAGATTTTAAATTGGACATAATTGAGATAATATAGTTTACAAATTACAGCCCCACCCCTTAACCCCTCCCCGAAAGGGAGGGGAATAGATAGTTGGTTTAATTGACAAGCTCACAAATTGATAGTCCCATTACATAATACAACACAATACAGCTATTCACTCCCCTCCCTTTCGGGGAGGGGCAGGGGGAGAGGCTTCTATCCAAAAAACATGTACGCGATGGCTATTGCCGCCACAACACCTGCCAAATCGGCCAGCAATCCGCACGCCACGGCATGACGTGTGTAGCGGATGTTGACACTACCGAAGTAGACGGCCAATATATAAAAGGTGGTGTCGGTGGAGCCTTGGAAGATGCAACTCAAGCGACCAACGAACGAGTCGGCACCGTATGTGGTCATCGCGTCGACCATCATGCCGCGCGCACCACTGCCCGAGAGCGGCTTCATGAGAGCGGTTGGCAAGGCTCCCACAAACTGATTGTCGCCTCCAACCGCCGATACACACCATCCAATGCCGTCGACCAACATATCCATAGCACCCGATGCGCGGAACACGCCGATGCCCACGAGGATGGCTACTAAGTAAGGTATGATACGCACTGCCGTGGTAAACCCGTCTTTCGCCCCTTCGATAAAGGCATCGTAGACATTCACTTTCTTGCGTAAGCCAGCGAAGATGAACAGCACAATGATGGTCATGAGCAAAATGTTGGCCACGCTGGTGCTCACCACGTTCATCGTGTCCTTGCTCATCTGCCCGAATCCCCAGATGATGAGCGCCACGATGGCCGCCATCCCGCCAAGGGTGAGCACCATCACCTTGTTGAGCAGATTGATTTTCTGATAGATAGATGTGATGGTAAGACCGGCAATGGTAGAGAAAAAAGTAGCCAGCAGAATGGGGATGAAGATGTCGGTGGGCTGCGCAGCTCCCAGCTGTGAGCGGTACACCATGATGCTCACGGGTATCAAGGTCAGTCCCGAAGTGTTGAGAACCAGGAACATAATCATCGGATTGGTGGCGGTGTCTTTCCTCGGGTTCAGCTCCTGTAGCTGTTCCATGGCCTTCAGTCCCAACGGCGTGGCGGCATTGTCAAGCCCCAACATGTTGGCCGCCATGTTCATAAAGATGCTCCCCGTGACCGGATGTCCCTTCGGTATGTCGGGAAACACCTTAGAGAATACAGGTGAAAGCATACGAGCCAAGACGTTGATGACGCCTCCCCGCTCGCCTATCTTCATGATACCGAGCCACAAAGAAAGCACGCCCGTAAGTCCCAACGAAATCTCGAAAGCCGTCTTGGACGAGTCAAACGTGGAATTCATCATGGCCGGAAACACCTCCATGTCACCCATGAAAACCATTCTTGCCAAAGCGATAACAAAGGCAAGGATGAAAAATGAAACCCAAATATAGTTCAATACCATTTGGTGCAAAATTATATAAAAATGGCGGTTCACCCAAGTAAACGGATATTTTTTACCAGCAATGCACGATGTACGGGGGTAAATCAAGGTTCTTTCTCAATTTTCATCAAAACAGACTTTTAATTCAAATATTTTGTCTAAATTTGTATTTGGATTGTGTCCAACAAGATAAGAATGACTAACTATGATGCATTTTTTGGAAAAATTCAGGTTCTGCCCAGTGTGTGGGAGCCAACACTTCGTGGAAAATAACGAGAAAAGCAAACGATGTGAGAACTGTGACTTTGTGTATTTCATGAACCCAAGTGCCGCCAACGTGGCCTTCATCCTCAACGAACGTGGCGAATTGTTGGTTGAGAAGCGGCGCAACGAACCCGGCAAAGGAACGCTGGATCTTCCTGGTGGATTCACCGATGCAAACGAAACGGGCGAAGAAGCCATCATCAGGGAGGTGAAAGAGGAAACGAATTTGCAGGTAGACCGCGCGGAATATATGTTCAGTCTGCCCAACAAATACCGCTACAGCGGACTGGATATCCCTACACTCGACATGTTTTTTCGTTGCGAAGTGAGCGACACATCCTGTCTGAAAGCTGGTGACGATGCCGATGCAGCCTTGTGGTTGCCGCTAAATGAGATTCACACCGAGCAGTTCGGACTGCGTTCTATCCGCCAAGGTTTGCGCATTTTCCTCGAAAGAGCCAGCGAAATGGGTTGGACAAACGTAGGCAATAAACCAAACAAATGAACAAAAATCAATAAAAATATATCATCATGAAACTGGCAGAAGCATTAAGTTTGAGAAAAGATTTGCAGAAAAAGATTGATCAATTGAGCAGTCGACTGACGCAAAACGTGAAAATCCAGGAGGGCGACGAGCCTGCCGAACAGCCGGAAGAGCTGCTCAAAGTGTTGGACGAATGCTTGAAACAGCTCGAAGAACTGATTCTGAAAATCAACATCACCAACCTGAAGACAGAGCGCAATGGCCGAACCCTGACCGCCATGATGGCCGAACGCGACGTGCTGACCAAGCGCATTGGCATTCTCAGAGAGGCTTTTAACGCTGCAACTCAGACTCAAGACCGCTATTCGCGTACTGAGATTAAATACGTTTCAACAATCGACATCAAGGCACTGAACAAGCAGATTGACCACTTTTCGCAGGAGTTGCGCAAGCTGGACATGCAAATTCAGGCCACCAATTTTGAGGTAGACTTGGTATAAAGTCGCACCAACGACAAACGCAACCCGCGGGTTGCGCAATGACATTTTATGGGCGTAGTCTCGCAATACAGGGCGAGTTGAAAAAGAAGAGTATGATCACTTGCGCTGTTCGGAACCAACAGCATGATTCTATTTAGAATCAAGTCACGGTGCAGGTTCAGCACATCAGCATACGAATGCACGGCGTAAAGAGCACGTAGCACGACCGTCAACTGACTGTATTCTTTGAGATGAGGGTGGGATGTGGGATTTTTAACATGCGTAGGGCTTCCGACGCTCTACTTTGTTAACAAACCTTTCGTTTGTTAAAGCGATTCTTTTTCTTTGACAAAACAAAATCGGAAAATAGACAAAATGGGGAGATTTTTAAGGCTTTCAAAGTCTTAAACTCAGCTTCTTGTACCCTATTCACATGCAACAAATGGGCAATATGCATGCTTTTGCCCTCCAATATGTATGCTTTAACCACTCAATATGCATGCTTTAACCGCACAATTTGCATCATATTGAAGGGCTTTTTGCCCCAAACACGTTGCTTTTTAATTACCACATAGGAGTAAAAAGCATATAAGTCGTTACTAATCAAATCAATAACAAAAACCTTTCACAATGAGCTTATTGACGACATACGAACAAGTTGGTTGAAAAAACGCCCAGCATTTGTGTTAAAAACACGTTACAAGAGCAGACTTTTCACGGAAGAATGTTGGGTTTGATTTAAAAACAAAAAGCTCCTTTGCGGATTCGCCATCGTATAAAAAATCATTGAAAAGCGTGCGTACTAATTCATTTTATTTGTATCTTCGCCCTATCGTTCATTGGGAAAGTGGCTTTTATTCCAACTTTGGGACAAAGCTATTCTTCTATCACCAAAACCAACAAAAGATGTTCAAAATTATTCAACAGTCAGATTATAAGGTAAACAAATGGAGCGGCGGCATCACAAGAGAGCTGTTCATCCTCCCTCACGACAGTAGTCTTGCAGAGCGAAACTTCGACCTGCGAATATCGTCAGCGGTGATTCACCTCACGGAAAGTACTTTTTCTGACTTTTCAAACTATCAACGTTTTTTGTTACCTGTTGAGGGAAACATCACCTTATATATAGATGGGCGTGCGCATCAACTGAGCAATGACCTTCCTTTCGCGTTCGATGGGAGCAAAAGTGTTCGTTCGGTAAACAGCAGTGGGGCTATCGATTTCAATGTCATTTGCCGTAAAGACTACAAAACAAAAGTTACTGTCGCCTGCAAAGGAGAAAGCGACGAGACCACCACCACCTTTATTTTTGCGCTCGAGGACATCGATATCAATGGCAGAAAAGTGGAGAAATACAATTCTGTCCTCACAACTGAGCCTTACAAGTTCACAGGAAAAGCAGTGGTAGTAGACATTCCTTGAGTTGTAGTTTCGGCTGATACACATAAAAAATAATCTTATTGCATGAGGCAGAATGTTCTCCCAAAGGGAGGGATTGTTTCGATGATGATTATTTGTATCTTCGCCATGCCAAACGTTGGGTAGAAGAATGCAGGGCGTATAGCGCATGGTGTACGACCATCTACCGACTGTATTTTAAAAGATGAGGGCGGAAGTTGGGATAAAAAACAGCGGTTATCCAGTGGTTTTGAATTAAATGTTGTACCTTTGCAGGGCATAAATCTTCTATTGATAAAGCATCAAAAACGTTGATAGGTATGCTTTTTAAGCATGAAGATTGTTTCAGTGTCAGTAAATTTTATTTTTTATTAGCATGAAAATTGAGAACCAAATAGCCAGTTCTGTCATTGCTTCAGTGAAAGAGCTCTACGGACAAGATGTACCCATGTCGATGGTACAACTACAAAAAACAAAGAGTAACTTTGAAGGAAACCTCACCTTAGTGGTGTTTCCCTTCCTGAAAATATCACGCCAGAAACCCGAAGACACGGCGCAAGCCATCGGCGAGTTGCTGGTGCGAGACTGTTCGGCCGTAGCTGGTTTCAACGTCGTGAAGGGCTTCTTGAACCTCAACATCGCCAAAGAGGCATGGGTGGGATTGCTCAATGACATGCATGCGGATGAGAAATTCGGAGAGAAACCCGTCACAGACCAGTCGCCCTTGGTGATGATAGAATATTCATCGCCTAACACCAACAAGCCACTTCACTTGGGTCATGTGCGCAACAACTTGTTGGGATGGTCGTTGGCGCAAATCATGCAAGCCAATGGCAATAAGGTGGTGAAGACCAACATCGTGAACGACCGAGGTATTCATATTTGCAAATCGATGCTGGCTTGGCTGAAATGGGGAAACGGGGAGACACCCGAATCGAGCGGAAAGAAAGGCGATCACCTCATCGGCGATTACTATGTGGCGTTTGACAAGCACTACAGAGCCGAGGTGGCAGAGCTGAAAAACAAGTTCATGACAGACGAGGGACTGGACGAAGAGGCCGCCGAGAACAAGGCGAAAGAAGAGGCTCCGCTGATGAAAGAGGCGCGCCAAATGCTCGTAAAGTGGGAGCAGGGCGATGAAGAGGTGCGCGCTTTGTGGCAAAAAATGAACAATTGGGTTTACGCCGGCTTTGATGAAACGTACAAGACGTTGGGCGTGAGCTTTGACAAGATATATTATGAATCAGATACTTACCTCGAGGGAAAGGCTAAGGTAGAAGAAGGACTGGAGAAAGGTCTTTTCTTCCGAAAGGATGACAACAGCGTATGGGCAGACTTGACACAAGAAGGTTTGGACCAAAAGCTGTTGCTTCGTTCTGACGGCACCAGCGTGTACATGACGCAAGACATTGGTACGGCAGACATGCGGTTCAAGGATTTCCCCATCGACAAGATGATATATGTGGTTGGAAACGAACAGAATTATCACTTTCAGGTACTTTCCATCTTGCTCGACCGCTTGGGATTCAAGTGGGGTAAGGAGTTAGTACACTTCTCATACGGCATGGTTGAATTGCCAAACGGTAAGATGAAGAGCCGCGAAGGCACGGTGGTGGATGCCGATGAGTTGATAGCAACCATGATAGACGATGCCCGCAAGACCAGTGACGAGCTGGGTAAGTTCAAGGATATGAGCGAGGAAGAGAAGCGTGAGATTGCCCGCGTTGTTGGATTGGGCGCACTGAAATACTTCATCTTGAAGGTAGATGCGCGCAAAAACATGCTGTTCAATCCAGAAGAGTCTATTGACTTCAACGGCAACACGGGGCCGTTCATCCAATATACTTACGCCCGCATCCGTTCCATCATGCGCAAAGCGGCAGCAGAGGGCATGGCATTGCCCGCGCAACTGCCCGCCGATGCGCCACTGAACGACAAGGAAATTGCATTGATACAGAAGATGAACGACTTCGGTGTGGTGATAGAACAGGCTGCAACGGATTACAGTCCGAGCGGCATTGCCAACTATTGTTACGAGTTGACCAAAGACTTCAACCAGTTCTACCACGACTACAGCATTCTGAACGCCGACACACAAGAGGAGAAACTCACCCGGTTGGTGCTTGCCAACAACGTGGCAAAGATTATCAAGAACGGCATGCTGCTGCTTGGTATAGAGGTTCCTGAGAGGATGTAGGGAAGCCCCTCCCCGCCCTCCCCTGTAGGGGAGGGAGAAGGAAATCACCTTGTTTGCCCATCTTCTTGACAGATGTTGTTCGCTCAACGCTTGTGAGCTGATGTTGATCGCCTACCTTATTATATATAGAGGGAGATACATTTTCGGCTTGAATATAATTTGACCGTATGTTATGAAACGAAAACACGAAACGGCAGATTGTGCGAATTACGAGTTATTGAAAGCATTTGCAAAGAGAAGTAGAACGCATTCAACTCAGGCGGAAAGCATGTTGTGGGAGGCATTACGTGGAAACCAATTAGGATGTAAGTTCAGACGACAACATATCATCGGCAACTATATTGCTGATTTTGCTTGCATTCGTTTCAAACTGGTGGTTGAAATAGATGGTAGTTATCATCAACAAGGCAATCAACCACTCATGGATGCCGAACGTACAGCTGATTTAAAAAGTCGCGGCTTTACCGTTTTACGTTTCACAAACGAACAAGTACTTCACCGTCTTTCATCCGTCATCTCTCAAATACTCAAATCATTAGACCACATGGATCAAGCAGAACAGATAAAAAACAATTCACAAGAAACCAACTTAGTTACGCCGTTAGCTTCTTCCCCCCTATCGGGGGGACAGAGGGGGACTTCGGCATGGGCGGTCGATGCGGCATGTTCAGGCAACCCAGGACCCATGGAATATCGGGGAATCGACTTGGCGACAGGAGCGGAAATCTTTCACTTTGGGCCCGTACATGGCACCAATAACGTAGGTGAGTTCTTGGCCATCGTGCATGCGTTGGCCTTGTTATGGAAACAGGGCGATACGCAAAAAACCATTTATTCGGACAGCTACAACGCCATTTTGTGGGTGAAGAAGAAGCAATGTAAAACAAAGTTGAAGCGAACACCACAAACAGAGCAACTCTATCAGATTATCTCGCGTGCCGAACAATGGCTGAAAACGCACGCTTATCGTAACCCTGTCGTCAAATGGGAGACAGCCGAATGGGGCGAAATTCCCGCTGATTTCGGTCGCAAATAAGCCGTTCAAACACCTTACTTATATTCCTTTGCACCCATGAGGTTGTGCATTTTCCACGTCCACATGCGGCACATTACATAAAAAACCGTTGGTGAAAAGAATGATGTCATCATTCTTTTCACCAACGGTTTTACATAAGTGGGGTGCCTTTATCACCCCACTTGTTTAACATTCCTACATTCTATGGGGTGGATTTGTCGTTTCAGGACACCATCATTGCGATGTCGCACACCTATCCTTCTATTGACGAAATGGCAGAAAAGGTGTGCATGAGTCGCCCCACATTTATACGTCACTTCAAACGATGTTTTGGCGAAACACCCAAGGCTTGGGTCAGCAAGGTGAAAGGCGAGGCGCTGTTCAAGGCTCTGCTCAACACCAGCGACACCTTGGAGCAGATAGCCAACCAGTTCAAGTTCTCCTCTGTACAGCGTCTTTCCACATTCTGTAAGGAGACACTTGGCGGCACACCGAGTGAAATAAGAAACGGCGAAGTAAAGCCCGAACAGGCCCTATGATGCCGCTCTGCGCAACATATCGTAACATACTGTCGCCGAACGTCTTACAAACTCATTGACTTTGACTGCCAAACTCATTGAGTTTAACGTCCAATGTCAATGAGTTTGGCGTCTAAAGTCAATGCTATTGAAATGCACACATCATCCTCTTTGTTCAAACAGGTTGATTCTTGCCTATTCAACTCCCATTGTTGGCGCACGCAACAAAAAAACATGTCGTTTCATTCCGTCAATGAGTGATTATTTTATATATTTGCAGACAAAGCCTTGTAGCATGAAGGCTTACAAGCAGAAAACTGCACATTGAGGCCTCTGATGATGAAGATGCCGTTGGCCGATGAGCTCAACAGGAAATTGTGTGGATTGTTCTGGATATCAAAACGTGCAGTGCGACAAACTTTAAAAGAATCAAGTTAAGATGGTCATAGCATTCATTCCTGTGCTGGGTGGCAGCAAGTCAATCCCCCAGAAAAACATCAAACCCTTTTGCGGAAAGCCCCTTGTGTGTTGGAGTATCGAGGCTTTGGAGGCCTGCCGCGAGGTGGACAAGGTGATTGTGGCCACCGATTCGGACGAGATAGAACGGGTAGTGGCTTCTCGTCCATACCAGAAGACCGAGATTTATCGCCACTCTGCCGAGAATGCCAGCGACACCATCTCTGCCGAATGCGTGATGCTGGCGTACATCCATGCTGCCAATCCGGCATCTGAGGCTTGCTTCATGCTGGTGCAAGCCACGTCGCCCATGACGCAAACGAAGCATTTCAGTGAGGCCTTGGCACTGTACAACACCGCCCGATACGATTCCATCCTCTCATGTGTGCGCAATTACAGGTTCTTTTGGAACGCCGATGGCACCAGCATGAACTACGACTACACACACCGTCCGCATCGGCAAAACTTCGAAGGAACGCTCATGGAGAACGGCGCGCTCTATATAAATAAGGTAGAAAACATCCTATCATCGGGCAACAGGCTAAGTGGTCACATCGGAATCTATGAGATGCCGGCATACACGGCCATGGAGATTGAAGAGCCAGACGATTGGACGCTAATGGAACATCTTATGCGAAAAAATGTGCTGAACAAGGCGATGGACAGCCCAAAGAAAGCCGTAAAGCTCTTTCTGTGCGACGTTGACGGTACGCTGACCGATGGCGGTATGTATTATGCGGAAAGCGGTGACGAGCTGAAAAAGTTCAACACACGCGACGGCATGGGGCTACAACTCTTGCAGGCGCAAGGTGTCAAGGTGGGCATCATCACCTCTGAAAACACCAAGCTGGTAGAGAACAGGGCTAAAAAGCTGAAGGTCGATTTTCTCGTTCAGGGCAAGCGACATGGGGGGAAACTTGAGGCGGCTCAGGAAATTTGTGACCAAATGGGCATTACCTTGAGCGAAGTGGCTTACATCGGCGATGACGTCAACTGCCAGCAACTGCTGAGTGCCGTTGGTATTTGCGCCTGTCCGGCCGATGCGATGCGCCCCATTCAAGAAATTCCGGGCATCATCATCATGCAGAAGGCTGGCGGCGAGGGATGTGTGCGTGAATTTATTGACCAATATTTGCTGGGCAGTAGATAAAATGAAGCCTTGCAAACCCTCACCAGTCAACAATTGGCACCAATTGTTTTGCTGGTTCTTTTATTTACAGTACCTTTGCCCATCAATAGCAAACTATTTGATAAGTAGATACATAACACTTGTGTTTGATGTATCATAAAAGTTGATAACGTTGGATTGGATTAACGCTCTTTTTACAATTCCGTCCCCAGTACAGGCAGTGGTGGTCATCTCTCTGATCATCGCTGTTGGCACGGCATTGAGCAAGATCAAGTTCATGGGAGTTTCTCTTGGTGTGTCGTTTGTTTTCTTCATCGGCATCATCGCCGGAAACTTGGGGCTTTCCGTCGATTCAGCTGCGCTCAACTATGCCGAAACCTTTGGTTTGGTCTTGTTCGTATACACCCTTGGATTGTACGTGGGTCCCAACTTTTTCGGTGCTTTCCGCCACGAGGGGACCAGCTTTAACCTATGGGGACTGGCCGTCGTCGTCTTGGGAACGGTGCTGGCGGTGGCACTGTGTCCGTTGACAGGCATCTCCCTTCCCACGATGGTGGGCTTGTTGTGCGGCGCCACCACCAACACACCGGCACTCGGTGCGGCCCAACAAGCATTGGAACACATGAGCCTTCCAACCGGCGGTGTGGCCCTGGCTACTGCCGTAACCTATCCGCTGGGTGTCGTAGGCGTTATCTTGGGCATTCTGATTATGCGCAAGTTATTTGTCAAGCCGGCAGATTTGGTGCCAAAATCTCCTGTGGACGAAGACCACACGTTCGTGTGCCAGTTCCTCATTGTCAATCCTGCCATTGAAGGACGAACCATCGGTGAGCTGGCCATGAGCACCCCTTTAAGGTTCATTGTCTCACGCGTTTGGCGACAGGATGAAGTATTGGTGCCGGGTGCCTCAACGCATCTGCACACGGGCGACAACCTCATGGTGGTGACCAACCGTGAAGATGTGTCTGGCCTGGAGATTCTTTTCGGCCAAAGAGTGGAACGTGATTGGAACAATGAGGAGATTGACTGGAATCATATCGACCACAAGGTAGAGTCGCGCGTCATCGTATTAACCCGTACAGCCCTCAATGGAAAGCTATTGGGAAGAATCCACTTGCGCGACAGTTTTGGTGTCAATGTCAGCCGTGTCACCCGTGGTGACGTCAAATTGCTGGCCACCAAAGACCTCAGGTTGCAGTATGGTGACCGCCTGACGGTTGTGGGTGAGCCGAAAAGAGTAGACAGTGCCGAGCATTTCTTGGGCAATTCGGTCAAGACACTCAACGAACCGAACGTGGGAAGCATCTTCTTTGGCATGATCTTAGGACTGGCCTTGGGCGCCATCCCCATCAGTTTCCCTGGCATGGACTCGCCCATTCGACTGGGAATTGCCGGCGGTCCCATCATCATGGGCATCCTCGTAGGTGCGTTGGGACCACACATGCACTTCATTTCGTACACCACACGCTCGGCCTCCCTCATGCTTCGCCGGTTGGGATTGGCGATGTATCTGGCCTGTCTGGGGCTTGATGCGGGCAAAGATTTCTTCAGTACGGTGTTCCGTCCTGAAGGATTGCTGTGGGTAGGCATCGGTGCGCTGCTCACCATCGTACCCGTTTTAATCGTGGGTTGCATTGCCTTGCGCACCAAGAAACTTGACTACGGAACCATTTGCGGCATCCTTTGCGGAGCCATGGCCAACCCGATGGCACTGTCGTATGCCAACGACACCATCGAAGGGGATACACCCAGCATCAGCTATGCTACGGTTTACCCCATCGGAATGTTTATTCGGGTCATCATAGCCCAAGTATTAATCATGTTCTTTGTGTGACAAAAATAATGAAAACTCGTTTTAAGTATTTCTTTCTTACCTACGTTTTCTTTGTCCTAATCTTTATCATTCAGAAACCTCTGTTCATGCTTTACCACCTGCCTTTGTTCAAAGAGGCAACGTGGAAAGATTGGTTTTTGGTGCCTTACCATGGCTTGCCGCTGGATTTTTCGTTGGCCGGCTACCTCACGCTCATACCCGGATTGTTGTTGATTTGCACCATCTGGTCGCGCAAACGTTTGTGGAGAAGACTGGCAAAGGCCTATTTTGCCGTCATTGCCATCATCCTGTCGGCCGTTTTTGTCATCGACCTGGGCCTCTATCGGTATTGGGGATTCCGATTAGACACCACGCCCTTGTTCTATTTCTGCTCCTCACCGGGGGATGCATTGGCCAGTGCCAGCGCATGGGAACTTATCGGTGGCATCGTGACTTTGCTGCTGATGACCGCCCTCCTCTATGCCCTGTTTTATTTGTTGCTGAGAGATGACGTGCTCGAAAAGAAGCTCTTGCCCCTCAACCGGCCCTTCTTCACCCTCCTTTTCGTGCTGCTTTGGGCGGCCTTGTTCATTCCTATCCGTGGCGGATTCAAGGCATCGACCATGAATATCGGCAAAGTTTATTTCAGTGAGAACATGCGTTTGAACCACGCTGCGACCAATCCATTGTTCAGTTTGCTGGTTTCATTGATCAAACAAGAAAACTTTAAGCAGCAATATCGCTTCATGAAGGATGACGAAGCCAACAAGTTGGTTGCACAGATGTACGACCAGGATGTTGTACATCGGTCATATCAGACACCCCAACAATGGATATTGACCACCGCTCGGCCTAACATTCTGTTCGTGGTGATGGAGAGTTTCTCCTCCAAACTCATGGCGTCACTGGGCGGAGAACGCAATGTGGCGGTCAATCTGGACCGACTTTCGGCCGAAGGATTGCTGTTCCGCCACTTCTATGCCACGAGTTTTCGAACCGACAGAGGACTTGTTTCCATCCTCAGCGGATTCCCCTCGCTGCCCACCAACAGCATCATGAAGATGCCAAAGGTGTCTCAAAGTTTGCCTTCCATTGCCGCAAGTTTACGCAAGGTGGGCTATACGGCCGATTATTATTATGGTGGCGATGCCGATTTTACCAACATGCGGTCGTATTTGAAGGGTACAGGATTTGAGACGATTGTGTGTGATGAAGACTTTCCTGTGTCAGATAGGCTCAGCAAATGGGGAGTCCCCGACCACCTATTGTTCGAGAAGGTGCTCTCGAACTTGCGGCAAAACAAGCGTCAAAAGCCGTGGTTCAAGGTGGTACAGACATTGAGCAGCCACGAACCCTTCGATGTTCCTTACCACCGTTTGAATGACAAAATACTCAATGCATTTGCTTATACCGACAGTTGCGTGGGTCACTTTGTGGACGAATTGAAGAAACTGCCGCTGTGGAAGAACACGCTTGTAGTACTGGTTCCCGACCATTTGGGCTGCTATCCCCAGGACATTGACAACCTATCCGTAGAGCGTTATCAAATTCCGCTCATCTTCTTGGGTGGCGCACTCAAAGAGCCTGGCACGGTAGACATTCATGGTTCGCAGACTGACATTGCCGCCACGCTGTTGGGACAGATGGGAATTGCGCATCACGAGTTTACCTATAGCAAGGATATGTTCAATCCGACATCCCCTCATTTTGCGTTCTTCACGTTCCCAGATGCCTTTGGTTTGGTGGATGAAGATAATCAGGTGGTCTTCAATAACGTGTCGAAGAAGGTTGTTTTGGACCGGGGTAAGCGGCCTGGAAAGAATCTCAAGCGAGGGAAAGCCTACCTGCAAAAAATTTATGACACCATCGATCGGTTGGCTACAGAGCCTGTGAAAGAGGGCAACAGGCATTGAGTTCGTAGGCAATAGCCTTTCACGTCACCTGCGACATGGGCTGTTTCAGTTGGCAAAAACAAATGGTTTGCTGTCTGAAGCAGCCTATTTTACGTTGTTAAAGCAGTCGGGTATGGGGGCTTTCAGCGTCATCCGCTTGCCCGAGTTGGGATGAATGAAGGTGATGGAAGCAGCATGTAGGTAGAGTCTATCAGCCTGATGGCCGTAAAGTTCATCACCAAGGATGGGGCAATTCAGTCCTTCTTGATGGGCACAGTGCATGCGCAACTGATGCGTACGGCCTGTCATGGGCGAGAGAGCAAGCAGCGTTTTCCCCTGATGTACTGACAAAACGCGGTAGAAAGTGACGGCCGGCTTGCCATGAATGCGGTCCACCATTTGTCGTGGACGGTCGAGTAAGTCGGGGCGAAGCGGCAGGTTAATGGAACCATTTTTCTGTGTTACCTCGCCATCCAATACGGCTATGTATTCCTTTTGGATGGTGTGAGTCTTGAATTGGGCTTGCAAATGGTGGTAAACCTTCATGTTTTTGGCCACGATGAGCAGTCCAGATGTAGCCATGTCCAAACGATGTACGGCATGCAACGGCATGTCTTGAGGCATTATTTCCTGCAAGATGGACAGGACAGAGGGACGACTTGATCGTCCTGGAACGGAGAGTAATCCGGCTGGTTTGTTCACAACAACGAGGTCATCATCCTCATATACCATTTGAAGCTCCATGGGTTCGGCATCATCTGGATATTCATCGTCCACCTCAAGACCTTGCAACATGAAGCGAAGGATGGGCAGGCATTTGCCTCGACAGGCTGGATAACATTCGCTATGGTGCCGTATAGTGGCCTTCGGTGAGGCTCCCCACCAGAACTCAGCCATGGTAATTGGCTTGTAATGGTGCTGATAAGCGTACTGCAACAGCTTGGGAGCGCAGCACTCTCCCGCCCCCGCAGGCGGAACATGTTGTGGCGTTTCAGCGAAAATGTCCAAGAGATTGCGCTGCTCACCCCGTGCGTTGAGCATCACGAAATGAGTAAACAGCCACCGTTGCAGTGCGTCTGACAGCTGCTTGCGCTGGTCTTTCAGCCGCCGAATGCGGTCATCATGCTGCGCCAACTCGGCTCGTTTGTCAGCCAAAACAGTCGCCCATCTGTGCTTGATGCGGCGCAGTTCGGCCTTCATGAACTGACTTTCACGAATGAGTTCGGCCTCTTTTTCTACCGAAAGTGAGGAGGTTTTCCGCAGATGATCACGATTCTGTTTGGCCTCTTTCATGCGGTTTTGAAACGCTGCAAGTGCTTGTTGCGCCTCTTCTTCCAAGCATTTAAGCGCTTCTTTCAACGTTAAATAGCCAGCATCCGTTTCCTGTTGCTCTACCAGTGCATTGATATGCGTGATCTGTTCTTCATGTTTTTTGAAATAACCCTGCGGCTGTAGGTAATCAAACACGGCGGGAACGAAGCCCGCCCAATCGCTCCTGCCCTCGATTTGTCCTGAATAAGCCGCCAAAAAGCCCAGCTGTTGCTGCTGATCTTCAACAATCAAAACTCCGAACATCTTCCCTTTTGCCACCTCTTCCTGCCACGTTTGCATGCCCTGAATGTACGCTTGGACGTGCTTCATGGCCAACAAAGCCAAAGGATGGGGCTGATAATGAAAGGGATTGTTCAGCCTCAATGGTCGCTCCACGTTCGTGTTCAATGGGTGAAAACACGAGGTCGTGAAGGATGAGGGATGCGACTGGGGATGATTGGGCATACTACTCCATTTGAAAACATGCGCTAAAGGGCAAGCATGATACACGCCATGCTACCAATAAAGGAAAGAGAAGAGCAGGTATTCGCCATCCCCTTAACGGCGCACAAGTCTGACTATGGCACACTATTCGAAATAATACAAGAAGGTGGCGATGCCCTCCAAGGCCGGTTTTCGCTGACCTTCAATCTCTATTTTGAAGTTGATTTCGGTCTTGCAGATGCCGCGTAGGTTGCTGATGGCATGCAGCTTGGTCACCATACGCACCTTACTGCCCGTGACAACCGCCTGTCCAAAGCGCATCTTGTCCATGCCATAGTTGACCAACATCTTGATGTTGTTCACCTCAATGATCTGTGACCAGAGGTAAGGCAGCAGTGAAAGCGTCAGATAGCCATGTGCGATAGTGCTCTGATACGGACTCTCTTTCTTGGCACGATCAGCGTCCACGTGAATCCATTGATGATCCAATGTTGCGTCAGCAAATAGATTAATACGCTCCTGGTCAATCAGCAACCAGTCTGATGCACCCAATTCTTTGCCCTCAAAGGCTGCAAACTCGTCGTAAGAGTTGACTACTAATTTACTCATACTTGTCTCTTTTGATATTCAATACCTATGGATGCCCTTCATCATATGCCTGGAATCAGGCGCGAAAGGCTTTATGTTGTTCATTCAGACGACAAAGATAAACAAACCAAACGACATGCACAAACAAAGAAAACGTTTGCCGGCAACACGCTGTGTGCCATGCTGCTGTGTACCAAAAATATAAGGGCAAAGTTGTCATTTCTAAATAATTGGTTTATCTTTGCAGTGCATAAACTACGTTCCAGCATTCGGAAAGAGAGGTTGCGGCTTTCTGCTTTCCGCATCATTCTGTTATTACATGAAAGAATTCATACAGGTTTTGCGACGCTTTGTAGCACCCTACAAGCGTTATTTAGGGTTTTCCGTACTGTTCAACATATTGTCTGCGGTATTGAACATTTTCTCTTTCGCAGCCCTCATCCCCATTCTTAACATCCTGTTCAACATTGGTCAGGAACGCATAACCACGCTGATGCCATGGCCTTCGTCCATGAATGAACTGCCCGACGTACTGAGTAACAATGCCAATTACTATGTACAGATGATGATTGACCATTACGGAGCCACCACCACCCTGCTGTTCATTGGCTTGTTTTTGGCCTTCATGACGTTTCTCAAGACAGGTTCTTACTTTCTCGCCTCTGCCAGTGTGATGCCCATCCGCACGGGTGTGGTGCGCGACATACGCAACCAATTGTACCAAAAGATTACGAGTTTGTCGCTTGGCTTCTTCTCTGAAGAGCGCAAAGGCGACATCATCGCTCGCATGAGTGGTGACGTTCAGGAGATTGAAAACTCCATCATGGCCTCGCTGGACATGCTGTTCAAGAATCCCATCCTCGTCATTGCCTACTTCACCACGCTGCTCATCATCTCGTGGCAGCTCACCCTGTTCACCATTCTCTTTGTTCCTCTCTTCGGCTGGTTCATGGGATTGGTTGGACGAAAGCTGAAACAAAACAGCGTGAAGGCGCAAAACTTGTGGAGCGACACCATGAGTCAGGTGGAAGAAACGTTAGGCGGACTGCGTATCATCAAGGCCTTCTCGGCCGAAGAAAAGATGAATGCGCGCTTTGACAAGATTAACTCCAACTACCGAGACAGCATCCTCAAGGTCACCATCCGGCAGCAATTGGCCCATCCCATGAGCGAGTTTCTGGGTACGTTGATGATTGTCATCGTGTTATGGTTTGGTGGTACGCTGGTCTTGAACGAGCAAGTGCTCAGCGGCCCCACGTTCATTTACTACCTCGTGATGCTCTACAGCATCATCAACCCGTTGAAAGAACTGTCAAAGGCGAGCTATGCCATCATGAAAGGACTGGCATCCATCGAGCGGGTAGACAAGATACTGATGGCTGAAGTAGCCATTAAAGAGCCTGAAAAACCGATTCACCTCAACAGCTTTGAACATCAAATCGAATTCCGCCATGTATCGTTCAGGTATGCGGAACAATGGGTGTTGCGCGACATCAACCTGGTGATTCCCAAAGGAAAGACCGTGGCGTTGGTGGGACAGAGCGGCAGTGGCAAGTCAACCTTGGTCGACTTGATTCCACGCTACTATGACGTGCAGGAAGGTGAGGTGCTCATCGACGGCATCAACGTGCGTGACTTGGGCGTACGCAGCTTGCGGCACCTCATCGGAAACGTCAACCAAGAAGCCATTTTGTTCAACGACACGTTCTTCAACAACATCACCTTCGGCGTTGATCACGCCACGCAAGAAGAGGTAGACCAGGCCGCTCGCATCGCCAACGCTTACGAATTCATTATGGAGTCAGAGGAAGGATTCGACACAAACATCGGAGATCGGGGCAGCAAGTTAAGCGGCGGACAGCGTCAGCGTATCTCCATTGCCCGCGCCATCCTCAAAAATCCACCCATCCTGATACTCGATGAGGCCACCAGTGCGCTCGACACCGAGAGCGAACGCTTGGTGCAAGATGCGCTGGAACGGCTCATGGACACCCGCACCACGGTGGCCATCGCTCACCGCCTGTCCACCATCAAGCACGCTGACGAAATCTGTGTACTGCACGAAGGACGCATCGTGGAGCGAGGTACGCACGAAGAACTGATCGCCAAAGAGGGCTATTATAAAAAACTACATGACATGCAAGAGGTTTAACGCAATGATGAAACAAGCAAAAGCAACATTCCTACACACTTCTTTCGGGCCTTTCGGCGCCATGATTCTCAACCTGTTGATGGCATTCGTGGTATACTTCATTGCCCGCGTGGAATTCCTTTTCGAGAATTACAGCTATTTCTCCGGCAACCTGTCGGCATCCCATCTGACCGAATTGTTCTACGGTGGCTACATCTTCGACCGCTCCGCCATCGCCTACACCAATGCCCTGTACATCCTGCTGATGCTCTTTCCGCTGTGGATCAAGGAGCGCAGAGGCTATCATTTGATGTGCAAATGGGTGTTTGTGGTCATCAATGCGCTGACGCTGATCATCAATTTGTGCGACTCGGTGTACTTCCCTTACACCCTGCGGCGCACCACGACGAGCGTATTCAGCGAATTTCGCAACGAAAACAACCTCGCCGACGTGTTTTGGGGCGAGTTTGTGGGCCACTGGTATCTCGTGCTGTTGGCCATCGTGGTCATCACCCTGCTGTGGAAACTCTACGTCATGCCCCGCACCACACACACACATTACACCACCGCCACACAGCGATGGAAGTTCGGTCTCATCCAGTTTGTGCTGCTGGCCTTGCTCACTCCTCTCATCATCGGTGCCTGCCGGGGCGGCCTGGCGTCGGGAATACGCCCCATCACCGTCAACAATGCCAACCAATACGTGCGCCGTCCAACCGAGTGTGCACTGGTACTCAACACGCCGTTCTCATTGATTAGAACCATTGGGAAGAACGTTTTCGACGTTCCCACCTACTATCCCAACATCGAGGCTGCCGCCAAAGTGTTCACGCCGATACACCGTCCAAAGCCCACGCATGCGTTCCAAAAGAAGAACGTGGTGGTGCTGATCGTCGAAAGTTTTGGCCGCGAGTATATCGGAGCTTTCAACCAACAGCTCGAAAACGGCCGATACAAGGGCTACACCCCATACGTTGACCAGCTTATCAGCCAAAGTGCCACCTACAAATACTCGTTCTGTAACGGACGAAAGAGCATTGACGGCATGCCATCCGTGCTTTGTGGCATTCCTATGTTTAAAGAACCGTTCGTGCTCACCAACGCCTCGATGAACGATTACACCAGCATGGCCGGCCTGTTGGCGCGCGAGGGCTACCACACGGCATTCTTCCACGGTGCCAACCGGGGCAGCATGGGATTCCTGGCTTTTGCCAACAAGGTGGGCTTCCAAGCGTACTATGGCCGACAAGACTATGCCGCCGACCACCGATTTGGCGGCGATGTCGACTTTGACGGGCACTGGGGCATTTGGGATGAGCCTTTCCTGCAATACTGGTGTGCGAAGATTGGCGAGATGAAAGAACCCTTCATGACGGCCTGTTTCACCGTGTCGAGCCACACGCCCTACGTCATTCCGGAAAAATACAAGGACGTGTATCCCGAAGAAGGGCTGCCCATCCACAAGTGCATACGCTATACCGACATGGCCATCGGCAAGTTTTTCGAAGCGGCCAAGCAGCAACCGTGGTACAAGAACACCCTCTTCGTGCTGACCAGCGACCACACCAACCTGAGCGACCATGCGCAGTATCAGACCGACATCGGCGGATTTTCGGCGCCACTCATCATCTTTGATCCCAGCGGAGAGGTGCCAGTGGGCATGCACGACGGCATTGCACAGCAGATAGACATCCTGCCCACCGTACTGAGTCTGTTGGGCTACGACAAGCCTTTCTTGTCGTTCGGTTGCGACTTGATGACCACTCCCGCCGCGGAAACCTACGCCGTAAACTATCTCAACGGCATCTATCAGTATTGCAAGTATGGCTATGTGTTGCAGTTCGACGGTCAGCAAACGCGTGGCATCTATGCCTTGGACGACCTGCTGATGCGCCACAACCTGAAAGGAAAGGTGAAGGAACAGCGCAAGATGGAGCAAGAACTGAAAGCCATCATCCAACAATACATGTACAGGATGGAGAACGACAAGCTGATGCCCTGACCTCCACAGGCGCACGGCTGGTAGTTTAACGGGGCAGGTCATCGCATCTGCACGCTTTAACCGTTCTTCACAAGCTTCACAAAACGCATGCACATTTGTCCGAGCGAGGGCATTTGCGCGCCAAAAATTGTTTAATTTTTTATCCAAAAAACACCCTTAAAACGGCCCTTCCCTACTTTCATTCTGGAAAAAATCAATAGGCTTGGAGGATGCATACAAGCAGTTATTGTGGCAAGAAAAATCGATTTTCATCCTCAAATCTTTGTTTTTACACCATGAAAAGCAGCATTTTGACCGCCAATCTGTAAGGCCTAAGCACGCAAAAGCATGTATATTTCACCCTAATAGCAATGCTTTTAGCGTAAAAACGCATGAAAGATGGCCACACATCAATACCATGTCAGCGTAAAACATTAACTATCAACGAAATAAGTATATAGCCTATTTTGGGCGAATTTGCGCAGCAACCAAAGTTGTTTTGAAATAAGCCAAATATGAAGCGGTGCGATGTCAAGAAAATTCATCATCATTGACTGTCTTCATCTACATGATGCAGTGGCTGTTTGTGCTCAAGGGGCCACAGGAATATGTGGCTCTGAAAAAGAGGGCCACTACTGTTTTCCGTGTTTTTTCTTTACCGTTTGACGGGATGGTTTCCGGCATTTTGGTTGCTGTACTCAGATTCATTTCGTATTTTTGCAAAGGCATTTGATAAAGCCGCTATAACAATTTCACTATAGTTCGTAAAAATATGAGCGAATGCTTATGCAGCTATCCGCCGCCAGCCAAGGAGTTCTTTGATAACATGACTAAGTAACTTTTAGTTTGGTATGTGCGCATAGGATGCGGAATGAACTGAAATTCATGAATCAACCATCTTATTTTTAACTGACTACATGAGAATTAGCGGCGTTATTGATAAAGAAAAAACGTAGGTATTGGTTGTACACCACCCCTTGGTGAACAACTTAGTAGATTATCTGTCTTCGTAGGCAGAAAGACATCATGGGGATAACAAGAATGGAAAGGAATAAAATGGAAAAAGACAGTTTGATTATTGTGAGTGGTGGCATGGATTCCATCACCATGCTTTACGAGTACCAGCAGCGTATAGCAATAGGCGTTTCATTCGATTATGGCAGCAATCATAACCAAAAAGAAATACCCTTGGCAAAGATGCATTGTGACCGATTAGGCATACGGCACATCGTCATCCCCCTGTCGTTTATGCACGATTATTTCAAAAGCAGTCTGTTGGAAGGTGATGACGCCATTCCCGAAGGACATTACGAGGAAGAGAACATGAAGTCGACAGTAGTCCCTTTTCGCAATGGAATCATGTTGGCTGTGGGTTGCGGATTAGCTGTAAGCAACCATTTGAAATATGTGATGATTGCCAACCATGGCGGCGATCACACCATATACCCCGACTGTAGACCAGAGTTTATTGATAGTTTTTCGCAAGCTATGGCTGCCGGCACCTTTGAGGGTATCACCATTTTAGCACCTTATACGCAGATTAGCAAAGGTGAGATAGCCTTGCGAGGTAAAAAGCTGGGTATCAATTATGCCGAAACTTGGTCGTGTTATAAGGGAGGAGATAAGCAGTGTGGCAAGTGTGGGACATGCGTTGAGCGCAAAGAAGCATTGGCATTTGCAGGTATCAAGGACGACACGCCATACGAAGACTAAAAAGGCATTGATAACAAATAGAAATTAAAAGAGGTGAGGAAAGAACCCATGCGGTTCTTTCAACGCCTACTGGTAACATCAAGAAATATGATTTATTGCGTATCCAAACGTATGGAAATTAGTGCAGCCCACCGGCTTTCGCTCTCTTACGAAAGCAAGTGCCAGTGTTTGCATGGACACAACTGGATAATTACCGTGTATCTTTTTAAGAGAGATAAATTGAACGCCGATGGGATGGTGTTCGATTTTACGCACATCAAAAAGGCTATTCACGATCAATTAGACCATGCTTACATCAACGACGTCATTCCCTATAATCCTACAGCGGAGAATATTGCGCGATGGGTCGTTAATCAATTCGACGAGTGTTATAAGGCAGAGGTGCAAGAAAGCGAAGGAAACGTGGCCCAGGCCATAGACGAAACAAAGATAGTGGGTATAGAAAACCTCGTCATGTAAATATAACAGGAAATGAATCGCGACGCACGTACCTATAAGGTTAACGAAATATTTTATTCTCTGCAGGGCGAAGGGCATCATGCAGGTAGGGCAGCCGTGTTTGTAAGGTTTGCTAAATGTAATCTACACTGTTGGTTTTGCGATACGAATTTTGATACGTATACGGAAATGTCTGCACAACAAATCATAGAAAACGTGCAACAATATGCGCCCTGTAACTTTGTGGTCATCACTGGAGGAGAGCCTACTTTGCAAGTAACGCCAGAACTGTTGCAGCTTTTTCATGTACATGGTTATTATGTTTCGATGGAAACCAATGGCACTCATCCCATTCCTAAAGGCGTTGATTGGGTAACCTGTTCGCCAAAAAAGGCATTTATAGAAGCTGGAGACGTGCATATTAAGCAAGCCAACGAGATAAAGGTAGTGTATGACGGCATACACCCGATAAGCACATTTGGCATCGAGTCGGAGGAACGATATGTGCAACCTTGTGACGTGGGCGATGAATTGAGGAATAAAGAAATTATGCAGCAAGCAATTCAGTTTGTGAAAACACACCCCCAATGGAAACTATCTTTGCAATTACATAAGCTCATAGGAATTCAGTAACGATAATGACAGTTTGTTAAAATTTGGGATAAAGGAGCAAGACTTTCTTAAAATTCTAAAAATGACTCAATTGTTTTGCCCACCAACCGTTTTTTGATAACTTTGTAAATTCAACAGAAATATTCCCCTATGGCACAGAAAGATAAAGGTCTTACACCAATGATGAAACAGTTTTTCAGCATGAAGCGGCAGCACCCCGATGCGCTGTTGCTCTTTCGGTGTGGCGACTTTTACGAGACGTATGGCGATGATGCCATTGAGGGTTCGCGCATCTTGGGCATCACGCTCACGAAGAGAAACAATGGGGGCAATAGTGGCGAAACGGCTATGGCTGGTTTTCCGCACCACGCGCTTGATACGTATCTGCCTAAACTGATAAGGGCAGGCAAGCGCGTGGCTATTTGCGACCAACTGGAAGACCCTAAGAAAAAACGAGAGGAACTGAAAGGTAAGAAGGGACTTTCCGCCACTGACAAGATGGTGAAGCGGGGTATTACCGAGTTAGTGACACCGGGTGTGGCGATGGGGGATAACGTGTTGAACTATAAGGAAAACAACTTCTTAGCAGCGGTGCATTTTGGAAAGGCGGCTTGCGGCGTGAGTTTTTTGGACATTTCGACGGGCGAATTTCTTACGGGTGAGGGTACTTATGACTATGTGGAGAAACTATTGGGCAGTTTTGCGCCCAAGGAAGTGCTGTACGACCGCAACAACAAGCGCGATTTTGATACCCATTTTGGCACCAAATACTGTGTCTTTGAATTGGAAGACTGGGTGTTTACTGAGCAGAGTGCGCGCCAACGACTGCTGAAACACTTTGGCACCAAGTCGCTGAAAGGCTTTGGCGTAGAGCAAATGAAAAGCGGTATCGTGGCTTCGGGTGCCATTTTACAGTATTTAGAGATTACCCAACATACCAATATCGGGCACATCACGTCGCTTGCCCGCATCGAAGAAGAACGTTATGTGCGGTTGGATAAGTTTACCATTCATTCGCTCGAGCTGATTGACACCATGCAAGAGGGTGGACGGTCGTTGCTGAATATTATCGATAAGACCATTACGCCCATGGGAGGACGTATGCTTCGCCGCTGGATGGTGTTTCCGTTGAAGGACGTAACGCCCATTCAACAACGCTTGGATGTGGTGGATTATTTCTTCAAAGACCCCGATTTCCGACAGTTGGTGGGTGAGCAGTTTCAGCGCATTGGCGACCTTGAGCGCATTATCTCAAAGGTGGCAGTGGGCAGAGTGTCACCCCGAGAGGTGGTACAGCTGAAGAATGCGCTGCAAGCTCTGCAACCCGTGAAGGCTGCCTGCATGAAAGCATCGAACGAGAGCTTGCGGAGAATTGGCGAACAGTTGCAACTTTGCGAAACCATTCGCGACCGCATTGAACACGAGATACAACCCGATCCGCCCCTATTGGTGAACAAAGGTGGGGTGATAGCCGATGGCTATGATACCGAACTTGATGAGCTGCGACAAATATCGCGCAACGGTAAGGATTATCTGATACAGATACAAGAGCGCGAGGTAGAGCGGACAGGCATCGCATCTCTGAAGGTGGGATATAACAACGTATTCGGGTATTACCTCGAGGTGCGCAACATGTATAAGGACAAAGTGCCAGAGAACTGGGTTCGCAAGCAAACATTGGCACAGGCAGAACGCTACATTACCGAGGAACTGAAGGCTTATGAGGAGAAAATATTAGGGGCTGACGAGCGCATCATGATGTTGGAAGACAAGCTGTTTCGTGAACTCATTGTCGATATGCAGCCGTACATTCCGCAGATACAGCTTGATGCCAACCTGATAGCTCATTTGGATTGTCTGCTTGGCTTTGCGCAGGTGGCGGAGGAAAACCAGTATGTGCGGCCGCAAATAGACGCCACCGACGTACTTGACATCAAGCAAGGTCGTCACCCAGTCATTGAGATGCAGCTGCCCTTAGGCGAGACATACGTGCCTAACGACATCTACTTGGATACGGAGAAACAGCAGGTCATGATGATTACAGGACCCAACATGGCTGGAAAGTCGGCGCTGTTGCGCCAAACGGCATTGATAGTACTATTGGCGCAGATAGGGTGTTTCGTACCTGCGGAGCGTGCGAAGATAGGTTTAGTTGATAAGATTTTCACGCGAGTGGGGGCTTCTGACAATATCTCCTTGGGTGAATCAACCTTCATGGTGGAGATGACAGAGGCGGCAAATATCCTGAACAACGTCACCAACAGGTCGCTGGTGCTCTTCGATGAGTTGGGTAGGGGAACATCAACCTATGATGGTATCTCCATTGCCTGGGCGATTGTGGAGTACTTGCACGAGCAACCGCGGGCACGGGCGCGCACGCTTTTTGCCACACACTACCATGAATTGAACGAAATGGAGAAGCATTTCCCGAGGATTCACAATTACAATGTGAGTGTGAAAGAGGCAGATGGCAAGGTGATTTTCATGCGTAAGTTGGAACGTGGTGGCTCGGAACACAGCTTTGGTATTCATGTGGCTGAGATTGCGGGCATGCCCCGAAGCATCGTTAAACGCTCTAATGTAATCTTAAAACAGCTGGAAGCCGATAACAGCGAGGTGGGTTCAGTGGGCAAACCCAGCGTGAAACGCTTGGAAGAGAGCAGGGAAGGCATGCAATTGAGCTTCTTTCAACTGGACGACCCTGTGCTTTGTCAGGTTCGTGACGAGATACTCGGTCTTGACATCAACAACCTTACGCCCATGGAGGCATTGAACAAACTCAACGAAATCAAGAAAATCATTGGGGCAGAATAACCAGATCACAAACCAAATGCTTGAATAACCAATCTTCCTGAGCATTGGCTTCTTTGTTTCCATCCTAATCCTTGTACCGCAACACACAAGAGATTACTGGGTAAAAATAAATCGAGTAGGTTGGGAAACGAAAGTTTTCTAACCTACTTTCGTTTCCCTACATCTCACACCACCGTTCATTGTACGGCGGTTTCATTCGTTTTCAAAGAGGGTTAATCATATTCGATTAGTTTTATTGGTCTGAGTGTTCCTCTTGTTTTTTAATCTTTCCACAGAGGATTCTCCATGTCGAAGTCATCATCTTCGTTTCCAAAATCAAACTGCTTTGAATCGCCATGTACAGCTTCGTGCGATCCGGTGATGGGAATTTCTGTATCGCATAAATCTTCTGAAATCAACACAAAAACTTCTGGCCTAGTATATCGTTTTTTCTCGTCCATATTCTTTGGTTATCTAATAATGAATTTTTTGTTATTCTGAATGTAAACACCCTTCTTCAGACCTGCTCTATTTCCGTCTTTGGAAATCATTTGTCCACTGATGCTGTAGATGGGCGAATGTCCGTCTGCTTCGATATCCGATGCCATGCTCTCTATACCCAGTGTTTTGTTGTCAATGACAAAGTTGAATACCCTTGCGTTGGTCGGGCCTGAGGGTTTGAAGAATGCTCGGAAAGGTTTCAGGTCAGCGTTAGATGCAGTAGGCATGAACTTGCCATTCTGGAACATGAACGAGCCACTACCTAGTCGTCCCTTGAAAAGTAAATAACCTATTGATTATCAATAAAATAACCTTTCT
>CABQNT010000021.1:0-39860 GCA_902465605.1 uncultured Prevotella sp.
TACAAAAATATGATGAAATGAGCAAATTTTGAACAATGAGTTTTGCAGAGGTCTCGTATAATGTATTTAATAACAACGAATTACGAACGTCGCTCATTTTTGGAGTATTTGCGACCAATTGTACCGTTGGTGGTCTACATGCGAATTATGAGAGGCACTTTGTCAATAAAATTCAGCGTTAATCATCGTTGCATACTATGTACCCCCGATTTTATATACGCTGCTTGATGGGTGGTTTTCGTGGTAAATAGTTTATTCTTCAGTGACAGCGCTGTGTAGGTTCGTGAGCCATGTACGCAGGTAAATAGTTTCTTGCTGTCTGCAACGATGTGCGATAATCCATTGGCATATAATTTGATATACATCAAGAAAAGGTGCGTTTTTAGGATAGAAAAGCCTTAGCTGCTTGCAATATAAGGAGATAACCTCTATCTTTGCATCGTGTTTTTCATGGTATTAGATTTAAGGTTAACAAAGATTGGACTACAGCGGTAGTCCTTTTTTTTTATTTTTCTCCATCGGTTCCTGTTGATGATCAGGTTCAGTTATTGTTGGCCCAACCGTTTATGGAAGGGGCAGTGACGTCAATTGTGTTTCTGTCTTTCCAACGTATCATCCAAGCATATTTGCTCTTATTCATAAGCAGCATTTGTTGTGTTCATCAGGGTTTCTATTTCATTTTTCAATCTTGATGGGAGGATATTTAACTAAAAAATACGCTAAAAACTTGCGTATTTATAAAAATCCATTAAATTTGCACAGTTTTAATAATCGTTGTCGCTTATAATTCGAAAGAGGGGCAGCTGAGAAACACGGAACGAGCGGGAACAATAGTGGTTCTCATAGTTAACCAGAAACCTTTAAATTTAAGCATTATGAATAACAAGCAGGAAAACGAAATGACTTTCGTTGAGAAGTTAAAAAATGCACCGAGTCGAATCAAACGAATCATCTGCACGCGTCAATTTTGGGTAGAATTAGTCATCATGACGGTGGGAATGTTTGTAGCTGCCATGGGTGTGTACTTTTTCTTGATACCCAGTAAACTCATCATTGGCTCTATTACGGGGTTGTCCTTGGTACTCGCCAAGTTGTTGCCTTTTGTGTCTGTGGGTACGGTGATATTTACTATTAATGCGATATTGTTGGTGCTTTCGTTTCTGCTCATTGGTAACGAGTTTGGTGCCAAGACCGTTTATACCGCGTTGATATTAGGACCCATGATAGACTTTCTCGGTTCCATCGTTCCTATACACGAATCTCTCTTCACCACCTACGTTGCTGGGCAAGCTGTTGCCAATCCTTGGTTTGATCTTCTCTGCTTCGTTCTCATCCTGAGTGCCTCACAAAGTATCTTGTTCAGTATCAATGCTTCTACTGGTGGACTGGATATTCTTGCGAAGATTTTCAACAAGTATCTTCATATCAAGCTTGGTACTGCCGTGATGGTTGCGGGTGGTGCTATCTGTTGTACGGCTTTTGCTATTAACCCAGTTAGTTTAGTGATTATTGGTTTGATTGGAACATGGCTCAATGGTTTGATTCTGAATCATTTTATGTCGGACATCAATTCGAAGACTCGTGTGTATATCATTTCCAAAGATTACCAGAAAATAGTGGATTTTGTCATTCATACCATTCGTCGTGGTGTGACCCTGCACGAGGTGATAGGCGGCTACTCAAATGAGAAGCAAATACAGTTGGAGATTGTGTTGACAAAAGAAGAATTTTCCACGTTGATTGATTTCATGAGTAAGGAAAGACTTAAAACATTTATTACTTCTGATACCGTGAGTGAAGTTTATGGCCTGTGGAATAAGAAAGGATTGTTGCGAACGAGCAATTATTGATACCGTCATGTCTTTGTTGAAAAGAAGCATGACAGTTGCTGCTGTGAAAATATGAAGTATAATTGAAATCTACTATGAAATCAAAGATATATCTGCTTTTGCTGACCTTCTATGCTATGGGGCTCTATGCGCAAGAGTCCCAGCATGTAAATCTGTCTGTTGAAGCACGAGCCGACTACCAACGTGAATCGATTGACGGTGTGAAAAACAATGATAAAACAGGTTTTAAGGGAAATATTTTCAACATTCTCATCAATGGAAATATCTCACCGAAGTTTTCTTTTAAATATCGGCAACGACTGAATGGTATTAACAAGGAATATACCTTCTTTGATGCTACCGACTGGCTCTTCCTTACTTACCACGCAAACCAAAATTGGACACTCTCTGGTGGTAAGTGGGCGGTGCTATGTGGACCGTGGGAGTTCGATCCAGCCCCTATCGATTGTTTTCAACTCTTTGAATTCTGTTACAGTTTTCCCTGCTATTCGTGGGGAGTGTGGTTGGGTTATCAAACCACAAATCAAAAAGACCAATTCTTCTTGCAAATGGTGGAAAGCCCATTCCAAAAGGTGTATAAACAAAATAGTGGTATATCTTCCGAGATGTATGCCTACAACCTAATATGGTATGGAAACCATGGCATGTTACACACCGATTGGTCGGTCAACTTCATGGAGTATGCGCCCGGGAAATTTATCAACTACCTTTGTTTTGGTAATCGTTTCGATGTGGCTGAGAATCTGCAAATAGACGTGGATTACATGAACCGTGCCACCACGGGACAGACATTCTTTTTCAAGGATTGCTCCATGACTGCTCGTGTTGATTACCAGCCTACACCACAGGTTAACCTTTGGGCTAAGGCGAGTTACGACGTGAATCATGCAGGCGTAGACACCAATCCCGAGGCATCAACTCCATTGGACGAACCCAATCAACAGAAAGCCGAGCAATCCAAGCCTCGCGCTGACCTGGCTTTGTATGAAGGAACCGAAATCACACGCGTTGGTGCAGGATTAGAATACTATCCACTAAAAAATAAGAAAGTGCGTCTACATGCCAATTATAGTTACTGCTTTGGTAAGAATACCAATCCTGCTGGCTACCTGAAAGATAAACATTCTATTCTTGACCTTGGCATTACTTGGCGAGTGAATGTTATCAAGTAACTGTAGATTTATCTCATGAAAATATAAGAAAAGATTTCTTTATGGTTAATAATCTTGGCATTGTGACAGAAAAAGCTTAATTTTGCAAGCAGAAAGTTTGAGATAAAACGAAAGCTGTAAATAGGCAGTTTGCGAATAGAATAGCAGTTTCTCAATTCATTTTTGTTTAATAATTATCAAATTAATGCTTAAAAGATTTTTTTGTCATAAAGATAAATCATTATTCTTAGTCATCTGTGCAGGTTTCATGTTATCATCCACGCCCATGGAAATGCGTGCAGCCCGTCATATTTGGCCATTCTCTAAAAAGAAGAAACCGGTAGAGAAACCCATTTCAACCTATAAACGTCTCACGGGACGCGACTCGGTTGAGATGAAGGGTGTATTTAATGTCATCAAGAAAGGTGACACCATTTATTACGAGATTCCTACCAAACTGATGGGAAGAGAGTTCCTGGTGGTGAACCGATTGCAGCAGGTTCCCTCGGAATTGAATGAGTCGGGGGTGAACAAAGGCATCAACTATGAGAACCAAACCGTGCGGTTTGAGTGGGCGAAGAAGCAGAAACGACTCGTTGTGCGCCAACAACGCATCACGCCCGAAGTGCCCGTGTATGCAGCTATGGCACGGTCGGTGAAGGACAATTACATCGATCCCATCCTCGCCAGCTTGAAGATTGAGGCCGTACCAAGCGACTCTTCCACCCTTATCGTGAAGGTGAACGACTTGTACAACGGCAAGGAGAACTGCTTGAACGACGTGTTCAACAACATCAATCTGGGCACCAGCCCCACTACAGACTTGTCGCGCATCCTCGATGTCAAGGCTTTTAAGAACAATGTGACAGCCACATCAGAGTTAACTACCACGGTTCACGAGGGCAACAGCAAGGTAAACGTTACGGTGGTGGTAAGTTCTTCGTTGTCGCTCTTGCCCCAATATCCCATGCAAGGGCGTGAGGAAGATGCCCGTGTAGGCTTTTTCACCACGTCAAACCTTCGTTACGACGATTATCAGCACAAAGTAGAGCACAAGCACTATGTGACGCGCTGGCGGCTTGTTCCTTCCGATACCGCCGCTTATATGCGCGGTGAACTGGTAGAACCGCAAACCCCCATCGTTTTTTATATTGACCAAGCCGTACCCAAACACTTGCGCCCCTATATAAAGAAAGGTATGACCGACTGGAACAAAGCTTTCGAACGAGCCGGCTTCAAGAATGCGGTGCAGGTGTTCGACTATTCAGACAGTCTGGCTCAGGTGGGCGACGACATGGGTTATTCGGTGCTGACCTACGATGCATCAACCAAGGCCAACGCCATGGGACCATCGGTCATCGACCCCCGAACGGGTGAGATATTAGAGGCAGACATCATCTGGTGGCACAATGTGCAGTCGCTCATCAGCGAATGGATTATGGTGCAGACGGGCGCACAGAACCCCGAAGCACGCTCCTTGCGACTGCCCGAAAAGCTCATTGGCGATGCGGTGCGCTTCGTAGCGTGCCATGAGGTGGGCCACTCTTTGGGTCTTCGTCATAACATGATTGCGTCTAACGCCTATCCTACCGATTCCCTTCGGTCGGCAAGTTTTACCGCGCGAATGGGTGGAACATCGGCGTCCATCATGGACTATGCTCGCTTTAACTATGTAGCCCAGCCGGGTGATGGGGTGAAAGTGATGTCACCCAACATCGGTCCTTACGACCTCATGGCCATCGAGTGGGCCTATCGCTGGTATCCAAAGGGAACCAACGAGAAGAAAAAGCTGGACGATTTTTTGAAAAAACATACGGGCAAGTTGTACAAGTACATGGAGGCGCAGTCGCAACGAACAGCCATCGACCCTCGTGCATTGAGCGAAGATTTGGGTGATGATGCTGTGAAATCGGCTCGGTATGGCATTGCCAACCTCAAGCGCATCATGCCCAACATCGTCAAGTGGACCACCACCGGCGAACCCGGGCAAGACTACGATGAGGCTTCCAACCTTTATTCGGCGGTGATTTATCAATGGAGCCTGTACCTGTATCATGTCATGGCCAATGTGGGCGGCATGTATTTGGAGAACCTCACGGTTGGTGACGGGCAGACATCGTTCCACTTTGTCGAGAAAAACAAGCAGCGTGAGGCCCTGCAGTTCTTGCTGGATGAGGTGCTGACCCATCCCAAATGGCTGTTTGACACCCCGCTTTCCAAGCTTACTTACATACAGCGTAAGACGCCATTGGGTGTAGAAGAGCAACAACCCAACTACATGTTGAAAAATCAACAGAACTATATTCTGTGGGATTTGCTGAATAATGAGCGCATTATCCGCATGTATGAAAACGAATATGAAAATGGTAAGGCGGCCTTCACCGCAGCCACTTTCATGGATATGTTGCACCGCCACATCTTCAAATCTACTCTTTCGGGCAAGTCACCCGACTTGTTGGAGCGCAGTCTTCAGAAGAGTTTTATTGACGCTTTGATTACTGCGGCGGCTGAAAATGAAGGGGTGAAGATTAACAAAAAACTGTATGAAGGCGACATGTTCGCAGGTGTTCAGCGGCATTTGGCTTGCGAGCGTGACAATTATTTGAGCAGTAAGTCCAGGAAAGTCATGCTCACCAATGGACAGGTGAGCCGCAACAGCGATGCTTTGAGCCTGAAGCGTGGCGAGATGATTCGTGTGATGAAGTTGTTGAAAACTCGCATGGGTGGAGCCAACTTGGCGGCACGCCTTCACTACGAGGACATGATTTTGCGCATACAAACAGGCTTAGGCCTAACAAAATAAGAATCATAACACTATCAAGATGAAGAAAATCTATACAATATTCCTTCTTGTGCTATGCGCCTTGCAAGGCTTTGCACAAGAAAGAATCATCACCGGAACCGTGAAGGACGGTGACCTCAAGGACGAACCGCTTATTGGAGCCACCATCAGCAAGGGTAGTGGCAAGGTGAGTAGCGGTACCATTACCGACTATGAAGGTAAGTTTAAGCTACCTGTTGATAAGTCAACAAAGGAGATAACCGTTAGTTATATTGGCTACACCACGCAAACCATTAAGTTAAAGGCGGGTGTCAATCATTATGAAATCGTGCTGATGCCCGACGCACATTCCATCAATGAGGTGGTGGTGACGGGTTACCAGCGCATTGACAGACGCAAGTTGACGGCGGCAGTCACTACCGTTGACATCTCTGACAAGGCCGTTGGAGCGGTGAAGAACATCGACCAAGCCTTGGCAGGACAGATTGCTGGACTGTCTACGGTAAGCAGTTCGGGCGCACCGGGCGCACCGGTGAAGATACGTATTCGTGGTACCGCCTCCATCAATGGCACGCAAGAACCGCTGTGGGTGTTGGATGGTATACCCTTGGAGGGTACGGATATCCCGTCTATGGAGAACCTGAACGACATCGATGACATGTATCAAACGTCCATTGCAGGTATCAATCCATCGGATATTGAGAACATCACGGTATTGAAAGACGCTGCCGCAACGGCTATTTATGGTGCTCGTGCCGCCAATGGTGTGATCGTAATCACCACTAAAAAGGGTAAAGAAGGGCGACCGGTGATTAACTTTTCTGCCAAATACACCTACAGTCCGAAGTTGAACATCGACCGTCTGAATCTGTTGAATGCCGACGAAAAGGTGGATTTAGAGCTGGGATTGTTGGGTTCCGATTATACTTTCCGTGAGAACAAGGGCGAAGTAGCCAACATTTTGAAGACGCTCAACGAGACTGAGACATATAAAAGAGAAGGCTGGAATGCGCTTTCACCATCGGCACAAACACAGATTAACGCACTCAGAAACATCAACACCGACTGGAATGACATCTTGTTGCGCAGCGCGTTCAATCAGGAGTACAACGCCAGTGTGGCGGGTGGTAGCGACCGTGCCAAGTACTATACCTCGGTAGGCTATTATGATGAGCAGGGAAATGTGAAGGGTGTTGATAATAAGCGCTTTAACATGACGTTGAAAACCGACTATCGCATCAATAAAATCTTGAAGCTGGGCGCATCCGTGTATGCCAATCAGCGCAAGCAAAGTAGTTATCTCACCGACACGAACGGATTCACCAATCCTGTGTATTACTCGCGGTTGGCCAACCCATATTTCCGCCCTTTCATTGACGGAAAATACAACTATGACACCAACGTGCAGGGAAAAGAAACGTCATCGCTGAATTTCAATATCTTTGAAGAGCGAGAGAACAGCCACAACCGACGTACAGACCGTTCGATGATGGCCATCTTTGACGCTGAATTGCAGTTCACCAAAGACCTTAAACTCACCTCTCAATTTGGCTTGCAATACGACAATTACTCTCTGGAGAAGTATGCCGGAGAGAACAGTTACGCCATGAGAAAGGAAAAACTCAATACGGTTTACGATTTCAAGGATGGCAAACGGTCGTACTTGCCCGAGGGAGGAACCCATAAAACCACGAGCTACAACAGTCTGCAATGGACTTGGAAAGCCATGCTCGAGTATGCACGTAGATTCAATAAGATACACGATGTGGAGCTTTTGGCAGGCTCGGAAGTGCGACATATCGATTCTGAATCTATTTATTCAGCTGCATACGGGTATGACGCACGTACCCTAACCACGCATCCAGTCATCTTCCCGAGCGAGGTTTCGGCCGAGAGTTTGCCGCTTCATCGCGAGAACCAGGCCGAGAATGCGTATGTGTCATGGTTCGCAACTGGTTCGTACACGCTGCTTTATCGTTATACGTTGGGCGGTAGTGTGCGCTTCGATGGCTCGGATGTGTTCGGCGTTGCCAAGAAATATCGGTACCTTCCGTTGTACTCTGTGAGTGCGTTGTGGCGCGTACATCAGGAGAAATTCCTGAAAAATGCCAAATGGTTGAACAATTTCGCACTGCGTGCATCGTATGGAATACAAGGTAACATCGACAAAAACACATCGCCGTACCTCATCGGTTTGTATGACAAAACGTCGATATTGCCTGGAAAGGGTGAGCAAATGATTAAGGCCGAAACCGCCCCTAACCCTGACTTGCGTTGGGAAAAGACCAAGAACGTGAACCTCGGAACAGACATCGCCGTGTTGAATAACGCGCTGACGTTGTCGGTAGACTATTACTATCGACGCAGTAGTGACCTCATCGGCATGCGTATGTTGCCCTTGGAAACAGGTTTTGCAGCTACCACCATCAACTGGGCAAGCATGGAAAACCGAGGATGGGAGATTGCGCTGGGCTCGCGAAACATCTACACCAAGGACTTTCATTGGACCACCAACCTGAACTTGGGCTTCAATACCAATAAGATATTGAATGAGAGTGTGGCAGAAAACTCCACCTACCCAGGGCGCGAAGGCTATCCCGTAGGTGCCATCTTCGCCTACAAAACAGCTGGATTAGATGCCGAAGGTTATCCTGTGTTCGTTGGTGCAGCCGGCGAAAAGCTCACAGCTGAAGAATTTTTTAAATTGAACAAGGCGGGAGCAAGCACGCTGTCGGCCGAAAAGCAGCGCAACCTTTACACCTACATGGGCACGACAGACCCGAAGGTATCGGGTGGATTCATCAACCATTTTGAATACAAAGATTGGCAATTGGGCGTGAACTTCATCTTTAATTTAGGCATGAAAGTACGGGTGCAGCCCACTTATTCGCCTACAAACTACGACAGAGGCTTAAACACCAATCGTGACATATTAAGCCGATGGACAGCCGATCACACGAACACCACGTTCCCTCGTTTGATGGTGAGTGGCTATCGTGTTCCGGAATATGTTCAATATTCGGAGTATAACACCTACAGCATGCTCGATACTTGGGTGCGAAACAACAGTTATATGCGTCTGCAAAGCGTACGGTTGGGTTACAAATTACCGAAAACATGGGTGAACTGCGTGGGCATTGCCAATGCGTCTGTGTCGGTGGAAGCGCGCAACTTGTTTGTTTTTGCAAGCAACTACACCAACTACTTGGATCCTGAAACGATGGGAAATCCATTTGCTCAGCCTATTCCAAAGAGCGTAATCTTTGGTTTGAACTTGAATTTTTAAAATTGAATGATGATGAAGAAGCTTCAAATATTTATATTATGCGTGGGGCTGTCCGCACTGATGACAAGTTGTGACAGCTTTCTTGACATCACGCCAACGGGCAAAGTGATTGCCAAGACGGGCGAGGAATACCGCGCCATGCTTACCTACGAATACTCTACCTTTCCAGAAGATAGGGGACTGATGACACTCAGAAGCGACGAGATGGAATTGAGTCCTGTTGTTACAGATCCCAATGATTACGACACCTATTTTGATATTTGGCGATGGAATGATGAAGCTCCTTCGCCTACCACAACCTCACCAAATTGGCGTCGCTATTGGCATGTCATCTACATTGCCAACTATCTCATTGAACACCAAAACGAAATCAGCGGATACAGCCAAGCTGAAGTGCGCCAATTAGTAGGCGAATCGTATATGCTTCGGGCGTATTGTCATTTCTTGTTGGCCAACATGTTCGCACAACCTTATACCAAGGTCAATCCTGAAACAACGCGTGGCGTCCCCGTTTTGCTGGAGGCAGACGTCAATGCCATCCCTCATTGCAGCAGTTTGAAGGCGGTTTACGACCAAGTTTTGGCTGATATTGCTGAGGCGCAAAAGTATCTTAACGTGGAGAAGTGGGACGAAGGTCAAACCTATCGCTTCAATGTTATTTCGGCACAAGCACTCAAAGCGCGCGTTTGTTTGTACAAAGGCGACTGGCAAGGGGCGCTTACTGCGGCTCAAGAGGTCATCAAACAGCATGGCGAGCTGGAAGATTTGAACGCGTCTAACGCCTTGTTGCCCGATCATTACAAGTCGGTTGAATCGATTGTGGCACTCGAGCAGGTGATGACCAATAGCTATAAAAAAGCGGGAACGCCATCCCAACAGTTCATTGCGGTCTTTAAAAAAGGCGACCAGCGTAAGACAAAATACTTGGAGCGTAAGGGTTCGCAGACGTATTTGTTGCTCAAAGGGGGCAGCAATGAATATCGTTGCTCATTCCGATCGGCCGAAGCATACTTGATAGCGGCCGAAGCAGCGGCACAATTAAACCAGTTGTCCGATGCCAAGGCGTATCTTACACAGTTGATGAGCAAGCGGTACAAACCCTCTGTCATTGCTACTTACACTGCCGACGTTCAGGAAATGAACCAACAAGACTTGCTCACTGAGATCTATCTTGAGCGTTTTCGTGAACTTTGTTTTGAGGGCTTCCGCTGGGATGACTTGCGCAGAACCACGCAACCAGTACTGACCAAAACCTATAAGGACGAGACCTTTGAGTTGAAGGAGCATGACGCTCGCTACACACTCCGATTCCCTGCCGAGGCTGTGGCAGCCAATCCTAATTTGGAGGCGTGGACAAAATGATGATTCTTCAGAGCGGTTTTTAATGAAATAGGCAATCCCTTGTTGAGGTACATGAACTATCTTTGAGCGGGTGTTGCGCTGTTTTGAAATAATATTCATGATTTAAATTTTTAGCGTATGAAAAAGATTTTACTAGTAATCGTGGCTGTTGTGGCAAACATAACAGTACAGGCTCAGGTGTTCAAACAGGCTGCAAAGTGGTCTAAAACACTGACACCTGTTACGGAAGCAAAGAAATTAGGTGGCACCAAAACTGCAGTTGCTGCTGATGGTAGTGTTTTCACTACGGGTACTTATAACAAAGATCTCACCTTTGGTAGCTCATATTTAGATCCAGATGGCCTCACACCGGCTTATTTGGCAAAATATAGTGCTGATGGCAAGGAGCTTTGGGCCGTTGGATTGGTGGGTAACTCGCTGATTCACGCGATTACCACCGATGCGGACGGTAATGTGTATCTGCTCGGAACATTGGCAGAAGAAGTTGAATTCGAATCTGTTAACGGTGTGCCAAAAACCGCTAATGGCATGAAGATTGAAGGGGCGTTCACGCCTACCCGCCGCGCTGCCTTCGTTGCTAAATATGACAAAGACGGAAACCTCAAGATGGTACGTACGATCGACGCTGCTACCAACTATGATGTTGTCTCTCCAGACACCTATTTCGATAACCTGGCCGAGGTCCAGCCTACCGCTTTGGCCGTATCTAATGGCAAGGTGTATGTGGGTTTGCGCCATGATGGTGACGTGAAGATAGACAATGTAGATTGGAAAGGTCGTTACAATTTTGCTTTTGGCTTTATGCATACGGACAACCACAGCGTAGGAATCATGTCGCTGAACGCTGATGACTTGATGAGTGCTACATCGGTTGCCGACTTTGGTTCTAAAGAGATGTTGACCAATGACGGCACGTTCAATGCCATGGATGTGAGTTTCACGGTAGCCAATGGAACCGTTTATGCAGCCTTCGTGGGGTATGGCAAGCTGGCACTCACCACGGCAAAAGGTACTCAGGATTTCACAACTGAGATAGCAGAGGGCACCATGCCGCGTGTTTACGTATTGGCATCAATCAGCGAAAGCAACGTTGTGACAAAAGCATTCACGACGAAAGCCGATAAAGATGGCGACAACTATCGAATCGGACGCATGGTGTTGGAGGGTGACAAGTTGTTTGTCAGTGGCGTTTCTGCAGGTAGCAATCCTTTTAACAATGACCTGCCAGCCGTTGGTGCGCGCACTTTGTTTGTGGCATCCCTCAATGCTGCCGACTTCGCCCTTAACTGGGTTGCAGGTGATGCTTATGACGAAGGTGATGTAAACCATTATGCGCAAGGCATTTTTGATATGCTTGTCAACAATGGAGAAGTGTTATTGGCAGGTTATGCTGAAAAGACTGACGACCATTCTTTGACGGCTCAGCTCAATTATTGGATTACAGCTGATGGAACAGTGAAGTCTGCTGCTCCCGATTCTATCGTGTCTGTTGCTAAAAATAAGGATGTGGTAGCGGTTATTACGAATGCAAAAAATCAAACAACGGTTAGTGTTTACGATAAGAACAACGTAACTGGAATCAACCAAGTTGTTGCTTCTAAGGCTGAAAGAGTGGCCGTTTACAACCTCAAAGGACAGTATGTAGGCACCACGCTTGATGGCCTTTCTGCCGGTGTTTATCTCCTCAAGAAAGGCAATGATGTACAGAAAGTATTGGTGAAATAAGCTGAACGTAATGTAAGGGACATTCTTCATCCCCCTATTGAAAAGGCTATTCTGGGTAACAGGATAGCCTTTTTCAATTTTAACCACCCATATTGTCCTATCAATCACCAAGTATTTCGTACCTTTGTTCACGCTGCTTGGCTTTGTAAGGCCTGCAGCGTTACCCGAACGCAAACGTTTAACAGAAGATGAACCTATCCATATTTTATACTGAAAAAGAACGACATTTGGCTGGTGGGATTGCTCAACTCAAGCAAAAAAGCCGTTTGTTCGTGGCGGGACAAATTGTCTTTTTTCTTTTGTTCCTGGCCTTTTTAGTCCTTTATACCCTCGTGTCGTGGGGCGCGTTGCCCCTTGTCTTGTCGGCGGTTTCCTTGCTATTGTACGCTTTGGTGCGCCTGATGGATGTGAAAAACGACGAGCAGGTGCATCGTTTCTCCAGTCTCCGAAATGTTTATCTGCACGAACTCTCTTACCTGAAGGGCGACTTTTCGTGCTTCGATGACGGAGAACGGTACGTGGATGCGCACCATTCGTTTACGTTCGATTTGGATGTGTTTGGGAAAGACTCATTGTTTCAGCGCATCAACCGCACGGTGACCACCGGCGGTAGTGACTGGTTGGCGGCTCAACTGTCGTCGGTTGCCAATCGGTCTGCACGTGCCGATGCAGTTGATGAGTTAGCTTCTATGGAACCATGGCGAGCCACATTCATGGCATTAGGTGCTGACGGAAGGATTGATTCTGCCTTGATACGGCAGGCACTGCAAGAGATAAAATCGTTGCAGATACCCACTTTCGCAGCAAAGCGATGGACTTTCGTGCTGGCGTGGTTGCTCATTGTTGGACTGTTTGCGGCTGTCGGGGCATCCGTGGCAGGCTTGGTGAATGCCCAACTGCCCTTATGGTGGGGCATCTTGCATTTCTTCGGTGTGTTTTTTGTTTGTTCGGGTGCTTGCAGAGTCATTAGTAAGGCGGTTGACAAGTTGCATGTACAGTTGCAAGTGTATGTAAAGTTGATACAGCAGGTGAGTGAGACAGCGGCCTTTACCACACCACAAAACGCAGCAATTGTCAATGTGTTGCAGGGAGCAAGACAGTCGTTCGACCAGCTGAATGACATCCTGAACGGCTTGGACAGGCGAGGCAATATCCTTGGACTCTTCCTGATGGATGCGTTGTTCTTGAGCGATTACTTCTTGGTGCGCCGTTTCCTGCGGTGGCAACGGCAGTATTTAGGTCAAGTACCTGTGTGGATAGATGCCATTAGCGAGATGGATGGACTGGTGAGCATGGCGACTTTTCGTTACAACGAGCCACAAGCGGGTAGGGCAGAAGTGGTGGCGAGCGAGGAAATGGTGTACGAGGCAGTGGGACTGTACCACCCTTTCTTGGGTGCAAAGGCAGTGCGCAACGATTTTACATTGCATCATCGTCACTATTATATCATTACGGGAGCCAATATGGCTGGTAAGAGTACTTTCCTTAGAGCGTTGGGTATCAACTACATCTTGGCAATGAACGGCATGCCCGTGTTTGCCATATCGCTGCGTGTGTCGGCATATAGCCTGTTCAGCAGTATGCGTACCACCGACGACTTGGCGCATGGTATCTCTTATTTCAATGCCGAACTGCTGCGTTTGAAACAACTTCTTACAGCGTGTCAGCACAATTCGCAAACGCTGATTATTCTGGATGAGATATTGAAAGGAACCAACTCGGCGGACAAACTCAATGGTTCACGTTTGTTTTTACAAGCGGTGTCGGCACTGCCAGTGACGGGTGTCATTGCCACACACGATTTGGAATTGTCGAAGATGGAGGGAGAGCGTTTCCACAACTATTGCTTTGAGATTGCGTTGGGGCAGGATGTAACCTACTCATACAAAATCACTCCTGGTATTGCTCGCAATCAAAATGCCACCTTCTTGTTAAGGGAAATACTATCTGGTGTGTAGGTCACAAGGCTGACAAATCTTTAGTTCGCAAGGCTTACCTCTGAAGTTTGAGGCAATATTCGATGGGGTATGCATAAAACGTATCGCCATAAAAAACTGTACACAAGTAGCACATGAGGATGTGCCAACTTGTGTACAGATGTTTTTGTGAGAATTTTGAGATGGTTGTTAATGAGCAAGTGATTATTTGCTTGGCTTGTTTTGATTACCTTTCTCTATGGTAGGCTTGCCTTGTTTCTTGCCCAACGTGGCATAAATCACCTCAAAGTCTTGTGTGGAATTATTGCCGTCGACAAATTTTTTGCCATCCCACTTACGGGCAATTGCCAGTCCTGAATATTTGTTCCATTGTTGATTGGGTACTGCTTTCAATGGAGTGGTTGTCACGCCATGGTAGCCTTTGTCCATTTTCTCGCACGGAATCATCTGTGGCTTTGTAGGACAAATGGTAACACAGTCAATTACTTTCACCATTGGAACCTCCGTTACCTCCAATCCTGCTGCACCATTGTTGGTATAGATTCTGTGTTGGTAGCCAGGTTTTTTGTTGGCCTTGTCTTCCTTTCTGTTTGCGCGGAAGTCTTCGGTCGTCCATGGCACCTCAATGAGTGCTATGCACACATCTTCTGCAAGAATTGTGGGAAACTGCAATACTGGCTCATCATCGACAACCAAGATAGGTTGCATGTCTTTTACTTGCGGGTTGTTCAGCTTTTGGTCCTCACTGTTCAAGTAGTTGACATTGGTCCACTCAAAGTCTGCCTTGCTCAAATTTATGAATTCATCCATGCCCTTGTACACCGAAGGAATATAAGGATAGTCTTCTGTTGCCTCCTCTTTCGCCATTTTTTCCTGCTCTTTGATTTCTGCTTTGAAAGTCTCAGCGTGGTCAATGGCAAATGCCGCAATCACCTTACTCTCGCCTGGCATGATAGGATACATTTTCCCTGAGCCTTGTTGGTCTGTGGGAAACATGGCCAATGACTGTATGCCAAAGTACTTATCGCGAAAATCATCGCCAAGCGCAAACTCGCGTTTAGGTTCTCCGGGTATGATGCCGTGGACGGCAAGAGCCATGCCGTCAAGGTATTTCACTTCGTCGGTAGGATTGTAAATGACGATGTATTGATCTTTGTCATAGAAATTATAGCCACCATATTTAGCTATTTTCCCATTCTGTAGTTTGGTGTATTCGTGTCCGATATAGAATACTTCCTTGATAATAAGGTGATCGATTTTTGTTTCTGAGGTGTCCGAGCCCTCTGTACCTGTTGTTCGTGTGCAACCTATTGTTGCCAATAACACAGCAAACAATGCTAAATTACTTCCGATAAGTTTTATTCTTTTCATGTTTATCAATGTTTTATTTTTGTTAGTATATATTTGAAATATTTTTTTTTCTGTGTGTCACTCCTTGTGAGATGTTCTTTTTAAAGAAAAAGAGTAATCATGTCCTTGCAAGTAAGTTTTAGATTATAAATACCAGTTGGCGAAGCCTCTTCCTCCGCCTATGGAGTTGGTTTGTACGCCACTTGCTGCCTCCATGGCATCAACAGGTGAGAGGTTCATTTCGCGTCCCATATAATAGTAGAATGGTTCATAGGGGTCGGCAGCGGTAGGATCCGAGTCGTATGAACTGCAAAACACTTTAATGGGGATGTTGAATCGTGCCACTTCTGTCCATTGTGTTGCCTCCTGAATAACTCCTTTCTCTTTGTACCATTCGGTACGGAAAGGCGCATTATAGTCGGTACAAACAAATTTACTTGAAAATTCATAAGTGGGATGACGGTATAGCCCATCTACCCCAAACTGATAAGCCTTTGCTGGGATGAGAGCCTTCTTGCCTTTCTCACATTTCATAATGCGCACCGAAAGGTAGAATTTTGGCAACAAATAGGAGTCACGGTTCATGCGCCAAGGTGTTCCTATATAAGTATCGCGCCTGCTCTTGATGAGATAAGGCCATCCTTGTCGGTCTCTCCAACCCAGTTCGTTGTTGCTCCACCCGCCAAAGGTGATATGTCCTTTCAGTCCAACCCTGTCTTGGTCGGGGTCCCAAACATAGCCGTTGGCAGCATCGTTGCGATCTAATGGGGGTAATAACTTTTGATTGAACATGTCGCGGGCACCGTCGCTCATCAAATCATGCTGCCATGTGTCTCTATATTCGTAATAGAATACGTCGGGTGTGGCGGCGGCACGGTCTTCCCAGGTTGTCTTTTCGGCAAAGTCAGTGGCAGGAACAGGAGTTGTGTCTACGAGTGACAAGTCTTTGTTTACCTCGTTACAATACTCCTCGTCGGTCTCGTCAGCCCTTTTCTTTCTTGGCTGTTTCCATGTTCCGCGACAGTCCATCACCTCGTAAGGATTACCTTTGTCATCAAGATCGCTAACGGTGAAGAAGATTTGGTATTGATCTGAATTGTTCAAGATATCATCATTCATCAGTCTTCCGTCTTTGTCGAAGAAGTAGAGTACCATGCCCCACCGCTTCAGATGTCCACCAATAAGACGTATATAGTCTTTGGGACCTTCCTTTCCTGCTTCCCTTTCAAAGAACGTCGCATTCTTCTTGCTCAATACTTCCACCGTAGGCCACTGCGCATTGTTATGAACTACTGCGAATTCTTCTTGTGAATACGGAGCATGAGGGTAGATAGCGTTGCCGTGAATCATGTTCTCACCGTGCTTATGCCCTTCTTTGAACATGATGAGGCAATTGTACCAATTATTGAATGCACCACCCTCGTCTTTGTTGGTGTATGGTGTTCCCTTGACATTTTTCAGACTGTCGGCAATCTTGTCGGCACCACTAAACTGCATCAAGCGTTTGTCAAGTGGGTTGTCCTCATAGTCGATGTGTTCGTTTCCAAAGATGAAATCCGTACAAGAGGTACAGGTCAGCATCGCAGCGACAGCCCATAATGTGTTGAATATATATTTTTTCATGTGATTGTTTCTTCTGTTTACTATCATTGTTTTACATAAATACCCTATCATGTCGATATCTACTGAAGTAGTCATTAGGGGTGAAAAGCATTTTTACCAATTGCGTCTTATCCGCTTTTGGATAAATCTTCAAGATGTCATTCACGCACTTGTCTTTTCCATCCTTGGTGTTGCCAATCACGCGGATAGACAGTGGATAGTCTATATCAAAGCTATCCCACCCATTTTGCAATTGGTCAAAGTTCCATACAAAGCCATTTTGTGCATTGTCTTTGTTGCCATATTTGGCAGGATACTCCCTTCCGTCGCCACGGGCGACCTTGTTCAGGATATGACAAATCTTCACTTGTAGTTGGAAAGCCATGTTGGCTTGCTTGAATTGCAGCATCCCTTTAAAACCTAAGTGGTCGTAAGATTCTTCTGGAGTTAATGTTCTCTTCTGTCTTAACAGTCCTACGGTGTTGCCATATCTATCGCGTGCCATGCCGTCTTTGTCGATAAAATCGTCGTTTGAGTGCTCATCATAGAAGTAACCCAAGTACTTGTCTACGGGGTCTGTATCACGGTATTCGTAGGTGAATATTTCGTGTGTGAGCTTGTTGAGCTGCATGTAGTCTACCGATTTATACAACCAGTAGTCAGAACCCTTGAAGTTGAACTTGTCTAAAGATGCAGGCTTACCCGACCGTCGTATGGATTCCCATGCCAATTCATTATTGAATGGCACCTGAAGCTCGTCGGGTTTGAAACCTTTCTCCATAGGAACATAGACGTTATTCAAGCTGAACTTGGACGCTCTGATGCCTTCTCCGTTCTCTTGTCTGAAGGTATATCGGTTGTAATAGTGCGGTGTTTCTTCCAAAGTACGTGGGAAGGCCATCTGGAGTGTCGTGTTTCCTTGGTCGAACAGCTGCCTTTGGTCGTGCGTTACGGTTACTCCCGAGTCTCTTTTCAATGATGAACTGCCAATGCCAAAGAAGTGTTGATGCACCATTAAGGTAGAGTTTTCTGGATCAGGGATGACCTCATTGTCAGCTGATTTCTTCCATGGCAGACTTGAAAACTGGTGATTGATGGGCTTTCCATTCATGTCGTAGTAAATCAACTCCAATCCATAGTAAATCTCATCGGATGCGATGACATCAAAATGGTCGCGCTGCGTGGTGATGGTGATTTCTCCATCATCGTTTCGTGACATATCTATCTCTTGTCGAATGGGGAGAGAAAGCGAGTCTGCCATGGTCTCGTAAACATTGTACACATCCACCATTTCATCTCCATTGATGCCAACACCTATTTGTCCTCCTTTGAAACCCATTCGCAAGATGGCATGTACAGAGTAGATTTGGTCGTGTCCTTTCACGTCACGTTCAATGTGCGAAGGTGGTGCTTTCACAATTTTTTTGAAGAAATCGTCTACTGCCTCGTCAGAGCAACCAACGTTTATGGTTGCCAATGCGATGAGCAGGATGTTTATATGTCTGAATATTCGTTTCATGTCTATCGTTAAAATTTAATCAATGTCCTTACAGAGAGGTTGACACCTCGTTCATGTGCATAATATCTAAATCTATCTGTGTACTCCTTATATAATGCGTTGAGGATGTTTTCGCCTACAAGCATCAGTTTTACCTGTCGTTTCTGGGGCAGTCGTATGGTTAGGTCTGCCGAACCGTTAAGCAAGAAGTACGCATCTGGCGATGCTGGTACCAGGTCTTTATCGGGGTCAAAACGTGTTTGTTTGGTAACATAAATGCCCGACAGGTTGACGGAAGCATTATATTTTTTGTCGCTACCGAAAGTCTTTTCGTATGTTCCTGACAGTCCATATCGGTCGGAAGGCATAAACGGCAACCAGTCATTACGCGTGATGTTGCGTGCAAAAATCCACTCACCTTTCGCCACAATCGCCAGTCCTTTCATGGGGTTGACAGTGGCTTCTATATCGCCTCCATACAAGTTCACATCGTCCTGATCGTACATAAACTTTGGATATTTGCCACTGGGGTGATTGTGAAAACGCTCTTTACCTTCGCCAATGTGGTCGTAGATATAACTGTTGATTTTTTGAAAGAAAGCACTGGGCTCTACCGAAAGCCATGTGTTGCGGTAACGTCCGCCCAAAACAGATTTCCACCCACGTTCACTTTCCAGATGCCTGTTGCCCACAACCCAGTACGAACCGTCTTGCAAACCAATGGCATACAGTTCGTTGATGTCGGGTGGACGCCACGACCATCCAATGTTGAACCTTGCATCCCAGTTGTCGTTGAATTGGTAATGTGTCGCAAGACTGCTGGTAAAATTGCTATAGATTTTGAAATCGTCGTAATAGGTGTAGTTGCTTGTCGTGGTATAGCCATTCACTGACATGACGCGAAAGTCGTAGCGCATGCCCAAGGCGCACTGCAATTTGTGGATTTTCACCTTATGTAGGAAGAAACCACCCATGGACAATGCCGCAAAGTTGGGTACAAAGGCGGGCTGTTTGGTTCCCGGATAGTTATAGTTCTCTTGATATGAGTTTGATAATCCCACGTCTGAGGTCATATCCCATTTGTTCCATTTGGCGTTCCACAGTGCATCAAGTTTGTAAGTACTAAGCATCAAGTCCTGCATAGGTATCCAGCTCCACTGCGTCTTCTTACGGTTTTCAAACTCTTGGCGCAGGTTTACTTGATAAGACCCAGTGACATCTATTTTATGATTTTTATTGATGTCCCACTTGATGTCGCCCTTTACGGTGAAATGCTGTGACTGTTGAAATGGTGGTTTGATTTCGTAAGAGAAGGGGAAGAATGTTTGCTCGTCGGGTCTTCCATACTCAAAACGCTTGATAAGCTGGTCCATATCGGATATCTTGCTGGCATAATAAATGCCACTGCGTTGATAGTACAGGCTGGAAAACAGCGTGGCGGTTACCTTGCCTGCCTTCATTCCGCCCATGGCTGACATGCTGATGGTGTTATATCCCGTGTTGTTCAAGATATAATCTGCCGTGCGATAGTCGCCTCCCTTCGTATAGTTACCGTGTACACGCAGCCCAAAGTTCTTGTAACCTGACTCAATAGTCCCCGAGCCGCTGAACCCTCTTGCGTTGGTGTCATAGCCCATGTTGACGCTTCCCTGTACCACGGGCTTGTTATGTCCATAGGGTAGGGGCGCATCGTTGAGCAATACCACGCCTCCCATGGCACCAAAGCCGTAACGGATACATTCGGCACCCTTTACAACTTCTACCATACTCGACCCAGTGTAGTCAAGTTCAGGGGCGTGATCGGCTCCCCAACTCTGACTTTCTAATTTCACTCCGTTGTTCATCAGCAATATCCTACTGCTGTGCATACCCTGAATTACTGGTTTGGCGATAGTGCTTCCTGTGCTGATAGAACTCACTCCCGGCACCGTTTCCAACAATTTTGCCAACGAGGTGGCGCCACCTTTTTCGAGCATGTCTTGATCGATGGTCTTGGTTTGCTGCATGATGTCAGTGTGTCTCTTTTTCGATGTCACCGTTACACTGCCCAGCATCTGCGCATCTTCTTTCAACTTTACTGGGATGATACCTGCGCGGGGGGATATGTTGGCTGTATAATTTTTATACCCCACCGATGTTACGGTAATCTTGATTTTCTTGGATTGGTCTTTTACCGTCATGACGCAGTTGCCCAAGGCATCGGTCACATATATCTTGGCGTCATCGGCTTTCACCACGGCACCAGGTATAGGCTCGCCAGTCACCGCATCTGTTATCCTGAGTGTCAGGTTTCCATTCTCGGATTTGTCAGCCACCTTCTCCATGTTATCGTGTGCAATTGCAGGTGCCGCAACCAAACTTAATAGTGGTAGCAGCGCCATGCAGCCTTTAAGGAGAGTGTACCGCATCTGTCCGTTCTTTTGTGTACGTTGGATGTTTCTTAACATTTTCACTAACTTGATGTAAAAAAAAATAACTAATGTTTATTTCGAGATGCAAAGGTATGGCAACTTTTTCTGCTGGTAAAAAATATGGCATACCCAGAAGTAGGCATTTTTCCTGTGCTTTTTACAATACCCATACCTATTTATTATGTCTGCTCGACAGAAACTCGCATGTAGGTTTGTATGGCAAAATAATGCTCCATTTTTCATCCTTGTTACACGCACGCCACTGATTCTTGTGTGAAAACAAGGTGGTTTTGTCTGAAAATCATTATCTTTGTCGCCAACAGGTGTTTGTCTTCTTGCTATCACATCACGCAGAATGGGCATGGGACAGACACCTATATATATACTGTTAAGTAGAATATGACATGAAACCAAACGACCACAAACTAACCGACAAGCGTTACACCATACCCTTTGTCCTCATTACCTCTCTGTTTTTTCTCTGGGGATTTGCCCGTGCCATCCTGGATGTGCTCAACAAACATTTTCAGAATGTGCTTGACATCTCCATCACACAGTCGGCTTGGATACAGGTAACCACTTATCTGGGTTACTTCCTGATGGCCATCCCTGCCGGTATTTTCATCAACCGCAAAGGCTATAGGCGGGGCGTTGTCTTCGGACTGTTGTTGTTCGGCATTGGCGCATTGCTATTCATTCCCGGAGCGAAGATAGGCGAGTTTTATGTTTATTTGGGTGCTCTGTTTGTCATTGGGTGCGGACTGGTGTTCCTGGAGACGGCAGCCAATCCGTATGTAACGGAGCTGGGACCAAGCGAAACGTCAACGAGCAGGCTCAATCTGTCACAGAGCTTCAACGGTTTGGGAAGCCTGTTCGCCACCTTGGTGGTTGGACAGTTCCTGTTCAACGGTTCAGAAACGGGCGGCAACGTGGTGGTTCCCTACACCATTTTGGGTGCTTTGGTTCTGGCCATCGCCGTGGTGTTCACGCGCGTAGACTTACCTGAAATACAGCATCAGCAAACGGTTGAAGATCAGGCGCAGGGCAACAATTATTCAAAGTTGTGGCGGCACAAGTTGTTTGTCTTCGGACTGTTTGCCCTGTTGGCCTACGAGGTGGCAGAAATCTCTATCAACAGTTATTTCATCAACTTTGTGACTGGGCAGGGATGGATGACCGATAACTTGGCTTCAATCGTCTTGACGGCTGCTTTAGCGTTCTTCATGGTGGGACGATTCTTAGGAAGTTGGATTATGCGGCGCATCAAGGCCGAGCGGATGTTGTTCTATTGTGCCACAGGTAGTGTGTTGTGTATCAGCGTTGTGCTATTAAACCTCGGCGTTATCTCCATGGTGGCCTTGGTGTGCAACTATCTTTTTGAGGCCATCATGTTCCCTACCATCTTTGCTTTGGCGTTAACGGGATTGGGCAACCTCACCAAGAGTGCCTCGTCGTTGTTGATGATGACTCCTATCGGTGGTTGTGGATTTTTACTGATGGGCTATGTGGCTGACACCGTTAATATGGTCATTCCGTTTGTCATTCCATGGATAGGTTATGCCGTGGTGCTGGCTTATGCCTGGAAGTTGATGAGGAAACGAAAAGGAGAGTTGGAATGATTTTTCTGACAGATTGAGAATGACGCAAAGTGTTGAAAATCAGATTTTTTAGGTTGATAAGTAAATTATAAAAAGCAAACTCAATGCCTTTCCCATCCAATCTCAATGGGTTTGGCGGGCAATCTCAATGGGTTTGGAGCTCAATCTCTATGGGTTTGCAAAGTAATAACCAGAAACTATTTTATCATGTGATGCCAGCGTGGCGGACATGAATTATCATGTTCCGCCGCGCTGGCACATAACTTGTGAGTTCATCAACAAAAAAAAGCGGGTATCAAGCTCACGCTGATCCCGCTTTCCTTATTCACTTAGTAAGATATACTGTCAATGGTACTGGTGTGGTCTCATCATTTTTGCATAGATGATGCCATGTACCCAAGCAGCGATATCTTTTATTTCATTTAATTCATCAAATAGACGATTAGTCTAATTGTGCCAACTTGTTGTTAGATCCCAGTACGTTTACAATCTTGTGTGTGTAAAGTTCTGTCATCAAGTCGCGAGCTGGACCGCAGTATTTACGTGGGTCAAACTCTCCTGGTTTCTCGTTGAACACCTTGCGAACAGCAGCGGTGAAGGCCAAACGAGAGTCAGAGTCGATGTTAATCTTGCAAACAGCGCTCTTGGTAGCCTTGCGTAATTGTTCTTCAGGAATACCAACTGCATCAGGCAACTTGCCACCATTCTCGTTGATAATCTTCACATACTCCTGTGGAACAGAAGATGATCCGTGGAGAACGATTGGGAAACCAGGAAGCTTCACCATGATTTCGTCCAAAATATCGAATGCCAAGGGAGGTGGTACCAACAGACCTGTCTTCGGGTCGCGTGTGCACTGTTCCGGTGTAAACTTGTAAGCACCGTGCGATGTACCGATAGAGATAGCCAGCGAGTCAACGCCCGTACGCTTTACGAAATCGATAACTTCTTCTGGTTTTGTATAGTGAGACTTCTCGGCTACCACGTCATCTTCAACGCCAGCCAATACGCCAAGCTCGCCTTCTACGGTAACATCAAATTGATGTGCGTATTCAACAACCTTCTTTGTCAGGGCGATATTCTCTTCGTAAGGAAGTGAAGAACCGTCGATCATGACAGATGAAAAGCCGTAATCGATACAGCTCTTGCATGTTTCAAACGAATCACCGTGATCCAAGTGCAGTGCGATTTCAGGATGCTTGCAGCCCAACTCTTTTGCATACTCAACAGCACCCTGCGCCATGTAGCGAAGCAAAGTTTGGTTAGCATAAGCACGAGCACCTTTAGAAACCTGCAAGATAACAGGTGACTTTTGGTTTGAAGAAGCCGTGATGATGGCTTGCAACTGCTCCATGTTGTTGAAGTTGAATGCTGGAATGGCATAACCGCCATTGATGGCTCTCTTAAACATCTCGCGTGTGTTTACGAGACCTAATGATTTGTAATCTACCATATTATTTAAATATTTAAAGTGAGTTTCCAATAACTTTGGGAATCAATGCAAAGTTAGCATTTTAATTTGGCATGACAAAGTGATGCAACATTTTTTAATGAATGAAGCCTTGTGCATAATCTTTCTGTCTAAAAATAGCCAACTTCGCCTGCCTAATTGTCAATTGCACATGCCAAAACCAGATAATTGTAAACTCCCGGCATCTTTTTGACGGAGAAATTGGAGGGAATATCCAATCTGCTTTCATGAAAATGGTTAACTTTGCATAACCAGTAAATCTATACGGCAACAAAAAAATAATATAGCAATAAGATACGATGAAAAAACTATTTGTTCTATTGGCTTTGTGTGTTGCTTCGATGAATGTCGTAGCACAAAACAAGCCCATGAAGGAGTTCGTGGATGAACTCCTATCTAAAATGACCTTAAAAGAAAAGTTGGGCCAGCTAAATCTGTTGCCTGCGGGGAATATTACCACTGGGGCGGCGCAAAACAATCCCATCGTTCAGCAAATCAAGGATGGTGAATTGGGTGGCGTGTTCAATATTAAAGGACTGAATGAGATTCGCACTTTGCAGGAAATGGCCATCAAGAAATCTCGCCTTGGCATTCCATTGCTGGTGGGTATGGACGTGATTCATGGTTACGAAACCATCTTTCCGATTCCTTTGGCCTTAGCTTGTAGTTGGAATTTAAAGGGCATTGAGAACAGTGCACGTGTGGCTGCACTCGAAGCAAGTGCAGAGGGAGTGAACTGGACTTACTCACCTATGGTCGACATCTGTAGGGATGCGCGGTGGGGACGCATTGTGGAAGGCGCCGGAGAAGATCCTTATTTGGGCAGTCTTATCGCCAAAGCCATGGTCAAGGGTTATCAAGGTGATTACACTTTGCCATCTAACATCATGGCTTGTGTGAAGCATTTTGCTTTGTACGGTGCGTCAGAAGCTGGGCGAGATTACAACACTGTGGATATGAGTAGGCTGCGAATGTACAACGAGTATTTTGCTCCTTACAAGGCAGCTGTTGAGGTTGGGGTGGGCAGTGTGATGACCTCTTTCAACCTCGTGGATGGCATTCCGGCCACAGCCAATGCTTGGTTGGTCACTGACGTGCTGCGCAAACAATGGGGATTTGATGGCTTTGTCGTCACTGATTACGCTTCCATCCATGAAATGGCAACGCATGGCGTAGGCGATTTGGCAAACTCTTCAGCTCGAGCCTTGCGTGCAGGAACCGACATGGACATGGTGGCAAAAGGGTTTATCGGCACGCTGGAGCAATCATTGGCCAACGGACAGGTTTCCATGGCTGACATCAACCAGGCTTGTCGTAGGGTGCTGGAGGCGAAATATAAGTTGGGCTTGTTCAAAGATCCATATAAATACGTGCGGGTGAAGAACAGAAATCAGTATGTATATACTGCTGCTAATCGGAAAGCGGCTCGTGATTTGGCAGCTGAAACGTTTGTGTTGTTGAAGAACGAGAATCAGGTTTTACCTTTGAAGAAGCAGGGTAAAATCGCTTTAATCGGCCCTCTGGCCAACGATCGAGCTAATCTTTGTGGCACCTGGTGTGTTGCGATGGCTCCCGAACGTTATTCAACATTAAAAGAAAGTATGGAGCGTGCCTTGAAAGGAAAGGCTCAATTGCTCTACGCACAAGGCTGCAACATCGCTTCAGACAATGCTTTGCAGAAGGCTGGTGAGCAGGGTAAAAACATCATGCGGGTAGATGATGCGCAAGCAAAGGCCGAGGCTCTTGCCGTGGCTGCGCAGGCTGATGTCATCATTGCCGCCATGGGGGAGGCGGCTGAGTTTAGTGGTGAGAGCCACAGTCGGGTTAATTTGGAACTGCCCGACGTGCAAATGGCCCTGCTTAAAGAACTTGTTGCGACCGGAAAACCTGTGGTATTGCTGAATTTCTCGGGCCGTCCCACCATCTTAAATTGGGAAAAAGCGCATGTTCCGGCTATCTTGAACGTGTGGTTCGGGGGCAGTGAGGCGGGTGATGCCATTTGCGATGTGGTCTTTGGTGACAAGAATCCATGTGGCAAACTCACCACCAGTTTTCCGCAACATGTGGGACAAATTCCTTTGTACTACAATCATTTCAACACCGGCAGGCCTGTCGCAGACGGTGCTGACCGCTTCTTTAGTTTCCAGAGCAACTATCTTGACGTTCGCAATGATCCACTTTATCCCTTCGGTTATGGACTCAGTTATACTACTTATCGGTATGGTGAGCTGAAGTTGGACAGCAAGACAATGAGCCCAGATGGCCAAATTACCGTTACCATTCCCGTGACCAATACCGGCAACAGAGATGGAATAGAGGTTGTACAGCTTTACATTCGCGACGTGGCGGGTAGCATAGCCCGACCCGTAAAAGAGTTGAAAGGCTTTCAACGCTTGTCGCTCAAGGCTGGTGAAACAGCCGCTGCGACGTTCACCATTGATGCCAGTAAGTTGAAATTCTACAACTATGACTTAAAAGAGGTGGTCGAACCGGGTGAGTTTGACGTGATGGTTGGCCCCAATAGTCGTGACCTCAAGCGTGCCACCATCACCGTGCAGTAAAACAAGGTCGCTGCATCGGTGGGGCTGATGGTGGTGATTCGTCGTCCCCCACTTAATCAGTTAACGCCTGTCGCTCATCATCATCGACATGATAAAACTTCAGAAAGCGGATGTTGTATCTAGATATCGATTGCAGAATTGTTATCTCTCGCATGCCAAGCCCATTGACTCGGCTGCGTCCCTGCGCTGCTCTGCTTAATCGAGAGCCTCGGTTTCGAGGCGCTCTACGTTGCCGGTCACGGGGTTGAGCACGATGTGCGTGGTGAATTTCTTGCCCCACAGCTCGCCGCTGAGGTTCTCTATGCGGCCGAACTGGGCTGCATAAGTCTCAAATGTTGATGTCGGTTGTTCTTCTTTGTACAGTGTGATTTTGATTTTTCCCGGCAGATTTACGTTGATGCCCACGTTGCGCTTGTCTTTTTTCTTCACTTCAACGGGCATCTTCAATGTTGGTATTACCTGTTCATCCTGAATGCTAATGTAGTAGGGTGCGCCCCCCAAATCGTCTTGATCCACCATGCCCAAGTGCTTGGAGAAGCGGAAGAGCAGTGCCTTGTTCACCTCTTTCGTCGGTACATAATCTACAAACACCTGCATGGTGTCTACGGTTGTGGTGCCTTGGAAGAATCGCAGCATGGCCTTTTCCTGCACGTTCAGGTTGTTCAGCATAATCTTCAGCTGCTCGCCATCCTTTGGCATGAATTCGGCTTCGCCGCGCGACAGCTGGTTCTTACTGTCGCGAATGTCGTAGATGTCCTGTGCAATCAGCTCGGCGGTCTTGGCACTACTGCCCGCCGCCAACATCTCTGCTGTCATGTATTTGGCCGGGTCGATGGGCGAAGGCTTGCGCGCTGGCTTGAACGCAGGCTTGCTCTCTACCGCTCTCGGTTTGTCGTTCACGGCCATGATGACCCCGTTTTGGTCGCGGCTCACACTCACGATACTGTGTTTCTTGTCGATGGTAGCCGTGAATTGTTTGGCAGAATCGGGCACTGCGTAGGTGTCCATCTGTGTCGCCACGATGCGGTAAGTAGTCGTAGGCTGGTCGTTTACGGGCGTTTTGATGAATCTTTCAGAATATCGGGCGTATTCACCCGGCGTGAAAGTGGTTTTCTCGATGAGCAATGAGAAGCGCAAAGCCGTCTTCGGAAGAAAGTAAGTAACCCCCTCTGTTGGTATCTGAGCCTGTGCCGTAGCGTGGCAGAAGGCCAGAAACAAGGTTGATAAAATGAGCTTATTCATGTCTTAGTCGTTTAATCGTTTGAATGCTTGTGGAATGAAGCGCACGATGTCGCCGGCCGTCATGCTCTCTTGTCCCAGTTCCTTGGCGGCCAAGTCGCCCGCCAGTCCGTGCAGGAACATGCCCACGGCGCAGGCGTCAGCCGGTTGGTACCCACGCGCTGCCAGTCCCGTGATGATGCCCGTTAGCACGTCACCGCTGCCCGCCGTGGCCATTCCCGCATTGCCGGTAGCGTTGAAGATGACGTGGCCGTCGGGCAGACAGAGCGCCGTGTGATGCCCTTTCAGCAACACATAGCCATGCAGACGTTGGGCCAGTTCGATGGCCTTTTGCAGTCTTTCGTAGCCACCCCCACAGGTATTTCCTACCAGTCGGTCGAACTCTTTGGGGTGTGGCGTTAGGATGATGTTCTTGGGCAGCTGCTGCATCCATGCGCGGTGCGTGCCCAGCATGTTCAAGGCATCGGCATCGACTACCACGGGACACTGTGCGCGGCGCACCTGAGCAATCATGGCGATGGCCGTGGTCTCATCCTGTCCCAGTCCGGGACCGATGCCCAACGCATCAAAGTCGTCGGTGTCAACCGGCTCACTGAATACATTTTCGTCGACATCGGCGTGCATTATCGCTTCCGGAACGCTGATTTGCAGGATGTTGTTGTTGCGTTGGGGCGAGCATACCGTTACCTTTCCCACGCCAACTCGCAGACATGCCCTCGTTGCCAGTACGGCTGCGCCGGCCATGCCATAGCTGCCAGCCACCAAGAGCGCGTGCCCCATGTCGCCTTTGTGCGCCGTGCAGGGCCTGCGCAGCAGTTTTTGCCGCACGTCTTGCTCTTCCAAGATGGTGTAAGTCGCGTCCGTCTTGTTGATAAACTCCTCGGACAACCGGATGTCCAGCACCTTCACGCGGCCAAGAAAGCATTGCATGTCGGGCAGCATCATGGCCAGTTTCTTTTGTTGTAGCGTCAAGGTTAGGTTGGCCTTGACGATATGTGAGCGCACGTTGAACGTGTTGTCCTCGGGCAGCAGTCCCGATGGTAGGTCGATACTCACCACCTGACAAGGCGACTGGTTGATGTATTTCACCAGCGAGGCAAAACCGCCGTTGAGCGGTTTGTTAAGTCCCGAACCAAAAAGACCGTCCACCACCAGGGTATCAGCGTCCAGGGTGGGCGGCTCAAAGTTGAGCGTAATCTCCTTGAACAGGTCGGCTTTTTTCGCCTCTACGATGCGTTTCTTGTTAATGGCACAGTCTTCCGACAGCTTGTTGCTGGTGTTGAACAGGTAGACACTCACCGTGTAACCTCTTTCCGTCAACATGCGAGCCACGGCCAGCGCATCGCCTCCGTTGTTTCCCGGACCGGCAAACACCACGACGGGCGTGCGGTTGGTCCACTCTTCGGTAATGGCTTGGGTTAAAGCCTGTGCGGCGCGTTCCATCAAGTCGATGCTTTTGATGGGTTCGTGCGCAATGGTATGTTGGTCAAGCTCATGTATCTGAGCACTTGTAAATATCTTCATCCTTGCAAAAATACAAAAATAATACCAATGCATGGGCATGGGCTGTCCTATTTTTCGTTAATTTGAATCAAAATGGGGCATCCGTTTTTGTTGCGTCATTCTTTTGCTTGTGTGCAGCACAAGGTGAATCGTGTTCCTACGTTGTCATCGTGTTCGGGTACTCGGTGTGTGCAGTCATTAGATGGTGCTTGTTGCGCTACAGTATAAATCGCGCCCCTGCGTTGGTATCGTATTTGAGTAGGTTGTCAAGTTTCGATATGAGGATGAAAAACAAAGTCATTGCTTTTGGCCACCAAACTCATTGCAATTGGCCGCCAAACTCAATGCAATTGGATGCCAAACTCAATGCTATTGAAAGGTGATAGTAACTCGTTGATTTACAAATTGATAAAAAGTTGGTGGGCGAGGTGATAATAGCGTAATGGTAAAAAAAATATCCCTGCAATCCCGAAGGATTACAGGGAAACACCCCAGTGGGCGTTGACGGATTCGAACCGCCGACCCTCTGCTTGTAAGGCAGATGCTCTAAACCAGCTGAGCTAAACGCCCTTGCTACTTGAAGTAAGCGGGTGCAAAGATATGCCTTTTTCTGATAACCTCCAAACTTTTGATTATATTTTTTTGCGTTGAGTTCAATTTGATGTACCTTTGCAGATGATAATCAATTAAAAAAAGGAATAAATAATGGAAAAAGTAGTTAGTGGAATACGCCCGACAGGTTATTTACACCTGGGAAATTATTTCGGTGCAGTGAAGAGCTTCATAGAGATGCAGGATAAGTATGATTGCATGTTTTTCATTGCAGACTGGCATTCATTGACCACTCGACCCAAACCTGAAGACATACAAGACAGTGCGCGCATCATTTTGGCTGAATATCTTGCTTGCGGCATCGATCCTCAAAAGGCTCCCATCTATGTTCAGAGTGACGTGAAAGAAACGCTGGAATTGTATCTTTACCTCAACATGAACACTTATATCGGCGAACTGGGGCGCGTCACTACCTTTAAGGAGAAAGCACGTCAGCAGCCAGACAACGTCAATGCGGGGCTCTTTACATACCCAACGCTCATGGCCGCCGACATCTTACAGCATCGGGCCAAGAAGGTTCCGGTAGGTAAAGATCAGGAACAAAACATGGAAATGGCGCGAAAGTGCGCCTCGCGCTTCAACAGAATCTATGGCGTTGACTTCTTTCCTGAACCGCAAAACTTCTATTTCAACTCGCAGGCTTTGAAGGTACCTGGCCTGGATGGAAGTGGAAAGATGGGGAAGAGCACCGGAAACTGTATCTATCTGCACGACGATGACAAGACTATCTCTAAGAAAGTGATGAAGGCCGTGACGGACAGTGGGCCCGAGAAGGCCAACAGTGAGAAGCCGGAGGTGATAGAAAACCTGTTCACGTTCTTGCGAATTTGCTCGACACAAGACACATACGACTATTTTGATGAGAAGTGGAACGATTGCAGCATTCGCTACGGAGACCTGAAAAAACAGATCGCAGCGGACATCTGTGCGACGGTAGCTCCTATCAGAGAGAAGATTAACGAGTACATTTCGAATAAGGAGTTGCTGGACAAGATAGCCAAAGAGGGTGCCGACCGGGCCCGCGAGAGTGCCAGCGCTACCTTGAAAGAGGTGCGTAGAATCATCGGATTCAGGTCATGACAGGCCTGAGCAAGGCTGCATGAACACCGAAAGCGGGGGCGTTCCAACATTTGGAACGCCCCCGCTTTCAGTTATATTTTTACCTGCCGAGACCTTCGTCATCGGCAGAAAATCGTTGCGTTACTTCGCCATGCCCTCGTTCTCGGGTGCCTTGTCAATCAGATCCATGAACTGGTCGAGCTTCGGTGTGATGATGATTTGCGTACGGCGGTTGCGCTGTTTACCCAATTCCGTGTTGTTGCTTGTCAGCGGATTGTACTCACCACGGCCGCCGGCAGTCATTCGTTTAGGATCTACACCATAGTGGCTTTGCAAGAACTGCACCACGCTGGATGCGCGAAGGGTTGACAAATCCCAGTTGTTGCGGATGTTTTTCATCAGCGGACTGTTTTGGTTTACCGGCACGTTGTCCGTGTTTCCCTCTACCAAGACATCGTAATCCTTGTAGTCCATGATGATTTTGGCAATCTTGCTCAGCGTCTCTGCCGCACGGTCATTAATCTCGTAAGATCCGCTCTTGTACAGCATGTTGTCGGCCAAGCTGATGTATACAACGCCCTTGAGCACCTGAACGTCAACCTCTTTCAACTCCTCACGACTCAAAGAGCGGGTGAGGTTGTTGGTCAGTACCATGTTCAGCGAGTCTGATTTTGACTTCACTTCCACCAAATGGCGGATGTATTGGTTTGACTCATTAATCTGATCAACCAACTTGGAGATGTTGATGTTGTTGGAGCTGGTGTTCAACAAGCTCTTGTCCAACGACTTGTGCAAGGCAGCGTAGTCGTTCTTTTGCTGTGCAAGTTGTTCCTCCAGCGAGGTAACGCGAGCCTGTGCGGCAGCCAGTTGTTCCTTGGTTGTCATGTAGTTGTTCGTCAACTCCCGGTTCTCCGTTTGACAATTCTCTAAATCTTTCTTGCTGGCACAGCCTGTAACAAGTAATGTTGCGGCCAACAAGGGTAATATAACAGCATTTTTCTTCTTCATAATTTTATTGTTTTATTCAGTTTAAAATCTTCTTTCCGTGCGTGTCTGGCTCTTGGATGAACGCCATTTTAAGCCTGTTTGGGTACACGGTTCTTTTGCCAAATATACATATAATGACGGCAAAGGCAATGAGAAGTAAACCGAAATTAAAATATTTTAACCGCTTAAGCCGTTATTTATTGAGCGTTAACACGTTAGACGAATGCCGATTGCTGTGTTTATTTTACAATTTGCCGTATTCAACTTGACTTTCTTCTGTCATCAACTTTGATGAGTGTCGTATGATTACAGCAGCAGTTTTCGGGCGAACTCCCATACCACAATGCCTGCGGTGACCGAAACATTGAGCGAGTGTTTGGTGCCAAACTGCGGTATTTCCAGACATCCATCGCATGCGTCAACCGTGTCTTGGTGCACACCTTTCACCTCGTTGCCGAAGACTACGGCGTAACGTTGACTGCGGTCAACGGACAAATGTTGCAGCTTGGTGGAGCCTACCACCTGTTCGATGGCGTACACACAATATCCCCTTTCCCTCAAATCTTTCACCGCTTGGGTGGCCGAGGCGAAGTATCGCCAGTCCACACTATCCTCTCCACCCAAGGCAGTCTTGTGTATCTCGGGGTGTGGAGGGGTGGCCGTGATGCCGCAGAGGTACACCGCTTCAACCCGAAAGGCATCGCACGAGCGGAATACCGACCCCACATTATATAAGGATCGCACGTCGTCGAGCACGACGATTAGTGGTAGTTTGTCGGCCGCTTTGAAGTCTTTGACCGACAACCGCTGCATTTCTATGGTCTTTAGTTTTCTCAATTTTCCATCAATATGTTAAGGTTGTTTGGCTTGGAAGGCCAGCGCATACATCTTCATCTGCTTTACCATCGCCAGCAAACCGTTGGCTCGGGTGGGGGATAGATGTTCATGAAGGCCGATGCGGTCGATGAAATAGAGTTCCGCATCCATGATTTCCTGGGGCGTATGACCGCTGACCACGCGGATGAGCAGCGCTATAATGCCCTTAACGATGAGCGCATCACTGTCGGCAGTGAAGTACAACTTGCCTTCTTTCTCGTCGCATTGCAGCCAAACGCGACTCTGACAGCCGTCAATGAGGTTCGATTGGGTTTTGTACCGTTCGTCTAATGACTCCAATTCATTGCCCAAGTCGATGAGCATTTGGTACTTGTCCATCCAGTCGGACAGCGCTGAAAAATCTTCTATTACTTCGTCTTGCAATTCGTTGATGGTCATATTGAGGAGTTTTTTATTTTGAACATTGAACTTTGAACATTGAACTTTATGGTCAGTTTACTTTGAACATTGAACTTTGAACATTGAACTTTATAGTCAGTTCACTTTGAACGTTGAACTTTGAACATTGAACTTTATAGTCAGTTTACTTTGAATTTTGAACTTTGAGTATTGAACTTTATGGTCAGTTTACTTTGAACATTGAACTTTGAACATTGAACTTTATAGTCAGTTCACTTTGAACGTTGAACTTTGAACATTGAACTTTATAGTCAGTTTACTTTGAACATTGAACTTTGAGCTTTGAACTTTATGATTTGTTCACGTTGAATTTTTGGGGGTTGAACAATATCCTGCAGCAAACAAGCTAATCACTCCCCTCCCTTTTGGGGAGGGGTTGGGGGAGAGACCGTCATTTTCACGCATCCCGTTTCACCGCACTAACTATCTTGAATAGCTTGTCATTGGGGCGCACTTTTTCGGGAACGGCAATGGAGATGCGCCAACCTTTCTCAGCCTTCTGTACCGGTTTCAGCTCATAGCGTATTTCGTTAGCGTCGAAATACATCACGCCAGTTGTGGGACCCGTGATGAGCAGACGCTCACCAAGCTCTATCTCAGCGGCTTCGATGGCCAACTCTGCCACGCCAAGGTTAGAGAAATACTTCACCACCTTGCCCACCAAGACCTTTTTCTCGGTAGCCTTGTTACCATACTCTTTGGTCCATTCTCCTAACTTCTGACCTTGATAATAGCCGTCCCAGAATCCTCTGTTGAAGACAGCGGACAAGCGTTTGTCCCAAGCATCTTTCTTCTCTTCGGTGAAAGTGCCGTCGATAACCGACTGAATGGCTTCTTTGTAGCACGTCACCACGTTGTACACATACTCTGGTCCGCGTGCCCTGCCCTCGATTTTGAACACCCGAACGCCCGCATCCATCATGAGATTGATGAAGCGAACGGTCTTCAAGTCCTTCGGACTCATGATGTATTTGTTGTCAATCTCAAGTTGGTTGCCCGTCTCGTTGTCGGTGACGGTGTACGAACGGCGGCAGATTTGCACGCATTCACCACGGTTGGCCGAGCGGTTAGCGTCGTGAAGACTCATGTAACATTTGCCGCTGATTGCCATGCAGAACGCTCCATGACAGAACATTTCGATGCGAATGAGCTCGCCACGGGGGCCGCAGATGTTTTGATCGATAATCTGTTGGTGAATCTCTTTCACCTGTTTTAGGTTCAGTTCGCGCGCCAATACAACTACATCGGCAAAGCGAGCGTAGAACTTCAGGGCCTCGATGTTGGAGATGTTGAGTTGGGTGGAGAGGTGCACTTCCACCCCTTTCTCCACGCAGTAGGTCATCACGGCTACGTCACTGGCAATCACTGCCGATATCTGGGCATCCTTTGCCGCATCGATTATCTTGCGCATGGTTGGGATGTCCTCGCCGTAAATCACCGTGTTCACCGTGAGATAGGTCTTGATGCCGTGTGCCTTGCAAGTGTCGGCGATGTCGTGCAGGTCGTCAATCGTAAAATGATTGGCCGAGTGTGAGCGCATGTTAAGCTGGCCGATGCCGAAGTATACCGCTCCCGCTCCGGCCTGAATGGCGGCTGCGAGGCTCTCTCTGGACCCCACGGGTGCCATGATTTCAAAGTCTGATAACTGATACTTCATACATGCAAAGTTACGCTTATTTGTAATAACAGCAAAGTAAAGCTGTGCGATTTGTTTAGTTTTTGTATTATCTTTGCACGGAGATGAGAAAGATACTCTTGTTTGTGTGTAGCACGTTGGTTGTAGTTTCGGCTTGCAGAAATGCGAATAAGTCGAACGAGGTACGGCATTATCAGTTCAAAACGGATGTGATGTTGAAGGTCACCCCAGTAAAGAACCAGGGAAGCAGTTCGCTTTGTTGGGCGTATGCCATGCTGGGAACCATCGAATCGGAACGGTTGATGATGGGCGACTCGGTCAACTTGTCGGTTGATTATCTCGCTCGAATGTTGCTGAAGGAGCAGGCTCGTGAGGCTTTCTTTGCGGGAGAAAGAAAGCAGGTGTCGCTTCGTGGGACGGCATCGATGGCTCTTCGTTTGCTGGAAAGATATGGCATGCTGCATGAGGACACATATAATGGGAAGCAAGTGAATTACAACGTGTTGGCCAGAAAGGTGCAGTTGACGGCCTCGCGGTCAGCAAGTCTGCAGAAAATGGATGGGCTTGTGGATGAAATATTGGACGCTGAAGTTGGTTTCATGCCGCGGTTTGTCTTTTTCAGGCATGCTGAATATACGCCAAAACAGTTTGCGCACAGCGTTTGTTTACCTCATGAATATCTCTCATTAACCAGTTTTACGCACCATCCCTACGGTCATTCGTTTGCTTTGGAGATACCCGATAATCGATACCGCGACACCTTTATGAACATGCCCCTCGACACTTTGATGGCACATGTCAAGCGGGCTTTGCAGACGGGGCATCCTGTTTGCTGGGAAGGAGATATCAGCGAGCCGGGATTTTCGTTTGCAAAGGGCGTGGCCAAGTTGCCCAATGAGGCCGTAAACGTTACGCCAGCAGCGCGTCAAAGGCAGTTTGAAACACTGAAAACTACTGACGACCACTGTATGGTATTGGTGGGATTGGCGCATGATAAACAAGGAAATACTTACTATATTGCTAAAAATTCGTGGGGTAAGAACAATCCTTTTGGCGGATATATGTATCTCAGTGACAATTATCTGCGTTTGAAAACGGTGGCTGTTTACATGAGTCAAGCAGCCTATGGGGTGTGAAAACCCTTCATAACAATAAGGGTTGGCCCACACGGCACATTAGAAAACAAAAAAAGGGGCATGCGAATCGATTGCATGCCCCTTAACTTTTGCTTATCTAACGCCTATGCGTCAATGTTCGCATAGGTTGCGTTCTGTTCAATAAATTCACGACGTGGCTCCACGTCATCACCCATGAGCATGGAGAATATCTCGTCTGCATCGGCTGCATTCTCAATGGTTACCTGCTTCAACAGACGGGTCTTTGGATCCATGGTGGTTTCCCATAATTGTTCAGGGTTCATCTCACCAAGACCTTTGTATCGCTGCGTGTGAATGCTCTTGCTGTCTTCCTCGCCCTGGGCGTACTTGTCTATGAAGGCCTGTCGTTGCTGTTCGGTGTAGCAATATTCGCTGGCCTTGTTCTTGTAAGTACACTTGTAAAGCGGTGGAGTAGCGATGTAGAGGTGCCCTTCTTCGATGATTTTGGGCATGAAGCGATAGAACAGCGTCATGATGAGTGTGTCGATGTGCGAACCATCGACGTCGGCATCGGTCATGATGATAATCTTGTCGTAGCGCAGCTTGTCGATATTGGCCTCTCGGTCGTCCTCTCCGTCTACCCCAAAGCGCACGCCGATGCTCTGAATGATGTTCATCACCGACTCGGCCTCGAACACTCTGTGCCATTGCACCTTTTCCACATTCAAGATTTTACCACGCAATGGCAATATGGCTTGCGTGTATCGGTCGCGTCCTTGCTTAGCCGACCCACCAGCAGAGTCACCCTCCACCAGGAATATCTCACAATCTTTCGGGTCTTTGTTGGAGCAGTCGGCCAGTTTACCTGGCAGTCCTCCACCGCTCATGACGTTCTTACGCTGAACGCTCTCGCGCGCCTTTCGTGCCGCAATACGTGCCGTAGCTGCCAAAACCACCTTCTCACAGATTTGTTTTGCCTCGGTAGGATGCTCTTCCAAGTAGTTGGTAAGTGCTTCACCAACAGCTTGTTGTACGGCCCCCGACACCTCGCTATTGCCCAATTTGGTCTTGGTTTGTCCCTCAAATTGGGGCTCTGCCACCTTAATAGATATCACAGCGGTAAGTCCTTCGCGGAAGTCTTCGCCGGCAATCTCTATCTTTGCCTTTTCAATTTGCTTTGAAATGGCGGGGTCGTTGTCTGCATACGTCTTCAACGTGCGTGTCAGTGCGGCACGAAAACCTGTGAGATGCGTGCCACCCTCTATGGTGTTGATGTTGTTAACGTACGAGTGTATGTTCTCAGAATAGTCGGTATTGTACATGATGGCCACCTCAATGGGGATGCCTTGCTTCTCTGTTTTCAGGTAGATGACATCGTCGAAGAGGTGGGTTCTGTGCCGATCAACGTAGCGGACGAACTCTTTGAGGCCATCTTTGGCGTGGAAAACCTCCGTACGTGTTTTGCCCTCCTCATTGGGACGCAGGTCAGTAAGGGTGATGCGAATGCCTGCATTCAGGAAAGCCAGCTCTCGCATGCGCCGTGCAATGATGTCCCATTGGAAGTGAGTGGTCGTGAATATAGACTTATCTGGCCAGAATTGCTGACGCGTTCCACGCAGGTTGGTCTCTCCAATGACTTTCACTGGGTAGAGGGCTTTTCCCCTTTCGTATTCTTGTTGGTAGATTTTGCCGTCACGGAACACCTGAGATGTCATGTGAGAGGATAGGGCGTTAACGCAACTTACACCTACTCCGTGCAGACCACCGCTTACTTTGTAAGAGCCTTTGTCGAACTTTCCGCCGGCATGAAGTACCGTCATGACCACTTCCAGGGCCGACTTGTGCAGTTTTTCGTGCTGGTCAACGGGAATGCCTCGACCGTTGTCTTGTACAGTTATTGATTCGTCATCGTTGATGGTCACTTCAATGTCGGTGCAATAACCTGCCATCGCTTCGTCAATAGAGTTGTCCACGGTCTCGTTAATCAGGTGATGGAGACCCTTCTCACTGATGTCACCGATGTACATTGCAGGTCGTTTGCGAACAGCCTCAAGTCCTTCCAATACTTGGATGTTACTGGCCGAATAATTGTTTTCGGTATTCTGATTTTCTGCCATTTGTCGTTTTGTATATTATGATATGCAAAGATACGAAATTACAGCCAAATGAGGAAATGTTTTGTTGCTAAAAATGCGTAAAAGGCTGGCGTGCGTTTGCCTTTTTTATGTGGTTTAAAGATGCGAATAAAGTTTTTCTGTTTTCCGGTATTTTATGAATCTTGCCCGCCTCGTAGCCAGTGATTGCCGGCAACGAACCTGTGATGATTCGCCAGCTTGAAGGCAGGGAGAGGCGCTGTGTTGTGTCAACGTAGGAAGAGATTGCGGTTGGTGAAACCTCAAAAGGTTACACTTCTTTCGAAATGTAACCTTTGTATGTAGGGTCGTCAGATGGAATTATGCGAGTTTGCCGATGTGCTTGCAGAGGCTTGACTTCAAGTTGGCAGCCTTGTTCTTGTGGATGACGTTGGTCTTGGCCAACTTGTCTACCATCTTCTGTACTTCAGGATACAGCTTGACAGCCTCATCCTTGTCGGTCATTGCACGCAATTTGCGTACAGCATTACGCATGGTCTTTGCATAATATTTGTTGTGCAAAGTCTTAACTTTGTCCTGACGGATTCTTTTAAGTGATGATTTGTGATTTGCCATCTTTATTTTACTTCTTTTATTTCTTTTGTGTAGTCCCTAGCAGAGTCGAACTGCTCTTTTGAGAATGAAAATCTCACGTCCTAACCGATAGACGAAGGGACCGTGCCATTTGATTAGCGGGTGCAAAGTTATGACATTTTTCCTTACCAACCAAATTTTATGCTGTAATTTTTCATTGAATGTATGAAAATCAGTATTTTTGCTGTTCAAACCCACGTTCAGATGTTAGTAAAGACGCAAGCTATCGTACTACGCACCATCAAATATGGCGATTCTCAGCTGATTACAGATTTGTTCACTCAGGCGATGGGGAAAGTCTCTTTTATCCAGCGTATGCGCACAGGCAGGAGCAGCAGGGCGGGCAAGCCCTATTTTCAGCCGCTGACCATCTTGGACATCGAGTTTGATGAGCGTCCCAACAAGCAGTTGCAGCGCATCAAGGAGATGCGGCTGGCCTATCCGTTCTCTACCATACCTTTTAATTCTTATAAGTTGTCCATCTCCTTGTTCTTGTCAGAGTTCTTGTATTTCAGCGTGCGCGGCGAGCATGAGGTGGGGGCATTATATCAATATGTGGAGAACGGCATTCGTTGGTTGGATGCGGCGGAGGGGGCTTTCGCCAACTTTCATCTGGTGTTCATGATGCATCTGACGCGCTTCATAGGGTTTTATCCAAATCTTGAGAACTGGCATGCGGGCGATTTCTTCGACCTTCGCAACGGCGTGTTCTGTTCTCTCGTTCCTTTACATCCCGACTTTATTCCCCCAGACGAGGCGGCAAAAATCAGTCAACTGATGCGGATGAACTATGAAACGATGCACCTTTTCCGCTTTTCCCGTGAGGAGCGCAATCGTTGTGCCAACTTGATATTGCGCTACTACCGCTTGCACATCCCCTCGTTCCCCGAACTGAAATCGCTCTCGGTGTTGCAAGATTTGTTTCGGTAGCTGTTGGTTGTTTCTCAGGCCTCTGTGGGGTGGCTTGGCAAAGTCATTGACTTTGGGCAGCAATCTACATGCTTTTGGCGTGCAAAGTGCATGACTTTGCAGCCCAAACTCAATGCAATTGTAGGACAGGTTTTAACCCAAATCGGTCATTAGGATTTCTCTGTGTCGTACGGCAAAGAGAAATCCTTTAA
>CABQNT010000022.1:0-36883 GCA_902465605.1 uncultured Prevotella sp.
AATAGTGCTCAAAAACAAGAATGATAGAGAATGGGTAAGGTTTTGCAGAGGTCTCGTATTTGGAGTTTTCTCCAACTCTTCCCGTTGCTCACGGACACGTCTGACGTGAAAATCGTTGAGATCTTTGAAGTCTCCATAATACACAGCCATATCTTCTACCTTAAAACCTGTGTTTACAAATTCCTGCACAGCTTTTCGCCCTGCATCGTCATTGTCAAGAAAAGCACGAACGGAGGTTATATTTCTTTCATTCAGGTAGTGGATACTCCTTGCTACATTACTCACGGAATTCATCACAAGGCATTGGTTGGAGACCTCCCCTTTCATTGAAAGAAAAGAGAGAAAGTCCATAAAGCCCTCGAACAGACAGACGGGCTGTGCCTTGTCCTCAAATATCGGAGTGATGTTCTTCGGGGCAATCGTTCCCTTGAACGTATTGTTGTCCCGAAGTTCATAACCACCCGAAGAATTGGCAAAGCCGATGGCTTCATATCTCTTTCCCCTTACCTCGTAGTTGATACATTTGAGAAAGGGTGTTGCCTTTTTCAAATTGATGCAACGTTCCTTGATAAGGTATTCCTGCAAATGCGGCGGCAAGGTGTCTGATATGCTTATCAGTCTCCTTGTTTCGCTTGCTTGTCTTGTAGTTGTCTGGTTGAGACCAATACGGGGTTCAGTCTTTGAATAGCTGTGCGCTGTATTATCGGAAGCGTTCTGCCCCAAACGGCAGATGGCTTCCGAGAGCGTACAGCCTTCCAAGCGCATACAGAGGTCGATGATGCTTCCGCCCCTGCCTTCGGCATAGTCTATCCAAAGGTTCTTTTCCCTGTCCACTTTGAAACTCGGACGCGTTTCCTCCCTGAGCGGTGAACGGTACATGGCATAGGCTGGTGTTTTACGGACAGGCCTGATACCCCTCCTTTCGAGATACTCCACGATGGGATATCGCTTGATAAGTGATAAATCTTCTTCTTTCATTGTTTTGATACTTTAATGGGTTGAATGATAATTATTTATGCTTGTCTGTTTTATGGTTTTACCGTTTCCAAAGTTTTCCCCTCCAAACTTTTTCATCATTCTTCTTACTACATACTATTTCGTGATAAATGATTGATAATCAGCAGCACTTTTTAGTATAGGACGATACTACACATACTACTACATTTGGCTACTACAAGTCTGAAGGAGCGGGCATGGCAAGATTTTCCTAATCTTGTAGGCATAGATGGGGCTACCTCCGTTTCTTCGCTTGCTCACCTTTATGTATCCTGCTTTCTTCAAGGCTTCGCCCATACGCTTGGCAACAAGTGGTTGGTGAGTATAAATACCCAAATAGGTGAGTATCTCCGTAGTAGTCATTAACGAATAGTTTTCATCCTCCGTTGGCTTTTCAAAGCAACGCAGCAAAAGTTCCATCTCAGCGGTTTGTACCTGAAAGTCCTCACTCTCTCTGTATAGTTCGGCAATCTCTTCATCATCAAACCAATAGCGGAAACCTGACTTTAATAGGGTTTTGGCTTCAGCATAGACATTGTCCATTGAAATACGCTTGGCTTTCTCTATGTCTATGGATAGAACTTCAAAGGGCAGAAACCTTCTGCTGCCTGTCGGGTCTGTAAGAAAGTCGTTACCGTTCACCGATGCCACGAAGCTTGCCAAGTGGGGATGCTCCTCCACATATTTGTCATACGGCATACGGTACTTGACCATCGGACAGGTGATAAGGTTCTTCAGTTCGTTCTCGTCTCGCTTATTGAGGGCTTTGAGCTGGTCATCTATATTTACGATAAGGTTCTGACCGATATAAGTGAGTGTGTCTTTCTCCTGCGGATATATTTTTCCTGTGTAACTGTAACCGTGCAGTTTGGACGGACAGAGCAAATCGAGAAACGTTGTCTTGAACTTACCCTGCTCACCTGTCAGTACAAGGCAGGTATGGTTACGGCACTCACGGTCGTCCATCGCATTGGCGACCACCGCCACAAGCCATTTGGTAAGATACGGCAACCATTTGTTAGAATTACGGACAACAACGCAGCTTGCCAAATCGGAAATTGCTTTCGGTGAAAAAGAAGGCACATTACTATCCCTACAACCAGCATCATCACAGCTACAGCTATCACCTATATCTATCAATGGCAACCCTTTTAAATACTCCTGAACGGGATTGATACGGGGAGAAAAGCTGCTTTCAATGATGGAATAAAGGTTCTCGGCAGAAGTCGCTATGCCTTCATCGCAATCGAGTTCCCTGCGAAGTGTGTTGATTTCATAACGACCAACCTTTACAAAACGATTATTACCCTTACTGCAATATTCGGTTCTGCCCAATACTGTGTTGTATCTGAACTCATAGTGTGTGGAGAGGTAGGTTTCTATCTCTACGTTCTTGGATGAACTACCCCTTCGATGGGGATTTCTCCTGCTGTCTGTATTGCCTGCATCTGCGTTCTTTTTCATTATTCCCTTGAATTAGTTTCCAAGAGTGAAGTTAGGGTGAGAATGCGTAACTTCCAAGCATTCAGAGCCCTCTTGTATAATGTTGCGCTCGTCCGCTTTAAAATTCTTAGGAGAACAGGCTGTCAAGAAGGGCATTTATAGCCTCATTAAGAAAAAAATGGATGACAGGAAAGAAAGGTTAACAGAAATACGGATTGTCGTTGTTTGCTTTCAGATGCGGTCTTTTGCTTTGATTACCTTATTAACCTCATTTGTGCAGTGGCAAGAACATCAATCTGTCTCTTTTGTCCTTGTTATAGCGCCACAAGCTGCCACGTGAATGAAAAGTGATGGAATAAGAAATGCCCGATATTAATTTTGCATAAGACAAGCTGCGCTCGGCAAAGGATAAGTGAACTTTCCTCTACACTCGCTTGGATTGTCTTTGCAATAAAAGAAAAAAGACGGGGCAGGAAAACGCAAATGTGAACCGATGAAACGGATTGCTCTTTTCCCGATAGTTCCCGATACTTCCCTGCTGTTCCCCACGGCTTTGAGAGGTGTACGCACGCCATTATCTTTGCCGATGGAAACTGGAAAGATTTGAAACAACAAACAATAACAATATAAAATTATGAACTATTACATCATTACAGAAACCAATTGGGCAAAGCTTCGAGATGAAATCTTAAGCCTTGCAGAATGCTGCCACAAGGCATTCGGAGAGAAAAGCAAGCACACGGACTGGCTGCACAACGGCGATGTGTGCCGACTGCTGAACATCAGCAAACGCACTTTGCAGCATTATCGCGATACGGGCGTGCTGCCGTTTACGCAAATCGGGCACAAGTGCTATTACAAGAGCAAGGATGTGGAAGCACTTCTTCTTACGAAGTCGAACAAACCTAAAAACAGACAGATATGATGGAAACAGCAAGAGATTTGAACATGGAGACAGACGAGATGCAGCTGGTCGTCTCGGCATTGAGAGGTGTGGGGAAACGGATTGTGGAAGTGGCACAGACACACAAGCCACTCTTTGCAGGCGAACTTTTCCTCACGGGTAAGGATGTGTGTGAACGACTGTATATCAGTCCCCGTACCTTGCAGGACTACCGCGACAGGAAGATTATTCCCTACACGCAGTTTGCAGGAAAAATACTCTACAAGGCTTCGGACTTGGAAAAAATGCTGGAGGAGAATTACAAGAGCAGTAGAACAGGATAAAGACAATAAGCGTATATTGGTGAATAGGACAACAGCACTTGGGGCAGAGATGCATCTGTTTCAAGTGCCGTTGTTGTATAAAGCATGGTGTACAAGATTTTCCAAGAAAAGATAAGTTTGATGAAGAAGATTGTTAGGGAAATAATCGAAAAAACATAGTAAAATTAGTATCTAGTTATACTTTTAATTCTGTTAAAAGGCCAAAGAAATCAGAGAGGAAAGGCTCCCTTTTAAAATTATTTTGTATCTTTGTAGCGAAAAGAACGATGCCAGTTATGGAGTCTATATTTACGAATACTGTTAGCGATTTAAAATTCACTCCGTATTCAATTGAAAATGGAGGGGTAGTTTTATGCAATAGTATTCCACCAGAATGTTCTCCGGAAATTCTTTTTGGGATAGATACCGCCAAACGCTTTTTTGCAGACGCTGTATATTTTCGCCATTTTTCCGATGGTAGAGTTTCCATTCCACAAATTTATTTCTTTGACTATACTCTTAGGAACGTTTCTAACGAAGACAAAAAGGACATACACAAGAGAATGTGGAGCGGGTATGTCGTTCCAATCTATATCATCGTAGAGAAAAGCTCTGTAAGTATTTTTGATGCCAGAACTAAGGCACAGACAGGCAAAGAGCATTATGTAGAAGAATTGCTTCGCTTGTCCGGCACAGGCATAAAAGAGTTTGATGCGGCGTTCTTTGATGACGGAATGTTTTGGGAAGAGGAACAGTATAAGAAAAAATTTCAATTTGAAGAGTCCGCAACTAAAGATTTAATCCGCGGACTGAAAGAGGTTCACAAAAATTTCCAAGAAAAATCCGGGTTAGATAAGCATGTATCGTTGAAACTTCTTGTGCAAAGCCTTCTTATAAAGTATTTGGAAGAACGTGATGAATCTTCTCAAAGCGGATATTTCGCCAAAACATACTTTAAAAAGAACTTTGATTGTACCAAATTTTGTGAAATCATAAGAGAAGGAAAACTATTGGCGTTGCTTGACCATCTTGCAGAGGATTTCAATGGCAAAATTTTCGAATGGGACAAGGAAAAGGAAAAAGAGGCAAGGGAATCCATTCAAAAATCAGAAGTGAAAATACTGGCAAGTTACTTGGATGGAAACATTGAGAACAACCAGTATGTAATTTGGCGTTTGTATTCTTTCTCGCACCTTCCTGTAGAAGTTATCAGTTCTGTGTATGAGGAACTTCTGACAGACAGCAAAGATATTGTCTATACACCTGAGATGGTTGTCAGCACACTTATAGATGAGAGTATGCCACTGAAAGAACCACGGGAAAATTTCAGACTGATAGATGTAAGTTGTGGTTCCGGCATCTTTCTTGTAAAGGCATATAAACGCATCATACAATGGTGGAGATATGCGGAGTGGCTGAAAACAGGCAATTTGTCCAAGCCATCATTGGATGTGCTGAAACGATTGTTGAAAAACAGTATATATGGCATTGACATAGAGGATGATGCGGTACGGTTGGCAGTATTCAGTTTAGCTTTGGCTATGTTGGATGAAGTAGATCTAAACCCACCCACATGGCAGAAACTGAAATTTCCAGACTTCAGCAAGAATATTAAGAAAGCAGACTTCTTCAAATACATATCCGCTAATATTGATGACACATATGATTTAGTGATAGGAAATCCTCCATTCAATCTTCATTCGGTATTGGGAAGGGAACCGAAAAGGAAAAAGTTCTTTAAAACACTTCGAGAGAATATTGGGTACAGGTGTGAATTTGACATACCTGATGAAAATCCTGCCTTGCACTTTCTGGTACAGTCCATGAATTTATTACGGTCAGACGGTCAACTGTGTATGATACAACCAGCAGCTCCAATATTGTATAATAACAATATGAGTTTCAAGCAAGCTTTGTTCTCAAAGTATAACTTACAACAGGTAATCGATTTTACTTTACTGCCAGACATTTGGGCTGGTGCGCGAGTAGCTACAATAGCCTTGTTTATTAAAAAGTCTTTGCCTGACAGCAATTCGGTATTGCATTTGGTTGCCAATCGTACATTTTCCAATAAAAATCGAATCTTTTTAGAATTCGACCACTATGACTTTCATTTTATTAGTAAGGATGATATTATCAATAATCCATTTATCTGGAAAGCGGATTTATTAGGTGGGGGGCGGATTATCGATTTGATTGAGAGGTTCAGGAAAATGAGGACTCTGGGAGCATTTCTTGCAGAAAAAGAGAAACATTGCGGTTGGAAATACAATGAAGGATATACTGTTGGAAATAAAAAATATCCTGCCCCTTTTATTCATGGACAGAAAGCAATAGATCCACGCACTTTTGGCAAGGGTAGGAATGGGGATTTTAAGACTTTTTATGAGAGCAATACTCATTTTGAGGCTCCTCGTCTTCAAAAGAAAGAAATCTATTTGGCACCTCATATTATCATTAAGGAGAATATTGGCAAAACAAATATACCAATAGTCTTTTTGGATGAAGATATGTGCTTTAGCCATGAAATGGTAGGAATATATGCACCAAATTCTGAAATTAATGAACTGAAAAAAGTGTATGACATTTTCCAAGAGTTCAATGTGCTTTATCGTTTCTATATTTTGGTAACAAGTAGCAGGCTAATCGTTGGAAGAGCAACTTCTATCTTAAAGAGAGACATGGACAGATTGCCTTTTCCCACTAATCTATCAGATTTAAAAGTGCAGGATTTAGAAAATCAGATTATTAAAGAAGCAGTGGACAATTATGCCAGTAAAGGAATGAAAGATGAAACTGCAAGCCAATCGCAGATACTACATTTTTCAGATATATTCTGTAAAACATTAAATAACATATACGAAGAAAATAACAAGTCTTTTAAATTATTCAAAATTATAGATACAAGTAAATACTATGCATTACATTTTGAATATACAGCAGATATAATAGAATCATCTTTCACGAAATTGGAAGAACTTAATTCTTATGTAAAAGATGTCATTCCTACTCAAAAGGGGGCTTTAGCTGGATTTCATATTCAGCGTGTGTTAAAACTTTATGGTCAAAACAGCATTATTCTTGTGAAGCCTAAGAATGTACGATACTGGTCAACAAATATTGCTTTACGGGATTCCGACGAATGTTACTCTGACTATGTAAATGCAAGATACGGGAATGCTGCGAGATAATAGTTTTATCAATTCAATGCCATCTATTCATTCCTTGGATAGTTCGCAAGACATCGAAGCCAGAAAGGTACTTGATTTTATCGATTCAAAGATAGAGGGGTTCCCCTCTTTTCTTTTGAAGACAATAGATTCAAATACAGAGAACCGAATCACTGATTCACTAATAAATTATCTTGAATTTCATAAAAGTGTAGATATGCCTTTTCGATTCGGAAAAAATCCAACACAGCCAGGCTCTACACGAGAAACAGATATAGGTGTTTTCCCAAGACCAAAGATATTGACGTCATCTCCCATAACTATTCTTGAGTTTGAGGCTAAACGCCTATCTACTACATCAAATTATAAAGAATACGTCTATGGTGCACGTGGTGGTATGGAGCGATTTAAGAAAAGACTACATGGAAGTCATCTTAATATTTGCGGGATGTTTGGGTATGTCCAATCACATTCTTCGGAACATTGGATAAAGAAAATAAATGAGTTAATAGAAAAATTAGGCCGTGAAAAAGCAGATCACATTATTGACTGGACATCCCAAGAGGAAAAATTACAAATTGTGTCCAAAAGCAATTCTGTGGTTATTAAGCAAAAATCAATAAATGATAGGAAAGGTCATACCAAAATAGTTTTATGCCACTATTTTCTCGATCTTAAATGCTAAAAAAAGGAAATCATATCGCAAACCAGCAAATAAAGTATAAAATTCAAGCGAAGAAATATCTCGATGGAAAGCGCGTTTCTGGCATACGAAAAGGATATTTTCCATGTGTCGGAGACACCGTTCTCAAGGCCAAAAATACACCTCTGTAACTCATTGATAATCAGCACCTTACAGAGTAGTAAAATTATCCTATAAGACTTTTTGAAAAGTCCTATAAGACAATTTCCAGAGGGTGCACAGCAAGATGGATTTAACAATACTTTTAAGGCAGTAGAAATTAGTGTAAATAAGTTAGTAAATAGAGATTAACATTGAACTATAAGGATAGAAAATGGACTGGATAAAAATTAAAAATATACGCTGGGAAAAAGTACAAAATATACTCTTTGTAATAGCTATTCTTTCATTATTAGGAATAGGAATAGAGATTCTCTTAACAGAAAAAGTAGGAATAGGACAAGTAGGGGCAACTTTAATAATAGGAATACTTACAGTTTTTGTTAGTGCAATGAATATCTCCGCAACTATAAAACAGTCAAGTAAAAATACTTTTATCAATACCATAACGATTGCTAGAAAGGAATATATGGCAGAACTTCGTAAAGCTGTTGAAGAGTTTTGTGTAACTGCTGAAAGAAATGACAATGAAAAACTGAAAGAATTGTCGTATAAATTAAAATTGTTGATGAATCCTGCTGATAAGGATAATAAGCATTGGGATAGGAAAGCTATTGAAATGATTGATAAAATAGTCCAAGTAGAGAATAAAACAGAAGATATTGATAGGTTCATAACACTAATGCAATCATGGCTGGCTATTGAATGGTATGGAATGAGAGAAGAAGCTAAAAAAGGAATAATGAGCAAAGAAGATAAAAAAACTTTGCTGGATACTGAATATAGTAAATATACAAAATGGATTGAGGAAAAAGACAATGGATAAGAATAGCATATTACAATATAAATCATCGTTCGATAGTATTGTCAGATACATTGAGAGCGACGATAGCGAAGAACAGGTAGAAGTTTGGTTTGCACGCGAATTGCAAACGATATTGGGCTATGCGCGCTGGGAGAACTTTCTCATTGCCATACGACGGGCAGTAGATTCGTGTAAAGCGCAAGGTATCAACGTTGATGACCATTTTCGTGAGGTCACGAAAATGGTCGAATTAGGTAGTGGAGCCAAGCGAGAAGTATCCGACTTTATGCTTACCCGCTATGCCTGCTACCTCATCGCTCAAAACGGCGACCCAAAGAAAGAAGAAATCGCCTTTGCCCAAAGCTACTTTGCCGTACAAACACGAAAAGCAGAATTAATAGAAGAACGACTAAACCTGCTGTCTCGCTTAAAACTCGCGATAAATTAAGAATGGCAGAAAATCAATTGTCACAGAACATATACCAGCGAGGCGTTGACGGCAAAGGCTTCGGGCGCATACGCTCCAAAGGCGACACGGCACTTTTCGGAGGACACACCACCGAAGATATGAAGAACCGACTGGGCGTGAAAGCCAACAGGCCGTTGGCAGACTTTCTGCCCACACTTACCGTAGCCGCCAAGAACCTTGCTACGGAAATGACCAATTACAACGTAGAAAATAAAGACCTGCAAGGAGAACAGCCCATTACTAAGGAACACATACAGAACAACCAAAGTGTGCGCGATATGTTGGGGCAGCGCGGCATCAAACCTGAAGAACTTCCACCCGCAGAAGATATTAAGAAATTGGAACGCAACGTTACGCGAGACGAGAGAAAGATAGAGCAAACTTCGCAAAAACTACCGAAGAATAAAAAGTTAAGTAGATGAGTACAAACAGTAGGTAAAATATGGAACTACAAGCAGAACTCCTCCTGCTGCGCCCCTGGCACGAAGATGATGCCGAGGAGCTTTATCGCTATGCCCACAACTCCAATGTTGGTCCGATTGTAGGATGGCCTCTCCACACGAGTGTTGAAAATAGTCGAGAAATAATCAAGACCGTCCTTTCGGGCGAAGAAACATATGCAGTTGTATTGAAAGAAACCAGTGAACCCATTGGCAGCATTGGAATAATGACCGCAAGAAGCGAAATTCACACTGTGAAGATTTCAGACACTGAATGCGAGATTGGTTATTGGATTGGTGAACCCTACTGGGGACAAGGATTGATTCCCGAAGCCATACGCGAAATACTTCGTCACGCCTTCGAGGATTTGCATCTTTCTTCCGTTTGGTGCGGTTATTACAACGGCAATGAAAAATCGCGTCGTGCACAAGAGAAATACGGGTTCATATACCATCACACCGAACATAATAAACCCGTACCATTGATGAACGACACTCGCACCGAACATTTTACCAAAATCACTTTAGAGGATTGGAAAAACAACATCGGTAACTTGAAATAAATGACAAGAATAAACTTGATAATGATGCTTCTCCTTGTCGTATTCATGGTTCACGAATACGAGGAAATTATTATGTTTGGACGTTGGATTGACAGAAACAGGGAAGAATTGAGAAAACGATTCCCTAAAATCGAATCGTTCTTTACCCGACGAGGAGTTTTCGATTATTCCATTTCCACCATTGTTATTGGTACTGCTCACGAGTTCATACTTATTTCTGTCGTTTCGTTTTGTTCCGTTTGGACAGGAGAATATCAATGGTGGTTTGCTGCATTGGCAGGCTATTCCGTTCATCTATTAATACATATCGTGCAATGGATTGTGTATCGGAAATATGTGCCGGTTATCATTACCAGCCTCCTAACATTACCTTATTGCATCTATGCTTTTGCTGAATTTTCAAAAAACACAGTTCTATCTTCCTTCCAAATGGTTTTATGGACAGTTATTGGCATTGTTCTAACCGTGCTAAGTTTGTTTTCTGCATTCTTTTGTATGGGCAAATTTCAACGATGGGAAAAGGAAAAATAAATAGTAAATTAACAAGAAACAAACGATGGAAGATTATTATAAGACAAATAAGGAAGCATGGAATGCAAGAACCAGGATACACCTGTGTTCCTCGTTTTACAATTAGGATAAAATCAAGAAAGGGAAGTAAAACTACTCTGTCGCATTGAGTTAGATAAACTCGGAATTACCTGTATCTCTTCATAATGTATTTCAGCCTTGGAGACTCAATTACTTCATTGATTTCAAACCCAAGTTTCTCATAAATCCTCTTTGCTTTTTGGTTGAAATCAAAGACCGTTAGGGAAATACTTTTAATATTATCATCCTCAAGAATGAAATCTACAAATCTTTTTAGGGCCTCAGTCCCAAAGCCCAATCCTGTTTTTCGGGGATCTATTACAAATCTACCTATGTGTATGTTATCCTTGCCAATTCGTACTTCTTGTATCATTCCGATAAATTCCCCTTGGTTGAATATCGAAAACGCATTTCCCAAGTCCTTTATTTTATCATAGTCCTGCGGGTAAGAAATTTTGGGACCCATCCATTGCTCCTGAAACTCTTTTCCTTGTTCATTGGACCATTCACATAAAAGCAAGGCATTGTTTTTATTTATTCCCTTTTCAATTCTAATATCCCTCATCTCGTTAAAAGTTTCGGTTATATTGCAAAGATATACAAATAGTTTGAAATATAAAACAAGCATCGCCTTGCTTTTCGATGCAAAAGTTGCAAACTGTAGTTTGTTGTAGTAATAGCGATTTCTCCTTTCTGACTACACAATGCCAATCCTTTTTCTTTCACCGTATTATCCCTCCTTGTAGTAATGTAGTAAGATAATATCGGTGAAAGAAAAAAGTGTATCAATTGATACTGCCACTTCCGTATAGGAATATCTGTTCTACCATAGGTGTGGGGTGTTGTAACTCTTGCCAGATATGTTTCCTGAACAAGTGGGCTTCCATGCTGTCCAATTGATAAGACAAAGCGATGATGATAGTGAGTGGATAAAGCAAGGCATAACCTCGCAGCCGTCCGTTCACGTAGACTTCCTGCTCCCCTGTATCCCTTTCGTCGGGTTGCAGGGGAGAGACTTTTAGTAGAAGTTGCAATCGATAATTGAGCTTTCGCCACGTTACACCGAAGAAACCAACGAGCTCGCTCTCTGTCATGGCTATCTCGCCTTTGCCTTTGCGAGTGATTTGCATATTGTCGCTCCACTCGAAATAGCTGCGCTCTCTTTTTGTTTGATGGTGATTGACATTCATACGGCTTTCTCCTTTGTGTCCTCTTTTTGATGTTTCCTTATCAGTCTGTCCATATCCTCCGAAATCTTATTGTCTGTCACCTGTGCGTAGATTTGAGTACTGGATATAGAGGCGTGCCCCATCATCTTGGCAATGCTTTCGATGGGTATTCCTGCACTTAAACTCATCGTGCCGAACGTGTGCCTCGCCATGTGGTAGGACAACCGTTCTCTGATACCGCAAGCCTTACCCACGATACTTAGCTTTGCACTCATCACGCTACGGCTACAATTACAGTGAAAGACAAAGTCGTCACCTTTTTCTTTCACCGTCTGCATTTCTTTCATGCTGGGTTGTTCTTCCTTACATTGATTGATGACGGCCTCCGCTATCGGGTGCAGGGGCACAATAAACTCCACCTTTGTCTTCTGCCTTTCTTTACGGATATATTTCTGTCCGTCGGCTGCCGTTTGAATGTGTCCCAATTGCAAATGTTCCATATCAGCAATAGCCAAGCCCGTAAAGCATGAGAAGATAAACATCCGTCTTGCTTGTTCTGCTTCCTTATCAAGTACTCTCAGTGCCATAAGTTTAGATACTTCGCTCTTTTGCAAAAAGCCTATCTTCTGTTCCGCTTTCTCATACTTGGCATTCTCAAAAGGATTACAGCGAATGAGCCTTTGACTGACCGCACGATACATCAGCCTACTCAGCCAACAAAGATAGCGATTCATGGTTGCTGTTGCCAAGCCTCGTTTTTTCAGATAGAAACGGTATTCTTCAAACAAGTCTTCCGTTATAGTGGCTATGACTATATCCGTCATTCCCTTATCCTTTACAAACTCCGTAAGTAACTTATCTGAATAGAGAAGATTCTGATAGGTTCCCTCAGCTCTCGATTTGCCCACGCACTCTTTAACGGATTGCAGTTCTGCCTTGCTCATGGCAAGGAGTGTTGTCGGCATGGTGGCTATCCCCTGCAAACGGTTCTTGAGCAGTTCCACGCTTACCACTCCGTCCTTTATCAATATCTCCTGATAGGTCTTTTCTACAAGTTCTTTGAACTCGCCGATTCTTTGATTGGTTTTCTTGTCGGTTGTCAGTCCTTTCCTGCTGTTCCACTCGGAGGATTTGCATTCCTCGCCTGTGGTAATGGCGGTACTCTTTCCGTCTATGGTGATACGGCAGTGAATAGCAGTCTTGCCGTCTGCTTTTATTTTCTTTTTGTTGATGTAAAACAATATCTTGAATGTACTTCTCATAAAAAATCTTGGTTAAATGGTTAAACGCAAATCTTCAGTAAAAGAAAGGAAACGGTTAAACTCCTCAAAGAGTTTCTGCGGTGTAACCTTCGCATAACGTTCGGTCATACTTACGTTCGTATGTCCGAGCATCTTGCTCACCGTTTCAATAGGAACGCCCTGCTCCAAGGTGATAAGTGTGGCAAAGGTATGCCTTGCAGTGTGCGTAGTAAAGGGAAAAGAAATGCCTGCCCGTAATCGCAAGGCTTTGAGACAGGACTGATAAGTGGGATATTTTATGAAAGGCAGTAGTGCTTCCCTTTCATCGCTGTACATTTTCTCAATTAACCGAACAGTTTCCGGCAATAACTTGATACGACAAAGTACGCCTGTCTTTTGTCTGCTGAACTTCAACCACAAACTGCCTGCATCATCACGGACAAGATGCTTCTTGCTTAGTTCCATCAAATCACAATAGGCTGCACCGGTATAACAGGCGAAGAGAAACACATCACGAGCGGTTTCCATTTCCTCTTCCAACTCATCAAAGCAGATTGCCTTCAACTTGTCCAATGCTTCTTGGTCAAGAGCTTTAGGTGCTTTCTTGTCTCCTCGTTCTATATGGACTTTATCAAACAGAAGCGTATCAGCCAGTCCCTCACGATAAGCCAGCCTACAGACGGTCTTCAAATCTGCTGCAACTCTGAAAAATGTGCTTTGCTGATGACCGAGTTCGCCAAGACAGAATGTCTGCAATTCGTAGATAAAGCTTTCTGTGAGCTGCGAAAAAGCCAAGTCCGAAACATGGTATTTCTTCTGAATGAACTCCTGTAATCGTTTCCGAGTGGAATGATAGGCGGACATAGACTCTTCCTTGATGTCTATACCGATATGGCTTTCTTTCTCCTTGATGAGCATATCCAACCTTTCGATGAGCATACATCTTGCCTGTACACAGCCTTGAAACTGTTCCTTTACATCGGTTGCATCAAATGGCTGTCCTTTGGCAATTAGCGACTGATAGGTAGATTGAATGGAAAGTAACAGGTTCTCCAACCTTCCGTTAATCTCCACCGCCTCACGGCTCTTGCCGTCCATCCTGCTCTCACGTGAATTCCACAAGTCGGGGTTGCAGGAAAGTTTACAACTGAACTGCGCAATACTCCTTCCAAGTGTTATCCGCCCCATAATCGGGGCTTTACCTGATTTGCCTATACCGCTCTTTTTAAGGTAGAGCAACACCTTCATTTTCTCTGTTTTCATACGCTTTAATATTTGTGGGCAAAATTACCCGAATTAAAGCGTTCCTCACTTACGCAGAAAACTGCCGACCAAAGCAACAGCCACACGAGCGAAAATAATTCAGTTACCGAATGCTGTACCATCATTACCTACATCAAAATAAGGTAACACTCTGGTAACTGAACTTCTGCCTAAATCTGCATCCTTCTACCCTTTACAAATAGAGCAGTATTATGCTGATTTATGTATTTCCTCCTCATTATCAGTTAGTTTACATCAGCTTCGATATTTCTTCATTTTCAGTGATTAGTTACGGTGCAAGAAGCATCACTTTGCGGGGCAATAGGCACGTTATTGCCCACCAAAAGCATACAGATTGGAGGATAAGAGCTATGCTTTTGGTGACAAAAAACCGCAGAAGCAGCTACGCAAGACATCGCTATCCACATAACACATTATACGACAATGACATACAAAAGTCGCTCATCTTTGCGTTATTTGCAACCACAGGCATGACTGTTCGCAAATAAGCCAAGGAGAAAGAGGTACGTTGTCAAGAATATTCATCGACATGAACCCACTTTTTTCGCCATCTTTCAATGAGGTGTGAATATTTAATACAGGGTCAAAATAAAACTAAAATAATTGTTCGGTATGGTTTATTTTCGTATCTTTGGAATCTAATCAACAACTAACCATACCATCATGTCAGATAGCCAATACTGTGTCATTCTGGCCGGAGGAAAAGGTAAACGCCTTTGGCCTTGCAGTCGTGAAGCCACGCCGAAACAATTCATAGACTTCTTTGGCACAGGACGCACGCTTTTGCAGCAGACATACGACCGGATGCTCAAGGTGGTTCCACCCGATAACATCTTCATCAGCACCAATCAGTCGTATCTTGATGACGTTCATCAGCAGTTGCCCGACATCCCGGAAGACCGCATCTTGGCTGAACCTATCCACCGCAACACGGCACCAAGCGTGGCATGGGCTGCACATCGCATCATACGGTTCAACCCCGACGCCAACCTATTGGTGACACCGTCCGACCAAATGATTCTGAACGAGGAGGCCTTTGTAAGCGACATCCAAGAAGGATTTGCTTTCGTCAGTCAGAGAGATGAGCTGCTCACCCTGGGTATCAAGCCCACCAGACCTGAGCCCGGATATGGCTACATTCAATTGGGCGAGCCAGCGGGGAATGGCGTTTATCAAGTACAGTCGTTCACCGAAAAACCCGAAAGAGATTTTGCCAAGATGTTTGTGGAGAGCGGTGAGTTTTATTGGAACACGGGCATGTTCATGGCAAACATACGCTATTTGAGCCACTGTCTGTTCAAGTTGCTGCCCTCTGTGTTGCGCAATCTCGACGCCATGACACCCCATTGGACCATCGAAGAGGAGAACCATTTCATCAATAAAAACTTCCCGCTGTACCCCAACCTATCGGTTGACAACGGCGTACTGGAGAAATCAGACCGGGTATACGTTATGAAGTGCAACTTCGGCTGGGCCGACATCGGCACGTGGCACAGCATCTACGAGGCCATGCAGAAGAGTGAATCGGACAATGTGGTGATTGACAGCGAAGTCATCCTTGAAGATTGCCAAAACAACGTCATCAAGTTGCCGAAGAATAAACTGGCCATCCTCAACGGACTGGAAGGGTATATCATTGCCGAACATGGCAACGTATTGCTTGTTTGCAAGAAAGAAGACTCGTCGGCACTGGTGAGAAAATATGTCAATGAAGTGCAAATCAAGAAGGGAACGGACTATATATAGACATTCTTTAATTTGACCTTACCTTTTAATAATATAAGAACAATTAGACGAACGATTTCACATGATGAAGAAATCTCTTCATCATGCTTATGGTATGTGCCATCCAAGATGAGTTCACCGTATTGAGCACTCGCCACAAAGTCGAAATAAGGTCGCACCAACTCAATGGTCAACACGTCACGCATCATCGACTTATCGGAGAAAGGAGTCAGCAAAAGCAGCGATGCAAGTGTAGATTGCAAGGCATAACGTCATTTTTTTCATTGATTATCCAGTATTAAAAAAGAGTTATATCATTGATTCAAAAGGTGTCATTGCACAGACATCTTTTTCAAGTTTACATTCAGTCCCGATATTTCCAACATCGGTTCGCAACCACGAGTATCCTCCGTTTTCCACTTCACGGTCACCGTTTTCTGTTCACCGGGCATCAGGTGGAAATAATTGTCGCTATAATCAACCGGCAAAATTTGTAGGCCATCGTTGCCTTTTAAGTTGACGCGATTCATCATGGCGGGTGTGTCACTCTCGTTTCTCAGCACAACCGTTGCCTGAGTTCCTTCCCATTTGACATGCGTGGTCAACGTTACCATGGGCAATCGCCTAAGTTCTTGCAGGTTTCCTTCATCGGTCGAGCAGACATAGAAGTTGCCTGACAGTACCTGGTTGTTATCGTCTACCAATTTCATTTTCAAAAAGTAGACCGTCCCTGGCATGTCTGGTTCTTCTATTTTCGTGCAGACAACGGTTGTGTCAGGCTTGCTCTGCAACGCCATCTCATGGTAAGAAAGCCGTTTTCCGTGGATGTCCAGCACCTCACATTGCGCCCTCAATGTCCCACTCACCACTTTATTTAGGTTGACAACCTCCATGTTTCGCGTGCTTGCGTTCCACTGTATGTGCAACGGTTCGCATGCTTTTTTTACACCAAAGAAGGCGGCTGTAGGTTCAAAGTAGTAGTCGTATGTCTGCCATGTCATGCTAGGCCAACACGAATTGCTCATCCATATCAACAGACCCAACCTATCTTTGCTTCCTGACTCATACATGGCTCGATAGCCATCATAGTTCACCCACTGTGCAAGAGCGGTGAACTGCTTGGCGTTTTGCACCTTTCCGAACGCTTTCTCGATGATTTTGTTGAACGAATCTCCTTGCTGTGCCCCTTGCAACGTGTAGTCATGCTGTCCCCATTGCGCATTCTGAGGCCACAAAGCCGTTGGACTCAGCGTCCTTGAGAGGCCCTCAAAGGTCATGACATTCGGCATTCCACGCTCCGAATGCAGCTTACCAGTCTGCTTTTCAAAGTATTCTTTCGCAGGCAAAGCACGGTATGGACCGTGTCCACTGATGCCGTCATCGGCCGAACTTGACACATAACAAAGTCCTGGATGCAACGTCTGTACAAATTGACGCAACGCCCTATCGATCGATTCGGGTGGATAACCCTCATTTCGCCCACAGTACAAACCGATACTCGGATGCTTTCTGATGCGGTACACATAATCCTTTGCATTCTTCAGAAACATGTCCTCGTCCATCGGATCGGGTCCATCGGCCGGATTAGCCAGCCAAAAGTCTTGCCACACCATGATGCCATAGCGGTCACAAGCCTCGTAAAACTCCTCATCACCGGTCTGTCCTACCCAGTTGCGTATCATGTTATAATTCATGTCGCGATGATACTTCACGGCAATATCGTACTCCCTACCCCGATAGTTCAGATTGCTCTCACTGAATCCCCAGTTGCCTCCCAGCGGCACGAAGCGTTTCCCATTGACATACATCGTCAGTCGAGTATCAACATCCCGATACCCCATTTCACGAATTCCGGCCTTGAACGTCAGCTCGTCCGACACCTTTCCATCCACCTCAAACGTAAATCCAGCGTCGTAAAGATAAGGTGTTCCATAACCGTTGGGCCACCACAAGCGCAGACGACGGTTCTTCAAAACGGTGAATTTCGATGGGTCAAACGTTGCTTCCACCGTGGCCAATGCGGGCAAGGTCACGTTTTTTTCAAACATCACCTCGCCTATCCAGCCCCTCAACCGTCCTGTCACAGCATGCGATTCGTTGTTTTTCAGTATGACGGACGGAGTGACCGTGGCCAATGTATCAGGCAGGTTCAAGCATGAAGTCACCACTGGATCTGCCAAACTCACCCCACCTTCAGCAGACAGATACACGTCGTTCCATATACCGATGTTACGTCCGCGGATGGTAGAGATCCAGTCCCACCCAATCGTGGCATGGAACGTAGGATTGTCATAACCCAAGATTCCGCCATTAAAATCGGTATTCATCTCATTCTTTTCCTTGACAGCACCGGGATGTTGATTCTTCACAATCTCCACGGCCAGCACGTTCTCGCCCGCCACGAGCAGTTTGCTGACATCAATTCTCCCACGAACGAACGCCCCTTCCATGCGATCAACCTTCTTTCCATTGAGGTAGATGTCAGCCTTCCAATTGATGCCATCAAAGTTCAGGAACACATGTTTGCCCAGCATAGCTTGGGGAACGTGGAACGTACGACGATACCAAAAGTTGGAATTAAAGAACGATTCGGAAATCATGAACAGATGGTCGGCATAGTTTGGATTGGGTATGGCACCGATGTTCATATAGCTCGACAGTACCGTGGCAGGCACTGTGGCCATTATCCACTTACTGTCGTCAAAGGCTGCTTGCGCAATTTGTTCACCCGTTGCCCGCACTTGCGAGGCGCGTTGCAATCGCCAATGCCCTCCATTGAGCGAAAGTTGGTTGCCATCCTGGTGGCTTTCTGCCTTAGGATGCGCCACCAATCCCCCGCGCCCCATCACTTCCAACTCACTGATTGCATAGCGTTGTCCCGCCCGTGCACCCTGCATGTTCACACGCACATATCGGGCCGAGGCCTTGCAGTCGTACTCATCGAGGGTCACATTCTTGGAAGATAACTTACATAACGGTCGCCATCGTTGGGCATCATCAGACACTTCAAGCTGTCCTTGCAAGGCTTTTTGCACCCAATGCAAACGAATTTTGTCAAAAGAGGCCTTTACACCCAAATCAACATACACCCATTGGTTGCCACCTCCCGCACTCATCCAACAGCTGTTGAAGGCTGACGAAGGCAACAGGTCGGTCATCGGCCGTCCATCTTGATAAAACTTCAGTTCGGTAACGGTCCAGTAAGCAGCGCCATCCATGTCCAACGCCAAGCGAAAGTCGCTGAAAGGTCTGCCCTTGGTGTTGAGATTGAAGCCGATATTCACCTTTCGCGTAGGCAACAAGTCACTACCTGTATTCTTGTTAGGGTCACTGTGTGCCTTGTATTTCGAAGCCTCTCCGGGCAATGCTTTTCCACGTTTCTCGTCCAACACCACCCACTGTCCTTTGCGATTCTTACCCATCACCTTGATAGAAAACCCACTCTTGGCCTCTTGGGGCTGATAGGCTACGCTGGCAAACAGCTTCACTTGGTTGGCCTTAATGCCCATTCCCTGCCAATGGTACTCCAACTTTGCCCGACTACCCATCAAGATATTGCGGGTATACTCTCCGCCATCAATGGCCCATTCGCGTTCTCGAAGGTGTAAAACGCCACTATTGGTGCTCGCCACCAGATAGGCTGGCTCTTGACGAGTGATGATGCCATCGGTGAGCAATTGTGCCGTTAGGTTGTAATCGTACGATGAAGAGTGGAAAGCCTTGCGATGCAAAGCGATGTTGCGGTAGGTGTCATCCTGCACTAACATAGGCACATAAGCCTCTTGCACACACCCTGGATAAATGCCAACGCCACGAGTATAGGTTTGTGCAAAAGCAAATTGTACCCAAAAAGTCATCACTACCAAAAAGCAATAAAAATATCTTGAATGCCGTATCATATTGTATGTCGTTGAAAATTGATTGTTGATTGTTTGACAAAAATAAGCATAAAGTACAAGAACACAAAAGGTTAACTCAAGAAAATAAGTTAACCTTTTACACTATATCGTTTTATTGAAAGTCAAACGGTATCCTTTTTGCAACGATAGATTGATTTACAAATCTATTTGCTTCAAAATCTTATGGGTAGCACCCGCCTTTGATTCCACATAACTACCAGCCGCTTCGCCACTCAATCGCAAGTACTCTTGCTGAGTCATGAACTGTTGCATCATACGTGCAAACGAAGAACTATCCGTGATTTCGAACCCTCCCTTCGCCTTAATCAGTTCTTGCGCTTCTTGAAAACGCTTATGATTAGGACCAAAAAGTACGGGCATTTTCCATACAACGGCTTCTAACACATTGTGTATTCCTACTCCAAAGCCTCCACCAACGTACGCCACCTCACCATAATGATAAACACTCGACAGCAGTCCGAAGCAGTCGATTAACAAGCATTGAGCTTGTGCAGCTTCTTCGGGTGTTGTTGCTGTGTAACGAACCGTCTTTCCTTTGCATTTTTCTTCGATACGCTTCAAATGTTCTTCGCTGATGACATGGGGGGCGATGATCATTTTCCAATCCTTACATTCATTCATGAAAGGAATAAAAATATCTTCGTCTGGCGCCCAACTTGAGCCTGCAACAAACACTTTTTTATCTGCTTTGAAAGCATCAACTATTGGGAGTTGCTGAGCTTTCTCCTTGATTTGCAACACTCTATCGAAGCGAGTATCGCCTACGACATCGACCGTATCTATCCCTATCGTGTGAAGCAAGTGTTTGCTCTTTTCGTTTTGGACAAAGAAATGCGTAAAACATCTCAAGACGCCTGCATAACTTTTGCCATACCAACGGAAGAAAATTTGATGCTCTCGGAAGATGCTACTGACACTGTAAACGGGCACATTGCGGTGCTTGAGGATGTGCAGGTAATTGTACCAAAACTCATATTTGATGAAGAAGGCCATGCACGGACGCACCGTCCTCAAAAACCTGCGCGCGTTGCGAATGGTGTCTATGGGCAGATAGCATACAATGTCGGCATGCTCATAGTTCTTCCTCACCTCGTAACCCGAAGGCGAAAAGAATGTCAGAAGTATTTTATATTCAGGATAATCGGTGCGGATTCGCTCTATCAACGGCCGCCCTTGTTCGAATTCACCTAACGAAGCGGCATGAAACCAGATGTATTGATGGTTGGGATTGACCTTGCTCTTGAGGATATCAAGGGCCTGGCGTTCGCCCTTCCACATCTTCTTTACTTTCTTACTGAAGATACTGGCCACGGCAACACCGCACAGATAGAGGTATATGGCTACTTGATACACGATGCAAAGAGGTTTTCCTATTCAGCGTTTTTGCATCAGGCAAGATGAGAAGCCACAGTGGGAATCTCCTCAATGGCCTTGCGCAAACGCCTTAATGTTTCGTTCTTACCCAGGAAAGCCGAGATATCGAACATGCCCGGGCCTTTGCCTATTCCTACCAAAGTCAAACGGAACGCATTCATGACATCACCCAGTTTATAATCTTTCTCCTTGACCCAATTCATGACATGCTGCTCTTGATTCTCAATGGAGAAATCGTCAAGACCTTCCAGTAAGTCGCCCAACTCGGTCATCTGCTCTGCCGAATAGGGTTTCCAACGCTTGCGAACCGTCTTCATGTCGTACTCCAGCGGTGCTACGAAGAAGAAAGAACACAACGGCCAAAGCTCTTTTACGAAGTCGACACGGTCTTTCATCATGTGAACCACCTGCCGGATACGATCCATCGACTCATCTACACCGTTGTTGGCGACGATGGGTGCGAAGAGATCGGCTATCTCATCATCACTCTTCTGCAACATGTATTCGTGGTTGAACCAAATGCCTTTCTGGTAATCATACTTGGCTCCGGCCTTGGAACAGCGTGTGATGTCAAAGGCATCAACCAACTCGCTGAGTGAAAAAATCTCTTGATCGGTTCCTGGGTTCCATCCCAAAAGGGCCAGGAAGTTAACCACTGCCTCGGGGAAATAACCGCTCTCGCGGAATCCTGACGACACTTCACCCGTTTTGGGGTCGTGCCATTCCAGCGGAAAGACAGGGAATCCCAGCCGATCACCATCACGTTTTGACAGCTTACCTTTGCCTTCCGGCTTCAGCAACAGGGGCAAATGGGCAAACGAAGGCATGGTGTCGGTCCAGCCAAACGCCTCGTAGAGCAACACATGGAGGGGCGCGCTGGGCAACCATTCCTCACCTCGGATGACGTGAGTAATCTCCATCAAATGGTCGTCAACAATGTTGGCCAAATGGTAAGTGGGGAGTTCGTCAGCACTCTTATATAACACTTTATCATCGAGGATGTCGCTCTTGACAATCACTTCGCCACGAATCAAGTCCTGTACATGTATCTCACGACCAGGTTCTACCAAGAAGCGCACCACATATTGCTCACCATCGGCGATGCGTTGTTGGCACTCATCGGGCGTCATGGTTAATGAATTGCGCATCTGCATGCGCGTATGAGCATCGTATTGGAAGTTTTTTAATTCATTTCTCTTGGCCTCCAACTCCCCAGGAGTGTCAAAAGCATAATAAGCCTTACCTGCACCCAGCAACTGCTGAACGTACGTCTTGTAAATCTCGCGACGCTCACTTTGACGGTAGGGCCCATGTTCTCCGCCGAAAGAAACACCTTCATCAAACTGGATGCCCAACCATTTGAATGACTCAAGGATATATTCTTCGGCTCCGGGAACGAACCGATGAGAGTCGGTGTCCTCGATTCTAAACACGAGATCGCCACCATGCTGACGTGCGAAAAGATAATTATACAACGCTGTTCGTACTCCACCAATATGTAAAGCACCGGTAGGACTGGGTGCAAAACGCACCCTTACTTTTCTTTCTGCCATTTTAAATAAATGAAGATAAGATATTAAATTTTGTGCAAAAGTAGTCATTTTTTTGCAGTATGCCGTATTTTTTTTGTATTTTCGCATGATAGTAGGCAGAATACCCCTGCATCATGAACTGGCAAAAGGTTCATGACGCACACACAAGCCTTACAGGGATTACATCCCATCAATCAACACGTTTCAGAACAAGATATCTATTTTTAGTGACAAAATGAGTAAACTTAATATAACAGATTCGCAAAACTGGCAAAGCATATTAACGAGAATTATGCTCGTGGTGGTGACCGTTGTGCTCATTGTATGGAGCCTTCCACGCGACACGTCGCAGCAGTTTCATTACGATGTGGACAAGCCTTGGATGTATCATTCATTCATTGCCACCTTCGACTTCCCCATCTATAAGACAGATGAGGCCATCCAACAGGAGAAAGACTCGCTGATGCAGTATTTCCAACCCTACTTCAATTATAAGGCAAGTGTGGAGAAAGAGCAGATAGAACGATTCAAAAACGACTTCAAGTTGGGCGTGCCAGGCTTGCCAGCGGCCTACATGCACATCCTTTTGGATCGGTTTCATCGCCTCTATCAGGCAGGCATTATCAACACACCCGAATATAATCGGTTCGCAAAAGACTCGACCAACATGGTTAGAGTGGTAAATGGCAAGGCGGCACAGAGCGTCCAAGTCAATTGCGTTTACTCTACCTTATCTGCCTACGAACAACTGTTTGCCGACAACAAGTTGGCTCCTTATCGCCAATTGTTGCAGCGATGCAACCTTAACTTCTACCTACAGCCCAACTTGATTTATGACAAAGACCGGAGTGAAACGGAACTCAACGACCTTTTGAGTAGCATTCCGATAGCCAGCGGCATGATGATCAGCGGACAAAAGATTATCGACCGGGGTGACATTGTTGACGAATACACCTATCGGGTATTGAACTCATACGAGCGAGAGATGAAGCGCAGAAACGTTTCTGACCAAGAAACCAAGACCACTTTCTATGGCCAACTGCTCTATGTCAGCATCCTCATCATTCTGTTCACCGTCTATCTGTCGCTTTTCCGCAAAGACTATTTCAGCAAGCCGCGCAGCATCATGATGCTTTATGTACTCATCGCGCTGTTTCCCATTCTTGTATCACTGATGATGAAACACAGTTTGTTCAGCGTGTACATCTTGCCCTTGGCCACCGCAGCCATCTTCGTGCGCATGTTCATGGATTCAAGAACGGCTTTCGTCACACAGTGCATCATCATTCTGATTTGTGCAGCAGCGGTGAAATATCAATACGAATTCATCATTATGCAAATCGTTGCGGCCTTGGTAGCCATCTATTCCCTACGCGAACTCACACAACGCTCGCAGGTATTCAAGACAGCTATCCTCGTAGGACTGTCGTATGCGGTGGTTTATTTCGCACTACAACTCATGCAAAACAGCTCGCTCGACAAGCTCGACATCGACATGTATTACCACTTTGCGGCTAATGCCGTACTGCTGTTGCTTTCATATCCGCTGATGTATGTCATCGAAAAGATGTTTGGCTTCACATCCAATGTCACGCTATTCGAGCTGTCCAACACCAATCGGGGCATCCTTCGCGACCTCAGCGAGATAGCTCCCGGCACCTTCCAGCACTCCATTACCGTGGCTAACCTGGCCGCTGAGATTGCCAATAAGATTGAGGCCAACGCCCTGCTGGTGCGTACTGGCGCCCTGTATCACGACATTGGGAAGATGAACAACCCCGCTTTTTTCACCGAAAATCAAGTGGGAGCCAACCCACACGATGGCCTATCGCCGAAGGAGAGTGCTCGCATCATCGTGAGTCATGTGCCTGATGGTGTAAAATTGGCAGAGCAACACAACCTGCCATCCTTTATCAAAGACTTCATCTTGACCCATCATGGCACCAGCACGGCAAGTTATTTTTACATACAATACAAGAATGAACATCCCGACGAGGAGGTAGATCCTGCACCATTCTCCTATCCGGGACCCGATCCCTTCACACGCGAACAAGCCATCTTGATGATGTCCGACTCTGTTGAGGCTGCCTCCCGTTCACTTCCCGAGTACACGGAAGAGAGCATCACAGAGCTTACCAACAAAATCATTGACGGACAAGTGAAGCGCGGTGCCTTCACCGATTGCCCCATTACCTTCAGGGATGTGTTGCAAGCCAAGCAGGTATTGATAGAACGACTGAAGGCCATTTACCACACGCGGATATCATATCCGGAAGAGAAAGTTAGCGGCATGAATTAAAAGAGGCCTCTACAAGTTAGATGTGGACTCTGCCTCAGCGGAAACATTTGATACAGACCATGACCTTGGAGTCATAGACAAATAAACTATATGCCTACGCTCTTTCACGGACACGTAGGCATATAGATTGTTCGATAAAATACATGTAATGCAACCAAGATAGCTACTTTTTCACAGGCAGGGTGTAGAGAATCTTACCTTCCTTGTTGATGGCATAGAGTGTGAGTTGCTGTTTGTTGGCACTAATCACTGTAAATCCTGTGGACCCATCGCACCAACGGGTTCCATCTGTTGGCTGTACAGGACGTGAAAGAGCTGCTGCAGAGTTGACCCAATAGTTAATATTGTCACCTTTCTTCTTGATATATTGAAAGTTGTGTATATGACCACAGCCATATACCGACACATTGGAATGTCGCTGAAGCACTGGCAAAAGATATTTCTGCATGTCGGCACGTTCTTTGTCCGACTTGGAAGTCTGTGCATAGATGGGATGATGTCCCACACAGATCACCCAATCTTCGTGTGCAGCAGTCAACGTACTGTCCAGCCATGCCAGCTCTTGTTCAAGGTTTTGCAAATGAGCGTCAGGATAAGTTTCGGTATTCTTTCGGTATTTACTGATAAGGGGAGTAGTGTCAAGAAAAACGATTCGCACCGTACAGCCATCACCTTCGAATACTTTGGAGTAGTATCGAGCTGGCATTACCCATCGACGGCTCACATGAGCATAATTGAGTACAGCTTGGGTACTGCCACGATATTCGTGATTACCCAAAACAGGATACCAAAAACACATCAGCTCTGGATGAGAATATATTAGTTCATAATTAGTCATCCACAAGGGATCGGTAACGCTTTGCACGCCGTTGAAATGATGAATATCACCTACAGCAATCACTGCCTCGGGTCCAACAGTCTCCGCCATGGTACCCATCAACTGGGCTATGGTTTTCTGGTCGTAATAACCATTACGTCCCATATCGTTCACCCAATACAGGTTGACATCAGCTTTCATTTGTTTCCAATCAGCAGGGGTTTGCGCCTGAGAGGAAATGAAAGAAAAAAGTAAGGTGACAACAAATAGTATCTGTTTGAAAAACTTGTTCATTTTCATGTTGATTGATGTTTATTTTGCTCCAAATGCTCCAAAGAAGTTACTGGCTACGGATGAAGAGAAATAATAATTTTGGTCATCAGTATTGCTTATCCATTTTACCCTCTTCATGCCAAAGAAAGCCAATCCGCTGGGAAAATTAGGCCTCACTGCCGAAAGTGCACCAGTGAGTTGAGGCGCGCCAGGCTGAAGATGAAAGTCCCATGCTGGGTTCCATTTCAAGGGAGCCCCATTGACAGGGTCATCGCTCTCACAATTGATATTCATCTTATCGTTTTGAGCAAACTTAATAAATAATTTAGATAAATCCTCTGGAGCCTGACTGGTGAGATTGTTGTCATCCCAAACAATCATCTTGAAGTCTTTGCCCTGTTGCTTTACTCCTGTATTTGTGGATGCAAAGAAATAATTGGGAGAAAGCACACTGTTTTCGATATCAGCTCCATTCTTACTGGGTTGACGGATTCCATAGCGGTTGTCAACCAGTAAATTATTCACAAAAACGGGCGCAATAGCTTTCTCAATCCATACATTTCCACCTTTCTTATTCTTCGTTCGGCGCCATCCACAGTCAATAGCTGTATTGTTGTAGATGACAAGCTTCGATGCAAAGTTCTTCTCCACACCCGACCCTGAAAGTTTAAACGCATTGGTACAGGCATTATATATCAGGTTGTAGGCTATGTCGAGTATGCATCCCGATTTCACATTGATAGCTTCACCGCCATCACTCTCGTTACCACTATCGGCAAACACGGAACCATAAATAATTCCATTACCACCTGTGAAATAAGTTTGGTCATTGTAATTGTCATGGAAGAAACAGTTAACGACAGCAAAACGACCTTTGGTATTGCAGAAATGAAAAGCAGGAACCCCGCCATCAATGGTGGTCTTGAACAATTTGTTTTGAAAAGAAAGGGAACTTTCCGTTGGAGTAGCACCAGCATGAGCTATCTCTGTATGGCTTAACACCACCTCTTCACAATCGTATCCACAGATGATACCACCCCAGTCGTTGGGCTTGCCTGTGTCCGAGCTGATAACTACTGGCTTCTCTTTCGTGCCCATAGCGTAAAGGTTTCCTAATGCCACAATCTCTATAGGATGATCTTCCAAGGGCTTAGAGCTGACCGTGACCTTCACCCCAGGCTCGATATAGAGGGAAGCACCGGCAGGAATCTTGAACGAAGAGGTGAGTGTAGTGTCATGTGACCAAACAATAGAGCCTGTGGGATAAGAAGCTATGCCCGTCTTTACTGTATTTGCGTCACCTGTATTGATGGTTATGGTATCGGTTTTGGCAGCGTAATCGTATGGATTAATGTTTTCATTCTCACACGAACTCATGCCTCCCATAAGGGTTACAGCTAATATGCTTACAAAAAAATTAAATCTCTTCATATTGAATTTTACAAAAGTTGATAATTACAAATTTACTCTCACTCCAACCAGAAATGTGCGTCCATACTTGTAGGTTCCTACAATGGTACGGTCGTTGGGTTGTCCTGGTATCTTGGTATTAAACTCATTAACGGTTTTTAGGTATCTTTCGCGCTTGGAGTTGAGCAGGTTATTGGCTTTAACAAATAAGGATATGCCATTATTGAAACGCTTCTCAGCACTCAGGTCAAGCGAAAAGAGGTGCTTCTCCCACTCGTCAGAATCAAAATATGGAGATACTAATACTAGTTGTGTCCCAGTATAGGCTGCTGCCAATTGTCCATTCCACCCATGTTGCGTATCTTTATAAAGCAAGGATAAATTAGCGGTATGTGGTGCCTGATTGATAAGTGGCCTCGTTTGGTCAACATTCTCTACTTGATTCTTTGCAGTATAGCGTTTCTTTGTCGTGGTGATGGCTGAATGCGTATAAGTATAGTTGGCCTTGAATCCAAAGTGGCGGATATACTTCACCACATCAAGCTCTATACCATAGTTTCTAGCGTTACCAAGGTTTTGAGGCATATAGTAGCTGGCGTTACCCTGACGCTGGTCTACATCGAAAGTTGTCTCAATCGGGTCTTTGAGATACTTATAAAAAACACCCAAAAGCACCTGTTCATCTTGCGATGGTAACCACTCCCAACGCAGGTCGAGATTGTCTATACGTGCACATTTTAATAACGGATTACCCTTCTCTGTGTAGTCCTCACCACCCACCTGATAAGGCACAAGCTCATAGAATCCTGGGCGGTTGATGCTTTTGTAATAACTGAAACGAAGATTCATCTTGTCCTTAAATGTCCAGCGAAATGAAACAGACGGCAGATAATCCCAATACGACTGTTCACCAAGAGAACCCGTTGTCTCAAAACGTTGCAGCATTGTGTATAGTTGGTTGGTATGCTCGGCACGAAATCCAGCTACCAGTTCATAGATTGGTGAAGTAAGTGTTACCATACCGTAGATAACACCTATTCGTTCTTTAGAGTCGTAATTGAGTTGTGAGGCTTGCGAACGAGGTGTTTTGAGTGTCCAGTCAATTCCATGAAACGCATCAATATCATTAGAAGGCAGCAGGATACCATTATCTGAGGGTACAGATATGTATGAGTAATATCGATTGTTACGCTTCTTGTTGCGATACATAGCACCTGTTTTCCACACCGCTTTCAGTCCTTCTTTGAAAGGAGTCGCCCAGGAAAGATTGACATAGCCCGTCCAATCCTTATCGTCGTTATGCTGAAAACGACGCTCCTGTGATGCTGGGAATATCTTAGTGACCTTGCTTTCTGTCACGGTGTTCTTGATAGCTGTATAGATACGGTCAGGATCTTTCTCTCTGGCATCGGCGAAAAGTCCAGCCCAATCTACCGTGAGGTTACGCGTGAAATGATGCGTTCCTTTGATATTGGATGCAAAGATATTCTGTGTTTGTGTCATGGTACGCATCTCATCCGCACGTGTCCAGTTACCGTTTGCGAGGTCAAAGTCGTAGTCGGTCGTGATACCCATGCTGTAGCGTGTATTGTCCGCTTGACGACGCACGTACATATTATACCACTCTATCTTGTGATTGTCAAGTGTGATGTCAATCTTTCCATGCACACCCAGGTTAAGATCATGGATGGAATAGAGTCTTTTCTTGATGGAACTGATATAAGCAGCTTCCTCACCGTTAGCCATCACCTCCTTATTAAGCTCACGTTCAGTACCACGATACGTATTCTGCAGGTTGGTAGCAAATATCATGCCAAGCTTCTTATCCCAAAAACGATTGCCGATAGAGATGCCTGCATGGACATTGGGCATTGGTACTTTGTGGCGTGAAAGCTGAGTTCCACCATTCTTAAAGTCGGCATTGGTCGCATCGTATGTACTTCCATAATGCTCGTAGGGCGCTGTAGAGGTAGTATTTCCACGCTTAGCACTTAAAAAATCGTAACTGATTTGTCCGAATGGAGATTGTGTTTTATCGCCTTGCCAAAAGAAATCGCTTGCCCCTGTTGCTACATTCGCTTGAAGTCTGAAACTGCCTGGAGCATCTTTCATGTTCATATCAACCACACCACCCGCAGCATCGCCTTCCATATCGGCAGTGAGTGACTTAGAAACAATAATCCTGTCCATCAAATCTGAAGGGAAGATATTCAAGGGAATATAGCGATTTTTGTCATCGGGACTGGGTATTTTCACGCCGTTAACCAAGGTATAATTGTACCTTTTGTCCATTCCTCTTAGTATGGCATACGAGGCTTCACCCGACGCATCGTGCTGCATCGTTACGCCAGAGACACGTTGCAGCACTGTTGCCACATTGACATCGGGTGACACCTGAATGGCTTGCGCACTCATCACATTGAGTACTTGCGACGAATTTTTCACCATCGCATAAGCACTTACGTCAGTGTCTTTTGTACGAAATCCCTTGACAACCACCTCTTTTAGTTCCTGTAGTTCGGGTTCCAGCTCCAGATGGACGAACTTTCCTGCGGACATATCCACCTGAACCTCCTTGGATTGATAACCAATATAGCTGGCTATCAACGTAATGTAGCCTTCATTGGGTAGATCTTTCAATACGAAAGAACCGTCCAAGCCTGTAGAGGTGGCATGATGTTTCTCACCTTTCACTTGAACTACGGTACCAATAAGCGTCTCACCCGTTAACTTATCTTTCACTATACCAGTCAAAGAATCAGCAAGACAGACAGGAATGATGCCTAAAATCAGTACTGTCGTTAATACAATTTTTTTCATAAAATTAGCTTGTTCACTTTTACGAGTGCAAAATTAGGACATAGATGTTACAATCATGTAAAATAGATATTTCATCAACATGAAAAAGAAAAGCGGGATATTTTCATCTATCTCGCTTAAAAAAGAAACAATATCGTCCAACGATATTTACATGGGGTCGACATCGTAGTACACTTGCAGGGCGGCATATCGCTTGTCCTGTAACAGTTGTTGCTGCACGGTACGCAAGTAAAGGCGCACCGCCTTCTGGTCGATACCGTTCTCCAGCTTGATGACAATCTTGCGGATATGCAGGTTTTTCACACGCGCTATCGAAGGTTTGTCTGGACCTAAAATACGCTCACCCAATCCCTGTCTGAGCCTGCTGCCCATCTCTATGCCGGCCGTTTCTACCACATCGTCGTGACGGTGACGTAAAAAAACGTAAACTAACCGATGGAAGGGCGGATAAGAAAACAATCTCCGTTCTTCCAACAGTGCCTCATAAAATCCTTGATAGTCATTTTCCACCACCTGCCTGATGATGGGCAGGTCCTTGTTTTTGGTCTGTAAGAACACTTTCCCCCGCTGTCCTTTGCGCCCAGCCCGGCCGCTTACCTGCGCCATCATCATAAAGGCGTGTTCGTAAGCGCGAAAGTCTGGATAGTTCAGCATGGCGTCGGCGTTGAGTATTCCCACCACACTAACCCGGTCGAAGTCAAGTCCTTTGCTCACCATCTGTGTGCCGATGAGCAGATTGGTGCGACCGGAAGAGAAGTCATCGATAATTCTTCCGTAGGCATTGCGGGTGCGCGTGGTGTCCAAGTCCATGCGGGCGACACGGGCATCGGGGAACAATTGCCCCACATACTCCTCCACTTTCTCCGTTCCAAAGCCACGACCACGCAGGTCGGTGCCGCCACATGCGGGACAAACCGTGGGTATACGGTAGGTGTAACCACAATAATGGCAGGTCAACAAGTTCATACTTTTGTGCATGGTGAGCGACACATCGCAGTTGGTACACTTGGGAACCCAACCGCAAGTGCGGCACTCTATCATCGGCGCGAAGCCGCGTCGGTTCTGAAACAGTATCACCTGCTGTCCGCTCTTCAACGCTTCATTCACGGCAGCGATGAGCGGTGGCGAGAAAGGACCCGTCATCATCTTGCGTCGTTGCAGATCCTTCGTGTCCACTACCCTAATCTCTGGCAGTTGAATGTCCTTGTACCGCGAGGTCAAGGTCACCAATCCATACTTGCCCCGGCAGGCGTTATAATAGCTTTCCACCGACGGTGTGGCCGTCCCCAGCAAGGTCTTCGCGCCATACATCCTCGCCAACACGATGGCTACCGACCGTGCATGATAGCGTGGCGAGGGGTCTTGTTGCTTGAAAGAGGTTTCGTGTTCTTCGTCAATGATGACCAACCCGAGCCGCTGAAAGGGCAGAAACACGGCACTGCGTGCACCCAATACCACCTCGTATGGATGGTGCGAAAGCTGTTTTTTCCATATTTCAACACGTTCGGCATCACTATATTTAGAATGGTAGATGCCCAGTTTGTTGCCAAACACATGTCTTAGCCTACTGGTAATTTGCACCGTGAGGGCTATCTCTGGCAACAGATACAGCACCTGTTTCTTTTCTTCGAGTGCCTTTTTAATAAGGTGTATGTAGATTTCTGTTTTGCCACTGGAGGTTACGCCATGCAGCAAAACCACGTTTTTCTTGAGAAATTGAAAAACAATTTGGTTGTACGCTTCTTGTTGAGCCTCATTCAAACGCTTTACATTTTCAAGATGTTCCTCCCCATGATCATTGAGTCGTCCCACCTCCCGCTCGTAGGTGAACAGTATTTTCCGCTCTACCAGACTCTTGATGACGGCATACGAACAGCGCGACACGTTCATCAACTCCTCCCGGGTGATGTCCACCACCGGCTCCGCCGTCTGCGTTCCTTCTATCGTTTCCCAGTGTGAGATGCGCAAGAAGTGCATGAGAGTCTCTCGCTGGTTGCGTGCTCGCTTCAACAGGTCAAGGGCCACGTTCAGCGATTGTTCGTTGCGCAGCGGCTCGCACAGGTCGATATACGTCTCCGTACGAGGCTTATAGTTCTCCTCCACCTTCAGTCCGGCGGGCAAAGCGGCATTGTACACGTCGCCGAGCGGGGCCATGTAGTACCCCGACAGCCACTGCCACAGCTGGTATTGTTGCTCCAGAAGCATGGGTTGATCATCAATCACGTCAACGATGTCTTTAACGTTAAAGGCGGGGTTGTCCTGATGCGCCCTCACCACAATGGCGGTATGCACCTTCGAGGCACCAAACGTCACGGCCACGCGCACGCCAAACCGCACCCGCTCGGCTAAGTTGTGAGGAACCGAGTAGGTGAACGTGCCTTCCAAAGGCAGCGGAACAATGACATCTACATACTTCATGAGCATGCCACAAAGTTAAGAAAAAGCACGGAAACAACAAAAAGCCAGCGTTGCAACCTACGCCTCTTAAATGTAAAAAGATTGCTTGTTGACAAAACAGTCATTTGATTTGTTTTAACAACGAATTGGACAAATGGAACGAATTCGATGGCTTGGTTCAATGAACGCAAGCGTTCACCGAATGAAACTCTAAGTTTGCGACATGAAAAAAATAGGATTAAATCTTTTTGCTTACTAAGGTTGGCTTATTACCTTTGTTGTTAAAAGGAGAGCCAGCCTGCAGGGAAGGGAAACTTTGAATGAAACGGGGCTTCAAGCCCATCATTTGCTTTAGTCCTCCCTGCACAGTTGCAAAGACCTGATAGAAAGTTAAGGCTTCGAGCCTATTTAGAGTTTTGAGTCCGTTGCAACTTTAGCCGGTTCCTGTAATTGCAAAGTTATGAAGAAAATTTTTATTGGCATCGACTTCTCAAAAGAAAAGTTTGATGCGACCGTCATCAAGGCGGAAGATTTGAGCGAGATGCTGTCTGTAGGGCACCAAGAGTTTATCAACAAAGTTTCAGGCTATCGTAAGATGCTCCGTTGGGTGGACAGCCTATGCGGTGCCGACACATGTGAGGACTGGCTTTTCTGTGGCGAGAATACGGGCGGATACAGCCAGATGATGAGCGACTATCTGTATTCAAAAGGCTATGATCTTTGGATAGAGAATGCCTTGAGCATCAAACGTGCTTTCGCCATGAAACGCGGAAAGAGTGATAGGTCTGATTCGCTGATGATTGCCGAGTATGCCATGCGCTACCAGGACAAAGCCCGTCTATACGAGCCGTTGAGCCCGGCACTCTCACAGTTACGCGAGGTGTTCCTCTACCGTCACATGCTCGTCAGGCATAAATGCAGTTTTGAGGTTAGGCGCATTGAGAAGCGTCTTACGCAACAGAAGTCATCCGCAAAGACGATGATATCGCAGAGTTCTCGACACATATTAACCGAACTTAAGCACGAGATTCAAAAGTGCGACCAGCGAATACAGGAGCTTGTACGCTCAGACGAGGAACTTAGCCGCATCTTCGGCATCATTACTTCCATGCCTGGTGTGGGAACGCTCAATGCGGTGTGTCTGATGGCCTTCACCAACAACTTCACCAAGTTCGACTACAACGCCCGCAAGATAGCCTGCTACTACGGTGTGGCGCCCTTCGCCCGTGACTCTGGAACCAGTGTGCACTCGGCTCCAAAAGTAGGATATTTGGCTAACAAAATGATCAAGTCGCTACTCTCGCAGGCTGCTTTGGCTGCCGTGAACTTCTGTCCAGCTATGAGCATATATTACCATCGGCTGTTAGACAAGGGAAAAATGCCAATGGTAGCGTTGAACAATGTCAAGAATAAGATGTTGACAATCATCACGGCAATGGTAAAAAACGAATGCAAGTATCAGCCAGAATATGTCTCTATCAATGCTCGAAGTGAAATGTTAAATAAATAGTTAAAATCAAAAAAACAGGAGAATAATAACATAGAAAGCAAATTTGGCAAAGACACACAATACGTTTATGTCGGCAGTTTTGTTTAATTCGCAGAACGCTTGCGTTCATTGTCTTGTTTGGCTCATTTGTTTGATTTGTTTCATTCGTTGTTCAACAATATGACCAGTAGACAACAAAAACCCAGTGTTGCTGCAAAGATGTAGAAAGCAGCTGATAAACGTGAAATTTACCGTGAATGCGGGGCAACCACGAATTCTCCGTCGCTGTGGATGTACCCTTGTTCGTCTCCTCGGGTAGCCTCAAAGTAGGGATATTCCTCGCGCAACGAGATGTCATCATACTCGAAAGGTGCCACGATGGTGTCTTTCCCATCGGGAAGTATCAGCCCCATCTTACCCTCCTTCTGCACGATAACAGGCATGGTAACCAGGTCATCCACATAAATATAACACGTTCGAACGAAATCATACACGGGGTGGACCAAGATGTTGCCACGATGATCACACAGGCCAAACTTGCCATCTTGCTCAATCACGGAATGATATTGAATGTACTTCGATTTGATGCGGTTGAGGTAGAACACCCACTTGCGCTTGTCGTTCACCAGCTCGAGCATGTAACTGAACGTGTCGCAATAGTTGGCGATGGCACGTGTCAGCACGATTTTCAAATCCAACCCGCTCAGCACCTTGCGGTTCAGGTCGATATACCGGGCGATGGCTTCCTCCTTCTGCGGTACGCTCAGGGTGGACAACTGCGCCTCAAACTTCTCCATCATGGCTTTTGTGCCCGACATTCCCTTGATGTAGCGGTGTATCTGGCGCGACATCTCATCGCACACAAACTTGTCTATCTGCCGCTGTTCAATGGGGTCAACATATTTTTCCTCAAAATTGTCTTGTGTTATCTTCTCCATGGCGTGTCCTCCTTTTTGGCCAAAGGTAAGCATTTTTTTTAAATCAGCGGAAGAACAGCAACACATTTTTCCATACTTACAACTTTAGACCACGGCTCCTTCATTTAAAGGCGATGTTGTAGAACAACAAATGTAACAAATGTTACGAATAAACTAAACAAGACAATGAACGCAAGCGTTCTGCGAATGAAACCAATCTGCCGAGATAAACATGCTGTGCGTATTTGGAAAATTCGTTTCATCCGGTGAACGCTTGCGTTCATTGATTCCAAACAGTCAGATTCGTTTCTTTCGTTTCATTCGTTGTTAAAACAAAAGAACATGATTATTGTTGAATAACAAACGACCTTTTAGATAAAAGAGCCGTGCGAGCTTAAACTATCAACTCGTCAACTTGTAAACTTGTGAACTCGTCAACTAAAGATTGTTGTTGAACAACAAATGTAACAAATGTTACGAATAAACCAAACAAGACAATGAACGCAAGCGTTCTGCGAATGAAACCAATCTGCCGAGATAAACATGTTGTGCGTCTTTGCAATATTCGTTTCTTTCGGTGAACGCTTGCGTTCATTGATTCCAAACAGCCAGATTCGTTTCTTTCGTTTCATTCGTTGTTAAAAACACGTTTCATTCGTTGTTAAAAACACATCCCGCGACCCGCTTCATGGGCCGTCCTGCCAAACTCATTGACATTGCGGCCCAAACCCATTGACTTTACCCCCTAAACCCATTGACTTTGGCATCCAAAGTCAATGCAATTAAAAAGCAAGGGAAAAGCTACCGTTCTTTTTCTCGCAACTGTATGGGTGTCAACCCGCTGCGTGTTTTGCAGAAAGCCCGCATGTTCTGCACCGTAGTGAAGTGTAGCTCGTCGGCAATCTCTTGGTCGGTGCGCGCCGTGTTATGCAGCAAATCCCGCAGTCGTTTCATGCGGTTCTTCGACAACCACTCTTGTGGCGTGTCTTTAAAAACCTTGCGAAAGTTTCTGATAAACGTGGGATAACTCATGTTCAGCTGCGAGGCCATCTCTTTCACCGGCAGATAATCGCCAGCCAACCTCATCACATCGTTGTAGAAATGCGCGTTGGGATCGTAGATGGGGGCAATCAACGATAATAAATCTTGTGGAGGGTAATAGGCTTGCAGCACCGCCGCCAGCTCGTGTTGCTTCATGGCATGCACGTCGCAGCACATCAGTCCGTCGGTGATGTAGCCCGTCATTTGCCGCATGATGGTTTGAATCTCCGGTATCATGGGCAGCACCTTGCCCTGTTCTCCTACTTGTTCACCCAACCTCTGTAGCAAGTTAGAGTTCACGATGCGATGGCAGAAATCCAGTCCATCGCCCTGTATGTACAGCCTCACGCACACACAATCTTCCAAGGCGGTGGCGTACGCCTCCTTTGTAAACACGGCAGCAACCATTTCACCGGCATTGACCACAGTCTCAACATGCTTCTTGAAACAAAGTTTAACCTTGCCACTCATCACGAATATCATCACGGGTACGGGGAGAATGTCGCCCACACGCTCACCACACATGCCAGTAATCAAAGCAAATCCCATGGCCTTAGACCCTATGTAGTTGGGACACTGGCGGTGTTTGTTTAAGTTGTAAAATCTCATGCGCCAAAAGTTTGCAAATCTGTAGCAAAACTGCAAACAGACTTTATTTTTGTAAATATATAATAATTACAACATGTTTAT
>CABQNT010000023.1:0-35480 GCA_902465605.1 uncultured Prevotella sp.
GCGCCGATGGTACTGCAATGCAATGCGGGAGAGTAGGTAGCCGCCTTTTTTCAAACAGAAGCCTTCAGGACTTAAAAGCCCTGGAGGCTTTTTTGATATTAGGCCAATTAGGCCAATTGGGCTAATTAGGCTAATGATATGTAAGCATCCAACATTAGCAGCTTTTTTCGGGTCAGTCGTAAAACCCAGTTGCAACCCTATCCCCTCATGCACATAATTTCATAAGCCTGTAAAGGAAGAAAGGAATGTCCGTTACTCCCCTGAACTGTACCCTGAAGGCTTTGACTTTTGCGTTGAAGGATTCAGTATTGGCATTTGTGGCTCTGTTGACAAAGAAATTGAGTATGGTATCATAATGGTTCTTAAAGGTGTCAATCACCGTATAGAAGTTGTCCACCCCCAATTTCTCCACCTTATTAAACCACCTTGCCAGTTTCAGCCTTGCTGCGTCCTTGATGCTTTTGGCATTATAAACATCGGTAAGTTCCATGGCCAGGTCATAAGCTTTTTTGAGTTCTGGGTAGTTTTCAAAGATTATTTCCGCCCTTAGCCGTTGCGATTCCGTCCACTTGGACTTGTGTTTAGTCAGTATAAACTTCGCCCTGGCAAGTAGTTGCTTGCGTGTGTCACCGTTGCTATATCTGAATGGCTTGTAGGTTTCGTTCTTGGCTTTGGCTTCCTTCATCTCCTCATTTTCTCTGTCCCTTGCCATCCACCGGTAGGCTATGCGCATGTCGTCCAAAGCGTCATAGTAAAGTTTCTGCACATGAAACCTGTCACTGGTGATGAGTGCCTTGGGGAACACCGTGCGCGCAATGATCATCATAGAGGAAGACAAGTCGAGCGTTATCTCCTTGACAGTCTTTCTTTTGGAAAGGTCAATCTTTTCCAGAACACGGATCACATCTTCGGCTTTTGTTCCCCTGACCACAGCTACCAGCGTACCCCTGCCACCTTTGCCAGCCTTGTTGGTCAGAAACGTATAGACCTCACCGCTGCTCAGACAAGTCTCATCGATACTCAGGCTCTCTCCCAGGTTCTCATCAAACAGCAGCCAGTCTCCCGCATGCGACAACTGCTCCCACTAGCGATAATCGCTGAAATGCTCCTTGTATTGGGTGGAAAGCTGCTTACCGTCTACGCCATAATGAGAGCCGATACCTGTAATGCTCTCCGCAGTAGACTCAATTCTACTCTTTTAAAAAAGAAACGAACTCAGGGGATAGTTTGCTGCCCTCAGCCGTCAGGTCATCGTAAGAATAACTGAATATCTCACCCGTGGAACTGTCACGCCATTTTCGACGGCGGACATGAAGGTAAACGGGCTTGCCACGAAGGGGAAAGTCTTGGACAACCCGTTCGGCGGTAAAGCCGTAACTGCTTACTGTGCCAGCCTTGCGGTCTACCTCTTCCATAAAGTTACGCTCATCCAACCAGAAGTCTATCTGGGAAATGCTCTCTTGGATATCTATCACATCAAAATAATCTGCGAGTATCTCTGGAAAGATACAACGCAACAATTGCTCGGTCTTCATGATGCAAAGATAACAAATACCTATGAAATTATGTGCATGAGAGGGAGGGGTTGCAACTGGGTTTTACGACTGACCCCTTTTTTCGTGGTCTTCTTGCTTACCTTGTACGGTGGGTGAGAGGTCGGTGAATACGAAAGTAGGAGATAAACACCTATGATTAGTGCTTACCTCCTACTCGATTTGGGTCTTGTCTAATCTTTGATTTGTGCCGTGAATTTCTCAGGAAGTCGAGGCATGGCACCCTTTTGTGTGCACACGTAAGCACTCACTTTCACTGCCAGTTCGTGTGCTTCTCTGATGGGTTTGCCCGACAGGATGGCGGCCGTGAAAGAACCAGTAAATGAGTCGCCGGCTCCAACGGTGTCGGCAACCTCCACCTTGGGCGTCTCCTGAAAGCTCTTCAACCCCTTTGCAAACACGTAGCTGCCATTCGTTCCGCAGGTCAACACAATCATGTCGAGGTTGTATTTGCCGAGAATCAACCAGCATTTGTTCTCAATATCAAGGCCTGGATAACCAAAAAGACGGCCGATGGCAACAAGTTCTTCGTCGTTAATTTTCAAAATATTGCATCGTTTGAGTGACTCTTGGATAACCTCTTTGGTGTACAAGTTGCCACGCAGGTTAATGTCGAAAATCTTCAGACAGTCGTCTGGTGTGGCGTCGAGAAACTTCGCAATGGTCTCTCTCGACTGCTCACTGCGCTGGGCCAATGAACCGAAACAAACGGCGCTGCAGTTGTGGGCAGCCGCTTCCACCTCAGGTGTGAAAGGAATGTAGTCCCATGCCACGCCGGTCCGGATGTCGTAAGTGGGCACACCGTCAGCATCAAGTTCAACTCCTACCGTTCCCGTAGGGTAGTCCACACGGGGCATGATGTGTTTCAACCCCTTTTCATCCAGTTCTTTTGCGGTTTGGTCGCCTAAGTCGTCATTGCCCAAAGCGCTCACAGCCACAGCCGAATGGCCAAACTGACTGGCATGATAGGCAAAATTAGCGGGGGCACCGCCAAGTTTGGCTCCTTCCGGAAGCACATCCCATAAAGCCTCTCCGAGGCCTACAATATAACGTTCCATATCTTTGTTTTTAGTGTTTCACTTGAGTTATATAGGTAAACAGATAAGCCACACCGATAGCCATAACGCCTACCGCGCCAATCTGACCGATGGCATCGCTGGCAAATCCCATGAGTAACGGGAACACCGTACCACCGAACAGCCCCATGATCATCAGACCACTCACGGCATTTTTCTTCTCGGGCACCGAAAGAAGTGCCTGCGAGAACACGATGGAGAAAATGTTGGAGTTACCATATCCCACTAAGGCGATAGCTGTATAGAGTATTGGCTTGGATGTTCCAACAAGCAGTCCGAGCATGGCCAATGTCATCATCGCGACGCTGATGACAAAGAATGTGCGACTCTTCATAACCCGCAAAAAATAGCTTCCTGTGAGACAGCCGATGGTGCGGAAAATGAAATACAGGCTCGTGGCAAAAGCGGCCTCGTTCAGTGTCATGCTCAACCGTTCCATCAAAATCTTCGGAGCCGTGGTGTTGGTACCCACATCAATACCCACATGACAGATGATGGCGACAAAACTCAACAGCACAGCTGGTGTACCGAGCAGTCCGAAGGCTTTCGAAAAATGGCTTGCCACGGTGTCGTTCTCATCGGCATCGAGCGTGTCGGTTTCCTCCTCAATGGGCGTCGAGGCCAACAGCAGCGAGGCTATCACACCAACAATCATATAGATAGGGAAAAGTACACGCCAACCCAAGCCGAAGGCCGGAATGGTGGCCAATGCTCCCCACATGGCAATATAGGGTGCCATGAGCGACGCGATGGCCTTCACAAATTGGCCGAAGGTGAGCGTCGCAGCAAGGTTTCCCTTGATGACGGTAGACACTAACGGATTGAGCGAAGTCTGCATCAATGCGTTTCCAATGCCCAATAGGGAGAAGGAGACGAGCATGACGTAGAAGTTTTCACTGAAAATGGGTAACAACAGCGAGATGTTGGTGACTACAAGCGACAGCAAGACGGTTTTTTTGCGTCCGATTTTGTTCATCAAAACCCCTGTGGGAACAGAGAAAATGAGAAACCAGAAGAATACCAGCGAAGGCAGGATGTTGGCAACCGAGTCGCTCAACGCAAGGTCTTCTTTCACATAGTTGGACGCAATGCCTACTAAGTCGACGAAGCCCATGGCGAAAAAACAGAGCATGACCGGTATCAAAGCGAGTTTATTTGTTTTGCACATGACGTTGTTTTATAGTTTAAGATAGATTTAGCATTTGCTGCGCAGCCTTATTATTTCAATTTGTAAATACGTGCCTTGCCACCCTTGACCGTAAGCTGCGTGTAGGGTGAGGATGGGAAGACTATGTTAGACATGGCCATTTTCCCATCGGCATCGAACACCTCGATGCTGCTTTTGTCGATGAAGATTTGAAGTGTGTTTATTTTTCCGTAGGTTGGGGCTTTGGTCACCGTCGCAAAATTGCTCGAAAAACTTGTGTCGCCGCTCTTGGTACGATCCATCTCAAAAGTTTCGTTCTTGGCATTATAAGCCATGGTGACCGTTTCTCCCTGACCATTGGACAGCGTGATAACAGTGTTGGCACGCAGCCGGACATCGACGCGACAGGCATCGCTGAGCCGCTTAACAGGTTTCGATGCAAAGGCATTCATGACTTCCGGACTCGGCTTGACGCTGCAATAGGTCTTTCCCTGATAGCTGAACAGACCGAGATCGCGCGGCAAACCGTTGGCCGAACGATATTGCTTGGTGGGCACATCATTGGCATACTGCCAGTTGCTCATCCAAGACATGGCCACATGACGTCCGTCGGGAGCATTGCTGAAAGTGACGGTGGCATAGTGGTCCTTGCCCCAATCCATCCATTTGGTCACCTCCGGAGCGTCCTCACACATGAACTTGCGACCGTCGAAGGTGCCGATAAAATACTGAGTGGCCGATCCGCCGAAAGGTCCGCCAGGGTTGATGTTGCAAATGAGCAGCCATCGGTCGCCCATCTTCAGCAGGTCGGGGCATTCCCAAACCCCATCGTGGTTGCCGTAACCCTCGCCGAAATCGCTTTCATGCGTCCAGTCTTTCAGGTTTGACGAAGAATAGATCTTCATGTGCTGCCCTTCGGCCAAAATCATGTTCCATTTGCCAATTTCCTCATTCCAGAAAATCTTTGGGTCGCGGAAGTCGGGCGTGTTGGACACGATCACCGGGTTGCCCGCATATTTCGTAAACGTCTGACCATTGTCCGTGCTGTAGGCCAAGCTCTGTGTCTGGCTTTGCCCGGCAGAAGTGTACATGGCCACAACGGCACCACTACCAAATCCAGCCGTATTGTTTTTGTCTACGACAGCCGATCCGCTAAACACCGTTCCCAAGGCGTCCGGCATCACAGCGTCGCCCTCGAAGGTCCAGTTCATTAAGTCGCGTGAAGTGGAATGACCCCACGTCATGTTCTCCCACTGCGATCCGTAAGGATTGTGCTGAAAGTAGAGATGCCAAACACCGTCCTTATAAAACATCCCGTTGGGGTCGTTCATCCAGCCATAAAGAGGCGTGTGGTGATAGACAGGACGGAATTTCTCACGATTCTGCGTATCAAACGTATCAGCATACTTGATTGCCTTCCAACAGATAAAATCTTTGGTAGCTGTATGTCTGGCCTGTTCGTTAGCGTTACTGCGAGAAATGGTGATGTCGAGCAAGATGTCTTTCCCGTCAAATTCATCGAGGTCGAGAGGCACAAAGTTGTCAATCTTGTTCATGGCCAACTTGCAATTGAATTCCTTCACCACCTTTTGGTCCTGAAGAATCCGCACATGGTCGTTCTCGCGGCTTTCCTCCACAGGCAGCAACAGGTATTTTGAGTTGGTAGATACGCGCTGCATCACGTGGTTATCGCTAAGGAAATGGGTGGTTTGCGCGTGCAGGAAACTAAGGGCAAACATTAAGAGAGAGATAACAAATATATTTTTTTTCATATCAATTAATTTCTATGTTTTTATATGATCACATCATTTTCAACAAATGATCCCTCATTTGTTGAAAATGATGCAGCTTATTAATAACCTCTGTTCTGTATATACAGTCCGGGGATATAATAAAGTTGATTGTAAGGAATGGGGAAAAATTCATTCTTCTGTGGTGTAAAATGGGCATCCTTATAATATTGGGCGTAGTTCTGGCCCTCATAAGAAGCTTGAGACTCACGCTTAAAATAGGCATTGAGTGTCTTTGAGGCAACACCCCATCGCCTCAAGTCAAAGAACCTTTCGTGCTCCATACCCAACTCTAAACGGCGTTCACGTCTCACACATTCTCTTGCAACATTTTTGCTAGCAAAATAGTTTTTCGGATAAAGTGCTATTTCACATTGATTGGCCGCATAGTCTATATGCTTTTCAATGGAATTTGCCGCCCGCTGCCTTATTACATTAATAATGTTTTCTGCTTCGTCAAGTCTGCCTAATTCCACAAGTGCTTCTGCACGGTCGAGCATCGAGCCTGTGTAGCGTATAACATATTCATTCATGGCAAAAGCCTGCCAAGGAGTATCATAGGTTTCTCCCTTGGACCTTTGGGGAACTTCTTTCAAAGATGTGTAGTAGCCATAAGTATTGGGCGTACGGGAGTTTGCCTTCGTAAGAGTATAGGCTTTCTCATACTTATAAGGGAATGTAGGCATCCCTACTGTATGGAAGAGTCTTGGATCCCATTTCTGAGTATTGGAATCATCATTATTAATAGGATAGCTGTTGTGGTCTTTAGTGGCTTCCAACTCCGGAAGTCCAGCCTGCGTTTTGAAACTATTGACCAAATCCTGTGACGGCTTATGAAAATCCCATCCACAAGACCAGATACCCCATGTGCCATTCAACATATTCGACCAATTGGCACGGCCAAAGGTTGTATGGTCGTCTTGATAATCGGAACATTGCACTGCAAATATTGACTCCTTACTATTATTATAGTCGGGCAAGAATATATCACCGTAATCTTCAAGATAGCCATATTGTGAATTAGCTACAACATCTGTGTATTCCACCACTTTCTGCATATAGTCCTTGTTGATGAAAGCCACACCGGTGCTGTCTTCATAGCCATTCCCCCAAGCTCTTTCGAGGTAACATTTAGCTATGTAGGCCGCTGCCGCCACCTTGTTGGCTCGCCCGCCGTCAGCTTGCTCTTTGGGCAACACATCATAGGCCGTTTGGAAATCAGCGATTACCTTGTCCCATAATTGGTCGTAAGTTAAGGCATCATTGCGTGTCTGTTCCTGTGATTTAGTTTTGTAAACTTCCTCGTCAATCCAAGGAATCTTGCGATAAACACGCAGCAATTTAAAATAGAAATGAGCACGCAAGAACTTCACTTCTGCTATACGCTGCTTTGTAATATCCTCACCCAGTTTCTCCTCACCATACTGATCAAGAGAAAGCAGTGCCCTATTACAGCGCGACACAGCACAATAGAGGCGATACCATAGCTCGTCGAGCGGCCCTAAGGTTGGCGTAAGCGAAGACCACACTTCAATAGCATGGTATTCGGTATCGGTTATGCCGGATCCACCTTTTAGACAGTCGTCTGAAGCAAGGTCACCATAGGGCCAAAGGTTGAATGGATAAGTAAACCAGCAGTCACCAAGCATGGCATAAGCGCTGGTCACCATGCCATTGGGATCGGAATATGCCTTATCTTCGTCAACGACTGCAGAAGGTGTATAATCCAGAAAATCATTGCAACCTGTCAATGAGAATCCAAGGCAAATTGATATAATAGAAAAGAATATTTTTTTCATGACTGTACATGAATTTGATGATGTTAAAATCCAATTTGAAGTCCAAACGAAACGGAGGTTGCCAATGGATAGGCCCAGTTTGGGTTTTCAGGATCTGAGCAAGTAAGACTACTGCTCTTCAACGTGAATAAGTTTTGTCCCGAAATATAAACTCTTGCACTTGACATTTTCAACTTATCCATAAACTTGTGTGGCAAGTTATAGCCAACTTGCAGCGTGCGAAGCTTCAGATAAGACCCGTTCTCAACATAATAAGAAGATACACGTCCTTCATCAGCAGTATTGTTAGTCGTCAAGGCCGGAATGGTGGAGCTTGTGTTGTTGGATGTCCACGCCTGAAGCAGACGGTTGCCCTTGTTAGAGCCGGCATCGACGATACTCCAGAAATCGGTCTGGAATTTCTGGTTGTTGTAAACATCCTGATTAACCACACCTTGCAAGAACATGGTAAAATCAAAATTATTATAACTTAGCCCTACATTGAGACCGTAGGAAAAAGCCGGTACCGGGTCAAGAATCCAAGTCTCGTCATTTTCGTCAATGACGTTGTTATCGTCAAGGTCTGCATATTTCAAACCACCTACACGAGCATTAACCTGTCCGGAGGCAAGCACTTCTTCCTTACTCTGGAAAATTCCCTCGGCCACGTAACCGACGATTGAGCCGTAAGGTTTACGAGCCTCAACCAGATTTTGCTTCGTTGTATGGGCATAAGAACCTGTAGTAGAGGTTGGCAATTTCGTGACTCTATTACGGAAGAAATCTATATTACCGTTTACATCGAGTCCCAGTCCGCAAGCAAACTTATTGCGGTAGCCCGCAGTGAATTCCATACCCCAGTCTCGCAACGAGGGACCATTAGACCAAGAGGCGCCGCCTTCTCCCATCACAGCCAAATAGGCCGGGTTAATAAGCATATCGGTGATATTCTTGATATAGGCATCCACTGTTCCGTAGAACGTATTTCCAAAGAACATATAGTCTATTCCCAAATTATATTGCGTCGTCGTTTCCCACTTCAAATTTTCGTTACCAGTCTGTGTGGCACGATAGCCCGATGGAAATGTTCCCGATCCCTGGAGATAAAGATCATAGGCCGTGGATGTTACGCGATCAAGACCATAATCGGCTACATAGAGTCCAAAATGGGCATTGTTGTCGATACCTTGGTTACCGGTCTTACCCCAAGATAGTCTCAACTTGAGGTCGTCAATCCATTTTTCTTTCATCAGTTGTGAGATACGGAATCCTAACGATGCTGCGGGGAAGTCGCCCCATCGATTGTTCTTGCCAAAGCGTGAAGAACCATCATGTCGTAGCGTAAATGATGCGAGAATCAAGTCACGATAGTTGTAGTCTGCCTTACCAAAGAAAGAAGCCAGTCTATATCCGACCTTCGCTCCAACGTTGCGCATCGTACCAGTAGCAGCATTGGGCCACATATAATCAATGTTTTCCAAAGCATATCCTTCTGATATGGCATGAAAGTCCACAAAGGATTGCTTATTGATTTCAGAGCCTAGGAGTACCGAGAAATTATGTTTCTTATTAATGTCGAATATATAGTTCAATGTGTTCGACCATGTATAGTTGGTGTTGTTCGTCTGTCCCAAATCGGTTTTTGCTATATTATTTTTTACGATGTCCGATTCGTATGTATGTGTTAACGCATTGATAAACGAGCTTGTGAAATCTATACCGAAGTTCGACTTAAATGACAGACCCTCAATAGGCTTTAGCTCTACAAAGGCATTGCCGAACAGTCGCCAGAAATCAAGATGATTGTCCTTGTTATGATATGCCTCACGCATAGGATTCTGCCTATCACTCATACCTCCAACGGGTCCGGCAAAGGTTGTTCCATCTCTCTCATAAACAGGTACAATGGGTGACATTTTCAAAGCATTTTCCATCGGTGCACAATCCACCTGATTGGTATAAGAGAGAGTGAAGTTCTCGCCAACGGAAATCAGCTTGTTCACTTTGTAGCTGCTGTTCAATCGTGCAGAGAAATTTTGGAAGTTGGTATATTTCAAAATACCATCATTCTTTTTATAACCTAATGAGAATAATGTGGTAGATTTTTCACTGGCATTTGAAAGCGACACATTATAGTTGCGTGAAAATCCAACTCGCGATATTTCGTCAACCCAGTCTGTGTTTGAAAGGGTCATTGTTTGCTTTTTGTTGATATAGCCGTCATAGAGTCCATTCACCGTATAATTCTGATATTGTTTCGTTTCCGGATTCCATACCTTGATACCTAAACCATCTGTTGCTTGCAGATTTAGTCCGTAGTTACTCGCATAAGCAATTGGATCTATCCCGTCGTTCAGGGCAGCTTGTGCCATGGCTGTGGCATAACCCTTGGTATCAAGTAGCTTCATTTTTGACTGTGGCGTATAGAACTGCGCAGTAAGGTTAGTCGAGAAGTCTACCTTTACCTTATCTCCTTTTTTCCCTTGCTTTGTCGTGATTATAATCACACCATTGGCAGCACGACTACCATAAATAGAAGCCGAGGCAGCATCCTTGAGAATCTGCATACTTTCGATATCGTTGGTGTTAAAAGTATTCATAGCCGTAGTGAGTGGAACACCATCGACAATATAAAGAGGATCTTGAGATGAGTTAAAAGAGCCGATGCCTCGTATCCGAACAGTAGCCGTACCACTTGGTGAGCCATTGTTGGTAATCGTTACACCGGGAACTTTACCCTGCAATGCCCTCATGGGGTCGGCATCTGGTGCAGTCTTCAATCCATCTGTAGTTACTACCGAAACCGCCCCAGTCAAATCGGCCTTGCGTTGAGTGGTGTAGCCGGTCACGATGACCTCGTTCAGGTCGTTGACATTTTCATTAAGGGTTACTTTCATGCCTTCTGCGGCCGCAAGTTCAATCGTCTGATAGCCGATATAAGAAATGACAAGCGTCGCTCCTTGGCTCACTTCCAGCTTAAAGTTACCGTCCAAGTCGGTCACTGTTCCGTTGGCGGAACTTTTTTCCATGACCGTCGCCCCGATAACGCCTAAGCCGCTTTCGTCGACAATGGTGCCGGTGGCTACAATTTTCTGTGCACTGGCGACCATACAAACCATGATGAGTGTAAAACTCAATAGGATTCTTTTTAGGTTTTCCATTGATTAATTGTTATTGTTAGTATTCTGGTTTTCAGCAGCAAATATATACCACAATAGCCATAGTGCACATAAAATTTTCGTTCATCTGTCCCCAAAATATGTTTCATGTAACATTATTTGGAGCAAATGAACGAAAATTACAGCAGTCAGTGGCTATGATAGGTTGAGGTAGACTCAGCCGTTAAGTTCGCTTGGACTGACGTTAAACTCGTCCTTGAAACATTTGGTGAAATAAGAGGGGGAAGTGAATCCTACGGCATAGGCCACTTCCGAGACAGTTTGATCGGTGGTTTCGAGGAGTTTCCGCCCCCGTTGCAGACGGGCGGAGCGGAGAAGTTCCACTGGCGAATGACCCGTGAGCGCCTTCACTTTGCGGTAGAGCTGTACTCGGCTCAATCCGATTTCCTCACCAATTTGTTCCACATTGAGGTCTGAGTCGTGGAGGTTTTGCTGGATAATATCGCGCAGACGGGCGATGAAAGTCTTGTCTTTGTCGCCCAAAATCGTGCCTGATGCCATCGCCGCACCATCAGGTGCTGTATTTGAGATGGAAGACCGCACCTCGTCGTTGGCAAACAGCTGACGCAACTGCGCACGATTTTTCAGCAGGTTGCTGATGCGGGCCAACAGCACTTTGGCGCTGAACGGCTTGATGATATACGAATCGGCTCCCGTTTCGTACCCTTCAGCCATCTGTTCGTTGAGCGACCGCGCCGTGAGCAGAATGACAGGAATGTGGCTGGTGGCGGTGTGCGTTTTCAGCTCGCGCGTAAAAGTCAGTCCGTCCATCACGGGCATCATCACGTCGCACACCACAATGTCCGGCACAACCCTGCGCGCCAAAAGCAGTCCACTCCTGCCATCTACGGCTTCGCTCACATGGTATTGATCCTTCAATACTGACCGCAGATAGGCGCGCACGTCGTTGTTGTCGTCGATGACTAGAATTTCGGGCTTGTCGGTTTCTTCGGCCGACACCACATCGTCCGTGTGGCGTTCCGTATTGACCTGTGTGCCGACATACTGTCCGGCTGCCACCTCGACCGATGCGGCCCGTGTCGACGACTCCTCGACCGCACCCTCCTGCCGTATGGGAAGTTTTACCGTGAAGCAGGTGCCCCGCCCTTTCTCGCTCTCCGCGCTTACCTCGCCATGATGCAGTTCGGCAAAAGCCTTGACCAGAGCAAGTCCGATGCCCGTTCCGCCAGAGGCTTCCCGACCCTGATAGAATCGCCCGAATATGTTTGCAATATCTTTTCCCTCGATACCCACGCCCGTGTCTTCCACACGAATGACATAGCGGTCACCCTCGCGACCGATCGTCGTGGTGATCGTTCCGCCAGCGGGCGTGTACTTCAGGGCATTGCTCATGAGGTTGAGGTAGAGGTGGTTAAGTTTTTCCTCATCGGCGATAATCATATCGTCATCGCCAATATCGCTTTCTGTCTTCAAGCTGATATTAGCATTTTCGGCAACCGATGCAAAGGCTTTACACCATTCCCGCAAAGCTGTGCCAAGCGAGAAGCGGGTAAGGCGAAGTGTCATCTTGCCGTTCTGCACCTTGCGGAAATCGAGAATTTCATTAACCAGCTGCATCAACACATGTACGTTGCGTTGCACCATCCGGAGCATTTTCCGTCCATCGTCATCCGTTTTACCGTTTTCCAACAGGTGGTCCACTGGGTCGGCAATGAGGGTGAGGGGCGTGCGCAACTCGTGGCTCACGTTGGTGAAAAAGGTGAGTTGAGCCTGCGTCATGGCTTTTACCTCGTCGTTCAGCCGCTGCAACTCATGGTTACTGTCGGACAGCTGTGTACTGAGTCTGGCCTTGGAAAGGTAGGCTCGATAGGTCACGAGGATGGCGATAGCGATGAGCGCCAATGCACCGACGAGCACTGCGATAAACCATCGTTGCATGGTGTACTGATTGAAGTAGGAGTCTACTTTTTTGTGCATGATGTCGAGGTTGGCATTCTGCCGTTCCATGTCTTTGGCCTGCATGAGCAGCAGTTCGGCATTATCGCTGGTGACAATCGTCGTTGTGAGCGGATTCTCTCGCTTGAACGGCTGTCCGCGTAGTATTCTCATGGCCAGCGCAATGACCTCATCGCCCTTGGTGGGGTAGAGATAGGATGCCTCAAACAGGCTGTCGCGCACCAGTTCGAGCCCGCCACCTTTTGTGGCCATGCCGTCGATGCCAGTGAATTTCACCTGTTGTTCCAGTCCGTGCTGCTTCAGTGCTACGTAGGCACCCCACGCCATGCGGTCGTTCTGTCCAAACACATAGTCGAAGTCGCGGGTCTTCCGCAGGATGCGGTTCATGGCATCGATGGCACTTTCCTCTTTCCAGTTACCAGATTCCGAAGCCACCAGCTGCACACCGGGGAAAACTTTCAGTCCGTCCACAAATCCGCGATGACGTTCCTCCGCAGGCGACGAGCCATCAAGCCCACGGATTTCCACCACACGTCCCTGTCCCTTGAGCTGCCGGGCTATGAACTGTCCCATCGTCTTGCCCATGTTGTAATTGTCGCCTCCGATAAAGGCGGTGTATTTGTCGGTGTCCACCTTGCGATCAAAAAGTATCACAGGAATACCTTTGTCGTAAGCACGATTCACGGCATGGGTGATAGATGTATATTGGTTGGGAGCCACGATGAGCAGGTCCACACCATCGTCTACAAATTTGTCGATTTGTGCGATTTGCTTTTTGCTATCGTCGTTGGCCGAAGCCAAACGCACTTCTATGGAGTCGTTGAAATACTCGCTCGTTTTCAATTCTCGGTTGAGTTTGTCTCTCCAAATGTCGATGCTGCACTGCGAAACACCGATGACAAACTTGCGGGGTTGCTGTTGACAGGAGGTGAGCAACAATAGAAACAGCCATAGATATAGAAATTTCTTCATGATGTCATAGCTTCGTCATACTGCAAATATAGAAAAAAAACAGCAGTAGAAAAAAGTTATCAGGAAACAATTTGATTATATTTCATGTCCATTCGAAACGAGCTACTTCAGTATGACCTACGTTTTTCATAAGCAGTTTGCTGTTGCCAGCAATCGTAGGCTTTTTATTGAGTTATGATTTTTTGTTCACAAAAATAAAATATGTTTTGCTTGTTAGCCTTTGGGTCGTTTTGTAACTTTAAGGTGAACAGAACTGTAAATACTGGGGTGACCAATTCTTCTCCCCACCTTATTACATAGCATCACTCTTGTAATCGCTGGCATATCAGAAAAACAAAGCTAAATCCCGCATCCACGCTCCAAAGGGTTACAAAATTCCCGCTCCAAAGGGTTACAAAATTCCCGCTCCAAAGGATTACAAGCTGGTGTGGCACGATGAGTTTAGCGGTACTGCACTTGGCAAGAATTGGATGCATGAGTTGAAGCCCGCCGGGTGGGTGAATCAAGAGTTGCAGACTTATGTAAACGACGGAAAGGTGACCCAAGTGTCTGATGGTACCTTGAAAATCAACCTCCGACAGGAAGGTGACCGATTTTTATCGGGACGTGTGTATGCTAAACGACATTCGGGTTGGCAATACGGTTACATCGAAGCGCGCATCAAACTGCCAGAAGGGCGCGGTACGTGGCCAGCCTTTTGGATGATGCCTGTCAAAGATGGTCCGTGGCCAGGTAACGGAGAAATTGATATCATGGAGGCAGTGGGGCATACGCCCAACGTGATTTATTCAACCATTCACTGTAACAAATACAACAATGGTGGTACGCCAATCGAACATGGTTATGTGACTATCGAGCAGGCTGCTGACTTTCATGTCTATGCCATGGAGTGGACAGCCCATGAGATGACATTTTATGTGGATGACCATAAAATCCTTTCTTATCGGAATGACGGAACGGGTAGGGATGCGTGGCCTTTCGATCAGCCTTTTTACATCATTCTCAACTTGGCTTGGGGTGGCCAATGGGGTGGTCAGAAGGGGGTAGACAACAGTTTGTTGCCGCTTACGATGGAAGTTGATTACATTCGTGTATTTCAGAAGCGATGACGTGAGGTCATCGCTATTGCTGTCGTCGATGCGGCTATAGGACAGGCACGAAGCAGACAAAGCCTGGTGGCATGTGTCGAGCATGCTATCATGAACACATCCAGTCGATTGCGCTCTTTTGAAATTTTACTTATTTGTGTCAATCTCAAGAAAAATATTTATTCGTATGATTCGCGGATGAAGTTTTTTCTCTATCTTTGTGAAAACATGCTAATATCTATCACATGAAAAAATCATTACTCCTGCTGTTGTTCCCATTGATCACACTGGGAATCAATGCGAAACAGTATAAACTGGTTTCGCCCAATGGAAAACTTACCGTTATAGTGAATAACGACAAAACCCTTTCCTACTCCCTGTCGCTCGATGGGCAACAACTCATCGCTCCATCCCAGATAGCCCTGACCCTTGATCAAGGAAAATCGTTTGGCGAAAACGCTACCGTACAGTCTGTAAAAACCACTACGAACCATGGCACCATCAAAGCTTTGTTTTACAAAAAGAAGGTTGTCGAAGATCATTATAATCAATTGGCATTGAAATTCAGACAAGGGTTCACCTTGATTTTTCGTGCTTACGATGAAGGTGTAGCCTACCGGTTCGTTTCTGATCGGAAGCGAGAGGTGGTTGTCAAGGACGAAAAGGCCGAGTTCAACTTTGCCAAGGATTGGTCTTCGCTGGTGCCTTATACAAGTCCCAACGGCAGTTTTGAAAACCAATTCAACAATTCTTTTGAGAATACCTATACGCAAGGACGCCTCTCTCAACTTAAAACGGATAAGTTAGCGTTCCTGCCTATCTTGGTGGAAGCTGACCATGGGGTGAAAATTTGTTTGACCGAAGCCGATTTGGAGAACTATCCCGGCATGTACGTCAATCGCACGGAGGGTCATGCCCTGCGTGGTGTCTTTGCCAAATACCCCAAAGAAGTTAGGCAAGAAGGCCATAACAAGCTGCAACTTTTTGTGAAAAGCCGCGAAAACTACCTTGTCAAGGCCACGGCGAAACAGCAATTCCCATGGCGCATCATCAATGTGTCTACGGATGATCGCCAGCTTTTGGACAATGACATGGTGTACCGCCTGGCCTCCCCATCACGCATTTCTTCCACAGAGTGGATTAAACCAGGTAAGGTAGCATGGGATTGGTGGAACGACTGGGGACTGTACAAAGTGCCGTTCAAGGCTGGCGTTAACACCCAAACCTACAAGGCTTATATAGATTTTGCCAGTAAGCATGGCATCGAGTATGTAATTTTGGACGAAGGATGGGCCGTTAATCTGCAGGCAGACCTTTTCCAAGTGGTACCCGAAATCGATTTGAAGGGCATCGTTGATTATGCAAAACAGAAAAATGTAGGCATCATCCTGTGGGCAGGCTATTATGCATTTGCACGCGACATGGAGCGAGTTTGCCGCCATTACAGTGACATGGGTGTCAAAGGATTCAAGATTGATTTCATGGATCGCGACGATGCAGCCTGTGTCAATTTCCTCTACGACGCTGCTCGAATGGCTGCGAAATATCGCATGCTGGTGGATTTTCACGGAATCTTCAAACCCACAGGACTGCAAAGAACTTATCCGAACGTCATCAACTTTGAAGGTGTCAAGGGACAAGAGAACACCAAATGGTCGTCCCTGGAATCCTACAATCAAGTGCAATATGACGTACAAATCCCATTCATCCGCATGCTGGCTGGGCAGATGGACTACACGCAGGGTGCCATGTTGAACAGTACCAAGGAAACTTTTCATGCCTCTAACAGCAATCCCATGAGTCAGGGAACCCGCTGTCATCAGTTGGCCATGTACACAGTATTCTTCTCTCCGCTCAACATGCTTTGTGACAGTCCGACACATTACGAAGAAGAACCCGAATGTACAGAATTCATTGCCAAGATTCCTGTGGTATGGGATCAATCTATAGCCTTGACCAGCAAGGTGGGTGAGTATGTGGCCATGGCGCGCCGAAGCGGTAACACCTGGTATGTCGGTGTTATCAACAACAGGACGGCGCGCGATCTCACAATCGACCTCTCTCCGCTGGGTGACATTCCCACCCGTGCGGAAGCTTATTTTGATGGCGCCAATGCCACCAAGTTCGCGCAAGATTATGTGAAGAAAACCATCAGCATCCCATCCAACAAGCAGTTCACCGTGCATTTGGCTCCAGGTGGTGGCTTCACCATGAAAATGAATTAAAGAGAGATCTCTCACAGCGTTCCTTTTCTTAGAGTGTTAGACAAACTTTGATGACGAGTTGATGAGTACGGCGAATAATCGTGCCCCCTCGTAAAAAGTACAAGATATAATTTTTTGTTCTAACGCATTTCATTAACTTTGCAGAAACAACATTACAACTCTTACTCCTTATTATAAAAATCAATGGATATTACTAAGCGTAACGGCTCAACCGAGCAATATGACAAAGAGAAGATTGCTACGGCCATTAAGAAGAGCTTTATCAGTACGAAACACGAGATAGACGATGCCACCATCTACCAAATGGTACAATCAGTAGAAGATATTGTTTGTACCAACCACATCAAACAAAATGTGGAGAGTATTCAGGATGAGGTGGAAAAGGCGCTGATGAAAAACGGTTATTACGCCGAAGCAAAGAGTTTTATCCTATTCAGATGGCAGCGAACTGAGATACGCCGTACTTACAGACGCATCGCCGAGGATTTGCAAGACGAGCATATCACAGAGGTATTGAAAAACATTGCCGCAGACTTTACAGACAAAGAATATAGTATATTGCTGCTCATTGACAAGTATGCCAGCTTCAGCAAGGCGGGTATGACCGCCACCGAACGCATGGATGCGCTTATCAAGGCTGCGGTAGAGCTTACCACACAAGAGGCTCCAGAATGGGAATTCATTGCGGCTCGACTGCTCAATTACCAGCTCAACAAACGCATCGCACGCTTTGAAGACAGTGAGGGACTTATGTCACTGTATGACAAGATGAAGTTCTTGACAGACAGGAATCTTTATGGCGCATATATCTTGCAACAATACAGCAAAGCCGAAATAGAACAAGCGGCAACATTTATGGATGCCAGTCGCAACCACTTGCTCAACTACTCGGGACTGGAACTGCTCATCAAACGTTATGTGATTCGTAATTTTGATAACAATCCCATTGAAAGTGTGCAAGAAATGTTCTTAGGAATAGCCTTGCATCTGGCGATGAACGAGCCACAAGACCGCATGATGTGGGTGCAACGCTTTTACAATATGCTGAGCAAACTGCAAGTAACCATGGCAACCCCCACCCTTTCCAATGCGCGCAAACCGTTTCACCAACTGTCAAGTTGCTTCATTGATACCGTTCCCGACAGTTTGGAAGGCATCTATCGAAGTATAGACAACTTTGCGCAAGTGAGCAAGTTTGGCGGTGGCATGGGACTTTACTTTGGTAAGGTGCGCGCCGCAGGCGGCAGGATAAGAGGCTTCAAGGGTGCCGCAGGTGGCGTTATTCGCTGGATGAAACTGGTAAACGACACTGCCGTTGCCGTCGATCAGTTAGGCGTTAGACAGGGTGCTGTGGCTGTTTATCTGGACGTGTGGCATAAGGATTTACCCGAATTTCTACAACTTCGCACCAACAATGGCGATGACAGGATGAAGGCACACGACATCTTTCCCGCCGTTTGTTACCCCGACTTGTTTTGGAAAATGGCAGAAGAAAACCTCAACCAAGATTGGTATATGTTCTGTCCCAATGAGGTGATGACGGCTAAGGGGTATAACTTGGAAGACTATTATGGTGAGGAGTGGGAGAAACGCTATTGGGATTGCGTGGCAGACACCACCATCTCTCGACGCATCATGCCCATTAAAGAGATTGTACGCCTTATCCTTCGATCGGCTGTAGAGACAGGTACTCCCTTCACCTTTAACAGAGACACGGTGAACAGAGCCAACCCCAATCACCACAAAGGCATCATTTACTGCTCTAACCTCTGCACGGAGATAGCACAAAACATGTCGCAGATAGAGGAAGTATCTAACGAGATACGCACCGAAGAGGGCGACACCGTAGTGGTAAGAACCGTGAAACCGGGCGACTTTGTGGTGTGCAACCTTGCCAGTTTGTCGCTGGGACACCTGAAACTGGAAGACGAAACAGAGATGAGAGAGGTGGTATCAAGTGTAGTAAGAGCCTTGGATAACGTGATAGACCTGAACTTTTACCCTCTTCCTTTCGCAAAAATTACCAACCGCACCTATCGAAGCATCGGCTTGGGCGTAAGTGGTTATCATCATGCGCTGGCCATAAGGGGCATCAAATGGGAAAGCGAAGAGCATCTGTCGTTCGTAGATAAAGTGTTCGAACGCATCAATCGTTTGGCTATTGAAGCCAGTTCGGACATTGCAAAACAAAAGGGAAGCTACAAATACTTTGAGGGTAGCGACTGGCAAACAGGCGAATACTTCACCAAACGACAATATACATCGCCCGAATGGCAAGCACTTGCCAAGAAAGTATGTCAGCAGGGCATGCGCAACGCCTACCTCTTAGCCATCGCACCCACCAGCAGTACCAGCATCATAGCAGCCACCACGGCAGGCGTAGACCCTGTGATGAAACGGTTCTTCTTAGAAGAGAAGAAGGGTGCCATGCTGCCTCGAGTAGCTCCAAGCTTATCGGATAAAACCTATTGGGTATACAAAAGCGCATACCTGATAGATCAATCGTGGAGCATGAGAGCCGCGGGAATAAGACAGAAACACATTGACCAAGCACAAAGTGTCAACCTATACATCACCAATAATTATACCATGCGGCAACTGTTGGGACTGTACACCTTGGCTTGGCACTGCGGTGTGAAAACCATCTACTATATCCGAAGTAAATCGTTAGAGGTAGAAGAGTGTGAAAGCTGCGCCTCATAAGCCCGAAACAGAATTGATGTAATGACAATTGGTAAGGTAAAAAACAGACTATCAACTCGTAAACTTGTAAACTATCAACTCGTAAACTAAAAAAAACATGACACAATTAAAGCGCAATTCGCTATTCAATCCAAACGGAGATACAGACCTACGATTGAGAAGAATGATTGGGGGAAACACCACCAATCTCAATGATTTCAACAACATGAAATATCAATGGGCAAGCGACTGGTACAGACAGGCCATGAACAACTTTTGGATTCCTGAAGAAATCAACCTCACCCAGGACACAAAAGATTATCCACGACTGGACAAAGCCGAGCGCACAGCCTATGACAAGATATTGAGTTTCTTGGTTTTTCTTGACTCCCTTCAAAGCAACAACCTGCCTTCGTTGTGCGAATACATCACAGCCAACGAGGTAAACCTATGCCTCCACATACAGGCTTTTCAAGAGTGTGTGCACAGTCAGAGTTACAGTTACATGCTCGACACGATATGCAGTCCCGAGCAACGCAATGACATTCTGTATCAATGGAAAACAGATGAGCATCTGTTAAGGCGCAACACCTTCATCGGAAATTGCTATAATGAGTTTCATGAAAAGCAAGATTTGTATGCACTGATGAAGACCTGTATTGCCAATTTCATCTTGGAAGGCATCTACTTTTACAGTGGTTTTATGTTTTTCTACAATCTCAGTCGCAACGGAAAGATGTCTGGGTCGGCGCAAGAGATACGCTACATCAACCGTGACGAGAACACTCACCTGTGGTTGTTCAGAAACATTATCAAAGAATTGAAAAAAGAAGAGCCCGAAATGTTTACGCCCGAAAAGGTGAAAGTGTACGAAGAGATGATGCGAGAGGGCGTTCGTCAGGAGATTGCATGGGGACAATACGTGATTGGAAACGACATTCAAGGGCTCAATGCGCAAATGGTGACAGACTACATTCACTATCTGGGAAACCTGCGTTGGCACAGCTTGGGCTTTGATTATCTGTATGAGGACAATCAAAAAGAACCCGAAGACATGAAATGGGTAGCGCAATATTCTGACCCGAACATGGTAAAGACCGACTTCTTTGAGGCGAAAAGTACGGCATACGCTAAGAGTACAGCCATTGAAGACGACCTATAAGTGCGAATAAACATGCTCAGTATTGCCGTTATTGGTGGTGGACGTTGCAATATCACAAACTCGTTCGCACAAGATTATGTGAAGAAAAACCATCAGCATCCCATCCAACAAACAGCTCACCGTGCACCTGGCTCCAGGTGGTGGCTTCACTATGAAAATAAATTAAAGTGTAATTTCGCAAAACGTTCCTTTTCCTTGAGTGTTGGGCTTACTGTGATGATGGGTTGTTGAGCACGGCGAATAATCGTGCCCAGATGCAAGAAAACAGTACACGTCCTTACATTGTTGGAAAACGATACAAGGAGACGCTGGGTAAAAGGCCAAAAACATATCGTCCAGAGCATCGCTCTAGACGATATGTTTTTGGGTTTTCAATACCATTTAGTACATACAATACTATTTGACTTTTACAGCTGAACAGCTGTCTTATTACTGCAACCTTTATTCCTGTTCAATTTCAGCGCCAAGTCGCAGCGTGTTGCCAAGGTCGTCTACCTTGAAGATGTGTACCCGTTCTTCACTTTTGTTAGGTTGATGCAGCGTAAGGCAGAGCTGTCCACTGAAGGTACGGAAGAGCATGCCATGCCCGCCATCGTTGCGGTAGATGGGTTCGGGCTGTTGCTTCCACGGCCCAGCTATCTTGCCTGTAACCGATTCGGCGATGCCCATTGTGTATTCGCCCTTGTGATAACTCGACCATATCATGAGCAGCTTGCCAGTGCGTGTGCGATAGAGATAACAGCCGTCGGTGATGATAGAGATTGGCAGTCCTTTTTCTTCCATGCTCGTACTGGTTGCCCATGGCGCAGCCGAGCCGCGGAAAAGCATCTGTGGTGCACCCACAGCTTTTGAGAGGTCGGGCGAAAGACGTATTACGTTCACGGCTCCGTCACCCAGTTGCACCCACTCATGGCAGTACACCATGTAGGGAACGCCATCTTCCACCCACAATGTCCCATCAAGCGCCATCTCGTCGAGTGGCGTCTGTTGATGTGTTGACAGTGGCAGAAACGGACCGTCTGGCTTGTCGGCGCGCAGTATCTGAGTGCCACGCCAGGTGTAGTCGGGCCAGCCCTCTACTTTTTTCTTCCAAACGATGTCGCTGTTCACGGTGACGAAGGCATAATTAACATATATTAGTCCTTTTATCAAAACACAGAAAGAAAATTCAGCATCTATTATCCTTCTTTACAGCGTGCCACCAATGGTATATATACTGCCTTTTGGAGGCTTTTCGTTGCAAAAATATCATCTTTCAATGAATGAGCCATGTGTTATTTGATGTGTTTGCGCATTTTCAATATTAAAATACGCAAATACGTATCTATGTTCAATAAAAAAGTATTAAATTTGTAATATTGAACCAAAGATCTTAAAATCTAATAAGAAGTTTTCAATAATAAAAGAGAAATACAAGCAACTCATTTATTACAAATAGATTACAAAACTATGAAAAGAACAAGAACCGTATCTATTTTTACCCACTTATGCTAAAAATATAAGCTACGCTAATTACCTTTGCATGGCAAAAAGAGAAATCTAAAACAATTATACTATCACTATTAATTTCAACTGCATGAAGAAGTTTATTTTTTCAGTAGGCAACAAAAACAAGCTGTTCAAAGTCACCGCTTTAACGGCATTGACACTCTGTTTGCCTGCTATGGCATCTGCATATAATGCAAATGCAAACAAGGTAGAGATGAGCCAGCAGAAAGCTGACCACATTACAGGTACCGTAACCGATACTAATGGAGAACCAGTTATTGGTGCTACCATTAAAATTGTAGGTAGTGGCGACGGTACTGTCACAGACGTAAATGGTAAATTTACACTCAGCGTTGCAAGAAATGCAGAACTGCAAATCTCATCTATCGGGTATGTTACAAAAAAGATAACAGTAGTTAGCAATAACTTAAATATTGTTTTGGCAGAAGATCGTGCCTCCCTCGATGAGGTGGTTGTATTAGGTTACGGTGCTGGTCAACGCAAACAAGACCTTTCTGCCTCTGTAGGTGTGATTAATAATGCGGATAAACTATCCGTTCGTCCAGTCAGCTCTACGGAGGGTATGCTGCAAGGTCAGTTGGCAGGTGTTACTATTACAGCCAATGGAGGTGACCCTACTTCTGCACCAAACATTGTTATTCGCGGACAAGGCTCCATGAATGGCGACAATGTGCTGTGGGTAGTAGACGGCATCCCTGGCGCTCCTATTCCTTCTATGAATGACATAGAGTCAATTGTTGTACTGAAAGATGCTGCATCGGCAGCCATCTATGGTGCACAATCGGGAGCTGGAGGCTGTGTGTTGGTAACAACCAAGAAAGCCAAAGAAGGAAAAGTGAGCTTGAGCTATGATGGCTTATATGGTTTCAGACAAGCTACTAACCTGCCTAAAGCACTCACTGCAGAAGAGCAAATCAAGCTGGCTAATATCTCGTATAAGGCAGCAGGACTGGATACTCCTATTGGCTGGGATACAAAAGTGAATCCTTATATCGCCACCAATCGTACAGACTGGATGGACGAGGTATTTAGAAATGCTTTCTACCAAAGACACAACGTGGTTATCAACACAGGTACTTCCTCGGCAAGAAATCGGTTGAGTTATGCCTATGACGGCGATGACGGTGTATTGATTGGCACATTCAACAAGAGGCACACCATACATTATAACGGTCAGTTCGACATTAACAAGTGGATAACCATTACCGAGGACTTCACTTGGCGCAACTTGCAAATGCGCGGAGCCAATACTGCAAACCCTGAAGGTGGTGTCATTATGAACGCATTACACATGCCTTCGAGTGCCAGTGTTTACAATCCAGACGGAACTTATGGTGGCGTTTCAGAGCCTGGTAACGGTTACACCGACATCCATGGTGATGCCATCAACCCAGTGCGCATACTATGTGCCAGCAATGCATATAACAAAACGAGTGATATGTGGTCAACCACCTCACTACAACTCCATGACATTGTTCCAGGATTGAAGTTTACCAGCAGATTTTCTTTCAACATTGAAAACAACTTCTATAAGGAGTTCAACCCTATGCGTCCTGAATCTGGAAAGCCACAACTCTTTAACGAGATGAACGAATCGGCTTACAGATATAAAAAATGGATGACAGAAAATACACTGACTTACGATAATTCCTTTGGAAAACACAACCTGGGGCTTTTGTTATCTACAACAGCCAACAAGTTAGTACAACGAGGTGTTAGTGTGAATGCACGTGGTTTCTCGGACGAAACTCCTGCTCTTCAATATTTGGCATACGCTGGAACAACTACACCAGACGACTATCTCATTGGTCCTGATGCAAACGTAGCTTGCATTGCACGTGCTTCTTATTCGTACGATGATCGTTATTTCCTAACGGCATCATGGCGTAGAGATTACGCAGGTCGTCTGCCTAAGGATAATAACTATGGCGACTTCCCCGCTTTTACAGGTGCATGGAAAATCTCAAATGAAAGCTGGTTCCCTAAAAATAAAAATCTAAACTTACTGAAACTTCGTGCTTCTTGGGGACGTGTTGGTAATCTTGGCTCCATTGGCTATGGCTACAAAGCTGCCCAACTGTCATCATCTGTATGGTCAGAAGGTGCACAGTACGGCGTTACAAGTAACACCTTATGGGGAACCCTCATATACAATGGTACAGCATTGAATCCATCGTTGACTTGGGAAACATCCGAGCAGTGGGATTTAGGTTTGGATGCAACCATGTTCAACAACAGACTGTCTTTAGGATTTGACTATTTCAACAAGCGCACCTACAATCTTATACAACAACAATCTGTAGGTTGGCCCTCGACAATTGGACTTGATGCCATGCTTGTTAACTTAGGAGAAGTTAAGAACGAAGGTGTGGAAGTGCAAGCCGCATGGAACGATCAAGTGAATAAAGATTTCTCTTATTATATCAATGGCAACTTTGCATGGCTGAAAAACCGTGTTACCGACACTGGTACTTATGATGAGAAAGGTAATCCTGGCATCTGGGTAGGTGACGTTTATGGACATAATGATTTCAAAAACCTCACAAATCTTTTCCAGACAACGCAAGGACAAGCTCTTAACTCGTTCCACCTCATTAAGACAGACGGTATTTTCCAAAGTGATGAAGAAGCTGCAGCATACGTTGACAAAGATGGTAAACGCATACAACCCAATGCTAAAGCTGGTGATTTGAAGTTTGTTGATGCCAACAACGATGGGAAGATTGACGACAAAGACCGGCAATATTGTGGTAGTTCTATGCCAAAGACTACCTATGCACTCACAGCAGGATTTAATTGGAAAGGACTATCTGTAAGTGCTATGTTCCAAGGTGTGTCTGGCGCACAGGCACTCTTTGTAGGAAAGTACCTTACACTGAGTGACACAGAGGGTAACTTCAACCGCTGGAACAAGATACTGGATGCGTGGTCTCCTGAAAACAAAGGAAGCGATATTCCACGTATTTCGAAGAACGATCCTAACGGTAACTTCACAACTTCTTCGGACTGGTACTTGGAAGATGCATCCTACTTGCGCTTAAAGAACCTAACCATAGGATACGACTTTACAGACTTTATCCAGAAATGGGGACACCTGAACGATCGTAAAAGCTCGCTCTACGTATATTTCAGCGCAGAGAATCTTTTCACCATCACCAAGTATTCGGGCATGGACCCAGAGGTGGGTGGCTTTGACACGATGAAATATCCTCTGTCAAGAGTACTTTCATTAGGTGTAAAGATTACATATTAAAACCAAACAGCTAAGAATTTTATCATTATGAAAAAATATATTTCAATTATCACTGTTGTAGCTGCTGTGACTTTTACATCGTGCAGCGACTTTCTTGACGTACAGCCAGAGGGAAAGCCAACAACAGAAAACTATTTTGTCAATGACCAACAAGCCGTTGATGCCATTGACATGTTGTACGGAAGGTTGCACCAAGAGAATGTTTTTGGTCGTGAATTCTTCTGGGAACAAGGCGGCGGTCAGGATGTTGTATGGGGACGCACACGAGGCTATGGCACGTTAGCAACCTTGAAATACAGCGGTGACGAAAGTCCGCTAAGAGACACTTTCGAGCAATTTTACAACCAAATGGCAAGAGCCAACTGGGTCATTGTAAAGTTACTGAACAAGGAAAAACAAACCAAATTGACTCCAGTAGAGAGCCGCTCGTTAGGTGAAGCTTTGTTTGTACGTGGAATGTGCCACTTCTATATCGCATACCGCTATGGTACTGATAAACAGGGTGTGCCATTTGTACGCTACGAAGATTTTGAAAATGGCTATGACAACAGCATTCCAAAGCAAAGTGCAACGGTCATGGACGATTACAAGATGATTATTGAAGACATGGACAAAGCCATTCAATATCTTCCTACCGTTGATCAATACGATGACAACAATAAGGGTCGTGCACACCAAGCTGCTTGTGTAGCATACAAGGCAAAGACTTACGCATATTGGGCTTGCTGGGACAAGTCGCAATGGAAACAAGTTGTTGCTTGTGTTGATGAACTGGAAAACAAATATGGACGCGGTCTTGCTTCTACCTATGATGAGGTGTTTACCTCAGACATGAGCAAATTCTATGGTAAAGAATATCTATGGGGTGTGCCTGGCTATGGCGGTCAAACACCTGGTGGTATTGAATTTACAGGCGTTGTTTTGGAAAATAAAGCATGGGGTGTCTATAACGGATGGGGACAAAACAAGCCCTCATACGAGATCTACGAAGAGTTGATGAAAGACGGCAAAGACAACGTACGCTTGAAACGTACTCTGTTAGAGTACAATCAAGAGTTCAAATTCTTTGGAGAAACCAGAAAATTCTTTTCTGCATCTGACATAGAAGCGGGCTTCATGTGCAACAAGTACATGCAAGCATTCGAACCAGAAGACTGTGTAAAGAAAGGAATGGTTAGTGGCAACGGTAACTGGCCCACTACTCGTATCATGTTCCCGTTAATTCGTATGGCAGAAATGTATCTGTTCCGTGCAGAAGCCAACATCATGATGGGCAACGCAGCTGCTGCCGCCAAGGATATTAATAAGGTGCGCAATCGCTCAAACCTCGCCTCACTCGACCACAATCCTACAATGATGGATATCTATCACGAACGAAGATGCGAACTTACCTTTGAGTTTTACGATGCTCTCTATGACTTAAAACGCTGGCACAAGAGCTGTCCAGAGCTCAAAGACGTTACAGCCAAAGCATTGACAAGTCAACCTCGTGTTCGTAAGTACAAGGATCGTTCTAATCCTGAGTCATCCTTTGAGATTGTACCTTATGCAGATAATCAGGATAGGATTACTTCTTACGACGACCACCTCATTGTGTTCCCATATCCAAGTAAGGCGATCACTGAATCGAATGGGCAATTAAAGCAAAATGAGAGATACAACTAATTCTGTCCATCGTTAATATAGAAGATAGTCTATCCTTTCCCCAAAAAAGGATAGACTATTTTTATAAATATTTTGTACTTTTGTAATTCTAAGAAATAATATTAAATGAAACGTCAAATTCTGCTATTAGTAGCACTATTAGTAAACTCTTACTCGGGCTTGTTTGCACAAAATACCAACATGCAAACATACACCATGGAGCATCCATACAAGGTAGAAAAGCTCAAGGCTCCCAAAGGTAAGAAAGTAAAAAATGTTATCTTAATGGTAGGCGACGGCATGTCGCTGATGGACGTCTATGCCGCTTGGGTGTGCAATCGAGGACGTTTATGGCTCGACAATGCACAATACATTGGACTGTCGGCTACCCATTGCACCGATAAGCTCATCACCGACTCGGGCGCAGGTGGTACCGCATTGGCAACAGGACACAAAACGAAATACCATGCCGTAGGGGTTGACCCAGAGGGGAAACCGCTTACAACAATCATAGATCTTGCAAAACGAAAAGGCAAAGATGCGGGAATTGCAGTGACATGCCGCTTGTGGGATGCCACGCCTGCCGACTTTTGCTGCCATAACATTAACAGGGACAACGAACAGGAAATCGTAGCCGACTATCCAACCAGTGGCCTTGACTTTGCTTTTGGTGGTGGAGCCAAATATTTCACAAACAGGAAAGACGGACGCAACATCTTCGAAGAGCTGAAAAATCAAGGTTACTACATTGCCAGGACGTGGGAGGAATTAGAAAAATGGGAAAGCGGAAAGGTGTTCTGCGTGCCTTACGAGGTGGACACTCCTCTGCCTGATGAGCGTGGGGGCTTGCTTGCTCGCGCTACCATGAAAGGCATCAGCTTGATGTATCAAAACAAGAACGGCTTTTTCATGATGGTTGAAGGGTCACAATTAGACGACTATGGACATTTTAACCAACTGGATATGCTCATGAAAGAACTACACGACTTTGACCGTACCATCGGTGAAGTCATGAAATGGGCTGCCAAAGATGGTGAAACATTAGTTGTCGTAACTGCTGACCATGAAACAGGAGGTCTTACTTTACACGGGGGTGACTTAGCAACTGGACGCATTGAAGCAAAATTTGCAAGCACTGGTCACACTGGCGTTATGGTTCCCGTATACGCTTTCGGCCCTGGTGCAGAAGAGTTTACTGGATTCATGGACAATACAGAAATCTTCTGGAAGATTAAAAAACTGATGCGACTATAATTGTGGCTTGCACAATTTTCCTCTGAAGCCTGTCAACACAGAAAGACTTGTAATGTCTGAAAAAAAACGACAAACCATGAACCGGAAACATGCAAAAACGCTTTATACGCATGCAGGAAAACATAGTCCCAGACTCATCCCCTTGAGTGAATGCGACGAAAGCATGGGGTTTAGGCGACAAAAGCATGGGGTTAACAGTTCAATCTGCATGACTTTGCAGCCTTATCTCAATGAGTTGACAATTCAACGAGAAACCTACTGACTACAAACACATTACGACAACCAGTCACACTAAATACAAAATTCGCAGCATATACTACTGACGCCTTCTTTTACAAAACAACTTATCAATGCTTACATCATCCATCATGCTAAAAAAAACATTACAAGTTCTTCTCTCCCTCGGTATCATGTCGCCACTGAACATGATGGCGCAAAACCTAATATCGTCGGGTTCTCCTCTGTACAAACTTCCTTACAAGAACACCTACGTCATGGAAACGTTAGTGGCAGAGAACAGTTTTCGTACGGCTAAGGTTGAGAAGACCCAGCCGGGAACCTTTGCACAAGCCAAAAAAGTGTTGCCATCTCCCTATTGGGAAGGGCACAACAAGGAAATAGAGATGTATTGGAAGGCATGGGAGATAGGGATTAAAAACATCTGTCAGCCGTTAGATGACTCAGGATTTGTAACCAGTTATATCGCTCCAGCCTACAACGGAAACATCTTTATGTGGGACAATGCCTTTATCACAATGTTCTGTCGATATGGTAAAAACTTCTTCCCATTTCAGAAAAGCTTAGATAACTTTTATGCCAAGCAACATCCCGATGGCTTTATTTGTAGAGAGATACGTGCCGATGGTAGCGATTGTTTCGGCCGATACGACCCTACCAGCACGGGTCCCAATATTCTGCCATGGTCCGAATGGCTGTATTATACGCAGTTTGGCGATGATAATCGGCTCAACAAGGTCTTCCCTGTATTGGCGGCATACTACAAATGGTTAAAGCTAAACCGTACTTGGCGCAATGGCACTTATTGGTCGAGCGGTTGGGGAACGGGCATGGATAATATGCCGCGGGTACAAGACGGATACAACACCATCTACAGTCATGGGCACATGATATGGTTAGATGCCTGCCTGCAACAAATTATGGTGGCTAAGATTTTGTTGAAAATGGGTTTCTACTTGGAACGTTGGCAAGAGATAGAAACCTTCGAAGATGACATAAAGCACCTTTCACAATACATTAACGACAACATGTGGAGCGACAAAGATGGCTTTCTCTATGACCAATACGCAGACAACAGCCTTAGTACTGCACAAGGCATCTATGCCTATTGGGCGCTACATACCGACGTGTTGTCCAAAGAACGGTTGGATAAGCTGGTTGCTCACTTGACCGATACCACGAAGTTCAACCGTCCGCATCGCGTCCCTTCCCTCTCACATAGTCATCCTAAATACAAAGCTAATGGGCGTTATTGGGTTGGAGGCGTATGGCCAGGCACCAATTACATGATCATCTCTGGGCTCATAGACAAAGGATACCGACAGTTGGCATGGGATATTACCATGAATCATTATAACAACGTACTGGAGGTGTACAAGAAGACGGGTACTTTCTTTGAGTATTATGCACCTGAAAGTAATAATCCTGGCTTCATGGCTCGCAAGGACTTTGTGGGTTGGACAGGGCTTCCTCCCATTGCCGAACTCATAGAATACATCTTTGGCATTCGAACTAACCATGAACAGAACACCATTACACTGGATGTCAACCTGTTAGATGCTTATGGTATTGATAAGTATCCCTATGGTCAGGATGGACTTATTTCCTTCAAAGTACAAAAACGAAACTCCAAAGAGGAGAAACCTAAAGTCACGATTCAAACGAACGTTCCCTTTAAAGTCATCTTACTTTGGAGTGACAAAAAAATAGAGCAACAGGTTGGGGTTGGTAAACATTCTCTCTAACACTTTATTGAAAACCAAGCATGTATCAAACAATGACAACACGTATAGCCATCGACCTTGGTGGCACCAATCTTAGAGCTGCGAGAGTAAGAAATGGGCAAATTGAGGCCTTTCTACAAGAGCCATGCCTTGCCAACGGAACGCAAAATGAAGTGTTAGAGCAAATTGCACAAATGATAACACGGCTCAACCAGTCATCAGTTGAACGCATAGGCATAGCAGTACCCTCCATTGTAGATTACAAGAAGGGCATTGTTTACCACGTACAAAACATACCCTCGTGGACAGAGGTACATCTAAAAGATATTCTTGAACAACGCTTTAACTTGGAAACAAGAGTGGACAATGACGTGAATTGCTTTGTTGCTGCAGAGAATGTGCTGGGAGCGGGGCAACCTTTCAGAGACTTTGTAGGCATCACTTTGGGAACAGGTATCGGTGCTGGCATCGTTATCAACAATGAGGTGTACCGAGGAGTTCATACAGGTGCTGGCGAAATCGGCTGTATTCCTTATTTGGATAGCATCTACGAAGACTACACCAGCAGTCAGTTGTTCAACAAATGGCACACAACGGGGCAACAAGAAGCACTAAAAGCTACACAAGGAGACCAAGCAGCACTCGAAAAATGGCAAGAATTGGGCTTTCATTTAGGAAAGTTATTGCAAGTAATTCTGTACGCATACAACCCTGAAGCCATTATCATCGGAGGCGGAATCTCTTTGTCACACCCTCTCTTTGAGCAATCAATGTATGAATCAATGCACGAAAAATTCTTGTTTCCGAAAGAATCTCAAGCTGTTCAAATCATCTTTTCTAAGCTTAAAGACAGTAATATTTTAGGTGCTGCCCAATTATAAAATTTATTCATTTATCCATTCTTACAAATAATGAAAAAGTCACTTTTCTTGTCATTGCTACTGACATTCCTAACCACTTTTAACACATGGAGTCAACACTCATTCCGTTTCCATGACGGAAAGTTTAGGATAGCTCAATTTACAGACATTCACTGGAATGCGAAATCAGCTAATTGCAAACAAACTTCAGCAATCATTCAGAAAGTCATACAAACTGAAAAGCCCGACATCGCCATTCTTACAGGCGACATTGTAACCGAACAACCTGCTGACGAAGGTTGGAAATCAATCATCCAAATCTTTGAAAATTCTCATCTGCCTTTTGTGGTTGTAATGGGTAACCATGATGCCGAGGTGATGAGTAAAAAAGAAATATACCAACAGCTTACAGCTTCTCCCTATTACGCAGGAGGTATAGGGGCAGCCAACATCACGGGGTATGGCAACTGTTCTATTCCTATTTATTCTTCAAATAAGAGCAGCAACCAACCAGCAGCCTTGATTTATTGCATTGACTCCAACGACTATCCGCCAATCAAAGAGTATGGGGCATACGATTGGATACACTTTGACCAAATACAATGGTATCAGACAGATAGTAAGAAATATACCCAAACCAATGGTAACAAGCCACTTCCAGCACTTGCTTTCTTCCATATACCGCTGGTAGAGTTCAAGCATGTAGTGGCTCGCAACGACTACTTGGGGGGCTATGGCGACGGTGAGGTTTGTTCATCCAATATCAATTCGGGCATGTTTGCTTCCTTCATCGACATGAAAGATGTAATGGGCGTGTTTTGTGGACACGACCACGATAACGATTTCATCGGCATGGAATACGATATTGCCCTTGGTTATGGCCGTGTGAGTGGTCTGGATGCGTATGGAAAAGTAGACCGTGGCGGTAGAATTATCGAGCTTTACGAAGGTCAGCGCAAATTTGACACATGGGTACGGACAGCCAACAAGAAAGAGGACACTTTTTACTATCCGTCTGCACTCACATCGAAAGATGAACGAATCATGAACTATCTGCCAGCAAAACCAGTCAAGCCATCCAAGCAGGGGGTAGCATACACGTATTTTGAAGGTAAGATTAAGCACACCAAAAACATTCACACTTTGAAAAAGGTAGAGAGTGGAACCATGAAAAACTTCTCTATCAACAACGCAAAACAAAACGACCATTTTGCTTATATCTTCCGAGCATACATCCAAATAAAAGAACGTGGCGTATATCGCTTCTACACTTATTCAGACGACGGCAGCAAGTTATTGATTGATAACCAAGTGGTTGTTGACAACGATGGCGGACACAGTGCTCGAAGAGCTGAAGGAAAAGTGGCTCTCGAGCCAGGCTTCCATGAAATTGAGGTTCAATACTTTGAAGACTATATGGGACAAACTTTAGACGTAGGCTATTCAGCAAGAAACGTTACAGAACAAAGTATACCGAGCGAACTCTTATATTTGCCACAGTAACTGGAAAAACTGAGCGTTGAGAAGACCATCCAAGCCATTCAGGAGAACCCCTACATGCAGTACCTGCTTGGGGCTTGAGAAGTTTACGGAAAAGCCGGTATTCGTTCCAGAGTTGTTCGTCCTTGTCCGCAAGCGACTCGATCATGACTTCTTCAACATGCTGACCCTGATGCTGGCGGAAACGGACGGGAGCAAGCCGAAGAAGGAAAACACCGACGAGGACGGCAACGATCACGGCGGTACGATGAAGATTGACGCCACATGCTGCGACGCCGAGGTACGCTATCCAACGGATTCCAACCTGTTGGAGGACGGCAGCAGGCTGATAGACCGCCTGCTTGACAAGTTCTGCGCACGCCACAAGGTGAAGAAGCCCCAGACCCACTGCACGGAAGCCCGCCAGGTCTGCATCGGACTGATTAAGAAGAAACGCAAGGGGAAGAAACTCATTGACAAGACAAAACTAATCCAGATACGATGCCTGCAGGCAGACTTTCAGCTGTTTCTTGATTTCCCGGGCAAACAGTCAAGCACACTTCTTGCTTGATTCAGCCGCCATGACTACAGGTGTCTTCAGGCAGCTTTCAAGATGTATGAATAGCAAAAATGATGTTCGAGCAGAATGTCCGCAAATGTGCCGACCGCATCATCAGCATCTACCAACCGCATCTCCGTCCCATCGTCAGGGGCAAGGCAAAGGCCAAGGTTGAGTTCGGGGCAAAGGTTGGTGCCAGCATCGTGAGCGGTTGCACCTACGTGGATCATGTCAGCTGGGATGCCTATAACGAATCATCCGATCTCGGCATGCAGCTTGAACTCTACAAAAAGCGTTTTGGCATGCTGCCCAGGGAGATACAGGAAGACAAGCTCTATCTGGGGAAAGAGAATAGGAAGCACATAAAGTCCTGCCATGTCAATTGCTACAACCGTCCATTGGGCAGACCTCCCAAGGAAGAGAACGACACACACGCAGAGGATAAGAAGAGAGCCATCGGCGAGCGAAATGAGATAGAAGGCACGTTTGGAACAACCAAGAGAGTTTACCGAGCCGACGACATCCGAGCGAAACTTGACCAAACGGCTGACACTTGGATAGGAGCTTGCTTCTTCGCTAAGAATATCATGAAGTTCCTAAGGGGACTTCTTTGTCTCATTTTCGAAAAATCGGGCTTGAAGACCTTCCAAAAGAGGATTATGCGCATTTTTGACAGCATGGAGGCTGTATTACCCACACCACAAGGCTGTATGAAAGAAATAAATTAGCAGACCCTAATTAGGAAACAAACAAAAGAAATAGAATATTGGCTGCAAAAAAATCTTGAACTCAAGCCTGGTTTTGTTTATGAACTCAGTCCTATAGAACCTGGATATTATAAGAATTTTCATGGCAGTCCGGTATACATGGCACCTGATGACGTGTGGAAATATGGAGAGACAATAGTCGGAGAACAAAGGTATTCAGATGAATTTTATAAGAGAGAGAAATTAAAAATGTTTCCTATCTTCTACGGGAATACAATAGAAATTAAAATTCAGGAGAAGATTATGATATATGGCTATGTTTTCAAATATGGCCACCTCCTTCCTGGAAATAAAATTTTCAGATAAATAATAATAACATTATGGAAGTGACATTAGCACAAACATTCTCTGTTGAATTTGACAAGACGACAAAAGATAAAGAATTTACAGAATTAGATCACAAAATGATTGACTATTTTAAAAATAGGAATTATGGAGATGACGTTTGTACGTATCTGATCGGAATCACCTGTGTACATCCTAAGTATGATGCCTTCTTTCCTTTGAAAAGACCTTTGTATGTACAAGATAGAATGATATGTTTAGATTCCGCATTGGGCAAGACGCATATATATAAAACACTTACATTTAAGATCAAATTAGACTTTGAGGAGTTTATCAATAGCAATACGGAAGAAGGACAGAAAATGATAGCGAGGTCTATCATGGAAAGAGTTAGAAATTTAAAATATCCTGCAAAAATAAAGGACTTTGATAAGGAACGTTTTTTAAAAGACTTGACGTTATTCTTTGAACAACAAAGATTAATTTGAAAGCAATAGTGATGTTGAATGATGGTATCATCGTCAGACCTCTTTTCCATATTAGTGTGCAGGCGGACTCCCTACACCGTCTGAGCTGTATCGGGCAACAACAGCTAGCCTATGCTCCCAATGGCAACATCACACAGATGCCAGGTGTGGGTAGTATGGCCTATGGCAACACTGCCAAGCCTTATCAGGTAACAGCACTCTCACCCACGGGAGGAGCGGTACCCATCAGAGAGCAACAGGTAAGTTACACTTCTTTTCAACGGCCTAACAGCATTACGGAGAATGAGGTAACGGCCTCGTTTGTGTATGATACCGAGGGCAACCGAGTGAAAATGAACATTGCGAAAGGTTCTACTCCTTTATTGACACGATACTATCTCGACAACTGTTATGAGATAGACGCCCAGCAGAATGTGGAACGATTGTACCTTGCTGGCGATGCTTACAGTGCACCAGCCGTGTATGTCAAAGAAAATGGTAGCTGGAAGATATATTACATCTGCCGTGACTATCTTGGCAGTATTACTCACATTGCCAATGCTGATGGTACCCTGAAGCAGGAATTGAGTTATGATGCATGGGGGCGCCTGCGTGATTCTAACACACAAGTGGTATATGAGCCAGGAAAGGAACCAGAACTATTCTTGGGTCGTGGTTACACTGGTCATGAACATCTTTCTCAATTCGGACTTATTAATATGAATGCCCGCTTGTATGATGCTGCCTTAGGCCGTTTCCTTAGTCCTGACCCATACGTGCAGATGCCCGACTTTACGCAGAATTTTAACAGGTATATTTAGTCGTCCCTTGAAAAGTAAATAACCTATTGATTATCAATAAAATAACCTTTCT
>CABQNT010000024.1:0-33499 GCA_902465605.1 uncultured Prevotella sp.
AGAAAGGTTATTTTATTGATAATCAATAGGTTATTTACTTTTCAAGGGACGACTAATTAAACTAAGCGAACGGCATTCGGGATACGAATAATCTTTACAAACACCTCTGAAATACGCGCTTATTTGCGAGCGACAAGTAAGTTGGTTGCAAATATTGAAAATATGACAATATTGACAGTCAACGGTTTACGAAAAACGGGTGTACAAACAGGGGCGAAAAGACATGCTTTTGGGCTTATAGAACGATGGATTAAGACCGGAAAGGCATCGAGTTTGAAGAACAAACTCAATGCCTTTCGCAGTCGAAAGCATGGCTATTGCCAAAAAACGAGGCTGGAAAGAAGAAAACAGCACATATTTTGAGCCAAAACTGGACTTGTTTTTTCTAGAATCAACTTTTTGACATACCCTTTTTTAGGGAATCAAAATTGACAAAAGAGCGGTGTTTCTGCGGGCTTCAGATTGCTTGCGTTGCCTTAGCCAACCACTCGTTCTCCTCATCCGAGAGATGGGGTGAGAGCTGCCGGTACACCTCGGCATGATAGGCGTTGAGCCATGCCTTCTCCTCCTCGAGCAGCATGTCCATGAGGATGGGCGTGGTGTCGATGGGTGCCAGCGTGAGCGATTCGAATTGTAGGAACGTGCCGAACTGGGTTTCTTTGTAAGGGGTGACGAGCAACGTGTTCTCTATTCGCACGCCAAACTTACCCTCCATGTAGATGCCCGGCTCATCAGTAACGGTCATGCCGGCAAGCAAGGGCGCCGGTCGCCACTCCATACGAATCTGGTGAGGCCCCTCATGTACATTGAGATAGCTACCCACGCCATGCCCGGTGCCATGCATGAAGTTCATTCCCTCGCGCCACATGGGCTGCCGGGCCAATGCGTCGAGCTGCGAGCCACATGCCCCCGACGGGAATTTGCACAGCTCCAGTTGGATGTGTCCCCGCAACACCAGCGTGTACACGCGGCGCTGTTCGTCGGTCAGCTCACCCAAGGCGATGGTTCGGGTGATGTCGGTGGTGCCGTCCTGGTACTGCCCACCGCTGTCTATCAGCACCAATCCCCGCGGCTCTATGGGCGCATCGGTAGCGGGTGTGGCCTCGTAGTGCACGATAGCGCCATGCTCCTCGTAGCCCACGATGGTATCGAAGGATACGCCCCTGAACAGGTCTTGCTCGGAACGCAAAGCGGTTAGCTTCTCATCAAGCGACATCTCAGTCTGTCCACCAGCCTCAACGGCAGGCTTGAGCCACCGCAGAAATTTAACCATCGCCACGCCATCACGCACCATGGCGGCACGGAATCCTGCTATTTCGGCTTGGTTTTTCACTGCTTTCAATAGGGGGATGGGACAGGTAAGAGGAAGAATTTTGGGGCCGCTCACCCTCTCAAAAAGGTCATGATTGATCTGCTGCGGATCCAATGCGATGTTATATTCGCCATAGCCAGCCAGTACATCCTTCACCTGGTCATAGCGGCTCACCTCCACGCCCTCACCTTTCAGGTACGCTTTCACGTCGGGCGTGAGCTTGTCGGGGTCGATGCATAGGGTGGCTTTCGTGGTACTAATCAGCAGGTAGGCCACGAACACGGGGTTGCAATGCACGTCGGTGCCGCGCAGGTTCAGTGTCCAGGCAATGTCATCGAGGGCAGAAACCAGGGTACCATCGGCGTGTTGTTGGCGCAGGGCCTGACGAATGCGGGTCAGTTTGTCAGCGGTTCGCTCGCCTGCATACCGCAAGGGCTGAATCTGCACCGTATCTTTCGGGATGTCGGGACGGTCTTTCCAGATGATTGCCAGTGGGTCCAGATTCGTCCGAATGGTGATGCCTCCCCGATCACGCATGTCCTGTTTCATCTGCATCACAAATTGGTGTGCGTTCACCTGACCGTCCATACCGATTTCGGTACTGTCGCTTTGCTGGAGTTCGGCACCCAGCCAATCGGCTATGGTGGGCGTTTCGGGCAAGCCTTGCTTCATCAATTGGAACTCCGTTCCGGCCAGTTGGTTGGCCGCAGCGATGAAGTAGCGCGAGTCGGTCCACAGCGCAGCATGGTTCATTGTGACGACTGCCACGCCGGCCGAGCCATCAAAACCTGATATCCACTCACGCCCTTTCCAATGATCGGGCACATACTCGCTGTTATGGGGGTCGGTACTTGGAAAGATAAACGCGGCCAGTCGCTCACGTTTCATCACCTCTCGCAATGCTGAAAGTCGGTCTGCAATCTCTGTTTTCATAGTCATTCTATTTTGTTTATTCTATCGCAAAGATAGTTTTTTGCTGGCACAGCGACAAATAAAATTCTTCAAATTGTCAAGCACGGATGACAAACAAAGCCAGTTTTAGAATAAATAACAAATTAAAAAGCAATTAAAGACCAGTATGTTCCTACTTTTTATTAACTTTGTGGTCACAAGCAATAGGACATATATAGTAACATTTATAAATATTCAAATTAAATTATGGCATTTTTGACAAACGAAAAATTGACCATCGTCGGCGCAGCCGGAATGATTGGTTCCAACATGGTTCAGACAGCATTGTCTATGGGTCTTACAAACAACATCTGTCTTTATGACGTATTCTCACCAGAGGGCGTGGCTGAGGAAATGCGCCAGAGTGGCTTCGATGCTGTGAACATCGTTGCGACAACAGACGTTAAAGAGGCTTTCACCGATGCCAAGTACATCATCTCTTCAGGTGGTGCTCCCCGCAAGGCAGGCATGACACGTGAGGATTTGCTCAAAGGTAACTGCGAGATTGCCGAGGGTTTGGGTAAGGACATCAAGAAGTACTGCCCCGATGTGAAGCATGTTGTGATTATCTTTAACCCAGCTGACCTCACTGGTTTGGTAACGCTTCTTTATTCAGGTTTGAAACCTTCACAGGTTACAACCTTGGCAGCTCTTGACTCTACCCGCCTGCAGAGCGCACTGGCAAAGAAGTTCAACGTGATGCAAACAGAGGTGAAGGGTGCCGCAACCTATGGTGGACACGGCGAGCAGATGGCCGTTTATGGCAGTCATGTTACCATTTCAGGCAAGCCCCTGACAGAGATTATTGGCACACCCGAGTTCACCAACGAGGAGTGGGAGCAGATGAAGAAGGACGTAACCAAGGGTGGCGCCAAGATTATTGAGCTCCGTGGACGCTCTTCTTTCCAGAGCCCAGCCTACCTGTCGGTAGAGATGATTCGCTCGGTGATGGGCGGTGAGCCGTTCCGTTTCCCCGTCGGCACCTATGTAAGCACTGACAAATATGACCATATCATGATGGCCATGAAGACAACCCTCGACAAGACGGGCGCACACTATGAGGTTCCACAGGGCACAGATGAGGAGAATGCCAAGCTGGATGCCAGCTATGAGCACTTGTGCAAGATGCGCGACGAGCTGGTAACACTGAACATCGTTCCAGCTATCTCGGAATGGTCGAGCATCAATCCGAATCTCTAAACACTGTTGTCTGAACAGACAGACAAACGCTTATCACAGAAGGATGCAGCCGTGAAGATGCTGCATCCTTCTTTTTATTTGTATCTCTCCTGACAAACACGCACGGGAAGAAAACAATAGGAGTGCAGGGGCTATTCGGCTTAATATTAGTACCTTTGCACTTGAAACTAAACATGATAGATGAAAATGGAATTGATAAAAGGTAAAGAGTTTGGAGGAGAACGACCGCTCTTCGGCATTCACGACACACGACTGGAGGATGTTACGATTACAGAGGGCGAGTCGGGAATCAAAAAATGCCACAACATAGAGGCCGACCACTGTCGCTTCATCGGCAAATATCCATGGTGGCATGTGGATCACTCGGTGATTACCAACTGTTATTTTGAGACCGGATCGCGCTCAGCGATATGGTATTCCAACGATATGGTGATGAGCGACACCATTATTGACGCGCCCAAACTGTTTCGTGAAATGAACGGTCTGAAGCTGGTTAACGTGCAGATCAACGATGCCGACGAAACTTTTTGGAAGGTAGATTACCTTACCCTGCGCAACGTGAAGCTGCACGACGGCACCTATCCCTTCATGTTCTGCAACCATGTGGATGTAGACGGATTGGAAAGTGACAGCAAATACGTGTTTCAATATGTGAAGGACGCCGTGATACGCAACGCCAAAATCACTACCAAGGACTCGTTCTGGGAAACCGAGAACGTCACGGTGTACGATTCGGAGCTGAACGGTGAGTTCCTCGGATGGCACTCCAAAAATCTCAAACTGGTGAATTGCCACATCACGGGCGAGCAGCCTTTGTGCTATTGCCAGGACCTCGTCTTGGAAAACTGTACGTTTGGGGCAGATTGCGACCGCATGTTTGAGGAGACGACCCTCGTGGCCGACATCCGCGGAGCGGTGACCAACATCAAGAATCCCACATCGGGACGCATCGTGGCCGACGCCATCGGCTCGGTGACCATCGACGAACATGTGTTGCAACCCAACAACTGCGAGATTATTGTACGCAACAAACCATCAAACAACAAATAAAGATGAAATACGATTTTGACGAGATTGTGAACCGCCGCGGCACCAACTCGGTGAAATGGGACGAGGCGAAAGAAGAGGGAGTGATACCCATGTGGGTGGCCGACATGGACTTCAAGGCTGCACCCTGCATCCTTGAAGCACTGAAAAAGCGTGTAGAGCATGGCGTGTTTGGTTACACCATCGTGCCTGACAGCTATTACGAGAGCATCATTTCGTGGTTTGAAAGGCGCCACCAATGGCACATCGAGCGCGATTGGATTATCTATACATCTGGGGTGGTACCAGCCATTTCGGCCATCATCAAGGCACTAACGGAGCCTGGAGACAAGGTGCTGGTGCAGACACCGGTATACAATTGCTTCTTCTCGTCTATCCGCAACAATGGCTGCACCACCGCCGAAAATGTGCTGGTGCGCAAAGGCAACTCGTATGAAATCGACTTTGACGACTTTGAGCGACAGGCAGCAGATGAGAAGACAAAAGTGTTCTTGCTCTGCAACCCTCACAATCCGGCCGGACGAGTGTGGACACCAGAGGAGCTGAGCCGCATGAACGATATCTGTCTCAGGCATGGCGTGAAGGTAATAGCCGACGAAATTCATTGCGAACTCGTCATGCCAGGTCATGAGTTCACGCCCTTTGCCGCCGTTTCCAAAGCGTGTCAGGACAATTGCATCACAACCAATTCACCCACTAAATCGTTCAATATTGCTGGATTACAAATCGCCAACATCATCACCAGCAATGCAGAAGACCGACAAAAGATTGACCGCGCCATCAATATCAACGAGGTGTGCGACGTCAATCCGTTCGGTGTGATCGCCCTGCAGGCAGCCTACAACGAGGGCGAGGATTGGATTGATCAACTCAATGTCTATCTCTGGGAGAACTACCAGGCACTGAAAACATTCTTCAAGGACAACCTCCCCCAACTCGAGGTCATTGACTTGGAAGGTACATACCTTGTCTGGGTGAATGTTCGGGCAACGGGCATGACTGGCAATGAACTGACCGAGAAATTGCTGAAAGAAGGGAAAGTCTTTGTGAATCGCGGCACCATGTACGGTAAAACCACAGGAGCAGATTACATCCGAATCAACATTGCCATGCCTCGCAGCCTCATGCTTGAAGGATTGAAACGCATGAAGGACGTGATAGACAAGAATATATAAGATGATGAATCATTAAGATAAAACCACAATAAAAGAAGCAAAAAGGGGAAGTTGCCAAGCAGCAACTTCCCCTTTTTGCTTCAATTGTCATCAGCAATCTATGCTGATGCGTGGTTTTCTTAGAAGAAATAGGCCACACCTACACGCCAAGAGTTGGCCTGGGTCTTGTGGTTCTCTACGCTTTCTTTCACACCTTTCCATGTAATGTCACCCGTCTTACCGACACCTACATTGTAGTTGGCTGTAACTTGGAAATGCGTGGCGATGGTCAAACCAAGACCAGCATTAACACTGAAGTTAGATGACTTCAATGTCCACTCAGTTGCTTGATCTTCAAAATCAGAGAGTTTCTTCACCTTATCACCAATATTGAAAGCAATCTGCGGACCTGCAAACACGAAAATATTGGCTGCGCTGCCCATCCCAATACTATATTTTACGTTCACAGGAACTATCAGTTGTTGCTGTTTCAGAACGGTATTGAACTTATTGTTGACACCTTCAACCTTAGCTTCTTGCCTGTTGTACAATGCAGACAGGTCCAAACCAAGGCCAGGAGCAGGCAAACCCATTTTTAAAGTCGGACCAATGAAGAAGCCAGCACGATTGGATGTGTTGAAAACATCTTTGTCTAATGACATCTGACTGAGGTTCATACCTCCCTTGATACCAAACTTTACTTGTGCACTAACTGGTAAAACTGTTACCATGGCCAAAACCATGATAAGTGATAAAACACTTTTTTTCATTTCTTTGTGTATTTATTTAAATAAGAAAAAATAATCAATCTTTTAATGACGTTGCCGCCTAACGGTTACACGTGCAGGCGAATTGCTTGACGAAGAGGAAGTACGACGGCTTCTACTACTTTTGACAGTCGTCTTCTTGCCCGCCGCTCTTCGATTACGTTTCACACGCTTTGACTTGACATCTTTAGGATTGAGCTTGGCTATGCTGTCCAAAGAGTCCTTGCGAGCCTGGTCTCCCCACATGTTCTTCTCAAAGAGTTTTATTTCCGCCTCAATGCGCTTCTGTGCGTTCGCCATGGCCGAATCAGTGGGATATTCTTGAGATAACGTACGTCCCAACATGTTGTTGGTCTTGTAAATCTTTCCTTTATATAGGTTTTTCGTAAAATAGTCGTCCACACTCATCACGGCTGCATTGTTAAGATTGCTCGTCATGATGGTCTGTTTGGACAAAAAAGGAGCCAAATCTTCATACTTCACCCAGAACAAGGGATAGGATGTAGCACCATCACCAAAGTCGTCTACCCGCTTCATAATGGGACATAAGGCCAAGACTTTGGTATGGAAAGTTGCCGTAGCTTGATCATAATAAGCACTTTCCTTGATGTAATAGGCGGTTACCTCACGCGAAGGAATATCACTATCATCAATCCGAATGCCACGATCAGTGCGCTCATAGTAGACATGATAGTTGTCCAAAAACGCCAAAGGTTTCACCCTAGCCGAATCTTCAAACGTTTCATTACCATCCAACCGATATTCGTAAGCACGGATGTTGCCTGTCATCATCAACTTGAAAATGTAGCAAAACAGGTTCATCTGCGTACCCATAGGCTCCACTGGATAGTACAAACCCGCATTAGCATCTTGCGTCAAGTCGAGCTCACGATAGATGTCGCGCCGCCATACCACATCCTCAGCCATCTTTGCTTCTGTGGGATACGACAGCTGTGCACGCATACTAATCGTATTGGCACTTGACTGCTGTGCGCGTTGTTGCTGCGCTCTTCGAGCCGGTGGCTGTGCGATGGCGAACTGAACGACACACAATAACAGGGATATGAATAATAATTTCTTCTTCATTTTATTTCTGATTATACAGCTTGTCGAGGTGATATCACCCATATTTATTTCACGATAATTTCCATAGACGCAGGCAGTCGACGGGTTAACCCATCAGGACCAACTGCCGTGACATGTGATATATAGAACCGACGATTACGAGACAGCTTGCGGAATTCATTACGTTGCCGCGCCGAGAAGCGTGCCCCATCGGAAGTCATCGGAACGGCATTACCCATGTTGTCGAAGAAAACGGTTTCAAAACTAACTACCTTGAACTGGATATCCAATAAGCCATCGTCGATGGCAGCGTTGATACCGGTGGCTCCCATCAAGGAGGCTTTGACTAAACCACCACCCTTAAACCGATCGGTTCCCATGGCAATGTATGCAATAGGGTCAGGCAATTTGCGCACATGAAACGTGAATTTGCCCACTTGTCGTGACACACCATTATAATTGGACGACACTTGGATAGTGACATCTTTACCAACAGCTGTCGGACGAGCGATGTACTTACCAGCTCCTACTGACCGAAATCCTCCACCAGTCATCGATGCTGAAACGGATGTTAACGGCACACCGGGAATACTGATGCTGATGGGATTCTCATAACCAGCGTACAACACGTTCATCAAGTCAGCCGACACGGTTGCGCTGGGCGCCACCACAGAATACTTTTGCGTGAAATCACGCCGTATCACATCGCCGCTTCCATTTCGCATTGTGATGTAACCACTGAACGAATGCTCGCCAACACCACCAGCAGTAAACTGGTATTTGTTGTTTCGTAAGTTTACTTTCCTTCCACCTATATATATTTCAGGTTGGCGAGTGGTATCCACTGCCGCCATAACAATCTGTGCAGAGAACCGATCACCACTGACAACGGTGCGTGACTCAGGGATGACAAAAGCACTCAACTTGTTGACACGAATGTCCTTGACGTCGACATTGGCCACAAGTGCGTGAAGCACTTCTCCCTCGGCATAGCGCACATCACTTTGCAATTTGGATAACATCGTGACGGCAGCCGACACAGGCATGTCTTCAAACATATACTCCTGCCAATTCTTACCCATCGCCTTGGCGCGTTTGGACAGTTGCGTTGTGAGGTTGCTCTCTATCGTCTTGCGCTGGTGTTCATCGGTTATCATCTTCAAAATTTGCTCTCGATAATGATTCACTCGTTCATACAGCTGTTGTCCCTTGCCTGTCCCGGGAGCCAACATAACGTGCGAGGCGGCTTCAAGGTCATCCTTGTGTTTGATGTCGAACACGTTTCCATCGGGACCGTCAGCCTCTTTGACGATATTTTCCTTGAGCTGTTGCGCAAAATCATACAGCGAGTCACTCATACGTTTCACCGTCGTAGCCTTGTCAAACCATGCTTGCACCTTCTCTGGATTTGACTTGAACTGCTCCGAGAGCTGACGATAGATAGACACATTCTCCCTTGACGAGTTGTCCGTTGTACGGTTCAAGCTCTCCTCTACCACGGCGAATCCTTCTAAGACTTCCGTGGAAACGTTCAGAGCGAGCATTGCCATCAAGACGACATACATGAGGTTAATCATCTTTTGGCGCGGAGATAACGGTCTTTTCTTTATTGCCATGGTGAGTTGGTGAGTTCTTGAGTTCTTGAGTTTATAAGTTGGTGAGTTCTTGAGTTGATAAGTTCATGAGTCTGTGAGTTGATGAGTTGTTTACTCTTGCGACGGCTCTAACCCTGGATTGGCTGCGCGCATGTTCACGGTCATGGCCTCAATCATGCGAGCATATATCTTGTTGAGCTGCTCAATCTGTTGTGCCATCTTCCGGGTTTGGTCATTGATTTGGTCAATGGTGCCTATCTGCTGACTGGCACCCTTCAACTGCATTTCGTAAACTTTGGATATACCCGTCAACGTACGGTTCAGGTTTTCCATTTCCTCACTATCCCGAGTCAGTCTTACACTCTGCTCTGATACCTTTCCTAACGTTTCCGTCAGTCGTTTCAGCGCATCAACATAGTTGTTTTGTGCTTCGGCCAAGGTCTGTAATTGCTGTGCATTCTCAACCTGTTGAACTTGACTTCCCAAGGGATTCTCTGCAGATACTTCCCCTACAGTCTGCTCTGCAGTAGACGGATGTTCAACAACAGCGTGACGTGGGGCTGAGGCAACAGGCCTTGATGTATTCACAGCTTGTGCGGGAGTCGTATCATAGTCATACGTTACCTGACCTGTTTCCAAATACTCTTCCGTCACACGCGTCGGGATATCACGACCGTCAGCCGTCTTGTCAAACGGACGGTCAAAAGCCGAGAGGAAGAACACGAAGACCTCTGTTCCCATTCCTATGAACAACATGAGGTTGCCACCAGACAAGTGAGTAAGCTTGAACAAAGCTCCCAGGATAACCAATGACGCACCCCAACTGTAAGCATAGTTCAAGAACGTCTGCCCCGGAACACTGTCCATCCACTTTTGCAGACGATAAATCATATTGAATTTGCTATATCCACTCATTTTCTTTTGCCTTTCTTCTGTTTAGTACTGGTTGTGTTTGCCAAGCTGCGTACGCATCTGAACCCGATGTACGAGCGAGGCTGGTTTTGATATTCCCATGTACGCCAAGCGCTTCTGATGTACGATTCTGGGTCTTTCCACGATCCACCGCGTACACTTTTTTTCTTCAATTTGTACGGATCTTCCAACGCCGCCTTATACTCCAACTGCGGATTCAAATCGTTCATCGCATCGACACCCGCCTCATTATAAATGGTACTCGTCCATTCTGCCACATTACCCGCCATGTCGTACAAACCATTGGAGTTAGCACCGTAGATGCCCACCTTACTGGTAATGAGGTTGCCGTCCTTGGTATAGTTGCCTCGGTCGGGCTTGAAATTGGCATAGAAACAACCCTCACCCGTGGCTACCGCCTCATTTTCCCAGGGGAACTCCGTGCCGTCTTTGCCACGAGCAGCATATTCCCACTCTGCTTCTGTTGGCAGACGATATCGTTGAATGTAACGAGCCTCGCCACCCAATCCTTTTAACAGATAATCGGTTCGCCACGCGCAGAAGGCGTTGGCCTGCTCCCAAGTAACGCCCACGACAGGATAATCGTTGTACGCCGGATTGCTGAAATAGTTACGGAGATAAGTTTCGTTGTCCGAATTTTGGAAATCATTCACCCAACAGGTGGTGTCTGGATACACGTTAACGATATAAGTATTGAGAAAATCCCATGGACCCGAGCGTGGTCGGTTGATGGTTTCGCTCACAATCTGTCCGTTGTCATCAACGTAAGCAGTGTCCTTGGAAATCATCACCACTTCATCAGGATCAACGGTCAGGTCGGTATTTAGATTACGCTCTTGAGGCAACATTCTGTTTTTTCTCAAGGCAGCGGTCGTATAGTCGTACACCTCGTAGCGATAGTTCAGCTGACGATAGTCGAGCAACTTCTCGCCCGTCACCGGGTTGGTGACATACATGCTCTCCAAGGCGCGCTGCTCATCCTCATTCATCTTACGGGGAAGTGCTTTTTTCCAGTTCAGATGAGGTTTAACAGGGTCACCGTTTTTGTCCTCTGTGATAAGATAAGTCTCGTCACCCGCATAAGCCGGATCGGCCAAACGAGTACGCAAGATGCTGTCGCGAACCCAGGCGACGAACTGTTTGTATTCAGAGTTTGTCACCTCTGTCTCATCCATCCAGAACCCGTCTACAGAGATATCTTTCTGCGACAACTGTTTGCCCCAAAGGCTATCCTGCTTTTCAAGCCCCATCTTCAAATAGCCACGGCTTACCCGTGTCATTCCGTATGGCGTGGGTTCGGTGAAGGCTTTTCCGCCAACACCCACTACTTCGCCGCCTTTACCCATAGAAGCAGACTTGCTGCCGAAGCAACCTGTCAGCATCATCAAGCCTAACACGGCCAAGCCGAATATCATGTTTCTCTTCATATTCCTGAATTTCATTTTTCCACGATGGTCATTATAGAAGTCTTACACTTTTGTGCTTGTTTCTTCCCTTCTTAGCCAGATTGACATCCATCTGGTAACCAACAAACAGTTCGTGACTGCCGTTGCCCGGTTGGATGGCCGAGGTGTACAATTCATAACTATAACCCAGCACGATGCCATGAAAGCTACCGCCTGCCAAGAACGTGACAGAGTTGGTGGGACTATAGGCTACACCCCCGTACATCATTTTCTTCTCATGCTGGTACACCAGTCGGGTTGTAAGGTCGCCACGGTAGGCTACCCCGTCTGTGCGAACCAACACAGATGGCTGTATTGTAAGAAACGGATTTCTCAAGTGTATATTGTATCCACCTGTTAAATAATATGTAGGATCGATTTGTAATTGATTTTTCTCATTAAACTCAATGAGTGGTGAAGTAAGATGCTGCGCCGACACGCCCACATACCATGACCGGTGCGAATAATACACGCCCGCACCGAGATCGAAGGCATTTCCTTCGGCCTTTGTATTGATGAAGGCAGGGTCGTTGGCATCAGCCAAATTGAGCCTGGTGCCATCAAATGCTTCACTCAACAAGCCTGCCTGTGCGCCAACCGCAAGTCGGCCTCCGAACAATTTGAAGCGAAGGGCATACTGCAAAGCCAAGCGTTGATGGGTAAAAAGACCTATCTGGTCGTTCATCAGCTGTACGCCACCCCCATGATATGCCTTGAGAAAATAAAAAGGCATATCAGCAGCAGCATACATCGTTCGTGGGTTGTTCTTAAATCCAACGAAACTCATGGCGTAAGCCGCATTGATGTTGAGTTTGTTCTGTTTGCCCACTGCCGCAGGGTTGAACGAGGGTTGCATGTCAAAATAATGACTGAACGCCACATCGTATTGCGCCCTTGCCGTCCCAACCATCCACAGCAGCAGACAGAGTAATGTGATTTTCTTGCATTGCACGTCTGCATAACGTACATTTTTACATTTTATTGTCAAGACAACGGGATGAAGTTGGAAGAAATGACAAACGTCTGACATACCATAACGTTCTACAGATGGGTTTATAAAAAAGAGTCTCGTTATTACGCAGAACAACAAGACTCTCGGTGTGGGCGTTGACGGATTCGAACCGCCGACCCTCTGCTTGTAAGGCAGATGCTCTAAACCAGCTGAGCTAAACGCCCATTCTTTATCCAGAATGTGGGTGCAAAGGTAATTTGTTTTTGTGAAAACTCCAAACTTTTTTCCATATTTTTCATCCAAGCCAACACGGTTCAATCGTGGAAGGGGCACGTTGAGGAACGACAGATGATGCGTAGGATGTAAACAAGACCATGAATGCCTGTGTTCATCAAGCCCTCCTGCGATTCGTTTCCTTCATGGGATTCAATGTAAAAACCATCGCTCCACAGAACTTTCTCCAAATGGTTTCTCACCCATAAAATGTGCATTATTTTTATCAAATAATGCCTCAAAAACGGCACTTGAAAACTTTCAAAATAGAAAAAAATCAATAGGTCGGCAGGATGCAAACAAGAGTTGTTTTGAGAAGAATTATCAACTTTTAACTGAAAAGCAATGAGATTGGTGCATTAAAAGCATCATCTTGGCGCACAATCTACATGGTATTGCACCGCAAAAGCATACAGATATCACCCTGAAAGCTATGCTTTTGATGCGAAAAAATGAAGAAATAGAGAGTGAAAAGCTACAAAATTAGCGTAACATCTTCAATCACAAAGAATTACAAAACTCGCTCATATTTAGCGTATTTGCAAGCAGAAGTAAGGTTGATGGATTTTAAGCCAAGGATAAGAACGATGATTGTCAAGAAAATTCATTATCATCGTAGTGGCGTAGGTGGTGCGGATGTTGTACACACAACGCTTCTTCAGCGATGCTATCAACATCGCCAGTTCACGGTTGTGCATTCGGGGTACGGCTATACCTCATCGGTTTTCAGCCACTATTCACGATAGGAAAGTGGCTGAATGCCGTTCATGACTCTACGAATTGCTTGAGTTCCTCCAACGAATGGGCCACCTTGATTTGTTGATGATAATCGCCCCTGATTACACCTTTGGCCGTTAGGTCGTCCAAAAGTGCCACCAGCGAATCCCAAAAGCCATTGATGTTATAAAGAATTACTTGTTGTTGATGGTAGCCAATGCTGTGTGCGGCTACCACAGAGAATATCTCATCCAAGGTACCAACACCACCCGGAAGAGCGATGGAAACATCACTTTGCGCCAACATCAGCTCTTTGCGGTCGCTCAGGTTGTCGCAAGGAATCTCCACATCAACATAGTCAGACACTCTTCCACGTTCCTCTATGATAGACGGCACCACACCAATGGTTTGTCCACCGCCCTCATGTACGGCCTTTGCGACACACTCCATGAGGCCCAGGTTGCAACCGCCGAACACGAGTGAATGCCCCTGCTCGGCCATCCACTTACCCAGTTGTTCGGTCAATGTGAAATATTCGGGGGCAATAGTATCATTTGCTGAGCAAAAAACAGCAATTTTCATGATTGGTTGTATTGAAGGATGATTGGCGAAAGGCTCGCCTTACATATATTCTCATGCAAGTCGAGCGCCTTGGAAAAACAAATTAAAGTTTTTGAAACTCGTCATAGATGCGGTCTGCAATCGACTTGAATTCTTCTTCAGAAAGTTTCAAATGCTCTTTTCTAAAGTTCACATCCGCCTCACTGTTCATGGGAATGAGGTGGATATGCGCATGCGGCACTTCCAATCCCAGTACCACTTGCGCCACCTTTTTACATGGAAAAGCGCGCTTCAAGGCCACAGCTACCTTTTTAGTGAACACCTGATATTCGGCCAACTCATCATCTTCCATATCGAAAATATAATCCACCTCGCGACGTGGAATAACCAACGTGTGTCCTTTTTGCAACGGACTGATGTCCAGAAAAGCATAAAATTTCTCACTCTCTGCACACTTGTAGCTGGGAATTTCGCCAGCTGCGATTTTAGAAAAGATTTCCATGGTCTTAACGTTTTTTATTCAACCGTTATCTTGTCAATGCGTAGTTTGATGGTGCCGGCTGGTATTTTAATATCCACCTCATCACCCTCTTTCTTATTCAGAAGGCCTTGTGCGATAGGCGTTTTGATGGATATCTTCCCCGCCTTGAGGTCTGCCTCGCTTTCACTGACGATGGTATACACCATTTTTGACTTCGTTTTCATGTTGGTCATCTCGACTTTGGACAAGATCTGCACTGTATCGGCACTAAGACGAGACACGTCAACGATCTTCGCCTCTGCGATGGTCAGTTTCATTTTATTGATTTTATCTTCGAGATGCGCCTGCACTTCCTTGGCAGCGTCATATTCAGAGTTCTCACTCAAATCACCCTTATCACGCGCTTCTGCGATGGCAGCTGATGCCTTCGGGCGCTCAATAGATTCGAGCCGGGTAAGCTCGGCTACAAGATTGTCGTAGCCTTCTTGTGACATATAAGCCATAACGTTATAAGTATTTATTGTTAATAATTGCTGTTGGTGAAGACGATAAAAGAAAGAATTCCGACATCTACCAAAGTGTCGGAATTCCTTTTCCTAAGTCTTCTCTTGTTGTTTACTTTTCGCAAAGTTAGACATTCTTTTCCAATAAACAAGTTTTTTCACATTATTTATCAAATGATTGGGACTGCATCTGACAACTGCCAGCACGCACTAATAATTGATTTACATCAAGAAACCCGCCATAAAATCAAATTGTTTGCGCAAACAGTTGCCAATATGCTAAGCCGGCAGTATCTTTGCATCGTGTTTTTCATAGTATTAGATTTAAGGTTAACAAAGATTGGGACTCGGCGGAGCCCCTTTTTTTATGTCTATACGTCAAGTGTGCTGGCATGCCGACAGACGAAAAGAGGCAACCATTGCTGGTTGCCTCAGTGTATAATTTAGCAGTTACTGCCGCCTATTTTAGAGGTCGAACTTGTAACCCAGTGTTACCTGGAACACGCTGTTCTTAGCATCGATATTATCGAAAACCTTGGTTACACCCCAATTGTAACGTCCGTCGATAACGACATTGGCGAACTCATAGGAGAGACCAACTGGGATAGCGAGGTCGAAGCTCTTAGCCTTGGTACCGTCTTTGTCCACTGCAAATGCTGGTTGAACACCCAATTTCACCGCCAATCCTGGAACTACATACACGTTTGCCATGACTGGCACGTTGATGTAGGCCAGATTAGTCTTTGCATCCTTTACCTCAAATTTCATGTTTCCAATCTTGAAGTCAGCGCCAGTATCAAACTTCACACCTTCTTGTGCGTACATCACACCTCCAGAAAGGCTGAAAATGTCAGATACCTGATACTCCAGTTCGGCACCGGCTGTGAAGCCAACCTTCATCTTTGTCTTTTCAAACTCGGTCATGGTAGCACCCACAACACCTACCTGAGGCTTCAAAGAAACTGTTCCTACTGCGCGTTGCGCAAATGTTGCTACGGACGAAAGCAGTACAACTGCCGTTAAAATCATCTTTTTCATAAATCTTCTTGTTTTTGTAAATAAATCCTGATTTGCTAATCTTTTATTGAACTCGGTAGCAAATGTAAGTTGTTTTTGGATAACCACCATACATTTGTCTTGTTTTTTTATTTAATTATGACTACATTTTGGTTTGTTAACACAGGCGTACAGAAATGTTATCTATTAATAATTTGAATAGCGGATTAGCCGACAGCACCGCCTCATTGCCTAATACAATCAGCTGTTTTCGGGCTCTTGTCAGTGCTACGTTCAACTTGCGGTCTATCCAAGCCTGCGCTTCCAAGAAGCTATTGGCTGTGAGAAAATCCAACTGGTAGCGGTTCTGCACGGTGAAAGAGTAAATGATAACATCGCGTTGACTGCCCTGATAACGCTCCACGGTGTCGACATCCACTTGCATGAGTTGCGCGATGCCCGTCTTTTCTATCTCTTTTCTAACCATTGCAATCTGATTGCGATAAGGCACAATCACGCCCACCGTCTTCTGTACGTCAAACTTTTTGCTCGCCAACCGATGGATGCGGCGTAGCAAGTCGGCCACCTTTCGGGCCTCGTCTGGATTCACTTTGTCAGAGAGTCGCACGCTCTGCGTGAAGTGAGAGGGATAGTAAAGCAGCCGATGGCTCACCAACAAAGCGTCCGTTTCATCCTGCGGCACGGCCGTATAACCAATGTCTTCGCCCACCTGGTGCGGCAATGGAACGGGCTGCAGCTGCTCCTTGGCATAGAACATCTTGTTGGGAAAGGCGGCAATGGCTGGATGCATGCGGCCTTGTTTACGGAGCGTGTCTACGAAGTCGGTACGTCCTTGTCGCTCTTCCCATCGGATGAGTCGCTCAAACAGTGAGTTTCGGCAGTCGGTCAGGCAGATGTTTTGCAAGTCGGCATCGGTCACTTGCGATTCTGACGCGTCTTGTTGAACCACGGCGGGCAGCTGCTTGTAGTCGCCAATGAGGATGAATTTGTCAATATTAGGTTGATGATCGAAGGCCAAACCAGAGTCCCCCGTCGTCGAAACGTGGCTCGACAGAATGCCTACAAGGTTAGGTTCCAATATCTGACTGGCCTCATCAATGAGTGCCAGACTGAAATGTTTGATGGCAAAGATGAAGGGTTTGCTCATCATCATCGACGTAGTGCTCACGATGAGGCGCATGTCTGCGAACCGCTGTCGCAGGTCGTTCAGCTTGGGATGTTCATCAATGGCCTGTCCCAAGAGATGACTCTTGAATCGTGGGTCGCAGCTGTACTCGTTGCCCAAACGGATAAAATCGAGTCCTTCGTCGCACAACATGCCACAAATCTCATCCACAGCCCGGTTGGTATAGGCCATGAGAAGAATGTTGGCATCAGGGTTTTCCAACTCTTCCAGCACCATATAACGCAGAGCCATCGATGTTTTACCCGTTCCTGGAGGTCCCACCAGCAGGAAATAATCTTGTGCCTGATTGGCTTTCAGTACCACGTCATCATAGCCAGGATGATAGTTTCGGGACAAAGTCAGGGCGTGATTGGCTCGTGGTTCACGCTGTCCCAACAACAAGTCGCGCCGCTCTTTCGAGGCAGTCATCAACGTATGCAGAGCATGTATGGCTGCCGAACCACCCGCATCAGACGCACTATGCTCCACTGCGTACACCAAAGGCGTGTGATGGGCATGCCGCTTTCCTTCTTCTACCGTATATAATAAGTCATCATTCTGTTGTGCATCCGTTAGATGAACGGCTATCTCATCGGTCTTGACGTACATGATGAAGCCCTTGAACAGGATGCTCCGACGCACATCAGGCTCACTATCGGGATGATAGCCGTATAGATATACCATGTCACCCCGCCTGAAATTGGGCAGGAAGTCTTCACCTTGATCAGGAACGGCGAGCGTGATTTCATCAAATCCACGGCTGCGGGTGCGTTTCTTCTGCGTGATGGTAAGGCCGGTATAGATATTTCCCATCTCCTTTTTCTCGCTCAACGGCATGTTCCACAGGTCAGCACTGCTGCGCCCATTGCCATCAACGGCACCGGTTTTCGTGATGAGTTGTTCTTTCAGCACGAAGGTCATCATGCGACAGAAATATGCCTTCTCCAGCTTACTCATTTGCCCCAGCGGCACCGTGATGGCCTCTATCTGCGGCAGTAAGAAACGATTGTAGAAGTAAGTATTGGTCTTCTCCGTGTTCAGCGTTTGTGGGTTGAGCTGCGGCAGCATGCTTTCAAATCCCTCGAGGGCACTCGTATAATCGGCAGCCACGATGAGATTGCGCAGCTTGAGGGCTTCATGGATGAGCATGTCCAACCTACTGACATCCATCAAGCCTGTCGGCAACGCGTATTTCGAGTACAACAGAAAGATGCGGGTGGCTTTGTCGGACAGACGGAAGTTGTATCTCAGCACGCCATAGTACAGTAGCGCCTGCACATAGTGCGCCTCAACGTGCTGGTTGCCATGCCGGTTGTGGCTGCCATATTCCAGATTCATGTTCTTTCCCGACTTCTGTTCGACCAGCAATCTGAAGTCGGTGGTCATCATGTCCACACGTCCTTGTATGCCCAACTGCTCACATACGAAGGAAGGTTCCAGCAAGGCTCGCTCCCGGTTGTAGGTCTTGAACAGTTCTGTAACGATTTGTTGCAGGTTCTGCACCTGCTTCATGGCCTCCACTTTAAACGCCACAGGGTCCAGGTCGGTGCATGTACAGTATTCCAAAGCTTTCTCCCTATAATTGTCTTTCAGTGTTTCTGCCATGTCAAACGCACGCTCTCCACGCGCATGGATGATGTCATCGAGCGCGCTACCGGCAAAGTTTCCCAAAATGGTATGCCGCGTATTGGGTTTATCCTTCATGCGGTTGATGGTGAAGAGGGCGGGATGATGGCCATACTCCGTAAAACATGTCGCCAGTGAACTGATGTCCACCAGGTAGTCGGGGATGACAATGATGCGACGTGGCGTAACCAGATGATCCTTCACCTGACAGTCCAAGAGATTCAACGGCATGCCCTTGCGCAAGATGCCATGAAGATACGACAGGTCGGCAAACTGCTCCTCACTGGTATATTCTACCTGCAAAAGACGCTCATCGGTTTCCCCATCGGGCATCACCCAGATGAAATGCTCGTCCCATTGCCTCACGATGCAACGGATATAGCGTTCGTCCAACCGCAATGTTTGTCGCGTTTGTTGAGCACGAGCGGGTATTTTGCCGACTAAAAAAGAGGGAACAGCTTCTCTGAACACTGCCGAGATGAAGACACAAAGCGCACGAACGTCGTAGATAAGGTCTTCTGGTAAGATGGGCGATGATGAGTTGGAGTGACGTCGCATCTGGTGAACGGCGCGTGTATCGGCTGCCGATAAACCACGCTGGGTACACAGATGATCCACGCGAGCGTTGAGGTTGCCAAAGCTATAGGAGGTGTTTCTCAAGCCGGCGGCACACGCCATCACCAACGTCTCGTGCAACATTTTATTGACCAGCGCACCCTCTTGAGAGCCAGCCTCAAGAATCTGGGCTGCGCACTGGTAAAGTTCGTTGGCTGTAATGTAAGTTTGTGATTGCTGCATGTCGTGGTTCTAGGGTCTTCCTCGCATGTGGGTTAAAAAGTGTTTCGTTTGGGCTTGGCCTGCACGCGTGTTGCAAAGATAATCAAAAATATGGTACTGTCCCTCCCCTTTTCATGGCATTTTGCGTATATTTGTCATCACAATAACATTCTTTATTCAAAACAAATCATTGATGAATCAACAAGATATCATGCGCAGGGCCATCGCCCTGTCTGAAAAAAGTGTACGCACGGGCGGCGGACCTTTTGGTGCCGTGATTGCCAAAGATGGAGAAATCATTGCCGAAGCATCAAACACCGTTACCTTAGACCACGACCCTACGGCGCACGCCGAGGTGAATGCCATCAGGCAAGCCGCACGCAAGCTGGGTACGTTCGACCTCACCGGTTGCGATATCTACACCTCCTGCGAGCCTTGCCCCATGTGTTTAGGTGCCATCTATTGGGCTCATCTAGATCGCATCTATTACGCCAACGATCGCAAAGATGCTGCACGCATAGGGTTTGACGACGACTTTATCTACCACGAGATTGCTCTCCAGCCAGCCGATCGACATAAACAAATGCAGATTTTGTTGCCCGAAGAGGCACGAAAAGCGTTTGACATGTGGATGGAAAGCAAAGACAAGACAACTTATTAAGCGGCGGATGATGGCAAAAAAGATAAGTCATTCGGTGCGTCAAATACGCATTCTCCAACACTGCTTATCGTTTCTGATGATAGTATTGACCTGCTCTGGCTGCGCCGTGAATAGAGATTCGGTTGACAAGGTGATCGCCGAACAGCAGGCAGGAACACGCTACAGCAAGAATACCTTGATGGTGTTCTACGACGCACACATCGGCAAAGAACCACTATTGAACGCTTTCAAAAAGATGAATTGTGAGGTGTTGCACGAATACCGGTTATCATGCGGGTTCGCTATCAAGGTTCCTGATGGAAAGCGCTTGCGAAAAACAGCCAAACGATTGACCAAGGTTCATGGCGTAACCTATGTGACACGCGACCAAATACAGAAACTACAATAACAGAATTGGCTACTGCCCACCCAGGCGGTCGAAGTATACAATGAGTTCTTCCCACGTCTTAAACTCATCACTTCCATAAGCCAAACAAGTTCCCATAAAGCCTTTTTGCGTCTCGGGGGTGATAAGATAGTCGCCATAGAGCAGCTGCGATTGATTGGTGAAGATTACCCGATTGTAGGCCGGAGCCGACAGATACTCCTCCACCCACGCCTGCACCTCGCCCATATAACCATGATCGTTGGTAGGCGCAGCGGCCACAACGTATACCTGGTACCGCTCGATGAGCATCTGATATGCCTTGCGCATGCTCGACGTGGCCTTGTCGTAACTGTCGTGCAGCGTCGCGTAGTCGATGTAAACGATGGGGCGCTCGCGTCCCTCTTGCAGGTCATCAATCCAACGAATCACGGGAATGAGATAGTGGAAGGCCACCTTATCTGTGACTCGATGGGCACCATGGAAGCGGATGGCCTGTGGATAGTGCTCGCGAAAGAGGTCGAAGGTGTGCACCAACGGGTCCTTGTCGCCAAAGAGTCCGTACACCCGTCTTTGCTCCTCGGGCGTAACGTTGGTGAAACACTGTCCGGTGATGTCCTTGTACTCGTTGACCAACGACTTAGTAACGATTACCTCAGTCTCGCCATCCTTGCGGGGATTATGGAAAGTTTGCTTGCCCGTCAAGCCGTGGTCGTGCATGGTCAGGCCCATCTGGAAGGCCGGATTCACCAATATGCGGTCGTAACCCGTGAGCATCTCGGTATACATGCCGCCCATGGAGGTGCCTATGATGAGGTCGGGCTGGTGGCTTTGGCACAGTTGCCTCAGCAGATCCATCGCCTCGGCGGGATGCACTGGCAGGTCTTCGGCCACGACGTTCGCCTGGGGCAACAGCTCCCTGAGCATGGCTACCGTGCCAGATTGGCCCGACGACATAAAGCCGTGGACGTACATAAGGGTCTTGCCCTTCATTAAATCGGGATATTGTTTCTTAGTTGGATTTTCCATTTCTACTCCTTTTTTCTTTACCATTGAACAGATTTGTCAGATGTGTCTTCGCGTTTGGCAAAAGCCTTCTTGAGATACGACAGGCGCATCTTGCGGTTATCAACAAATGACACGAACGCACGCGAGGTTCCATCCGGGCCCTCCACCCTTATGCCCGTACATATCGTTAGTGCCCCACTGGTCCATTCGTACAAAGGTTCCACCACGCCACTCTCACCGAACAACGGTATGAAGCATGGCTTGTAGAGCCGCTGCGAAAAGGCTTTACTTGGCTTACCGTACTTCTTTGTCAGACTGACCACAATAGAATCAACGGTTTGCCTCAACGCCCGATAAGGTTCATCGGCTTTCAGACGGTCTATGGAAAGTCCATATTCACCTTCGTAATTGAGCGTCTTGGTGGTGACGGAAACAATGAAAAAAGAAACCAGAGAGTCGTTGAGGAAGTTCACGGCTGGTGCAGAAGAGATCACCTCATCTTTATATTGTGCCGCATCCTCCAGCTGACTCTCCATGATATTGTTGCAACAAATGGTTGAAAACAAGGGATAACCATTGTAAAAAACAAACGGAATGTTGTCTATTTTGAAGCATCTCCCTTCACTCAAATCGCTCTTCGTGTAGTTGGTGCACTTATCTTTATTGAACTGCTCCACTGCTTGGATGAAGCTGCCGTACTGTTCCATGCCAAGCGAAAAATATCCCAAGATTTCTTTTCCCTCGCTCCTGTTTCCTGATGAGGGTGCTGACTTTTGCACCAGAGGCGACACCTTATTAGATAACGCACTGGCAGAAGTGGCAAACAAACACGATAGAAAAACGATGAACAACTTTTTCATGATGTCTCATTTGGATGGTTTTGTTAATGCAAATATAGAGATTTAGTGGCGAATCAACAAGTTTTTCCACAACAAAAGCCAAAGACTCCCAACATAAAAATAGGAAACAAGGCGAAGGGCGGAATGCAGGTCAGGATGGTGGGTGGTGATGATTTTTCTTGACAAACAAGTCTTTCATGCTTCGCGTATTTTCAAACAGGTTGTCACTCGGTCGCAAATACGCCAAAAATGAGCGACTTTCGTATTCTGTTGACACACAACCTTTTACAAATATCGACCGCCCTATTCCACCTTTTCCTCAACGTTTTCACTACCAAAAGCATTGCTTTTGTGCGGAAATCTGCATGCTTTTGCGAGGAAATAGCATGCAAATTGAGGTTCAAGATGATGCCTTTTAGCCCAAAAATGCCTTGTTTTTGTGTAAAAATACGATTTATTTGGCAGCGTCAGTCCTATCTTGTATCCTCCCTGCCTATTGATTTTTTCTGGTTTGAAAGTTTGGAAGTGCCGTTTTAAGGGCTTTTTTCAGGCAAAATATTGGACAAAAACAAGAATGGAAAAGGAAATGGATGGGCCAACGAATGACACAGAAAATTTGCAGAATAGTCAAAAACACACTATCTTTGTGACATACAACCAGAACCAAACAATCGCCCACGAGGGCAGCTAACCCAAAAATCCAAATTGATGAAAAAAGCATTAATCGCGGCCTCTTTGGCCATCTTGTCCGCACTGCCAGCCAGTGCCGACCTTGTGCCTGTTATCCAAAAAGACATGCCTACCGATACAGAATGGCACGACTTGCAGGTGAACGAGGTAAACAGACTGAAACTGCACACCAATTATTTCGCTTACGAGTCGGCCGAGAAGGCGCTTGCCGGCGACCGGAAGGCATCGGCGAACTATCTCTCGTTGAACGGAACGTGGAAGTTTCATTTTGCAGAAGCTCCCAACAAGCGACCTTCAGGCTTCTTCAAAGCCGACTATGACGACGCAGCATGGAAGACCATCAGCGTGCCGGGAATATGGGAACTCAACGGCTATGGCGACCCGGTATACGTGAACATCGGCTTCGCTTGGCGCGGACATTTCAAGAATAACCCGCCCCAAGTGCCGCTGAAAAACAACCATGTGGGCAGCTACCGCCGCATCATCAACATCCCCAACAGCTGGGACGGCAAACAGGTCATCGCCCACTTTGGCAGCGTGACGTCCAACATCTACCTGTATGTCAACGGCAGGTATGTGGGCTATGCCGAAGATTCGAAGGTGGCCGCCGAGTTTGACATCACGCCCTATGTGAAAAAGGGCGACAACCTGATTGCCTTTCAAACCTTCCGTTGGTGCGACGGCTCGTACAGCGAAGACCAGGACTTCTGGCGGCTGAGCGGCGTGGCGCGCGACAGTTATCTTTATGCCCGCAACGAAAAGGTGCAGGTGAGCAACATCAAGCTGACGGCCGACTTGACGAACAACTACCAAGACGGAATGCTATTGGTGGACCTCGACGTGAAGGGAAACCCCACGGTAGACTTTGATCTGCTGAACGCCAACGGCGTCTCCGTGAGCAAGCACAGCGTGGATTTCAAGGGACAGAGCCATGGCAACGTGGCTTTCAATATCAAGAACGTGAAGCCTTGGACCGCCGAGACACCCTATTTGTTCACCCTCGTCACCACAGTGAAGAAGGACAGAAAGGTGATAGAGGTAATTCCGCAGAAGGTGGGGTTCAGGAAAGTGGAGATTAGGAACAGTCAGTTGCTGGTCAACGGGCAACCCATCTATATAAAAGGTGCCAACAGACATGAGATGGATCCAGACGGTGGCTACATCGTGAGTCGTGAGCGGATGATACAGGACATCAAGATTATGAAGCAATTCAACATCAATGCCGTGCGCACCTGTCACTATCCCGACGACCCACAGTGGTATGAGCTGTGCGATGAGTATGGTCTTTACGTGGTGGCCGAGGCCAACCAGGAGGGGCATGGCTTTGGTTACGGGAATGACGCGCCCACCAAAAAGCCCATGTTTGCCAAACAAATTCTGGAACGCAACCAGCACAATGTGGAAATGTTTTACAACCATCCCAGTATCATCATTTGGTCCATGGGTAACGAAACGGCCGATGGGCCCAACTTTACCGCGGCATTCGATTGGATTAAGAGCGTGGACTCGTCGCGTCCAATACACTGGGAACGGGCAATCAAGGGACCAAACACCGAATTGTACTGCCCCATGTACATCCCTCAAAAAGAGTGCGAGGAATACGCACTCTCCACGAAACCCGAGGACCAGAAGCCGCTCATACAATGCGAGTACAACCATGCCATGGGCAATTCGGGCGGTGGTTTGAAGGAATACTGGGACCTGGTACGCAAGTATCCCAAGTTCCAAGGTGGCTTTGTATGGGACTTTGTAGACCAAGCCTTGCGTGACACAAAGCGCGGAATCTATACCTATGGAGGCGATTACAATAAGTATGATCCCAGCGATAACAACTTCAACTGCAACGGTCTCATCAGTCCCGACCGCGTACCTAACCCACACATGTATGAGGTGGGCTACGAATACCAGAACATCTGGGTACAACCGACGGACTTGATGCAAGGAAAAATAAAGGTGAGGAACGAGTATTTCTTCCGCGACTTGGGTAACTATGCCCTGCAATGGAAGGTTCTCGTCAATGGCAAGGAGGCGCAGAAGGGCATCGTAAGCGACCTGCAGGTGCAGCCACAACAAACGGCTGACCTGACGCTGTCGTACAACCTGAACCCACTGTTGGCCGACCCGCAAAGCAAGGACGTGCAGCTTAACATAGACTTTGTGCTGAAACAACCCGAGCCGCTCATGCAAAAGGGTCAGGTGGTGGCCTATCAGCAGTTTCCTATAAAAGACTATTATTTAGAAAAAAGAAATAACCCAGAACCCGAGATGGAAACACTTGCATGGTTTGGAAGTTTGAAGAAAACCAGCAAAAAGAAAGACAAGCAGGTGACGATAGAAAACCAACAGGTGTCTATCTCGTTCGACAAGCAAACGGGTTTGATGACGAGATATGTCGTGGGTGATGTTTCTTATCTGGCAGATGGCGGCGTCTTGAAGCCTTGTTTCTGGCGTGCCGTGACGGATAATGACATGGGAGCGGGCATCAACAAGAAGTACAGCGTATGGCGCAACCCTGCCATGACGGTGAAAAATATCAACGTGCAGAAGGTCAAACTGCTGGGCAACAACTCCATGTTGGTGACGGTGAACTATGACATGCCTGGAGTAAAGTCGCGGATGGCGATTGAATATCTCATCAAGATGTCAGGAGAAGTAGAGGTGGCGCAGACGATCGTTCCCGATGCTGGCGCTAAGATTCCCGGCATGTTGCGCTATGGCATGGTGATGCAACTGCCATACAACATGGACAAGAGCGAGTATTTTGGCCGCGGACCTATTGAGAATTATGCCGACCGGAAGTTCTCTCAACGCTTCGGCATCTACCAACAGACGGCCGACGAGCAGTTCTATCCATACATACGCCCACAAGAAACGGGTACCAAGAGCGATATGCGCTGGTGGAAACAGACTGGTGAAAAAGGCATGGGACTGCTGGTTCGCTCGGACAAGCCGTTCTCTGCATCGGCATTGCATTATACGGTTGAGGACTTGGACGATGGTGACGAGAAGGAACAACGCCACATACAAGAGGTTCCGAAGTCGAAGTTTACAAACCTACACATCGACGGTGAAATGACCGGCGTTGGCGGTATCGACACTTGGAGCGGCCATGCTGAGGCGCTGGAGGAATACCGTGTGCCCTTTGGACACAAGAGGCTCCAGTTTACGCTGACACCCATGGGAAGGTAAGTCGGTACGCCCGACTTATCTCCTTTCGTGCTGTAGAACGGGTCCGGTAGGGACTTCGGCCGGCGATTTCTTCAGGACGAGCAGCACCACGGCAGTCAAAATTAGCACAAAACCGATGCCAATGCTCGTGGTGAACGGCTCTCCGAAGACGGTAATGCCGATGCACATGGCCGTTAGTGGCTCGAAAGCGCCGAGGATGGCCACCAGGGTACTGCCGATATTCTTCAGCGCCATGACTAGCGTTACGTTGCTCACGGCCGTCGGCAGCAGTCCCAGCATGAAGAGATAGAAGAGCTGTTGCCCCGAATGGATAGGCGACAAACCGCCTTCCATGAACACTGCGTAGAGCGTAATCATCAGCATGGAGAAGAAAAAGATGTAGAAGTTGGCCTTCAGCGATGGCATCCTGCTGATTTTCATCACTGGGTATGAAACCATATAGATGGCATATAGAAGACCCGAGAGCAGCTCAATGCAGATGCCTATCAACGATACGTTGCCCACACCATGCTCTATTCCCGAGAGAAGGCACACGCCGCCAACGGCGCAGGCGATGGCTATGAAGGTGGTGCGCGAGGGCTGTTCGTGCCTGAAAACCATCATCAGGATGGCAGTCCACACTGGATAGGAGAACATCAACGTGGTGGCAATGCCGCTCGACAGGTAGTGATAGCCCTTGAACAGTGCAATGGCCGATCCACTATAGAGCACGGCCAGCAGCATGATTCGTAGCGAATCGCCGAAGCCTATGTACATCCTTCTGCGCTGATACAGCAATATCATCAGCATGAGAAAGCAGCCGATGGCGAAACGATACACCAATATGGCCGGCGTATGCATGCCCGAAGCCAGCAACGGAAGACTGAAAAGGGGAATCAGTCCGAAAGAAGCAGAAGAGATAATGGCTTCTGCAAAACCATGTAGCTTGTTCATTGGATATTCTTTTTTAGTTGACGAGTAGACAAGTTTACAAGTAGACGAGGTGATAGTTGGTTTAGTTGACGAGCTGAAAGTTTTGAGCTTACAAGTATTGAGTTTACAAGTTTGCGAGTGAATGATTATCACCTTGTCAACTCGTGAACTTGTCACCTCGTAAACTTAATAATGCTATCAACTCGTCAACTTGTAAACTTGTCAACTCGTCAACTCATAAACGATTAATACAGTAGCATCAGTCCTGCGAATGCCGCGTAGCATATCATCCGGATAGGGTTAATCTTTACATATTTTGTTCCGATGAAGGTGGCGCAGAAGAGTGCCACACTAATCCAGAATTGCCATGGGTTTTCAATCATGGAACCAAAGTTCTCCTCGTTCATGAGCAGCAGGGTGGCAGCGCCAAGCAATCCCACTACGGCAGGTCGCAGTCCGCTGAAAACATTCTGTACGGGCTCTGTGTCCATGTATTTCATGAACATTTTACTAATGAGAATCATGAGGATGAGGGATGGCAGCACCAAGGCGAAGGTGGCAGTGGCTGACCCCAGGATGGCCATGGGCATGCCATAGCCCGCGTTGTGCACGGCAGCATAGCCGCAATAGGTGGCCGAGTTGATGCCAATGGGGCCAGGTGTCATCTGACTGATGGCCACAATGTTGGTGAACTCGGCACTGCTGAGCCAGTGATGGTGTATCACCGTCTCTGTCTGAATGAGCGAAAGCATGCCGTAGCCGCCACCAAAACCAAACAAACCTATCTGAAAAAACGTAAGGAAAAGATAGAGATAAATCATGCTACTCGGTGGGTTTAATGAATTGTCCGTATATGTATCCACCGATACCTGCGGCAATGATGATGAATATAGGGTTCACCCCGATGGCCCATATCAGCAGGGCAGAGATGATGGGTATCCAACAATTGACCAATGAAATGCCGGCACTCTTGGCCAAGTTGAACGTGGGAACGGCAATCAATGCCACCACTGCCGGACGAATGCCATTGAACATGGCGGCAATCCATGGCACTTCCATGAAGCGATGGAAGAACATAGCGATTAGCAAGATGATGAAAAACGAGGGCAACGACGCACCCATAGCGGTGCAGATGGCTCCTCGCACTCCTCGCAGCTTATAGCCTATGAAGATGCTGATGTTGACAGCGAAGACGCCAGGACAACTCTGTGCGATGGCGATGAGGTCGAGAAACTCGTCCTTGTCAATCCACTTATGCCGGTCAACCACTTCTGCTTCAATGATTGGTATCATGGCATAACCGCCGCCAAGGGTAAACGCTCCTATCTTGACAAATGTCTTAAAGAGCGTAAACCATCGCTGGTTGTCCTGCGATGTCTCTACCGTGTTGGGAATTTTGATATGATCGCCCATGCGCTGTAAATGGTGATTGTCACCTAACTAATGAATACCTTATGTTATCATGTAGTCGACTCGTCAACCCGTGAACATGTCAACTCGTCTACTACACCTGTTTTTCCACCCATTCTCTCGCATTCACAAACGCCTCTATCCATGGCGTTACCTCGTCCATGTGTCGCTTGTAGGGGTAATAAGCGTTCTGCCAGGGGAAGATGGAGCGTTCCAGATGAGGCATCATAGCTAAGTGTCGCCCATCTTTGGAGCAGATACCTGCCACGCTATAGTCGCTTCCATTAGGATTGCCGGGATAGGTGTCGTAGCTGTATTTGGCAACGATGTGGTAGTTCTCCTCACCTTCAGGCAAGCTGAACTTACCTTCTCCGTGGGCAACCCAAATGCCGAGCTTACTGCCAGAGAGGCTTCCAAGCATCACACTGTTGTTCTCTGGGATGGTCAACCCAAGGAATGCACTCTCGAACTTGTGCGAGTCGTTGTGCAACATGCGGGTTCTTTGCTGATGTTCGGGATTGATCAAGTTGAGTTCAACCATGAGTTGACAACCGTTACAGATGCCCAGTGACAGCGTGTCCTTGCGTGCATAGAACCTGTCGAGGGCTTCCTTGGCCTTGGGATTGTACAGGAATGCCCCTGCCCACCCTTTGGCCGAACCGAGCACATCACTGTTGGAAAATCCGCCACAGAACACAATCAGGTTGATGTCTTCCAGTGTCTCGCGGCCGCTAATCAAGTCGGTCATCATCACATCCTTCACGTCAAACCCCGCCAGATACAAGGCGTAAGCCATCTCGCGCTCGCCGTTGGTACCTTTCTCGCGGATGATAGCCGCCCTGATGCCTGATGGCGTGCGGCGGTCTGCGTAGAGTTGGTATTGTGAGAGCTTGCCCGTGAAGGCATCGTTGAATAGCAGTTGCAGCGGCTGCTCTTTGTAGTTGAGGTGACGCTGGTCGGCCATTCCGTTCATGCTCTGCCGCTTGTCCAGCTCGTAAGATGTCTGGTACCATGCCTCGCGCAAGGCATCGATGTCGAACTCGTGCTGCCATTCATTCTTCTTCACAACGATCTTGCGCTCCTTCGGTGTGGGGTAGCCTATCTTGGCATAGCCGATACCCTCGCTTTCTAAGTATTCACGCAGCGCATGCTTGTGCAGGTCAGACACCTGAATCACCACTCCGGGATTCTCTGCAAACAGGTTTTTCACCACGTCCTCACCGTTCACATCGTACAAGTTCACATGGATGCCGCCCTGTTGGTTGGCAAACGTCATCTCCAGCAGCGTGGTTATCAGGCCACCCGCACTGATGTCATGACCTGCCATCACCCACCCTTTGTTGATGAGAGTCTGTATTGCCTCGAAACAGTCGGCAAAGTATTCAGGGTTTTTCACCGTCGGAACGTCGCTACCCACCTTGCCTAAGCTCTGCGCAAAGGCACTGCCGCCGAGGCGTTGGTCATCGAATGAGAAGTCGATGTAATAGAGTGACGAGTTCTTGCTGTTCACCAAGACCGGCGAAACCACATTCCTGACATCCTTCACCTCGCCCCCCGCACTGACAATAACGGTTCCGGGAGAGATGATTTTCTCGCCGTTTGGATATTTCTGGGTAAGCGACAGCGAGTCTTTTCCAGTGGGTACGTTGATGTGAAGCGAGCAACAGAAGTCGCTCAAGGCCTCCACTGCGGCATACAGGCGTGCGTCCTCGCCCTTTTGTGCACGGCATGGCCACATCCAGTTGGCTGACAGTGAGACGCCCTCCAGTCCATCTTCGAGCGGTGCCCACACGATATTGGTGAGCGATTCGGCCACACTCAGCACGCTGCCGGCCTCTGGCGATGCCAATCCAGCTTGTGGAGCATGCCCCAAGGCGGTGGCGATACCCCGCTTACCGCGGTAGTCCAAGGCCACTACGCCACAGTCGGAGAGCGGCAATTGTATTTCACCCTGACACTGCTGGCGAGCTATCTTGCCCGTTACCGAGCGATCTACCTTGTTGGTGAGCCAGTCTTTGCACGCCACGGCCTCCAGCTGCAACACCTTATTTATATAAGTGTCTATCTGATCAGCACTATAGGTCACGTCCTCATAATGGCGCGTCACGGTCTCATCGGTCATGATGGTCTTGGGTGAATGTCCAAACATCTGTGCCACATCCAGGTCGAAAGGCTTCACGCCATCGGCCTGTACGAATGAGAAGTGGGCGTCGCCGGTGGTCTCACCCACCACATATAGCGGTGCTCGCTCACGCTCGGCGATGGCCTTGACGTGATCCAGATGCCGCTCGTCGATGAGCAGTCCCATGCGCTCCTGACTCTCGTTGGCAATGATTTCCTTGGCGCTGAGCGTCTTGTCACCGATAGGCAACTTGGTCATGTCAATCTCTCCGCCGCAGTCTTCCACGAGTTCTGACAGACTGTTCAGGTGACCGGCACTGCCATGGTCATGGATGGACACCACGGGATTTTCCTTTTCCTCCACCAAGGCGCGCACCAAGTTGTAGGCGCGCTTCTGCATTTCTGGGTTCGCACGCTGTATAGCGTTCAGCTCAATGCCGCTGGTATAGCGCCCTGTGTCAACGGATGACACGCTTCCGCCACCCAGTCCGATGCGGTAGTTGTCGCCCCCAACCACCACGACCTTGTTTCCTTTCTGTGGTTCTTTCTTCAAACAGTCGCGTTTCTTGCCGTAACCAACGCCCCCTGCCAGCATGATAACCTTGTCGTAGGCCAGCTTCTGACCGTCTTCCTGATGTTCGAACGTCAGCACCGAACCACAGATGAGCGGTTGACCGAACTTGTTTCCGAAGTCGCTGGCACCGTTCGAGGCCTTGATGAGTATTTGTTCGGGAGTCTGATACAGCCATTTCCGAACAGGCAGGATGTCCTCCCAGGTGCGTGATTTGCCCTCCAAACGCGGATAGGCGGTCATGTATACCGCCGTTCCAGCCAATGGCCAAGAGCCTACACCACCGCCCATACGGTCACGAATCTCGCCTCCCGTACCTGTCGCGGCGCCGTTGAACGGCTCCACGGTGGTGGGAAAATTGTGGGTTTCGGCCTTCAGTGAAATCACGCTCTCAATGTCCTCCACCTGGAAATAGTCACTGGTTGACTGGTCAGCGGGTGCGAACTGCTCGATGACCGGGCCTTGTGCAAAGGCCACGTTGTCCTTGTAGGCCGACAAAATCTTGCCGGGATTCTCCTGTGTAGTGCGTTTGATCATCGCAAAGAGCGACGACTCTTTCTCCTCCCCGTCGATGATGAAGGTGCCGCTGAATATCTTGTGTCGGCAATGCTCCGAGTTAATCTGTGCGAATCCGAATATCTCGCTGTCGGTGAGCGGCCGTCCGTTCTGCTTTTCTATGGTGTGCAGGTACGCCATCTCCTCGGGCGAGAGGGCCAATCCCTCGTCCTCATTGTACTGCTCCAGATTCTCCACATGCTTAATAGGCTCCGGCTCACGGTTCACGGTGAACAGCCTCTGGTCCAGTCCCTCGTACATACGCTGCAACATCGGGTCGTGCGTAGCATCCTTGGAGCTTACCGGGAAGTACTCCTCGATACGCGTGATACCGCTCAGATTCATGTTCTCGGTGATCTCTACGGCATTTGTACTCCATGGTGTCACCATCTCGCGGCGAGGCCCCACATAGATTCCGTCAAGCTGTTGTGTGTCTATACATTCTGCTCCACCAAAAAGCCAGCACAGTTTGTTGGTTTCCTCTTGGCTGGGTTGATGGTCCATCTCGGTGGCAATAATGGTTTCTTGCGGGGTTTTAAAGAAGATAATCATATATCTTTATTATTAGTTTGGCGAATATTAGTTATTGCAAAGATAGTGCAAACTAAGCTCGTAACAAAATAAAATGGTTGGAAAATTTTCCACTTCGGTTTTGAATATACAACTACTAACCAAGATGCATATATATCCCTTTTACAGTTTACCTGATGAAACCGATGCCCCAGACAGTAGGAATATCCTGTTCAAACAAAGCAAAAAAAAATGATGTTGCAAAAGGCAACTGTCATCAATTAGTGGCCGTGAACAGAAAACTGAGCAGATAAAAACATAGCGGTTAAGATACGAAATATCTTGACAACCGCGCCAAATACTCGCATATTTGCAACTAAACAGGTCATTGGGCGCAAATATGCGATTTTTCTATATCTTTATTTTTCAGCAACTTACGATCAACAGTTACATCGGTGCACAGGCAAAAGCTATGCTTTAAGGCTGAAAAAGCATGCAGATAGGGGTATCAAAGCATTGAGTTTGAGGGACAATCTGCATGCTATAGAAAGGCAAACTGCATGCTATTGCATCAAAACAGACCGACGGTTGTGCAAAAAAGTACTAAAAACTATCCAAAAAGAGCATCATTTTTCTAGAACGAATATTTTGAAAACACCAAAAATATGAACAATTCTTGAAAAACCGAGATGCATCACGCCTCTACTTGCCCACCTATTTTTATTCCATTGCTCTTTTGCGTAGCGCAAACAAAAGCGACACCCTGATGTTTCTGCCTCTTTTGATTACACGATAAACAGCAATGACGACCCTTCCGCTGAAGAATGGTTGTTTACTGGTGAAAACAATCACTTACTCTTGCTTCAACAACGAGTTGAACAAGTGAAATTCTAAGGATGGAAAAGTAGGAACAACTCCCATAGCGGATCCGGCTCATACTTGTCGTTTTATGGATTCCAATTCCTCATGGAGTTGCCCTCCAGCAGAGTCCCACTATGCTTCATCCTACATGGCAAAGGTATATAGCCTCCTTGATTGTTCCGAATAAAACCAGCCTGCAAAACGATCCATACGAGACCTCTGCAAAACTCATTGTTCAAAATTTGCTCATTTCATCATATTTTTGTA
>CABQNT010000025.1:0-25666 GCA_902465605.1 uncultured Prevotella sp.
CTACTCCCAATGTTCCAGCAAGAATGGCTCCGACATAGTTACTCTTGCCCGTACCTTCTCCTCCGGTGATGCAGAATAGATTGTCTTGGGTTCCCAATGGGACACCATTCACAGCCACTACCGATTTGGAAATGTCAGGAGGGTTTTCGTAGTCTATTTCACAGGAACGCACCATCATCATGGTTTGGCTGTATAGATCTGCAAACATCTTGGCAAGCAGCTCTTTCAGTTCCTTTGCCCCATTGCCCAAAGCAAAGAAATCAGAAATATCCTTTTCCGTCTTAGTTCCACTAAGTGGAAGTGTAAGATTCAACACCTTGAATTCTACTAAATGTTCAGCCTGTTTATGCGCCTCCCTTACACCTGTTTCATCCGCATCATACAAGAGTATGATATGCCGAAAGCGAAGTTGAAGGCTCTCAATGATACTTGTCGGTATTTGTGCCGTTTCACTGTTGAAACATATCGCATTGAAGCCGTGTGCATATAACGAGAGCACATCTTTTTCTCCACCTGTGATGAAAAGAATATCACCTTTGGTGGGAATCTGCTCCATGCCGAAACAATAAATGGCAGGCATTCTTCCACCATAGAGAAAGCGGATTTTCGGACTGTATGGTCGGTATATCTTTATGTAGCCGTTTCCGATATAGGCAAATATCGGTTCTGTCGGTGAACTGTGAAGTTCAAACTTCTTGCCCTCGGCAGATACGCTCTCATACCGTTTAAGACTCCGTACCCGAAAAAGCCGGAGTGTATCTTCATGGATACCATAATGCGCCCAATAGTTCAGCAGTCCATCGTCAAATGGCTGTATCTCGAAACTATATGGTCGTTCTTCCGTCCGCTTGATGATTTCGATCGTAGGACTGGAGGCTTTAGGATTTTTATATGACGGTGTGATATGCTTGTTATGCTTTTCGGCATCACATAAAGAATACAATCCAAGTTCTTGTACGATGATTTCTAAGACCTCGGGAAAACTCGTTTTCAGATTCAAACTACGCAACGTTGCCACAAACCAGAAGCAATCCCCTGAATAGGTGGTATCGCCATGATCATAGAATTTATAAGAAGAAGTTTTCCTATCATAGTAGATATGACAGGAGGCCCGTTTGTCGTCATAAAAGGGGCTACGGAAGTTTCGGTGAAGATTCACCTCAAAACCAAGGAAATGGGAAAATACATTCAAACCTCCTTGGGTAAGCAAAAGAATCTGTTCTTTTTCTATCATAGTTGTCTGTTTTTAGGGTTAAGACATGAACTCATGATAAGATTGTCCTTAAAACGGTTGAGCCGACCAAGAACCTCGTCATTCCTCATACCGGAAACACGGAGGCGGTTGCATTTCGTGGCAATCACGATAGACTTGAAAAAATAACGCACATCACCACCCTCTGTGTAGCGATACCGCACCAACTGCTTCTTGCGCCAACGGTAAAGGGTGGACTCTGAAACATTCAGAGTCCCGATAAGGTCTTTGGTGGTCATCTCCAGCTCATCGTCAATGTCTTGGATAAGACGGGAAGTGCGCTCGACATACTGTTCAATTCGGTTGAGCCTGTCTATCAGTTCTTGATAAGCTTGGCTTTCTACTGCTATTATTTCCATATGTCATCATAGTTTGGTTTGTAAGATAATGTGCTGCGGTCCCAATTCCTTGGCGAGATCCATTATCTTTCCATAAGTCTCTTCGTCAAACACGTCTATGCCCAGTCGGATAAATGGGGGTGGTATTTCTCTTCTTCTCCTTGCAATAGATGCAAGCAGATCACTCTCATCCATTTCCAAAACTTTGGCATAGCTGCAAATTTGTACTATACTCATGGATACGGCTCCTGTTTCCCATCTTGAGATGGTACTTGAGCTAACTTTCAGTTTTTCAGCGATATACTCCTGTGAGTATCCTTCATGCTCTCGCTTTTCCTTTAGGGTTTTGTGCAACTGTTTCATATGTATAAAGTTACAAAAGCACCTAAATTTGAGCAACCCGCCACATTCAAATGTTTGCATCCCATGCAAGGTGGCTTGCATTAGGTGCAGATAAATATTTTGGCAGTGTCAGCATGGAATACCTTTTCCAACTCCTAATAGATTAAAACGAAAAAATACTTTATTATCATTCCGAAATCGGCAAAAAAAGATAATTATTATGAAAGCCAGTGCACGGTGCAAGACCCTTTATATATAAGGGCTTGCACCGTGCACTGGAAAATGTAGCAGAAAAGTTTCTAAATATTTATGACACAAAGATTTGGAGATATAAACAAAAAAATCTAACTTTGTACACAGAAAATGAGAGTAAGCGTGCTTTCGACAGATAGTCAGAATAGCGGTCATAAACCAGTCAGTTTGCTGCTACATTTCTGCTACAGGAACTATCTGAACGAAAAGGTAAACAATTAGCATTCAGCGATTAGGATATACTGTGGATTAGTTCAGGCTGGTCCACAATCAAAATAAAGGAGTTACGAAGTTCGCAACTCCTTTTTCTTTGCAATTCAATTTAAATCTTCATCTAGAATAATAAACAGCCTGCTATATGAGCCATACACGCTAATTGGTACATGCCTATTTCATCACGCTCAATGCCCATAAATCTTAATAGGGTAGGGATGAGCTGCGCTAGCCGTTGTGTGCTGATACCATGTCGTTCGTCAAAACAGGCTTGATTGCCCTGTCTATTTCAGGTTGAAGTCTGTGGCTGACACCCATTGCCCTGCGAACGTGGTGCCAGTAAAGCTCGATTTAGTGGAGACACCGTAGCGAACGGAGCCTTTGGTGCTACGTATATTATTGATTTCAATGCGGTTCCATCCGTATCCATTGCCGTCGTTAGCCTCAACGATATTCTGATAATAGGTCCTGTCCGGATCGGATGACAGCGAGTCTGCGATGCTCAACCTACGTTTGGCCTCTGCCCAGATATCCCCGCCTGTATTGCCGTTGGCTGGTATCTCCACCATATATTTACGTCCGTCGGCAATGGCATATACATAAGCTCCCTTGCCATTGGTGCGAGCGGCCACGCTCAAGGTATATGTGCCAGGTGTAACCTCGGTTTTCTCACGCTCCACCTGATAGCCCAACCCCCATTCAGAGTATCCGCTCAGATAGCGCATACCTTGGTTGCCAGTATAATATTCTCCACTTGTAGTGTAGTGGTCCTCACGATTTGACGGAGCAACCAGCAGATACCAGCCGCCCTGATTCAGGAAATCCCAATCGGTTTCGTTGATGAATACGCCATTGTGGGTGTTCTCCTTGACGTAGGCCTCGTGCCTCATATCATCCAGTTTCTCCTCGGCAATAGTCATTCTTGCGCCAATGGCGATACCACTGACGATGGCCACAATGAGGCTTACGGTCCACAGTCCCGCCCACATCAGGCGTTGCGGAGTACCCATTGGCGTAAGTTTTTGGGTGTTGCTAAGTATTGCGTGGATGCCGCAATAAAGGGAAATGAACAGCACTCCTGCCATACCCACAACACATACGATGCTCAATGACGGACTAACCGCGTGTGAATAAAGCTTTGCAAACTCAACATCGCCAAACAAATCGGGCATGGTCAGCAGCACGATGAGGGTGGCCAATGCAGCCACCAAAACCAGTCCGGCAACAATACAGGCAAGAATAAACATGCCTTTTATCAACAGCAGGATAATCTTGAAAAAACCAGCTACGCATCCCGACGCTCCACTCCGGCGAGGTTGAGGGGTGTCGGCCTGAACGTGTTCTTCGGTCACTTCCTGCGCCAAGTTTTGTGGTGTCACATCCTTGCCTTTCATTTTCAGTCGGTCTTCGGGATTCTGTGCCACGGGTGTGATGATCGAAATCATGAAATAGATGATTACCAGCCAAAGCGGTGTCCACGTGAATGGCGTTACATGGAAGAACCTGCCAGAAGACAATGATGCATTAAAAGTGATAAACACGAGCAACACACAAGCCAGTCGCCACCACAAGGGGTCGCCACCAAAGTAGCGGGCACATCCAGCTAGCAGTCCGGTTATCTTCTTGTCGGTGGGGTCTCGGTAAAGACGTTTGCCCGATTTTCTCAATCGTTCGAAATACGCCACTACTTCTTCCTTCAGTCGGTTGCCCATATTCTTTTCCTCTGCCTGCTCCTCCTCTTGCACTGCCGCCTTCTCATCTAAAGGTTCCTCCTCGACCATTTCTTTGGGATCTCCGATTCGTGTGATGATGTCCTGCACGTGCTGAATGTTAATCGCCTCGATGCCTTGTGTCTTAAGGTCGTCAAACAGTTCAGCAATACGGGCCTCGATGTCGTCGGCAATCTCTTTTCCATCGGGCTTATGCGCAAAATAGCTGCGCAGCGTGTCGATATATTGTTGCAACAGTCCGTAGGCGTCTTCATCGATGGCGTAAAGCCTGCCTAACATATTGATGGTGATATTTTTTTTCATAATGACTGGTTGAATAATAAATAGAACTTACTTAGGTTGTTTCAGGTAGTTGACGGTGGCGGCAATCTCACCCCACGCCTTGTCCAATTCGCGGAGGAAAACCGCCCCTTTGTCGGTGAGCATATAGTATTTTCGCGGAGGCCCCTGCGTACTTTCCTGCCATTTGTAACTCAGCAAATGGTCGTTTTTCAGTCGCGTAAGCAACGGGTACAACGTTCCCTCCACCACCAGCAGTTCGGCCTCCTTAAGCCGCTGAATGATGTCCGACGTGTAGGCCGACTGCTTTTCCAGCAGCAACAGAATGCAGTATTCCAGCATTCCCTTGCGCATTTGCGATTTCACGTTGTCTACATTCATAATCATCAATTTTTCAAGTTGATGTCACAAAAGTAGGTAAAATATAAGTACCTTGCAAAACATAGTACTATAAATAATTACTATATTAACTTTGTTTAACTGAAAAGGCGTAGTGAATATTTATTCAGCGATCACAGCTCTTCCATTAAAACGGTTGCTTATTAGCAAAAACAATCATTTGTTGTTCAACCCCAATAGCCTTAAACATAATGGCCGTGTTATGCGAATGTGCTGGTGGCAAAGCCTATTTTTTATATTCGAGAACACGGTTAGTGTGTTGACAATCAGCATGTTCGATGAATATCTGTATAAGAGAGTGCACGAGCGCATCTACCTTGAAAACCAAAGTCAATGACATTGGCACCCAAAGTCATTGACTTTGGTGTCCAATTCACATGACTTTGGCGTTTAAAGTCAATGCAATTGGAAAACAGTGTAAATGAGCACTTTGCAACTGAGTTGCAACAATCTTTTGCTACCTTTGCATCATGATGCGGGGAAAAGCGCTCATAGTAAGTCTTTGGCTGGCAATGCTCATGGTGTTGCTGGTGTTGGCCGTGCCTCATCATCACCACCTGAGCAAGGTTTGTTTCGTGGAAGAGAGATGCGAGACAGACGGCCAAATCAATGACCGCCACACCCACCATCATTCTTCCGGACAGGAATCGCAGGCAGACAACTGTCCCGTAGAGCAAATCAGACACATTGTTAAGGACGATGCGGATGTGCAACCCGTCATCCAAGTGGCGCAGCATCAGCCTCATTGGCTATGCGCCAACGCTGCTGCCACGCACCCGCACGTGCAGATAGTCTCGCCAGTTGGCGAAACATTCGAACCCATCGCCCGGTTGCTTGAGACACATATAGCCTCAAGTAGACGAAGGGGACCTCCCGCTTTATCATAACCCATTGTTTTTATCGAGTGGCAGAGCAGTTGTCAACAACTGTTCTGCGGTAAGTCGTACATGTTCATACTAAGGTTATGATTAACAAGATTATCTATTTTTCCATTCAACATAAATTTTTGGTGGTACTCCTGTTGGCGGCCATCATCGGCGGCGGGATATATTCACTGCGAACCATCAACGTAGACTCCACGCCCGACATCACGAACAACCAGGTGCAGGTCATCACGGTTTCTGAAAATCTCTCGACGGCCGACATCGAGCAGTTCGTCACCTATCCCGTAGAGTTGGCCATGTCCAACCTGCCCGGTGTTGAAGATATCCGCTCCATCTCACGCTTCGGCCTGTCTGTGGTCACCATCGTCTTTAAAGAAGACATGGGCACTTACCTGCCCCGCCAGCTGGTGCAAGAGAAGCTGGAAGAGGTGCGCGAGGACATTCCGGAGGGATTCGGAACGCCCGCGATGGGGCCCATCAGTACGGGACTGGGCGAGATTTTGCAGTACACCCTTGTTCCCAAAGACACCGCCCGTTACAGTACGCAGGAGCTGCGCACCATTCAAGACTGGATAGTGAAGCGCCAGCTGTCCATGATTCCAGGCGTGGTGGAGGTCAACTCGTTCGGCGGAAGCATCAAGCAATACGAGGTGGCCCTCAACCCCCAGCGGCTCAACGCCATGCGCGTGAGCGTGGGCGAGGTGTACGAAGCCCTGAAAAAGAATAACGTCAACACGGGCGGCGCCTACATAGAGCGCGACCACATGGCCAGCTTCATCCGGGGCGAAGGACTGGTGAAGTCGGTTGACGACATTGAGAACATCGTGGTGAAGAATGTCAACGGGACCCCTGTCCTTGTGCGCGACGTAGCCGACAAGGTGGGCTTTGGCTCGCAAGTGAGGTACGGCGCTTTCACGCAAGACGGTCATGAGGCCGTCGGGGGCATGATTATGATGCTCAAGGGAGCCAACTCTGACAAGGTGGTCAGGGCGGTGAAGGAGCGCATGGAGAGCGTCAGAAAATCGCTGCCAGACGGCATCGACATCAAACCTTTTCTCGATCGGTCCGACCTTATCGAGCGTACAACGAGCACCATAGCACGAAATTTGACAGAAGGCGCACTCATCGTGATATTCGTGTTGGTGCTGTTGTTGGGAAGTTTGCGCGGAGGTGTCATCGCCGCATCGGTCATCCCGCTGTCCTTACTGTTCGCCCTCATCATGATGCGGCTCTTCGGCGTGAGTGCCAACTTGATGAGCCTGGGGGCCATCGACTTTGGAATTATCGTTGATGGGGCAGTGATTATCGTGGAGGGTACGGTGTTTGAAATGGAGAAAAGAATCAGAAAGCACAGCCAACTGGGACGGGGCGGCATGAACGCCGTCGCCTTCGAGGCCGCCTCTTCGATGATGCATTCGGCCTTCTTCGGTCAGCTGATTATCCTCATCGTGTTCACCCCCATCCTCTTTCTGTCTGGCGTCAGCGGAAAAATGTTCTCCCCCATGGCCTACACCTTCTCGTTCGCCGTACTGGGAGCCATCATTCTGTGTCTGACGTATGTGCCGATGATTTCATCTTTGCTTATCCGTCCACTGAGCCACCAGGGCGGATGGATGGCGCGGATGGAACGCCGTTTGCAGCGCGTGGGCAACCGTGTGACGAGCCGCATCATACATGTTTATCACCCGCTGCTGCTGTATGCCCTGCGTCATAAAAAGACGGTACTTGTTTCTGCCGCTGCTTTGTTTCTAGCTGCCGCATTCGCTTTCACGCGGATGGGAGGCGAATTTGTGCCAGAACTCGATGAGGGCGACATCGCCATGCAAACCTTCCTCCGCCCCGGCAGTTCGCTCTCGGAAACCATCAAGCGCGAGGGAGAGGTGGAACGCCTGCTGCTTCAGAGCTTTCCGGAAATCAAAACCGTGTGCGCACGCATTGGGGTGGCCGACATACCCACCGACCCGATGGGGTTCGACTACACGGACAGCTTCATCATTCTGGAGAAAGATCGCAGCAAATGGACATCGGCCAAGACCAAAGAAGAATTGATAGAAAAAATCAAAGACAAATTGCAAATCCTGCCGGGGCTCAACTTCTCGTTCTCACAGCCGGTGGCCCTCCGTTTCAACGAGCTGCTCACGGGAGTGCGCGAGGATGTGGCCGTGAAACTTTATGGTGACGATCTCGACAAACTCGGCGAACTGGGTGAGCGGATGGTGAGCATCATCAGTAGGATAGAGGGAGCCGAGGATGTGACCCTTGAGCGCACGGACGGACTGCCGCAGATTACGGTGAAGTACGACAGGCAGCGGGTGGCGCAATACGGTTTGCACATCGATGACCTCAATGCCTATGTCAGCAGCGCATTTGCCGGAAGTTCGGCAGGGTCGGTGTTTGAGGGTGAGAAACGGTTTGACCTTGTCATCAGGCTCTCTGACGCTTACCGGAAGAGTATCAACGACCTGCGCCAACTTTACATACCGCTGCCCAGCGGGGCACAGATACCCTTGAGCGAGGTGGCACAAATTGATTATGAGTCGGGGCCCATGCAGATTTCCCGCGAGCAAACTTCGCGCAACATCTATGTCGGGGTGAACGTCAGAGGACGGGATGTGCAGTCGGTTGTGGATGAGATACAGGATAAACTCGATCAGCAACTGCGTCTGCCGGCTGGCTATCGGTTGGCGTATGGCGGTGAGTTCCAGAAACTTCAGGAGGCCAAGAATCGCTTGATGATCGTCTTACCCATCGCCCTGCTCCTGATTTTCGTGCTACTTTATTTCGCCTTGAAATCGCTCAAGCAGAGCCTCATGATTTACATGGCGGTTCCGCTGGCCACGGTCGGCGGCGTATTGGCCTTGCTGTTGCGGGGCATGCCCTTCTCCATCTCGGCCGGAGTGGGCTTCATCGTCCTCTTCGGAGTGGCCGTACTCAACGGTCTGGTACTCATCAATCGTTTCAACTCGTTAAAGAAAGAAGGTATGAACAACATCAACCGCAGAATCATCAAGGGTACGCAAGAGCGCATCCGCCCCATCCTTCTCACGGCTACGGCCGCCATGTTGGGCTTCCTGCCCATGGCAGTGTCGGGGTCGGCAGGTGCTGAAGTACAGCGACCTTTGGCCACTGTGGTCATCGGCGGACTGTTCACGGCTACGCTGCTTACCTTGCTTGTCGTTCCTTTATTGTACGCTTTGGAAGAGAAAGCGCAGCGAAAAACTGCCCATAGGATACCCAAAGCGGCCTTTGCCCTGATGTTGGCACTGCTGGCACCATGCGGTATGCAGGCTCAACAGCCAGTGAGTTTGCAACAAGCCCTGCAACTGGCTGAGCAATATCATCCAAGCATTCGTCTGGCGCGGATGGGTGTCAGTCGTGAAGAGACCATGGTCAAAGGTGTAAGCGAGGTGGGACTTACTGAGCTGTCGGCCGGGGTAGATGAGCTTGGAAGAGGCAATGATGCCACCTTTACCCTGTTGTCTGTCAGGCAAAACATTGACGTACTGGGGAACAAACAGCGCGTGCGCACCCAGCACCAAAAGGTGAATGTGGCTCGTGCGGAGATGAATCTCACCGAACATCAATTGCGCAAAGCCGTTTACCGCGATTATGCGCTGGCTTACATCCTAAGGCAAAGGATGAACGTGCATGCCATGATAGACTCTATCTATCAGAATTTTGAACATGCGGCGAAAGTGCGTTACGAGGCCAGGGAAACGTCGAAGTTGGCTTATCTGGCCGCTAAGAAGAAGGCTGTTGAAACCAAAGAAAACTTCAAACAGTCGGTGTTTGATTACCAAGTGGCACTGAAAGCCTTGTCACGGTGGCTGGGAGAGGGACTCTATGAACCCACTACGGCTCCAGACGAGACGCTTGGAGAGGTAGCAGGCTGTGCAAATCCCGTATTGACTTGTCAGTCGGAGAGGGTCAAATTGGCCGAAGAAAACATCCGACTGGAAAGGTCCAAAGGGCTTCCGGCATTCTTCGTGGAGGGTGGTACACAGCGCATTGGCGACAAAAACGGCTACTGGACATTCGACGTTGGCGTGAGTGTTCCGCTGTTCAGACGTTCGTACAGGGCCCGACAAAAGGCTGCCGCCCTGGACAGGGACATCGAAAACACGCAGCTTGACTTGCTGAAAAAGCAACTGGGTGACAACCAAGCACGCTTGCAGACTGCGTACCAGAAGTGGCGTCACAAACTGCAATATTACCGAGACACAGCTCTTCCCACGGCCAGGGCGCAGCAACGTGGCGCGTCTTCTGCGTACAAACTGGGCGCAACCGATTACATCGGATTCATTCAGACCATGGGTGACGCCGTGCAAACCGAGCTTGATTATTGGGAAGCATACGAACAATTCATCAACACAATCATCAATTTACAATATCCAACCATATAAAAAATGAAAACAAAATCATATCTCATCCTTTCGCTCATCGTCTTTCTGGCAGCTTGTGGCAAGCAAACTAAGGATGCTGACGAACAAGAAAAACAGTCATCGGACAGCTTGACAAAGGTGGAACTCACCGATGAACAGGTGAAAAAGTTAGGCATCAAGGTGGGGAACATCGCCGACACGATGCTCATCAGCAGTGTGGATGTCAATGGAAAGCTGGCCGTTGACCCACAGAGCGAGGCAACCATAACCCCGCAAATGGGCGGTAACGTCAAACAAATATTGGTTCATGAAGGGCAATCTGTGACCAAAGGAATGGTGGTGGCCTATCTGTCTCATCCTGATTTGGTAAACCTTCAGACGGATTATTTCTCGGCATTGAACCGACAGAGATACCTGAAAAAGGAGTTTGACCGCCAAACCATGATGCTGAACGAAGGCGTAGGAGCCGGCAAAGACTACGACCGAACCAAGTCGGAGCTGCAAACTGTGAGCGGTCAGGTGCAGATGCTTGCTGCCCAACTCAGACAACTGGGTATCAGTCCGTCTGCCCTTCGCAAGGGAAAACCTATGCTGGCCATCGCTTTGACCAGTCCCATCAACGGCACGGTAGAACAAATCAACGTGCAAACGGGGCAATATGTCTCGCCCGAGATGGCCATGATGAAGATTGCCAACACAAGTAACATGTATGCAGAATTGCAGGTTTTCCAACGCGACGTGCCGAAAATCAAGGTGGGACAGGATGTTGCATTGAAGATTGTTCATGCCGATGGAACCGCCTGCAAGGGCAAGGTGTACTCCATAGGCAAGACTTTCAGAGCCGAAACGCAAACGGTAGACGTGCGTGTTCGTTTGGATGGACAGCACACGGAACTGATTGTAGGGATGTATGTACAGGCGAAGATTGCGACAAGCAGCGAGAGGACGAGGGCCGTTTCGTCTGATGCTATCGTTGAAGTGGATGGAAAGTCCTATATCTTCACGGCGGCAAAGGAAGGGAACAACTGGCATTTTGTCCCCACGATGGTCAAGAAGGTGAAGGAAGAAGGCGACCTCGTGAGCATAGAGACCAAGGAGCCAGCAGATCGTCTTTCACGCATTGTACAGTCGGGCGCTTACTACCTGCTTTCAGAGATGAAGAAAGACGAGACGGGAGAGGAATAAAACACGACCGAAACGCAATGGATGTTTGGTAGGCGGGAAATTGCCACGCTACCAAACATCCATCATGTTTTCAATATCAAAAGAACAAGAATGCAGTTGAATTTTATGGACGACGGTCGGTCATGAAGAACTCCAGCGTGCCGCCGGCCATGATGTCCTTGTAATCGATGTACAGCTTATTGTAGGGTTTTCCGTTGAGCTTGATATAGCTGACATACATGTTCTTCGGACTGTTGCCGTGCGCCAGGATGGTAAACGTCTTGCCATGGCCCACATTCACCTCAGCCTTGTCAAACAAAGGCGATCCAAACATATACTTTCCGCCAGAAGGTTCCACCTGATAGATGCCCATGGACGACAAGATGTACCAGGCCGACATCTGTCCAACATCCTCGTTTCCGCTCAGACCATCGAAGTCGTTATGGTACATAGTTTTCAGTACCTCACGCACCTTCTCGGCCGTTTTGTAGTGCTGGTTCACATAGTTGTACATATAAATAATGTGATGGCTGGGCTCGTTGCCATGCGCATACTGGCCAATGAGCCCCGAAATGTCTGGTGAGGCATCGGCACCGAGGTCGCCAACGACCGTGAACAGCGAGTCAAGTTTAGTGACAAACGTCCGCTTACCGCCGAAAAGTTTGATCAAACCAGGCACATCATGAGGCACGAGCCATGTGTATTGCCAGGCATTTCCCTCGGTATAGTCGTCGTTGCGGTGGGAGGAATGGAACGGATTGAACGGCTCGCGGAACTTACCATTGGCCACACCACGCATGAAACCGGTCTTCTTGTCAAAATAATACTTATACGATTGGCTGCGCTTCAAGAAGTAGCGATAATCTTTCTTGGCACCAACCAGCTTGGCTACCTTGGCCACAGAGGCGTCTGCCAAGGCGTATTCCAGCCCTTTGGCGACCGTTTCGTAGGTAGAATCGCTGTTCCATGGAATGTAACCATGCTTCTTCAGGTTGTCCAGGGAGCGTTCATCGAGCATGGCAGAGGTACGCATGGCCTTGAAAGCGGCCTGCTTGTCCACGTCAAAGCCCTTGAGAACAATGTCGGCCAACACGGGAATGCCGGGATTGCCCACCATACAGTCGGTCTCATTGCCAACGAGATGCCACACGGGCAGCTTGCCTTGCTGTTCGAAGATGTGCAGGAAGGTCTGCGCGATGTCACGCTGTTTCTCGGGATGGATGATGGTCATCAGCGGATGAGCCGCGCGATAGGTGTCCCAAAGCGATAGGGTGGTGTAGTTGGTAAAGTCGCCTTTGTGAATCTTACCGTCACTACCACGGTACTCACCATTGACATCCGAGAAGATGGAAGGAGCTGTCATGGTGTGAAAGAGTGCCGTGTAGAAGATGGTTTTGTCATCGAGATCGGCGGTTTCTACCTTGATTTTGCCAAGTTCTTTGTTCCAGGCAGCGTCGGCATTGTCGACAACTCGGTCAAAATCCCAGTCCTTGATTTCGGCGCGCAGGTTGGCTTTGGCATTGTCAACGCTCACGGCCGAGATGCCAACGCGCGCCAGCAGTGGCTTCATGTTCTGCCCTACGGAGAAGACACCCACGCTGTCGCCCTGCATTTCCTTGAGCTTCAAAGGCTGCGAAAACTCGGCAAAGAAATAAATGCGCTGGTCTTTTGCCCAGCCTTCGGAGTAACGATAACCACTCACCGTCGTGCTGTTTTCCTGCGTCAACTGGCATTTGGTCATTTTATCCCAACCAATGCCTTGTTTAAGATTAATCTTCAAGAGAGGCTCTTTACTGCTGAGTGGGAAGGTATAACGATGCATACCGGCACGCTGGGTAGCCGTCAGCTCCACCAATATCTTGCTGTCGGCCAGGCGAACGGTGTAATAACCGGGACGCACATACTCGCCATCGTGCGAGAAACGCTCGGTGTAGGTCTTGGCATCGAATGTTGGCAAGAAGGCAATGTCGCCCAAATCGCCAATGCCGGTACCACTCAAATGGGTGTGACCAAAGCCAATGATGAGCGAATCGCTGTAATGATAGCCCGAGCACCAGTCCCATCCGCGGGTGATTTGCGTGGGTCCCAACTGCACGGCACCAAAGGGAACATTGGCACCGAGGAACACATGTCCGTGTCCACCCGTTCCGATGTAAGGATTGACATAGCGCGTCAATTGAGTTGAAACGTCTTGAGACTGAGCCAACATGCCATGTCCTGGTAAGAACAGGAGCGCTGTGGCAACGATGAAAGATTTGAACAATTTAGTATAGGTCATAAGATGTATTGATTAAAGTTTCTATGAATGTACTCCGTTCTATCTTGCGATGGAGCGAAGATGATAATGAGAATTTGCGGCGTTACCGTTTATCTTGTTTCAGGAAATGGAACGAACCGTTGACCAAACTGAAGCCTCGATCAGTATGGCGGAGCTTCACCAAGGCTACCTTTCGGGGTGTTAGCTGGGTGGTGCTGCGGTGGGTATGCAAGACATACTGCCACTCGCCGGCCGCATTCTTGAACAAATCGCCATGGCCAGTGCCGTTATAACCCGTCAGACGCGGACTGATAAGAGGTTCTTTTTGCTTGATCCAAGGTCCCAAAGGCGAGCTGGCCGTGGCATAACCAACAGCATAATCGGGATTGCGGAAATCGTTGCAGGAGAAGAACAGGTAATAGGTTCCATCTATCTTGACGACCGTTGGCCCTTCACATACTTTCCAATCGGCATTCCAAGTATCCTCCCATCCCTTCTCGGCCGAAACACATTCGCGTGCAGTCTTCTCCTTAACCGACTTGAGATTCTTATTCATCTCGGTCACAAAGATGCGGTTGCCGTTGATGAGGCGTACATGGTAGAGGTAAATCTTGCCATCATCGTCGAAGAATACGAAGGGGTCAATCTGGCGCATCTTGGCGGGAATCATTTCTTTTTTCTTTTGCTTGAAAGGTCCCAGTGGGCTATCAGCCTCGGCAATGGCTATTTGCTCATCGGCCGTATAGGCCATGTAGTACTTGCTACCGCGCTTGAATACCTGTGGTGCCCAAAAGCCAGTGGTGCCAAACACGTCGCCCTTGACCAGAGCCATGCCATCGTCGTTAGCACCGACAGGACCTGTCCACGTTTCCAAATCCTTGGAGGTGTAAACATCGAACCCTTCTTCTGGTGAAGTACCATAGAGGTAATAAGTACCGTTATCAAAGAAGATGGTAGGGTCGGCCAGCGTGATTTCGTCGAACACAGGGCGCGCTGCGACCTTCGAAGGTTGACAGCCTTGCATGTGCGGCCAGCCATCTATCCACTCTACCTTATCGAGCCACACCTTACGTCCGGCATCGGGATCGTTGCGACTGAAGCCATGATACAGCATCCAGTCGTCACCATTGTCATCGGAAATCAGCTCGGCATGGTGTCCAGGTCCAGCCACCAGCTCATTGCCATGCAACACTACCTCGTAGTGATTGTCCAACAACGAGCGTCCCTGTTTGTCGACATAGGGTCCCAAAAGACTCTTGGAGCGGCCAACTGTGACATGGTAGGTACTGCGATTGCCTTCGCAACAGCTGCCTGCGGAACCAAACAAATAATAATAGTCGCCACGCTTATGAACGTAAACCGCTTCCATAAAGGTGCCAGCCACTTGCTGTTTGCGCGCGCCGTCCTTGATTTTCAGTCCGTCATCGGTTAACTCAATGGCATAAATGCCGCGAAAACTTCCCCAAAAGAGGTACTTGTGCCCTCCGTCTTCGTAATAGAAAGGGTCGATGCTGTTTTGCACACCTATTTCTTTACTGATGAGAATGGCACCATGGTCGGTGAAAGGTCCTTCGGGTTTGTCGGCTGTTGCCACGCCAATGCCACACGTCCACTCGCCTCCCCACTCTGATTTGGCGTAATGGAGGACATACTTGTCTTGTATAAAACTAATGTCGGGCGCCCAAATGTTCCCTTTCGGATTCCACTGGGGGCGCGTCTCATCCGTGAAAGCCGTACCCACGAACGACCAATCTACAAGATTGGATGAGCGGTAGATGGGCAGATTGCGGATGTTTTCAGTACCATAAAGATAAAAATAACCATCCTTGGCACGAATAACAGTGGGGTCGGGTACGCTTACATCGATGACGGGGTTGCGGTAGACCAGCGCGTCATTCTGCACAGCATGGATGGGCATGACCGATGCCATGCACAACCATAACCATAAAATTGTTTTTATCTTCATCATAAACGGGATGGAATTACTTTTTCAACAAGAAATCAGCGGTTCGGGTAGGAGAATACAGTTCCCAGAGAGAAGCCACGGTCCAGCCCGGTGCGAAGATGTCGTTGTAGAAGCCTTTGCCATTGCGTCCATAGTCCCATGCGGTGTGCTGAACCACTTCAGGATAAAAGCCCTCCATGCCAATGCCGCACATACGGTTGGTGGTTGGCAAGAGTTGGTTCAGTGAAGAATAGATTACGTCGTACATTTTACCAAACCGAGGCTCGTTGATCTGTTTGCCCAACCACTTCATGATGTGCGGAAACTCGAAGACAAAAACATCGATGTGATTGTTCTCTACCGACACATTGCCCCATCCACGACTGCGGAAACCTAAGTCGCCGAGCATCTGACCTTCGGCAAATGGCACGTCCCAAAGATAATACCACGACAAGGCGAAATAGGTAGCTTTGCGACATAGGTCGATATAGTGCTGGCGTTCTTTGCCTTTGGTCACCATGGCCAGGTAGTAAGTAGACGTGACGGCGGCGATGGCAGCTTCCTTGTCTTCACAGTTGGCATCGAGGGTTGATGAGAAATAGTCAGCGGGGGCAATGATGTTCTTTTCCACATAGTCCACCGTCCGCTTGGCTGACTTGAGATAGTTCTTGTTGCCAAAATATCGATATCCCATGACCAACGTCGAGGTGGCCGATGGTGTGCTGCCGCCACTGGCATCTACATCAGAACCATCGTCGTTGAACTTGCGGGCAAAGTGACCGTCCGTCTTCTGCAACTTGATAAGGTTGTCGAGCAGCGCGCGCGTCTTCGTTTCCCAAGACTTATGCTTGCGTCCTTGGCTCTTTTCGTATTTCAGATAATGAAGAATGGCATAAACCGCCTCAGACTGTTGACGAATGGAGTGTACCTCCTCGGCGTTAAGTCCCTCGCGATCGAAGTTAACGAAGTCGCGCAGATAGCCATTTTGCGTGAAGCCATGCTCGAGATAACTGTCAAAGATGGCCTGTCCCTGCCGAACCAAATCGCTCTGTCCATTCTTTTCACCATATTCTATCTGGTTGAACGCATTCAACAGCACGCGACCCACGAAGCCCAACTGAACCTCACCTACCGGTGTACAGCGGTCGATGTGTAGCGTCATGCCTGAATTAAACTTCAAAGGATATTTGGAAACATACGACCTGCGGAAGTAATTGCATAGGGTCGACTTCATTTCTTCAGCGGTATATAAGGCACGAAGCGGTTTCGGTTGCATGCGGTCGAACGTGCTTGTCCATGTGTTGGCCAAGAACTCGCTGAAGTCGGCGGCCTGTTCCTTGCGCACAATCCATGTCAGGGTGCGGCTCTCACCCTTCTCCAACTTCATGAAAGCCTCGATGGAAGGTGCCAAGGTTAATTTACGAATATAGCGTTTCGGCGTTTCCACATATGGGAAACCAAAGGTCAACTTGGCCACGCCGCTCTCGTTATTAAAGCCAACATAGCCGATAGAGGTCTTACCCGACACGATAACCTCACCTTCTTGTGCCGTGGTTAGTGCTTCGGCAGGCTCATCCAACTGGCGCAAAATGGTCATTCCTTGGCCTGATTTCAGGTTGAAAGCGCCACTCAGTGGCGACGACAAGCGGTCTTCCCGAACGTTCCAACTCTTCGAAGTGTGGAAGGATGGGGCTTCTTTGGGCGACCGCAAATTCTTATGATACCAAAATCCCGGCAGGTAGAAGTCGCAGTCGTTGGTGTTGAATCCCGTGCTAACCGCCCCGCCAAAGTTAAAATATACTTTCTCGTTGGCGCGGATGGTCACGGCAATCACCTCATCTTCTCCATGACGGCTCACTGTCTTGGTGAGGGTCAAAGGCAATGGAGCAGAGGCTTCGAGCTTCCCATTGCGATCAGTTAAGGTATAAGTAACGGCCTTGTTTCCCGGTTGTTTCAAACTGATATGACTCTCCACATCAGTAGCATAGGTCATTTGTGATGCCAAAAGGGCACAGGTCAAGAGTAAACTTTTCAATGATTTCTTCATAAAAAATATTAGTAATAGTTTAATAACCAGTTTAACTTTTTGCAAAGTTAATCATTTCAGCGCATTTATAAGAATTTAAAAATGAGAAAGGAGGGTTTCTTACTCCCTCCTTTCTCAATGATGATAAATTCCTTCAACCCCAGGTTAGTATTGATAACCCTCTGTTGGTTTCAATTTAGGATTACGCTGAATCTCGTTTTCAGAGATGGGCCATACCAAGTCTGATTGCTTGAATGTTTTACCCGAACCGTTGGTAGCCCCGATAAGGTCAACATAGGTAACTTGTCTCTTGGTGCTTGAAATGACAGGGAACTTCATGGTACGGACGCAATCGTCCCAAATCTTGAACTCTAAGGGGAACTCTCGCAGACGTTCTGTCCAACAAGCCTCGATAAACTTCTCTTTGGAAAGGGCTTGCAAAACAGAGGTTAATTCAGCAACGGTCTTGCCTAATGCACGACTTTGCACTTGTGCAAGATAACCGGCTGCCTCAGCATTCACGCCAGTACTCTGAGCAATAGCTTCGGCAGCATCAAGCAAGGTTTCTGCGTAGCGATAAACATTCCAGTCTTTCGTTCCACGACCTGTAACCTCCATGGCTTCTTGGTCGAAATAGTACCACGCGCCAAATTCATCTGCCGACGCAGCTTTCCATGTCTTATTATCCACTTGGTTGGTGTATTCCCACACGAAGAACTGCTGATTTTTCGCACGAAGATCTCCTTCATCATAAATGTTTAAGAAGGAAGCTTTCAATGGACCAAACACGCGTTCGAAAATAGAATACTTGCTGAACACGCTGGTGGCACTACCGCTAAAGGCATAGGTTGGCCACCAACCGCTGGTCGAAACCGTGTTATCATACTCTTGTGCATAAATCACCTCATCCAGGTCGTCCGTGGTACGCAGCTTGTTGTATGCGCTACCAAGGGCCAGGTCGTCGTTCGTTGTCAACGAATAACCGCCGTTGTTGATGATGTCTCTAGCGGTAGAGGCTGCCTCAGCATACTTCCCCAGATACATGTAGACATCTGTCAAAGCCATTTCTGCCACATATTTGGTAATGCGGTGATTCGCATCTTGCCACTTGTTAGCTACCAATGAGGCTACAGCGTCTTTCAAATCGTTAACAACCAGCTCCATAATCGTTGCTTTGGCAGTTCGTTCATAATTCATATTTGCCGCACCGTCGGTAAAAGGTTCTGTTGACAAAGGCACGTCACCGAAGGTTTTGGCTAGGAAGAAATAGTTGAATCCACGAAAGAACTTGGCTTCACCTAAATATTGTTTTTTATTTGCTGCCGAAAGGGTTACGCCTTCACCATCGACACCTTTTATCACGCTGTTGGCAACATTAATCGCATCGTAGCATCCATCCCATACGCCATCAACAACACCCGACACCGTGTTCACTTGGCTCTGGCGTGTCAATTCGCGCGCATATTGACAGGTTCGCTCCTGTCCTTCGTATGAATTTCTAAAGTATCCAGTCAGCATGCTGTTCAAGGTTGCGAACGAACCTATATAGGCACTGTTGGCCGATGCAATCTGGCGGATAGCGCCACTACGGTACAAATAGTTTACTTGTCCCAGAAAATGAGCATCCGTTTTGTTGAAGTCTTGGTTCGTGAGAATAGAGCCGGGACTCTCTTTCAGGAAGTCTTCGCAAGAAGTTAGCGTCAGCCCGGCACAAGCCAAAATAATAAATATCTTTTTCATATTTCGATTTTTCTTTGAGTATTGTTTAATTAGAAAGTTACATTCATGCCAAGTGTAAAGGTCCTGGCTCTCGGATAGGAGAAGAAAGTCATGTTTTGTCCGAAGTGATTGCCTTGCGAGGTCGCTTCAGGATCATAGCCCTTGAAATCTTTCGAGCAAAGCAACCAAAGATTCTGACCACTTACATACAGTCTCAAAGCATCAATGCCCAGTTTGCCACATGCTTCTTTACCAAACGTATAACCTAACTGCAACATGTTCAGGCGCAGGTAAGAACCATCCGTAATCCATGCCGAGTCAATGGTGGTATCTTGTCCAGCATGACCGTTGTTAGCCATACGAATCATTTGTTGCATCGTTTCTGGATTCGTTCCGTCGTAAGCACCATACAGGATATCCTTTAACCCATTGGTCAATCCAAAGCGGTCGTAGGTAGAGTGGAAGAACTGTTGCATGGTCTCAACGCCAGCCACAAACTGCCAATCCATCGTGAAGTCCCAGTTGCGATACTTCAGGTTGTTAATCCAGCTGCCTGTCCAGTTGGGGAATCCCTTACCCAATACTTCTTTCTTGGCCGAACGGTTGGGGCGTCCAATCTGCTCTAGCGAATAGCGTTTCTTGCCCACGGCATCTTTCGAGCAAAGATTGTTATTGAAGTCTTCGGCGGTCCATACCACGTTCTCTTGCATCTCTTTCGTTATCACGCCATAGCGACGGTAACCATAGAAGCTTCCCATACTTTCGCCTACACGAAGAATCGACTCTGAACCACCTACCCAGTACATCAACTCGATATCCTCGTCATTATCTCCGAGGTGGAGTATCTTGTTCTTGTTGTAGTTCGTGTTGAGGGTGGTCTGCCATGTGAAGTCATTCGTGCGGACAGGATAAGCAGAAATCATGATGTCGAGTCCGGAGTTCTTTACAGAACCGATGTTCTTGTAGATTGATGAGAAACCCGTGAAATGAGGAACTGGACAATCCAACAACAAGTTTGTCGTCTTCTTGGTATACCATGATAAATCAAGATTCAGCGCATTGTTGAACAAACCTAATTCGAAACCAATGTCAAACTGTGCTGTCTTCTCCCATTTCAACTCAGTATTTGCCATCGAACTCAGTCGATAGTAGGAAGAACGGGAAGCGTTAAGGAGTAGTGTTCCTGCATTAGTACGGGCCAACGAACGGTATGTACCAATCTCAGAGTTACCGGTCAGTCCATAACTGGTATGGAATTTCAAGTTGCTCACGGCTGTGACGTCTTTTAAGAAATCTTCCTCAGAGGCAATCCATGCTAAACCGGCAGAGGGGAAGAAAGCATATTTGTTGTTCTCACCAAATTTGGACGAACCATCATAACGCCCCGTCACCGTTGCTGAATAACGATCCATGTAGGTATAAGCCAAACGGAGGAAATATGAGTTCATGGCCCACTCATCAATGTTCGAGCTTGGTGACTCTGGGTTGGTTCCAACGCCCATGTTGTTATCTTCAAAGAAGTCGTCGGTGAAACCTTCTGTTACCGCACCGTTGGCCCGCGAGGTGTAGCCAGTCCAAGAAAGACCCAGCATACCGTTGAAACGATGGCGGTCAACGGTCTTGTTGTAGGTTAGGTATGTTTCCTCCTGCCAGTACAGGTTGCTGTAATGTGAGTATTCAGCTCGGCCATTAGGCATGGAGATATTGTTCAGCGTTGTGGCGGCATAGCGACGGTAGTCAATGCCGTGCCAGTCGATACCCAACTGTGTTTTCAAATCCAGGTTAGGCAACAGATGGAATGTTAAAGCTGCATTGCCAAAGATTTGTGTGTTATAGTACATGCGTTTTTGCTGTTCCAGAATCATGGCAGGGTTTGACATTCCTTCAAATCCATAGTTCATCTTAGGTGACGTGGCCGTGGTATAGTTGCCCGTGTCAGGTTCTCTTAACGGCAGCCATGGCAGCATTTCAATCATGGTGCGGCGCGCTTCCTGACCACCACCGTATGCATCGGTGAAACGACCCCACATGTGGTTCACCAACAAGTTGACACCTGTTGTCAGCCAGTTGGTAGGATTGGCATCATAAGCCATCTTGGCGCTCACACGCTTGTTCCATGTATTGTTCATGATGCCTTGATAATCAGAGTAGTTCAAGAATGCACCCATCGACGATTTGGCCCCAGCTTGCTGAATGTTCACCTGGTGGTTGTGCGAAATGGTCGTGCGGGTGGCTTCGTCCTGCCAATCGGTATCATACAGCGGATTACCATTGGCGTCGAAATAGTTGCGGTCGGTAAACCAGTCGGTACGATTCAGTGACCACTTCTTGCCGTTATAAGTGTTTTCGTTCTCCAGACCTTTCATCCAAGCGTCGGTCCACTCTTGTGCATTCAGCAAGTCCATCTTGCGTGCGATGCTGCGCATGCTTACCGAACCCTGGTAACTAATCTTCGTACCGGTATCGCCTTTCAGGCCTCGCTTGGTGGTCACCATAATCACGCCATTAGCACCACGCGCACCGTAAATGGCGGTTGCCGAAGCATCTTTCAGCACCTCCATCGACTCGATGTCGTTAGGGTTTACCAGGGCGAAGTCGCTCATCACCACGCCATCAACCACATATAATGGGTCCGAACTGGCATTGATGGTGGCCATGCCTCGGATAATCACGCGGGGCTTGGAGGTGGCTATGTCTTCTGAATTGGAGAACACGTTCACACCAGAGGCCTTGCCGCGAAGGTTGTCCAATGCAGAGAAATTCTGCGACTTGGTGAGCTCTTCACCCTTTGCAACAGCGATGGAGCCCGTCACGTCCGACTTCTTCATCACGCCATAGCCTACCACAACAACATCGTCCAGCATCTGACGGTCTTCCACCAACACCACATGGAGAGTAGAAGATTGACCTGCATTGATGGTTTGTGTCTGATAACCAATGTATGACACTTGTATCTGGGTGCCTGCTGGCACATCCACGACACATTGACCATTGATGTCGGTAGACCCGCCCGACTTGGTTTCCATCACCAAAACACTGGCGCCGATAATAGGTTCGTTGGCGGCATCAACTACCGATACCGTCACCTTTCGCATGTTTTGCTGTAACAGAGAAGAGCCGCCGCTTGTGTTGTCGGCAGCACACACGGTTTCAAATGGCACGGCGCAGATTGAAAGCGTGCAGACTGAGAATAAGATCAGCGAACGATTCTTCGCTTTTCTTAAGATTCTGTTTTCTTTAATCATTGTAAATTTAGGTTTTAGTTTTTAATATAGGCCGCATATCCATTCAAGTAACCTGCTCACCAAACACAACCCTCACATGAAGAAGAATTTGAATGAGTGTTAAGTCTTGCGTGTAGCAAAGTTTTCTCTTATGTGTTATTAGGCTAAAGCAAAATTAAATAATAATCTGATGAATAGCTATTAATAAACTCTTTTTGTTTAAATTTTACTTAAATTAAAACATTATTATGATTCGTTTTTTCACGCCACACCGGCATGAATTTTCTTGACAACCTACTGCTTCATATTTCGCTTATTTCAAAACAGACCTGCCTTGTGTCGCAAATTTGCCCTAAAAACGCCATCTTTCTATGTTGTTCATCATGAATAGTTTACGTCTGTGGCATCGCCGCGTGTGGCAATCTAACACGCCTTTGTAGGTTAAAAGCATTGCTTGAAGGGTGCAATTTGCATGCTTTTGCCTGGTTAAACCTTATCTATTGCCACCCTAAATGATGCTTTTAAGCGATAAAAAACAAGAATTTGGGGGTAAAAATCTATTTTTCTTTCCAATTTACCTCCTACTTGTCGCCTGTTTGCCTATTAATTTTTTCTATATTGAAAGTTTCATTGTGCCGTTTTTGGGGCGTTTATTGGTAAAAAAAGCGCACAATAGTTTCAATTCCTGTCTATGTGTTTTCTATCCGAATGTCTTCCATCTATCCTTGATTTTAACGAACGTAACGCTGGGGTGGCCATTGCCTGTCAAATAGAAAAGTGAAGCTTTTATTTGGGTCGAACTAATAAAATGTTTATCTTTGCACACCCACACAATGCTGCGGCAGACGCAGATTCGCTCCCATAGTTAAATGGATAGAACGTAGGTTTCCTAAACCTTTGATCCGGGTTCGATTCCCGGTGGGAGTACTTTTCGCAAACTATCAACGCCAACCCGTTGTGCGTGTAACCTTTTTTCGCCTCTCTAAAAGCAATTCTCTAATGTCCAATGCCTATGATTGCTGAATAGTAAGCCGAGGAATAGAACACACTTTAACTAAAGTTAAATTACGGAAAGAGTATAAAAAATCTTTTTTTTTATTCATACCTTTGGAGGGGATTAGGATATATGATGGAGATACTTAGCTAAGCCGAGTTATATCAATTAAGCCAATTTCGATTAATAACACATCGCCAATACATGGTCTGAACGAAGTAAGTATCAACAGAATAAAATAGTTTAACTAACATATAGTAAAGTGCCCCATTCCTTCAGAACAGATAATAAAATATTTACTATAGATTGTAGAACTACCAAAACTGATTAAAAAATGAAACAAAACTTCATTTCAAAACAATTACATGGACTTTTACTTGTGCCAGCGGCCCTTGCGATGCTACTACCAACAAGAGTAATGGCACAAGCTAAACCTAAGAGCATTCAAGACATGTTCAAGACGTGGCACATGTCTAGTTCGGAAACGGGAGATACGCAAGATACGTATGGAAAATTGATTCAAGGATATTATATTCCTAATGGTGTACGATACAAATCTGGGACTGAGTATCTTTATGTTGATGATCCAGTGCAAATGCAAATTTATTTGAAAGAGAATACTCATTCTTACATCAATCGCATACCTTTTATTTTCTACACCAATTTCTCCGGTGTAAATTATGAAGAAGGCAAGGACATTCAATGCCAAATATTTGATAGAAGCACAAATGAGCTGTCCGAAATCTTTTATATTAACAATGGAGATGAATATTATTTCGATAATCCGAATGTAGAATACCGCCTAACGGGTAACGCACATGTATTCGTTTATAATGCGAACACGGGGAAATGGAAAAACCAATGGAAGGAATTAATCGCAAACTTCGACATCACCGATTTCGACCGAATCACCTACAGTACTACAGAGGGATTTTACAAACCAGCCGAGGACTATAGTCATGTGTCCGGAGACTGGACAGCAGCTTTCTCATGGGATGGGACAACTGCTACAAATAAAACTGACGTTACCAACTGGGATATGAAAAGGGGAGCAGAGAGCATCGATCCGGTTTACGAAATTTCAAATGGCAGCTATACCTTCGCTAGTCAAAGCTGGAAAATGAATCTTAAAACCTCAACATATTACACAACACAGCTCATCGTAAGATCTGGAAAAGACAACATGATCACGCTGGAGGTGGGAACCAAAAACATAGGTAACACTTATTATCAATCGAAAACGATTAAGTCTGTTGGCATGGATGCGTCAAGCATGGGAACAGTGAATGCCGTAGGCCGAGTGGACAGCCTCTTTCGAGAAGCCAATAACGGCTGGATGAAAATTGAAGCAACCGCAGCTAACTACAACTACGATGCTTCTTCTCGCACCTATGGATTTAAGGTTACTTGCAAAGATGCGAGTGGCAATCCGCAACCATTCCAAATAGGAGCGGTACGCATCTTGGAGTCTGCCAATACACCAGGAATGTTCTACACAACTTCTAAAGATGCAAATAATCTCATGGCTGATCCGCACAACAGCTGGAGAGATATAGACTTTGGAATGCAATGGGATGGAGTTGGATATAAATTCGCAGACGAGAAGAAAGCACCAGCACTGAGCAAAAGCGCAGTTAACAAGTTCAGCTTCTTCGATCGAGGCTCCAATCTCAACTGCATTGTGTACGCCAACCCATACACCGTCATCGGCACAAAAGAAATGATTGGCGGCATAAAACATGCCCATCCTGTGAACGTGGTTACAGGTGTACTGGCAGATTATGACGATAGCGGCAAGCCAACCACACGAAAGTGCCAAGAGCTGATGCTAACAGATTATGACAAAAGCGTCGAAGAGCCTGGAAAGTATGCAAACTCAAACACGTTCAAGAACAATTATGCTTTTACGGCAGACAAGGTTGGATATGATCGAAATTTCAACACCAACTATGCAACGATTTGTCTGCCATTCTCACTCACCGCAGAGGATTTAGGCAAGTTAGGTGTGACTGAGGCGTTCGAATACACGTCACAAGATGTTAATAATGTTTATTTCAAGTCCATCACCTCGACAAAAGCTGATGTACCATTCATGGTGAAACCCATTCAAGGTGGAGCACAATTAAAAAGCCTTTCCGGCAGAAAAGTTACAAAAACTCCTGAGGCCCCAACGTCTGGCATGATACGTACTTACAAGTTCCAAGACATAGGTAGTCATCCCTCAAGAACTCGACTTACAACCAGCAAAAGGTATTGGATAACACCA
>CABQNT010000026.1:0-23406 GCA_902465605.1 uncultured Prevotella sp.
AAGGTAATAGGGTATTTCTTTGGAATGGCTGTTGACAAGATAACTATCTAAATATAAAAGATTTTCAAAGATTCTACATAGAAACAGGGATAGAATCTCTCCCTCCTGTCATCTTACAACCAAAACAATGGTCACAAATATGAATACAACCTATAAGTTCAATCAAGAAATGCAACCTTTGGAAATAATATAAGGGGGGGGGGGCGAAAAAGATAGTGTATCATTAAAAAGAGGAGTAACAACTCCCCCTCCGACGGAAAGTTTTAGTATCTTTGCCAACGTTTTATAACCTTCACGAACTAAACTGCTGCACAAACAAAGGGAAGCACTTGTCGCAACCCATTAAATGATGAATATGAAAAAACTACTATTACTACTGGCGCTCACAGCGTGGATGACAAGCACCGAAGCCCAAGAACCGTACACCACCGTTAGGAACATCAGATACGTTGCGGCCAACGACCCGTCGGTCTACCGCAAGGAACGCTGCAAACTGGACATGTATTACCCCCAGACGAAGAAAGGATTCAAAACCATCGTGTGGTTCCATGGCGGCGGATTGGAGGGCGGCGACCGTGACCTTCGCAACGAACTGAAGAACGCAGGGTTTGCCGTGGTGGCCGCTACCTACCGACTTTTTCCCCGAGCAAAGAACCCGGAATACACGCAAGACGCGGCTGCCGCGGTGGCATGGACGTTTAAGCACATTGCCGAATATGGGGGCGATCCCAACCAAATCTATGTCGGAGGTCACTCGGCAGGCGGCTATCTCACCCTGATGCTGGCACTGGACAAGCGATATCTTGAGGCCGAAGGCATCGATGCCGACCGCGTGAAAGGTTATTTTCCCGTGAGCGGACAGTGCGCCACGCACTACACCATTCGCAAAGAGCGCAAGATATCGTTCACCCTGCCCATTGTAGACAACTATGCCCCACTCAACCATGCACGCAAACTAAACACCCAGCTGGTACTCATCACCGGTGACAGAAAGCTGGAACAGATGTCCAGGTATGAGGAAAACCTGTATCTCAAATCGGTGCTCGAGGGCGTAGGCAACCCCTTCATCCCCATTCACGAGTTGAGCGGCTTCGACCATGGCAGCGTGCTGGTACCCGCTTGCGAGCTTATCAAGGGCTACATGCGCAAGTAAACAACACCGCAACCCGCTCGCTGAGCATCAGATCAGTTTTTCCACATGCTTCACGATTAGTACTCCCACCACCATGCGGGCGGACTTGTTGCCGGCACCGTTGTAACTGTTCCTCAGACGTTTGTTGTATTCCCTCTCTATCCTGTCCCAGGGAAAGTGGTCGGCCAGCTTGCCCCAACGGTTGGATTTGCTCAATCCCGAAAGTGACTCCTGAAATTCAAACAGGTCGTGACTGCGATTTTGTGAGTAGTATTTCACCTCGATTCTTGAATGTTTTAACATCCAAAGGTAGTTATTTTGGACGAATTGACCAAACTTTACACAACATAAATAGTTAATTGTCAGATAGTTATAGTTAATTCAGTAGACCCTAATTATAATCCGTCAAAATCTTAAGAGTACGTTTCTATTTCAAAAGACTATTAAAAGTCCTTATTTGTAAAATTGGGTCTTTATCAAATTCTTTCGTATTTATATTTGCCACAATTCCAAGTTTTTGCCGTCACTTAAAATAAAAAGGAAAGTGTGTTAGGCACAACTTTCCTTTTTTGGTATGACAGGCATGTCATACATCTGTGGTGAAAGTCCACTCGGGGCGTAGTTGCCAACGAACCCCATAGCGACTTGCAAGTTTCAAGGGGCGACCCTTGGGAGAGAAGAAGCAATAGCGAATTCGTGGCCTGACGAACAGAAACCTAATACTAAGGCGTATCAAGCGGACAAGCTGGCTAAAGGCAGCGAAGTTCCAAAAGGCAACCGTAACCTTGATGCGTAAATTAGGCAGGTAAACGATGAAAGATGTATGTCTTATCCCGTGAGGCCTCGGCAGTCCTTAAGGATAGTAACAACGAATGCCGAGGAGTCAGCAGAGGTCGAAGTAGCCGTTTTCGAGTAGAACAAGGTGAAGGACCGAATAATTTGTAACGTTAATCAAGAATGTATGTTCCGATGTTTTGCTGACGAGTGGCAACGGTCAAAACGTCAATGCGAGCGTCCACATAGAGCTAAGCACGCATACATCGGAAGCGGAAATTAAGAAAGACGGAAGATGAAACTAATCGAACAGATACTTGCCAAGGACAATGTTCGTGAGGCTCTCAATGGAGTTGTGTCCAACAAGGGCGCCTCTGGGATAGACGGCATGAAAGTCGAGGAACTCCGCGACTACATGAACGCCAACTGGACGAGTATCCAGCAGTCAATCCTAGAGCGCAGGTACAAGCCAGCTCCCGTTCGGAGGGTTGAGATACCTAAGCCCAACGGAGGAGTTCGCAAGCTGGGTATCCCGACCGTTGTCGACCGAACCCTTCAACAGTCTATTGCCCAAGTGCTCACGCCCATCTTCGAGGCCGAGTTCCAAGAGTGCAGCTACGGCTTCCGCCCCGGCAGGTGCTGCGAACAAGCCGTTCATAAGCTTTTGGAATACCTTAACGAGGGAGCGGAGTGGATAGTTGACATAGACTTAGAGAAGTTCTTCGACAAAGTCCCTCAGGACAAACTGATGAGCTATGTTGGTCGCATTATCCATGACCCAGACACCGAAAGCTTGATACGCAAGTATCTGAAATCGGGCGTTCTGGAGAATGGTCTTTACGAAGCTACAGAACTTGGTACGCCCCAAGGCGGCAATCTGTCACCCTTGTTGAGCAATGTGATGCTCAACGAGCTTGATAAGGAACTCGTCAAAAGGTACTTGCGCTATGTCCGCTATGCGGACGACTGCGTTATAGCAGTGAGCAGCGAGGCAAGTGCCAAACGAGTGATGCACTCTGTCACCAAATGGATAGAGCGTGTTCTGGGGCTCAAGGTCAATGCCACTAAGACGCACGTCTGCCGACCGAGCAAACTCAAGTACCTCGGTTTCGGGTTTTACAAATCCCCTCAGACCAAGCAGTGGACGGCAAGACCTCACGAGGCCTCCGTAGCGAAGTTAGTCAGAAAGCTGAAGAAATTATGCAAACGCTCCTGGAGCATATCCATGTCTGACCGCATCACTACGCTGAACTGGGTGATACGTGGATGGATAAACTACTATGCCATTGGTGCCATGAAAAGCAAGATGGCAAAGATAGACGAACATCTGCGCACGATGTTACGTAAGGTGATATGGAAGCAATGGAAAACCCCTCAAAAGCGAGCATGGGGACTACGCAAGCTTGGTATCTGCAACGACTTAGCCAAGCTCACCTCCTACATCGGAAACCGCTATGAATGGGTGGTGAGACGTACATGCGTGGTAAAAGCGATATCAAAAGATGTGCTTGCTCGAAGAGGACTTGTAAGTTGTTTGGACTACTACATGATTAGACACGCTTTGAAAACGAATTAAACCGCCGTATGCCGAACGGCATGTACGGTGGTGTGAGAGGGAAGGAAACGAAAGTAAGTTAGAAAACTTTCGTTCCCAACCTACTCGATCATAAAGTATGTATTTTACTTGTTCCAAGTAATTGATGCCCCTAATGCGTTCAATGCTTTTTCTGCGCTAGAAAATGACAAATAATAAGTGGTTGTATTTCCTGAAGTTATAGTTACCATACCTTGAAGTTCTCCACATATTTTTTTTGTACTTTTATCGTAAATTACACCGCCGCTATCACCTTCTTTGGGTCTTCCACTAACAGATTGAACAGCCAACTTTGCATATACAACGTTTGATAGTGAGAATTTATATTTACCCGCAACTGTTTGAAGCGTAACTTCCCTTGTATTGTCTATTGTGTATACTTTGGCTTCTATCGCTTTTTTTGTTATACACCCTTCAAGTACAACATTTCTATTAACCAAGTTGTTATAAGAAATAATACTTGCAACTGTTGCCGTTTTTGTCCATTGAGCTACATTTGTTGGATAAAAATTATTATAATTAACTTTAATAAAAGCTGCTTCTGCTTTAGGCCCCCTAGTTGTAGCAACAGAAGTACCACAGGCTTTAGAGTTGGAATATACTGTAAGTCCATTTATAGGAACAACATGAGCTGCCGTTATAAAGCCATGTTCATTCCCTTTCATTGCTCGGAATCCAACAGAACCTGTAGCCGAGTACTCGGCTCCCGAAAGTGCAATCGCAGACCCTAAATGTATATTTGTCTTTGCCGTAGACCTTGTCAACAAATTGTCATTATCTATAGAATCAACGATAATGTAGCTCAAGTCTTTAACCTCATGCATTTCTTCAAAAATAACCATAGGAGAATCTATCACCTCTTTTTTGAATTTTTTTATAGCATAAGAAGACACATCTTCCAAAAAAACGACTATTCTATTCTTTTCAATGCTTATACCAACGGATACCCATTGTAAATTCTTTCGCTTATTTTCATCAGAAAAGTATATATCACTTATTTTTTCTTTTAAATCTCTTAGTTCTTGCAAGGAATATGAACATTCTTTGAATTTTAAATTATCATGCTTTCCAATACGTTGATAGACATCTTTTATTCCTTCTTTGTCCATTCCTTTAATAAGCACTATAAGGTTATCTTGTGAATCACTATAAGAACCGCCAAAATAATCTGGTGTATTTTCTTCTTGACTTCTTGTAAGCTTATAAGAAAAAGAGTTATATAACTCTTCACCCAATTCTACAGCTTGGTCATCTTTTATTTGCTGCACACGTGTTTGTTGCACATTGTTTGTATTAGAGGGAGACTCTGATGTGCATGAAGACAATATGGCCAAAGCCATTGTAAAAAGGACTCCTATAAAAAGATTATGTTTCATAAGTAATAATATATGTATTATATATGCAAATATAGCAAAAAAGTAAAACCAATCGTAAAAGGTTAACCTTAATTAGAATACTATAACACAAGTTATTGTAGAATGTCATGTAACTTATGTGTTCTCACTAAGTAGGGTCTGCTAATTATAATCAGATATGCACCAATATAGCACATATCCAATTATAAAAAAGAAGAATATTATAGTGAGTCTTTTCATTTTGGGTTCTTTATATAGGTTCTGCTAATTAGTTGAAAAACGTCTGGCACTAATCTTTGTCAGAGGTTATGATTTGGCCCAACTCCTGATAGAACGTCTCCACCTCGCCCAAATAAGTTTTCAATATCTTCCCATCGGGACCTATCAGCACCTTATAAGGATAGCCTTTCACCCTATATGCGGTCTCGACCTTCGCATCGGCGTCTCTCACCTGCGGCCACGGCAACTGGTATTTCTCCAAAGCCTGTTTCCATTTTTCGGCTTTGTCGTTGCAATCGATACCCACAAACTCAATGCGGTCGCCGTATTGGGCATAGCATTCTTTCATTTTGGGAAATCCCTTGATACACCATGTGCACCATGAGCCCCAGAAGTCCAGCAGCACATATTTACCCCGCAGGGAACTGAGCGTGAGCGTATCGCCCTGCGGCGTGGGGAGGGAAAAATCGGGGGCCATCGCGCCTACTTTAGCCGTGTCGGCCACTTCTTTCCGAGCTTTCCTCATCACGGCCATCCGCTCGAAGGCTTCCTGCCACATATCCAAATATCCTTTGAAACGACCGTTGCGCACTGCGGGACTAAGCTTCCGTATGACCGGAACCACACGGTCCATATTCACGTCAAGCACCAAAGTCGCCGTGGCGTCCTCGTCGAGATGCTGTACGATGTACTCCTCGACCACAGGGTGCCTGCGCCGATTGATGTCACAGTTGGCGGCTTCGCGTATACTGTCGAGCCGAACGGCATTGTCACCGGCAGCCACTCCCGCCTCATACTCTTTTTCGGCGATGTCAAATTCCGTGTGGAAAGGCCTTCCCACGTCCGTCACTTTGGCGTACTGCTGATAGAATGCGCTGCCCGAAATGCGGACGCTATACTCGTCGATGAAATCTCCTTCTATGTTGACAAATTCGTCGGGGACAAAGAAAAAGTACATGACCTTTTTGGGACTGGATTTCAACCGAAGACTCGCTTGGTAGGCCTTGTCTATATAAAGCGAAAAATCAAAATGGCCGTTGTTGACGGGCGTAGCAAAATTGATGATTTTCTTGTCCGGATTTCGCTCTACATACTCCACGAGGATGGAGTCGTTTCCAACGTCGGTCAGTGCGCCGCTCATCGTAAAATTGCTCTGTGCCGAGGCCCCTGACGAAAACAGCCACGTTGCCACCGACAAAATAAAGAATTTCAATTTACATGCTCTTTTCATCTTATTGGGATTTAAAGTTGTTTTCCAATGTTTCGGCAAGCAGCCTCATTCACGACAAAATTCGGTAAAATAGTTGATTTGTCAAAGTGTTTTCGTTCTGCTTCTTTCATGTTTTAACACCCAAAGGTAGTCACTTTTGGTGAATTACACCAATATTACGATATTTATATCAAAAAGATAGATTCAACTTCAAAATGCTTCTCATCCCGCACGCGAGGGATGGCAAGTTGGGCCTCTTGCATAATGCACGCAACTTTCTGAAATCCAACACGTTGACAAAAATTCCAAAACCGCCTTTCAATAGCATGGAGATTGGAGGACAAAGGCATGGAGATTGGCGGGTAAAGTCAACGGGTTTAGCGGGTAAAGGCATGGAGATTGAAATCCATCGCCCATACGTTAGATGATGACGGAAGCGGAAGGGAGCAGAACATCTGATGGCATGCTTTGCCTGGAAGTGGGAAATCTTTCATTGAAGGGCAATATTGTTGAACAACGAATGTAACAAATGTAACGAATAAACTAAACAAGACAATGAACGCAAGCGTTCGCCGAATATAACAAATCTGCCGACATGAACATGTCGCATGGCTTTGCCAAATTCGTTTGATTCGGTGAACGCCTGCGTTCATTGATTCCGACAATCGGATTCGTTGCATTCGCTTAATTCGTTGTTGAAACAAAAAACATGATTGTTTATGACAACAAACAACCTTTTTTAATGATAGAGCTTTGCCTGGAAGTGACAAATAATCGGCAGGGCAAAGCATAATTCATGAATTTTTTACTAACTTTGCAAACAGATGGCTCGAGCCGGAAAGGCAGCTGGCAACGGCCCACAACAACGATTTTGAAACAGTGAAATTCAGCGAAGTAATCGGACAGGAAGACGCTCAGGCGCGCCTTTTACAGCTGGTGCGCGAGAACCGTGTGCCCCATGCCATCATGCTTTGCGGTCCGTACGGCAGTGGCAAGTTGGCCTTGGCCTTGGCTTTCGCCTCCTATTTGCTGGGCGAACGCAACGAAGAGGGGCAGTCGGTGCTGAACAACGACCATGCCGTGACCAATGCCGAGGCCATGCTGCGCAACTGGGAGCATCCCGATTTGCACTTCACCTTCCCCGTGATTCGCCCAACAGGCACCTCGTCTGACCACAAAATGGTGAGCGACGACTTTGGCAGGGAATGGCGAACGCTGCTCAAAGAAGGTGCCTATTTCAGCATGGATCAATGGCTCGACCGCATGAAGGCCACCACGCAGCAAGCCCAAATATTTGAGGCAGAGAGCGATGAGCTGACCCGCAAGCTGAGCTTGAAATCGAGTCAGGGCGGTTATAAAATCTCCCTCATCTGGCTGCCCGAGCGCATGAATCAGGTTTGTGCCAACAAACTGCTCAAGCTACTGGAAGAGCCGCCCCTGCAAACCCTGTTCATCCTGGTGTGCGAGGAGCCCGAAAAACTGCTCGAGACCATCCGGAGCCGCGTGCAACGCATCGACGTGAGGCGCATTGACGACCAGGCCATTGAGCAGGCGTTGGTAGGAAAACGCGGACTGGAAGCCGACATGGCGCACCGCATAGCACGCACGGCCAACGGCAACTGGCTGAAAGCACTGGAAACGCTGGATGCTGACAACGAGAACAGACAGTTTCTGGAAACCTTCAAACAACTGATGCGACTGGCATACATGCGCAACGTGAAGGAGCTGAAGAAATGGACAGAGGGCGTTGCCGGCTACGGACGAGAGAAGCAGCGGCGCATGCTGGACTACTTCAGCAGAATGGTTCGCGAAAACTTCATGTACAACTTTCGCCTGCCCGAGCTGAACTACATGACGATGGAAGAGGAGGATTTTGCCAAGAACTTCGCCCGATTCATCAACGAAGCCAACGTCATGGAGATTGAAGAACTGTTCGCCTCGGCACGAAGAGACATCGGGCAAAACGCCAATGCAAAGATTGTTTTCTTTAACATGGCGTTGGAAATGATTGTTCTGCTCATCAAAAAATAACAATATATACAAGAATGTCGTCCACGAGAAGGCTCTCCGCCGACAATCGTGACAGCGGCATTCTTCCACTCAACTTTTACACAATGGATTACAAAAATATGAAATTCAAGATAGCCAACGGGTGTGACAGAGGCCTTTGCCGCCACTCGTGTGGCCGCCAAGACAAGCAGTTGAACACCTATGACTGGCTGGCCGACATCCCAGGAAACAACCTGACGACCGACTTGGTGGAGGTTCAGTTCAAGAATACCCGAAAGGGATATTTTCACAACGTGAACGGGTTGGACCTGAAAAAGGGCGACATCGTGGCCGTAGAAGCCAGTCCGGGACACGACATTGGCGTGGTGACGCTCACCGGAAGCCTGGTGAAGCTGCAAATCAAGAAGGCCAATTTGAGGTCGCAAGATGAGATTAAACGCATCTACCGCATCGCCAAAGAGGTGGACATGGAGAAATACAGGGAGGCGAAGGCTCGCGAACACGACACCATGATACAGAGTAGAAAGATTGCGAAGGATCTTGGTTTGCAAATGAAGATAGGCGACGTGGAGTATCAGGGCGACGGCAACAAGGCCATCTTCTACTATATCGCCGACGAACGCGTAGACTTCAGGCAGCTCATCAAAGTGCTGGCAGAAACTTTCCACGTACGCATTGAGATGAAACAGATTGGTGCCCGGCAGGAAGCAGGGCGCATTGGCGGCACCGGACCGTGTGGACGAGAGCTTTGCTGCGCCACATGGATGAAGAACTTCGTGTCGGTTAGCACCAACTCGGCACGCATCCAAGACATCTCGTTGAACCCACAAAAGCTGGCCGGAATGTGCGCCAAACTGAAATGCTGCCTCAACTATGAGGCCGACGACTATCTGGAAGCCAGTCGAAAACTGCCCAGCAGGGAGGTAGTATTGCACACGGTGGACAAGGATTATTATCATTTCAAGGCAGATATCCTCACAGGGATGGTTACCTACTCTACCGAAAAGAACGCTGCCGTGGACCTCGAAACGATTGATATCCAACGCGTTCAGGAAATCATTGAGATGAACAAGCGGGGCGAAAAACCGGCCTCGCTCTCGAATGATGGGCAGAAGAAAGAAGAACACAAGCCTAAAGATTTGCTTGCCGGTGCTGACATCAGTAGGTTTGACAAAAACAAAAACCGAAAGAAAAGGCCCAACACGGAGGCTTCAGAAGGCAATGCAAGACGGGGAAACAATAACAATCGGCGCAGAAACAACCAAAACCGCAGGCCGAGAACGGGTCGAAAAGACAACCAAGAACGTCAGGCAGATAATTGATAGGACATGAGAAAGTTGGGGGTAGCACTCATCCTTTGCATCCTTTTTGCAGCTTGCAACGAAAAAAAAGTGTATGACACCTTTCGTCATACACCCCTGGCAGGCTGGGAAAAGAATGACAGTCTGGCGTTTGATGTGCCCAAGTTGAAAGCATCGGGACACTACCAATCGGCGTTGGCGCTGCGAATCAACAACGAATATCCTTTCATGGGACTCACGCTCATCGTTGAACAGACCGTTCTTCCGGCGCATATCAAACACGTCGACACGCTCAATTGCGCGCTCATTGGTGCCAATGGGGTGCCCAAGGGACAAGGAATTGGCTACTATCAATATGCGTTTGACATCACTTCAATGGACTTACACGAAGGTGATTCGCTGCACATCAGCGTTCGTCATGACATGAAGAGAGAGATTTTACCAGGCATCAGCAACGTTGGAGTGAGCCTGACGAAACGGTAAAGGGGCTGTTGTTTTTAAGAAATTGGTAGCTTAGGTGTGCACCAAATTGCGCCCCGCGTCTATCCTCAGGAATATGAACAACAGGAGAGTGAAGCCCCAAAGCGACGAACCGCCATAACTGAAAAACGGCAATGGAATGCCGATGACAGGCGTAAGCCCTAACACCATGCCCACGTTGATGAAGACATGGAACAGAAAAATGCTGGCCACACAATAGCCATAGATGCGCCCAAAAGCAAACGGTTGGCGTTCGGCCAGCTTGATGAGTCGCAAGATTAAAGCCAAGAAAAGCACCAACACGCCGGCAGAACCAATGAATCCTTCTTCCTCTCCCACCGTACAGAAGATGAAATCGGTGTCTTGTTCGGGCACAAACTTCAGCTTGGTTTGGGTTCCATTGAGGAATCCTTTCCCCCTTAGTCCACCCGCACCAATGGCAATCTCACTCTGATGAACGTTATAACCCGCACCGGCTACATCTTCTTCCAACCCCAACAGCACGGTGATACGCACGCGTTGGTGCGGTTTCATCACGTTATTGAGCACGTAGTCGGCCGAATAGAAGAACACGATTGAACCAACAGCAAACAGTGCGATGTAGAGATAACTCCTCATTTGGCTGGCCAGCCAACAATAAGTCAGATAACCAATCAGCACGATGGACACGATGAGCTGCACCCAGACCACGTCAAAGGGAAGCACAAACTGCGCAAAAAGCAGCGAGAGCGCGGTGACTCCCAAGCAAACCAACAAGATAAAACGGGCTTGCCGCTTATCCTTACAATAGAGATACACCATCGAAGCCGAGAATACCTGAACCAACAACAGCACCATGAACTTGCCCGCAGACACGGGTAGCGACCACAATGCGGTTTCCTCATACTTGATACCTAACACGAAATAAATCACCATTGCCACGCCTGTAAACAACACACTGCCCGGCATTCCCTCGCGATAGAACATCAGGAAGAACGATAAATAAACCAAGGCAGAACCTGTTTCTTTCTGCGCAATGATGAAGAGCATGGGCAACAAGACGATACCAATGGCGATGGCAAAGTCTTTCCATTGATGAATGTCAAAGCCATAGCGCCCCATAAACTTCGACACGGCCAACGCTGTTGCGAACTTCGCAAACTCTGCGGGCTGCAATCTAATCGGTCCCAGCACCAACCATGAGCGCGAACCCTTGATGTCATGCGGATTGAAGATGGTGGCAAAGAGCAGCACGAGGAATGCGACATAGATGATGTACGAGAACATATCGTAGAATCTGTCATCGAGTAAAACCAGCACCATACCCAAGAAGACGGAGGTAGCAATCCACACAATCTGCATACCCGACCGCGTACTGAGGCTGAAAATATCGGTGTCGCCGTAGGTGTAGCTGGCTCCACACACACTGAGCCACCCAAAGATGAGCAGCGCCATGTAGATGAGAATGGTCCACCAGTCAAGTGAACGAAACACTCCAGAGGGTTTATCGGTTACTCGAGCCATATCCTATTCGACGATTTTGCATTGTTTTTGCTTTCGCTTCCGATGCAGGAGAAAGCGATCCTTTAATATATTGTTCCATCATAAGAGAACCAATTGGCACACCAAAATCGGCTCCAAATCCGCCATTCTCCACGTAAACAGCGATGGCTATCTTAGGGTTATTCATCGGAGCAAAGCCCATGAAGACCGAATGGTCGTGTCCACGATTCTGCGCCGTACCTGTCTTTCCGCACACAGCATAATCAGCTCGGTTGGCTGCTCGGCAGGTTCCACGTTCAACAGCCGAACGCATTCCCGCCACAACATAATCGTATGCCCGCTTGTTGGCCTTGGTGTAATGGCGGCGAGTGAACAGGGTATCGAGCGGTTCGCCTTGCACTTTGCGCACCACATGAGGCACATGATAGTAGCCTCGATTAGCAATGGTTGCGCCAAGATTGGCAATTTGCAAGGGAGTGAGGTTCACTTCTCCCTGTCCAATGGAGATACTAATGATGGTCAAGCCATTCCATGAGCCACGATAGGCTTTGTCATAGAAAGCCGAATTGGGTATCAATCCGCGCTTTTCACTTGGCAAATCGATGCCAAGTTTATAGCCAAAGCCCATGCTCACCATGTAGTCGCGCCAAGTGTCCATGGCGGTTTGCACGTTCTTGTATTTGCGTCGGTTGCCTATCATATAGTACAATCCCCAACAGAAATAAGCGTTGCACGACGTACTGATGGCTGGTACGAGTGACAAGGGTGAGGCATGACCGTGACAACCCACGTGAAGTCCGCGGTAATAGAATCCGCGATGGCAAGCAAACGACGTGGAGGGAGAGATGATTCCCTCTGAAAGGTAGGTCAAAGCCTGCGTAGTTTTGAAGGTTGACCCTGGTGGATACTGTCCCATGATGCTGCGGTTCAGCAGGGGTTTCCATTGGTTTCGCTGCAACGCATGATGAACTTTTCCCCTTTTCTTCCCCACCATCCAACGCGGATCGTAGGTGGGTGACGACACCATGCATAGCACTTCGCCCGTGGAAGGCTCAATGGCAACGATGCTTCCTATCTTTCCTTGCAGCAATCTTTCACCCAACGCTTGCAGATCAAGGTCGAGAGATAGGGTGAGGTTCTTGCCTGGAATGGGCTTGGTATCAAGTTCGCCGTTTTGATAACTCCCCTGAACTTTGCCATGTACGTCACGCAACAGGATTTGAACACCCTTCTGTCCACGCAGCTGTTTCTCGTAAGAACGCTCCACACCCAGCTTTCCTATATAGTCGCCAGCCTGGTAATAATCGTCCCCTTCGATGTCACTTGGCGAAACCTCGGCCACATCTCCCAACACATGTGCTGCGTAAGGATATTGATATTGCCGAATGCTTCGCTTCTGAACATAGAACCCCGGAAAGCGATACATCTTCTCTTGAAACACGCTGAACTCTTTGTCGCTCAACTGACTCATGAAGAGTTGTTGCGTAAAACGCGAATAACCAGGGTTTTTGTTTCTATCCTTAATCTCGGCCATGCGCGCCTTAAAAAAGTCTTTGGTAATGCCCAAGGCTTCACAAAACTCAAGGGTATCAATCCTGTTTTTCTGCTCATTCATCACCACCATGATGTCGTAAGCAGGCTGGTTGTACACCATGAGTTTCCCATGGCGATCGGTAATGATACCACGAGATGGATAATCTATCTTCTTGAGAAAGGCGTTACTGTCGGCATTCTTCTTATAATCATCGCTTAACAACTGCAAGGTAAACAGACGAATGATATAGATGACCACAATCACGATGGCCACCCCGGCTATGACATATCTACGTTTTTCAAGATTATAATCCTTCATTCATCCGCAACAAAAGCCTCATCAACCCACTAACTCTTCCGCATGTTTTCTAAAGTGAGCAGCAATATTAATGTCAGTACCGTGCTGCCGACCACGCATTTGAGCCATTGCATCCAATTGAAGAAGCTGAATGACTCGAGTGTGAAAAAGACAATGCAGTACAAAAACACCAGCAACAACGCATAATTCAAAAACGATGCCACGCCCAACGACCGCATGGACGGCTGCAAATCATCAGCACTCTCGCGCGGCAAGAACAACATCAGCATGTAAGGTTGCAGCAAACCGATGAACGTCATGCTGGCTGCTGTCAAGCCAGGAGTATTGGAAAAGATGTCTACACATAAGCCCCCTAAGAATCCGCAACACAAGATTGCCCACTTAGGGAAGTTGCGTCGGAAGAGCAACATGACGTAAACATACAGCAAAGGGGTGGCGAAACCAAAGAGATGGATATGGTTGAACACCAACACTTGCAGCAACAAGAGCAGGACAAAGAATGATATTCCTTTCAACATGTCTATACTCATATCCAATAACTTTAATTGTCTTTCACTTCCATCGAATCACGCGCAGCCCTCATCACCTCAATTCGCTCTTTCATCAGCGTGTTGTCAATGACTGAAACATCGCGCAATGTGGCGAAATCGGTGGCGAGCTGAACACACAACCGATACGAAACGCCATCAGGAGAGTTGTAAACATGCAGAATCTTTCCCACCAAAATTCCTGGCGGAAAGACCGATGAGTAACCACTGGTTACGATGTTTTCGTGCAATTTGAAGCGTGCGTGCCGTGGAATGTCATCCAAGAAAGCCTGATCGGTGGAGCCTCCTTGCCAATTGAGAAAACCAAAATAGTCGCGATTCTCAATCTTGCAACTCACATTCGACTTTGTGTTGAGCAACGGAATCACGACAGCATAGTGCGACGAAACCAAATAAACAATCCCCACAACGCCTGTTCCACTGACCACCCCCATGTCTTTTCGCACGCCGTCAACCGACCCCTTATCAATAGTAATGAGGTTGTTGGCATCCTTCAAAGAGTTGCTCACCACCTTGGCAGGAATCTGCTTAAACTGGGACAACTGTTGGGTGACATCGGCCTTGACATAAGATGAATCCTTCGTCACGGCCGTCAGCTTCTCTGAAAGCTCCACAACTTTTTGCTCTAAAGCCAGATTTCGTTGGGTCAAATGCTGGTTGACCGTGGCCAATGAGAAGAATTTTTCCAGTTGCGAACTCCACTCATAAACCTTTCCCGTCACGACATTCGCGGACGAGAACCACACGCTGTTCTGGTAACTGTTGTACCTGAACAGCAAGGTAAAACTGATAGCTTCAAGCAATATAAAAACAAACCAATGGTGGTGTTTTGCAAGAAACTCAATGAGATTCCGCATGCATACAATTGATTTTCTGTGTCACAAACCCTTAACCGTTATCTCATCAAGAACGAGAAGCGGTCTACATTCTTCAAAGCGATGCCTGCTCCCTTTGCCACACTGTGCAATGGATCTTCTGCAATGTGGAAAGGAATGTTGATTTTGTCAGTCAATCGCCTGTCAAGTCCGCGCAGCAAGGCTCCGCCACCACTGAGATAGATGCCATTTTTCACAATGTCAGCGTACAATTCAGGCGGTGTTGCCTCCAAAGCAGACAGCACAGCATTCTCTATTTTGGCGATGGTCTTATCCAGACAGTGCGCTATTTCTTGATAGCAAACAGGAACCTCCATCGGCAACGCCGTGATGCGATTTGGTCCATGAACAACATAATCTTCAGGAGCCTCTTCGCCCAAATCGGTCAACGCAGAGCCAACGTGAATCTTGATACGTTCTGCCATACGCTCACTCACCTTGACATTGTGCTGCCTACTCATGTATTCCTGGATGTCGGCCGTTAAGTCATCACCGGCCGTACGAATGGAGTTGTTCGACACGATGCCGCCCAACGAAATCACTGCAATCTCGGTACTACCGCCACCGATGTCCACAATCATGTTGCCTTCCGGTGCCTCAACGTCGATACCGATACCAATGGCAGCGGCCATCGGTTCAAAAATCAGGTACACATCACGACCGTCGGCATGTTCGGCCGAGTCGCGTACAGCGCGAAGTTCCACCTCGGTACTGCCCGAAGGAACCCCGATGACCATGCGAAGTGACGTTGAGAACAAGCGTCTACCGGGCCTCACCATCTTGATTAAGCCGCGCATCATCTGCTCGCAGGCCGTAAAGTCGGCGATTACTCCGTCGCGCAGCGGACGAATGGTGCGAATGTTGTCGTGCGTCTTCTCGTACATCAACTTCGCTTTCTCACCCACGGCAATCATCTTGTCGGTGCGACGATCCAGTGCAACAACCGACGGTTCGTCAACCACAATCTTGTCATCACTGATGATGATGGTGTTGGCGGTACCCAAGTCCATTGCTATTTCTTGGATAAAAGAAAAAAATCCCATATCTGTTTATGTTTTATTTTTAGGCCTAAATGCCGACACGGAGGCAACTCCTGCCAGCCTATATCATCTTTATTTTGCAAACCATTGGTGGATAGCCGTGTCATAGTGGCTGCTCACCCCAAAGGCACGCTCGGCAAACTGCTTCCTCTCTTCGAGCGTGGTCTGCGCGCCATTCTTGTCAAGGATTGCCTGCAACATGCCATATTCGTTCTTGCTGGGCACGATAACCACATCGTTGAAGTTTTTAGCACCAGCGCGAATCAGGGAGATACCCCCAATGTCAATCTTCTCAATGATTTCTTGCTCTGAAGCACCACTGGCCACTGTCTCCTCGAAAGGATAAAGGTCAACCACCACCAAGTCGATTGCCGGGATGTCATATTGCTGCATCTGCGCACGGTCGCCCTCGTTTTCACGACGGGCAAGGATGCCACCGAACACCTTGGGGTGCAACGTCTTGACGCGTCCACCCAAGATAGATGGATAAGAAGTGACGCTCTCCACCGTTTGACATTCGTAGCCCAACGACTCAATAAACCGTTGTGTGCCACCTGTTGAAAGGAATTTTACGCCCTCAGAATGCAGCTTTGCCAACAGTGCCTCCAATCCATCTTTGTGAAAGACGGAAACCAACGCTGTTTTAATTTGTTTTACTCCAGCCATATTTTTATGTGTATTTGGCCACAAAGTTACGAAAAACCCTTGAATGAACCGCATCAATGATTGTAAAAAACGTTATTTTACATAGAATACGCACGGTACTTTCAATGAAAAAGGTTTTTTGATGTGAAATTGAAATTCGCCACGAAAGAAAAAGTGATGCGAATCCTTGGTGCGACCCTACGCTGCACGCCCTATTCGCCTCATTTCACCCGTGGGTCGCCCAAGTATTTGGGGTGGATTTTCAAACTCCATGACTTTGGTGTGTAAACTCCATAACTTTGGATGGCAAACCCAATGACTTTGGACGCTAAACTCAATGACATTGGTGGGCAATCTACATGCTTGCGGAAAAATGTTCTAAATAGCTGGGAAACAAGAGAATACAAGTATGGAATTTGGGAGCGGGGTATGAGGTAAAAGCCGCGTGATTGTTTTCCGCCACAAGTCAGTTTATCACAAAAACATGTTGCCCCATCTTGTTTCACTTGGCAGTATCGATGGCCCTGAAAAATCAGCTACCAGCCAGGAAAACAAGATGAGGCAACGCTCAAATTGAAAATCTAATCAATAGTCAGACGAAGACCTATCAAAGTCCACGAGCCTTCAACAAGGCCTTGGCATCTGGTGCTTTCAAGCCTGTAAAGTCGCAGAACATCTGCATCAGGTCGCCCGTGTTGCCACGGCTAAGCACCTTGTCACGGAAAGCCTGACCTACCTCTGGTTTCAGTGGGCCATGCGCTTTGAAGTAGTCGGCCACGTTAACGGCCAGCACCTCCGACCACAGATAGCTGTAATAGCCAGCCGCATAGCCGCCGCCCCACACATGGTTGAAGTACGAGGTAGAATAGCGTGGAGGAATCTGTACATTGTAAAGTCCAATTCCTTGGAGCGCCTTTGTCTCAAACTCGCCAGCCTTGTCGGCCGCAGGAATTTGCGATGAAGGCATGTTGTGCCAAGCCAAATCCAGACAGGTGGCTGCCAAGTTTTCGCCCAAAGCGTAGGCTGAATGGAATTGAAGTGAGTTGAGCATCTTCTGTTTCAACTCTTCCGGCATGGGCTTTTGGGTCTTATAATGCTTGGCGAAGTTAGCAAACACTTCGGGAATGACGGCAAACGACTCGTTAAACTGTGAGGGCATCTCTACGAAGTCGCGCGTCACGGCTGTTCCACTCAACGTGTTGTACTTACAATTCGAGAGCATTCCGTGCAGTGCATGGCCAAACTCGTGGAACATGGTGGTTGCCTCATCCCAAGTAAGCAACGTGGGTTGTCCCTCCGGAGCCTTGGCAAAGTTGCACACATTATATATAATAGGCAACTGGTTGCGCAGCTTGCTTTGCTTGGCAAACGAGCTCATCCATGCGCCACCGCGCTTGGTTGGCCGGCGGAAATAGTCAACATAGAACAATGCCAGCTGCTTGCCATCCTTGTCCATCACGTCGAACACCTTCATGTCCTTGTGGTACGTAGGCAGGTCGGTACGCTCTTTGAAAGAGAGTCCGTAAGCCTTGTTGGCGGCAAAGAACACGCCATTAACCAGTACAGAGTCGAGGTTGAAATAGGGTTTCACCTCATCTTCCGAGAAGTTGAACTGCTCTTTCTTCATCTTAGCCGAATAATAGAACCGGTCGTAAGGCTGCAATTTGAAATCAGTTCCCATGGTTTTCTGCGCATACGCCTCGATAGCGCGCGTTTCTTCATCGGCCTTTGCCGTGTAAGCACCAATCAACTGCTTGAGGAAAGCGTTCAAATTGTCCATATTTTTCGCCATGGTATTGTCCAGCGAGTAGGCCGCATAATTCTTGAATCCCATCAGTTCGGCCTTCTCTGCCCGCAACTTTGCCATCTCAACGATGATGGGGAAGGTGTTGAATTTTCCTGTTCCGTCGGCACGATGAATAGAAGCATTGAACACACGCTCGCGCAACGCACGGTTTTCAAGGCTTGCCAAGATGGGCTGTTGCGTGGTGTTGGTAATCACGATGCAGTAAGGCGCCTTGCCATCGCGGCTCTCAGCGTCTTTCTTGCACTGTGCGATATCCGCCTCACTCAGTCCTGCGAGGTCTTCAACCTTGTCCACCCAAATGGCCGCTTCGTTGGTAGCTTTTGGCAACATGTTACCAAAATCCTGCTGCAATTTGGCTATTTTGTTGTTGATTTCCTCCATGCGCTTTTTCTTATCTGCCGGCAACAAAGCCCCAGAACGTACGAAGTTCTTATACACTTCTTCCAACAACTTTTTGTCTTCGCCTTGCAATTGATCGTGTTCGTGATCGTAAACATAATTGATTCGGTCGAAGAACGGTTGGTTGAACGATATCTCGTTGCCGAAATCGGTGAGCAAAGGCACTGCCTCGTTCTCTACTTCTTCCAGCTCAGGGGTCTTGTCTGCGCTGGTAAGTCCGAAGAAGATGCTTGTTACTCGGTCGAGCAATACCCCACTCTTTTCGTAAGCCAGAATGGTGTTCTCGAATGTCGCCGAGTCTTTGTTGTCCACAATGGCCTTGATGGCCTCACGCTGTTGTTCGATACCAGCTTTAATCGCTGGCAAAAAATGTTCGGTTTTGATTTTACTAAAATCAGGCGCGCCAAAAGGTAGCGTGCTCTCTTTCATCAAAGGGTTGTTGTCCAAATCGGCTCCTTTCTTGTCCGTGCAGCCCGTTAGTGTGGTTGCACACAGGGCCGCGCATAACATTGTAATTCCTAAAAAAGATTTTCTAAAATAATGATACATAGTTTTTATGATTTTGGTTACATTCTTTCTACACTGGTGGTGTTGGTGTATGGACTGGCATTCATCCAACGATTTTTCATTCATCCATCCACCCGCATGTCCTCACAACAAAACTTGCTGGTAGACGAAAAAACCGTGCAAAACGCTCAACAAGTTTTCTTTAGATGGGATAGCTTGTCAACAAAAATAAGCATATTTTTTGAGATAACTATAAGATTGACACTTTTTTCAAAACTATTAAGAACTTTGTGCTTCTGCTTTTTATCTATAAAACCCTACACGTCCGACGCAATATCCGCCGAAAAATAGCGTTAATGATACATCATGAAGAAGGTTTTTCAGATTCTGCTGTTGGCTCTATGCGCGATGGTTGCCTATGCACAGCCCGACCGGACGGTGCAAAATCGGCCGTATACCGACCTGCGCCCGTTCCATTTTGGCGTGCTGCTGGGCACTCATTTTCAGGACATTGAGTTCAATAACGTTGGCACACAGCACATTACTCACGAGGATGGCTCGACGAGCGAAGCACTCATCACAACCGATCAAGACCGCTGGGACGCAGGTTTAACGGTGGGCGTGCTGGGCGAATTCAGACTGAGTACCAACTTTCAGTTCCGCATCGCCCCTGCCATGTACTTCGGTAATCGCCACCTGACGTTTCACAATTTCAACAAACAGGATGCGAATGGGCAGCCCATCGAAGAGCGACAAGATATCAAGACGGCGTACATTTCTACCGCACTCGACTTGATTTTTGCCGCACCTCGCTTCAACAACCATCGTCCTTACCTCATGGCTGGCGTCAATCCCATGGTGAATTTGAGTGGCAACAGTGATCAATACGTTGCCTTGAAGCGATATGAAACATTCGCAGAGGTTGGGTTTGGCTGCGATTTCTACCTACCTTATTTCAAATTAAGACCCGAATTGAAGTTTTTGTTTGGCCTGACCAACAGTTACGATGCCAAGCATGCGGACAGTTTGAAGGACAAAAACATGATTCCGTATGCCAAATCCGTGGATCGATCTCGGTCCAAAATGATTGTGCTCACCTTCTATTTTGAATAAAAAACAGCGGCTTACAACCCTTCCAGCACATCATCAGTGCCACGGATTGCAAACCGCTATTTGATATCAAGGCGCTGCTTCGGCGCCTTTTTCCTTATTTTTTCTTGGCGAAAGAGAGTTTGAGTTTTCCTACAAATACAGCGTGTTTGCCGTTCTGATCGACGGGAATCTCTTTTCCATCCAGGTTCTTTGCGTACATCAGGGTCTTGAAATAGGAGTGCGAATGACCGCCCAAGACCAAGTCGATATACCGCGACCCTGCAATCATGGCTTTATCTCCTTCGCGGCTATCCAGCCATCCCAAATGTGAAATACAAATCACCAGGTCGCATTTCTTGTCGCGCTTGAGCATCAGAGCCGTGTCGTGCGCCGTCTTCACAGGGTCCAAATACCGCACACCCTTGCATTTTTGGGCATCAACCAGTCCATCTAAAGCCGGCGAAAGACCGAAGACACCAATCTTAATGCCTTTGCGCTTGATGATTAAGTAAGGCTTGACCAAACCCTCACAAGGCGTTCCCGTGAAATCGTAGTTGGTGCAGACGATGGGAAACCGCAGGTTTCGGAGGATAAAAGCGAGGTTCTCCATGCCGAAATCAAACTCATGGTTGCCAATCGTACCCGCATCGTAGCCCATCCTGTTCATCAGCTTCAACTCCACTTCACCTTTGTAAAGGGTGTAATAAGGTGAACCTTGACTAAAGTCACCGCTATCGAACAGCAACAAATCGGGGTCTTTCTTCCGCTCTTGCTTCAGCATCTCGATGCGGCGAATGAATCCACCTCGGCCCGCCAACATCGTGTCGGCCAAATTGGGATTCAAGGGATAAATGCAACTATGCGTGTCGTTGGTGTGCAGAATGGTCAAGGTTTTGTCTTGCGCCGCCATTGGCATCACGGCCATCATGAGCAACGCCATGGTTACAAACAGGTATCTCTTCATTTGTTTTTTCTCCTTCTTTTTGATGGTCAAATCTATTCTATGACAATTCTTCCTTCTATCTTCGCGTCTACTTCCTCATGCTTTGCCGCCTGTTGTTTGAAGTAGTCTATGATGATGAAGCGCACGTTGTTCTCGTGAACCTGTGGCGACACCACATCCGTCTTTTGCTTGAAGGCCACGAGTTTGTCATTGCCCTGTGCGAGATAGTCCAAGGTTGCGATGCGATATTTGGCGTCTGGATTTATTTCTTTCCCGTTAATCAAGGCCGATTTGAGTCGTCCATCCCTGGTAATCACCAACCGCACCTCCCGGCTCACGCCTTCACCACCCACGCTAGCCATCTGCTCAAAGAGTTGTTGAACCTGCGCTCCGGTGAGCGTAAGCAGGCAAAGTTTGTTCTCAAAGGGCGCCACATCCACCACGTCGCCAATGGTTACGTCGCCCTTGACCAATGCCGCACGGATGCCACCCATATTATATACGCCGAAATCGGGTGCATCGTTGGCTTTCTTTGCGCCCCACACCAGGATGTCGGCCAATAAGTTTGACAGCGTGCTTTCAGGTCGTTTCACACTCATGTCACGCGCCACACGTCCCACAACTGGTCCCATGAGGCTGTCAATATCTTCTTTATAAGGTCGCATCAACATCTCAACAACCTTGTCATGCGTGGCATCATAGCGCTGGTCTACCACGATACGCGTGCGCTGAACGCTCGTGAGTTGGTACTGATGTACGCACGACGCACACACCATGCACATGCCAATGCACGCACCTACTAATCGTTTTTGCATCATACAAAATATTGTTTTTATTGTACAAAGATAATTAAAGCATTCGCATCTATCCCTTTAACCTGTAATCTTATAATATAATTTAACAACTATCCATCACGACAGGTAACTATTCAGCAATATTGTTCATGACAAATTCTTTCTCAGCACTAACTTGACTATCAACCAGAACACGACTCTTTCATTTAAAAACCTGAGTTCGGGATAAGAAAATGATGAAAAAAGTTGGTAATCTCGCTATGTTTTTGTACCTTTATATATGAATATCAATAAGTTACAAATATTATAGCGATGATTACCAAAGACAAAATTACAGAGATTTTTTGTCTTGCAGATGACTTCTGCAAGGAATTTGATGCAGAAATAGCAAAACTGGCTCTGCAGGAGCCTGACGGCATCAAGCATCGAAAGCGTAAATGGCGAATGAGCCGTGCGGAGATCATGACTATTCTCATCTGTTTCCACTTCAATGACTTCCGCAATTTCAAGCATTACTATCTATTTTATGTCAGGGAGCACATGAGGGATTTATTTCCCGAGCAACTCTCCTATAACCGTTTCATAGAACTGGTATCAAGAGTTGCCGTTGAGATGATGCTGTTTCTGCAAGTGTGCTGTCTGGGACGTTGTACCGGAATAAGTTTCATAGACAGCACGTCCATCCCTGTGTGCCACAACAAGCGCATCCGTCGCAATAGGGTGTTCAAGGAATACGCTTCAATAGGGAAAAGCACGATGGGATGGTATTTCGGCTTCAAGCTGCACTTGACTTGCAACGAGCGTGGAGAGTTGGTCAACTTCATGTTCACCAAGGCGAATGTGGATGATAGGGATGAAAGAGTGTTCAACAGGCTCAGTGACAACCTCTTCGGTAAGTTGTTTGCTGATAATGGGTATATATCCCTAGGGCTTTTCGAAAGATTATACAATGACGGCATTAACCTTGTCACGGGGCTGAGGAGTAACATGAAGAACAAACTAATACCCTTGTATGACAAAATATTACTCAGAAAGAGATCGATCATAGAAACCATCAATGATGAACTGAAAAACGTGGCACAGCTGGTACACTCCAGACATAGGAGCGTTTTTAATTTTGCCATAAATGCACTGTCGGCACTTGCAGCCTACTGTTTCTTTGAGAAGAAGCCGGCTATCAATGTAGATTTCTGTATAGACCGACAAGGACAGCAGCTTACACTGTTCTAAACCAGTCATATCAGAGTTCGATGGAAGTTTATTGATAACCTCTGTCTCAAGATAGAAGAGACGAGACCTCTGCAAAACTCATTGTTCAAAATTTGCTCATTTCATCATATTTTTGTA
>CABQNT010000027.1:0-22428 GCA_902465605.1 uncultured Prevotella sp.
TCGTCACAAGCAAGGGCTAAATCAGACACTCGAAAAAATATCTGCGGATTTTAGGGAAATGATGTTGTCATCGGTACTGCCGTGACGCATCCTGACTGACAAAGCAAAGTCTGTTGCGGTGACATTTGAATGTCATTGGATCAGAGGCTCCGTGGTATATGAACGGAAAAGGAGAAGGCGTGTCTGGATAGACTTGCCTTCTCCCGTGCATACATCACAGAGTCTCCCGATGACTGTCACATGGCATTGGTCAGTCAAGAGAATGAGGAACATGCCAATACCGTTGGTTCATCAATTTCCGAACCTGCGCGGTTTGCGCTTGATGGATGACAGCTTTTGAGCATTCATTTCTTCCGGCGTTAATGCGACGGGAGATTTACGGCCAGACTCCAGCCAGCCAACAAGCTCGTCTTTGAAAAGAATGTAGTTCTTTCCTCGTTTGGTGGCTGGAATATTGTTGCGCTCGATATGGTAATACATGGTGGATTTCTTCATCTTCAGGAAGTCACATGCCTCGTCAATGGTCATGGGCGTGTGGTCTGTTGATGGTGAAGACTTCTTGCACACTTCATCTTTGATGATGTCAAGTACTCTTTCCAGTCTCTCCACTTTGGAAAGAACCTGGGAAACGACCTCTGGGAGGTCATTGAATGTCAATGTTTCTTGCATGATCTCAAACAATTTGTAATTTGAGTGCAAAGGAACAGACTGATTCAACGCTGTATTTCGTCATTCCGAGTTAAGTTTGGAATAAGTCATAAAAAGCGAGATTATACCTCAAATAGGTGGAACTGATAATCGTGTTTATCTGGAACATCAATCTTAATGATACAATCTCCTTGCTGTCGGAGGTTTCTGCGAATGGAAGAGATGTCAGAGTCTCTAAACTCGTTTGGGAAAGATTGCTTGATGAAAAGTGCTCGTTTTTCACCTGCCCATTTCAGTCGCTCTCCAACATTCCATGCAAGATGCCTTAGGTCCAGAGTGGAAAGCTTTCCGTTTGTCAGGGTTGGTGATAGGGGAGTGTCTTGGGAATACTGCCATAAATCAACGTTCTCGTATAAGGTTTCAATATCCTTGTCCTTCATATAGGGTGGTAGAATACGGAAAAGATAATCGTGAATGCTATTCATAATTTGTTGACGTAAGGCTATCTGCTCTTGCAGATGTCTGTCGCGTATGTGCTGAATCCTTTCAGTGGTCGTTGGTGTCCTCAAAGAGGTAAAGTTATCTTCATGTGGCTCTGAGAAAGGCTGCTCATCTAGGGATAATGACGGAAGCAGCTTTACCTCCCGCCTTCCGCTGCATCGTGCAGATGGTATGGATAGTTGTCCTAATTGAAAGCTAACGATGATGATTTTAGCGATTCCAATCAGGACTAAAATGCTTAATAATATAGGAAAGGCCTTTCTTGTGACCTCTTCAAAGGTGTATTTATAATTTATGGCTTGTTGGAGCCACTGGTTTATATCAATCCATTCAAAGGAGTTTGCAATATATAGACAGATTGCCAATCCTCCCCAAAATATTATAATATTCTCCTTAATTTTGTTAGTCATACTTACTCTGATTTAATTGAGTTTTCGGACTGCAAAGTTAAGGAGAATTTTTGAATTACTGAAAGATAATCTCTTTATACTACGATATTTTGGGCATTTTTAATATTATTCCTTGTCTTTCCTCATTTATGGTGGCGAGATATATTGTGAAAAATGTTTGTTTGCTCAAAATATAGAGCATTATTTGGCTTTCTTCTCTTTGCCAAGTACCTTAGATGAGATTCTTGTTGCCGTTTCTCGCCTTTTCGGGTCTGCATGACAAGCATATATCTGTGTTGTTGTCACGCTCTTATGAGCCAACAGCTGCATGACCGTATAGAGATCTGTTCCAAGTTCTACTTGCAATGATGCGAATGTGTGTCGGAAAGAGTGGAATGTTATGCGTTTCTTGATACCTGCTTTTCTTAGCCAGGCTTTTAAGGGCTTTTGTGCCATGATAATCTCGAACCCCTCAAATACCTTGCCGTTGATACTTTTCCTGTTCTGAGAAATTAGTTTGTATGCTTCCTCGCTAATAGGAATGATATTTCGCGCCTTCGTCTTTTGAGCGTAAAATTCCACATATTTACCACCATCTGAATAAGATTTGATATTTCCCCAGCTTAGGTTTATAATATCACTTCGACGCATTCCTGTTAGACAAGCAAAAATAGAGGCTCTTTTAAGGACATCTATTTCGCAAGGAGTTTTGTAGAGCTTTTGTAGCTCTGCCAGTGTCAGGCTTTCCTTATTAACAGGGACTGTTGGAATCTTTTCGAGGAAGTCGTTCGGGTTGGTGCGAATCATCTTATCTCTGTATGCGATATTGATGAATCCACGGAAGGTTGACCAATATCCAGCAACAGAGTTGATGAACATAGGCTTGCCTGTTCTGAGGTTCTTGGCTGTAAGCAGATACTTACGGAAGTTGTTGCATAGGTCGATGTCAACTTCTTCACATCTGCATTTGCCACCGACAAAATACTTGAAATGTTCATAGACGAACTTCCACTTGGGGTCTTTCCCTTGTAAAACTCTGTTGAAGTAGTCAAGGAAATCACCCTGCATCCTTGCTTTGTCAAAGAAGTCGTATCTTTCGTTGACAACGCTTTCGTATCTCCGACATCGGATGGCTTCAGCTTTTTCTGTCATCCTGTCGTTGAAATCCTTTTCTCGTTTGTTCTGGGGGTCTGCATAAATGTAGATACCCAATGATTCATGGCGAGTTGTCTTCATCGTAACGATGTCCCTGTAGCCTGGATAGTAATCCAAGTAGTACGACAACATTCCATTTTTAATGGGGCGTGTCCGAAGTGTTACTGTCTTACAATACTGCATAGTCTTTATTATTTAATTTGGTTGCAAATGTCTTTACTTATTTGATACTGACAGCCTTCATTCTTCTATAATTTAGGATAAGGGCTGAATAAGTCTGAGTAATTGGTAATCTTATGTGAACTGTCGCTCATGGATCGTTTTTATGATATCCTCTTTGAGGAACAAAACGAATCTTCCTTCATGGACTTTTCTTACATTGCTATATCTCAGCATCCCGTAAACCTTATCCCTGTCCATGTTGAACTTCTCACAGATTTGCTCTACGGTATAGTAATGCTCGCCGTATTTTGCCAATGTGTTGTTTACGTCTTCAATAGCAGACCTGAGATAATAGGCAATACCGTGTTCTTTCTTGGATGGAATCTTATGACGTGAAACGAACGACCTTCTTGCACACGTCGTAATGCCAAGCATCTCTTCCACATCAGTACCAGATATCCATTCTGCATTTTCATCCTTTTGCAGCTCCTCACAGGCTTCGTTCTTTGCAAACAGGGCTTCGACGGCTTTCAGCTCGTAGAAGTTGACGTGCTTCACAGTTATCTTTGGAATGTTAGCCTCTCTGGTTCGTCCATGCACATGATGGACTGTGACCTTGAAACGTTTGGCAATCTCCTGTGCTGTGATATAGTCTTCGGGAACCTCAAACTTCTCCGGGTCTCTGTTGAACAGCTGTTCAATGGCAGCCTCGTTATAGTAGTTCAAATGCTTGATAATAAGTTTTGGTGTTTTTGCCTCACGAGTCTTAGCCTGGACATGTTTGGTTGTGACTCCATATTTCTCTGCTATCTGTGCAACGGAAATATAGCCATCAGGAATTTCATTGAGTTTCGGCAGTTTTGCTCTCCGCTCTTTCTCTTTTTCCAGGGCATTTGTTTCCATGCGCTCCTTGATGATACGATCAAACTCCTTTCTGTTGATGACCGTAAATCGTCCCTGCTTATGATTGTCTATCTCGTAGTTATGGATATAGTAGGCAACTTGGTCTTTTGTGAAGTGATACTTCTCCATAATCTCCGAGTAGGTATAGTAGTTCGGGTCGATGGATTCACGTTCACCTTTTATCGTATCGATATGCGCCCTGGAATAATAGACAGTTCTTCCTTGGGTGATACGTGGAATCTTGTTTCTGGTCACAAATGATAATACTGCTGCGTGGCTCATCTTGTACTTCTCCTCCAACTGCGGAATTGTATAATAGTCACGAAGGTCTATCTCCGCAATAAGTTGAGCAAAATGAACATCAACAAGAGCACGATCAAAGAAACAGTTGCGGCCTTGATATACTTTGGGTATATTGTATTTCTCAACTCTGGTCATGACCGCCTTCTTGGAGCATTTGAATTTCTCCATGATTTGCCTGAAGGTATAGTATTCACGCTTCTCCTGCTTCTTCTCGGAATGGGACTGGTAGGTAGGGGGATTGTCGAACAATCGCTCTATATCCTTTCGCCTGATGATAGTCTTACCACGAAGCTGGACAGCCTTGATGGTTCCATTGCTCATATAGCGATAGAAAGTAGCACGACTCAGTCCAAGCAGTGATGCACCTTCAGTAGGGGTGAGGAATTCCTTGCCCCCAAGAATATCTACCTTGGGTGTCTTCTTCTTTTCTTCCTCCATGAATTCGGCAATCTGCTTTTCTCGGATTGCTCTCTTGTAATCCTTATTATTGCACGAAGGTGAGCAATAGATAGTGGTCATCTTATGCGCAATAAAGGATCTTCCACAATACTTGCAGCGTTTCTGAATCTCCATAATTGTTGCACTCGTTAGTGAATTTTCTCCTGCTAAAGTGTCTCATAGTGTCTCACCACGTCTCATGGTGTCTCACGTTGTACCTTCGATTGCATTTTGGCATTTTCTCACAGCGTCTCACGCTTGTACCTATGATGTCATCTTGGTGTGAAATCGACTTTCTATTTTACACTCGCGGTAGAAATATGGTGCAAAAATAACTGGAAAAACTGTAACTAACAAATATGCAACTTGAAGTGTTAAAATACAAAAAGTCCCTCATTTAGAGGGACTTAGTTCAAATTGCTCCAAGTTGTTCAGAGTTGTTTATAAGGGGTCACTTGCCGATGCAAAAGTGTTTGAAGATGTTTTCAAGTACCTCTGGTGTAGTGATTTGCCCTCCCGTGATGTCTGCCAGCTGGTCAAGGCAAACACGCAGATCTTCAGCTATGAGATCTCCGCTGAGGTCTGCTTTTAACCCATTGATTACTCGAGTGATGCTTTCTTTGGCATGGATGAGGGCATCGTAATGGCGAGCACTTGTGATGATGACATCATTCTCCGTGATTTCGGGTATATTTGCTTTTTGGTAGAGTAGGTTTTCTAATTGGCCGATGTTCGTTCCTAGTTTGGCACTGATTTGTATGGTTGATAAGTTGTTTGTTGACAACTTGTCAGGAATCGTTCTGATATCTATCTTATTTTGAACGAGAATCACTTGTTTGTCCTCACAATACTCCAACATTTCTTGAATCTCACTACGGTTAGGCTGTTCATCAACCAACCATAAGATGATGCGTGCTTCGTTCAGCTTCTTATAAGTGCGTTCGATACCGAGCCTCTCTATCTCATCATTCGTTGAGCGAATGCCCGCTGTGTCAATAAATCGAAACGTGACACCTTTAATTTCGGTCGTGTCTTCAATGACATCTCTGGTCGTACCATGAATGTTGCTCACGATGGCTTTCTCTTCCTTCAACAATTGATTGAGAAGTGTGCTCTTTCCTACGTTCGTTTTACCAACAATAGCCACAGCTACACCTTGTTTATAAGCTTTTCCTGTTTCAAAAGAGCGAGCAAGTGTATACAATCGTTGGTCAATAGTTTGTGCCAAATCAAGCAATTCTGTTCTGTCAGCAAACTCAAGTTCTTCGTGATCGCTAAAATCGAGTTCAAGTTCGAGCAATGAAGTTATCTTCAGCAGCTGATTCCTTAACAACGCCAACTCATCGGAAAAATGACCTTTCAATTGACTCATGGCCATTTGGTGTGTGGCACGATTGGTAGATGCAATTAAATCGGCTACTGCTTCAGCCTGACTTAAATCCATTTTGCCATTCATGAAAGCTCGCTGCGTATACTCTCCAGGATTTGCTTGGCGGCAACCATTTTGAATGAAGGTTTTAAGAATTTGTGAGATGACATACTGTGAGCCATGACAGGATATTTCAACAGCATTTTCGCCAGTATAGGAATGGGGTGAGCGAAAAACAGAGACCAACACCTCGTCAATCACTTCTCCATCTTGGTTTGTCAAATGCCCAAAATGCAATGTCTGCGGTTTTGCTTCTGTTAGTCTGTGATTGGATTTGGAAACAAATACCTTGTCTGCAATGTTGATGGCATCATTACCTGATAGACGAATCACGGCTATAGCGCCACCAGCCGGTGTGGATAAAGCACAAATTGTAGAACTTGCGTCCACTGAAGATAGATTGTGCGTGCTGTTGCTTTGAGTAAGTTGCATCGAATGATTTAATAATGGATTGAGTATAAAAACAAGTTGTCAGACCCGCCATATCATGGGTCTGACAATCGGAACGTTCAGATTGTCCCTTGTATAGATGAGGTTAAATAGTCGCTCGTTAAATTCTATCAAGTACAATTTGTATTAACCCGTCAATAGAATTTTTGTATTCTACATTTGCCTTTTGAGCACGACGATTAGCTATCACCATGCAACACGTCATAGCCTTGTGTCCCATGAGCTTAGCAAGGCCTGCTAAAGCACTACTCTCCATTTCGAAATTGGTGATGCGGTAACCGTTGTATTCGAAATTCTCGATTTTTTCATTTTGTTTCGCGTCGGCCAGAGGTATGCGCAACTCTCTGCCTTGTGGACCGAAGAAGCCACCACAAGCAATCGTCACACCGCGTACCATATCGTCACCCGCAACGCGATTGAGTGTTTCTTTATCTGAATCAATGACATACGGGGCACCTTTTTGAGGGTTCCAGTCCATGTGTTTTTTGAAAGCTTCTTCAAATTCTAAGTCACAGGCTTCGTCTCTTCCGGCGTAATAGTTCAGCAAGCCATCAAATCCGATACTCTTCTCACTGGCAATGTATGTTCCTTCTGGCGTATATTCTTGCAATCCGCCACAGGTACCAAGTCTGACCAAGGTGAGTGACTTAAGCGGTGATTTCTCATGACGGGTGGTAAAATCAATGTTAGCCAATGCATCCAGTTCGTTCATGACAATATCAATATTATCACAGCCAATGCCCGTGCTGACCACACTGATTCGTTTTCCTTGGTAGGAACCTGTAATGGTATGGAATTCTCTACTTTGTATGTCGCACTCTACTTTTTCAAAACGAGAAGCTACCAGCGACACGCGGCCTGGATCGCCTACCAGAATGACCTTGTCGGCCAATTGCTCGGGCTTGATATGTAAATGGAAAACACTACCGTCGGCATTGATGATAAGTTCTGATTCTGCAAAATATTTTTTTTCCATCATTGTAGGGATTTAGTTGGATAACAATTTATTCTCTTCGTTTCTTACTGACTTTTCAAAGGTTTGCACATCTTTTCTTTGTTGCTGTATGGTTTCTTCCGCTTTCAGCAAATTAGCTCTCATTCCTTGTTGATCGGATATGGACGCTCCGCTATAATCGGATCTCATCTTGGCCAAAGTTTTCTCATTCTGTGCCAATTGCGCTTTCATTTCGGTCAATTGAGCGTATAATTCTTTTGTCTTGTTGCTTTTGAAATCATCTATCTTTGTATAAACAGTCTTGTCATTAATTGGGAACAGAAAGCCTGGCTTTGAATTTGCTTGGTGATTGTTTTGCTTCAAACTTTCCAATCTTTTCAGTGCGGCATCCCTGTTTCCAAAGGCCCATGTGTCTTTAATGCTCGTCAACTTGGCAAAAGACTTAAGCTGTTTATCTTCAAGATTATCTTGACTGAAGTTAAGGCGCGGATTGGTTGGAACGAATGTATAGATGCACACTTTACCTTCTGGTTGATAGCGGTCACTGACTAACCAGCCCAAGGCATACATGTCATCAATGGCTAACAAATAATCGTTAGCAGTAGAGTTGAATGGCAATCCATAATTCTCTGGCTTATAAAAAGTTCCGTCCTCATTGTTGAACAATGTCATGAAGATGTCATAACCACCCAAACTCTTTTCTCCTTGACCGGAAAAGAATAAGGTCATACCGTCAGAAAGTAGAAAAGGGTAGTTGACATTGTCTACCTCTTCATCCAATTCTACTAATTGTTTTGGTTTACCCCAGCTGTCGCCTAGTAGATCAGTTGAATACAGGTGGTATCCCTTTATGGTATCACCATCGGCATAGATACGGTGATTGCCAAGTTCGTTAGTATAGGAGGATTGGCCATTTTGTTCAGAAAGCGTGCCAGCATCCTTACTCATAGGGATTTTAGATAAGAAGTTTTTCTTGTCTACCACGATGCTATCGATGAACATGACTTTAGCAGTTCCTTCTACCATCGTCTCGAATAATTTGTCAGCAGGAGTTTTCTCTGTTTTGTTGGCTTGTGGATGAGCTGGCCTCTTCCCATGCTTTTGAGCTTGCATGGGAAGAGGTGAAAAAAGCAATAATATCAATAAATATAATGTATACTTCATATTTGTCATTTTGACAAAGATACAAATTTATTTATGAAGTTAGTCATAAAGAATGCAAAAATGTAGTGACTTGTATAGAAGCCGTTTTAACCTACAAGTTGTCTCTTTATCTATCACTTTTCAGCTCTTAGTTGCATATCCATATTTGCAGCAGCTCTTCTGCCATCACCCATGGCTAAAATCACGGTTGCGCCACCGCGTACGATGTCGCCTCCAGCATAGATTTCAGATCTGCTGGACTGCATCTGGTCGTTGACGACAATAGTGTTTTTGCGACCAAGTTCCAGTCCCTGGATAGATTTTGGTACCAGTGGATTTGGAGATACGCCGACAGCCACAACAACCTGGTCGACTTCAATCGTGACTGTTTGTCCTTCTACTGGCACAGGACTACGACGACCACTGGCATCGGGTTCTCCCAATTCCATGACTTGTAAAACGGCAGCGCTGACAGCACCTCTTTCATCCGTGAGATATTCAATAGGGTTATGCAGGCACATGAAATGGATGCCTTCTTCTTTGGCATGTTTAACTTCTTCAAGTCGGGCCGGCATTTCTGCTTCAGAACGACGGTAGACCAGGGTAACATCAGCTCCTAAGCGTTTGGCTGTTCTACAAGAGTCCATGGCTGTGTTACCACCTCCTACGACCATCACTTTCTTTCCAAGATTGATGGGTGTGTCAGCAGAGGTATTGGCGGCATCCATAAGATTAATACGGGTCAGGTATTCGTTAGATGACATGATGTTAATGGCATTCTCTCCTGGTATTCCCATAAAATTAGGTAGCCCTGCACCCGATCCCACAAAGATGCCTTTGAAATCTTTTTCTTTGAGTTCTTCAATAGAAAGGGTTTTCCCAATGATGCAGTCAGTTAAGAAATGAACGCCCATTTTTTTGAGATTTTCTATCTCAACGTCGACGATGGCATTAGGAAGGCGGAACTCAGGAATTCCATATTTCAGCACGCCACCTATTTCATGCAGTGCCTCAAACACATGAACCTGATAGCCTCGTTTAGCCATATCCCCAGCGAAACTCAAGCCTGCAGGCCCTGAACCGACCACAGCCACCTTGATACCGTTGTCAGGTTGCATATCAGGGATAGATATATTTCCACTTTCCCGTTCATAATCAGCGGCAAAACGTTCCAGGTAACCAATGGCGACAGCGGGTTCGTTCATCTTCAGATGAATACATTTGCTTTCGCATTGTTTCTCTTGTGGGCACACTCTGCCACATACTGCGGGTAGGGCAGAGGTGTTCTTCAACACTTTGGCAGCTGCCAAGAATTGTCCTCGCTCAATATTTTTGATAAAAGAAGGAATGTTGATGTTGACCGGACAACCTTCCACACAGGTAGGTTTAGCACAATCCAAACAGCGTTTGGCTTCAGTCATGGCCATTTCTTTCGTAAGCCCTAGATTTACCTCTTCCGTCCTGGTCGTTGCCCGATATGCTGGATCCAGTTCTGGCATTTGCACGCGAGCTATGCTTTTCCGCTCTTTCGGCTTCATGGCATCCCGTAATGCCTTTCTCCATTCCGCATTGCGATCGGTTAGCGTCGAGATACCCTCTTGTGTCGGCTCTACATCCATTTTAATGGTGGACGTATGTTTCTCCTGTGTACTTTCTATCTCATTAAGATGATCTTGCAAATGTTCCAGTTCGTCTTTTTCAACATCCTTAAATGTGTTCATGCGTTTGAACATCTCATCCCAGTCAACCAATGCGCCATCAAATTCAGGACCATCAATGCACACAAATTGTGTTTTGCCTCCAATTGTCAACCGACAGGCACCACACATACCGGTGCCATCTACCATGATGGTATTGAGAGATACATCTGTAGGTATGTTATATTTTTGCGTAAGAAGACAGCAAAACTTCATCATGATGGGAGGTCCGATGGCAAATGCCTTGTCGATATGTTCCTGCTTAATCAATTTCTCCATGCCCACCGTTACGACACCTTTTTCACCATAGCTGCCATCGTCGGTCATGATGATTGTCTCATCAGAATTCGCTCTTACTTCATCTTCCAGTATAATGAGATCTTTGCTCCGACCTGCCAATACAGACAGCACCCTGTTGCCCGCTTCCTTCAGCGCTTTAATGATGGGAAGCATGGGGGCAACGCCAAGGCCACCACCCGCACAAAGTACGGTGCCAAACTTTTCAATGTGTGTGGCATTGCCCAAGGGACCTACCACATCAGTAACATAGTCACCTACATTCAGGTTGCAGAGTTTCGTTGAAGATAGACCAACTTTCTGCACAACCAATGTGATGGTTCCGCATTTGATGTCTGCGTCGGCGATGGTCAGTGGCATGCGTTCGCCTTTGTGACCTACACGGACGATGACGAAATTGCCGGCTCTTCTGCTTTTAGCAATGAGTGGAGCCTCAATCTCAAAGAGAAAAACTTTCTCAGAGAACTGTTCTTTTCGGATAATTTTATTCATAATCGTTCTTTGTATTAGTAATTTAGGTTATATAGTAATCAAGTTTTATAGTTTGTTTGATGAGTAGACTACGCTGGCTTGAGATGCGGTATTTACCAATCAAATTGGTAGCCGATGGAAAACACATAAGCAAAATTTGTTCCTTGTAGTTTGGAGTCAACCATATGATAATCATGCTTCCATGCGTCTGCACTTCCCGTATCAGTGACTCCAATATTCCACCTTATCTCCAGCACAAAGTTATACAATTCGTATGAAATCGCCACAGGAATGGTCAAATCGAATGTATTTAATTGTCCTTCCATATTACGATCAATCATGGTAGGGGCATCAATGCTTTCTTGTCTGTTTCTTATACAGATAGCAGGTTGAATGCCTGTTTTTAATGCGAAGCCTTTGAAGATATACCAATTGGCTGTGATAGGGAAGGCGATATAATCGTGCTTCCAAACAAACATATCTTTGCCAGAACTATTATAAATACCTCCCATAGGGGCATAGTTTACGCCTCCGCTGACAGATAGGTGCTTAAAATATCTTTTTTCGATATCCACACCAGCCATGACACTTTTTCTAAAGTCAAGGTCTCCGTTAAACATACTTGCAAAGCTGTAGCCAACGTAAGGCTTGAAGGTCATGCCGCCCACCTTATGTTGTGCTACACTGTGGATTGAAAGAAATAAGAAAAGAAAAGTATAAATATATTTACACTTCATTATTCTACTTATTTTTAGAAGTTCTGGTCATCAATCATTTCAAAACCGCAATAGGGTACCAAGGCTTTTGGCACACGGATACCATTGGGTGTTTGATTGTTTTCAAGGATGCTTGCAACAATACGTGGCAAGGCCAATGCCGAGCCATTGAGTGTGTGGCAAAGTTCTATCTTGCCATCTTCAGCATGACGATAGCGACACTTCAGACGGTTAGCTTGATAGCTTTCGAAGTTTGATACGGACGAAACCTCCAGCCATCTTTTCTGAGCTGCACTCCATACTTCAAAATCGTAGCATATCGACGACGTGAAACTCATGTCACCGCCACATAATTTCAAGATATGATAGGGGAGTTCCAGTTTCTTGCATAATCCCTCTACATGTTCAAGCATTTCGTTGAAAGATTCATAAGAATGTTCTGGCTTGTCAATACGGACAATCTCCACCTTATCGAATTGATGCAAACGATTGAGTCCGCGTACATCTTTTCCATACGACCCTGCTTCACGACGGAAACAAGCTGAATAAGCACAGCGCTTAATAGGCAGGTCTTTCTCATCGAGAATTTCATCACGGAAAATGTTCGTCACAGGAACCTCTGCTGTAGGAATCAGATACAGGTCATCCAGCTGTACATGGTACATCTGGCCTTCTTTGTCAGGCAGCTGACCTGTGCCATAACCAGATGCTTGATTCACTACAAATGGAGGCTGAACCTCGAGATAGCCAGATTTACGAGCCTCTTCAAGGAAAAATGCTTCGAGCGCTCGTTGGAAACGTGCCATCTTGCCAATGTATAAGGGGAAGCCCGCACCTGTGATTTTAACGCCCAGGTCAAAATCTATGAGATTAAACTTCTTACACAAGTCCCAATGACACAATGCGTCTTCACCAAGTTCAGGTATCACTCCTCCTTCTTTCACAACGACGTTGTCAGATGCATCTTTACCTTCTGGGACATCTTCGTTAGGAATGTTAGGAATGGTATAAAGTAGGGTAGTGAGGTCGTTTTCAGCTGTTTCCATTGATTGTTGAAGACCTTTAGCTTCCTCTTTCAACTTTGCAACCTGCGCTTTCACCTCATTGGCTTCATCCAATTTTTTATCTTTCATGAGCCCACCTATCTTCTTGGCGAGCAAATTAGCTTGTTGCTTGTTCTTGTCAAGTTTTTGTTGGGACTCCCGACGCAGCTTGTCAATGGCGAGCACCTGATTGACAGTTTCTCTTGCTCCCTCAAAATGTTTCTTTTCTAATCCTTTGATCACACGTTCAGTTTCTTCACTGATGAGTTTTAGTGTAAGCATATTTATATTTTTATTGAAAAATTTCCTACTGCTGACAAAGTTACTAATTATAATTAAATATTATTCATTAAATACCAATATTTTAATGGAACTTTCTACAAAGTAAGAGCCCAGTACCAAATATCGATACCAGGCTCACTCTTTTTGTTGATATGAAGAATCATTCAATTCATGTGTCTATTGCGCCCTGCAAGGAGGTTGTAGGGCGACAGCTACGCTGAATAGTGTAGCATGACTTCATGTCTTCTTATATTCCTAATGTTTGCTGATTCTGTAGATTACGCCGAACGTTCCATATACAGGATAAAGAGTCTGTTCAATCGTCTTGAATGAACGCTTGAAGATGCCGTTGAGTCCCCAATTCAAGTCGGCATATAAACCAAAACGGCGGTAAATATGACAGTCTATCCCAGCCGATATGCCAACCTGGAAGCGTCTCATGTGTTCAGAAAAGTCATAGATACCCCTTGTTCCAGGATCGCTACCCATCTCGATTCTGGGCCCCGTTGGATCTCCTACCCGCAGGTATCCATCATACACGCTTCCTTCAAAGTCTTTTGAGAGCAGATACGACATATACGGTCCCATGCGCAGTTGTATTCTGTCGTTCACGTCGTAGGTAGCTTGTATAGGTAGGGTTATCATCCATTGCCGCACCTGTGTCTGCACATAGCCTGTGAACACCCCTGCCAATGACTCGCCTCCGCGAATCATTTCCATGTGATAGTTCTTTACCTTAGCATCCACGTCCATATCTTTATTCTCCGCTCGAAGACCTACCAGGCCACCCCATTTGCCATTGATGGTTTTATGCCCATCAAGTTCTATGGTCACATTATTATGCAACTTGTATGATTCAAGCGACCTGACGGTTGCAGGCAAGCCGATGGGAGCGGTTCCTCCCAGATTATATCCTATGCGAGCCTGGAGCTTCACATCCTTCAGAAAAGAATCTGCCATGCTGTTCAGCGACAAGCATCCCATCCACAATATGATTAATATAAACTTACGCATGCCGTTATTCCTCCTTTGTACAAATGATTCTTACTTCATCAATCGACAACTCACTGCCGATAGCTCCTTCAAACTGAGCGCCTCTTTCGCTGGACGAAAAGACTACGGTTAAATTGTATCCGCGGTTGGCCAAGATTCTTTCATCAGGTTGTTGTGTATAGTCGAAAACCACTTCAAAAGGCGTCCATTGGTCAGTAGTCTTCACTTCTGCCAACTTGGCGATGGCCAAGATGTGCTTGTTCGTCAAGACATCATCCCCATACAGCGTCACAGGATTGTCCTGTTCGTCAGCATTTCTATAAAACACAGCATAGATAGCCGCGCTGTCCGTGCGGTTGGGAACTATTTTTCGATTCTTGTCTTGATACTTTTTACCTGGCTTATACCGATACCATCCCGTCAGTTTGATGGGCTTTTTATCAAAAGGAATACCAAACTTGGTCGCTTTCATGGCATCGCGCATGGCCATTCCAAAATCGAAAGATCCCAGATACAGATTGCCTGCTGCCAGGGGCTTACCAACCAAGGAGCCTAACAAGCCTGTGCTTTGGGTAGTCAGCTTGGCATACGACCCACTGTGACCAGCCTTTGCAGGGACACTGGGATAGTCCTCTGGTGGTGCCGATTCCCTGCTCATTCTAAACCCTGGATTACCCGTAGCCCAATAGTCGTGTCGCTGACCATCTTCACCTATATAATACCAGGTATAGTATTTCAGTTCTTTCTGCTCCAACTCATAATGTTCAAAGTCAAATCGAATGGTGTCACTAACCGTCTGGACAACCGGAAAGAAGCTAACAGCATAGCGCCTATTCCACAGCTTGTCCTCTGAAGTTACCGTATAGATGACGGGACCTTTGCTGAAATCTTGCACCGAGCCGTTTGCTGGAACAATGGTTGCCCCATCCGTCAATGTGAAGTGAGGAGCGATGGCGTTCAAATTTGCTTGACGTCTTACATTGAAAATAATGGTACTGTCCGTGTAAGGAACATGAAGCTTGCTGTCTGAAGGATGATAGAACATCTCCTCAGGCTTACTTACTGAAACGGAAGCTTCCAGAATATCACACTCTGCATTCAGCGGTTCGTCCTTAAAGCATGAGGTGAACACGGATGAAAGTGCGATAACCAATAAGTTTTGATAAAATTTCATTGTAACATAATCTTTTCGACTGCAAAGTTATGCTTAATATCTTAATGAGGCAAACGAATGTCTTTAAAACAACTCAAATATAGGACAAAAAAGATGAATTTAATAACAATTTCTGATATAGCATTGTGCCCGATGAACTCAAACAGAATGAATTGCGATGATAATTGCGCTATGATGACCGTTGCTTTGTTATATTCCTATTACGACAGCCGTCAAAAATGATGTTTAAAATTAGCATGATTAATTATCATGAAGCGGTGAATCGGGCCTGGGTAGTTCGGTCAACTTCACTTTCCATTGTTTATTAAGTTGTACCAGTTGCAGTGTGTAGGTGGCAGATTTAACAAAATGTCCCACGGCATCTAACGAGTCCATTGACAAGAAGTTTTCAACCTTCATGACCACTGAAGCCACCGAGTCACCTTCTTCAAAATGTATTTTCTTGATTTCCGAACTGGCACCTTGCTCAGCAATCCTTAGCTTGTCTACGTCATCTTGTTTTACCTGTGATGCCGCATAACTAATCCATCTTTGTGAGGATGTGGTACAATGAGCTAATGCATCGTTGAATTGCCAGTTGAAATAGGTTTGGGCAAAAGCGCTGGCCGTATCCCGGAGTTGCTCTTCATTCTTATGGTCTGTACAAGCACAGAGGCCTATCAACACACAGCCTACTATCGTGAGGGAAATTGTCAATTTTATTTTCATCCGAAAAAACGTTCTATTGATGTACCAACAGTGCAAGCCAAAGGATAAGAGGGTTCACTGTCTGATGCAAAGGTACCAAAAACTTTGTTCATGTCAAGCCTTTTGTTTACTTTTGTGCCAAATATTTCAAACATGTTAAAATTCATTTGTTTGGGAAGTGGTAGCAGTGGAAACTGCTATTGTCTTTTTACAGAGAATGATGGCTTGATGATTGATGCTGGAATTGGCATAAGGCTATTAAAAAGGTCATTTAAAGAGTATGGACTATCACTTTCACAAATTCACCATATTTTAGTTACGCACGACCATGCAGACCATGTGAAATCAGTGGGTTCAATAAGCCTTGATTATCAATTACCCGTCTATGCGACGCAGCTTGTTCATGCGGGCATAGAGCGCAACTATTGTGTGCATAAGAAGGTTGCATCCGCATTCATGGAGGTCATAGATAAAGGACAACCGTTTCAACTGGGTGATTTCACCGTTACACCCTTTGGTGTGCCACATGACAGTTCTGACAATGTAGGTTATAAGATAGCATGCGGTAACATCGTCTTTACACTGATGACAGACATTGGTCATGTGACAGACGAAATGAAAACCGTCATCTCCGAAACGAATTATCTGGTCATAGAGGCCAATCACGACCCGAAGATGTTGATGTATGGCCCCTATCCCCAACATTTAAAAATTCGCATATCGGGCCCTAATGGGCATTTGGCCAATCAGGACTGTGCGCAAGCTTTGGCTGAGAACATGACCGAGCGGATGCGCCATGTGTGGCTGTGTCATTTAAGTGAAGAGAACAATTGTCCTGATTTGGCACACGAAACGGTAGCGCATATTTTGCGAACGAAAGGTATAGAGGCAGGAACAGACGTACTGTTGGATGTGTTGAAACGAAGATCGCCCAGCTCGCTATACATTTTGGAGTAATCATTTGCCTATTCTCCATTTGTTTGATTTTTTCCTCATTTTAGGGCCTCAAAACGGCACTTGCAATCTTTCAATCTAGGAAAAAACGATAGGTCGGGAGGATGCAAATAAGAGACTATTTTGTGACAAAAACCGTTTTTCACAGCAAGAGCACTGAGTTTACCTCACTAAACGTATCACTTTGGCGGACTATTTGCATGCTTTTGCTCATCAATAGCATGCAAAAAACACGCTTCAAGCAATGCTTTTGGCTTGAAAGTAGTTGAAATAAAGCTAAACAACTTTAATATAAAAGCATAATTCATTGTGTATGAACGATGTAAGAAAAGTGCTCACATTTCGCTTATTTACGCCCATCAGCATGTTTGTTTGTCAATACGCCAAGGAGCAGAAGGCATGTTGTCAATAAAATTCAGAAAGATTTCCAATCCTCATTTTATTTTGCCTTCTTTCATACCGTTTGTCACAACAACAAACATTGCTGCCAAATAACAAAATGAGACGAATGAAATGCACCTACGCGAAGATTCAAAATCGAAGTGCAAAATTTGTTGGTGTTTGGATTGAATTAAAACCATGAAAAACACCGCGGAGGTTTGCCATGCGGCCGGGGGCGCGAAGCCCCCGAAGAGCACAATCAGCAATACAAAAAAAGCAAAAGGGAGACCGCAGTCTCCCAAAGATTAATTAACTTTGTATTGTATATGTATCATCAATTAACCTCGGAGCAAAGGTCGCAAATTTTCGCCTTACTCCAAAAGAAAACAAAGAGAAAAGAAATTGCCAGCATTGTGGGCACGAGTGAAGCTACGATCAGTCGTGAGCTAAAGAACAACAGCACGCCATCGGGAAAGTATATCTGGACAAAGGCACAAGATATGGCCATGCAGCGCAGAAAAAGGACGGTAACGAACGCCAGACTCCCCGACGAATTGGTCTGGAGAATCAAGGAATATATCATCAATGACCAGTGGTCTCCAAGACAAATATCAGGATATCTGCGCAAGAATGAGGGGATAAAGGTGTCCCATCAGTCCATCTATAACATCATCCATAATGACACAACAGGGGAACTTGCCAAGCACACAAGGCATAAGATGAAGTACAGGCATCGTTCCAAGAGCAAACATCTTCCAATCAAAGATAGGGTGAGCATCCATGAAAGAAGTAAGGAAGTTGACGGGAAGAGATTCGGAGATTTTGAGATGGACTTGATTGTAGACCCTGACCAGCACGCCATACTCACGCTGGTGGAGAAGTCTACCAGTATGCTGCTTATGCAGAAACTGCCAAACAGTCAAAGCCTCTGGCAAAGGTAGTTAGGAAACTGCTGCTGCCATACAAGGACTGCCTGAAGACCATCACAACAGACAACGGACCTGAATTTGCGGCACATAAGGACATTACCAAGTACTTAGGTGTTCCCGTGTACTTCGCCGATCCATATTGCTCATGGCAAAAGGGAGCGATTGAGAATACAAATAAACTAATCAGACAATATATACCGAAAAAGGAGTCGTTTGAACGTTATACGGACAAGAGAATTATGTCGATACAAAAGAAATTGAACGAAAGACCGAGAGAAAAATTAAACTTTTCTACACCAAAACGAGAGTTCTTCAAATACGTTTTGTAATTTTGCACTTGCTGGTTGACTCTACGCCATATTTTAAACGAACAATAGGCAAGTAAATCTATACCGAAAATAAAAATACTAACTAAAAAAACCTAATCTTATGAAGTATCTATCGACCCAATAGCATATTCTTATTGTTCTACAATCAGTATATGACGACCAAATTCTATCTTTTATTGTTAAATTCCTCTATCGTATGAACAACCTAAAACTTTAACTATTTTTCAACTTTCGTAGATATATGATAACGACAATATCATAGTGAAACACAACTTTATCATCACTAGCAACTTAATTCTAATCAATGTGTAATTATGAAGCGAGCCTTTGTTTATTTTGCATTACTGATATTATCTATTTACCATCTGAATGCCCAAGAAAAATTATTGAGATCAACAAATATACCTCGCCCATTAGACAACATCTTCAAGCAGCAGGTAGATTATAAGAATCCCGGTAAGAGCGGCGCAAATGTATTTTGGAATTTTGGACAATTGAATGCGATTGATAAAAAGTATTCGATCCATTACCGAAAACCGGGAGTCACTACAGATACAATTATAGGAACAGAACATAACACAAGTTACTATTACCTATCACATGGCGACTCATTGATGCTGTCCGGATATGAAAACCAAACAACAAAGATGGATTATGAAAAACCAGAATTACTATTACATTTCCCGGTAGTCTATGGAGATAGCATCAACAGCTACTATTTTGGAACAGGAAAGTATTGCGGAAAATTGGATATGATGGCATGTGGGTCATCCAAATCTGTTGTAGACGCTTATGGTATGCTTATTTTACCTGACGGAGATACTTTGAGGCATGTTATGAGAATTCATACGGTCAAACTGATCTCAGAGAGAATTCAACCCACACACAAACAAGATACATTGCAGGTGGATAGTTCATATGTAAAAAGTCTCCCCTCAGCCGACATTCAACTTCGCTTAGATAGAGATAGTTTTGTTTTATTGGTAGATACATACAAATGGTATGCTGTTGGCTATCGCTATCCTATTTTTGAAACAGTTACAACGGGCAACTTGCGCGATAAAGGTAACACAACATATTTTTCAACGGCTTTTTATTATCCTCCCACAAATCATGACTATTTAGCTTCGGATGAAGAAAACAATAAGCTACGAGAAAAGTTAGCCCAAGAGGATTTGAAGAATCGTGGTAATGGAAAGCATAAAGATTCCCATAACCCTATGCAAGACGACTTGAATTTCCGTTATAACTTCTATCCCAACCCTGTCAATACCAGTCTTACCTTTGAATATTATATTTCTAAGGATGCCGAAGTGTCCTATGACTTGTATAACCTCTCAGGCTCACTTGTTTATAGCACCAAATCGGAAACACAGCAGAGGGGCGCACATGAGCAGACTATTGATATGAGCCAATTAGCGGAAGGAACTTATATCCTCCGTATACGCGTAAATCAAACTAATTACAGTGAGAAAATTATAAAAAAATAAGAATATGAAGGAAAATATTATACCCCGATTAATCATTATCCTCATGTGGATAGTATTACCATTTGTCAATTCCTATTCTCAAAATTCTCCTATTAGCATAGAAAGTCCAATAGTTATGCCTGTTACTCCAGAAGCGGCTGCAATGGCTAAACACGTAAGTTATCCCATAAACTACAGCACAGGAAAAATAGACATCACAATTCCGTTGTATGAAATCAAAGTAGGAGATATAATATTACCCATAACGCTTTCTTACGATGCGGCCGGTTTCAGACCAAGATATGCCAGTGGTAGAATAGCAAAAGATTGGATTTTGAATGCAGAACCCTCTATCATGCGCTATGTGAAAGGAATTCCTGATGATGCAGAATGTGGATATTTATATAGTACTTTTAATGCTTATAATGCTACCAACGATTATCTGAGAGATATCTATAAGTATCAATTACATGATGAAGAGCCTGATGAGTTTCATTATCAATTAGCTTCGGGAGGTGGAACCTGTTATTTAGGAGCAAATGATAAAACTCACATGGTACCACACCCCTATAATGATGATAAAATAGAAACAAATTATTTGAGAGATATTCGAATTTTTGATTCAAAAGGAATTAGATATGAATTTGGTTATGGTTGCAGAGAAGTTGCATGGGGTGTTGGACTAGGAAATACAACCCGATGGTTGTGTGAGAGTATTAATTCTCCTTCCACGTGTGCCAAAATATCATTCGATTACACTGAATGTAAAAGGTTCTCACCATCTTGCTACGCCTTAAATGATTTTATAGTTGTAAACGATGAAGTGGATGATGGTAATTCTGATATCGGTGTTACAATGGTGGAAAACGAGAATGGAATTAATAATTACTATAGCATAGTGGGGTCACAAGTCAGTTGGACAGGAACAGGTTATCAATACACACCATATAATAAGTTTGACTCATATAAAATTATTGGGCAAAACCTGAATCACATTTACTTTGATAATGGAACTATCACATTTACATGGGATAGTCCTGAAACAATAGGTAAGATGGAGGTTCGTGACAAAGAAAGTAATCTGATAAGGACCGTGCATTTTTACAGTTCAAAATATAACAAGTACACTGAACACATAAAATTAGATTCGCTTGTAATCAGTAAAGACGGAACTTTAGAGAGACAAGTTTATAAATTTGAGTATGATAGAGTGGAATATGTTCCTAGCTTAGCTACTAAAAATATTGACCACTGGGGCTTTTATAATTCTTTTGATAATAAATATGAAGATAGTGGAAATGCTGTACCATTTGCTGAGATTTATTGTAAAAGAAGCATTTCTAGCCGAGATTCCACAAAGATTACCATTGGTGGAAGAAATAGGAATAGTAATGGAAATATAGCTCAAATAGGAGTCTTAAAAATGATAAAATATCCCACGGGGTTGATGACTTTTTTTACTTATGAAGGGAATATTACTCGAAATATAACATCGTGGGAGCCGAAATCAGATCCTAAACAACCATATCCACCGTTTGAACTGGTTGGTACTGGTGACTGGGTAACTCCTGTCGCGGTTGGAGGGTTGAGAATAAAATCCATTACGGAGTATGACCCTCAAATACAACTAAAAAAAACAAAGATACTGACCTACAAAAATCTACAAGATGCAATAGACTATTCCCAGGAAAATCAACCAGATTTAGGATTTGGAGTTGTTAGAAAAATCGTGAGTCCAGATGACTACCTCCATATACAGAGTATGACTCATACAATAATATGTGAAAATACTTATTTGAATACCCGTTCACGTACTTGGGGATCAATGCCATTATCTAATATAACCTATCGTGATGGTGTAATTATATTTTATGAGCACATTATAGAAGAAGAATTTTCAACAGCAGATACAGCGAAGAATATTACAAATTATTATTACCAAGCACCTTATTTTTCACAAGACAACTGGTCATTCGAAAAAAGGAATCCGTACATTCCTTTTGAGCCATTAAGACAAGATGACTATAATGAAACATCCTATCTGATAAATTAGAAAAGTATAAAAATAACACTTTACTAAACTCAACCGACTATAGATATGCAATTAAAAATGCAAATAATCGTAAGTATACAATTGCAATAGGAAAGACTTACCAAACCAACATTTCTAACAATGATATTTGTGCTACACAAAAAGATAGATATAATAGGCTACAATGGTATCTAAATAATTCTTGGAAAGAGTTGGAGACTGAAATTTATAGAGAATATTTTGATTCTGGTAAAATTCTTGAAACCAAGAAAAACTATTTTTATCAAACCAGTCAAAACTATCCTGTCATTACAAACTCAAAGCCTTTAAAAATAGTATCAGTAAATAGTAATGGAAAAACCATAGAAGATCATTATACATATTCTACAGATATTATAAGCTCGTACCCAGAAAAACTGGGGGGAAGTCTCTTGGCTTTTAATGAGACCTCTGCAAAACCTTACCCATTCTCTATCATTCTTGTTTTTGAGCACTATT
>CABQNT010000028.1:0-21206 GCA_902465605.1 uncultured Prevotella sp.
GCGCCGATGGTACTGCAATGCAATGCGGGAGAGTAGGTAGCCGCCTTTTTTCAAATAGAAGCCTTCAGGACTAAAATTGTCTTGGAGGCTTTTTTGATATTAGGCCAATTAGGCTTATTAGGCTAATTGGGCTTATTAGGCTTATTGGGCTTATTAGCCTTATTAGCCTAATGATACCATACAATATTTACTAGGTTCATCCGTTGTAACACTATGCAATGGACAGATCGAATTAGGCAGGTAAAGCTCATCCTCGTTGTGGCCGCTATACTTATAGCGGTGGTGTCGCTTGTGGTTTCTCATTACCTCATCAGGGACCTCGAGAACGAAGAGCGCAACAAGATGGAAGTATGGGCCGAAGCTATGCGCACACTCAACCAGGCGGATGAGAACACAGATCTGAACCTGGTGTTGAAGGTGCTCAACGAGAACCATACCATTCCTGTCATCGTCATGGATCCGATTGGTGATGTGCAGACCTATCGCAACATCAGCCTTGAGAACCGGTCGGGTGCAGACAGTACGGCTTACCTCAAGACCTTGGGCAATCGTCAAAAAGCAGCCAACCACTTTATTCGTATTTCTTTGAACGACCGTGTGAAAGACGATTACATTGACGTTTGCTACGACGACTCACTGATGCTCAAGCGATTGGCCTCTTATCCCTATGTGCAGTTGGGCGTGGTGCTCATCTTCGCCGTGGTGGTGATTTTTGCGTTGCTCACCTCCAAACGAGCCGAGCAAAACAAGGTTTGGGTGGGACTGTCGAAAGAAACTGCTCACCAGTTGGGCACCCCCATCTCCAGTCTGATGGCTTGGACGGAAATTTTGAAGGAGAATTATCCTGACGATGCACTGATTCCCGAAATGGATCAGGACGTGAAGCGGCTGCAATTAATTGCCGACCGGTTCTCGAAAATCGGTTCGATACCCGAATTGAAGCCGTACAGCTTGCGTGAGGTGGTGCGGCATGTGACATCCTACATGAATCGCCGCACGTCGCAGGGCATCCAAATCGTAACCCAGTTGCCCGAAAACGCAGACGAACTGATGGTGCGGATGAATCCCGCACTCTTTGAGTGGGTTATCGAGAATTTGTGTAAAAATGCTGTGGATGCCATGGGTGGAGAGCACGGACGAATCACCATCCGTGTGCAAGAGGCCGTTGGGAAGTTCGTTGTAGAGGTGTCTGATACAGGGAAAGGTATCAGGAAAAAAGATATTAGAAATGTTTTTCGTCCCGGCTTTACCACTAAGAAACGTGGTTGGGGACTGGGACTTTCGCTGGCCAAACGCATCATAGAAGAGTACCATCGGGGTAAAATATGGGTCAGCAACTCGGAGGTGAACAAGGGGACAACTTTCAGGATTGAGCTGAAGAAATGATTTTTTTATGTGTAACTTGTCCACATGTCGGAAAATATTTGTAACTTTGCACTCCAAAGTATAATTATGCGCGATTTAAAGCCGTTTAAGATTGACTTGAAAGCTTTGACCGATCAGGTTGCGACCTATGAGTTCAAGCTTGACGATGCGTATTTTGAAGCCATCGAGGCTCCTGACATCCAAAAAGGCAATCTTTCTGTCGCACTGTCCATACGCAGGATGGCCGGCAGTTTTGAGTTCACGTTCCATATCCAGGGGTTCGTCATCGTGACCTGTGACTTGTGTCTTGATGAAATGCAACAACCCATCGATACGGAAAATAAGCTCATGGCGAAATTTGGCGAAGAATACTCAGACGATGATGACCTGATCGTGGTGCCTGAGCGCGAAGGCGTGCTCGACATCTCGTGGTTTATCTATGAATTTATAGATCTCAGCGTCCCCATCAAGCATGTGCATGCACCTGGAAAATGCAATGCTGTGATGACGAAAAAGCTGCAAGAGCTTTCGGCTACCCGAAGTAGTTTGGAGGACGGTGAAGAGCCTGTGAATCCGCGCTGGGCTGGATTAGAAAAATTAAAAACAATAATTAAAGATTAAAAGAAAATGGCACATCCTAAAAGAAGACAGTCGAAGACTCGTACACTGAAAAGAAGAACTCATGATAAGGCTGTAGCTCCTACATTGGCAGTTTGCCCTAACTGTGGCGCATACTATGTTTACCACACCGTTTGTCCTACTTGTGGATATTACAGAGGTAAGGTTGCGATTGAAAAGGAAGTAGCAGAATAATGGGAAAAATCAACGCGATTATTACCGGCGTTGGGGGATACGTTCCTGACTATGTTCTCGACAACGAGGAACTCTCACGAATGGTTGACACCAGCGACGAATGGATTACTACTCGTGTTGGTATCAAAGAACGCCGCATCCTGAAGGAAGAAGGCCTCGGAACCAGTTACTTGGCGCGTAAGGCTGCTAAGCAGTTGATTCAGAAAACCGGGGTAAATCCCGACACCATCGACGCGCTTATCGTTGCCACGACAACGCCCGATTACAAATTCCCTTCCACGGCATCCATCGTGTTGGGTAAGCTGGGACTGAAAAACGCTTTCGCGTATGATTTGGAAGCAGCTTGTTGCGGGTTTATGTATGCGCTGAGCACGGCCTGTAGCTTTGTGGAGAGTGGGCGTTGTAAGAAGGTGATTGTAATCGGAGCTGACAAGATGTCATCGCTCGTCGATTACCAAGATCGACAGACTTGTGTTCTCTTTGGAGATGGCGCAGCTGCCGTTTTGGTGGAAGCATCCGAGGATGGAGAGCTGGGCATGCAGGACATGTTCTTCCGCACCGATGGTAAAGGACTTCCGTTCTTGCACATGAAGGCCGGTGGCAGCGTTTGTCCTGCCTCACACTTCACGGTTGACCATCATCTGCACTACCTCTATCAAGAGGGACGGTCGGTGTTTCGTTATGCGGTGACCGACATGAGTAACGACGTGTTGGAGATCATGAAGCGTAATAACCTTTCGGCAGCTGATGTGGATTGGGTGGTACCTCATGAGGCCAACTTGCGCATCATTGAGGCTGTGGCCAAACGCGCTGAGCTCCCGATGGACAAGGTGGCTATCAACATTCAGCACTATGGCAATACCAGTGCCGCAACCATTCCGTTGGCTCTTTGGGACTATGAAAGCAAATTGAAGAAGGGTGACAATGTCATCTTTACCGCTTTCGGAGCCGGATTCGTACACGGAGCTTCATTCTTCAAGTGGGCTTACGATGGCGCTGACGCCGTGACGAGGAAATAACGAATTGTGAAATTCCAGAATAAGAAAGCGCATCCTTTCAACGTAAAGAATGCGCTTTTTTCTTCTCAAACAAGTAGCAGCTTATGCACAAGGCAGGTTTTGTAAACATTGTGGGCAACCCAAACGTGGGCAAGTCGACACTGATGAACCAGTTGGTGGGCGAGCGCATCTCCATTGCGACGTTCAAGGCCCAGACCACCCGGCATCGCATCATGGGAATCGTGAATACCGACGACATGCAGATTGTGTTCTCAGACACCCCGGGCGTGTTGAACCCCAATTACAAGATGCAGGAGTACATGCTGGCTTTCTCTGAATCGGCCCTGGCCGACGCTGACATCCTGTTGTATGTAACCGATGTGGTGGAAGACCCGGAGAAGAATGCCGACTTTCTTGAGAAGGTGAGGACGATGACCATTCCGGTTATCTTGGTCATCAACAAGATTGATGCGAGCAACCAAAAGACAGTTGGCCAGCTGGTGGAGAAGTGGCATTCGCTACTGCCCAATGCCGAGATTCTTCCCATTTCAGCTGCCAATAAGTTTGGCGTGGACATGCTGCTCAAACGCATTCAGGAACTCCTTCCCGACAGTCCTCCTTATTTTGACAAGGACCAACTGACGGATAAGCCCGCCAAATTCTTTGTCAGTGAGATCATCCGCGAGAAGATTTTACTGTATTATGACAAGGAGATACCTTATTCGGTGGAGGTGAGGGTAGAGCAATTCAAGGAGTCGGCCAAGCAAATTCACATCAACGCGGTGATCTATGTGGAGCGCGAATCGCAGAAAGGCATCATCATTGGTCATCAGGGCGTGGCGCTGAAGAAGGTTAGCACCGAGGCGCGCAAGACCCTGGAGAAGTTTTTTGACAAGAAGGTGTATCTCGAAACCTTTGTCAAGGTGGATAAAGACTGGCGCAGCTCGCAGAAAGAACTTAGTAGCTTCGGGTATAATCCGGAGTGATAAAGCCTCCCCCAGCCCCTCCGAAGGAGGGGAGCAGGCTATCGAGGAGAACGAAATTCTCAGCGTGTCGCTAAATATACTCTCTGCGGCATACTCCCCTCCTTCGGAGGGGCTGGGGGGAGGCTTTAATATAACTCACTATGACACACTCCCCTCCTTTGGAGGGGTTGGGGGAGGCTTTTTTTCAATATGGCAAAATTAGTAGCAATCGTTGGACGTCCCAATGTAGGTAAGTCCACATTATTTAACCGTTTAACACAGTCGCGCAAGGCGATTGTAAGTGATACTGCCGGCACCACCCGCGACCGCCAGTATGGAAAATGTAGTTGGAACGGACGTGAGTTCTCCGTGGTGGATACCGGAGGATGGGTGGTCAACTCGGATGATATCTTTGAAGACGCCATCCGCAGGCAGGTTATCGTGGCTACCGAAGAGGCCGACTTGGTGCTCTTCATGGTGGATGTGAAAAACGGATTGACCGACTGGGATGCCGATGTGGCACAGATTTTACGTCGAACAAAGCTGCCCGTCATTCTGGTGGGCAACAAGGTAGACAACAGTGCCGAGTATTATACGGCAGCCGAGTTTTATCGGTTGGGCCTGGGCGAGCCACAGTGCATCAGTGCAGCCACAGGTGGCGGTACGGGCGATTTGCTGGATTTGGTGCTGGAAAAGCTCCCGGCTGATGAGAAGGAAGTGCTGGAAGAAGACATCCCCCGTTTTGCCGTCGTGGGCCGGCCCAATGCTGGCAAGAGCAGTCTCATCAACGCCTTCATCGGTGAGGATCGTCACATCGTGACCGAAATAGCCGGCACCACGCGTGACAGCATCTACACGCGGTTTGATAAGTTTGGATTTGACTTCTACCTGGTCGATACAGCCGGCATCCGTAGAAAGAATAAAGTTTCAGAAGATCTTGAGTTTTATTCGGTGATGCGCAGCATCCGCAGCATTGAGAACAGTGATGTGTGCATCCTCATGATTGATGCCACACGAGGCATCGAGTCGCAGGATATGAACATCTTCCAACTCATTCAGAAGAACCATAAGTCGTTGGTAGTGGTGGTTAACAAATGGGACTTGGTGGAGGACAAGGATCACAAGGTCATCAAGACCTTCGAGAACGCCATCCGTGAGCGCATGGCCCCATTCGCAGACTTCCCCATCATCTTCGCTTCTGCTCTCACCAAGCAGCGCATCTTCAAGGTGCTGGAAACGGCCAAGCAGGTGTACCTTAACCGTAAGTTGCGCATCGGAACCTCTAAGCTCAACGAGGTGATGCTTCCCATCATCGAGGAAACGCCGCCGCCATCCATCAAGGGAAAGTACATCAAGATAAAATATTGCACGCAGTTGCCCAACACGCAGATTCCTTCGTTTGTGTTTTATGCCAATCTGCCTCAGTATGTGAAGGAGAACTATCGTCGGTTCCTGGAAAACAAGATACGCGAGAACTGGACGTTGACGGGCTGTCCCATCCATGTGTTTATTCGACAGAAGTGATTTTGGAGTCGGGAGTAATTGGGAGTAATTGGGAGTAAATTGGAGTTAGCAGGAGTTAATGGACAAATGTTTTTATCGGGAGTTAATGAGGGTGTTAATTGGATTTAATGGACTAATGTCCGCTAACTCCCCTTGTAACTCCTGTTACCTCCTGCTAACTCCTTTGAATAAAATATCTAATGTCCGCTAACTTCCCCTTGTAACTCCTGTTACCTCCCGCTAACTCCTTGTTAGATAATTCTACTAACTACTTGTGAAGAATAGCAGTAAAATGAAAAAACTTCTCTATTTGTTTGTCGCCATGGTGATTGTCGCCTGTACATCTTCTCTTGATGAAGGCGAGGTGGCCGCACGCGCAGCCAAGGAATACTACGGATATTTGCTTCAAGGCAATATTGCCTCGTTCGTGGACGGACACTACCGTCCCGACAGCATTCCTGACACCTATCGAGAACAGCTCATCACGAATACCAAGATGTATGTGAACCAGCAGAACGAAGAGCATCGCGGCATCAAGGACATTCGTATCGTAGATGCCAAAACCGACATGCAGAAACATGCTGCCAACGTTTTCCTGGTGCTTAGCTATGGTGACAGCACGAGTGAAGAAATTGTGGTTCCGATGGTTGAAAGTGGGGGCGTGTGGTACCTTAGATAATTCATTATTCATATTTTAGGGGAACAGGAGTTAACTGGAGTAAGCAGGAAGTTATCTGAGCTATTGGACAATAGCTTTTGGATTATTAACCAAAGTGTGATACAATTTGAAAGATGCAGAACAAGACTTGAAAGGCATGTACACAAAACTGGCAGAAAATAATGTTACACTGAGCAGGACGGGTGGGGCATCATTTGCAGAAACGCCATTTGATATTTTTGGCGGTAAATTAAGGCAGACATCATCATTCAAATTTGGTGGAAGCTGAACAGAGGCACATCTGAACATATACCATTGACTGCTGGTTTTGAGGTTGTAAAGATTTTACGGAATAACCTCTGAAAGGAAATCTTGGTAAATATGTTCGCATTTCGCAGCAGATAAATTTGATAGAATTACATTTGTATTGTATCTTTAATCTAATAAAAAAACATTTTCTTAATCCCGTTGATTTATAAATCACATTTTTTTTTGTAAATTTGTTCCGTGATGAGTACATAAGAGGAGTTTGCGGCTTTGGTGTGTAAATACAAAGATAAGAACTTCTTTTAATTAGGACAAATCATAAAAGTCAAGACGAGTTTATATTATTCACTTAATACATATATTATGAAAAAGTACCTATTTTTCTTGTCGGCAATTATTTCTTTGTTGACTATGAGTTCTTGCTCAAAAGAAGAAGTTGCCCCAGAAATAACGTTTCCAGAAGGAGCAACAAACATTTTTAAGAGTAGCATCGATTTTGATAGTAATGCAGGTGAGAGTATCATTACATTTAATTCCAACAAACCTTGGACTGCAACATTAGCTGATACACGGGATGGTAGTTCATGGTGTAGTATAAGTCCCCAGCGCGGAGAAGCGGGCAGTGGCAAATTTATAGTTAGAGTCACAGAAAACACAAACTATGATGATAGAAATGCTGTTATCAGATTTGTTTATGGTGATTCTATAAAAAATATAATCGTTAATCAAAAACAAAAAGATGCTTTAACACTGACTACTGATAAATATGAGATACCAGTTGAGGGTGGCAATGTTGAAATCAACATTAAGGCCAATGTTAATTATACCTACAAAATAGCAGAAGATTGCCAAAATTGGATACACAGTACAAATGCCAGTGGCGCTACACGTGCACTGGTATCATCAAAACTTGTTTTCAAGATAGACGCAAGCCAAGATTACGAAAAACGTGAAGGTACGATTTACATAACAAGTGGTGACAAACAGGAAACTGTAAAAGTTTATCAAGCAGGTGCAGCAATGCTGACACTTACTCAAAATGACTTTAATCTAAGTAGTGCAGAACAAAACGTAACTATAGAGATAAATAGTAATTTTAGTTATGCGGTCGATATGCCTAATGTAGATTGGGTAAAGGAGGATATAACTACGACACGTGCAATGTCAACCCACACATTGAATTTGCACGTTGCTGCTAACAATACTTATGACAACCGAGTGGCCACCATTCGTATCTATGACAAAAAAAGCTCTCTAAGTGAAACTATCACGATTAATCAAAGCCAACTTAATGCAATTTTGCTTGAAAAGAAAGATTATGTATTTGATGAAAACGGAGGAGAATTTTCTGTTAATTTAAAATCAAATGTGAATTACAATGTACATATAGCAGATAGTTGGATTACAGAAAATACGACTGCAAGCTCATCAACTCGTGCACTTGCAAGTCATGGCCACACATTTGCTGTTGCCAAAATGGAGTATGGGAAGGAACGTTCCACCAAGATTACATTTACAGACAAGAATACAGGTACAGCTGAAGAAATTATAATTACTCAGAAATCTCCTCTGTATTTTAACAATTCAACCTTGAACATATTTACAGGAAATACTAAAAGACTGAATCTTGTCAATGAAACTGGTCAGAATGTAACATGGTCTTCCTCTGATCCTCAAGTAGTATCTGTGGATAATCAAGGAAATATAAAAGCCCTTAAAAAGGGTTCTGTTACTATAACAGTATACACTGCTGACAAGGCTCATAGAAGCAATTGTAAAGTCACAGTAACGGACATCTCTGATTATGTATTGGCCATAAGCAACGGAGGGTTTATCTTATCTAATGGGCTTATTCTGCATGGTAGCAGTTTATCTTGGACTTTTTATAATAACAGTCCCGAAAATCTTAAGCTTGTTAGTATGCAACTCGTTGATGGTGTAACATTATCTAAGGGAAGCGAAATGAGTGTCAACACAATAGTTAATTCGTACTCAAGTAAGTCATATGCCACAAGTATTGGGCTACTTGGAATCCATGCGCCTGTTACCTGTATTTTCAAATATGAGTATAATGGTTCTATATACACGACAAAGGCTATTTTTAGTGATAAGTTTTAAGATTAAATCGTTTGATTTTTGACAATCAAATATATGATTAATGGCTCTTCTTACCAAATGGTGGGGAGAGCCGTTGCTTTTATAACTGTTATAAGGGCATCACCGTCCCATCACCAGATGTTCTCTTTATTTTTCATAATGGCTACGTACCACTGCCATCTGTGTTGATGTACACTTGTGTCTGCTCGCGCTTGGCAAATTCAAGCATGGCATTGAGTAGGTATTGTATCTTGTTCTTCTATTCTGAGGCGAAGCGTTCGTTGATCAACTCCCAATCTGTAGCTGTACTATTGAGCCTGAATTCGTGATATTATATGCTATTCTAACCATTTCAAATAATCTAACGTGAGTTCGACGAATTATAAGTGTCTATAAATTTGGTGATTAGCGAAATTTGTTGTAACTTTAAGATATTGATTTACAAACAATTACAAACAAAAATCGCTATGATCACCGAGGACAAAGTTACTGAAATATTTTGTATGGCAGATGATTTCTGCAAGTTTTTTGATGCAATGGTGGCAAAATATACGCTAAAGCCTACTGGAAAAAGAAAGTATCATCGAGATTCCACGATATCAAAGGCAGAAGTCATGCTAATAATGATTCTTTTTCACGACTCTGGTTATCGCTGCTTTAAACATTTCTATCTTGAAAAAGTATGTAAGCACCTGCGTAATTTGTTTCCTAAAGTTGTCTCATACAACCGTATAGTAGAATTGGAAAGGGAGGTTGTCATTCCACTCGCTTTGTTTATCAAAAAGTCTTGTTGGGAAAATGCACGGGCATAAGTTTTGTTGACAGCACACCACTGCGTGTCTGCAAGAACCAAAGAATACATATTCACAAGGTTTTCAAAGGTATAGCCCAAAGAGGAAAATGCTCCATGGGTTGGTTCTTCGGTTTCAAATTACATTTGATTTGCAATGAGAAAGGAGAACTTCTCAATTTTATGATAACACCTGGAGATGTTGATGACCGTAAGCCTTTGGAATACAAATCTTTTGTAGATTTCATATATGGCAAGCTAGTCGGCGACAAGGGGTACATCAGCAAGAATCTCTTCCAAAGGCTGTTTGTGGACGGAATACAACTTATTACCAAGCTGAAAAGCAATATGAAAGGAGCTTTGATGAGCGTTTCTGACAGACTCTTACTCAGAAAAAGAGCCATTATAGAAACTGTGAATGATGAGCTTAAGAATATTGCGCAGGTGGAACACTCCAGACATAGATGCTTTGACAATTTCATCGCCAATTTATTAGGCGCTATTGCAGCCTATTGTCTGTTCCCCAAAAAGCCGTGTATCAATGTACAAAGGACCATTGACACACAGCTTGCTCTGTTCTAAATTCGTCGAACTCACGTTAATCTAGAATATCAATACGTTGTCTTTGTTATTCACAAGTAGAATAGCAAAACAATCAAAAATTTAACAAGTAAGGTACTTAGATGTGATGAATGTCATCTAATAAGATTCTTCAAGATTTTATTTCAGTTACCTAACTATTTTCTTATTCCTCTCTTGCCCTTCGTTCTTCGTCAATGAGTTGGAAATCTTTTTTGCGAAGAATGAAGTTGCTACCTAAGTATTTTTCTCGTACGATTTTGTTGTTAGCCAACTCTTCTGGCGTGCCGTGGAAAAGGATTTTTCCCTCGAACAACAGATAGGCGCGGTCGGTGATGGTCAGCGTTTCCTGTACGTTGTGGTCGGTGATGAGGATGCCGATATTGCGGTATTTCAGTCGCCATACAATGTGCTGGATGTCTTCCACGGCGATGGGGTCGACGCCGGCAAACGGCTCGTCGAGCATGATGAACTTCGGGTCGATGGCCAGGCAGCGGGCAATCTCCGTGCGTCGACGCTCACCTCCCGACAGTTGGTCACCCTTGTTCTTGCGCACTTTGTTCAGTCTGAACTCGTTAATTAGGCTCTCCAACTTGTCTAACTGTTCCTGTCGGGACAGTTTGGTCATCTCCAGAACCGACAGAATATTGTCCTCCACGCTCATCTTCCTGAACACGCTTGCCTCCTGCGGCAGGTAGCCGATGCCAGCCTGTGCGCGTTTGTAGACGGGATATTCGGTAATCTCCTCCTCGTTGAGGTACACGTGTCCCTCATTGGGAATCACCAAGCCCGTCGTCATGTAGAACGAGGTGGTCTTGCCCGCCCCGTTGGGTCCCAACAAACCTACAATCTCTCCTTGGCGCACATTGTAGCTCACCTTGTTGGCAACCGTGCGTTTGCCATATCGTTTTACCAGTCCTTCGGTACGTAGCACCAAGCTTTCGCTTTCCTGTTGTTGCACTTCCGTTTCTCTTTGCTCTCTCATGAATGCTGTATCTTGATTATTAATCACTTTGTTAGGCGCAGCCTATCTTTTGCAAAGATAGAAAAATTTATCAGAATAGAAAGGGAGTGCGTGTTGGTTTGTTGTCAGTTTTTGAAAAAGAACCAGCAAACAGCAAGGGGTATTCGCTGTCTGTCAGACCAGTGAATACCCCTTGTTGGTTATGATGTCAGGCGTAAGGCCTAGAAGTTGGCCGCCTTTTGGTTGTTGCCGTTGTACTCGTAATCTTCAATTCGTTATCAATATGAGAGATGATAGTTGTTTTATTGCACTCAACAACCTCTCTGAAATGAAAGAACCGTGTATTTGTAGAGATAGCTAGAAGGATGAATAGCGGGTGGTATAAATGGCTGTTTGAGAGAAAAACAAAAGGATTTATGGGTGAATGTAGATGAATTTAATTACTTTTGCAAAAGGTATTCAAACTCGCATCAAGAATGATTATAAAGCTGTTGATAACATATCTGACCACTTTCGGTGAGTACTTGATTCTGATGGGGCGCACGTTCAGGCGTCCCGAGCGCATGCGCATGTTTTTCAAACGTTATGTCAAGGAGATGTGTCAGTTGGGTGTCGATTCGATACCGCTCGTGTTGTTGATTTCGTTTTTCATCGGTGCCGTTATCTGCATTCAGATGAAAATCAACGTGCAGAGTCCATGGATGCCTCGGTGGACGACGGGTTATGTCACCCGTGAAATCTTTTTGTTGGAGTTTGCCAGTGCGTTCATGTGCTTGATTTTGGCTGGAAAGGTGGGGTCTAACATCGCTTCTGAGTTGGGTACCATGCGTGTGACGCAGCAGATTGATGCCCTCGACATCATGGGCGTGAATCCTGCCAGCTACCTCATCCTCCCCAAGATTGCGGGATTGATTACCATCATGCCCTTCCTGGTGATATTCAGCTCGGTTGCCGGTATCATTGGTGCTTATGGTACGGCGTACAGTGGCGTGCTCTCGCCAGACGACTTGACGGCGGGTTTTCAATATTCGTTCAACGTATGGTTTGTATGGATGAGTATCATCAAGAGCATCGTCTTTGCGTTCATCATCGCCAGCGTTTCTTCTTTTTATGGCTTCTCGGTGCGGGGAGGCTCGGTTGAGGTGGGCGAGGCTTCCACGAACGCCGTGGTGAGCAGTTCTGTGTTGGTGTTGTTTGCCGACGTGTTCCTCACTCCGTTGCTGAGTTGAGTTTTTCAAAGTTTCTGAGTTGTTGAGTTTATGATAGAGGTAAAAAACTTAAATAAATCGTTTGGCGAGAAACAAGTATTGCGCGACATCAACGTCCGATTCGAGGATGGGAAAACCAATCTAATCATCGGACAGAGCGGTTCGGGCAAGACAGTGTTGGTGAAGAGCATCGTTGGTTTGCTCTCGCCCGACAGCGGGCAGGTGCTTTATGATGGTCGTGACTTTGTGGCGATGAGAAAGCGAGAACAGGTGATGATGCGTCGGGAGATGGGGATGGTTTTTCAGAACTCTGCTCTGTTTGACTCTTTGTCCGTCCTTGAAAATGTGATGTTTCCCTTAGATATGTTTTCAACGAAGAATTATCGAGAGCGTGTGAAGCGTGCCCAAGAGTGTTTAGAGCGTGTCAACCTTTTGGATGCGCAAGACAAGGCTCCGGGCGAGTTGTCGGGCGGCATGCAGAAGCGTGTGGCCATCGCTCGCGCCATCGTGCTGAACCCCAAATATCTCTTCTGTGACGAACCCAACTCGGGGCTTGATCCAAAGACCTCGTTGATTATAGACCAATTGCTGTCGGGCATTACCAAAGAGTTTGGCATGACCACCATCATTAACACCCACGACATGAACTCGGTGATGGAGATTGGCGAGCATATCACTTTCATCTATCAAGGCCACGTGGAGTGGACGGGCAACAAAGACAATGTGGCAAATTCGGATAACAAGAAGCTGAATGACCTGGTCTTTGCTTCCGATTTGTTCAAGAAAGTGAAACAGGCCGAAAATGAGGAAGGATAAACGGCATTTGGCAGGTTTCTGCAGCTCAATGCCGTTAGGTTACTTGATTTTGTGTCTATAATGTTATCTCCATAGAGCTTCAGAAATCCAATTTTTAGGAAATCCCATTGCTGTGGGATCTACCAGTGGATAGGAAATGAGCAAGGATTTGAGTTCATTCTTGAAATCCGATCCATATCCCATAGAATCGAGCCAATATGCGATGCAACATGATATAGCATATACTTTGTTTGCATCAATACCATCAATGTTAATCCATGCGCCATGTAAAGAAGCGTTTATTTGCGGAGCTGTAGAAAGGTAACGATTCCAAAGGCGTGAGTGGTGAACACAACAATTTCTCAAAACGGTGATACTACGCATCCAGCTTTCAAATACTTCATGCTGTGGAAGATTGAACTGGCGAGCAACACGCTTTTTCAACTTCTTGTCACTGAAATTGTAGTAGAGTTTTGAAAGCGTACCGAAAGATGCCAATTCAAGCGTTTTCCATGCTGGTGGGAAAATTGGCTTGTCGTAGTTGCGCCTATGCTCCTTGATAAAGTCCTCCTTACTACGCTGAAGCTCTCTGTCTATGGAGTTCATATTCTCAATAAACTTGTGTTCATCGTCAGCAAAGCTTGTGTCAAAGAACCAAAACGGTCCATGTGCCAAGGAGAATTCTTGTATAATCTTTGTGCGCAGGGCAATCTCTAATCGTTGGACTGCCTTGAACATCAAATCTCTCAATTTTATATCAAAGTTGTAGAGAGCTACAGCATCCTCAAATCTACTATTAGGCTTAAATTGGTGTGTGGTTTTGTCTGCCTCCATTGGACGAAGATATTGAACAAAACGAAAATAACTAACCTCTCCAAGAAATTTTGCAGCCTTGGATGAATCCTCAATATTTAAGCCTCTACTTTTTAGTAGTTCTATTTGTTCTGAAATAGGGAGAGCCTGCTTAGTGTATGATCTTAATGTACTCATAAAAAGCAAAAGACCCGCCCTGGTTCGCTGTTCAAATGGGAAGCGTGGCGGATTCTGTTGCTACAAAGATACGAATAATCATTTGATAATACAAACTTTTAAGCAAAAAAAACACGAAAAAGTTACTTGTGGGCAAAAAAAAGTAGATGTAACATATTTGCGGCTGCTGCGATAGGCTTGTTATCAGTCCCATTTGGCGTATTTGTATAAAGATGAAAGAGGTGGGTTTTTAAAAGCATGTCTTTTAGCCCCTTTATGCAAAGAGTTTAGGCGGTTAAAGCAATGGGTTTGCGTGCTTATCTCCATGTGTTAATAACAGTCTGATTTATAGTTGATTATTTTGCCGTGATTGCGTTAAAAAATCAAATAATTCAGAGTGAAGTTAGGAGATTAGGGTAAAAATGCGTAATTTTGCCATTCATTTGAAAACAATAAAAATAATCATAAATCAAAACGTTAAAGATGAATATTTCATTTGAGAATCCCGACAAGATCAATGGTCAGTTGACCGTGACAGTCGAAGAGTCCGATTACAAAGAGGATGTCGAGAAGACATTGAAAGATTATCGTAAGAAGGCCAACATGCCAGGTTTCCGTCCCGGACAGGTTCCGATGGGAATGATTAAGCGCCAGTACGGCCCCGCCGTTAAGATGGACGTCATCAATAAGCAGGTGGGCAGAAAGGTCTACGATTATATCAAAGAGAACAATATCCCGATGCTAGGCGAACCTTTGGCATCTGAGAAGCACGACGCGGTGGATCTTGAGAAGGATGCTCCTTATACCTTTGTGTTTGATATCGCCGTAGCGCCCGAATTCAAGATTGAACTCAATGGCAAGAACAAGATTGATTATTACAAGATACAGGTTGACGACAAGCTGATTGACCAGCAGGTGGATTCGTTTGCTGCTCGGATGGGCGAGTATGTCAAAGCAGAGACGTTTGAAGGCAATGACATGCTCAAAGGTGATTTGCGCGAGCTCGATGAGCAAGGCAACACCAAGGAAAGCGGTTTGACGGTTGAGGCTGCCGTGCTGATGCCCTCTTATATTAAGGTGGAAGAGGAAAAGAAGAAGTTTGATGGCGCCAAACTGGGTGACATCATCACCTTCAATCCTCGTAAGGCCTATGCCAGCGATGTAGAATTGGCTTCGTTCTTGAAGATTGATAAAGAACAGGTGAAAGACCATGAAGGCGATTTCAGTTATCAAATCACCGAGATCAATCGTTTCCAAAACCATGCAGTGAATCAGGAACTGTTCGACAATATCTATGGCAAAGACGCTGTGAAGGATGAAAAGCAATTCCGTGAGAAGATAGCAGAGGGCTTGCAGGCACAACTCGAGGGTGAAAGCGACTACAAATTCTTGCAGGATGTACGTGCTTATGCCGAGAAGAAGGTTGGAAAACTAGAATATCCTGACGAACTGTTGAAGCGCATCATGCGTAAAAACAATCCCGATAAGGATGAAGCGTTTGTAGAAAAGAATTATGACGAGAGCATCAAGCAGCTCACTTGGCACCTGATTAAAGAGCAGTTGGTGAAAGCACATGATATCAAGGTAGAAGACCAAGATATCAAAGAGGTGGCGCGTGCTGCCGCTCGTGCCCAGTTCGCTCAATATGGTATGAGCAATGTTCCCGATGAGTATATCGACAATTATGTCAACGATTTGCTGAAAAAGCAAGAGAGCGTAGATGCTTTCATTGATCGTGCAGTAGACACGAAGCTGACTCATGCCTTGAAAAACGCTGTGAAATTGAATGAAAAGGAAATTTCATTGGATGACTTTCAGAAGATGATGGAAGAGAAATAACGTTTTTTCACTTAAAAAACTTCTTGTAACAAGAGGTTATCGACTTTTTTTATTAACTTTGTATAATCGAGGTTTTTAAAAGTGTCGATAACCTCTTTTATATTATAATGAGAAAGGATAAAAACAAAATGAATGATTTTAGAAAATACGCCACCCAGCACTTGGGGATGAATGGCATGGTGCTTGATGACGTCATCAAGAGTCAAGCGCGATATCTTAACCCGTATATTTTGGAGGAGCGCCAGCTGAATGTAACGCAGTTGGATGTGTTCTCGCGCCTGATGATGGACCGCATCATCTTCTTAGGCACGGAGATTGACGACTATACGGCTAACACCTTGCAAGCACAGTTGTTGTACCTCGATAGCGCAGACAGCGGTAAAGACATCTCCATCTACATCAACAGTCCTGGCGGAAGCGTCACGGCAGGCTTGGGTATCTACGATACCATGCAGTTTATCTCGTCAGACGTGGCAACCATCTGTACGGGTATGGCTGCTTCGATGGCGGCCGTGTTGCTGGTAGCAGGACAAGAAGGAAAGCGTAGCGCACTGACACACAGTAGGGTGATGATTCATCAGCCACTCGGAGGCGTACAGGGACAGGCTTCTGACATTGAGATTGAAGCCAAGGAGATCATCAAATTCAAGAAAGAACTGTTCACCATTATCGCCAATCACTCTCACACACCGTACGAGAAAGTCTACCGAGATTCGGACCGAAACTACTGGATGGACGCTGAGCAGGCGAAGGAATATGGCATGATTGACACGGTGCTGGTTAGGAAACAACAAAAAGGAGAAAATGCCGACGATTAAGAAAAAGTGTAGTTTTTGCGGAAGAAGCGAGCAAGAAGTACGACTGCTCATCACGGGAGCTGACGGATTTATCTGCGAGGATTGCGTTCAGCAGGCTTATCAGATAGCCGTGGCTTCGGGGGCGCTGGATGAAGAAGTGGAACAGCACGCCAGTGATCAGCCCTTCAAACTCAAGAAAGTTCCCAAACCACAGGATATCAAGGCTTATCTCGATGAATACATCATCGGGCAGGATGACGCCAAACGTTATCTGTCAGTGGCAGTGTACAACCATTACAAACGGTTGCAACAGCCCAAGAATGATGATGGCGTGGAGATTGAGAAGAGCAACATCATCATGGTGGGCTCAACGGGAACGGGTAAGACGTTGCTTGCCAAGACCATCGCTCGACTGCTCGACGTGCCTTTCACCATCGTCGATGCAACGGTGTTTACCGAGGCTGGATATGTGGGTGAGGATGTAGAAAGCATCTTGTCGCGCTTGTTGCAGGTGGCCGATTACGACGTGCCAGCAGCCGAGCGGGGCATCGTTTTCATTGACGAGATTGATAAGATAGCCCGCAAGAGCGACAACCCATCTATCACCCGCGATGTGAGTGGCGAAGGTGTGCAGCAGGGACTTCTAAAGCTACTTGAAGGAACCATGGTGAATGTTCCGCCAAAAGGTGGTCGCAAGCATCCCGACCAAGATTATACCCACGTTGACACCAAGAACATTCTGTTCATCTGTGGCGGTGCTTTCGATGGCATTGAGCGCAAGATAGCGCAGCGGCTCAACACGCATGTGGTGGGTTATAACTCGGTGCAGAATGTGCGGAACATCAACAAGGGCGACCTGATGCAATATATCTTGCCGCAAGATTTGAAGTCGTTCGGACTGATTCCCGAGATTATTGGTCGTCTGCCGGTGCTCACCTATCTAAATCCTTTGGACAGAGAGGCATTGCGCAAAATCTTGGTAGAACCCAAAAACTCGATTGTGAAACAATATATCAAGCTGTTTGAGATGGACGGAATCAAGTTGACGTTCGCCGAAGATGCGCTCGATTACATTGTTGACAAAGCGGTTGAGTATAAATTAGGTGCGCGTGGTTTGCGCTCTATCGTGGAGTCGGTGATGATGGACGCCATGTTCGAAATCCCCTCCAAGCGTGTCAAGAGCTTCAAAGTGACGCTCAAATACACCCAGGAGCAGCTCGACAAGGCTCATCTACAGAAATTGGAGTCGGCTTAAACAGCCGCACAGTGAAACACAATAGCGATAATCTAAGTCGGACTGTTCGGCGGGAAGGACCTGATCCCCGCCGAACGCGCCGGCACTAATGAAACACTATGGCAGAGAAGGTTAATCTTACAGAGAAATTAAAACTTTATTTCGGCTTTGATGCTTTCAAAGGCGAGCAGGAAGCCATCATCAAACATCTTCTGGCTGGTAACAGCGCATTTGTGCTCATGCCCACCGGTGGAGGCAAGAGCTTGTGCTATCAGTTGCCGTCACTCATCATGGAGGGGACGGCCATCGTGGTATCTCCGCTCATCGCCTTGATGAAAAATCAGGTGGATGTCATCAATGGCATCAGTGAGGAAGAGGGCGTAGCCCATTTCCTCAACTCGTCTTTAAACAAGGCTGCCATCCAACAGGTCATGGACGATGTTCGCTCGGGACGTACCAAGTTGTTGTACGTGGCACCCGAATCGCTGAACAAGGAAGAGAACATTGAGTTCTTAAAGACCGTCAAAATTTCTTTTTATGCCATCGATGAGGCGCATTGTATTTCTGAGTGGGGACACGATTTCAGACCAGAGTATCGAAACATCCGACCCACCATCAACAAGATAGGCGATGCCCCTGTAATCGCTTTGACGGCAACTGCCACCGACAAGGTGCGCACAGACATCAAGCGCAGCTTGGGCATTGCGGATGCACGCGAGTTTAAAAGCTCGTTCAACCGCCCCAATCTGTACTACGAGGTGCGCCAGAAAGCCTCGGATATCGATCGCCAAATCATCATGTTCATCCGTCAGCACGAGGGCAAGAGCGGCATCATTTATTGCCTGTCGCGTAAAAAGGTGGAAGAATTGTCTGAAGTCTTGAAAGCGAATAATATCAAGGCGGCACCTTATCATGCCGGACTGGACAGTGCCACTCGCTCACAAACGCAAGACGACTTCTTGATGGAGCGCATCGATGTCATCGTGGCCACCATCGCTTTCGGCATGGGTATCGACAAGCCCGACGTGCGCTTTGTCATCCACTACGACATCCCGAAAAGTCTGGAGGGATACTATCAGGAGACAGGTCGTGCCGGTCGAGATGGCGGTGAGGGCATCTGTGTGGCATTCTATGCACGGAAAGACCTCAAAAAGTTGGAAAAGTTCATGGAGGGAAAGCCCGTGGCAGAGCAAGACATCGGTCGCCAACTGCTGCAAGAGACGGCGGCTTACGCCGAGTCTTCCGTGTGCCGACGCAAGATGTTGCTCCACTATTTCGGGGAAGAATATCGGCAAGACAACTGCCACAACTGCGACAACTGTCTGCATCCCAAAGAGCGGCGCGAGGGCAAGGACGCTCTGCTCATCATTCTCAAGGCCATCGTAGCACTCAAAGAAGAGTTCCGTCAAGGTTATGTCGTTGATTTTGTCATGGGTAAAGCCACTGATGACATCACCTCGCACAAGCACGATGAGCTGGAAGAGTTTGGCACCGGCGAGGACGAAGACCCCAAGATGTGGAATCCTGTCATCCGACAAGCGCTCATCGCGGGATACATCGAAAAGGAAGTAGAGAACTATGGAGTGCTCAAAGTGACGGCAGCTGGCAAGAAATTCATTAAAAAACCCGTGTCGTTCATGGTGGCATTGGATACCGAGTTCAGCGATTACGATGAGGTTGAGGCACCAAAGGGCGGAACCAGCGTACTCGATCCGGCGCTCTTCAGCATGCTGAAAAATCTGAGAAAGCAAATGTCGGCCAAGCTGAACCTGCCAAAATACGTCATCTTCCAGGATGCATCGTTGGAGCAGATGGCTACCGATTATCCCATTACCTTGGAAGAACTGCAACAAATTCAGGGCGTGGGAGCCGGAAAGGCCAAGCGATATGGACCTAAATTCGTCGAACTCATCAAAGCGCATTGTGAAGAGAATCACATCGAGCGACCCGAAGAGATGCGTGTACGAACGGTCGCTAAGAATAGCATGGTCAAGATCAAAATCATTCAGAGCATCGACCTGCAGGTGGCACTCGATGACATCGCCAATGCCTTGGGACTTGACTTCGACGAGCTGCTCGACGAGCTGGAAGCCATTGTTTACAGCGGAACCAAAATCAATATCGACTATTTTGTGGAAGACGTGATGGATGAAGACCATGTGGACGAAATCTACGACTACTTCTTGGATAGCGAGTCGGATGGTTTGAAGCTGGCTATGGAAGAGTTGGGCGACATATATACCAAGGAGGAGTTGCGTTTGGTGCGCCTCAAATTCATTTCTGATTTAGCCAACTAACACACTTTCAATCCCCCGTACACTTTTTGTTATTGTTTGCAAGTGGTCAAGGTGTTTCACTTTGTGAAAAGAGAAAATGTGAAACGCAAGATGGGAGAGAGGAGGAAAATAATGATGGAGGGGCGGTATTCCCACTATTCCTGAAATGAAAGGAATGGTGAGCATGCCGCCCTTTCTTTGTAGATAGCGGCTCGTCGCCGATGCCTTTTTCCCTTCGTGCATCCGCAACGTCCGGTGACGCTTTTGCGAGTCGATTTTTTCATCGATTCATGATGGATTTGAAAGGCGTTGAGATTGAGGACTAAACAACATGCTTTTGGCACCCAAAGTCAATGGGTTGAAGCAGTAAACTCCATGCTTTTTTCCACGAACCCTGAAACATGATGAACAAGCCATGTGAATAAGGTTTTTATCATGCCCGAAATTAAAGCGTCACGAACAAAACCTCTCATGTTCGTATTCGGTAGGCATTTAGTGAATATGTGGAGATAGAATGGAGAGATGGAACAAGCAAAAAGGCACGTCAAATCAGTGCCTTTTTGCCTTTTTAAAAGATGTTGAGCAGGCGGTTGTTACCGCCTTTCAAACTGTTAAGGGCGGTTCTGTAAATTACCACCGTAAACTTTTTTCATATCAGCCTTTTTACGTTTTGTCATCTTGTAGCCTCTTTTTGGTTCAATTTGCTTGTTCTTTCAGTCGTATAGCTCGCTATACTCCTTCGCTCACAAACAAATTGAACTCAAAAATAGTCTCACAATCTGTCAAAGCTAATTTATAGAACCGCCCTTAATTTCTAAATCCTATCGATACAAATGGAAGGGCAAGTCTTAATGAGCTGTGCCAATATTCCCAGTTATGAACACCATTGCGAATGCGAAGTTCGCTATTGAGGCCTGCTTTGCTGCAGAGCTGGTGAAGATTAAAAGAGTCTCCTACATCGGGATCGTCATCTCCGCAATCGAAGAACCAGCGTACTGTGCGCAGTTGTTGCTTTGTTTCTTCATTTGCATTCAGAGACCTCTGCAAAACTCATTGTTCAAAATTTGCTCATTTCATCATATTTTTGTA
>CABQNT010000029.1:0-20654 GCA_902465605.1 uncultured Prevotella sp.
TCTGATTAGTTAAGATGGGAAACAGTTTGCCGTTCCGATAGGTCTTATGACTGTACTTGGCGATGATATTCTTGGGAATGTCAAGAAGCAACACATTTGTTTCCACGCTTGTTTTCTGCCTTTTGGTCATAATCCACTGCTTGTCATCAAGCGTAACAATGTTGTCTGGTGTAAGGTTGGATACGTCGATATATGCCAGACCTGTGAAGCATGAAAAGATGAAAACATCCCTTACTAACTCCAAGCGTTGAATAGCGAATTCCTTGTTGGCTATCTTCATAATCTCCTCATCCGTGAGAAAACCTCGATTGACCGGCTCCAAGTGAAAACGGTGGTTGAGGAAGGGGTCGTGATACAAAACTCCCATTTTTTGTCCTAATATTGTTATGGTCTTGAAAGTTTTCATTGTCTTGGTTGCGGTATTGGGATTTTGCCCAACGACAGTACGAAGGTAGATATCAAATTCTCGAATAACTGTATATGTAAGCTCTGATAGTTTGATATCCGACCTTTTGTAATTCCTTTGGAGAAATTCCCTGAAGTGGCGTTCGCAGACATTATATTTTTGTAATGTTGCACTACTCGCAGAAATACCGACTTGTTGTGCTATATCGGCATTGTGCTTATCAAAGAGTTGCAACAGTGTATCAATGTCTTCTTTCTTACCCAGATATTCTGATTTGATGCGCTCCAGACATATATCGGGGTTGTCTTCTAATTTTCGATAGATACTCTGCAAGCCATTACGAATGTTGTCCAGTTCAAGATTTGTACTAAGAACGTCGGTTGTACGTCCTTTCAGTTTCTCATTCTCCTTGTCCCATAGTGATTGCTCTACCGCAATTCCTGTGGAGCCAAGTGAAAGACGTTCATTATTGAGATAGATTCTCAACATTACTGGTGTCTTTCCTTCCTTGTTGACATAGTTGCTTCTAAGATAGAAGGCGGTTCTAAAATTTGTCTTCATACTTGTTTTTTTTAATTGTAGCCAGAAATAGAGAAATTGTAGCCAGACGGAAAGGAAATTGTAGCCAAACGTCCATTCTTTCAACTTCTGTAGCCCAGCTACAAAGTTCTACATAATTGTTTGAATAGCAGTAAAATACAAGTACTCTAAACGAACTCTCTACGAACTCTTGGCTACAATTTTTGTTTGTCTCAAAAAAATGTAGCCAGATTGTAGCCACAGGAGAGTATTTTGGGAGTATATACGACCTCTAAACGACCTCTGAAAAGTAAGATTTGTATAAAACAAAAGTATCGCAACTTACTGAAGTTACGATACTTACGGATTTTTGAAGTTTTTCTCAACTCTTTTTACAGAGTACTTCACGCGGAGAGAGAGGGATTCGAACCCCCGGCACCTCTCAGTGCGACGGTTTTCAAGACCGTTGTAATCGACCACTCTACCATCTCTCCTTGATTATCATCTGTGATGAGGTATCAGCCGAAAAGCGAGTGCAAAGGTAAGGGATTTCATAGAAACAAAAGAATAAAAACAAAAAAGAATGATGTAATTAAAATTTGTTAACAATTATTGGGTGTCATGAACCTACCGCTGAATAGTCACAGGGGGTGGTAGGCGGATTCCAAAGGATTTCATCAGCAAGTGCAGAGGTTTCCTATATTTTGGCGACCTCCATGTTCTGCTTACATAGCGAAGCTCTGGCATCATGGGAAATATCGTTTGTCGCCATCAAGAATGAAACGGCGTACGAGGAGTGAGGATGAACCGCGGGTTCTCCCCTACTCTTTTAGCTCGTCCAGGTAATAACTGATGCGGCCGCCAGAATCACCAATTTCTGCTTCTGCGTGGTACCAACTCACAATCTGCAACTTGAAATAACGTTTGCCGTCGGCCGTGCGCACGACGTAGGTGTGAAAAGACGGAGTGTAGACGGGGGGCGGACCTAAGAAGGCAACGGCGTTGGCCAAGATAGGATTGGCACTCGTATAGGTGGTGGCCGGTCCGCTGTTGGGATCGAACCAAGGGTGTGCGTCGACGTCGAGATTGTGGGTAACGCAATGATGTATCCAGTCTTTCTTTGAGTAGGTGACCGACACGGTGGAATCATCTACCGCCCATGTCAAATTCCTGGGCAGCTGGCCCGCCGTCATCCACTTGTCATACTTGCCGTAGCCCAAGTCGGCCGCTCCTCCCTTTCCAATTCCCGACGTGCCGCTGTTGGTACGCAAACGGTGTCCGCAGAAAGCTAAGTCCCAGTCGGTACGGTGGTATTGTTCGCCCTCGCTGATATCCTGGTTGGGTGCGGTGCGGTTGAACACCTGTCCCGTACGCAGATTGAAGTACATCCAATCGTTGGTGACGCCTGTGTTGTAACCGGTGATGCGGGGCAGCGTATGTCCCGTGAACTCCTCGGCATCGTACCGCACGCACGAACCGAGGAGGGTAAGCGTGAGAAGTAGGACTATATAATTTTTCATCGTTTTCGTTTCAGAGATTTTACGAGTTGGTCAACTAAGAATTCCACCTGCACATAACCGCGTGCGCCACAGGTTCCGGGCACGTTGAACAGGGTGACACCCGAACCTAAGGTACTGGGCTTGTAGTTGAAGAGGTTGTCGATACCCAAGGTCACTTTGGCTTGGTTCCAGAACGTTTGCACCACCGACAGGTTGCAGATGACGTAGGCGGGAAGTGTGCAGCGGAAGTAAGCATCGTAACTTTTTTGTTGGCTGCCCACCCAGATGCGGTCTTGCACATCGAAGCGTTTCTCTCCCATGAAAGAAGCACTGAAGATGGCTTTCAACCGATAGTTGGGTTTGTTCAGCGTGTAGTCTAAACTGCCTGTCGCCGCATGGGGCGAGGTGGTGTTGAGCTGCAAACCCTCCAGCTTGCTGACGTTGACGTAGCTGTAAGTTCCGTTGAAGGTGAAGCGCTGCGCGAAGTTCCATTTCAAGATGGTTTCGAGTCCCACGAACCGCTGGTTGGTGAGATTGGTGTACTCAAAGTTGTACTGCAAGTCGTAGATGCGCCACACTCCTTCTATTTTCTTTCTGAAAAAGTTGGTGTAGGCGTTGACGTTAACAAACACCTTGCCGTCACTATACTCAGTTCCCAAGGCGATATAGTGGTTTTTCTCTGGTTTTAGCTGATCGTTTCCCCGTATCTGGAACATGCCCATGTGATCCCAATTGAAAAACAACTCCTTGATGCTGGGTGCCCGGTAACCCATGGAGTAGTTGGCCCGCAAGGCCCAATGGTCATCGGGCGAATACTTGGCTGCAATCTTTGGCATCCACATCAGTCCGAAGGCTTTTGAGAAGTTGGTGCGCACGCCCGTTGACAGCATCCAATGACTGTTCACCTGCCATTCGTCTTGCACGAAATACTCGGTTTCGTGCAAGGCGCGCGTCGTCATGCGTCGGTTCACAAAACGGTCGCTGGTGAGATTATCGGTGACATGCTCCACGCCCAAAATCAAATCATGGTTGGGAAAGTAGTTGCTGGTGATGCTGAATCGCGGCTCGAAGATGGTGCTTCTATACACCTTCTTGCGCAAGTTCATGCGCTCGTGTCGCTTGAACCGATCGTAGAAGTCGCCGTGCAGACTTAGATGAATGCTGAACCAATTCTTGACATCGTAGCGCAACTTCAGTCCGGCCATGTAGTCACGGCTTTGCGAGAAGTTCATGTCCTGCAACAAGTCATACGAATTCATGAAAAAAGCCGACCCATAGAGCTGCAGCGACAAGTGCTTGGACGGTTCGTAATACAGCTTCTGCGCCACCGATAAATGTTCTTTTCCCTCTATGCCCAAGGGCGGTCGGTCGGCTGATGAAACAAGCGTGGTGTCGTGCGGCAAGAAGGGATTGGCCTCCTTCGTATAAGTCTTGCTGTCGTGTTTGGCTTGGTACAGGTAAAAAGCATCCGACGAGCTGTACCACACATCGGTTTGCGTTGTCCACGCCCCATGTTTGGCTCCAGCCGAGAGCCACGCTTGCAGATTAGGCCGGTCGGCGTTTTTCTCGAACATGTATGGAAAATCGGTCGGCGAAGGGTTCTTGTAGTTGTGTTGATTCATCTGTCCCCAGCGCAAGCCGGCCCTTACATCCAGCGGTCGGTCGGCTTTCTTGGAGATAAGATTGATGACTGCCCCCGATGCCCTACTGCCATAAAGGGTGCTGCTGGCTCCCTTCACGATTTCAATGCGGTCGATGGCATGCAGGTTGAATCGTTCGTAGTCCAAGTTGCCCGCCATCTCGCCCGTCATCCGCTCACCGTCTTGCAAGAACAGCACATGACGAGCATCAAGTCCCTGCATGGAGATGTCGTTGCCGAAGGCCACTTTCTGGATGTTCAGTCCCGGTGTTTCCTGCTGCAAGGCGTGCTGCAGATCGCTGTATCCCGCATCGATGAGCTGTTTTCCACCCAGGACTTGTGTCGTCACGGGCGACAACTTGATGGGGCGTTCCGTTCGCGAACCCGTCACCACCACGTCGTGCAGATGCAAAACATCCTCATGCAGGATGATGCACACCACCGTGTCATGAGGTTGTATGTCGCCTTTTCGGGGAACATAGCCAATGGCCGATACTTCATAATAAAGTGTTTTAGGCGTTTCGGTACGAATGTAGGCATTGCCCAGGCGGTCGGTCACGGTATGAGTGGCGCCGGCCATGGCTCTATTGTCAGCCACGATGACAAAAGCCGCTTCGATGGGCTGCCTTGTTCCCTCTTGGTGTACGGTGAAGCGAAGGGTGCGCTGGGCCTTGACCGGGGTACAACAGAGAAAGGCGAGAAGCAGCGACTGGATAAAGAGTTTGGTGTTTACTATGTTTGTTCTAATCATCTTTGAGGCTTACCGTTGGGCAGACCAGGAGCTACAGCTCACCCTTCTGCTTTTTATAAGCCACCAAATCGGCTTGGTATTGTTTCACTTCCTCATCGTATCTATCAATGCGGTGTTTGTCCACTTTCTGCAAGAAACAATCGGAGTACACGTTCATCATGTTAAAGTTGATGTTCATGTTGATTTCGTGGGTCAACACATTGTAATATCCTTTGATGATGGCTCCCTGCTTTTGATCCAGCGGTTTACTTTCCCGATCAGCGGTTTTCGACAGTCCGTCCGTACCATAAATCTTGACCCATCCGCTGCCTTTGTATTCTTTTTGCTCCCACGAATTTAGTGCATACAAGCGGGCTTTTGACTGAAAGTTGATGATGAACGGCATGTTGGCGACATGGAAATCAATCAGCCGAATCTCCACCTCGTCACCCTGCCAGGTGAAATTGAATTTCGTGGGGCACCCCGTTTCCAGTCGTGTCATGTCCACGTCACCGATAAAAGTTCTTGTAGACAACACCACATTGCCTGTGAGCGTCTCCTTAGCCTGTGCGGTGTATTCGTTGCTCACCGAAGCCAACTGCAAATCGTCGTCACTGTGACAGGAAGACAGGGTTATCATCAAGATGCTGATGAGGAAGCCGAGTGGCGCAAGTTTGTGGATAAATGGATTCATCGTCTATATTTTTTGTGGTTGGAGAAATAAGGTACGGGAGTTAAGGGGAGTAATGGGGGAGTTAACGGGAGTTAAGGGAATCTCCCGCCAACTCCCATTTCTACACGAGGGACTGGTTATTTTCCTCCGTGTTGTTTTTCCTTCTCCTTGGCTTCTTTGAATTTTTTCATGAATTCTTGCAGCTCAGCATCATAGTTCTTGAGTCTGTTCTTGTCAACCACCTGACGACCACACTTTGCAATCATAGGCATGGTCTTGCCCATGTTGAAATCCATGGTGAACTCAATCTCGCGCGACTTTACATTGTAATATCCCTTCACCGTAGCGCCGCTGCCCTTTTTGTAATCACCTACTGGCGTTCCCGGCATGGCCAAGCAGCCGTCGGTGCCACTAATCTTCATCCAGCCATCGCCCTTCGGTGCGTCTTTGTCACCGGCTTTCACATCCTCGAGCATCGTACGACAGCCGAAGTTGACGGCAAATGGCATCGACCCAATTTTCAAGTTGTTCAATAAAATAACGAGCACATCCTTGTCCCATGTCAGCTTGTATTTCGCCGGACATCCTTCGGGCAAACGAGTGATGTTAAAATCATTCATGAAGGCAGCCGTAGAGAGTACCACCTCGCCATTGAGATGAGCCTTGGCCAACTCGATATTAGACACTTTGGTTTCTTCTTCATCATTGTCGCACGACGAAAATCCCAGAACGGCAAACGCCATTAAACAAACTGCTGCGAAAACATTTCTCATTTTCATAACGTATTAAACACAGGTGAGTCCTATAAATTAGCTCGGTCTGACACATGCCTTTTCATCTTCTTGAAAGAACACAGGCAGAACAAAACGTAACCCACATCAATTTTTTATTGAATTTGAATAATTCAGGGGTGGTAATTTATAAAACCCACCTTAGTTTGTTAGTAAATGCTTCTTTTGATTTGCTGGCAAAGGTAAAGAGATTTTTAAAACGGCACAATCCTCATTTATATGGAAAATAAAGTAGGAAAAAGCCGCACGCCACCCTTCTATCTTCAGCCGAATGGTACCGAATCAGGTTGAGCAGGTCAACTGCAATCATCTGGTGTTGTATGACAGACAGCAAATAACATTCACCTAACAATCTGATTCATAACAACATATAAGTAGGTTCAAACTCTTTGACTTTGGCCATCAAAGTCCATCAGTTTGGCCTCCAATTGCAAATCATTGACAGTCCAAATACAAAGATGTTGTTTCACTCTTCCAATTTGTTATGAAAACAAAGAAAAATGATTGCTTTTGGCAACAAACAACTTTTAGAAATAAAAAACTCGTGCCCTCCTCTCCATATTTCTTTCACAAAACTTGTCTGTTTTATGAATAATTCCTATTTTTGCATTAACAACTACAGAAAAATGTAGATTTTCACACTTTTCCGCACTTAAAAATGTAAACGATGAAAATACGAAGAGACATCATAGACACCTTGAGGAGGTGGAAAGAAAAAACGGACAGGAAGCCAATCCTATTAAAGGGAGCAAGACAGATTGGCAAGACATGGGCAATGGAAGCGTTTGGCAAGGAGGAATTTGACTATTGCGCCAAGTTCGATTTTGACCGTCAGCCAGAGTTAAGGTCTGTCTTTCAAACGTCCAAAAGTCCGGAGAGAATTCTGAAAGAGCTTTCGCTGTATACGGAGGTTCCCATTGTGGCAGGTAAAACGCTGATTATCTTCGATGAGATTCAGGAGTGCGAGGAGGCATTGAACAGCCTAAAATACTTCTATGAAGATGCGCCAGCGTACCATGTCATTGCCGCTGGCAGTCTGCTTGGCGTAGCGGTGAAAAGGCGCAGCATGACGGTGCCGGTGGGCAAGGTGAGCATCATGCGTATGTATCCCATCACGTTCCGAGAGTTTCTGCGTGCCGCCGATGAGAAAACGTTTAGCTATGTAGAAAATCTGCATGATGCCAGTCACCTGCCTGAAATTGTCCTCAACAAGTTGAAAACGGAGTACAGGCGTTACCTCGTGTGCGGCGGCATGCCCGAAGCAGTTATCAGCCTTCTTGACAACAAGGGCATGGAGGCTGTGGAGAAAGTGCAGCAAGACATTCTTGACCTCTACGAACTTGACTTTGCCAAGTACGCTACGCCGAGGGAGATTCCACGCATCCATGCCATCTGGCGCTCGCTGCCCTCGCAACTTGCCAAGGAGAACCGAAAGTTCATCTTCAAGATTGTAAAGCCAGGCGCACGGTCAAAGGACTATGAAGATGCACTGCTTTGGCTGGAGGATGCCGGAATGATTTACAGGGTGTTCAATATTACCAAACCCGGACTTCCTATTTCTGCCTACGCAGATCCGTCGGCTTTCAAGGTATATGCTTGTGATTGCGGGTTGCTTCGCCGACTGGCACGGCTTCCTGCCACTGTCATCCTGAATGCCAATGCCAACTATACGGAATTTAAAGGCAGTATGGCGGAGAACGCCATCTTGCAGTCGCTCATGCCGTTGTTGAAAGACGACATTCCGTACTACTGGTCGCCCGACAGTCGTGCGGAGATAGAATTCGTTATCCAGTGGGGTGAGCGTATCATACCGATAGAGGTAAAGGCAGAAAATTGTGTGAGTGGCAGAAGCCTGTCTGTCTATAACGAGCGATACCACCCACAGGAACGTATCCGTTTCTCTTTCCTCAATTTACAATACAATGAGGGATTGCTCAGTTGTCCTTCACCCTTGGCAGATTGGTTTTATAGGCTTTTGCCGAATGAACAAGAAACCGGGGTTTACCCCACTAATGAAAGGTAATGACGATAAAAGAGTGAGGAGCGAAGTGGTGATTGTACCCGATGCTACCGGTATTGCCCATCCTACCACCGACGCATCTACCCAAAAGGACGGCGTTTATACCCTCGACGGGGTGTATCTCGGCACCAACGTGGAGAGCTTGCCACGAGGTGTGTACATCGTTGGCGGCAAGAAGATTGTCAAGAATTAAGGCCGATAACAAAAGAAAAGAGGGTGTATCATACGCACAAGTTATGATACACCCTCCTTTTTTTGTATTATCTTTTTGGCTTAGATGATAAGCTTGAAAGCTGTCAAAGCCAATACGCTGAAGCCAGCATCGATCAACTTAATCGCTGCTGTGGCAGCGATGCTTATATCTCCCAGCCAATGGCACTGGCTCCCAACACGGCGGCTGATGAACCATCAAGCCCGCTAATCAAGAACTTGGCCTTGTCTTTAAATATCTTCAGCACATGCTTGTCGTAGCTTTCCTTCAAAGGCTTCATCAGCAAATCGCCAGCCTTGGTCAAACCACCGAAGAAGATAAATGCCTCGGGTGAAGAGAAAGCGGCAAAGTTGGCGCAAGCCTCACCGAGCATTTCGCCCGTCATTTGATAAACGTGCTGCGACAGCTTGTCACCCTTACCTGCGGCAATGCTCACATCCAATGACGTGATGTCTTCCGGAATCATGTCGCGCAAGATAGAGGGTTCTTCGGTTGTTTCGAGCAATTCACGAGCCGTGCGGGCAACACCGGTGGCCGAGCAATAAGCCTCCAAGCAGCCGAAGCGACCACAACCACACGAACGCCCGTTCTCACGACGCACCACAACGTGTCCCAGCTCACCAGCGAATCCATCGCTGCCATACACCAACTGACCATTGACAACGATGCCCGAGCCGACACCTGTGCCGAGAGTAATGACGATGAAATTCTTCATGCCGCGTGCCACGCCATAGGTCATCTCGCCGATAGCTGCCGCATTGGCATCGTTGGTGAGGGCCACGGGGATGCCCAACTTATCAGAGAACAGCTTGGCCAATGGCACAATGCCATTGTGTCCCCAACTAAGGTTGGGTGCAAACTCGATGGTTCCGTTGTAGAAGTTGCCGTTGGGTGCGCCGATACCCATGGCTTTAATCTTGTCGATGCCGCCCACTTGGCCGATAATCAACTGCAAAGCCTCTATGGAAGCGTCTACATAGTCGTCTACATTTTCGTATCCTTGTGTCTTGATGGATGTGGTGGCCTTGATATCACCACGGCTGTCAACGATGCCGAAGACTGAGTTGGTTCCACCTAAGTCTAAACCGATTACATACGGTTTCAATTCAGAAACTGCTTTCATGTGATGTTTTTGTTTTTATTTTAAGTTAGTATAGAAATCGTTTACTACCTCCCTATGCGGGCGTGGATGCGTGTCAATCATCTGCTGCATCAGCGTTGCACCCTTCGGCTTGCACGAGGTACGCCACGCCCTTTCGCATGCAGACGAACCCTATCGGGAAGACCTAATGAGGGGTGCTGACACTTTTCGCAAAGGTATTAAAAAACTTGTATAACACAAACTTTCACATCATAAATTTGTGCATCTCGCATAATTTTCGCAATTTTGCATACATTATGCCGTTTGAGTTTCACATTGATATCATCGACCAAATATGGAAGGGCATCATCATCGGAGTGATTGCTTCGGGACTGATGGGCCCCGTGGGGGTGTTGTGCGTTCAGCGAACGTTAAACAAGGGACGTTGGTATGGCTTGGTAACAGGCTTTGGCGCCACATGCTCTGACATTATCTACGCACTGCTCACGGGCTTGGGTATGAGTTTTGTGATGGATTTGATTACCAATCCCAAGAATCTTTTTGTTTTGCAGATATTGGGCAGCATCCTGCTGTTGCTGTTTGGCATTTACAGTTTTCGCAACAACCCCACAAAGCACATGCACGTTAGCGGTAAAACGAAGGGTACATACCTGTACAATGGCATCACAGCTTTCTGGTTAACGTTTTTAAATCCACTCATCATTCTGCTGTTCATCGCCATGTACGCGCAGTTTAAGTTTGTCGTCCCCGACCATCCTGTTGAGATGGTGAGCGGCTACTTGGGCATCTTTGGCGGCGCCTTGCTGTGGTGGTACGGTTTGACTTGGGTCATCGACAAGGTGCGTGGCAAGTTTGACAACAATGGCATCGTGATTATCAACAAGATTATTGGGAGCATCGTCATCGTATGCTCCATCATTATCCTCATCGGAACGGTGTTCAATCTTTACACCTTCCACTATTAGCCAGTTATTATCAAACCGCTGACTGGCACGGCAAGCCGATGCCGTTTCACTTGGAAACGCCGAAGCACCCCACCGAATATTCAACCTCTTAATACAACATCAAACGTGTATATCTCACAACAACTACGCAAAAAGAGCATCGCCGAATACATATTATATATGTGGCAGGTAGAAGACATCATCCGCGTGTACGAATGCTCGCTGTCGCGCATCCGCCGCGAATACATCAGTCAGTTCGACTACACGGACGAACAGAAGGAAGAAATGGTAGACTGGTACGGCAACCTCATTCGCATGATGAACGAGGAAGGCAAACGACAGGGCGGACACCTGCAGATTAACCAGGTTATCGTTACCGACCTCATTGACCTGCACCGCAGACTGCTGCAAAGCACCAAGTTTCCCTTCTACTCGGCACAGTACTACAAGGTGCTGCCGTTTATCGTGGAGCTGAGGCGTAAAGGCGAACATGAGGAAGACGAGATACAGGTATGCCTCAACGCCCTGTACGGCGTGATGCTGCTGCGGTTGCAACACAAGGACATCTCGCCCGACACCACACATGCCATCCAGGAGATAACTACCTTCATCGGCATGCTGTCTGATTATTATATCAAGGATCGCAACGAAGGACTTCAATTTGAGGAGGATTAAAACAATGAACATACTCATTACAGGCTGCAACGGCCAACTGGGAAACGAAATGCAGGTGCTGCAGAAGGATTATCCGGAGCACCACTGGTTCAACACTGATGTTAACGAACTGGACATCACCGACAGTGATGCCATCAACAGGTTCGTGGAAGAACACAAAATCGATGGCATCGTGAACTGCGCTGCCTACACAGCCGTGGACAAGGCCGAGAGCAACAAGCGATTGGCAACAGCTCTCAATGCCGAGGCGCCTACTTACCTGGCTGTTGCCATGGCTAAGCGCGACGGATGGATGGTGCAAATCAGCACCGACTATGTATTCGACGGCACGCAACACACGCCTTACATCGAAAGCGACACACCCTGCCCCAACAGCGTGTACGGTGCCACCAAGCTGGCTGGTGAGGTGGCCGTGGCGAAGATATGTCCAAAACATGTCATCATCCGCACGGCTTGGCTCTACTCTACTTTCGGCAACAACTTCGTTAAGACGATGTTGCGACTGGGGCAAGAGAAACAGCAGTTGGGTGTAATCTTCGACCAGATAGGCACACCTACTTACGCTCACGACCTGGCTCTGGCCATCATGACCATCATCGACAAGGGCATCGTGCCGGGCATCTACCACTTTTCCAACGAGGGAGTCACGAGCTGGTACGACTTCACCAAGGCCATTCACCGCATTGCCGGCATCACCACCTGTCACGTCAAGCCGCTGCACACCGCTGAATATCCCACACCGGCTCACCGACCAGCCTACAGCGTGTTGGACAAGACAAAAATCAAGGAAACCTTTGGCATCGAAATCCCTCATTGGGAAGAGAGCCTCACTAAGTGTATGCATACGAAATAACGATTTATGAACGAAATACAACGCAGGCGAACCTTCGCCATCATCTCACACCCCGACGCAGGTAAAACCACCCTCACCGAGAAGTTCTTGCTCTTCGGTGGACAGATTCAAGTGGCCGGAGCGGTCAAAAACAACAAAATTAAGAAAACGGCCACCAGCGACTGGATGGACATCGAGAAACAAAGAGGTATCTCGGTATCTACCTCGGTCATGGAGTTTGATTATGAGGGTTACAAGGTCAACATTCTTGACACGCCTGGACACCAAGACTTTGCTGAAGACACTTACCGCACCCTCACGGCCGTCGATTCGGCGATCATCGTGGTCGATTCGGCCAAAGGTGTAGAGGCACAAACCCGTAAGCTCATGGAAGTGTGCCGCATGCGCAAGACACCGGTCATCATCTTCATCAACAAGATGGATCGTGAGGGACGTGACCCTTTCGACGTGCTGGACGAACTGGAGAAAGAACTCCAAATCAAGGTGCGCCCACTGAGTTGGCCCATCGGACAAGGAAGAAAATTCAAGGGCGTGTACAACATCTACGAACAGCAGCTCAACCTCTTCACGCCCAACAAACAACGGGTGACCGAGAAGGTGGAGGTTGACATCCAAAGCGAAGAACTGGACAAACAGGTGGGCGAACAAGAGGCCGTCCAACTGCGCGATGACCTCGAACTGGTTGACGGCGTGTACCCCACTTTCGACAAGCAAACTTACCTATCGGCTGAGGTGGCACCGGTGTTCTTTGGCTCTGCGCTCAACAACTTCGGTGTTCAGGAACTGCTCAACTGCTTTGTAGAGATTGCGCCAAGCCCTAAGCCCACACAGGCAGAAGAACGCATCATCCGTCCCGAAGAACCCAAGTTCACGGGATTCATCTTCAAAATCACGGCCAACATCGACCCCAACCATCGTTCGTGCATCGCCTTCTGCAAGGTATGCTCGGGCAAATTCGTGCGCAATCAGCCTTATCTGCACGTGCGCAACGGCAAGACGGTACGCTTCTCGTCGCCCACCCAGTTTATGGCGCAGCGCAAGAGCACCATCGACGAAGCCTACCCCGGCGACATCGTGGGCCTGCCAGACAACGGCATCTTCAAGATAGGTGACACGCTCACCGAGGGCGAAGAGATTCATTTCAAGGGACTGCCATCGTTCTCACCCGAGATGTTCAAGTACATCGAGAACGAAGACCCCATGAAGTCAAAACAGCTCAACAAGGGCATCGAGCAGCTCATGGACGAGGGTGTGGCACAGTTGTTTATCAACCAGTTCAACCAACGCAAGATTATCGGCACCGTAGGACAACTGCAATTCGAGGTGATTGAATACCGTTTGCAGAACGAGTACAATGCCAAGTGCCGATGGGAACCGGTTCGACTATACAAGGCTTGCTGGATAGAAGCCGACAACCACGAGGAGCTGGAAAACTTCAAGAAGCGCAAATACCAGTACATGGCCAAGGATCGACAGGGACGCGACGTGTTTCTGGCCGACTCAAGCTACATGCTGAGCATGGCGCAGCAAGACTTTAAGCACATCAAATTCCACTTTACCAGCGAATTTTGATGGACGAGAATCTCCGTTCACGCTCATGGTACATGGACGATGCCCGTAACTATTCCTTGTAAGGTTGACGTTGGCACGACGGCTTCAAAGCGTGAGGGGGTGTCACGCTTTTGAACTACAATATGCCATTGGCTACTGTTATAGTTTGGTATGTTGGAATGATTGATTGCCATGTGTGTAATTGTTTGTTGATAAGACGTTATGGTGCAAATATAGAAATAATCAGCTTAAGGGACAAATATTTCGTTGTCTTTTTTACAATCATATTGATAGTAAAAAACGTGTCACGCAAGAAGAAACAAAGCGCATGCTTTCCATGGTGGGGAAGCATGCACTTGCTGTAAGGTTGCCGTAGGCGTCGGGCGGCTTTTTGTCTTAATTGGTCAAACAGATAACCACGCCTAAATGCTTTCCGCGGCTCTTCGTATGCGGTTGCTCAGGTCGAAGAGCGATCTGCGCAGCTGTTCCAACTCCTCCTCGTTGAAACCGCCCTTGCCACCGTTGCCGTCGATACCGTTCAACTTGTGATAGAACCATGAGGACGATTTGTGGAAGTATTTGTTGGCAAAGTCCATCCAAGACACCGAGAGGTTGATGTCTGCCAGACGCTGCTTCATATCACTTACCACTTCCTGCTTTTTGATAACTGTTTCCATTTCGTGTTTCATTTTCCGTTGTTTTATTAAGACAACGCAAAGGTAATACATTATTTTGTACTTTACAAGTATTTACTACTTTATTTTGTAGTAGCCGAACGGATTTTTCATTCAAGGGTAATGTTGTTTTTTAACAACGAATTGAACTAATCAATATGATTGTTTTTGACAATAAACGGCCTATTAAATGTAAGAGCAGTGTAAAAAGGCTGAGAAATATTAACCCACCACATTGATTTCTCAGCCCCTATTCTTGCCGTTTGAAATATTATTCGTACATTTGCATCATCGCACACGCCAGCAATGGTTAGGCGAGACATACATTGAAAAAACAAAACCACTAACCATAGCATCCAGGCAGATGCCTACCCTGCCAGTGAGTTTCTCACCAGATAGACGGGCCGTGGTGCTCAATAGAAAAATTGATATTATGCTTGGAACACCGGAAATTGTACTCATCGTACTTGTTGTTCTTCTCCTGTTTGGAGGAAAGAAAATCCCTGAGCTGATGAAAGGCTTGGGCAAAGGAGTGAAAAGTTTCAAAGATGGCGTGAACGGCATCGAGAAAGATCTCGATCCAGACCAACAAACCAACGACACAGAGACGAAGAAATAAGACGACAGCAGTCTTTCTTACACTCCCCTATCCCACCACATTAGGAAGGGATTGACACACCACCCATGGAGGGTTTCATGATGGAAGAAGATTTAGAACTCACCTTCTGGGAACATTTGGACGTGCTTCGTGGCACGCTCATACGCATTATTGCCGTAGCCCTTATCTGTGGTATTGCGGCATTCATGTTCAAGGAAGAGCTTTTTAACATTGTACTGGCACCCAAGGACAGCCAGTTCGTGACGTATCGCCTGCTGGGCGTAGAGCCGTTCAACATCCAACTGGTGAACATCGGGCTCACCGAGCAGTTCATGATACACATGAAGACGGCGCTCTGCTTCGGAGTCTTGTGCGCCTCACCTTATATATTGTACGTGTTGTACAAGTTCATCTCACCCGCTCTGTACCAGCGCGAACAACGCTATGCCCTCAAGATTGTGGGCAGCGGGTATGTCATGTTCATCATTGGCATTCTCATCAATTATTATCTCATCTTCCCCCTCACGGTTCGCTTTTTAGGTACCTATCAGGTCAGCAATGAAGTGCAAACCATGCTGTCGCTGCAGTCGTACATGGACACGATGCTCATGATGAGCTTGGTGTTTGGCATTGTGTTTGAGATTCCCGTTATCAGCTGGCTATTGGCCATCTTCGGATTGCTGCGAGCCGAATGGATGTCTAAATACCGCCGACATGCCATTGTCGCCATTCTCATCCTCGCAGCCATCGTCACACCCACGGCCGACATTTTCACCTTACTCATCGTCTCTCTGCCTATTTGGATGCTGTACGAAGTGAGTATCGTGATTGTGAGGATGACCAATCTTGGCGATTCCAAACAATCCGAACAGGCTGTCCCCTCAACAGAAGAAGAAGATAACGACTAACGCCAGCCACATCTAAACATTGGTGCGTATCCTGCGCGATTCATCATCAAATATTTCCACTGCTGATTGTTGCCCACTTTTGGTCATCAGTCATCAGTGGATTTTTTTATTCATCCTTCAGAGAGGCCAAGAACAATCAAGGTTCCTCCACGCACCGCTCCGTCAGACATATTTAATGAAGCGTTTTCCGTGGCACAACAGGCAGACGATGCCGATTGTGCATCTTGCTCATCACAGTCATGGGTGGCATCATTTTCTACAACCCTGAACTTCACATCCTTTCCATCAAACGGCATGCCGTATGTTTTTTCGCTCGACCGCTGGTAAGCCGGACGCGGATCAAGGGAGAGCACCTCTTTCAAAGTGCGCAACTTGTCGGGCGTAAACTGGTGCGCCACCTCATCGGGAATCACCACCTCCAACCGCTGAATCTTCGACAAATCGGTAAAGCCGCTTCGGACTTCCGGATGACAGTCGGCATAAGGAACGTAGGGTTTGATGTCGTAGATGGGCGTCCCATCCATCAAGTCGGCCCCCAACACATGCAGCACAGGCCCCTGCGGGGTGTCCCACTCCACACGCTCCAGCAACACCGATGACAGACCGATGGGGTTTGGTCGGAAGGGTGAACGACTGGCAAACACGCCTACCTTCTGGTTTCCGCCCAACACAGGCGGGCGCACCAACAGACTGTCCGACTGATGTGGATTGGCGTTGAACAGCCAAATAAGCCACAGATAGTCAAAACCCTCAATGCCCCGCAAGGCATCAGCTTGGCGATAAGGAGACTCAAAAACAATCGTGCCGTGCAAACCAGCAGCCAATCCGCTCTGCTTGGGAATGCCAAACTTGGACGTAAATGGTGAGTGAAAATAAGCTATGGGCTGAAAAGACTCGCCACAACCGGCAACCCGTTCCCCGACAGGTGCCGAATCGGCAGCACCGTTGTCGCCGCATGATTCCTGCAAGGATTCATCTAATCGTTGATGATGATCGGTCATGTTTTCAGCTTAATTCTTCGTTCGGTATTGTTTTGCCCATGCCATTCACAGCCAACAATGCCGTGGTGTCCCAATTCAAAAGCGTGTTGTAAAAATAAAGAATCTCATCACCCATCAGCCTATCAATATACTATGAAATGTATTGTAACTTACTATTTTATGCGCAAAAATAAGCATTCAACCATACGAAACCAAGAAAAACGTATGAAATATCTGTAACAAACCTAAAAATGATACTTTTTTTTCCAACAATTAGTTTTCACCAAACCGATTGTGCCACTCCCCATGCAATGCCCCGATTCGCCCTCTCTGTAAAAGCAGCAAACCTTTGATGCTTCAGCCAAAAGCAAAGCCAACCGTGGCGGGTTGGCTTTGCATTATTTCAGGGCGGTTTTTCAAATCAACTTTGTTAATGATCCGCCCTTCAGAGAATCCTCGAGCAACTGAGAATAGCCACGATGGCTGCCAGAAGCAAAAGTACGTTCGTCACGAGGCGCAGTCGTACGTTCCACTGTTCGATACGCCCAGTCCAACGGTCCTCCCGTGATGCTCTTCAATTTTCGTTGTAAGGCAGTTTGTCTTGCGAGTTGAGCATACCCAGGATGGCGGTGGCGATGGTGATGATGATCTTGAATATAAGTTTCCAATTGATGCGTTTCATAGTGATTGATTTTTTTCTAAAAACTCCTCCCCACCACTGGGGCGGGGAGGATGGAAGATTTAAGGTTTCGGATTGGGATCTACGTTTTCCTCCGCCTTTCCTTCGGCGGTTTTCTTCGTGTCCACGGGGTTCTTGGGAGCCTCCTGAACCTTGAGACCGTCGAGGAACTTGCGGTTGCGCTTCTTGCCTTTGCCGCCGCCTCCCGTCATCTCAGGAAGGAAGTTCACGCGATAGTTCACCACGTTGCTGGTCACGTTAAAATCGGCTGCCTTGTCGGCAGGCTTAGTGCGAAGCCCTATTTTAAACGAACCAAATCCGTTAAGTTTCACCACGCGACTCTGTTGCAATTCGTCTTGCATCACCTCTACCAACTCGGCCAGTACGGCCACCACGTCACTGCGTTTCACGGTACAGTTGCGCTGAATGCGTTCGGCCAGAGCGTCGGTTTCGATCACTTGTGGATGAATGGCGCGGGCATACCACTTGCCTTTGGTTGAAGAGGTAACTCTCTTGTCTTGATACAGTTTATACATTACTGCCATAATAATTTGTGTGTTTTAAATGATTGATTATTAATTCTCGGCTGTGTGTTTTTCATGGTACGCAGTTACCTGTTCGATGCCGGCTTATCGTCTGGGCTCCCGCTTCCTGGATTGATTGTCTGCCGAATCAGTCTCTCTGACTGACGATGCAAAGGTACAATAGAATAAAGGTGAAAACAAGAAACATTGATAGGCATCAAAGGAGCAAAATGAAGAATGTAACGCTAATCCCAATTAGAAAGGCAAAGTGCGAATATAAGAAAAGTTCGCACTCAACATTTTAGGGCAGTTCTATAAATTACCGCCGTAAGGTTTTTGTATGTTGGCCTGTTTACGTTTTGCCAAATTTCACTACTAACTTCGAGTTAAATTGTAAGTGTACAAAAGAGTTAGACGAACATAACGACTGAGCGAGTTGGTAATTAGAGTCGCAGATAGTCCCAAAATAGCAAAACGTAACCTGCAATTTGATCTATTCGTTTTGCAGGTAATTACTAGGACGCACCTTTATATATACATAAATTCTGCGTATATAGTTTGGTAGGTCTTTGCAGTGTCCGTATGACATTGTTTGACAATCCTATATTTACCATATTCTTTTTCCATCCTAATGTTATTCAAGTTAATTGTAAAATGTTTATACCCTGTTTTCGGGTTTAAAATATAAGCTATATCCTTAATAATGTACACGCAATCATTATCCTTTGGTTGCTTATAAGGTACTTGAACCCACTTCCCATTTACAAACCTTTCTACACGGTAGGCTTCGTCTACAATATATGTAGAATCTGAATGATTTCTGATTTCTATTTCTATTCGTTTCTTGGTACTTTTAACAGTATCGTTTACAGCGTACATCTGCAAATCCGACATTTTATGACAATCCTTTTGTTCTGTTTGAAGACATTCCATCTGCTGTGCAGGTATCTTCTGGACTATATTATTGCAGCTTACTATACATGTAAGGCACATGCAATACAATACATATATTAATAACATACCTAGTAACGCTCAAGTCCTAATATTGACAACGCATTAGATGCCTTCGTGAAAACTGCGGTATTTTTTCCTGGAACACTACCCTGATGTATACCCACTGTATACCTGACTTTTCTACTGCTCAAATATGTATAGATAATACCACCACTATCACCACCACTACTTGTATAATTAGCACTCGTCATGTCAGTGAATCGCACGTTGTCATTATCGTCAAGTACTTTTACTGTAGTGCTTTGTATGTATCCTCCACTATTTCCTGTAGATGCTCCCCACATATTGACATATGTACCAACTCCTGGATTACTTACAACTGTTGACAAGACAGAACTTGGGTTGTCATTTATAAGGTTTGATAAAGTTATTGTATTTCCAGCGACAGGAACAATAAAAGCAGCGTCAGCTTTTGACACAGCTTTTGAAGCAGCAACACATTCGCCAAATGTTTTCCGATTTGACGCCTCATCATTAATGTAGCAAAAGTCACCAACATCAGTTACATGTCCTGCAGTCACAACCCCAACCCTTCTTTGTCCTGACTTCTCGCGAGCTCTAAAAGCGAAAGAACCATACAAATCGTTTGTTGTATGTACATATGCCTTTGCTCCAGGATACACATTAAAAGAGCTTTCGTTCTCAATCCTATCAAGCTGCTTAAATTCTAATGCAGGGTGATTGAACATATCCCTGAAAAGCCTAATATCTGTATCGTTACATCGACGTAAATATATAAGAACCCTATTATTCTCGTCATCTATGCAATAGGCAGACAAATTTTTTCTTATAGGCAAAGTAGACTTAGTTATAAATAACGCATCAAGTCGTTCCATAATAGAACTCAATTCGTTGTAAGAATAGCTACAGGGTACAAAACGAATTTGCCCATCAAGATTCAAAGATTCAATGTCCCTTATAGCAGAAGACATTAAATCTTCTCTAATTAATAATCTGAGCGTGCCATTTTTCTCAATGAACGAACCTCCATAGTAATCTGGATACACCTTAATATTTTCTTCAGAAGAACGGGTTGTTAATGTAGCAGAAATTTTATTCAAGAGACTGTCATTTAGTTGATTGGCTTCAAATTGGCCATCAAAATTAACTGGCTCAACCGTTTGGCTTACATTTTCTTCTGATGAGATGACATAAGAATGATCAAATTCGCTGCTACACGATACGATTAAAAAGGTAGCCACAACGCTTGATAGTAGAACTCGTGTATTCATACTTTTAACAATTATGAGGGTTAAACAAAAACAAAATACCTACTGATGCAAAAATATTGAATTTCCTTGTGATTTCAAACTCTTGTTACAAATAAAGAAAGTTAATAATAATTAAGGGCGGTTCTATAAATTAGCTTTGACAGGTTGTGAGACTATTTTTGAGGTCAATTTGTTTGTGAGTGAAGGAGTATAGCGAGCTATACGACTGAACAAACAAGCAAATTGAACCAAAAACGGTGCAAGCCGAATGCAATCAAACTTGTTTGAATTGTTGAGGCGCAGCCTGTTTTATATAAAAAGAAGCCAAAAGATAACAAAACGTATTTCATAAACATTTGATGACTATGTGCGGTGGTAATTTATAGAACCAGCCTAAATAGTTTTCACCAAACCGATTGTGCCACTCCCCATGCAATGCCCCGATTCGCCCTC
>CABQNT010000030.1:0-15010 GCA_902465605.1 uncultured Prevotella sp.
GCGAAGATACAAATTAAATCTGAGAGACTCACTCCTTTTGGGGGATTATTTTCAATCATGGAGCAATTTGACTCCACATTATCATCTGTAATCGACTCAACCCTCGGTCTAAGGTGTAGATAGTTCGGTTATGGAATTGCTGGCAAGGACGGAGCCTACGATATACGATGTGTTGATGGTCTTTTTGGAGGGGGAGCGGGAGTCGTTGCATCCTCAAAGAAGTACGTTGTGGCAATTGTAGGCCTCAGTGCTGATTATCGCCAATGCTTAACGAGGCAGGCTGTGAAGTCATCAAAGGAGTTGAACTCGGCAGGTACCCAGTCCACTTTCAGCCCAATGCGCTTGGCTTGCATGGCGGTGTATGGCCCCATGCAGGCGATAGCCACATCGTTGAGAATACAACAGGCATCGGTGCCATACACTTCCCTCAATCCATCATTGAATGCCATCACCTCACTTCCGCTGGTAAAGGCTACGCAGTCAATGCGCTTGTCGATGATGAGGTCGTAGGCTTGTTTCCTTGCGGAAAGCTCTGTTGCCATGTTGACGTAGGCATCAACACGGTGGGTCTGTACGCCCAGTTCGCTCAGCTTTGCCATGAAGTCGGGAACGGTTCGAGGCTCTTCTATGCCAACAAACGCAGGCGCGAGGGCTGCCAGACGGCATCCTTCGTTGAGGCCGCGCTCTTTCAGCGCATGGGCGATGCCTATGGGACTTGGCTCTTTTGAGATGAACGGAGGCGTTACGCCCAGCACGTCGTGTAGATATTCGTTGTCTTTTCCAATGGCCAGGAACTGCGTCTTGCCCAGTTGTTCTGCACGGTCACAGCAGTTGTGCATGGCGTCGACGGCCTTTCGGCTGAGGCACACCACGAAATTATACATGCCCAAGTTTGCGCATAGCTTCTGCATCTCATCGTTCGCCGTGTCGAAAGTCGATTCTACCATGGCGATGTTGGTCACTTCTACTTCCTCTTTGTACTTTTCAAAGGCCGTTAGCAGTCTTTTTGTATAGTGACGTGGAGCTGTAATCAGGATGTTTTTCTTCATAGATTATGTGGTTTTGTAATATGTTTTTGAGAACGTCGGGCGCAGCAGAAGAAGTAGGTTACATAGCAGAGCGAGAGCGTGGCAATGGCTGTTTCTATGCAAAAAAGACCATTATAGCCCAATCGGTCTGCAATTCTTCCGCTGGCTATGGACATGAGCAGTCCGCTGATGTGCGTGATAACTATCTGTATGGTGAAGTCGGTTCCCTCGAGTCCTTTCCTCACACAGAACATGGCCGACGTGTATACCACCACTGTCCCCATGCCATAGCAGGCCCAAAGAAGTATGATACCCCCGACGAGCCATGGCTTTGAGGGTGTGGACCACGACATCAGGGTGAAGTAAACGGTTGCCAGCAGGATGCAGACGGCAAAGACCACTTTCACTTTCTCCGCACCCCAGCGCCTGATCAGCATGCTGGCGGGATAGGCAACAAGCATGGCGGCAGAGATGCCCACGATGCCATTGAGCGCGCCTATCTCCTTCATGTTGTAGCCAAGGTCTACCATATAGGGCCTTACAACCGACAGTAGTCCCATGATGCTGGCATAGTAGAGGAGCAAGAACCCTATCTGCGGGTAGACGGTTCGATTGGTGAAAAACCAGATGATGTCATTCCATTTGGCCCTGTGGGCTGGCTCCTTGGCATGCAGCAGTTGCAGCTTCTTGTTCATGAGCAAGGGTACAAGTGCCAGCAGCACAAAGCCGCTCAGGCAAATGATCACAACATTCCAGCCATAGTGGTGCAACACCATGAGCAGTACGCCGCTACCCAGTAGGCTTCCACCAAAGCTGCCCATCGACTGCATGCCGTTAACAAAGCTCTTCTGCTCTTTCCGTGTAGAGAGTATGGCCAGTGCGTCGGTGGCGATGTCTTGTGTGGCTGAGGCGATAAGTGACAGGAATACCAGGATGATGATGAGTTGGATGTTGGTTTCCAGCCTTAGTATTCCCGCACCCAGTATCAGCACGGCGTACACTATTTCCGACGATACAATCCAGCGTTTGTAGTCTTTCACTGTCATACATTGCCGGTCTACGAGGGGCGACCACAGGAATTTCAGTATCCACGGCAGCTTGATGAGTTGCAGAAGGCTGATGGTTGTCAGCGAGAAGGCCTGTTGGCGCATCATCACCTGCAACGCCGTGGAGAAAAAGCTCATGGGCACCGCCTGCGCAATGTACAGACTAAAGAAAGTACCTAAAAGTTGGGCGTTGTTCTTGTTGGGCATATACGTTGTGTTGGTTGGAAAGGATTGGTCATGCAAGCCCAGCGGTGAACCGCGGCCATGGCCACGATGTTCCCGCCTTGTTGGGCTCTCGACTTGTTTATTTGAGCGTGTACACCAATGAGGTGCCAATGCAGAAAGGCTTGCCAGCCTGTGCCATCTTCTGGGAAGACACAAAGTAGTAGGCCATGTACTGGGTTGCAGTGGTATTCTTGCTCCATACCTCCCAGGTGAAATGTCCTTTGGTGGCAGCCACTTTCAGGTTGAGCAGCGTGTAGAAAGGCTGGTACTTCTCATTGTCCTCGCGCCAGTAAATCTTGCCCACGCCGGTGAGGTTGGCATTCAGCATCAGCTTGTCAATAATCCCCACATGGTACATCGAGTAGTTGGCATTGACTGACAGGGTGTGCCGCGGCACCATGGGAAGCATGTTGCCTGTATAGTTTGATTTCTTTCCTGTGTTGGCTGCCAGGAAGCGTGCATAGGTGTATCCATAGTTGGCGTGCAGGAAAAGGTTTGCCATGGGTTGTCCGCCCACAGCTATCTCAAACCCTTTGCTGTCCGAGTGCCCGATGTTGCGTATCACGGCACCTACCGCAGGGATGATGACCGACAGTTGCTGGTCTTTCCAGTCAACGTAAAAGGCACTGGCCTCCAGCGACAGACGGCTGTCAAGGAAGCTGAGCTTCGCTCCAACCTCGTAGTTCCAGGTGTATTCCGGGTCAAACGAGCGGTCGTTGCTGCTTTCCTTCGCAGCATTGAATCCACCGGGCTTGTAGCCTCGCGCCACGGTGGCATACACCATCCTGTCGGGTGCGAACTGCTGCTTCAGGGTGAAACGGGGCGTCACCTGGCTCGAGTGCATCTTGCTGTTGTAGCTGTCGGCCAGCTTGGTAGCGTTGGCACCGTTCTTACCCGTGGGCGTCCAATAGGTCTCATTCTCCACTTTTGATGTTTCATAGTCGTAGCGAATGCCCACCGAGGCAGATAGTCCCTTGTACAGGTCGAATTGTGAGACATGGTAGGCAGCCAGTCCGTAAACTGGTATCTCGTTGTTGTTTTCCTTCACGCCGGCGGCACGCTTCGGGTTTCTTGGGGTGTAGTAGTCGATGGTGGTCGAGAAGTTCTTGTGTTGCGTAAATGCGAACACGCCTGTTATCCAGTGGTACCAAGTGTCGTTCCTTGACCGGAGCGTAAGCTCCTGGCTGAACATGTTCTGCCTAAGTGGCATGTTGGCGAAGAACATTTTGCGCTCCGTGAAGTCCTGGTCGATAGACACCTTGTCGTTGCTGTGCTGGAAAGAGGTTTGGCTGTTCAAGCTCAGCCTGCTTCCGTCATAGCGCCAGTTCATGCCCGTTGTCAGCACAAACCGTCTGTACCCCGAAGGTGCATCGTAACTGATGTCTTTCAGCTCGTCTTTCTTGGCATCGTATACGGCGTATGGAAAGCCCCCTTGGTCGATGTAGTCCAGGCTCAGTGAGTACCGCATGGTCCATTTTTGCGACGGCTTCCATGCCGTCCCTATTCTAAATGTACCATTGTCCATCGGGTCGGCCTTTTTGTTCAGGTAGGTGTTCATAAAGTAGCCGTCATTATGGTGGTAGCTGCCAGCTACCGAAATGCCAAGGTTGCCCGATAGTTTCTGGTATGCCGATGCCATGGCCTGAATGTCGTTGTACGACCCGTAGCTTACCTTTGCCATAGCGTTCTGGTAGTCCAAGGGCGACAGGGTATAGATATTGATGAGCCCCGCCGTGGAGTTCCGCCCAAAGAGCGTGCCCTGAGGGCCACGCAACACCTCCACCTTGCTGATGCCAAACAAGTCCATGTCCAGCACCGAGCGGTCGAAAAAGGGCATGCCGTCCACATACACGCCGACCGACGGCGTGCTGGTCTTTGAGCCGATGCCCCTTATATAAATAGGTGAATATTGTCGAGACCCATAGTCGGGCATGTAGAAGTTGGCCAGTCTGCCACTCAGTTCCCGCACACCATCCAACTGGTTGTTGTTGATGTACAGGTTTCCCACCGATGACTGCGAGACAGGCGAGAGTGATGCCCTGTCTTGTTTGAATCCCACGATGGAGACTTCTTCCAGTTCGTTGCCTATCTTGATGGTGTCGGTTTCTTCCGCCACAGCGTTGATTGCCAGTAAAGTGCCAAATAAAATCGTGTAGAGTCTCATGTGTAATGTAATTGTAAATATTTGTTTAATACGCTGCAAAATTATTTTAAAATTTTCTCATCTACAATCCTGATTTATAAGGATTATTGGCATATCCCCTTGTCAAATGGCTTCGAGACCATGTAGTTCATGGCGCTTTGCATGCTTGTCATTGCATTGCCACTTGGCAAACGCATACCGTTCTTTCTCCCATTCGGGCTCATGGCAGCTGGTCTTGCCCTCATGGTGTCCATGCTTGGCGAGCGTAATCCTCAAATCACAACGTTGATGCCCGTGCTTGCTTCACCACTGCTCAGCATACACGTCATTTTGGTCATGCTCTCCTATTCCCTCTTTGCGTTCTTGTTTTTCAATGGTGTCACGGCACTCATCATGAACCGAATGGGAAGTAGCACTACTATCCTCAACCGATTGACTGATATAAGTCGCATCATGTTGTATCCAGCCGTATTCTTGTTGGCTGTAGGAATATTCACTGGTGCCGTGTGGGTGAATGTTTCGTGGGGGCGATACTGGGGGGGGACCCAAAGAAACATGGGCATTATTACCATGCTGGTGTATTCCTTGACGTTCCACGAACAGTCATTGCCAGCGTTTCGCCGTCCCATTTTCTTGCATGTCTATATCGTATTGGCTTTCTTGACGGTGCTGGTGACTTATTTTGGTGTCAATTAGGTGCTGGGTGGGATGCACAGCTATGCTTGACAAATGCAATCAACAGGTTTTATATAGTGTTTTGTATGGCGAGGCATCATGTGTCACTCGAGTTGGGTGATACTCGTTTTTGCCACAGTTCTTTCATCTAAATACGGTGTGTGGTGTAAATAAAAACAACCTTGCTGTCTTATATAATCAAGGTGTTGACCGAATGAAGCAACCATTTACGACAATCTGTGAAAAGATTGCAGAATGGTTGCCAAGGTTGCTTGTTGTGTTAAAAAAACTTTTGATAGTTAAATAGGTTCGTTTTCTTTTACAAAATAAAATCGCAAAATAGATAAAATTGGATGATGGTTTCGGTGTTTTAAAACCTTGAAATTATCATCTTGCGCCATATTCCCATGCTATTAGTTGGCTATTATCATGCTTTTGCCACCCAACCTGTATGACTTTGCATCCCAATTTACATGAGATAGAAGCACTTTTTCGCATATAAAAATGATTTTTTGCCCCAAACACTTCACTTTTTAATTGTGTTTTAGATTTGAAAATAGTATAACTCACTAATAATCAGGTTGATAATAAAACTTCGTTATTTTGGGCTTATTTTCAATACCGGAACAAGTTGGTTGAAAAAACGGCCGGCATTTGTGTTAAAAAACCGTTGTGGCCAAAGACATTTTACAATAGAACGTTCCGTTTGAGGTTAAATACGAGAAAAACATTTCATAAATAAAACATTCTTGTTTTTGTAGGCATAATTATTAAAGATTCTTTGTGATTTCGTGTATTTATTTATATTTTTGCAAAAGAAATCCTGATTATACAATGAATCGACACAAAAGCTTTGACACCTATCGCAAGGTTAATATCAAACAGCTGCTTACTTCTTTCTGTCTGCTGTTATTAACCATGTCAATGCTGATTGGTTGTTCTCGAAGCGAAAAGAATGATCAAGCAACTTTTGAGAAAGAGTACTTAGAAAAGGAGCTAAAGGCTTTGGGGAGTATTGATTCATTGCAACGTCGGCTGAACCAATATCGTGAAGAGCACAATCGCAGTGCTATGATGCTGTGTTATCGGTTCTTGGGCATTGCTTATCGCGATTCAAGTAGGTTTAATCATGCCTTGACAGCTCATCAAAAAGAGTATGAGATTGCGTGTGAACAGGCTGATACGCTGGAGGCAATTGTAGCTCTCAACCAGACAGGGACAGATTATAGACGGATAGGCGCACTGGAAGAGGCATCGTCTGCGCATTATCAGGCATTGAACTTATGTGATCAATATAGCGATCATACAAGTTTCAAATCTCAAAAAAACAGAGTCGTTTCGCTTAATGGAATTGGAAATGTGCATCTTACACTTGACAATGTCGAGGCTGCTGAGAATGCTTTCAGGATGGCTTTGGATGGAGAGAAAAAGTTAGGAAGTGCCTTAGGACAAGCCATTAATTATGCTAATTTGGGCGCTCTGTTGGAATCGCAGGAGAAAATAGACTCAGCACGTTGGTACTACAAAAGGTCGATGCAGCTGAATCAAAAAGCAGGCTCGCGCTTGGGAATAGCGTTGTGCTGGATACATTTAGGAGGATTGGAAGAGAAAGCAGGTCAATGGGATCAAGCGATTGCTAAATACCAGCATGCTGAAGAAATCTTGAGAAGCGTAGGAGACCAGTGGCATTGGATGGAGGCTGTTATTTCACTCATTAGGGCAAATATAGACAAAGGTGATTTGTCCATGGCATCACATTACATGAAAGAGGCGGAGCCTGTAGCCCAACAGTTGGGTGCATGGCAGGAATTGGAAGCCTTGTATCATGAGAAGTCCAAGATGTGTTTCAAACGTGGCGACAGCGAGCAGGCTTTCATGAATTATAATAAGAGCCAAGCATATCGTGATAGTTTGATCAGTGAAAAGAAAATACAGCACATTCAGAACATTCGCATCAAGTATGAGCGTGAAAGTAAAGAACTGCAGATGTTGACGATGAAGCGCGACATTGAGCAAGAGCGACGCATCAAAAAAGTGTTCTTGTTCAGTAGCATTTGCATTATCTTACTCTGTGCAGTCATTATTGTATTTTTGTGGTATGTGATACGTATCAGGTCTAAAAACCATAAAATGCAAGTACAGATACAACGAGCCAAAGATCATTTCTTCATGAATATTACGCATGAATTCCGTACGCCGTTGACAATTATTTTAGGTTTTGGCAGACAGATGACCGACGGAACGCTGACAACAAAAGAGGAACTGAAAAAAGCTGGTGGGATGATATTAAGACAGGGCAATGGACTCCTTGATTTGGTCAACCAATTGTTGGATATAGCGAAGGAAAGGTCGGTTGTGAATCAACCGCTGTATCGACATGGGGATGCGGTAACTTATATAAGAATGCTGGCAGAGTGTCATCAAATATTGGCACAAGATAAAAATATAGAATTTTTGTTTACTGCTAAGCAATCGTCTGTAATGATGGACTTTATACCCAGCTATCTCACTAAGATTGTACGTAACTTACTGTCAAATGCGATTAAGTTTACACCACAACATGGAATGGTGAGAGCAAGTGTGGAAGTAGAAAAAGATAAACTGAAACTGGTGGTGAGAGATAATGGACAAGGAATTTCGTCTGACGATATACCTTATATATTTGACCTGTTTTACCAATCGCAAAATCCGTCGGCAGATGTTGGCTCGGGCGTAGGCTTGGCATTGACGAAGCAACTTGTGGAGGCAATGAATGGAACAATTGATGTAGAAAGTGAAATGGGAGTGGGTACAACCTTTACGGTGAGCTTGCCCTTAAAAGCCGCCCGTCAGGATGCTGTGATCAAGCCTATTGAGGCGTACGAACAAGAAAGTCCTAACTACAACCAAGAGCCAGAAGAATCTGTCGAAGAACCAGAAACAGCTCATGAGAACACTGTGTCGGTGTTGGTGGTGGAAGACAATGCCGATGTGGCAAGATACATCGGCATGCAGAAAGGGCATGAATATCAATTGTATTTTGCTCATGATGGTGTAGAAGGATTGGAGAAAGCCTTAAGTTTGATGCCCGATTTGATTCTCACCGATTTGCTCATGCCACGAAAAGATGGGTTGGAAATGTGCCGCGAAATCAAAATGTCTGAGGTATTGAATCACATCCCAGTGATTATGATTACAGCGCGCAGTACCGATGCTGATAAATTAAAGGGATTAGAGGCTGGAGCCGATGCCTACCTTGTAAAACCGTTTAGTGCAGACGAGTTAAAGTTGAGAATTAGAAACCTGATTAAGCAAAGGGAGGTAATGCGCGAAAAATATGCACTCTCGTCAAATGTGCATGTCAATAACATGACGGCCCTGAACAAGTTGGATAAGGAGTTCTTACATAAATTCATTGATTATGTATATGTTCATATGAACAACGGAACGGTAAGCGTGGAATCGGTAGCAGCCGACTTGTGCATGACTCCCAAACAATTAAGGTCTAAAACAGTGGCTATCACCGGTGAAAATCCAAGTGCTTATATTCAAAAGATTAGATTGGAAAAAGCGCAACGCATGTTACAAGTAGAGCCAAATATGAGTATTGGAGAAATCGCATTGAAATGTGGATTTGAAGATTTTGCCTATTTCTCACGAGTATTCAAGAAAAAATATGGTGTGATGCCGTCACAATATCGTCGATTGCCATCTTAAACAGAACGGCAAGTTGTTCGTAATTTTTTATGAAAGCGTATCTTTTTGAAGGGTACGTTTTTTTATGTCATTAGGACTTTTAGTTCATTGAAAACAAGCAAGTTGCGTTTTTCTTTTGGACGAAAAATCCTAAACGTTATCAAGCATTATGTTAGATAATTCCTATATTAAGGCAGAATAGTCCTACCTACCTGTTCCTGTACTGTTTAATTTTGCTCCATGAAAAGTGCTTGGCACAAATTAACAAATTAAATCGTAATAATCACACCCAGGACGACAATATGGAGTTCTGCTAAAAACAAACAGTATGAGGAAAATTTTAGCTTTATTCATTGGTATATGGATATGCCAATTGAATGTTACTCAAGCAGTAGCACAGAATGTGACGATTAGCCCTACAACGGGTAAGTTGGTCGCTGGTCTCACCTATGATGGTGAGTTGGGTTTTCAGAATGGTTGGAGTTCGCTGTGGAGACATGAGCAGTTGCCGCTGACGCTTACCGTTTCCGACAAGGCGGACATCTCTGGCAGTGGGGTGTTGACAGACCCAGCAGGTGACATCATTCTGGATACGTCACAAGATAAGTACGTTGTCATTTCTGGCCAACCGTTGACGACAGAGTTGCACATGTGTATCTCCCTGCCTAAAGGTTATCGGTTCACGGGGTACCGCATGGTGTTCTTGAATAATGTCAATGGTAAGACCATCAGCGACGCGGAGTTGGCTGAAATCGACAAGCAGCTTTATGAAACGGGTAGTGACTTCGATTACAGTCAGTACAAGGTCACTACGGGAAACATGCCGGGAACCAACGATACGAAAGAGTACGTCATAGAGCGCACCAGTAAGAATGAATCGGATATGGGTAACAACCTCTATTTCTTGCTGCATCATACTGTTGAGGGGTTCTATGGCGTTACCTTGAAGTCGTGCGAACTTTATTTCACAGCCGAAGGTGCTTTCGATGCCAAGGTGACACCAGGCTCGCCTGCCGACATCGTCAGTCAGGGTGTGAACATGATAGGTTCTCCGTTCAATACAGGTAAGTTGGATTTGGGGGAGATAAAACCTCATACCAAAAATGGAAAAACCTTTTATAGCTACGATTACCAGAATGTAGAGGAACTCAAGGCCAGCAACTGGCTCTATCAGGAGAATGCCGTAACTGCTGACAAGAAGCTGCCCACAACCGCAGGAACTGGAAGTATCCAAGCCTTGCAGAATGGCGGACAGTTGTACTATGCGTTGGGCAATAATACCTATTATATAGAGTCGCCAACCGCTACTGTCACACAGAATGGCATTGCGGTGCCTTTGGGCTATCGCATCACTGGTGCCAAGATTAAGTATCATTACGGGAAGGCAGCTGCCGCAGGATACATAAGATATAACGACAATAGAGTACGCAACCCAGCCTTCAAACCATCTCCTTACACACTGAAGGTGTACAGTACAAACAAGGGCGAGATTGCAGAGACACGAACCGTAAACAGTGGAGCTGACGGAACGGTGGAGCTGACAAATCTGAACAACGATGCCATTAAGTTCTCTATTGAGGGACTTGCCGAGAACACCAAGGCGCTACTTACTTTTGAGCTAACCCTTGAGGCACTCAACCCGTTCATCAACAACATTGACATCATTTGCCACTCGATGGTTGAGAATGGTCCTACACTGATGCAACAGTTCACGAGTAACGACTTCCAGGTGTCTGGTGGCAAGTTTGTCTTCTATGTGCCGCAAGACTTCTTTGGAGGCGGGGAGCAGAAGTGCCGCTTCACATTCGAGAACTTGTACAGCAAATATGGCGATGAAACCTATCAGCAGACAGACCCACGCCATGCTCGCTACTTCTTCGTGAAGTCAAAATACTACAACGATACCGACGGACACCAGTACAGTACCACAGGCTACGAGCCTGCTTCTGACAAGATTGCTACATCTATGTGCGGAGATCAGGCATTCAAATACAGCAATATTGATGAGCTGAGCAACACTAATATCTCGGGCAGCGCAACACAGTTGCAGGAATATCCTTACTCGGAGACTCTCTATTTGGCCCAGGGAGGCAGTTTTTCTGCAGACATTGTGCTCAAGGTGGGTGAAGGAAAGCCCTGCTACTTGTTTACTGCCGATGAAACCCGATGGAACGTTGCGCCAACCACAGCCATGGAACACCGTTACTATGCTTATTATCTCATGGATCTGAAGCTGGAGACAAAGGACTATGTAGCAAAGTGTGTACTGACCAAACTTTACGATGCCACCTGCTACGAAAAAGACGGACAGGATGCCGAACTACCCATGTATGGTGGCGAGTTCAAAGCGCTGGATGCGAAAACGGGTAAAGAAATTCCTACTGGCAGAGCTTACCTGACCGTGCCAATGATGAAGCAGGCTTTGATAGATGAGCTTTATGGCAATCCAGCAAAGGGTATTGCGGGCGTTGAAGCCACGGGCATGCAAGTTCTCTATTTGGACTATACCAACCTATACTCCGTGCATATCCCTGAAGCCAGTGAGATGAATGAGATGAAGTCGTTGCTCAACCCCAACTGCCTCATCTACTTCCCAGAACGCACCTGCTACCAAATGGATAATTATGTACAGAAGACGCAGAGCGGAGACTATCGAGCTTGTAAGAACATCGTGATAACCGACCGCCAGCCTTTCTACGCACCGTACAAGATAACCGTCCCAGCAGAGAACTATGCAAGCTATACGCGTGAGATTACCATTCCTGCCAATGGCAAGGTGGCCTACGCAACGGTGGTTCTGCCATTTACCTTAGAGGTTACAGATGGAGTGCATACCAACGAAGATGGACAGTGCTCGTTCAAGGTGAGCAAGATGACACCAGAAAACTGTTTGGCATTGGAAGATGGAGAGTACGCATCTGCCCAGAGTTATCGCGCTAAGGCAAAGTTCGACCTGATTACAGAAACACACACAGAAGCCAATGTGCCATACATGGTAGAGGTGACGACGGCTCCAACGGATGAGAATATCTCGTTCATAGCCAAACAGAAAGGTTCTGACATCATGGCAACGAAGGGAAGTGCGATGAATGCTACTGAATACACATTCAGTGGAGAAACTGCAACAGGCAAGATAGGTGCTACGACTTACAACTTCCATAATTACGGTTCGTATGCTGGAAAGAAAATTGACAGGACTGCAAAGAAAGTGTTCTATTTTGCGAAGAACATGTATTTGAGCTCCACCAATCTAAGGCCAGAATTCCCGTATGTTTATGTATATCCATTCCGTGCATACTACGAGTATAGCTCTGCGGGTGCTCCTGCCAAACTGTTCTCCTTCTGGGCAACTCTTGACGAAGAGTTTGGTACGCCAACTGGCATTACTGACACGAATGCAGTACCCGATTTGGCTATTGTTCCAGGAGAGGGAAGCCTAACGGCTTCGGCAAGAGAGGCCACCGTGGTGAAAGTTTATGGCAGCAATGGCGTGATGGTATGGTCAGTGAGTCTTGATAGAGGTGAAACCCAGACCGTGACTCTGCCAGGTGGACTTTATGTAGTGAATGGAAAGAAAATCATCGTAAAATAGTTAGGGAGGAAGTCGTTATGAAGAAGCAATATATAGCACCGGAAATTATATCCGTCAACACTTGTTATGGGCAATTGATGCAAGGAAGTTATAATGACCACGCAGACAGCAAGCAATTTGAATTTAAAGTAGAGGATGAGGAGCTTGAGGATTTAACAGATAGCGGATATCGTAAATACAAGCTTTGGGATCCAGAAGATTTCGACTACTAAACTTTCCTCATTACGATGTGTATTTAGTTTAGGTGATCCGGGCAGGGCGATGAGTTTTGTCCGGATCTGTTTTGTGCTACATCTTTTTTGTGTATGATGACAGAAACATAAAAACAGGATGGTTTGCTTTGACTTTTCCTCTATTTGTCTTACCTTTGCAAAGAAGGCCGTGATAACGCTCGCCGCACCGTAAATGGCGTGCGTCGGCAGCTAAGAAGATAAATTTTATGGAAGACATGGATGCGAGGAAAGGTTACACGATCAACGTCCGCGGCAGGTTGGTTGACCTATCTAGACCGCTGGTGATGGGGATTCTGAATGTTACGCCCGACTCCTTTTACCAAGGGAGCAGAAAGCAGACGGAAATAGAGATTGCCCAGCGCACCAACCAGATTATAGAAGAAGGTGGAGAAATGATTGATGTGGGTGCGTTCTCCACACGTCCCGGTGCTTTTGAGGTGACCGAGGAAGAGGAGATGGACAGGCTTCGCCGCGCTTTGGCCATCGTTAGGCGCGAGCAGCCGGAAGCTATTGTATCGGTTGATACCTATCGGCCACACGTGGCTCGTCGATGTGTAGAAGAGTGGGGCGCTGACATCATTAACGACGTATCCGAAGGTGGACTTACCGGTATTGTCAACACGCCGATACACGAAGAGGGGAGTATGTTCGAGACCGTTGCACGGCTTCAGGTGCCATATATCCTCATGTCGGTGAAGTCGAATCTGCATGACATGCTGATTGCTTTTGCCAGGGAGACGCAGGAGTTGTATGCCCTGGGCGCAAAAGACATCATCCTGGACCCTGGGTTTGGCTTCGGAAAAACGCTTGACGAGAACTACAAGATCTATCAACACATGGAGCGTCTGCAGGTGCTTGACTTGCCGTTGCTGGTGGGGATATCCCGAAAAAGCATGATATTCAAGTTGCTGGGCGGTGATTCTACTACATCTCTAAATGGCACGACGGTACTCAACACCGTCGCGTTACAGAAGGGAGCTTCCATTCTGCGCGTGCACGATGTGCGAGAGGCTGTGGAGGCCTGTAAGATTTACGAGAGAATGCAAGGGGTGTGATGAGCAAAGGCCCCGCCCCAACAGCCTCACGCCCAACCCCTCCCCAAAAGGGAGGGGAGTAATTAGCTTTTTGGGTTGCGGAACTATAAACTCGTAAACTCGTAAACTCGTAAACTTGTCAACTAAAAAAACTCACAAACTCACAAAATGATTCCATTTGAAATAGGTACGAAAGATATCATTGATATCCTGTTAGTGGCATTGATGCTCTACTACGTATATAGGCTAATGAAGGAAAGCCGTTCGCTCAATGTCTTTATCGGTATATTGATATTTATCTTCATCTGGCTGTTTGTCAGTCAAATATTAGAGATGCGCCTGCTGGGTTCTATTATGAACAAGCTGGTAAGCGTCGGAGTTATCGGCTTGATTATCCTGTTTCAGGAAGAGATTCGTCGTTTCTTGTATGAGTTGGGTGCGCACCAGCGCTTCCAGGCCTTCTCCAGGCTTTTCACCAATAGCGATAAACAAGGCGAGGAGGATAAGGAAACCATTGTACCCATTGTGCTGTCGTGCATGAGTATGGCTAAGGCCCATGTGGGGGCACTGATTGTCATTGAACGAGGAATGCCCTTGAACGATATCGTGGAAACGGGCGATGTCATCGATGCCAAGGTAAATCAACGACTGATAGAAAATATCTTTTTCAAGAACTCGCCTTTGCATGATGGCGCCATGATTATTTCCAAAAAGCGCATCAAAGCTGCCGGCTGTATATTGCCCGTGTCGCACGATTTGAGTATACCAAAAGAGTTGGGATTGCGCCATCGGGCTGCAGCAGGGGTTACGCAAAACACGGATGCCATTGCCGTTGTGGTTTCTGAGGAGACAGGCCGCATCAGCGTGGCCATGAAGGGGGAATTTCGGTTGAGATTGTCGGCAGAAGAATTGGAGAGCTTGTTGGCCAAGGAAATGGAGGCTTGATCCTCGTTAGGATTTCTTGGCTAGTTTGGAACGAAGGATGGGGGAGGAGAAGAAAGTCTGCGTAGCGGGTTTACTGGAACAGGATCTCATATATAATTAAGGTGAAGACTTCCGTGATAAACCCTTTAAATATAAACAAACGTTAAATCTCCATCTTTTTCCAAACTTTTTTGCTTGTTTATTTGGAAGGTATCACTTTTCGTATTACCTTTGCACTCGCTTTCGCACTAAAAGTTGCGTTAGCAACACAAAGAAGCGATTTTTGAAAAGATTTACATAAAGACAGAAGTAGTACAAGAAGCATGAGTATTGTTAAAGATGCTCATGGGTGAACATTTACGAACCGTTCAATTCTTACTAGAAACGAACAAAGGTGAGAATACTTTTAAATTCTGGAGTTTCGTTCTGAACAGA
>CABQNT010000031.1:0-12625 GCA_902465605.1 uncultured Prevotella sp.
TGCTGAGCCGTAATTGGCTGCAAACCTCCTCGCCAGTGAGGTAAACCTCTCCGCCTAACATCGGACGGGCTGTAGAACAATAACGCTCCAGTTTCTTCAAAGTACCCTCCATCAACTGTGCAAACATCTGCATTTGAGGGTCTTGCTGTGTAATGATTTCTTTCTCTTCCATAGTTCATTCTGTGTTTGATTTCATTCATTGTTTGCATTCAGTAACTCTGCGATGTCGCTCTCCTTATAATAGCATTTATGCCCAATGATGGAGAAGGGTATTTTACCCGTGTCGCGATAGGATTGCAGGGTGCGTTTGCTGATGCCGAGCCTGCGGCATACGGCTTCATTGTCGAGCCATTCGTCCGTTTCGGGCGGATTGCCGATGAGTTGTTCAATACTGTGGATAAAATCTGCAAATTCGGAGCAGTGCCGCTCCCACGCCTTGCGGTCGATGATAATGAGTTTCATTGCCTTGATTTTGTTTTGATTACTTTGTTGTTACTCGGCAAACAAACTGTTATGCAGTCCATTGTCGTACTTATCGAGTGCAAAAGTAAACCCTCGGAAGCACCGCTGCAAGAAATGAGGAAAAGCAGGGAAATAGAGAGAAAACAAGAGAAAAGACCAAAGGAGATCCATCTGTGTTATTGCGGTAATGAGATGAGGTGTCGGCTCGTTCCTTTTATTATTTTGTTGTTTTATCGATAATTCGATAGTTCGACAAATCGAGATGTCGAAGTGTCGATAGATAGTTTTATCGATAGATTATTTTGACGATATATAGTTTTGACAACAGATAGTCATGACAACAGATAGTCATGACAATAAATTGTACAAACAACAGATAGTCCGTATTATCGTCAGTCCTATCTATTGTTGGCTGTTACGCCTTGCGTCCAAAGAGCCTGAGTATGCCGTATTCTTGTCGTGCCTATACTCTCTTACGGCAGCCCTGCCCTGCAAGGTTGGGAGAGATGAATACGACCGCACGAATATTGAAAATGGCAATACCAACTTGAAAAGAAAAATCCTGCGGTGGAGATTCTTCTCTCCATCCACAGGACTTGACCTTGTCAGGGCTGGGCTGCCGTTGTACCTTTGCACGATAAGAAACGGCTTCAGCGGCTTTGCATAAGTGTGGCTTATGAAGTGTACGAAGAAAAATATTGGGATTATCCGCCCTTCTGACCGATTATTGGCAAATGATTGCTCTTGGTGAGCAGCACTATTGTGCCTGTGAGTTCGGTGTAAAGACGGTCGTATTGTTCGCTTGCGGCAAATGTGTCCGTCAAACCGAACTTGTCGAATGTGGCTTGCACAGCCTTATTCGACAACAGTATGGGTGCGAGTCTTTCGGGAAGCGGTGCAGGCAGTTCCCTTTCAAACTCGTTTTCCAATACAGATACAAGCGTGTCATACTTGGAAAAGTGCAAGCCTTGATACAAAACCTCGCTTGCCATGCTTTTCGCTTCGGGGTGCGTGAAACCTTGCGCCACGGCATCGCAGTAAGCTGTGAGAGCCATATCTGCCCGTGCGGTGATAAACTCCTTATCTTTCAATCTCTCAGGGTGATGCTCACCCATATAACTTCTTAATTTCAATCGAAAATAGGAAAGTTCCAGCTTTTTGTTCTCTTTCATAATCATTTGGTTTTCAATCGTGAATAATAAATGTTTGGTAATTACTTCCTTTTTATGCGTGTTGCAATGGCACGTTCTGCCGTGCTATCGACTCACAATAACCTTCAAATACAGTATGCTCCCTGTCTGTGAGTGCAGTCATATCCTCCTGTATCTTATGGTCGGTTATCTTTCCGTAGATTTGTGTCGTACCGATATTGCTGTGTCCGAGCATCTTGCTGAGCGTTTCCATAGAGATACCATTGGAAAGGCAAATCGTGGTTGAGAATGTGTGCCGAGCCATGTGAAAGGTCAAGCCCTTCTCTATCTGGCATATCTGCCCGATGTTCACACACGCAAAGGATGCTTTCCTTATTGTAAGATTGGGGAATATCAAGTCATCCGCTTTCTTGTCCTTTATATAGAGCGAAAGGATTTGTTTGGCAATGGGCAGAAGTGGGATAATCGCTTCCACATTGGTTTTCTGCCTTTTGATTCGGATTTCCTCCGTGCCGTCAGCATTATGGGTGATATGCTTCGGTTTGAGCCGTTGCATATCCACACGAGCCAAACCGGTGAAGGCGCAGAAAATGAAGAGTTGCCTTGCTCGCTCGAACTGTTTGTCAATGATGGGCGTTTGCAGGACCCTCTGCAATTCCTCCGTAGTGAGATACCTGCGTGTTCGGTGTGGTAGTTCCGCCTTGTAGTCCGCAAACGGATCGATGCGGATATATTTCTTCTGCTGGCCGATGCCGATGAGTTTCCTAAGGAAGATGACCGCTACCTGAATAGTGGCAAGAGAAAGATTGCGCTCTGATTTAAGGTAGAAGTCCAGCCCCTCGATAAAACCATAGTCCAACAGAGAGTAGCGGATATCCTCCAGCCCTAAGCGTTCACGCAGATAGGACTTAATGAGCTGCGCTGCATAGATGTAATTAGCAAAGGTAGGCTTGGCAATCGTCAGTCCTACGCATGGACGCTTTTCCTCAATAAATAGTCGGGCTTCCTCCAAAAGAAAGCCTTTGGGATTGTCCTCTTCCATGAGTTCACGTTTCAACAACTCGGCAGTGATATAGCCACGTTGCCAAACTAATTCTTGGTATTTGCCTTTGGCTTGTTCCTCTTTGGTTTGCAAGTAGCGGTTGATTTCCTTTGTTTCTTCACCTGTTCCCTTGCACCGTCCCTTATGGCTGTCCCAAAGTTCAGGAGCAATCTCCTTGCCCGTGCTGTATTGTACTTGTTCTCCGTCTATGGTGATGCGCCCCATAATCGGGCAGCTGCCGTTCTTTTTCTCTTTGGAGCGGTTGATATAAAAGAGTGTCTTGAATGTACTTCGTGCCATAATGTCAAAGTTTTAAGGTGAATGTATCTTGTATTCGCTGCTGTATCGCTTGCATATCCCGATGGATTCTTTCGGAGGAAACCGCTGCATATACCTGTGTTGTTCTCAGGTTGGTGTGTCCGAGCATACGGCTCACCGTTTCGATAGGAACGCCTGCCGAGAGCGTGATAAGCGAAGCAAAGGTATGGCGAGCCATGTGGAAGGTTAGCGGAGTTTCCATGCCGATGTTTCGTTGTATGTAGTGCATACCATTGAGGACAATGTCGGTGGTCGGCACGTCAAAGACAAAGCCTGCCCTTATCCCTCTATAACGATTCATGATAGTCAGCGCAGGGGGAAGCACCTGTACACGATACGGGGTCTTGGTCTTCATGCGTCTGCCCTTGATGCAGAGTTTGCCTTCTTCCAAGACAATGTTTTCCTCTCTCAGATTGCGGACATCGGAGATGGCAAGCCCTGAAAAGCAAGAAAAGACGAACAAATCACGGACAAAACGATAGTTCTCCCATTCAATCTCCAAGTTGATGATGCGCTCAAGTTCTTCCTGCGTAATGCTTCTCGGTTCACCCTTTGGTCGCTCGTAACTGTAGCCCAAGAACGGATAGAAGTCCAGCACACCTTTCTTCACCGCCATGCGGACGATGGTCTGCAAAGTAGACAAGGTACTCGATATGCTACTGCGTTTCAGCTTTCGGTCAATGGTGAGATAATACTCGAAGCCCTCGATAAATGCTTTGTCCAGCTGTGAGAGTGGAATATCACTTACCTTGTGCTTCTTCCGCACATACTCACGGAGCAGGGAGAGTTGGTAGGTACGGAGTTTGAACGTCTTTAAGGCTCGATCGATGCCTATGCGCTCCTTAGTCTGTGTGAGATACTCCCCGAAACTCTCCAAGAGCAGGGCTTGGCGGTGGACTTGCCCCTGATAGGCATCCCTCACGTCTGTGGCGGTAAAAGTTTCTTCCCTTTCATAGAGTTCGTGAAAGCGTGCGTGGATGAGTGCGGTGCATTCACCGAGTTTCTGATTGACGGACACCGCCATTGCACTCTTTCCAATGAGCCGTTGCTTACGGCTGTCCCAAAGAGCGAGCGGAGTCTTACACTTGGTGGAGAAGCCCGAATGGGTTCTGCCAACGGAGATGCGCCCGATGACAGGCACAAGTCCTTTCTTGTCGGTTCGTTTCGCCTGAACGAAGAACGATACTTTGAGTTTGTTTTCCTTCATTTTTCTGTCGTTTTTTCTAAATTTCCTTTGTTTGCAAAGGTACAGATGAACAAGTATTCCCAAGCGATGCAGAAAAATGAAAGATGATGAATAAAAACCTATGACACAATTGTTTACATTCAATTCGTAACCCCTTTTTGCTTTTTCACGGGTGGGTTACGATTTGGTAACGGAACTCCTGCCGTTTGATGCTCGTTTTCGCTTACCCTTAAAATAGTAAGAAAATGCTAAATGATACTATTTCAAATAGTTACATTCCTTGCGTTTCCCCCTATTTCCCTTAATTCTTAATGATTGATTATGCGGTTAAAAGCATGCTTTAATCGTGCAAAAACACGAAATACAAGGTCAAAGATTGGACTTGAAACGCTTAACGTATTGAGCAATAGAGAGATATGGTGATTGTGTGTATTTTTAAAATTTACGAGAACTCTGAGGCATGGTGGCAAATAAGCGAAATATAACGAGGTGTTTGTCAAGATAAATGATAGACTCTTTTCATGCGAAGTCATCCGCTGAAATACCTCTAGATATGGCCAGTAGGCCACGCACATACCTGTTATATTTGTTGTAGATCTTTTCTCTTCGAAAGGTCATGTTAGTTTCATGACATCAAGCCGCACACGTCTGCATTTTTTTCTATTTACTTTCAAGCAGAATATACTACAAAAATGTTTTAAGTTTTCGATTTTAATTTGTATCTTTGCCTTATAAAGTGCTTTGATTTGAAACTCAACACATCTTTGCTGTCATTTATATAGGTTAAATCAACATCAAAAATGAAGACCATACTAAAATTAGAATACTTGCACCGAAAGCCTGACAATTATAAAACAATTCTCAAGTATCTGATGCTGCATGATGGCTGTACGATACCGGAAATCTCGAAACATATAGGTATCAGCGTTCCAACGACGACAAAAATCATCACAGACCTGATGAGCAAGGGGTTTGTGGCTTCAAAAGGAAAACGTGATCAGACGCACGGTAGGCTTCCTACGGTTTATGGTCTGTCTACCGATTCTGGCTATTTTTTAGGCATCGACCCCAGTTATAACTCTTTAGCTATGGCTCTTTGTGATTTCAGTGGAAACATTGTCTTTGAGAAAAATAAGATTCCATTTCAATTAGAAAATACACAGCAATGCCTTGACACTTTGCTCAATCTTGTCAATGAATATATTGGCTCTCTTGACATACAAAAGGAATCTATCTTGCATGCTTCTATGAACGTGTCGGGCAGAGTGAATCCGTTCACCGGCGTTAGTCACAGTATATTCGATTTCTTGGATCAGCCTTTAGCCAAGTATATTTCAGATCACATTGGCATTCCAACGTGCATTGAGAATGATACCAGAGCCATGACTTTTGGCGAATATTTGGTAGGTTGCTGCAAAAGTGCCAAGAATGTGCTGTTTGTCAATGCGAGTTGGGGCATAGCCATCGGCATTATTGTAGGTGGCAAAATATATTATGGGAAATCAGGCTTCTCGGGTGAGTTCGGTCATGTGAAAGCTTATGATAATGAAGTGTTGTGTCGCTGTGGGAAGAAAGGCTGCCTGGAGACAGAGGTTTCCGGCATGGCTCTGCTGCGCGAAACGGTGAAAAACGTGTTGAAGGGCAAGCGTTCCATCCTTTCAGACAAAGTGCTCAAAGAGAATAAAGAACTCACACTATCAGATGTTCTGTACGCAATTCAGAAGGAGGACACGCTGTGTATCGAAACTTTGCAGAAGATAGCAGACCAGTTAGGGCGCAATTTGGCAGGCATGATCAACATCTTCAACCCGGATATGCTCATCATCGGTGGCGACTTGTCGCAGACCGGAGATTACATTACACAGCCGGTTCAGATGGCTATCAAGAAATATTCACTGAACATCGTTAATGAAGATTCGGAAGTTGTAACCTCAATATTGCGCGAGAGAGCAGGCGTCGTAGGTGCTTGCATGGTCGCCAGGTATCAAGTTGTTAGAGATTAATGCGCTTGATGGATGCCTCTTCATCATCTGAATCATCCACATAATGGTTCTGAAATCACGTTAGTGATTCGTTCGTGTTTTGAGTGTTTCCATCTATCTTTCAAATAAAAAGTGAACTCTTTACCCGGAATAATTTTATCAGTAACACATCATGTATACGCAAGAACAAGGATTATACATTGCACATGGGCAACAAGGCCCTATTGTGATGAATGGAAAAATGGCCAATCGACACGGATTGGTGGCAGGAGCAACGGGAACAGGAAAAACCGTTAGCCTGCAAGTGATGGCAGAATCGTTCTGCCAGGCGGGCGTACCCTGCTTCATGGCTGACATGAAAGGCGATTTGTCGGGTATCAGTCAGGCGGGCCATCTCACAGGTTTTATTGAGAAACGAATGGCAGAATTTGGCATCGCCAATCCGCAGTTCCAGTCTTGTCCGGTGCGGTTTTTCGATGTATATGGCGAGCAAGGGCATCCCATGCGTGCCACCATTTCGGAGATGGGACCTGAACTGCTGACGCGTCTCCTTGAACTCAACGATACGCAGGCGGGCATTCTTAACATCGTGTTCCGTGTGGCTGACGACCGAGGATTGCTGATTATCGACATGAAGGATTTGCGTTCCATGCTCGACTACGTAGGTCAGCACGCCAAGGAGTACACCACGAGGTATGGAAACATCTCCTCTGCTTCTATCGGAGCCATCCAACGTGCACTGCTCCAGTTGGAAAGTCAGGGTGCCGACTTGTTCTTTGGTGAACCCTCTTTCGACATTCATGACCTGTTGCAGACCGAAGGAGGGAAAGGAATTATGAATGTTTTGGCCGCCGATAAACTGATGATGCAGCCGAAACTCTATTCCACTTTTTTGCTTTGGTTAATCTCTGAACTCTACACAACGTTGCCCGAAGTGGGCGATCAACCACTGCCTAAGCTGGTATTCTTCTTTGATGAGGCACACATGCTCTTTGAAGGTACGTCGAAAGCTTTGATTGATAAGATAGAACAAGTGATACGCCTCATCCGAAGCAAGGGCGTGGGCATCTACTTAATCACCCAGAGTCCTACGGATATACCGCTCAACATACTCGGACAGTTAGGCAATCGCGTGCAACATGCGCTTCGTGCTTATACACCAAAAGATCAGAAAGCGGTGAAGAGTGCTGCGGAAACGTTCCGTGCAAACCCTGCCTTTAAAACCGAAGAGGCTATTACAAACCTTGAAACAGGCGAGGCCTTGGTGTCGTTCTTGGATGAGAAAGGGGCACCACAGATAGTTGAACGGGCCAAAATGCTGTTTCCATTGAGTCAAATTGGGGCCATCACGGACGAACAGCGCAAAGCTATTATCGCTCAATCGAGCTTGGGAAGTAAATACGACCAGCCCTTTGATCGTGAAAGTGCATACGAACAACTCCTCAAAATGGAACAGCAGGCACAGCAAAACACGCCTGTAGAAGAAGAAAAATCAGCACCGAAAGCCGCGGCCGGTAATGGCAACAGCCTGTTTAGTAAGGTGTTGAAATCGGTCATCACCGCCCTCACAGCCACCTTTGCCTCGGTATTAGGAACGGCAGTTTCTAACCAGGTGACGGGTAAAAAATCGCGTTCTCGCAAGACTGCCACTGAGCGTGCTGTTAAAAATGCCACTTCGGCTGCTACTCGTACCATGACGCGTGAAATCACTCGCAGCATCTTGGGGAATATTGTTAAGTAGGTTGAAGTAGCTCTTTCAGTTTGCTCATCCCTAAGTTTCAAAGTGATTGTGATGACTCTGACCTGTGATAGACAGGTTATAGTGTATCTGGATTCTAAGCGTTATGTGCACAATGGCTTGAAAGGTGCTATGAGATATGATTCAATGATCTTGAAACAATCCAACAACAAAAGCCCCACTTTTCTCTTATTTTGTACCCTTTGAAAAGTGGGGTTGTGTCTCTTTTTCATTAACTTTGCCGTGATTTTTAATTTACAAACATGGTAAAAGAACAGTTTAACAAGCGCAATCCGCTGTGGTTCAAGCATTTTAACCGCAAAGGATATTCGCTCTTCGCTGCTCTTGGCAAAGAAGTTTTAATTAGTGTCCTTAGCGTAAGCACATTGACTTACGCCAAGGCCGATGGCGTAAGTGTGCGCCACGACTTGGAAGGAGACAGCCTTGCACGCCAGGAAGTGAAGCTCGAAGAGGTGGTCGTCACCGGCTCGCGCGCTCCGCTGACCGTTAGTCAGCAATCGAGAATGGTAACTGTACTGAACCGAAAGAATATTGAATCGGCTCCGGTACAAAGTGTGAATGACCTATTGAAATTAGCAATAGGGGTAGATGTCCGCCAAAAAGGACCCTTGGGAGCATTGACCGATGTGGGTATCCGTGGCGGAAACTCGGAGCAGGTCACCATTCTGTTGAATGGTATCAATATCTGCGATGCGCAAACCGCGCACAATGCGTTCGACATGCCTGTCGATTTGAGCGAAATCGAACGCATAGAAGTCTTGGAAGGCCCAGCAGGTAGGGTTTATGGCACATCTTCTTTATTAGGTGCCATCAACATTGTTACCAAGGCGGCAGCCCGCACTTCACTCACAGTTCGCATGGAGAGTGGATCGTATGGCTATCTCTCCACAGGTCTAAGGGGCAACATCGCCCGTGACAAGTGGAACAACCAACTTTCTCTCTCTGCTACTCGAAGCGATGGTTATTCACGCAGCAAGGCTGGTAACCTGAATGCTGATTACCGTACGCTCAAGTCGTTTTATCAAGGAAGCTATCAAGACAGTTGGGTTGATGTAAGGTGGCATGCCGGCATGAGCTTGAAAGATTTTGGCGCAAACACGTTCTATGGGGTGAAATGGGACAACCAGTTTGAGCATACTTTCAAGACGTTTACAGCCATACAAGCCGAGAACAAGCAAGGTATGTTTCACCTTCGCCCGTCTGTTTATTGGAATCGAGGCATGGATAGGTTCGAGTTGTTTCGTGGCGAGCCTGACAAATATCCCTTCAACTATCACCGAACTGACGTGTATGGCGTCAATCTGAATGCCTACTTTGATTGGGTTGGGGGTAGAACAGCCTTCGGTGCTGAGCTGAGACACGAAGATTTAATGAGTGGAAACCTTGGGGAGAAACTTGATAACCCACAGCCCATTCATGGCACTGACCGTCAGTACACCAACGGACTGCAGCGCACTAATACGCAATTTGTATTCGAACATAACGTGCTGCTCAATAGGTTTACCCTTTCGGCGGGCTTGATTGCCGTGAAAAACAGTCAGGCGAACATGAACATGCGCGTGTATCCAGGGGTAGATATGAGCTATCGAATCGGTGATGCCTTTAAGCTTTATGCCTCGTACAACACCTCGCTGCGCATGCCATCCATGACGGAATTGTTCTATTCTGTAGGTGGTCACAAGGCCGACAAGCACCTTAAACCGGAGGAATTATCCGCCCTCGAGGGAGGTATCAGGTTGGACAACCCTTACATCAACGCCAAAGCAGCCGTGTATTACAATCATCACAAAAACCTGATAGACTGGATACAAGACGGTACTCGCAATGAAAAAAATGAATTGGTGTGGAAGAGTGTCAACTTTGGCGTGATTAATTCGTTGGGTGTTGAGAGCAGTTTCGACTTTAATTTCTTGCACATCCTGCCATCACAGCGCTTTTTGAAGAAAGTGTCTTTGGGTTATTCCTTTATCCATCAAGACCACAAGGAGGAAAAAGGCATTGTCAGCAAATACGTCTTGGAGTATCTCAAGCACAAGTTTGTGGCTGATGCACAGCTGCATCTCATTGGCAAATTGGATTTAGGCGTGTCTTGTCGCTACCTCGACCGTATGGGAAGCTACAAGGATAGAGAGGGTGTGGCTCACTCGTACAAGCCTTATAGCGTGGTGGACGCACGGCTGACGTGGAACGAAAGCAACTGGAAGGCGTACCTCAATGTCAACAATGTCTTAAACAAAACCTACATGGATGCAGGCAACGTGCCACAACCAGGAATCTGGGTCGTGGCCGGCGCCGCCATCACGCTGTAGACTTTATTGGCTTTTATCATCAATATGACCATCACTACTGATGGTATAAAGGCCGCACTACGATCATCTACAATCTCGCAGATGTGTTATCCACGCTGCGAGATTGTATGTTGAAAGTAAATGAATGAACCTTCTATCATTCCCGCTATTAGGCCATATTTGGGACATTCAACCATAAAACACGGCTCTTGCGGGGACAATCAAAAACTTGGGGGCTACCAATCGGTAACCCCCAACCAACACAAAAACTAAACTAGACTTAACTAAACTAATTAGAGATTTTCACAAACCTCCAGATAGTCGTTTGCAAATATAGTAAAGTTTTATAGAAAACCATAGAAAAAAACGTTTTTTTTATTTTAATAGATTCAACTTCAAAATAGAGAGTGCCCATTTCTCTGAAATTGGCGTGGTTAGGGAATGCTGGCACAACCTCTCGAGTATGGAACTTTCATACTTTATGAGAAAACTTTACCGTGATGATGGCCAAGATGAACACATGTCACAGCATGATAGTCACATATTAATATAAGGTGCAACTGAGCAAGTGTAATAGGTGGTCGTACAAGATGTGCATTCTGTTCAATTTGGTCTTCACAGGATATGCTGCCGTGAATATTTATGCTGACAAATGTGTCTGTTTATCGTTTTTTTTGTTATCTTTGTGGCTAAACGATGTTCGCCGCTATGATTCTGTTGGCCTAATGTTAAGTGTAGGTTTGCCGATTCAAAGTGTGGCTAAAAACGATTGAACGATGGAAAATCAGGAAAATAAAGAAGTGACAAGGTGGAGCAAACTCATGTTTGCCATCTTGAATATCCCAGGGGCCAAGGTTGATAGAGTTGAATTTTTAGTGGAGGCTTTGCGTCCTCATTGTACCGACGAGGAAATCAAAAAGGCTGCCTTGCAACGGCCGATTGATGTCGTTTCGGAAAAATTAATCGCAAAAATCGCTGATGATTACATCAACAAAGAGGCCAAGAGGGCGACCCTTGTTTCCACGGTAACAGGCATACCTGGTGGGGCAGCGGTGTTTGTTGCCATACCCGTTGACCTGGTGCAGTATTATTATCACACTTTGATTATTGCTCAAAAGTTGGCCTATCTATACGGCTATCCAGATCTGATGGGCAGAGATGGCAAGATGAAGGATTCAGCTTATGATTTATTGACCATCTTCTTAGGCGCGATGCTGGGGTCGGATGTTGCTAATCAAGCCGTAAAGCAGGTGGCACGTTCGATTTCCGAGGACATGGCGTCTCGTTTGCCACAGGTCAATGTGCCTACCAATGTTTGGCTTCCCTTTGTAAAAAGCATGTCGAAATGGGTGCGTGGGAGAGTAACCAAAGGCTCTTTGACCAAGCGCTTGAGCAAGATTGTCCCCGTGGTGGGTGGAGCTGTGGCCGGCTATTTAACCTACGCATCGTTCAAACCGAATGCTAAGCAGCTACAGAAGGTAATGGCCGAAGATGCGCTTTTGTTTAAAACTAGCGACGAATAATGAGGCTCGGACGGCATGTCAGGCTGGTGCGCTATTCAATTTTTGCTGTGAATGAAATGATGTAGACGTTTCTTTTCTTGCTGGTTCTGGGTTTGTTACAATTGTAAAATCCTTTTGCCCTCATGAAGTAGAAGTGCTGATTGAATATGATTTTTATTTAACAACAAGATGTTGAATCCTTGGCTTGTAGACAAGCAGATACGTTGCTGTGTGCAAATTAGCCAAATATGAACAAGTGTAGTATGTTATTTATTTATAGGTAGTTACAGTCTTCTCTTGTCGTTTTCCATTTCATTCCTTCACTATTTGAGACCAAAAGCATTGAGTTAAGCCTGTAATATCCATGCTTTTGACGTGCAATTGCCTGTAAATTGCCCGTTAATAAGGATGTAGATGGAATGAATAACTCATTGCTTTTACATCAAAAGCTGTTTTTTTCTTACCTACTCATCTCTTGTTTGCTCCCTCTTTGCCTATTGATTTTTTCTATATTGTAAGTTTTGATGAGCCGTTTTAAGGGCTATTTTCATGATAAAAAATGTACATTTTGTGCGTAATTACCTCGCTTCGTGATTCATTATGTTTCACTCTAATATTCTCATAAATGCTCATATATAAAAGGTGGAATCGCAAACAAACGTTAAATTATTATCTTTTTCCAAACTTTTTTGCTCATTTGTTTGGAGGGTATTGTTTTTCGTATTACCTTTGCACTCGCTTTCGCACTAAAAGTTGCGTTAGCGTTACAAAGAAGCGATCTTTGAAAAGATTTACATAAAGACAGAAGTAGTACAAGAAGCATGAGTGTTTTTTTTATAGCACTCATGGGTGAATTTTTACGAACCGTTCAATTCTTACAAGAAACGAACAAAGGTGAGAATACTTTTAAATTCTGGAGTTTCGTTCTGAACAGA